>JAQSYI010000070.1 GCA_029256185.1 Paenibacillaceae bacterium
TAGGGCTCCTTCTTTGGTGACTTCGCAATCCCAAGAATACCCTACTTTTTTGTCGTTTGCTAGACTTCCCCGTCCTTACACAAACTATTTTACGCCATCTCAAAGCCAGGTGAATATGCCTGTTTTGGAGGGATCAGCAGGGAATAGCGGAAAAAATTTCCGTTAAACACGCGAATATTGAAGATTTTGCCGGGATAACGGAAATTTTTTCCGCTATGAGTAAGAGCGAGGCGGGACTGCCATGGGGGAAAGTGGAAATGGTCGTATATGAACTGGCAATGGAGAAGGCCCACGCCTCTGAAGAGGCAATTGCTCCGATTCATTGCCAAGCAACAATGATAGATGACCGCTATCTCACCACGGAACAAGAAAAATCAAATCTTGAAAGCAGCATTCGAAAGCCTGTCTCCCTTAAAACTGAAGCAGTTTCCTCCGAAAGAAAAGAAAAAAATTATCGTCTTAGCCGACGATTGCCGGGAATATTGGCTCAAATAAAAATGGCGGCAGCCTGCTAAAAGTGGAGGAATCATGCTGGACGGCAAACATTTGGAGCAGGTAACGGACTGTATCCAGAATACGCTGCAATTTCAGTTTCAAATTTCTTGGCAGCTTCTTGACATTCACCTCACAGGCGCCGCATTGACGGAGCTGCCGAATGATGAATTTCTTTCGGGCAATCGGACAAGATGGCCATTTGCCGATAAACCGTTCCATGAACTTGCTGCATGGTTAAATCTTGAGTTGATGAAGAATGCCGCTGAGATCGGTTACTGCCGCTTTCTTTATGCCTCCTCCCCCCCCCAAATAACGGGAGGGCAGGTTCGTGGAAGTGAATAGATTTCCGCAAGCCCGCCGCGCAGAGACAGGAAGCGGCATGAGCTGAAGAGAAACGTTTCTCTGATTTGGGAACAAAGAGAGCAAAACGGAATTTCCAACTCCATGCTGCAATTCGAACCACCGGGTGGACTATTTTTGCATATGTGTCCTTTACACCAGGGAGCCCTGATCTTATGCTGTGGGGGTAGGGCGGCTATTGCCTGTCCAAAAAAGAACTGGAGTGAATGACCATGACATGGCGCAATGAGGCCAATGAGGCTAATGAGACGGATTGCGGCCGTTGGGTGCAGGGCATGCTGGACAAGATGACGCTGCGGGAGAAGATCGGACAGACCATTGTTCAGCACGTGGAGCATGCATTCGGCCGGGATCTGCTTCAGGGGATTGATCAAGACCGGGTGGCGGACTTTCTGGACCGCTATCCCGTAGGCGGATTGTTCATCGGGGGCGAGGTAATCCACCAGGCGTACGGCGACACCGGCATGTATGCGAACCTGGTGCAGCTCTTTCAGCAGCATAGCCGGCTTCCCCTGCTGGTGACGGGAGATCTGGAAGCGGGGGCTGGGTCAGCCGTATCCACCCTTACCCGCATGCCCGGGATGCTGGCGTTGGGGGCGGCGGCAGATACGGAGCTGGCCTACCGCTTCGGCCAATATACCGCGTTGGAAGGGCGTATGGCCGGATTCAACTGGAACCTGGCCCCCGTGGCGGATCTGGACCTCAATGACGCCAATCCGCTTACAGGGACCAGAACCGCAGGGAACGACCCGGCTGCCGTAGGGCGGGTTGTGGCGGCGGTGATCAGAGGCATGCAGGAGCATGGAATGGCTGCCTGCGCCAAGCACTTCCCCGGGGACGGGATAGATTGCATCGACCAGCATGTCATGACATCGGTCAACAGCTTGTCCGAGGAGTCTTGGCAGGAGAAGTACGGTGCAATTTACCGCTCGGTCATTGACGCGGGAGTGCGCACCGTTATGCTGGGGCATATTGCCTTGCCCTGGCTGGACCCATGGGATGAGGAGAAGCACCGGCACCGGCCGGCAACGGTCTCCGGGAGAATCGTCAACGGGCTGCTGCGGGAACAACTGGGATTCCGGGGAGTAACAGTTACGGATGCCTTGAACATGGGCGGATTTACCGGCTGGGGAGATTACCGCAGCCGAATGATCGATTGCGTGAACAGCGGCGCAGATCTGGTGCTTTGGCCCGGCCCTGCTTATATTGATGTTATCGAAGAGGCTATTGTGCAAGGGCAGATTCAACCGGAGAGATTAGAGGAGAGCGTAGCCCGGATATTGCGAATGAAGCGGGAGATGGGACTGATTCAGGAAAGTGGGCAGGGCCAAGCTCCCATGGAGTCACAGGCCATCCCGTTTCAGGCCCAAGCTCCCATGGAGTCACAGGCCACCCCGCTTTCAGACCAGGCTCCCATGGACTCGCAAACCATCACGCTGCAGGCCCGAACTCTTGCCGAAGAAATTGCCGGACGCAGCATTACGCTGAGACGCAACCGGAGAAATCTGCTTCCCTTGCAAAGCGCGGAGGTGAACAGGGTGCTTGTGGTAAAAGCCCGGACTTCCTCTGCGCACCCGGTTGAACGGCATATGGACAGCGTTATTGGGCACCTTCGCAGCCGGGGCTTGGAGGTAACGGTGGTCGAACGGTTCGACGGATGGGACTGTCTGGAGGGAATCCGCCATCTGGAGGAGAAGGGACACCGCTGGGATGCCTGTCTGGTGCTGGCCTGCGCACGCTCCCAAACCTTCCCGTTCGCCACAAGGCCGGAGGGGGAATGTGCCAGGGCGCTGTGGGCCGTAGAGAATGCGGACACCATTCAGCCGGTATACATTTCCATGCTGTCTCCCCATCTGACGAAGGAAGTGCCTTATGCCGAAACGCTGGTGGACTGCTACTCGGCAGATTCCTTCACTTGCTCCATGCTGGTGAAGGCCCTGTTCGGAGAAGCCGCCTTCAATGAGCACTCTCCCATAGCATAGGCAGCGTCAGGTTCATAAGTACGGGCAGTCTAGGAGACTGTTCGACGAAAGGAAAGCGGTGAATAAATTTTCAGCAACATTCACTACCGGGATAGGGATGGCTTGTAAGCTCAAACACGTTTTGTTGGCCTTGATAGGAATGAGAAATAGGAGGGTCTCCCCCTCCTATTCGCGCTTTCCCTCCTTGTCCCTCTCCAGGGAAGTGCTCAGCCTGTATTCCATGGGGGTTACAGCGTAGGTTTGCTTGAAGGCGGTGTAAAAATATTTGGTGTTGCCCCAGCCGATTTCCTCGACAATCTCGTCGATGCTGTAATGGGTATCGCGCAAATATTCCTTGGCCCGCACAAGCCGCAGTTCTTTCAGATAATCCGCAACAGAGGAGTTGGTAGTCTCGCGGAATATCTTTCCGAGCATTACCGGAGAGACCTTCAGCTTGTTGGCGAGGAGCTGCTGGGACAGATTCTTATCCCGGTAATTCTCATGGAGGTAAGCCAGGGCGCTTTCAGCAATTAAACTGTAATGATCGTCCTTGAAATTCTCCAATTGAAGGAATACTCCCTCGAACAGCCCCAGGATCAGTCCTCTGATCTCTTCCAGCGTTTCCATGCTGGTGATGGTTTTATGATAAGCCAGGAAGGACAGATTAAATTTGACGGTTCTGTTCTTGTCCAGGCTGTTCAGATAGTTAAAGGAGGAGGACAGGATATGGGACAGCAGGCACATGCTCGTATTATAATCGCAACGGTACAGCCTCTTCATAATTTGGTTCAGACTCTCGGTAATTTCCTCCCGCTTCAGCCCCTTCATCTTATTCAGGAAATCCTCCACCAACGGATCGGAGATATCGAAGGCTTCCGGCGCCGGTTCTTGAAGCTCCAGATAAGACAATAAGCAGCCATGCCCGTAACGCAGCCGCTCCATGCCGTATTGACGGGCCTTGTGGTACAGCTCGTGAAGCTGGGACAAGCTTCCGCAGGTTTCCGTCTTGAAGCAGGAGACGGTGATATGATAATACGAATGATACACCTTCTGCACCTCCGCCAAGAGAAGGTCCAGCTCTTGCTCCGCTTCATGCTCCTGCGAATAAATGTCGATGGGCGTATCCAGAATCATGATGCAGAAATCTTCGCCGGAATCGATGGACTCACACTGGAAACGGGCAGACAGCAACTCCCCGGCGATGTTCATCAGGGCAAAGCGGAGGGAGGCCTGCTCCATGGAGGAGCGGTTGCTGATAAAGGCAGCGTAGTTGTCCAATTTGATCAGCACAATCATATAATGGCCCTTGTCGGCGATCCGCAGGTTCAGTTCATCCAGCCGCTGCTCGACGGATGCTTTGCCGGCAAGCAGGCTGTTCAGGAAATCGCTCTTCAACCGGTTGATATTGCTGTTCTTGAACTGCTTGAGCGCCATCAGATGATCCACCGCCTGGGAAACATGGCTTTCAATATCCTGAAATTCGTTGACGGTGGCCGTTGTAACCGAACCTGTGCCGAGCAATTCTCCAACCCGCTGCTGCAGAATGCGGATGGGCGAATACAGCCGCCGGGATAACAGATAGGAGATCAGCAGACCGGCGCCGAAAACCAAGAGGCTGACGGTCAGCGTGATACTGCCGATTTTGTCGATGGACCGGGAGAGGTACTGGTAGGGAATGATATTGATGATCCGCCAATTGGGCTGCTCCAGATTCGAGTATACTACCACGCTCTTGCTCCCGTTAACCTGCTCGACGAAATAGCCGCTCGCATCGGGCGAGGAGAGGACCTGCTTTATATAAGGCTCCCCGGAGAGGTCGGACAAGAACAGCTTGTTGTCTGAATCCCCCATGATCTGCCCCTCCGGGTTGACCATCAGGATATGGGAATTGCGCTTGATCTTATCTTTGGAGGAGGCCAGCAGCGTCTCAAAGATCCAATTCGTCCGCACATTCAGAACCACACTGCCGGTCAACTGCTGCTTCATGTTCAACTGGGAAACCCAGTACGTATACAGATTCTCTGTTGCATCCTGATTGAGTCTTGAAACGGGAACCATTCTGGCGAAGGGGGAAGCCGGCAGGGCAGTTGAGCTCTGCAGAATCCCGGTGATTTCCTGGTCGTACATGTCTGCCTGACTGAGAATATCGGTATGGGGCCCGATAATATAATATCTCTCCTCCTTGGCATTATAAATATAGATGGAATAGACGAAGGGAGCGGACTGCAGGTAATTCTGAATCTGCTGGATATTGCTTAAGGTGTCGTAGATATCCACATTCGAATCGAACATGAGCTGGGTGATGGTGGGATTGTTAAACAGTGCGGAGCTGTAGTTATACGCATATTTATCGATGAAGCTGGCATTATTGGCAATCCCCGACAACAGCTCCTGGCTGGATTGGTTGATGATATTCTCCCCGAATGTCCTGAAGCCGGAATAAAGGGTTCCCGATAAAAGCATCGTGGCGGCAATAAAAAAACTGGTGATCGTGATGAGCAAATGGAAGAAGTACTTTTGCGACTTCAGCTTTTGGATAAACATAGTACAGCCCCTTTAAGTAGCAGTGATCGGGATCCAACAGCCGGTAAAACGCTTACCAAGCTTATTCCTATTATAGTCCCTTTCAGGCATGCGGAAAAGGTTCGTTGACTGATTTGAACTAGTTATGAAAAATCGAACCGTGAAAATAACGAATTGCTGTGATTTTGGTCTTCACGAACGAAGGTCCGGCATCTATCATTGGACGTAGAAGGAGGGCTGCAAGTCGGAACGAAAGACAAATTGAACACGCAGGATAGGAGGAGAACAATGGAATCACCAAAAATTCTAAATACGGTTCCCGGATATGCAACCTCGTCTAAACCAGGCAGAATACTGCGGCTATACAAGGATTTCCGCAAAAACTTTTCGCTGCTGATGCTCACCCTGCCGATGGTTATTTATGTATTTATCTTTAATTACCTGCCCATCGGCGGCATTATTGTCGCCTTTAAGAACTACCGTTTCGATGAGGGGATTTTGGGAAGCAAATGGATCGGGCTGGAGAACTTCAAATTTTTCTTCACATCTCCGGATGTGTGGCGCATCACCAGAAATACGCTGGGGTACAACGGGCTGTTTATTGTGCTGGGACTGGTCGTTCCAGTAGCATTTGCCCTGCTGTTATTTGAGATCAAAGGCAGAACCATGCTCAAGGTCTACCAGACGACCATGTTCTTTCCCCACTTCCTGTCTTGGGTGGTTGTAGCCTACATGGCGTATTCCTTCCTGAATCCCCAATCGGGGCTGCTGAACCAATTATTCGTGAGCTTAGGGCTCGAGCCGTTGGATTGGTATGTCCAGCCCAGGCCGTGGATGTTCATCTTGCCGGTGGCGTATATCTGGAAGACGGTGGGGATGTCCACTCTCATGTATTATGCCACCCTGATGGGCATTGACCATGAATACTTTGAAGCCGCGGCTTTGGAGGGAGCCAGCAGATGGCAGATCACCATGAAGATTACGCTTCCTTTTCTGTATCCGCTCATGATTATCCTGACTATTCTGGCCATCGGACATATATTCTATGCAGATTTCGGCCTGTTCTACCAGCTGCCGATGAATTCCTCCATGCTGTATTCCACAACGGATGTCATTGATACGTATGTGATCAGAGCGATCCGGGAAAACGGCAATATCGCGATGGCAAGCGCAGCGGATTTCTATAAATCTGTAGTGGGGTTCGTTCTGGTTATGCTCACCAACGCCATCGTCCGCAAGCACAGCGCTGAGAATGCCTTGTTCTAAGAGCTGTAGATTGACCCAATCTTTAGGAAAGAGGTGGTATGCGAATATGTTGTCCTATAACAAGCGGAAAACGGCATTGTCCATGTCGCTGATTCATCTGTTTTTTATAGCGGTATCCCTTGCCTTTATTATCCCCTTGTGGGCCGTGATCTCCATTTCCATATCCAGTGAGGTGGATATCACCAAATACGGCTTTCGGCTTATTCCCAAGGTGCTTGATTTTTCTTCCTACAAATATATATTCGAAAGTCCTGCCACCATCCTGAATGCTTACAAGGTCACGATTATTGTCTCCGTGGTTGCGCTGGTGCTTTATCTGCTTATCTCTTCCATGACGGCTTACGCCCTGTCCAGAAGCAGCTTCAAATACCGCAAGGGAATCACCTTCTATCTGTTTTTCACCATGCTGTTCAGCGGCGGGCTGGTGCCTTATTATATCCTGATGAACCAGTATCTTCATCTGAGAAATACGTACTGGGCGCTGATTTTACCGCTTTTGGGGAACGTATGGTATATTTTCATCATGAGAACCAACTTCAGCCAGATTCCCGACGCCATTGTAGAATCGGCAAAAATGGACGGGGCTGGGGAGTTCAAGATTTTCTATCAAATCATCCTTCCTCTATCCAAGCCGGTGCTGGCCACTGTGGGATTACTGCAGCTGCTGGCCAACTGGAACGCCTGGTACCAGGCCATGCTGTTCGTTGACAACTCCGAGCTGTATCCCTTGCAGTATTTGCTGCAGACGATTCTGCGCAATGCCCAGGAGCTGTCGCGGGGCTTTGAGAACAGCATGATCACCTTCACTGCGTCTCAACCGCTTCCCACGGAATCCATGAGAATGGCCATGGCGGTCATTGCCACGGGTCCGATGCTGCTGGTATTTCCCTTTTTCCAGAAGTTTTTTGTGAAGGGGCTTACTGTCGGCGCCATCAAGGGATAACGGTGATATAGATGAAACCTATAATTTTAAAGAGAAGGAAGGTCAAATGAAACAAATGAAGAAGGTAGTGGGGGCTGTCGCAACGGGTGCGTTGCTTGTGCCGATGCTGCTGGCAGGCTGTCAGGGCAAGGATACGGCAGGAGAAACGGGGACTCCCCCGGCCGGAGGGGCAACGGCAACGGCTGCTGCAACCGCCCAAAGCTTGCCCGAGGTAAAGCTGGTCTGGTATCTGAGAGGCACCAAGCCCAAGAACGCGGAGGCGGTTATTGCCAAGGCCAATGAAATTACCAAGGCCAAGATTAATGCAACTGTGGACTACCGGTTCGTGGAACCGGGGGATTATGACCAGAAGATGCAATTGATTATGGGTGCAGGCGAGGAATTCGATATCTGCTGGACCTCCAGTTGGTCGAACAACTATGTGTCCAACGCAAGCAAAGGGGCCTATCTGCAGCTGGATGATTATCTGGCCAAGATGCCCAAGCTGAAGGCGGTCCTGCCGGAGAAGGTATGGAATGGCGTGAAGGTCAACGGAAAAATCTACGGCGTGAATAATTACCAGGTGATAGGCGGTCCTCAGGGAATGTCCTTCCGCAAGGATATTATCGATAAGTACAAGATCAATCTGGACAATGTCAAAAGTGTAAGCGATCTGACGCCTATCTTAGAACAGGTTAAGGCCCAGGAGCCGGATCTGGTCATGGTCAAGTACGGCATTCCGTTCGTCTCTCTGTATGGAGAATCCGGCATTACGCCACGGGTAGAGGATTTTCTGATCGACACCAACACGTGGAAGGTCGGCTCCTACATGTACGCGGATGACAGCATTGTGAAGCATTATGAACTGATGCGGCAATGGTATCAGAAGGGATTCTTCCCGCAGAATGTGGCCACGGCCGCTGAGGGAGACCAGTCTCTGGAGAAGGCAGGCAAGCTGTTTGCCCAATTCGAGGTTGCCAAACCCGGTGCAGATGTGGAGCTGGCGCAAAAGTATGGATATGAGGTTATGGTGAAGCCATTGACCAAACCCCTGTTCGTCACCAAAGCAACCCTGACATCCACTTTGAATGCCGTAAGCCGTACCTCCAAGAATCCGGAACGGGCGTTGATGCTCCTTGAACTGATGAATACCGATAAGGATCTGTACAACACCATGGTATTCGGATTGGACAATCAGGATTATAAGAAAAATGGCGACAACCGGGTTGAAAAAATCGCCAATACCTACCAGTTCGACGCCTGGCAATTGGGCAATCAATTCAACGCCTATTTCAGCGGCAAGCAGTCCGATTCTGTGTGGGAGGAAACCAAGAAGATGAACGATGCGGCGGAGATTGATCCCATGGTGGATTTCTCCTTCGACCTGACTCCGGTTCAGAATGAGCTGACCCAAATCAAGGCCGCCCAAAAGGAATTTTATGTGATTCTCAAGAACGGGCTGGACGATCCTGCCAAAGCCATGAAGAACTTCAAGGATAAGCTGGCCAAATCGGGCGAGGAGAAGGTCCGCGCCGAAATCCAAAAGCAAATCGACGCTTGGCGCAAGACAAAATAAGGAAAGAAGCATGCTCATGATCGAACATATTTTATTCCACAATGCCCATTTGCAGCCAAGCAGCTATCTGAACGGATGGCGGTTGTGCAGGTTCCCGGCAGAGACGGCAGCAGGCATGGAGCCTGCCGGGAAGTATGCCGCCGGTTTTGCGGACGGGTGCGAGATCCGGTTCGTTACCCCGGGTGAATATGCCAGAGTTACGCTGTTTGCCGAGTTTCAGGAGGGCAGTGCCCTGGTTTACAAAGGCAATCATTTTTATGGAAGGTATGTCTTGCGGCAAGACGCCTATACCACGATCATGCTGCAAGACCCGCCTGGCTTTGCACAGGTTGACCGGAAATTTTGGGGGCAGAAGGGGTTTTCCCGGGATGTCTGGAGAATTCATCTTCAAAACTGCGGCGTCGTCTTCTGCGGGATCGATGCAGCCGGGGCTGAGGTAAGAAAACCCGGCCCGGATGAGATGCCACAGCACAACATGCTGGTATACGGCTCCTCCATCACGCAAGGCAGTTCAACCCTCGTCAATTCCTGCTCGTATACTTTTACAGCCGGAAGGTTGTTGAATGCGGATGTTCTGAATAAGGGAATGGGCGGAAGCTGTGTGATGGAGAGAAGCGTGGCCGATTATCTGGCGGAGCAATCCGGTTGGGACTTCTGCTTACTGGAGTTGGGCGTCAATATGGTGAAGGACCGCTTCTCCAAGGAAGACGTAAAGGAACGTGCGCGTTATCTGGTGGAGGCCGTCTTGACCAAGCACCCCGGCAAATATGTATTTCTGACCTCCATTTATCCCAATTACCATATGTATGGAGATGATTCCGCCGCCGCCAAAACCATGGCGTTCATGGAGGCGGTGAGGGAGGTTCATCAAGAATGCGGCAATGACCACTGCATCTGGATTGACGGCAAGGATATCCTGGAGGATGTATCCGGTCTGACCTCCGACTTGCTGCATCCGTCCACGGAAGGGCATCTGATGATGGGGGTCCGGCTGGCTGACAGAATTAGAACATATATACATGAGTAACCGGCAGGTTTGGAGGAGATCACATTGCGGATTAGCGGAATCAAGCAGACGGTTTTTATCGACAAAGAGGGAAGAAACAAGGTACTGGTCCTGTTCCATGAGGACATTGTCACGTCCAACTCTTATCTGACGGTGCATGTAAATGGGAAGATGGTCTGCGACAGGCAGAAGTTTGTAACCAGTCCCTGCGAATTGCTTCTGCCCGAGGCAGCGGAACCGGCGGATTGCCGGCTGGAGCTTTTCGATGATCTGGGACAGGTGCAGGTCTTCCGGTGCAGGCTTATGCCGGTGAAAAAATGGACGGTATCCTTCATGACTTCCTCTCATGAGGACCTGGGATACTGCGAGTATGTCAACAAGATGGAGGAGGGATGCGCGGATTTTCTCGATGCTGCCATGGACATCATGGACAGCGACAAGCGGTACAAATATGTGATCGAGCATTACTGGTGGCTCAAAGCGTTCGAGAATTGCCGGGATGAGGCGCAGTTCAGGAGATTGAAGGATTATTTCGACAGCGGCCATATTGGGCTGGCTACTCCCCACTGCGGCACACACACCCACTGGCAAGGGTATGAAGAGCTGCCCCGCTCCACTTATTATGCCCGGATCTATGCCCGTGAGAGGTGGGGGATTGATCCCAAAACGGCGGTGTATGCCGATCTGTCCGGTGTAACCTGGTCGGCGGTAAGCGCGTACCGGGGCGCCGGAATCCGGTATCTGCTCAGTCTGCCCAACGATTTCCGCGACAGCAAGGATCACGTGAAGCTGCCCCAGTGCTTCTGGTGGGTGGCCCCCAACGGGAAGGACAGACTGCTGGTGTGGACCCAGCGGCATTATATGCAGGACGATCTGCGGCAGGTGATTCACGATACCTCCTGGTATTATGAGAGCGATGAGTTCCGCGCGGAGCCGAGGCAGGGGAATATCGAGAGAACCATCGATGGTCTGGTGGAGCAGTTGGGTGAGGTGCCTTACGACCTGCTGCCGGTATCCTATTATTACGACAGGAGAAAGCCGAGCACGGTGCTGCTGCAAGTCATCGACGCCATGCAGAGCAAATGGCAGTATCCCGTATTCGAGATGGGATTGCCGGATGCCTTCATGGGATACATCGAAGATCAATTCGGCAGCCAATTGCCTGAGTTCTCCGGGGATATCACCGACCAGTGGGCCGATTTCGCCACCATCGCCCCCCGTTGGTTCGCAGCCAAAAGAAACGCTGAGGCGATGTTCGGGACAGCGGAAGCATTGTCCACGGTCCGCTGCTTAACCGGTCAGAAGGAAGAGTACCCCAAGGCTGAGTTGGATGAGGCCATGTGGAAGATGCATGAATTCGACGATCATTGCTGGGCAACTTCCATTAAAGATCCGGTTATCATGCACAAATACAATCTGAAGCTGATCAAGGAACAAACGGCATTGAGAGCCGAGGCGAATGTGAAGCAGGTCATCGTTCAATCCCTGGGCGCTGATGGAGAAGGGGTGTATATATGGAATCCCCTTCCTTATGAGCAGGAGGTCATGGTAAAGCTTCCCCTGGATGTCTTGGAGGGCAAGGTGCCTGCGGATGTGGAGTACCAGCAGTTGGAGGATGCGGTGCTTACAGCTCCCTTGAAGCTTCCCGCCTTTGGGGCGAGGCCGCTGGCAACGGAGGCTGCTGTGTCCGGGGAAGAAGCATGCTTCGCCCGAATCGGGCATAACCGCATAGATACGGGATTTTATACCGTGCTGCTGGACGGCGACTCCGGGAAAATCCGCAATATTGTGGACAATGTTAGCGGGCAGAAGCTGCTGGACGAATATACTCCTTATCAGCTGGGGGATTTCATCTACATCACCACCCGGGAGAAGATGAGCAATGCCGAAACCCATGTTGATGTGCATATCAACACCTCGTATTCCATCCTGACCGGCCCCCTGGCGGTTTCCCTGGTGGCAGAAGGATACGAAGAGCAGAGCGGGGCTTTGATCCGCAATACCATCACCTTCTACAAGCATGAGAAAAACATCGATGTGCATTTTGCATTCAGCCGGGCCCAATGTCTGACGGGAGATTTCTATGACCGGTATAAGAAGAACATTTTCTTTGCTTTTCCTTTTCACGTGCCCCATTACAAATTTTATACCGAGCTTGCAGGCGGGGTAGTCTGTGAAGCTCAGGACAGACTGGCCATCCATACGAACGATTACGTCATTCCCCAGAATTGGGTTGCCGCAGAAGGGGACGAAGGCGGGGTGGCTCTGTTCACCAAGGAAATGCCGGTGTTTCATCTGGGCGGCATTCATTACAACCGGTTTTCCAGCAGGCAAGCGTGGGAGAGCTCCAGCATCTTCTTATATGCCGCCTCAAACCGCACCAACCAGTTGAACTACTCCACATTGGAGGATTGCTCCGGGGAGTACCACCTGTCCATCCTGCCTTATGAAGGAAGCTGGAAGGACTGCGTTCCGCAATGGAATCTGAAGAAGCTGTATCCGCCCTTGGCTGGAGCGGGAGCTGTCGCTCGGGAACAGAGCATGATCACAGTGGATCAAGCCAATGTGCGGCTGCTTACCCTGAAGCCTGCGGAGGACCGGAATGGTCTGATCATCCGGTTCATGGAGCTGTCAGGAGCTCAAACGACTGCCTCTGTCACCCTTCCCGTTGAAGTGGAAGAAGCCGTATACACGAACATCGTGGAGGAAAATACCGACCGCCGGGCGCAGACGGAGGGGAACCGGGTGACCTTTACGGTGGAGCCTTATTCTTATGCCACATTGCGGTTGAAGGCCGGGCAAGTGGAGCAACTGAATTATGGCCGGAAAGATTCAAGCGAGCTGCTGAATATCTTTACCATGCCCACGCCCAGGGGAGGCACCATCATCAGTTGGGAGAAGCGGGACCACCGTCAATTTGCCGGCTTTGATATTATGGCAGACGGCAAGCTGGCGCTCTCCGTGCTCAATGAAGCCCTGACCATTCAATGGGCAGAGCTGGATATGGACCCGGACCATATTTTCACCATTGAAGGGAAGCCTGTATCGTCATGAGTGAGGGAATTGACCGCAGAGAAGTTGCCGGAGTGGAGATTCTCTCCTATAGAGGAGAGGGCTATCAACCTCTGGTCAGCTTCAATAATTGGCGGGTGGCTGTGATCCGTTATATGAACAGGCTGGATCACAGCCGGTTTTCCCGGCTGGAACGTCATCTGCTGACCGATGAAGTGTTTATATTGCTGTCGGGAGCAGCTACGCTGGTTATTGGCATGCAATTGCAGAGTGTGCCTATGGAGCCGGAGAGGGTCTACAATGTCCGCAAGGGTGTATGGCACGGCATTTGTCTAAGCGGGGACGCCTGTGTGGCTGTGATGGAGAATGACAACACAGGAGCAGCCAATACGGAGTATATCACTTTGGAGAAGTCAGTGCATATTGAAGGCGTCTAAGAGTTTGTCCGACGAAAGGAAACCGGTGAATGTTGCCTGATGAATAGGGATTCACCATAACTGCTCCGTCGGACAGACTCCTGGGGCGTGTATGAAATGACAGATGCTTGTCCGGCAAGCCGGGAATAGGGGGAGGGTATTCTTTTTGGCCAGTTCATTTCAATAGGGAGGGTATCAGTAATGTTCAGAAAAGTAATGATATGCCTGTGTTCTTTTGTATTCATATGGACTATGCTGGTTTGGCAGCTTCCGACGGCGGGGGCCGCAGGCAGAACCATCGTCATGGTGGATGAGCTGAAAGATCTGTCGAAGCTCTACAAAACGAACAAAGCGGTTGCTGTCTTTACCCCGACTGAAGCCGAGCTTCCCAGATTCAACGGGGACGGGAGCCTCCTGAAGCGTACTGAAACCGGTACGACCTTTGTCTATTACAAGGTTAATGGGAAAATTAAATCCGCTGTGATGGAGATGTATGTTCTGGGTGATTTCTACAACACCGGTGTTATGGAATTCTATGTTTCTGCGGATGATGCAACTTACACTTGGGCCCAAAAAGCGGCATCTCCCCTGGAGACAACCTCCGGCAGCTGGAGGAAAATCACCTATAGTCTGGATACGGCATATGTGAACAATCTGAACGCCCGCTATCTGCGGATCCCCATACCGCAGAACAACAACGGCATTACCTCGGAGCCGTTATTGGGCAAGGTTAGCATCACTTATGAAGCGGATGCGGCTTACAAGCATAATGACGCCGCGCTGCAATCCCTGTCCGTAGGCGCGGTGGAGCTTCCGGACTTCGATCCCGATACCCTGGCGTATGAGCTGGAGCTGGCCGCCAATACCGCCATCGGACCGGCGACGGAGGTCCAGGCTGTGGCCGCTGATAACGGATATGCCCAGGTCAGTGTGACACAGGCTGCGTACTTGCCCGGGCAGGCCCAGGTGCTGGTAACCGCAGAGGACGGTCTTACTGCACGCACCTATGCCGTCAACATGAGCAGGAGAACCGCCAGCAATGATGCAGGCTTATCCGGGATTACAGTGGGGGGCAATCCTCTGGCGGGCTTCACGCCGTCCCGGCTGGAATACAGCGTGACGCTGCCTTATGGCACGCAGGCAGGACCAGATACGCATGTGATTGGAAGCGTTAACAATCAAGGGGCTGCGCTCCAGGTGCAACAGGTCACGGACTTGCCCGGCACTGCAGTCATTCAAGTGACCGCCGAGGATGGTGTCACCGTAAACGAGTACCGGATTCATCTGACAGCCTTATCCGGCATCCCGGGAATGAATAATACGTACTATGTGGCTGCGGGCGGCAGCGATACCTTGGGCGACGGCTCCTTGCAGCATCCTTGGAGAAGCATCCAGAAGGCCGCGGATATGATGACTGCCGGAGATACCTGCTATATCCGGGAAGGGATTTATTATGAGCAGGTTAGTGTGCAAGTCTCCGGCACTGCGGAACAGCCGATCCGCTTCGCTGCCTATCCCGGCGAGTCCGTCACGGTCAGCGGAGCGGACCCTGTTGCCGGCTGGGCGCTTGATTCGGGAGATATCTACAAGGCCAGCGTTCATCTGGGCTTCGGCGATGCCAATCAGGTCTTCATTAACGGCAAGCAGGCGACTGAGGCCAGATGGCCCAACCTCCCCGAAGGACGGGATATGCTGCATCCCGATTGGGCGGTGATGGATTCAGGCTCTCTGACCACACTGAAGGACAGTGATCTGACGGAGCCGGACGGAGCCTGGACAGGGAGCAAGGTGATGGTAAAGGGCGGCGACGGCTGGGTGCTCCAGTCCGCCACGGTCACCGGCTATACACTTGCCGGTGGGCTTACGTTCAATCAGCTGCCGTTAAGCGAGTCTACCTTCTATACCCCCCGCGCCGGCAACAAGTATTATCTCTATGGATCGCGGCAGGCCCTGGATGCGGATAAGGAATGGTATTACGATCAGGCTAACGGCACCTTGTATATGGCGGCAGAAAGCTTCGAGCCCGGCTCGGTGACTGTCGAGGCCAAGGCCAGGGATTATGCCTTCGTCCTGCGCGGCCTCTCCCACATTGAGCTGTCGGGCATTCAGATGTATGCCGCCGGGGTGGATACGGCAGAGGGGAACTTCCTGAAGCTGGACGGCCTGAAGGTGGAGTATGTATCGCAGCCCATGGTTTTGTCGGGCAACGACAATGTGATCAGGAACAGTATCCTGGCCTATTCCCCCAACGCCATGATAGAGGTTGCAGGCAGCCGCAACCGGATCATCAACAATGAGATCCACTCCACCAACTATCTGGGCAACGGAGCCAGCGTGAACATGTACGGCTACCGGAATCTGCTGGCTTACAACTCCATCTATGATTCGGGAAAAATGTGCGTCAGCATCAGCGGCAGAGCCAATATTATCGAATACAACCATATTTACAATGCGGGACTCCTGGTCAATGATATCGGGATGCTGTACAGCTATTGCTTTGACGGTGACAATACGGAGATCAGGTACAACTGGATTCATGACAACAAGGCGGAGACGCTGGGGGAGGGCATCTACCCGGACAATAGCAGCACCAACTATCTCATTCACCATAATGTGGTGTGGAATGTGGGGGCGGCGCTTAGGCTGAATACACCCAGCACTCACATGCTGGTGTACAACAATACGCTTATCGGGAACACGGGGATGTACGGGTACGTGTACCGGACGGATATGTACGGCGGACAATTCGTGAATAATATTCTCACCGGCTCCTATGAGTTCAGCGAGGATATGGTGCGGGAGAGCAATATTGAAGGAAGCACCGATCCGTTGTTCGTCAATCGCTCCGGCTATGATTTCCGCTTGTCGGCGGACTCTCCCGCCCGGAATAACGGACAGCATATCGAAGGGATTACGGACGGATATACCGGGACGGCGCCGGATATCGGCGCTTACGAATATGGAGCCGATTGGGTGCCCGGACATAATTTCGATACGAAGCCGGATGCGGTGTATCAGCCCTCCCAGCCCGTGTACCGCAACAGAATCATGAAGGGAGGCTTCGAGCGGTTAACGGAGGTGGAAGCCCCCTGGACAGTAACCGAAGGTCAGGCGGCAACCGTATACGAATATGCGCTTGTTTCCACCAAGAAAACACGTGCAGGCAACTATGCCCTGCAGGTGGGCAACAAGCCTCATGTCGTGTATCCCGCTATTCCGCTTCAGGAGGTGCAGGCTACCGTAGCAGCCGCGCAGGCGGTACGCGGACAATCGTCTCCCACGGGAGCCGAGCTTTCGTCAGCTATAACGGGCATGAATAACGCATATGCGCAGTTGAAGAAGGAAACCGCGGACCTGCTGGGGAATGCGGGATTCGAAGAAACTCTATCAGGCTGGATGGGAACAGGCTCCAAAATCATGGCAACGGATGCAGCCAAGTTCAGCGGGAGCAAGTCGCTTCGCAGCTATGACCGGACGGCTTATTGGGCCGGGCCGAGAATTCAATTGCCCATGGTGAACGGCAGAACCTACAACATTTCGGCAAGAGCCAAATTAAGCGAAGGAACAGACATGATGCAGATTGCCTTCATGCCCAATGCGCTTAATCCGGCCCGCATCATGAAGCAAAAGACTATCAACAGCACAGGATGGACTCAGGTTGGCGGCGTTTATACGGTAAACGAAGGAACCGACTACAAGTACGGGCTGATCGGCTATTTCACCCAAGCCTCTCTGGCTGATCTCTATCTGGATGAGGTCCGGATTGTGGATGTTACGGAGTTGAAGAATACGGTTAATCAGGCGGAGATGCTGGCAGACACCTTGTCCGGACAGAGTGAGGCGGCTATCCGGCAAGTCATCGCCCAGGGGCAAGCTGAACTGGCCGACCAGGAAGCGACGGAAGAGGCTGTGGCTGAACAGGTGCGGCTGCTCCGCAATGCCATGGCTGTTGAGAGTCTCGTGACGGTACAACTGCTGGATCAGTCCATTGCCGGCATTCAGGCGGCAATTGCTGAAGGGGCCAGCTTGGAGGCCCGGATTGAACAGACGGTTACCGGGCTTCTCCCCAATACCACGTACCGCTTAAGCGCGTGGGGGTTGATGGCAGCTGCGGGAGATTCTGTGGAGATGGGTGTCCGGGGTTACGGCAGCCCGGAGCAGACCGTGACCATGGATTCCACCTTGTGGACCAGAGCAAGCCTGGAGTTCACCACTGGTGAGGGCGCATCGGAAGCGACTGTTTTTTTCCATAAGCCCCAAGGGATGAACGAGGTCTATATTGACGATGTGGCACTGACGTTGGCAAGCGAAGCGCCTCCGGCTGCCGAGCAGATCGGCCTCATCCGCAATCCCGGAATGGAGTCGGGGGATACAAGGCCCTGGGTATCCTTTGACGCAACTGTTCAGACTGTCACAGAGCAGGTGTACAGCGGGAATTACGCGCTCAAGGCCGCGGACCGCGAGACCCCCTCCTCCGGCATTGCGCAATATGTGAAGCCCGCCGGAGGCAAAACGTATGAGGTATCAGCCTGGATCAAGGTTGGCAGCGGCACCGACACCGCCAGACTGGTATTCCAGTCTGCGGATAACGCTGGTGCAGAAGGAACCGTGAGCAGTCAAGTTGTCGCCACCGGTCCTGTGAGCAGCAGCGGTTGGACCAAGCTGAGCGGAACTGTCACAACGGCAGGCGGGGTCATCCTGTTATCCGGCGCGCTGCTTATCGATACGGTGGAGCAGGCTGAGGATCTCTACGTGGATGATGTGATCATGAAGGAGCGTCTGTTGCCCACAGGTCCGGGAACGGGGGATGGGGATGCCGATCTGAACGCTGCCATAGCAGACCATGGCGGATGGGTCCTTAGCAAGGGCAGCAACGCCGCCCAGTTTGGACCGGACAGCCTTACCTTGCTCGACGGCAATGCCCGGTATGCGGGCCAAACATACCGTGACGCCGTCTTAACGGTCAATATGCAGGTGTATGGCGGGGCGGGGAGCTGGCCGATCATCAACATCCGCAATAATGGGGTGGAGAGCTTCGCCAGCGGCTATGCCTTCGTCATCAAGCAGGATGTCATCGAGCTGCAGAAGCGCAAGGATGGGGCAGCCACCATGATCCTGATCGGCAACCCGAATGATCCGGGTACGGCCGGGCCGGCGGTTCCCAACCAGCACTTCACCTATGGTCAAGTAAATTTGGTTGAGGTGGGTTCCCTGAACACGGATGAAGGGGTGCGCCTTATTCTGAAGGTCAACGGGCGCAGCGTGATTGACTACGAGGACAAAAGCGACGCCATACGCGACGCAGGCTATTTCAGCATCTACCAGGGCACAGCCGAGAGCATCACGTTAAGCCGGGTCAGCGGCGGCGGTGATTGAAGGTAAGGAAGCTGGAGCAACCCCTTCAATTCAAGATTAACGAACTGAAAGTGTAAAAAAGGTGACGGATCTGCTCAGCTCTTTTAGCCGAGCAGATCCGTCCTTTTACACGCCGGGGTTTATAAAACAATAAGGACCATTCTATATGAAATTTCGCATACAATGGCCCGGTTCAGGTACTGCCGCACTCTCCGATAGCCCCCCGCTGGGGGCAGTGGTGACCGAACCCAACGGCTCCGCGTTTGTTAAAGTGAAACAGGCCCATTCATTGTTTAGCCTGCCTTGACGTAAATATCAGCATGCCGGTGATGACCACCGCTGTGCCGATATATTGATAAACACTCATCCGTTCGTCCAAAAGCAGGAAGGAGAGCAGGGCGGTGAAAACCGGGTTCAGATTCAAATACATTCCGGCACGTGTGCCGCCCACCTTCCCGACGCCAATATTCCATAACACCATGGCGATGACTGTTGCCCCAACAGCAATATAGACGATCGCTCCCCAGAAGCCCGGTGTGGTATTGCTCCATTCAATCGGATGGAGATTAAAGGGCAGGATTAGCAGCAGACCAAAAATACCGGACCATAAGGTAGCGGAAAGGGGAGTCACATGTTTCAATGCGGTTTGAGCAATGCAGGTGTATACTCCCCAAACGGCCACAGCACCAAGCATGAATAGGTCGCCGGAATTAAAATGCAGGCCGAGCAGCCGGCCCCACTCACCCTGTGTAAGGACGAGGAGCACACCGCCAAAGGAGACGGTCATCCCGAAAATTTGATGAAGCTTAAGCCTGGCGCCAAAAATAACAAAAGAAATCAGCGCAATCGCAATGGGATTAAGGGCAGATAAGAGTCCGATATTGGCGGCCGTAGTATATTCCAGGGCCTTAAACAAGAATACGTTAAACAAAACGACCCCTGTTGCGGCCATGCCGATCAAAGAGAGTATTGCCCGGCGCGGCGGCAGCAAACGTCCTTCTTTTACCCAGACGTAAGGAAGCAAAACTAGAACCGCGATCACATAGCGCAATTCCGTCAGCGCTATTGCCGGCATGTGACCGGCTGTAAATTTTCCGGCTACAAAATTTCCCGCCCATAGCAGGCTCGTTGCAACCAATTGCCATACAAATAAGGGGCTGGTTTTATGCTGCTGATGTGGATGAGTTGAGGCTGTAAGTGATGAGTTCATTATAACGCTCTCCTTGTTCCTGAACGTATGGTTTAATTTTGTATACTACACGTTTAGTATATTAATTAAACGGGAAAATGTAAACAATCAAATCTTCGGATTGCTCCATATTTCAACGTTCTTATTCCTATTGACTTGGAGTTAACTCCAAGGGGTACAGTTATAAGGGAGCTGTAATCATCGGGAGGTGCATTCATGGACAGACCGTATATCATATGCCATATGGTGACATCGCTGGACGGCAAGGTCACCGGAGACTTTTTGGGGAAAAGAGCATACAGCGGGCTCTTGGAGGACTACTTCAGAATACACAGGGAGTACGGTGCGGACGGCTTTCTCTGCGGCAGGGTGACGATGGAGGGCAGCTTTCCGCAGCCGCCTGTTCCGCCTGCGGTGTACGACAATCCCCCCATTGCACGGGAGGATTATATCGCGGAGCAGGCAGCATTCTATGCGGTTGCCATCGACCCGCAGGGCAAGCTTTGGTGGGGCGGCCGCGCTATTGCCGATACGGACGAAGGCTACCATGGCGCGCATATCATCGAGGTGCTGACAGACAACGTGTCCGATGCTTTCCTGGCCCACTTGCAGAGCAAGGGCGTTTCTTATCTCTTCGGTGGCCAGACTAAGTTGAATCTCGCACTGGTCGCCCGGAAGCTCAAGCGGTTATTCGGCATTGAAACGCTGCTGCTGGAGGGCGGAGGCATCATCAACGGCTCCTTCCTGCAGGAGGAGCTGATTGACGAAATCAGCCTTGTGGTTGTTCCGGTTGCCGAGTGTTCGGAAAAGGCGGTTCCGCTCTTTCAAACGGGACATTATCCAACAGGTGGCACAGCGCCGGCTTCCTTTCGTCTGAAGGAGGCCAAACCACTGGACAACGGCGGCCTATGGCTCACCTACCAAAAATAAAAATCCGGGAGAAAGCAAACTTATGGCAAATATTCTAATCGCGTATTATTCACGCAAAGGCCAGAATTACGTGAACGGTTCAATCAGGGATTTGAAGGTTGGCAATACGGAAGTGGTTGCAGAGATGGTGAGGGAAATGACAGGCGGGAAGATGTTTCAGATTGATACGGTAAAGGAGTATCCGGCCGATTACAAGGATACGACCAGAGTAGCGCAGGCGGAGCTTCGGGCAAAAGCACGTCCGGAGCTTACCGCGCATGTATCCAATATGGCACAATATGATACCGTCATTTTAGGATATCCCAATTGGTGGGCAACCATGCCGATGGCAGTATACACCTTCTTAGAGGAATATGATTTTACGGGAAAGACGATTCTGCCATATTGTACACATGAGGGAAGCGGTTTAAGCGGGACAGAGAGGGATATTGCCAAGTTGTGCCCAACAGCGGCGGTAGGCAAAGGACTGGCTATACATGGTGCACGTGCAGCATCCGCAAGAAAGGAAGTAGAATTATGGCTAAGGAGCAATATGTAATTATTACGTAAAAACCGGCTTAAACCCCTTACTTGCAGCCGCGGCATGAACGTCCCGGGTTAGAAAATACAACACGGCGTTTTTTGCTGCGGGGCTTTTGCTCGTTGCTCATGAGAGGTATAATCATAGAAGATGCATACACAACATACGGCCCGGCCTAAGATAGGATCTATCTAAGGCCGGGTTGTCCCTTCTCTTAAATGCAACAACGTAAACTGAATTTGCGATAGAAGCGGAGCCAGGCCCATAGTAGGAGGGAAAGGGAATGAAGAAACGGATACATATATTTGGCGCCTCGGGATCGGGGACTTCAACCCTGGGCAAGGTACTTGCGCAGCATCTTCCACACGCTGTCTTTGATGGAGATGATTATTTCTGGCTAAAGAAATTTACCGTTCAGAGAGAACGTCCATTAAGGCTGCAGCTGCTAACGCATGATCTCAATCAGCATGAGCAATGGATGCTTACAGGAGCCGTTTGCGGTTGGGGAGATGAACTAAAATCCTTATTTGATCTGGTTATTTTCCTTGGGGTGCCTACTGAAGTCCGGCTGGACAGAATTAAGCAGAGGGAATTTGGCCGATATGGGGAGAAGGTATTGCCTGGCGGCAGCATGCATGAACAGTCAAAAGCTTTTTTGGAATGGGCTTCTTTATATGATAGCGGCGGAATGAGCGTTAGAAGCAAAGCTCTGCACGAGTTTTGGATGGCGGACTTGCAATGTCCGGTATTGCGCATAGAGGGCACTCATACCGTCGAAGAGCGGGTAGACATGGTTCTTGCGTATTTGAAGAATGATCAACAATAAGGGCAAGGAATCATGCGGAGTTTTTGCAAAAGCGAGCCCAAGCAAATGTCTCACTTCATGAAAAGGGATGAGAGTGGGTTAGGCTATGTGGATTACTCTGCTTTTTACAACAAATATATACAGGATAATCCAACGCCCTTTCATGTGGGGTATTATTTTCACCTGATAGCAGACGAGATCTGGTTGCAGGATATCTACTATAAAAAAATCAAGTTTTTGCCCGATGAGGAGAAGCTTGAAGCCAAGAAAATGTACTACCGGGACTTTGGAAGATTGAACGGCAAGCTAATCGATCATTACTCCCTGAAATTAGAGCCGCTGGACGTACAGCCTGTCGAGATTGAAGAGATCGACTATACGCTGCTGCCGGGCATCATCTCTGATGTGGAAACCGATTTCAGAATCGCGGATTCTTCCAAGCATGAAGCATTGGAGATCCTGGACTGGGAGAAAGTCATCGAAACGATTGAAAAAACCGTCATAACGTGTGTGGCTAACTGGAAAGGGGCCAAGTAAAAGCTGAGGAGCAGGGCATATCCTTTAATGGGGTATGCCTTTCGTTTTTCCTCGGCACCTGAACGGGGAATCTCATACAGAAGTAGATGAAGTACAAGTAAAAGTAGAATCATTATGATTGGATGGGAGGCTTTTTTTGATAAAATAAGGATGAGGTCCTTGGCGTTGGGCCGACTGTGGGGGTGGGGGTGACAAATGATGGATTTCCAACGGTAAATTTGCCGTACTTCAACAATGGTTATGAATAATGTTAGAAGGCGACAAAGCAATAACAGGACAGCTTAGCCCCGAAGTAATTTCTTTGAAAAAATGATCCTGCGAGGAGAATGAAAAATGCGTATTCGTTTCAAAAACTGGATGTCAACTGCAATCTGCGTAATCATTGCCTTGGCAACGGCACTCCCTGCATTTGCCGAGAGTACGGCAGCTGTCCCCGGAACGGCAGAAGAAGCCCCCTATAATTACAATCCGGAACAGACGGTGGGGAAGAGCAGTATTGACAAGCCAATGATTTCATTTATATTCGATAACGGATATAGCGATCTTCTGACTACCTATAAACCAATCTTTGACAGCTTCGGCTATAAAGGAAGCGCTTCCGTCTATGTCGATGCCTTAGGCCAAACAGACAGAATCACTGCCAATCAAGTGAAGGCGCTGTCAGATGAGGGCTGGGAAATTCTCTCTCAATCCAAAACGAATACTTCATGGGGAATCGGATGGGCAAACACACCTATTATCTCAGACGAAGCTGCAAGGTCTGAAAGTGTCGACTCCAAGGTGTTTTTGTCTAACCTCGGAATTCAGATACAAGGCTTTGTCATGCCGAGGGATTTCACCGACAAAACCAATTACAAGGAGATTCTTGCCCAAACCTATGAATACGCTTTCGTGAATCCGGCCGGCATGGATGGGAACAGCGCCATCGTGAATCCGGATAAGTCCAGGTATAATATCACCAGACGGAGTATTGACGGAAGAACGCTGGACGAAGTAAAAGGCTTTATCGACACGGCGATCCAGAAGAAACAATGGCTGGTATTTTACACAACGAAAACATCCGCAAACTTCACCAACCCATCCAACTTCACGCAGCTTCTCCAGTATATCCAGAATAAGAGCGGTGCCATTTCCGTTGTCAATCCACGGGATGTACTGCCGCCAAACCGGAACATATCCGGGAATGCCTACTATGTAGCTGCAGACGGGACCGGTTTCGGTTTCGGCGAGGCGGATGCCATGTCGTTAAAGGATGCGGCAGCTATCCCATTCAAAAGCGGAGACAAGCTTCTGTTCAAGTCGGGAGACATTTTCTATGGAGAGTTAAATTTAAAGGTAAATGCGGAAACGGGAAAAAATTTTACTGTCAGCTCTTATGGCCATGGTGATCTCCCCACCATCAGTGCGGTGAAGATTGTGAACTCCGGTTGGGTACAGGAAGGTGATTTTTACAAATTCGATCTTACACAGACCAATACGTATGAAGGGTTAAAGGAGTCGAGCCGCAGATACAATAATGTCGCCTTTATGGAAGCGGATGACGGGGTAAAATACGGCGTAAGAAAGCAAAATGCCGAGACTGCAATCAATAAATATGATTTTTATTGCGATGATACTCACATTTATGTGAAAACGAATATTAATCCTTACATCGAATTGGGGCAGCTGAAGCTGGCCGTACATGCCGATTTGTTCCGGCTTTCCTCCAATATGGAAGTGAGCGGGCTTCGATTCCAATATGCGGGCGGGCACGGGATCAATATCAACCGGGATTCGACGAATGTATATGTCCATGATAATGTCATTGAAGACATCGGCGGAAGCGACGGCCGTGACAGGGATCTCAGACCCGGCGAGAAGTTCACCAAGCTGGGAAATGGTATCGAATTCTTCAACGGCGCCTCCAATATCGTGATCGAACGAAATATTATCCGCAATACGTATGATGTAGGCTTCACTCTGCAGGGAACGGATGGAAACTGGGACAATATTATCGTTCGAAACAATATTTTTTCTCATAATACCCAAGCTTTTGAATCATGGACTGCCGTAACAACTTCCACCTACAGCGGCATAACCAATTTTGAATTTGTCAATAACCTTAGCATTAACACGGGCAGAGGATGGGGCACCCTTGCAAGACCTGACTTGAAGGGAGGAGGAGGACAAGTCAAGATGACGGAGATTTTATTCTACGGCTATGATTCCGACAAGCTGGACATGAATCTAAGTCATAATGTTTACTTTAATCCTCTCCGTGTGTACACCATGCCTTATACAACCGTCGATAAGTTCGTGAATCATGTGCAAGCCGATTATAACCGGATTTATATGACCCAATCCGATGACATTGTGTTCAGCGACGATGATATCGGCCAGCGGGCTTATGATTTCTCTGAATGGAAGAGCACTTATGCGCTGGATGGAAACTCTCTCTTTACGGCACTTGGCGATGAAATGACCCCTGCTTATCAGCACATGATCGACGTTGCTTATCATTCGGATGATTTTGATGCCATCCTACAGGCAGCACAAGCAGCGGGAATTGAACTCGAGGACTAAGTAAGCGGCATACAAGCTGTTGATTTAAGTCAACGGATGTAGAAATAATAGGATAGGCGCTTAATTTCGTTTGTAATACAATCACATTAAGAAATGAACCATCCATACTCTATTTTGCACCGGGGGGACTGAAGCATGAGAAAGAGCTTTAAATCGGTAATTGCAGGATCTGTCATAACAATGTTGTTAGTGAGCGCTTGCGGCAACGGGGGCAAGGAACAGGATCCAAGCGCAGGGAAGGCATCGAATCCTAGCCAGGCGCCCTCATCCGGCGCTGCTGCAGACCCGGCGGGTAAGTATGAACCGCCCATTACGATTTCGACCGTCAGAACCATTAATGCGCCCAAGTATGACCAGGGTGATTCGATTGACAGCAACGTGTGGACGAGGCTGTTCCAATCCCAGCTGGGCATTAAAGTCCAAACCAACTGGGTTGTAAGTCCTGCGGAATTTGAACAAAAGATGAACGTGACCATCGCTTCCAATGATCTGCCGGATTTGATTCCCTTGACAGCTTCCCAGTTGAACCAATTGGTTGAAGGAGGTAAGGTTTCGGACCTGACTGAGGTCTATGAAAAGTATGCGTCTGCGCAGACCAAGGGGATCATTATGCAAGATGGAGGGGTTGCGTTAAAAGCCTCGACCTTTAACGGCAAGCTGATGGCTATTCCCCACACAACCTCTTCCATTGATTCGGCACCTTTGTTGTGGATCAGAACGGATTGGCTGAAAAAGCTGAATCTTTCAGAGCCTAAATCGATGGATGATGTTTTGCGCATTTCAGAAGCCTTCGTCCAAAATGATCCGGACGGCAACGGTAAAGCTGATACACAGGGCATTCTGGTAGCAGGTAAGGACCTGTGGGGCGGATTCCCCGGCTTAACCGGATTTATGAACGGATATAACGGATACCCCGGTATTTGGATTAAGGATTCTTCCGGTAAAATAGTATACGGGAGCGTCCAGCCGGAAGTCAAGAAAGCTCTGGCCCAGCTTCAGGCCATGTATAAAAGCGGGCAAATTGACAAGGAATTCGGTGTGAAAGACAGTGTTAAAGTAAAAGAAACAGTAGCTGGCGGCAAGGGAGGCATATTTTTTGGCGCCATGTGGACTCCCGGTGCAGGCTTGCAGGATAATAAGATCAATGATCCTTCAGCAGAATGGCAGGCGTTTGCCGTTCCAGCGGCAGACGGCGGCAAGCCGCAGGTCATCTATCCTGTTACAACTTATTATGCCATCAATAAAGACGCCAAAAATCCTGAAGCTGCAATGAAAATATTGAACCTGTTCATCGAAAAAATTTGGGGACAATCCGCTGATTACTATACGTATGCAAAAAGCAAGGAAAATATATCCTACTCCCAATATCCGCCGATCCAGGCTTGGCCTGCCAGGAAAAACCTCAACACGCATATAAACGTGACAGAGGCGGTGAAGACTAAGAATCCCTCCAAGCTCAATCCTGAGGAAAGAACGACCTATGACGCCATTTTAGCCTTCCAGGGAGGGGATGTTAAGAGTTGGAATCAAGATGCCATATTTGGGGAAAAAGGCGCTTTCTCTGTCATTAAGAGCTACGAAGAGGCCAATCATTTAACTAAAAATGAATTTAACTATGCTCCAACCCCTACAATGGTAAAGAAAATGGCAACACTGATCAAAATGCAGGACGAAGTATTCACGAAAATCATTATGGGCGATTCCATAGACAGCTTCGATAAATTCGTTACGGATTGGGGCAACCTGGGTGGAAACGATATAACTAAGGAGGTAAACGAATACATTAACTCGCGAAAATAGCTAGGGCGTGTCTGAAAACTCGCTTGAGGGCATCTTTTGCCGCCTTTTCGCCCCTAGCTTCGTTGCTTTCGCTTGGCCCGGGGTCCCCGGTACGCCTGCACAAAAGCGCCTTGCCAGAAACGAAAATTCGACTAAATAAGCAATACCTGCCGGAGTTTTATTGTTCTATACCTGCCAGTGTTGACCGGGTTATAATTAAACCGACAGAGCACCAAGAGCAAGAAAACAAAACCTCTAAGGTAGGGTTAACAATGGGCCGAATATCTGCTGTCGGGAAAATGACGATTTACCCAAAGCTGCTGACCGGTTTTTTACTTGTCATCATTCCAATCCTCATTCTCAGCCTGGTAATGAACGAATCCGGCTCGAAGAGCGTGAACAG
This sequence comes from Paenibacillaceae bacterium, assembly GCA_029256185.1. Classification (GTDB taxonomy): domain Bacteria; phylum Bacillota; class Bacilli; order Paenibacillales; family NBRC-103111; genus Paenibacillus_AR. Next base: position 27,618 of record JAQSYI010000070.1, read on the forward strand.
GGAGATCATCCAGTCCGCCGATTCCACAACAAAGCTTTATATGAGCTTGCTTGAGACGGACTTTAGCAGAATCATCCGTTTCCAAAGAGAACTGATCAATGATAAGGATTTGCTGGAGCTGGCGGTAAAGGCGCCGTTACTAAACGAAATCCAAAAAATGGACTATGTGTTGAGCATTCAACGAAAGCTTCAATTATTGGCGAATACAAGCCAATATGTAACGGATGTCAGGGTGCATTTCCCATCGCTGAACCGCACTGTTTCATCAGCCCAAGACTCCATTCTGGATTTCCTGGATGATGAGTATCAGGCGCTGAGAATCCCGCCTAATCCGGACGGTTCTCCATTTGTCCTGAGGCAGGAGAACGTACTGATTCCTTTGAATTACCCGGATGTCAGCTTGATGAGACAGGATCATGAGCAGCTGTTTCAGATTGTTCTGGAGGTATCCAAGGAGCAACTGTCTCTTATTTTGTCCAGATTTAATACCAATAATGGCGGGATGATCATGCTGGCGGGTCACGAGGCCGAATGGATCGTTAGCGACAGCAATACCAACGAGTTTGGAGGGCAGGCCGGTTCTCTTTACTCAGAGCTGCGCGATGAGACGAAGGTTCCTTTCGCCACGATTGGGGATTCCCGTTATTACGTGGTTAAGAGTTACTCCGAGCAACTGGGGATTACGTTAATTAAGCTGATTCCTTATGATTCCATCTTCGGACCTATCCGGACGTTCAGGCTGTACTTCTGGGTGCTGTTCCTTGCTTCGGTCATTCTGCTTCCATTATTCAGTTATTGGATTTACCGGATGATCTACAGACCTATTAAACAACTGGTGAAGGCGTTCCATAGTGTTGAAAAGGGGAATATGGAGATCATGGTCAGCTATAAGAAAGAGGATGAATTCGGCTATATGATCGGCCAGTTCAACAAGATGGTCGGAAACTTAAAAACGCTTATTCACGAGGTATATGAGCAGCGGTACCGGTTGCAGCTTTCAGAGTTCAGGCAGCTGCAATCCCAGATTGACCCGCATTTTCTGTATAACACGCTGTTTACCGTCTACAGGCTGGCCCAGATGGAGGAATACCAGAAAATTGTTCATTTCACCAGATATCTCAGCGAATACTTTCAGTTCGTGACCCGAAATTCCGCCCGGGATATCCCCCTTCGAGATGAGTGCAAGCATATGGAGAATTACATTGCCATTCAGTCCATCCGGTTCTCAACCATTCAGGTTGAGTTTGAGACCATTCCGGAATGGGCGGAGCAGATTCAATTGCCCCGATTGATTCTCCAGCCCATTGTGGAGAATGCCTACAAATATGCGGTTGAAGACAAGGACGGCATAGGCCTGATCCGCATTGGGTTTCAATTATCGGGCGATCAGGCTACAGTGACAATTGAGGATAACGGTGACAGCCTGACCGACGGGAAGTTATGTGATCTGCAGCGCACGCTGGAGCACTTTGAGCATGACGGCGAATCCACCGGACTGTTGAATGTGCACCGGAGACTGCTTCTAACAAGCAGCGGCCACCGGGGGCTAAGTCTGGAGCGCAGCGGGTTGGGGGGATTGAAGGCAACGGTAAGTCTCCATTATGATGCTGAGGGTGAGGGTTAGGTTTATGTACAGATTGCTGATTGTTGACAACGAATCCATCATCGTGGACGGCCTCTACGAATTGTTCCAGGAGGTTGCCGATCTGGAACTGGAGGTATTTAAGGCCTATACATCCAAGAGCGCCTTGGAAATCGTCAGCAGCATGAAAATGGACATTGTCTTTACCGATATTCGCATGCCCGGCCTTACCGGACTGGAGCTGCAGCTGAGAATCGCCAGGATGTGGCCGCGATGCAAAACCATTTTTATCACAGGCTACAATGATTTTGAATCCGCGCAGTCGGCAATCCGGAATGGCGGTTTTGATTTTGTACTGAAATCGGAAGGCGATGCCAAAATACTGGAAGTGATGTACAAGGCCGTCAATTGCCTGAATAACGAATTAAACATGGATGCGCTTATGCATAAATCCCGTTCACAATTGCATCTCGCGTTGCCCCTTCTGCAAAACCAGTATTTACTGAATTTGCTGGAGGGCGGCCGGAAGCCTGACGACCGGGTACTTGCCGATACTTTCCGCGAGCTGGAAATTCCATTGGATTGGCGGTTGCCCGTGTCTGTTCTTGCAGGGAGAATCGATAGCTGGCCACAATCATTCGCTTATGCAGACCGGGCACTGCTGCATTACGCGATGGAAAATATAATTGAGGAATACTTAAACATGCTGAACCTCAAATTTATCCCGGATGAATCATCACGCTTCTATCTGATTTCCCAGCCTATTCAAGAAAACGGGGAGCCGGGACCGAAATCCTGGGAGCAGTTGCATTTGTCTATCAGCGGCAATTTGGGTGAGATTCAAAACAAGCTGAAGGAATTGCTCAAGCTTCCCGTATCGATGATTTACCGGGAGAAGCCCGTTCCTTGGCGGCAGCTCCCGGACAAAGTCGGCTCACTCAAGTCGGCTCTCTACAGTGAGATCGGCTTGCAGAGGGAAGTCATTCTTACCGACAGAGACCGTTTGACGGCTCAGGCAGTCCAGGAGGGCTCCAGCTCCCGTGATTGGGCGGAATACGCAAACCTCCTTGAGATTAGCTTGGAGAGCGGTCAGAAGGAGGAATTTGAGCAGGCTTATAGGGAATTGCTAAGCGACGGAGAGGAACGGCACTATTCCACTGATCAACAGCTTACGATATTTTATACAATTGGCCTGGCGCTGCTTCGCAACGGAATGAAAGGAACGGAACCGCAGCCGGAGGAAATCCGCATTCAAGAAATGCTTGATTATAGCAGGTATTCGTCCTGGAAGGAAGCTATGCTGGAATTGTTCCGCATAGCGGGAAGGTTTTTTGATCTTATGGACAGGGAGCGGGATGACAGTTCCCAGCGTGCCGTCAAGGTGCTTCATCATTATATCGAGACCAATTTGGATGCAGATCTTTCATTGACGAAGCTCTCGGAGGTTGTCCATCTGAATCCGGTGTATCTGTCCCGCTTTTACATTGAGCAGACCGGCGGGAAATTGTCGGAATACATCATGAAAGCCAGACTGGATAAAGCCAAGGCGCTGCTCAGCAAGCCCGATATGAAAATTCAGGACATATGCAAAATCATCGGCTTGGATTCGCCATCCTATTTTTCCCGTTTTTTTAAGAAAGGAACGAATATGTCCCCGCAAGAGTACCGGGAATTAAAAATAAGATGAAGACAGGGAGAACGTTTAGTCCATGAAGTGTAACATTGTGAATATTATTCATTTCATTCGCTGGCGGGAGCCGCGGCATCCCGGGCGGGATCTGCACGAACCGCTGGTGGAACAACTAAAGCTTGCTAATCGGTATCGCTTCAAGGCGACTTTCCTGCTGCAATATGATGCTTTGGTCGATCCCTTGTTCACCGGAGTACTGAAGGAGCAAAACCCGGAGCTTATCGAGGTGGGAGCCTGGTTCGAGATCGTCCAACAATTGGTTGAAGAGGCAGGAATTATCTGGCGGGGCAGGGATGGTTTTTCATGGGACTATCATTCCCATGTCGGTTTTCTGATAGGGTATGCGCCGAATGAACGGGAACGGCTGCTTGATCTGTATATGGACAGATTCAAGGCGGAATTCGGACATTATCCTTCATCTGTGGGCTCATGGTTTATTGATTCGCATTCATTGGAATATCTGAAATCCAAGTACCGGGTAAGGGCAGCCTGCATCTGTCGTGATCAGTGGGGAACTGACGGATACAACCTGTGGGGCGGCTATTTTAACGGCGGCTATTACCCCAGCAAACTCAATATGTTCGCTCCTGCCCAGACGAAGGAGATGCAGATTGATCTGCCCGTTTTCCGGATGTTGGGAAGCGACCCCATCTATCAATATGACCTGGGGCTCTCGGCGGAGAACGGCTATAATCCGGTTCTTGCCCAGGGAGTGAGCACCATGGAGCCCATCTATCCGGAAAGCGGAGGAAATCCGCACTGGGTGGAATGGTTTATGAAAGAAAACTTCAATGAGTTGGCGCTGCCGTTCGGATACGCCCAATTCGGTCAGGAAAATGCCTTCGGCTGGAGCAAAATGGAGAAGGGCTTGAACATGCAATGGGAAATTCTTGACCGGAGGGTTAAAAGCGGGGAAGTGACCCTCCAGCATTTAAGCGAGACCGGAGATATGTTCAGAGCAGCATACGATTTGACCCCAGTCACCTCCGTTGCCGCCACCCGCGATTGGGCCGGGGAAGGACATCAATCCGCCTGGTATTCCAGCCGTTTCTACCGTGCCAATCTGTTCGTCGAGCGGGGGCAATTGTGGATACGCGATATTCATATGTTTGCAGAGCATTATACCGAGCGCTATCGGAATGATATCTGCGGGCAAAAGCAGTCCTATTACGATAACCTCCCCGTGGTTGACGGCTATCGCTGGAGCGGAAACGGCGTGCGCGCAGGGCTTTATTTGTTGGTAAAGGACGGGAAGAGGCATTACCGTCCTGCGGAGGGGCAAACCATCACCTTCGACCGGCAGGAGAGCGAGCTATTGGCGGAAATTCAGATGGAGGCTGGTACAATAACCGTTTGCTGTCTGGAGCAGCAAATTGAAATTCACGGTAATTCCGGCATGGAATGGGCCTTGGCTCTGCGGTGGGGAAGCGACTCGATTCCCGTTACAACAATTGAAGCCACAGAGATCTCGTATGTATACAACGGATTTGCTTACAAGCTTTGTGCGGAGAACGGAGCCTTCGAAGGCTTGCCGGGCCAGGAGCTTCGAATTGTCCCGGAGGCTAACCGGACAATTGTGCTGAGCTTCAAAAGAAATTTAGGATATGCTGATGAAAGGAATGACAACTATGATCAAACGAATTTTGCATAAATATGAGGGGAATCCGATCATTAAACCTTCGATGCTGCCGGAGCAAGCATTATATACCTTTAACCCGGGAGCAATTAAGTTCAAGGATGAGTACATTCTGATGATGGATGTGACCACTTTGGACGATATCCACCGGATATGGATCGCACGGAGCCGTGACGGTTACCATTTTGAGCCTGATCCCCTGCCGGTGGAATGGCCGGAACCAGATCCCGATCATAAGGAAACTTGTACCTATGATCCGCGGATTACCAGGATTGGGGATGAGTATTTCATTTTGTACGCCAGTGATCTGTCCCAGAACGACGTACGGATCGGCATATTGAAGACAACGGACTTCCGCAGCTTCCAGAGAGTAAGTACGGCAAGCGAGCTGGGGAACCGCAACGGGGCGCTTTTTCCCGAGATAAGGAACGGCTTGTACATGAGGCTGGACAGACCCTTCGGCAATGAAATGAGCCCATGCTACATGTGGATCAGCTATTCCCCGGACCTGGTGTATTGGGGAAGAAGCAAGCCGCTTACCTATCAGGGAAGGCCTTTTCGCGATGGCTACAAGATGGGTGCCGGAGCAGTTCCCATCAAGACAGAAGAAGGGTGGCTTGAAATCTACCATACCGTATCCCAAACCTGCAACGGATTTATATACCGGTTGAAAGCCTGCCTGTTGGATCTGGAGGAGCCATCTAAGGTTCTTGGTTACACGCGGGATTTCTTGCTATGGCCGGAGCACGACTATGAAATGTACGGCCGTGTGATGAATGTGGTATTTACTTGCAATGCCCTTCTCGAAAACGATGGTACCGTAAAAATTTATTACGGTGCTGCAGATACCCATATCGGTCTTGCAGAAGGCAAGCTGAATGAAATTATTCAGGCATGCAGGAACGGTTAAAATACAAAAGCAGCAGAATATCACATACGGAAGGAACCTCATTTTATGTTGGGGTTTTTTCCGTGTGTTTATGTTAATGCCTGATTGAACCGGCGGAATGCACAGAGCATGGATATCACAACTAGTAGATTCGGGGCAAGATAAGTAAAGATAATCCGATAGATCACATGTTATCCCGGCATTTATACTTAAAGGAGGCCACAGTTTAAGTACACATAAGAAGAAAGGATGAAAGACGATGCTTAAGAAACAAGCCAGGGTGCTTCCGCTGCATTTGATGCTGCTGCCGGGCGTTATCCTCGTTCTGCTTTTTAGTTATACCCCGATGTTGGGGATTGTCATGGCATTCCAGGACTTCAGTCCAGCCAAAGGGATACTCAAATCCGCATTTAACGGCTGGGAAAACTTCCATTATGTCATGGAGCTTCCCGGTACGTTCAATGTATTGGTCAACACTGTTTTTATCGCCGTCATGAAAATTATTTCCGGCATCGTAGTGCCTGTAACAATTGCCCTGCTCCTCAATGAAATAAGAGGAAATCTCATAAAACGAGGGGTACAGACCCTTATTTATTTACCCCACTTCATGTCGTGGATTATTTTGGGGGGAATATTGATTGATATCTTATCTCCCTCACAAGGAATTGTAAACCAATTCCTAGGCATGCTCGGAATCGACCCCATCTACTTTTTGGGGGATAATAAGTGGTTCCCGTATGTTCTAGTCATTACCAACGAGTGGAAGGAATTCGGCTTCAGCACCATTGTATATCTTGCCGCACTCACCGGTATTAATCCCGCCCTGTATGAAGCGTCGGTCATTGACGGCGCTAACCGTTGGAAGCAAACATGGCATATTACACTGCCGGGCATCCTCCCCATCATTGTTTTAATGTCCACCCTTAGTCTCGGGCAGGTTCTCAATGCAGGTTTCGACCAGGTCTTTAATCTGTACAGTCCGCAGGTATATCAGAGCGGCGATATTCTGGACACACTGGTCTATCGGATTGGTCTCGTAGATGCGCAATACGGCGTTGCGACAGCCATCGGCTTGTTTAAATCATTTGTTTCGTTTATTCTCATCGTCATTGCATACCGGTTAGCCTACAAGCTTGCCAATTATCGTATCTTCTGAAAGGCGGGTCCGGACTATGCTGTATAACCAATCGGTTTCATATCGAATTTTCAATATTTGCAATCATCTGTTTCTGATTGCTCTTGCCCTTCTCTGTATTTTTCCGGTAATCCACACGCTGGCTCTGTCTCTGAGCAGCAGTTCCGCAGCTACAGCAGGGTTTGTCACATTGTGGCCGGTTGATTTTACCTGGAAATCGTATGAATTTGTCGCGGCCAAGCCCGAGTTCCTGAAGGCAATGGGTGTGACCGTGCTTCGGGCCATTCTCGGCGTCTGTGTTAACATGCTGCTGACCGTCCTCATTGCCTATCCCCTGTCCAAGGAGACCAGCTTTTTTCGTTGGAGAACCGTCTATGCCTGGTTTTTCGTGTTTACCATTCTATTTAACGGCGGCTTGATTCCCAGTTATATTGTTGTGCAAAAGCTTGGCTTAATCGACACGATTTGGGCTCTTGTGCTTCCTGGAGCAGTTCCGGTCTTCAATGTCATTCTGCTGCTCAATTTTTTCCGCAGTTTGCCCAAGGAGCTGGAAGAGGCAGCCTCCATCGACGGAGCCGGTCAGATGACGGTTCTATGGAAATTATTCGTTCCGCTTTCTCTCCCGGCGATGGCAACGATTATTCTGTTTGCCGTTGTAGGACATTGGAATGCATGGTTTGACGGAATGATTTATATGAACAGACCGGAGCATTATCCGCTGCAAACTTATTTGCGGACGGTTGTTATCCAAACGGACATGGCATTGCTGTCCTCAAACGATTTGGAATTGCTGAAGTCCATTTCCGACCGTACAACGAAAGCGGCGCAAATCTTTTTGGCTGCATTACCTATTCTTGTTACCTATCCTTTCCTCCAGCGCTTTTTTGTCAAAGGGATTGTAATGGGCAGCGTCAAGGAATAGCATCATGGGCACGAGAAGAAAGGATGGTCCGAGTTGAAGTCGGCAATCACATTCACAGGCACGCTTGCTATGGAAACAAACTGTTTGGTGCACTCGCCTGCGCTCAGAGGACTGCCGGAGCTTCAGGAAATGGTCCATTACCGGCTCCGGGTGGCGCTGCACGGTCTGGATGGAATCGAACGGACGCAGGTGCTTGTAACGGCGGATGCCAATTATCTGCTTATGGTGAACGGCATACATGCAGGACAGGGGCCGCACCGCAATTTTCCCGACACGCTTATGGCCGAGGCATACGATATCCGGCCGCTTCTGAAGGAAGGAATTAATGAGATTACGGCGCTTGTCCGGCATCTGTACACGGATACCTTCGGCTATCTGACCGGAGAGCCTGCGTTCGGGTTCGCGGGACAGTGCGGCCCGGTGGATTTGTCTACGGCCAACGGCAGCTGGGAGTGCCGGACAGACACCCGTTGGAACGGGATGGCTCCCCGGGTGAATATGCATCTGGGCCCGCTGGAGGAGCAATGGTGGAGCGGGGATGCAACCGGCAGTGATGCAACCGGCAGTGATGCAACCGGCAGGGCGGAAACCGGCGGAGCAGAGACGGAGTGGACATATCCGGTTCCTTGTCTGAGCCGGGAGAGACGGGTACAGCTATGCCCGGTTGCCCCTGTTGAGCGGACCGTCGTCAATATGACAGAGGGGGCCGCAGCAATCGGTACCTTCACCCGGCTTCCACAACGGCGCGGAATGCTATATGCCTATGCGGGAGGATTCCGGGTCAAGGACAAGGCGGTTGCTGTACGCGTCCGGTCGGACGAGGTGCAGGAGACAGAGCAAGTGCACATTGGCATACGCGGACTGGGTGCCTGCCGGATGCATGACGACGGCGTCAAGGAGCTATGCCATCCCTACGGGCACCATGTGGGAGAAGGATATCTGATCTGTCAGGGCAGTGAGCTTAGGCAGGGCATCCTGCTGTTCTTGTTCGATGTGGAGCACTTGGTAGTGGGGGCAGCTTCCAACGGGAGCCTGAAAGCGGAGGTTGAGGTAGTGGGCTATGCTCCGGTGGAGAATAGTGTGCTTCGCTTGTATCAGGCGGTTGAGTCACTCTCTGCCGAGACTCCGTTGCAGCAAGGAGATGGCAAACCGGCTTTGGAGGCCATAAAAGAGGTGAGGCTGCACACATGGAAGGAAATGGATAATATTGTATTGGTGAAGAACCCGGAGTACTTCCGTGGGGATGAAGGAATATCTCTTGGGCAGACAGGGGTGATTATCCGGCTGGACCGATTCCGCTTCGGGCATTACCGGATTGAGCTTCAGTCCGGGCCTGCAGGCGGCAGTCTGGATATCGCTTACGGTTATACCACCGATGAAGCCGGGAAGCCCTGTCCGTATAATTGGGACCGGTTGGACTGGAGAGAGACAACGGCCGTCTTCGATAATCTGTTTACGCCACGGGGAGCCCAGTTCCTGTTCCTCTCCTCTACGGTGCCCGTGCGGATTACACGCATATCCGTGACGGAGGCGCTGGCTCCGGCTGCCGCTCAGATGGGCTCCGCTCAATCGGATAGCGAAGGCTGGAATACCATCTGGCGGACGGCTCTGGAAACTCTTCGCTATTCCCGGACGGATGTGGTCTCCTCCGATTCGTTCCGCGAATTCTGCGCATGGCTTGGCGATACCCAGCATATCTCGCTCAATTACTACTATACCTACTGGGATCCGGCATTCATCCGGTACACCTGGGAATTGTTCGCACGGAATACGGATGAGCAGGGACGGATGTTCTCCGTTGCTCCGGGCTATGTGAAATTCCAACTGCCCGTATGGACCTGGCATTTCTGGCTGGGAGTATGGAGCCATTATCTGTATACGGGAGATGAGGGGTTCTTGCGCCGGATGTGGCCAATCTGCCTTAGCACCCGTCACTACTTCTCCCGGTTCGAGACGGAGGAGGGCCTGCTGCGGAATCCGGATGGCTGGACCATTGTGGATTGGGCCAGGATCGATTTTGCCGGGGAATCCTTCGTCTTGAACGGATTATACAGAAGGGCGCTGCTGGCCCTGTCCCGTATTGCGGATGCTGCGGGTGAACAGGATTGGGCCGGACGGTTCCGGGATGGGGCGGACCGGATCAGCCAGGCGCTCGCCCACTCCAGATTCTACGACGGGGAGAAGAGGCTGTTCCGGGACGGCTGGAACGGGGAGGAGCCGGTTCAGACACTGTCCCAGCATGCGCAAATATTGGCTTACGGAATGGGATTATGGAGAGAAGAGGAGCAGGGGCCGCTATGGGAGCGAATATCGGACCCGGATCAGGAGATGTGGACCCTGGGCGAGACGAGCTTCCACTGGGCGTTGGATGTGCTCCACGGCAGTGCTGCTTTTGAACCGTTCATCCGCTATCTGCGGGAGATCTACGATTGGAAGACCAGCCTGGGCGCAGCCTGCTTCGGACATATCCATCCCAAGAATAAGTACGGGGATTTCCGCTACAAGCAGAATTCTCCTGCACATGCATGGGCTTGCGCTCCCGTGTATTTGACCGGGGCCTATCTGCTGGGAGTCCGTCCCGCAGCTCCCGGCTATCAGTCGGTGGTCATTGGACCCTGCACGGCGCTTGCGGATGTGGCGGAGCTTAAGGGAGAGATTCCTACCCCATCCGGTCCAGTTGAGGTCCATTGGCGGCTGCCTTCCACTCATGGAAGCGGTAGAATCACGGGCCGCCTGCCGCCGGGCATGGAGGGAGTGCTGGACCTGCGCTGCTCCGCCTTCCGGGAACTGCTGCCTGCTGCTGACGAGGTCATGACCGGATTGCAAAAGGTGGAGCCGGGCTTGTATGCGATTGTAGCCGATGAATTCGGAATTCAGTTTGGTGGCCGGGAAGCTGCTATTAGGGGAGAGCGGGATGAACACTGAGGAGAGCCCCGTGGGGCGCTTACTAACCAAGCTGGCTTCGGGAGAGGACGCGGCCGTCGTCTGTGCGGGAGACAGTGTTACGTGGGGCCAGCATTACACCACCGCCGACCGGACGTATACCGCCCGGTTGGCTGAGCTGCTGGCCTCCCGGTTTCCCCGGGCAACCGTATGCCGCTATGACGGCATCTATCTGGAGGAGAACAGCCCCATCTATTCGTACGGGTTTCCGGTAACC
>JAQSYI010000071.1 GCA_029256185.1 Paenibacillaceae bacterium
AGATTTAGTCGAATTTTCGTTTCTGGCAAGGCGCTTTTGTGCAGGCGTACCGGGGACCCCGGGCCAAGCGAAAGCAACGAAGCTAGGGGCGAAAAGGCGACGAAAGATGCCCTCAAGCGAGTTTTCAGACACGCCCTAAATCATGCTCCACGTCTTCACCTAGGATTGCCCCGGTTGCTCCGTTCTTCCTTCCTCGGGGGGGCCAATGGGAATAAGCATGGAAATTTTAGTGCCGCTGCCTTTTTCCGAATCGATGTCCAACCTTCCTTCCAGCAGCTCAACCCGTTCCCGCATGCCGATCATCCCAAAGTTAACGCCCTTGTTCATCTTCGATTCCACTGTCCTCACGTCAAACCCTTGCCCGTTATCCTGAATGTAAATTTTCACCATCTTGGCCTGAAAGGTAAGCTCCAGCGAAACATACGAAGCATTGGCATGCTTGAACACATTGGAAAACGCCTCTTGCACCAGCCGGTAGATAGCCACTTCCATGCCCGAAGGCAAGCGGTTCTCTCTGCCTACCAGTTCAAACTTGATTCTTATCTTGGTTTTATCCTCGAAATCCTGAACAAACTTGCGCAAAGTCGGAATCAGTCCCAGATCATCAAGAGCCATCGGCCGGAGATTAAAGATGATCTTGCGAACCTCCTCCAGTCCCCCGCGGACCTGCGCCTTCAAATCATGCAACTCCGCCTTCACCGACTCATATTCCTCACGGTTGAGCATTCTCTGGGTAATCTCGGTTCGCAGGACTACGTTAGCCATGGATTGTGCCAACCCGTCGTGGATTTCCCGGGCAATTCTTTTGCGCTCATCCTCCTGAGCCAGGATGATCTTCAATCCGATGAGCTGCCGATTTTTGGCTGATTCCAGAATACGGGTAACCTGATTCAGGTCACCCGTCAAATACTCCAATACCACATTCATTTGGGAGACAAGCGTCTCTGCCCGCTCCACTTGCTTATCAACATTTTTGATCCGCTTTTGCAGATCATCCCGCCGTTGCTTCAGATGGGTTTCCTTTTCGTTGGCAATGGTCAGTTGCAATTGCATGCTCGTTGCCGCCTCATAGGAAATACGGATATCCTCTTCAGTGAATTTATGGAAATCCCGGCTGACTTCCGTCAGACGGATCCTGGCACGCTTATAAGCCAATTCCAGCTTATCCACCTGCTCAATGGTCAAGGATACCTCTTCTATTACCGATTGTAGTTCCTTGGAGAGAGCTTCTCGTTCTGAGCGGGAGCTTTCACAGATCTCGAAAATCTGGTACTTGCTCTCTTCCATGACGGTAATGGCATTTTTTATAACGCGGTCAATAGCATCTACCTGCAAACGGATCTGGCCCCTTCAATTAGACTTAATTCGAGCAACTATTACTTTATACTATCATAATTCTCGACTTTTGAAGTGATGAGTAAGAACTATTTTCGTTACTCCAGCGCTACTGTCCAGGTCTTTTCGTCCCAAATAACCTTCCAGCCCAGGTATTCCGTCAGGACCCGCAGCGGCACCATGGTCCGTTCGCCTCTTAATTCGGGAGACACCTCAGCTGTTTTACGGGTTCCGTCCGCCAGATAATCCTTCTGGCCAATCCAGAACTCCATCATCTGCTGTCCCCGGAAAATCGTGATCCGCTGCTCCGCCGCATCCCATTCTACAGCACCGCCCAACGCTTCGGTTACGAGACGGATCGGCACCAGCGTATTTCCTTCTACGATTAAGGGCGCCTGGTCTACATTCTGCTTGACTCCATTCACCTGGATAACCGGCTTGTTGATAGTGAGAACAACCTGATTGCGCGGAAGTGCAGGCACCTGGCCCTTATATTGGAACTTGATATTGTCAAACTGGATAATGCCTTTTAACTCCCGCTCATCCTGCCCCTCTTCAACACTTGCCACATAGATTCGGGTCAGTTTGACCGGATATGTCATATGATGGGATGTCAAATCCGCCGTTATTGTCTTCCAGCCCTTCCAATTTACCGATTTGGCCAGATCCACCCGGTTGGTATCTCCATCGCCGTCAATGAATTCAGCCCTTAACCAGTTCAGACTCTCGTCGCCATTCACATCAATCATCATGGCTTGAGGCTCGCCCGGCACGGTGACGTTCTTGTCCCCGATAACCGCGTAAGCTGCTTTCGTACCGGCCCCTTGGGAGAAATCATAGGACAGGTGAGCGAATGGGCGTCCCGAATACGGAGGCTCGTTGCTCATATAAGCCTTGCCTGCAACCCCTTCGGTGGACTCAAAGGTAATCCGATACCGGAGCTTGTCAAAGTCCGCAAATAATCTTGTTTCTCCCACTGTTAATGCAGTCATCGTACTAAAACCGTTGTAGCGGGCAATCAGCAGAGCTTGTTGAGAGCCTTGCGTACTGTCGACATGCAGTACGTTTTCTTTGACGGTGCCTTTGATGCCGCGAACTTCCCAAGAAAGCAGACCAGAGGGCAATTGGCGGGTCACGCCTGACTTGGTTTTTGCGGTAACTGTCAGGGACACATTCTCTCCTTCACGGAGTACCGGCGGATATGCGGCAATCTTAAGCTCTGCAATTCCTTCGCTGCCTACGATCTCTACCGCCTTCGTCTGCTCCGCCAAGCCGGCTTTCACTGTAATATTGGCCTTGCCTTTTTGCGCGGCGGTGAAGGTGTTCTCTCCGCTCAGTTGAAGCGCCGGTTCAGCGGACCAGACAGCCTTGATTTCCTCCGGTTCCACTGGATTATAGTATTCATCATAACCGCTTAGAGTATAAGCCGCATTTTCCCCGATAAATAAGATATCAGGACCTTCCACGGTAAGGCCCTTGACCTGCCCTTTAGGAGCCAGTGAATAGACACCCACTCCATTTACTACTTTCCGCTCAGAGCCTGTCTCCAGAGCATTGACCAGTTCCACATTCGTCTCTCCAAAAGGCCGTGACACCATCTGGGTAGACCCGCCCCCATCCAGGTTGATTCCTTTCCATACGCCTACCTGAATCATCAGTTTTTGCAACTCGGGCAAAGTCAGACCTTTGCTGTCGCCACTATTATCCGCTGTGATCAGGTACACATACCGCTCATCCTGGGAGTAGCCGATTGCTGTCCGGGAGCGGGCGCTATTCCCGCTTACATCCGATATATTTCTGGAGAAGACAGCCGGAGCCCCTCCTTCCACCAGAATAGTATGGCCTCCAATCATCATCTGGAAGCTCTTATAATCATACGTCAGCGTGCGGTCCACCGGAAATACATTGTACTCGGCCTTAATCGATTGTCCCACTTTGAGATGTTGCTGCACGAATTCAGCCGCTTTGCCTGAAGCCCGCAGAATATAGCCGTTGTCCGGTGCAATCCTGTCGATGACGCCATTGGCGATCTCCCGGACCACATTATTGAGCACAAGCACCTCTGTAGGGCTGGTTACACCGTCGTTCGCACGGCTTACCTGAGCCCAGGCGCTGGTATACATGTAGAGACCGTCAATCATGGAGTGCACCTTGCTGGGTTCGTACCAATAAGCAGTCTTATTGATGCCGCCCAGTGTGTAGCTGGCTCCATCCTTGGCTATGATCTTGGAATTTGTATCAAGGGTGAACAATTCCACCACAGGCTTGCGGTCTTTCGTAATTCCGAAAGTATAGAAACCAGGCAGATACGGTGGTGTAGCCATTAACTGACCATTGGATATTTGTGGACCCACCGGCACCCCTTCGTACTGTGTATTATAAAAATCTCCATTCACAGCGGCTACGGCGCCCGTCTCCTTGGCCATTCCCATGATCGTCTGCTTCTTCGTGAATTGCCCGCCCGTTCCCGTCATCACATCCACTTTTACATACGGATTTTGAAGATCCACCTGAACCACATTGGCGTTAACCGTAACAGGCTTGCCGCTTCTTTCTGTCTTCCATACATAAGACTTTAATACAGCTCCTGCTGTAATGATTTCTTCCTTTTTTAACTCAATGACAGGCTCAGTGGCGGCATGAAGCGGTTTTACGGGAAATAGAGGGATTATGAGTGCAAGGGCTAATGCCCATTTGCTTGCGCGGGACAGCATCTTGGTTCCTTTTGAATACCCGGTTGAGCTGACTTCATGACCTGGATCTTCTGCAATGAATTCGTTGAGGCAGCTTGTCCCTGCAGCTCCCCATCCCTCTCCATTCCCCTTATACAGTGACTGTTTCATCCGACTCTTCTTTGTATTTCCCAGTTGCACATCCAGAACTCCTCTCCAATTTGGTCTGGCTCTATATGGTTCGTCTATAGGTATAGACTTTCTGTACGCCATAAAAGTTACGGTGAAACCAAATAAAATTAAAAAGGCAGACCCGAAATCGGCCTGCCCCGCTAATTATATATTGTCTCCAACAGGCAGACAACTAGATTGCCGCTTCCTTACGCAGTTGCTCGGCCTTATCGGTTCTTTCCCAAGGCAGATCCACATCCGTTCGGCCAAAATGTCCATAAGCCGCAGTTTGCCGATAGATGGGACGGCGAAGCCCCAACTCCTTGATAATTCCCGCGGGACGAAGATCAAAGTTGTTATAGATCAGTTCAACTAGCCTTTCATTGCTAATCCGGCCTGTCCCGTAAGTATCTACGCTCACCGAAACCGGGCGGGCAACACCAATTGCGTAGGCGAGTTGAATTTCCACTTTGTCGGCCAACCCCGCCGCCACAATATTCTTAGCCACATAACGGGCTGCATATGCCGCGGAACGGTCTACCTTGGTAGGATCCTTCCCCGAGAATGCCCCGCCGCCGTGACGGGCGTAACCGCCGTAGGTATCTACAATGATTTTCCGGCCTGTGAGTCCGGCATCCCCTTGTGGTCCGCCAATAACAAAGCGTCCGGTTGGATTGATGAAGAATTTGGTGTTCTCGTCCAAGAATTCAGCAGGAACCACCGGCTTAATCACATACTCTTTGATATCCCGCTGGATTTGCTCCAGTGTAATCTCCTCGGCGTGTTGGGTAGAGACAACAATTGCATCTACCCGGACAGGCTTGTCTCCATCGTATTCTACAGTAACCTGAGTCTTGCCATCCGGTCGAAGATACTTAAGCGTTCCATCCTTGCGAACCTCAGCCAACCGACGTGCCAAACGATGGGATAACGAAATAGGTAATGGCATTAATTCCGGGGTCTCGTTCACCGCAAAACCGAACATCAAGCCCTGATCCCCTGCGCCTAATGCTTCAATCTCTTCCTCGGTCATGGTTCCTTCTCTGGCTTCCAGCGCCTTGTTCACACCCATTGCGATGTCAGCAGATTGTTCATTCAGAGAGGTGAGAACAGCACAGGTTTGGGAATCAAAACCGAATTTGGCACGGGTATAACCGATTTCCTTAATCGTATTGCGCGCAATCGCTGAAATATCGACATAATCTGCCACGCTGCTGATTTCACCGATGATAAGCACCAGCCCGGTTGCCACGGATACCTCGCAAGCAACCCGCGCATTGGGGTCAGCCGCTAAGAAAGCATCCAGTACAGAATCGGAAATTTGATCACATATCTTGTCCGGATGTCCTTCGGTAACGGATTCGGACGTGAATAAATGTCTTGAAGTCGTCATTGTTCTCGACCTCCCTGAGAAAGTGTCGTAAGGTCGCCTGTAGTCTGCATGAAAAAAACCTCTAACGAGGCTCTCGTGGTTCGAGTGGCCCCGCATAGAGGAATATTATGCGTACAATCCGCACCTTAGGAGCTGCGAGGAATTAGCGGTGTTTTATTTCGCCGCAGTCTCTTCGTTGGTGTCAGCCGATTTCCGTGACCTCAATTGTTAAATATACTGGATTTGTTGAAGGCTGTCAATTCAAGACGAATAGAATGAGAAAATAGTGGTTAACTTGTAAATGATCATAAATCAATGGTTAGCTTAGGGAAAACAAGGACTCTTCCGCTTTTTGAATCAGACGCTTGGTTATATTGCCTCCAACATAACCGGCATCCCGGGAAGCGATATGTCCCCAATAGTCTTCTTTGATGGAGCCTGCTTGCATGGAACCCAATTCAGTTGCAAATTCTGTATCTGAGGCAAGGGATTGCAGCGCTTGTTTGCCTACAGGCAGACCCAACTCAGCGGCAATTTCATATTTCATCACGTCCAGCGCTGCTTTGCATTGAGGAACTACTTTGTTATTGGCCATTTGGATTCACCTCCTTCGTCATCGGTGTACCCATAGTATGACCCTTTGCAGCAGCGCCAACCGAATAAGATCATTCCAAAAAGGGTAAAAATCTGTTGATGAATATTCTTACAAACCTCGACTTTACTAAAAATTCAGCCGTGTGAATTAGCCTTCTGATTAATGGTCCGCGAGAGTTGTCCCATCTGCATTCTGGATTGAATAGCCGCCGCGGATCATAATGTAGATCTCATCCTTATTTTTAGGGTCGGGCTTAATACCACGTCCATCCCGGGGGAAGATCAATAAGTGGTTTAGCTCCACAGCCGTTCCCGCGGCAAGATCCTTGCCTGCCGTTACATCAGGAATTCCATCGCCATCGGTACTGACAGCTACTGTTTTCCCCGTCCGTACGATCAGTTCCCCGCCTGCCTTGGCAAAAAGCGTCTGCCCGGTCTGCAGTTGAACAACTGTGAGTGTAGACGTACTGCTGCCGCTTTCCGGCTTAGCCGTGTCTTGTGGTTGCGGAGTAACAGTAGGTTTAGGTGTGGTTGTTGTCGCACCACCTTGCTTCGCCACTTCCTTTGCTACCAACTCAGCCAATTGCTGATCCAGGTAACTCTTGGTCACCAAGGGATCGTTAATAGTAGCAGCTTGAGCGGAGCTAGGGGATGCACTATCCGCATTCGTGTGAAAAGTATTAACACCCAGCAGCAATACAACACTGACACCAACAATTAATGATAATCCCTTAATTCGGCTTTTGTTCATGAATAAACTCCTTTCTTTCATAAAACTAATACTAAGCTTATCATAAGTGGACTTATAAAGTGGAGTCTTGTGTTTAAAGTTTTAGTAACAGGCAAGTAGGACAGAACAGGTTAAAAATGATGAAAAGATCCATAAAGCAAAAAAGAAGCCGGGAATAAATCCCGACTTCTTCGTTGGTAAAGATTAAATTATTGTACTACAACCTTGAACGTGTAAGTTGCACCGTTCACGATACCAGAAACCGTTACTTGGAAAGTGTGGCCTGGTTGTGCTGCAGTAAGAATGTTGCTGCCTGTAACAATTGCACCAGTACCATCACGAACAACTTCACCAGAAGCATCCAGCAGGTTGAATACAGTTACCTTGCTGAACTTGCTGGTTTGAACAGCAGTAACACCGTATTGATCCACTACCTTAACAGCAGCGTTCACAAAAGCATCAACATCAGTAGTAAATGCTGCCTTAGGTGCCTTAATTACATTAGCACCTGGAGTTGTAAATGCAGTCAAAGATGCAGTACCTGCCTGTACAGAGAAGGTAGTCGGAACAGGAGTAGCCTTACTTACAGTAACTTCCTTGGTAACAGTATCAGGAGTTGTGCCGCTCTTAACAACAGAAACTGTTACACTCAGCTTAGCCTCAGAAGCATCCTTAAGCAATCCATCCTCAAGAACAGCGATGTCAGCACTCAGTTTGCCCGAACCTGCAAGATTATAGTTCACACCGTATTCAGTTACGCCAGCAACATAAGTTGCAGATGTAACAGTGTACAAACGACCGTCATCAACCTTGATACCTGCTTTGGTTCCATCGCTCAGTACACCGTTGACTGTCAGAGACTTAGCATAAGAAGCAAGAGTGTTTCCACCAAACGCAGGAACATTAGCAGCATCGAATGCATACAGCTTAGCTACATCCGGAATGTCGAAGTCAACAACGTCTTCCGGCTTCACAATGCGCAGTGCAAAGCTCTTCTCGGAATTAATGATTTCCTTATCGGTACCACCGTCTACAACAGACAATCTCAGACGATCATTGCCTCTGATGTCAGTCGCAGCAGAAGTCATGGTAATAACACCATCAGTTGTAGCAGTTGTGCTTGCAACAAAGATATCGGCTTTGTTAAGCGTTACATATTGACCAATTGTAGGATCAACATATTGTGTCCAAGGCTTACCATCAACAACACCAGATGTTGCAGCTGCCCCTGTCTCCAAGACAGCCTTCACATAGTACTTTCCAGCTGTTTTTCCAAGTCTGCTGGAGTTCAAGGAATAAGTCCTGTCATATTGGTCAAGAACAACAATGTCATTATATTCAACTGTTGTAGTAGCTTGACCGTTAACCAGTGCACGTTTGGTATCCTTCAGATCAGTGATTGCAACAGGACGAGCATTTTCCTTAATAGAGAAGGAGGTATTGACAAACTTAGCATCAATAGTGCTTCCATTAACAGTTGCCGTCAGGTTAACAATGTAAGGTGCATCCTTAGTGATTTTGGCCAAATCTCCTGGATTGCTACCGCCATTGAATGCTGTTGCATCCAGAATCAAATTGGTTTTATTGTTTACATGATCTTGAACAAACGCAAGCTTACCAGTTCCAAGACTCGAAGTCAGTGTAATATCTTTCAGCACCTTGTAATCAAGGGCAGTACCGAGTTCTTTACCGCTCTTGTCTACAGCAGTATAAGGAACTGTAATTTCTTCGCCACCTGCAGCTACTTCAGGAACACCAATGCTGAAAGTAGAGATTACAGGGCTATCGGATACTGTGAGATCGAAAGTAGCATTCTTAGTACCAAATACACCATAGCCTGTAACAGTGTTCTTACCTGCATTTTTAAATGTTGGTTGCATGGAAGTAGTTTGGCTTCCGTCAAGCTTCACATATACCTTACCATCATCCACTGTAAAGGCATTAACAGGAGAGCTACTATAGGAAGTAGAAGCAATATTGAAAATAGTTGGGTTGCTTACAAACAACTTCACATCTTCTTGAAGAGCGCGAACTTTGGTTACTTCATTGCCGTATTGGTCTTTTGCAACGATTTGCAGCTTGTAATTCTCGGCAACGTCACCCAATACAGGTGCTGCTGCAGCTCCAGCTGTATCAGTTGCACCAACAATTTCAACTTCAGCTACACGGGAAATTGCACCAACCTTAAAAGTCTTTTGGGTTTGTGCATAAGAACCTGTGCTGTAATCGGAGTAGTTTGCACTGATCATGATACTTTCGTTCAGGTTGTATTGTTGATAAGTAGAGCCACTAACGCTGAGTCTCAGGTAACCTTTGCTAGCTTCAGCAACAGAACCCTTGCTGGCTTGGAAATTGCTGGAGCTCAATACATTATTGACTTCTTCTTTATACTGATTGTAAACCTTGTAAGTTGTTTCAACTTGTACATTGGTGTTAGCAAGAGTAACAGGCTCAGGGCGAACCAATGCAACAGTGTCAGCCGGGAACTCGATGGAAACAACCTTCTCATCGGTCAGGGACAAAGTCTTCTTGAACGCAGGATCAACTACGCCGCTAACTTCAACGTTGTAATCTGCAGTGGTGAATTTAGCACCGAAAGTCAGAGTTGCAACTGTCTTGGCATCATTCCAGCCAAGAGTTGGTGTCAAAGCAGTTGTGCTAGTGCCGCGGGTAACCTTGAACACAGCCTTGGTAGTGTCAACAGCCTTGTCAAAAGTTACTGTGATGATCTTAGCGCCTGTAGCTTGAACGTCTACTGCAGGAACTTCAGGAGCGCTTAGTTTAACATACGCATTATATGCGGATGTTACCAGAACTTCACGAAGAGCAGGTGTAGTGTAATCGTCGGATTCATCGATCAGACCGTTTTTAAGAGCTGTTGCTACATAACCTTCAGCCCAGTCGGAAACTTCGCCTTCAACTGCATCAGTTACAAGGTCCAGGTCCAGAGCGCGAACCAGTACGGTTGCCAGTTCTTCAGTTGTGAAAGTTGCTTCAGGATCAAAGATCCCTTCAGCAGTACCTTCCATCAACTTAGCCAGAGTTGCTGCACCGATGAAGCCTTTAGCCCAAACTTCAACGGAGTCGTCGATGTCAGTATACACTGCTGCGCCAGCTTCGTTTTCAGTCAGACCAGCCAGCAGCACCAGGATCTTCGCAACTTGCGCGCGAGTCATGTCTTGATCCAGACCTGCGTCGCCAGCATCGTTGATGCCTTCAAAAATCTTCTTTTCCTTCAGAAACTCAAATTTCTCTTGGGCTGTTGTAGGAGCCGCTGTTGTTTCAGCTGCGGATACCATGGAAGCAAACATGGAGAATACCATGGCGATCGCAACGATCAGAGATAAACTTTTTTTCATAACCTTTTTTTCTCCTCCTCGATAATTCGGTAATTGAGAGTGTTGTTTGCTAAGATAAAAGCTCGATTCCCTCATGAGCAGATTCACCCCCTTTCCAGAGTTGAGCGTGTTAACAAAAATGTTAAGTCTGCGGCGTTACCCACAGAAACTAGTAAACTATCGGATAACAAAGCAGAGACTCAGAACGCCACTTTAACATTATACAATGGCTCTGGAGCATCGTAAAGACATTTGTGAAAATTAACCAGAGCTCAGGAAAATAGGTCTTAAGATGCTCTTGGTATCATTGTCACAGTATTAAACGCTCAGGTTCTGAAAAAGTTGCGGCATGGGGAAAAAGTTTTTCTTACTGTCCCAAAACTTCTTTTAATCCCGCGATATAGTCTATCGTGTAACAAAGCGTATATCAATTCGCTATGGAACCAAGTATATCGTGATTATTCGTCTACGTCACTGTGAACAATTTTCCAGATAAGCCGGCATGCCGGCTTAACAAAACCCAAAGGCACCGGCCCTTATTCGGCTCCGGTGCCTTTGGGTTATCATCCGTTACTTGGGAATTTTCTTTTGCTGCTTTAAGACTCTTGTTAGGATCATCGAAGCGTCGGCGCGGCTCAGGTTTTGCCCTGGTTCGAAGCGCACAGTCTCCTTCTTGGCTCCCTCAACAAGCACATTGGCAATTCCCTCAATAAATCCCGCCTTCGTAATGGCTTGGACAGAAGGCGCCGCATACGTCTGAATAGTGGCTCCGTCCGTATAGGCCTTCACAAGAGCCGCTGAGGCCTTGTTCAGATCAGAGTCCAGCTTCAACTCCGCCGCCCGGGCGATCATTACCGATGCATCCTCTCTTGTAATCGAACGGTCCGGCCCAAAATAGTTCATTGCCGTTCCGCGAACAATACCCACTCTGGCCGCCGTTTCGATGTACTTGTATTCGGCAAGCGGATATTCCCGCGCCTCCGATTTGTAAGCCCACGGAACATCGGCAAAGGTCGGATTGCCCGAATAGTTCAGCGGAATCTCGAAGACCTTGACCAAAGCCTCAGCAAATTCGCCGCGGGTAATGGATTCCGTGGTCGAGAAGGTGTAATCTGATTTGCCGTTCATAATTCCCCTGGTATGAAGAATATCCAGGGCATCCCGGGCATAGCCGTGCGTTGTCACATCATCGTAGCTCTTGTCCATGTACATGACTTGATAATAACCGAAGCGGTCGAACGGCACGGTAATCGTATTTTTTCCCATTTCAACAACGCCGCCTATATTGGTCCAGCCCTTGGTATCGCTGCTCCCTGTTACCCCCTTCTCGATGGAGAAGCGAAACACAGTTACGTATCTCCAGGCCTCATACCGGATATTGGGGTCAAACTTCAAGGTCAATTCTCCACCTGCGGTAGGTACGAACTGATTGCGCTGATGCCGCAGAAAGTAGTTTGGTGAAGCCGGCGTTGATTCGTACGGGTCCAGCCCGCTTCCCGCCAAAGCACGCTGACGGTATTGCTGTTTTACGTCCGCAGCAGCGGAAGGAATCGATTCCTCTATCTCGCCTCCGTCGATCCAGAACAGCGGACTGGCCGGACTGAAACGGGTCACATAATTGGTGCTTGTAAGAAGCGAGGTCGCCAAAGGATTCGGAGGAACATTATACTGATTGACTCTTCCATCGCTGGAATTGGCAATACCCAGCATAATCCTGCGGCTGTCGGTCAGGTAGCTGTCATTCGTATTGAAATCCGGCTCTGCCCGCTTCAGAGCTGTTCCTTTGGGGAAGCTCAAGGACAGCGCAGTATTAAAGGCTTTTATACTACTGGACATGGGCAGCAGATAAGCTGCGCCAGCATCGTTGATATTATTATTATACACAATAAATTTGCCGCCTGTTTTCTCCTTGCCGCGCGTTATTGTAAAGGTTAGGCTGTTGGATCCCGCCTTCAGATCTTTGACCAGGGCTTTATACAAATACCGGCCTCCGTTCTCGGAAGGAGGAAGCAAGACGGCCTGTTCCTTGCCAATCTGCACACTGTCCGCATTATCAGCCTCAATAATGACATTGACAAAGTTGCCATTGATGTTGGCCTGAAGGTCACCCTTGGCATTCGTAATAAAGTTAGGTGCCACCAAATTATACGGTACAGGCTCCCGGGTAATCGTAATGGAGGTGGTGGCAGACAGCCCTTGCGCATTTCTCGCGATAAATTCAAAGCGTACATCCGAGTTAAAGGCAGGCAAAGGAATCTCCGGTGTCGTGAACACGTCTCCACCTTGAGGATTATTGTTCAAGGTCAAGAGCACAGGAAGGTCCTGCCTATCCACGTCGTTTTCCTTGTAGTACTTGATCATCTCTACACTGGACGCATTATAGACATAACCGGAAAAGGTTACCTTGCTGGCCTTTGTTGCATATCGGTCCTTCGTTTGCGCCAAAATAAAATTAGCGGAATCTACTGGTAGCAGGTTTTGGAAGTACGGCGTTTTCTTGGTGAAGGCATAGATCTCATACGACTGGGTTCGGATAAGGTTGCCGCCAATATAGACCTCAAACCGGATCAGGTTCTTGCCTTCCACATAGCCGGATCCGTCATTGGCGTTAAAGGCTCCGACGGGGAGAGTGAAGCTTTTGTCTGTACCCAACGTTAAGCCGGGTGCACCACCCGTATCGCCGATCAGGGTGCTGTTCAGGAAAGCCTTTATGCGGTTCCCGGTAACGCCCGCTGCATAATTCTGCACGCCCCCCTGAATACCTTCGCCAGACTTAGTATTAATTGCGCTAAGCCCATCCAGAATTAAGCCGTTATAAATATTCTTTACCACAATGTAGGGCGAGTTAGTGCTGCGAATCTGATACGTTTTCGATCCTAGAGAATATTCTCCGCTGGAATTCAACGGCCGGAAGCTGAAGACATGTGTTCCTTCGTTCAACTGATCGATAGGGAAGGTATACACATATCCGGTATTAGTCGGATTAGCCTGAAGAACATCGTCAATATAAAGCCTTACCCCGGTAGCCTTGTCATTGGTGGTAACTACGAGCGTCTCCGGCAGGGCGCCGATATCATTGGCTACCCCTTCTGACAGCAAGGTCCCGTTGCTGCGGGCTACGGAGTAAATTACCGGTTCATTCGGATTTACATAGGCAAAGTTAAGGATGGAAGAGCTGGAATCCGTAGCGCTGCTGAAGGTGAAAATCAGCTTGTTGTTAGCCAACAGATTAGGAATGGCTGTCAAGTTCAGCTTTACTTTATACACGTTATAATAAGCATTGGATTCTGCAGGAAGATAAGTTAATTCTGTCACGCTTGAGACGAAGCCCGTATCCGTCGACACAACAGTGGGGCTAGAGTTAAGATCAAACACCGCAATTTCGGGACTGCTATTAAAGCCAATATTTAGCCGGGGATATTCCTGGGCACTATCCTTAATGTCCACCTTAACCTTGGTGTCCAGCGTCAGGGCCTGTGTGTTCATAGTGAGCTGGCGGGCTAGCAGATCTGCGTCTGTGCCGCTTGTCCCGGGATACAGCTTGGTCTGAAAGGAGAAGGGGCCGCCATTATTAAAAATAATGTTCTTCTCCAGCTTGAAGGTGCTGGACCCGTTCCTTGCCTCGAACCGGATGAAATTATCCCCGCCACGCAAGGAAGTATACTGGGAATCCCCCACGTACATGCTATTGGAGGAATCGCCACCGATAAAATAGAAGGTTCCAGAGCTATCGGGGATATACGTCTTCTCGAAGCTGTCGAGACCAACATTATACGCTCCCGCTACAGTTGCATTGCGGGCAGTACCTGAGATAACAATAGACGGGCTATATGTGCTGTACTCCTTTGGAGAAATAGCGCCCTCGACAAATTCCTCATTATTGATCTTCAGTCCGGAGATCGTCGTGGAAGGTGTGAAATACACCCATCCATACTGAGAAGAAAGCGTTGATGTGCCGCTGCCCAGTTTAATTACAACACGGTTTAATCCTTCTGTAAGCTCGACCGATTGAAACATGATTTCACTCGTACCGGTTTTAACCGCTCTGTCACTTTTCTCAGCTGTCACTACTCCGCTGGTAACATTGGTTACCTCGTAATAGATGTTCGGTAAATCCGATTCAGCAATATCAAAGATCGTGGCCGTAACCTGAATCGGATTGCTGGTGACCCTGGATATCTTGGCATCATCCGTTGCACCGGGAGTTGTCTCCGAAGGAGTCGTATACAGGCTGGTAATGGATAGACTGGCGGCTGCTTGCACTTTTGATACGGGTACGAAGACAATTAGCATCGATAAAGCCAGAAGAGCGCTTATCCATTTCTTACATCTTTTGCTCACAGCTTTTTCCTCCTTTATGTACATTTGCAATTATGACTCCCTTCTTCTCCATAAGGTTGCGTGTATTTTTTTTATCGGATAAATCTTGGCAGAATATTAGAGATGGTGTCGAATTTCCAGAAACAACACAATTCAGCAACAAATATAAAGGCCCTGAAGCTCCGCCGCGGAGAGCCAGGGCCTTGTTATGGTTAACCTGCTATTTCGAAGCGCCGGAGCGGGAAGGCGGAGTATCCGCCAGCCAGCGCTGCAGGAGCCGCAAAACAGGTTTTTTGCTTTTGCTGATAATGCCGACGGCTTCCGCGCCAATCTCCATAATAAGCAGCACAATAACGACGAGCACGATGGTTCCCCACTGCTTGGTCTGAGAGAGCAGCATAGCGCAAGAGCCGAATACAGCAGCCACACCATAGATGATCAGCACGGTTCTGCGGGTGCTGAAGCCCAGGTCCATCAGACAGTGATGCAAATGTCCCTTGTCGGCAACAGAGATAGGCTTATGGTTAAGCTTGCGACGGATAATCGCCAGGACAGTATCGGATAACGGGACGCCAAGCACCAGAATCGGCACCAGGAAGGAAATGGCCACCGCCGACTTGAACCCCAGGATGGACAGAGTGGCCAGGCTGAAACCGAGAAATAATGCACCGGTATCTCCCATAAAGATGCTGGCTGGATGAAAGTTGAAGAACAGAAACCCAATGATGCTGCCCAGCAGGATGGCGCTCAACAGCGCTACCGGCCAATTACCTGTTATAAACGAGAGAACCATAATAGTGAGTGTGGCGATGGCCGAAACACCTGCGGCCAGACCGTCCAGGCCATCAATCAGATTGATCGCGTTGGTGACACCCACAATCCACAGAATCGTGATAATAATGCCTACCCAAGGATACACATTAATCGCATCGCCAAACGGCAATTGAATATAATCCACATACAGTCCGCACGAAGTTACCGCAGCGGCGGCGGCAATCTGCCCAAGCAGCTTCAGCTTCGGGGAAATATTGTACCGGTCATCATAAATGCCCACAAGCACAATAATCGTGCCGCCGAACAGCATGCCCATCATTACGTCGAGATCGTATTGCCCCGTGGACAAAGCCACGACAAGATAAGTCACGGCAAAAGCGATAAAGATAGCCAATCCGCCCATTTGGGGCATGGGCTTCGTATGTACGCTTCTGTGATTAGGAACAGAGATCGCGCCAATCCGGAAAGCAAGCTTCTTGACATACGGTGTAGCAACAACGGCCAGTGCGCACGCAGCGGCAAACCCTATAACATATATCCACCAGTCCATGTTTTATATTCATCCCCTTAACCATCCATAAGTCCAACGCATCCCATTATACGATGATTGAATATGAAACACCAATCGGGATTTAAGGCAAATCCGGGTTGTTTAAGCTTGTTTTCATCATATTTTCAACCTTTTTGCACATTCTCTTTTTCGCGAATCACTTTCATTGCAAATCTCGGCAAAATAAGCATCCGTTTGTACCGATAGGGCTCCTGAAGCAGCCGGTAGAACCATTCCATCCGAAGCTGCCGGAACAATTTGGGGGCCCGCTTCAGCTTGCCGGACAATACGTCAAAGCTGCCGCCCACACCCATAACCACCGGAACGCCCAGTTCCTCCTTGTACCGGGCAATCCATGGCTCCTGCTTGTCTGCCGAACGTCCGACGAACAGCATGTCCGGATTGGCGGCGCGAATCTCCTCAATTACCTGATGGTCCTGGTCGGCGCCGAAATAACCATCTCTTACTCCTGCAAGCTGCAGCCGCGGATGCTGCTTCTTCAGCTCGGCCGCTGCCGCCTCCACCACCTCGCGCGAAGCGCCAAGGAGGAACACCTTCCAGCTGCGCTCTTCCGCCAGCTTCACCATTTCCTGCATGATCTCGATCCCGGGTACCCGCTCAGCGACGGGGTTCCCCACATAACCGGCAGCCCATACCACACCCGCGCCGTCAGGCACAATAAACTCCGCCTGCTTCATAAGCTGCATATAACCGGGATCTTGAAGCGCCGCCATGACCATAATCGGGTTGGCAGTGATCACTTGATGAGGCTTGCGGCTCTCCACAGCGTCAGCCAGCACCTGGATAGTCTCGCGGAAGCCCAGCTTGGAGATGGGCACGCCAAATATATTTACCTTTGGAACATTAGCGCTGTTCATATTTTTCCAACTCCTTATTATTGACGCAGCAGGGCAGCAATTTGTTGCGCGGGACGCCGTGCTTCTTTCTTGAGAGCGGCAATCCGCATCCGTCTGGCCGAATGCCATTCCGGACTGGCCTGAAGCAGACGCATCGCAGCTTCTGTAACTGCCTCCGGTTCATAAGAATCGGCTGTAGTTGCCGAAGAACTATCCAGCCGCCGCATAAACTGGTCAATCTTCGGATCATAGGATACCGCCACCATAGGCACCTGCTGGGAAGCTGCGTAGATCAAGGAATGCAGACGCATGCCTATCAGCAAATCACAGGAGGCCACCTCTCGCAGCATTTCCTGGGGATGTTCTACACCCTGAACCAGCTTAAGCACAACATCCGGACTGGCAGCACCCTCTAATTCTGTGAGCACATCTCGGGACGCCTGCTCATCAGCCGGCAGATGGAAGGGCAGCAACCGGATCTCCACCTCACCGCATTGCCCGATAATCTGCTTCAGACTCTCGGCAATGCCGCGGAGCTCCGAGCGGTCCTTGGTCCAATATCGGACGGACACGCCGATAACCGCCGGTCTATCCGACTTACGGCCTCCAGCCCCGTCAACAGCGGAAAGGACATTTTCATGAACAGCTCCGCCCGCTGATGGTTCCCGTAGAGGCAAGCCCATAACAGGGTCGGGTACAACTTCCACATCCTTAGTATAACCCATTCGGCGAAGAAGATCGGCCGACTCTTTATCCCGCACGGATACATACCGGCTGCGTGAAAATATGGAAGCGATGGGGTTATAGAACGCGGTTTTCTTAACAGGCCCCAGCCCTTGAGAGTAAATAAACGTAGGCTTGCCCAGCCACTGAGCCAGTCTGATTACCCCCAGATAATAGGGGATGGTCTTCCAGCCGGTGGTATCCTGCAGCAGACTGCCGCCGCCGCTGATCAGGCCGTCGCTCCCGCGGATCGCTTGCCAGATCTGGCGGGGCTTCATACGGTGTACCGCCTTCACCCCATACATTTGGGAAGTCAGGTCAGGGTCAACCGACAGCACAATCGGTTCAATGGTGACTCCCGCTTTCTCGCCCTCTGCTTCAAGAGCCAGCAGAATGGACTGAAGCACGGCCTCATCACCGCTGTTGCGGAAGCCGTAATAACCGGATATGACTATTTGTTTAACGGGATTGCCCATCGCTTCCATCCTCCCGCCAGTAACTGCCACACAGCAATCAGGATCAGTCCGATAACCGTCCCCAAGCCCAGACCCAACAGCACCCGCACGAAGGAAATCCATAGAGGCGTGTGCAGATGAGTAAAGCTTCCGATGGCCGAGGCTTGTCCTATTGCGCCTAGCAGCATGATGTAAAGACCGGCCATATGTCGGCGCAGACTTAAATATACGCCGAATATCAGCAATGGATGGGCAAACAGAAACTCCTTATTCCGCGGCCGGACTCCCAGTGTATTCTCCAGGAAGTTGCGGAAAACCATTTCAATAGAAGAGACGCTTCCTTCATTGCCGGTCCGTGACAGATAATACATGCCCACCACACCAATTGCACCGGCTGCAATTACCCACAGTACGCTGATTTTGGATGCCAGGATCGCTCTCACCTTGGCCAGAATCCCCTGGAAGCCCAGTTCCTCGCTGAAGAATACCAGATAGATTCCTGCCAGCAGAACCGGCATATAGGCCAACACCTTTACTCCCGTAAATTGATTGATCTGGAGCATGTAGGTAATATCATATAGAAGCCCTGCCACTGCCAGCATACCCAAGACGGAAGCTGCCGTGATCATAAACAAAGCCGCTGCAGCCTTCCACCAGGCTCCTTGAGCGGGAGCATCCAGCCGCTTGCGCTGTAAATAGCGGATGGCGGCAATGATTCCAAGCGCGGCGGCGCAACTGGTGCTGCCCAACGCCAGCAGCTTCTCAGCAGCCACAGGCATCACCACATGCAAGGCTCCCGCCCCGGCCAGACCAAGCGCACTCAGCAGCAGAGTCAATCCGGGCACAAAATAAGAAAGCGTCAGGGCAATCAGCAAAACAGCGCCTGTATATGCAAAAAATATACCCGCCTTTTGCAGGGATGACTCATAACGGTTAAAAGCATGGGCCTTGCCTATGGTAAAGCCCATATCCTTCACCTGCTCGATAGCCCCTTCCTTGCCCTCCAAGCTCTTGTACAATGGCTCCAGCGGTTCGGTGAACAGCCCTCTGTCCACATTCCTGCTCGCTCTCGCATTCAAAAAGACAAGACGGATATTGCGGTCTTTGACCGCCAATACCAAACGGTCCGTCACACCCTTAATCCGGCTGTCCTGCTCCTCTGTGGTGATATTCTCCATCAGCCTGGAAGCCTCATTTTCCGTGAAGGAATGCAGACGGATAACGTTATAGTCGGTCTCCTTGGCCAACGTGGCGAAACCCTTCTGGGGAATTTTCTGGAGCTCAATGGCGGCAATGGCCATCCCATATTTATTCAGCAGCTGCGCTGTAGTCTTGAGCTGCGTTTTTGTCTGCTTCAAATCGGCCGAGTAGCCGGGAACCGACTCTCCATCCACCAGAATCGAATTGGCTCCGTACTGCTTGAACAGCGCAAGCGACGCTTCCAGTTCTTCCGGCGAGAATGGATTAATCCGGTTGCCAAGCCGGGCCACAATCTCAAAACCCTTGTTCCTCAATGCTTGCAAGGCGATCGGATCAGGTGTCATCGGCTTCATCGCCGCTTCATCCAGCGGAAGCTCCAGTACTAGTCCGGGGGTGTTCTTGAAGGACCAGTCCCGTATCTTGACTCCCCGCCTGCTGAACGTCTGCTCAATCATAGCCTTGACAGCAGTACGCGAGTTAGCGTCAACCAACAGCACATAAGCGAAATTCTCGTTGGCCGCCGGAAGCACCTGAGAGGTTGTCAGACTTGTCATAGAACCCGCTTCATGGGAGTTATACAGCTCAATCCGGCGGGCAAGCTTCAGCTCGTTCAACGTGCTTTCATATACAGCAAGAGATGTGATTCCAGCCTGCTTCATCCGTTGCAGCTGTTGCTCCACAAAGGCGACAGGGTTGGGCTTCGTATCAGATATCTCAAGCAAATCCCGGTAATCGAATACGAACTCTACCTTCTTCGAGGTATGCTCCGTGCGATAGCGGTCTGCCATCACCGGAAGAGTCAGCAGGAGGGAGCCGATAACAAGCCACCAGAGAATCCTCTGCCAGAATAGATTTGCACGACGGTACCACTGAACCAAACGCTCCACCGTTCCTTTCTAATCGAACCTGAACCCCGGGGATAAACGCCTGACGCGTCCTTTAAGGCCAAGCCAAGCGCTTTCCCGGAAATCGAACCATCAACCACGCTTATGTTTGGAGTAATTCTACAAAAGGGAGGAAGGAGGCCATCCGGCCTTCCCTCCCTCAAACATCTTATTTAGTCCACGCGCTGCATAACGGCTTGCACCAGCGCCTCCAGCTGCTCCTTCGATTCTGCTCCTGTTTTGCCGCATACGGCAAAATACACTTTGATCTTAGGCTCCGTCCCGGAGGGACGCAGGCAGAACCAGGAATTGTCATCCAGCACATACTTCAATACATTCTCCTGAGGCAGTCCGTCCAAGCCCTTGGAATAATCCAGCACCTCCACCACCTGACGGCCGTTAATTTCCGCAGGCGGGTTGGTCCGCCAGTCGCTCATAATGCCCTGAATCTGCTCCACGCCATCCTTGCCCTTCATGGTGCGGGACTCCAGCTTCTCCAGGAAATAACCATGCTGCCGGTACAATCCCTGCAGCACCTCATACAGGCTCAGTCCCTTGCTCTTGTAATACGCACAGGCTTCGGCAATCAGCATCGAAGCGATAACCGCATCCTTGTCCCGGGCATAATTACCAGCCAGATAGCCATAGCTTTCTTCATAACCGAACAGGAAGGTGTGTTCTCCCGTCTGGTCGAACTGGGTCATTTTCTCACCGATATATTTAAAGCCGGTCAGGGTATTCATAACTTGAGCGCCGTAAGATTGGGCAATTACCGCGCCCATCTCGCTGGTTACGATGGTCTTAACGACAACACCATCGGCCGGCAGTTCCCCGGTTTCCTTCAGACTGCTGAGCAGATAATCCACCATGATGGCGCCTGACTGGTTGCCGGTCATAATGAAATATTCTCCGTCGGAATCCTTCACCACAGCTCCCATCCGGTCGCAGTCCGGATCAGTGCCGATGATCAGGTCCGCATCGACCTTCGCCGCCAGCTCCAACGCCAGCTTGAACGCATCCCGCTCCTCGGGATTAGGGGATTTGACCGTACTGAAGTTAGCATCAGGCATCTCTTGCTCGGCCACCACATGCACTTGAGTGAAACCGACTGCTGCAAGGGCCGCACGAACAGACAGATTGCCTGCCCCATGCAGGGGGGTATAGACGATTTGCAGCTTGTCGCTCATCGCCTTCACCACTCCCGGATTACGGCTGACAGCAGTTACAGCTGCTATGTAAGCCTCGTCCACCTCCTGCCCAATCCAATGCAGCAGGTTGCCTTCTTCCGCCGCGGCGCGATCCAGCTTCCGGATCTGGGCATACGTGACGTCACGGATTTCCGCAATTACAGCATCCGCCATATGGGGAACCAGTTGTCCACCATCGGGACCATAAACCTTATATCCGTTATATTCAGGAGGATTATGGCTGGCCGTAATCACGATGCCGGCGGAAGCTCCCAAATGCCGGACGGCAAAGGACAGCTCCGGAGTAGTACGGAGAGATTCAAATACGTAAGCGGCAATCCCGTTGCCGGCCAGCACCAAAGCCGATTCCAGAGCGAATTCCGGCGATTGGTTGCGGGAATCATAGGCAATTACAACCGAACGCGGCGCAGGAAGCTCCTTAAGAAGGAACTGGGAGAGTCCTTGAGTGGCCCGTCCCACGGTATAAGCGTTCATCCGGTTGCTCCCGGCGCCGATTACGCCGCGCAGCCCGCCTGTGCCAAACTCAAGGTCCCGATAGAAGCGGTCCTCAATCTCCTTGTCATTGCCTTCCAGAGCACGCAGCTCCGACTTGGTGGCCTCATCAATGCCCGCATCGTCCAACCACGCTCTGTATTGGGCTTCTACCTTTGCTTCCAGTGTCATAATCTTCTCTCCTCCTGATCATTATCTATTCTGAAATAACTTCCCAACTAATTCGGCTCCGTTAACGCAAACATAATGCCGCCTTCGGCTACAGTCTTGTCTCCGACACTGGCTACGGCATGTCCCTTACCCACAATGCCCTTCATGCGCGTAATCTCAACTGCAAGGCGAAGCGTATCCCCCGGATAGACCTGCCCCCGGAACCGGAACTCATCAATCCCGGCAAACATGGCCAGCTTTCCTTGATATTGCTCGCACTTCAAGATGGCTACTGCTCCCACCTGGGCAAGAGCTTCTACAATCAGCACACCGGGCATAACGGGAAAGCCGGGAAAGTGGCCGGCAAAAAACGGCTCGTTCACCGAAACATTCTTCAGGCCGACGGCCCGCTTGCCTTCCTCAACCTCCAGAATCCGGTCTATCAGCAAGAACGGGTAGCGATGGGGTATGATTTTTTGGATCTCGTTAATATCCAGCATCTCTCGCAGCTCCTTCTTTGGAATGTCCTGTATAAATTCCGGTTCAACGACTTACAATAGAAGATGTCCCTTCAGTCTCTGCAGGATTGAAGGTTGATATAGGAGAGCATATTTCCGGCTCCGCATCTGCGGGTCTAGAAATGTGCTCTTTTCCCATGCGGCTTCTCGGCTACGGCACGGAGCTTGTAGACCTTGCCTATGTACAGCAGCGTCGCGACAAAGGAAAAACTGATCACAAACCATAGATATGGGATGGCATAAGCAATGTCAAATACAATCATGAGGATGGCGATGTAAAACAAAACTGTGGTGATTTTACCCATGGCATTAGCGGGAACAGCCTGCATCCCCTTCACGTGGACCAAGATCCCCCCCACAATCATTCCGGCGTCCCTGATGAAGAACACGGCAGCGGCAGGCCAGGGGATCATTCCGGACAGCAACAAAGAAATAATGACCGTAATCAGCATCAGCTTGTCCGCCAAAGGATCGAGCATGGTACCAAGCTCCGTTACAAGACCTTGCGTTCGCGCAATATACCCGTCCAGCACATCAGTGACACCCGCTGTTATCAGGACCATAAAGGCCAGCTTGATATCCCCGCTCAGGAAAACTCCGATATAAACGGGAATACAGATAAACCGAAGGATCGTCAGCATATTCGGAAGGTTCAATTCGACCCGCTCCTCCCACTAAGTTCCACATCCCTACATTATACCTTTCTAATGGCAAAAATAAAACTCCCGCCAGGGAGTCGAATCCAAGAGATTATGTTTTACGAAAAAATAAGATCAAACATATGCCTCCATGTATCCCATTGCCATACATCAGAGTAGGGTTTGCCTCCCAGCACAACATATCCTGCCGTCATTCCGGCAATGAGCACCAACAAGCAGATGACAGGTACGATCATATGACGGACGACGGGCCAGCCGTAGCGGCTCCAGCCGTTACGGGAGGAGCCCTTCTTCTTCGCAGGCCTGTCAGGCTTAGCTGCTTTTGTACCCTTAGCCATAAACCATACACTTCCTTCGTTAGCTGCGGAGATTGTTGACCAGCCCCATCATGGTATCCGAGGAGGTCAACGCCCTGGAGCTCAGCTGGAATGCGCGCTGAACCGTCAACAGCTCTGTTATCTCATCGGCCAGATTCACGTTGGATTGCTCCAGAAACCCTTGGCGGATGGCAATCGGCTTCTCAAGATCGGACCCTGCTTCCACCGGCTGCAGAATATTGTCCACTTCCTCCTGATTAGCAGCAATTCCAGCAGGCACAGTGAATAGATTGTCACCCACCTGCTGCAAGAACTGGGGCCGCAGCGCCCGGACAATACCAATCTGTCCTTGGAGTTCCGAACCTTCCTCAGGCAACGAGCCGTTATAGGAGAAAACTTGTCCGTCAGCATCTACCATAAACTTGTGGCCGGCCGGGATGACGATGGGATTATTATCCTTCCCCAGCACCAGGTGGCCTTCCTTGGTAGTCAGGTACGTGCTATCGGGCTCACCGTTTATGACGGACAGGCTGAAGGAGCCGTCCCGAGTATACAGCGTATTGGCCGGCTGCTCCGGATCACCATCGGCAACCCGAACCTTGAACAAGCCGTCCCCCTCAAGGGCCAGATCCGTTGGAACGCCGGTATCCTTCAAGGTCCCTTGTGAAAAATTGGTGCTGACTTGAGACAGCTTGGCCCCCCACCCCTGATTGAAGCCCAAGGGAGATAGCCGCCCTTCCTTCTGGAAGCTCTGAGGCTGCTGCTTCATACTCGTCAGAATGTCTTCGAAGGTAGCTTCCTTGCGCTTAAAGCCGACGGTGTTAATATTAGCCATATTATTCGCCATTATGTCCAGCTTCTGCTGAATGCCGCTCATGGACACCATGGAGTTGATCATGGAATGATTCATCGGTTACCCTCCCCAAAACTAAAGCCAGAATGAGAGCATTACACGCGCCCTACTTCGGTGACTGCCTTCTCCAGACTCTTGTCGTAGAACTGCACCATCTTCTGGTTGGACTCGTAAGCGCGCTGCGCCGCCATCATATCCACCACGGACTGGGTCGGATCAACATTAGAGCGCTCCAGATAACCCTGGTGAAGCTGGACCTGCTCGTCCATTACAGCCGCGGTAACGCCTCCTTCATCCTCCGCATTGATCCGGTAGACCCCATTGCCTTCCCGGATCATCCGGTTGGGATTCTCCACGCGTGAGATCAGGAGAGCGGCGGGATCGCCATTGTCGTCGGCCAAGGGAAGTCCATTCACGGAATCAAGCAATTGGCCGTTGCCCATCACCTTCACGTTGGCAATAAGCTGGCCGTCAGCATCACGCAGGACAACCGGCAGCCCATTGGTGCCAAGCACCCGGTAGCCCTCCGGCGTAATTAATTCTCCACCCTCATTGACCGTCAGCTTGCCGTTGCGGGAGTACCGCCGTTCTCCCTGGTCATTCAGAACCGTGATGAACGCCTGGGGCTGAAATATCTTTTCCCCTTCGGGGCTGACATATTTGCCTGACTTGTCAAAGGCGGGAAGGTCGTTGCCGTTGGTATCCTTCAGAATATTGGACACAATCCCGATATCCAGAGGATTGCCGGTCTCCTGCAGGTCTCCCTGCAGATAGATAGACAAGTCCTCCTCCGCGAGCACACCTGTGTTCATCCGGCCGATTCTCTTGGCAGTGGCGTTGGAACGGCCCTCCATGGCCGAGATCAGCACCTCCGGGAAAGAGCGGGAAACCGCATTCCCCTGCTTGAAGCCAGGAGTATTGATGTTCGATATATTGTTTGTGATCGTATCATGCTTGCGCTGCTGCGTAATCATTCCCGCAACGGCCGTATACATGCCTCTTAGCATCCTGATCCCTCTTTTCATTGAACCGCTTGGCAAAAAACACTATACCAGTATATCGGCAGGATCAGTACTTTCGTTTAATG
Source organism: Paenibacillaceae bacterium (assembly GCA_029256185.1). GTDB lineage: Bacteria > Bacillota > Bacilli > Paenibacillales > NBRC-103111 > Paenibacillus_AR. Next base: position 25,260 of record JAQSYI010000071.1, read on the forward strand.
ACTTTATCCAGATTGTCCAGCATAATCCCTGTCCCCTTGACCACGCAATGCATGGGGTCCTCCGCAACCAGCACCGGAACCTTGAGTTCCTCTGCAAGCAGCATGTCCAATCCGTGAAGCAACGCCCCGCCGCCGGTTAAAATTACGCCCCGGTCGATAATATCCGCCGACAGTTCCGGCGGTGTCCGTTCCAATACCGACTTGGCAGAGGTAACAATAGCCGATACAGGCTCCCATAGAGCCTCCCGGATCTCATTGGAGTTGATTGTAATGGTCAGAGGCAAGCCGGACACCATATCCCGGCCGCGGATATCCATTTCCTCATACCGGTCTTCGCCAAACACCGTAGCAATCTTGATTTTAATATCCTCGGAGGTTCGTTCCCCGATCAGCAGCTTGTACTTGTTCTTGATGTACTTCATAATGGCATTGTCGAACTTGTCCCCGGCAATCTTAATAGAGGAGGAGGTTACGATGTCGCCCATGGACAGCACAGCAACGTCCGTCGTACCTCCGCCGATATCCACTACCATATTGCCGTAAGGCTGGAAGATGTCCATTCCGGCACCGATTGCGGCTGCCTTGGGCTCCTCCTCCATATATACCTCTTTAGCTCCGCTGCGTTCAGCCGCTTCGCGGATCGCCTTCTGCTCCACCGAAGTGATATTGGTGGGTGCACAGATGAGGATCCGCGGATGGCTGTACCATTGCTTGCCGCCAATTCTGGCGATAAAATGCTTCAGCATTTTCTCTGTAATCTCGAAGTCTGCGATAACACCATCCTTGAGAGGGCGAATCGCCACAATGTTGCCGGGTGTACGTCCAACCATCTTCCTCGCGTCTTCGCCAACAGCCAGCACATGCTTCGTATCGCTTTCAATAGCCACTACCGAAGGCTCATCGAGAACTACGCCCCGCCCTTTAACATGAATCAGAACATTCGCCGTCCCAAGGTCAATTCCAATATCCTTGCTAAACATGATACTTGTATCCTCCTAAACCAACCGTCCGTCCCAATGAAAAGAACCGGTGCGAAAATGTAGGCAAACTGGATATATATTTCGACATAAAATCGGAATATCCTTTTTAATTGGACGAAAATTGCTGGGAATCTTTCAAATGGGCGTGAGGAGCGGCAGGATTTAGGATTTAGCGGATACCAATTGCTCGGGAGCCTTCGTATGGCGGGTCTTTTTGTATTTGACCTTGGTGGCCTCTCCGCCTCTCAGATGCCGGATGGACTTGTGGTAATCCAGAATGGTCTTCACTTGATTGGCCAGTTCCGGGTTAATCTCTGGAAGCCTTTCCGTTAAATCTTTATGCACCGTACTTTTGGACACGCCGAATTCCTTCGCTATGGTGCGGACGGTATTGCGGGTCTCCACAATACTGCGCCCGATCTTGATGGTCCTCTCCTTGATGTAATCGTGCACGCCCCTCGCCTCCTGTGCTCGAGATAGTTTGGTACATTATATGAGGAGGGAGTCCATATATGCGCTCCGGTTACGGGCTCATTCTTGGCACCGGTTGTTTGGGAATCCGTTGCTTTGGCATCAGTCCCGGTTTGAGCGGCGGTACTGTTGTCCGCAGTTGCTGCTGTCGCGGCGCTGCTGCTTGCGGTGCCTTCCACTACCGAGAGATACTGCTCGGGATTAAGGGCTGTCCCGTTGCTGCCCTGGCGCACTTCAAAGTGAAGGTGCGTGCCATGGTCCTTCTCCAATTCGTTGCGGCCGGCCAAAGCCAGCAGATCGCCCTTTTTCACGTCATTGCCTTTTTGCACGGAGACGCTGCTGAGACTTTGGTACACCGTGACCAGACCATTGTCATGGGTAACCTCCACCTGATAGCCTACCAGCGGATTTTTCTCCACCAGCGTGACCTTGCCGCTCATAGCCGCCAGCACCTCAAATTCCTTGTCGTCCTGGCGGGCCAGGTCGATGCCCAGATGAGGATGGAATGTATCTGCATACTCTACCAGCGCCGCCTGCTTCACATCGGCTCCGGCCTTCTCTTCATAGAACGGCATGATCATCTCCAACTCGCCCCGCTCTGCCACGGGCCACTGCATAGTTTCCAATTGGGCCGTTACGGGAAGGGCATCACCTGTCGGCAAGCTAACCTGCTCTGTTACAGTCTGGTTGATAGAAGAAGCATCGTCAATCTCGTTGCCAGTCCCACCCTGGTAGACCCACACTAAGGTTAAAATAAGTGCGGCTGCCACCATGTACACGGCGGGGAATACCCATTTCTTGCCTAGTACTCTCTTCCATGAAAAGGATGGGGCCACCGTAGGAGCCGCTTCTTTGGATTCGCGGGGTCCTTTGGTCTCTTGAACATTCTTGTTTTGTTCATTCATATTTATATCACCTCAGTAACCAGTGTTGCCAGATAGAATCGGTTTATACGCGAGGTGATAGGATTTTTCTCAATATTTGCTAGTGTCATTGGTATTGCCGATTTGAACGCCCGTATAATAGTGTTGGATGATTTCCGCCGCCGTTTTCCCCTGTTTGGCCATCCCATTGGCTCCCCATTGACTCATACCCACACCGTGCCCGTAACCATAGGTTGTAATCTCAACATCGGTGCCCTTAAGCTTCCATTGAAATTGAGAGGAATACAGACCCAGTTTTTCTCTCACTTCCCGTCCGGTGAATACCTTGCCGCCGATGCTGATCTTGCCGATGCGGTGCCCTGCAGTAGTTTTTACCGTCTTGGTGCCGGATACGGCGGCGCTGGCGGATACGGTCCCGGTCAGACCCAGTTTGCTGAGAAAGGTCTTGTAGGGAAGTTTAATGGTTTCCTTCGCATGAGGTGATAGTTTGGCATCCCAAGGAGATGTGACGCTGCGCAGATAGGGAACGGCTTCTCCCCAATAGTCTTCCGAATTCTCGGTATAGCCGTTGCTGGTAGAGAAGAATACGGCATTGATGGGCTTGCCCTGATACAGAATAATTTGGCCGCGGGTCTCCGTCACAGCCCGGTTCAGCTTCTCCATATTGGCTGCCGCATCCTTGCCGCTCCACTTGAGATTCAACTGGGCTTCTGTAATGTAAGCCTGATGGGAAACGGTATCGGTGACAATAGCGCCGGGCACGGGCACCTGGCTCGTGTCCTGGTCAAGCATACGCCTGACAATATAGGTCCGGGCGGCAAGGGCTTGTGCCTTCAGCGCCTCCAGCTCGAAGTCTATGGGCATCTCAGCTGCTATAACACCACGGACATAAGCTTCAATCGGAATCTGGTCAACCCGCTTCTCCTTGGATAAGAATACGGGCACAGCAGGTGTAGATTGGTCGATAAGCCGGGCGACCACAACGGACTCCGGCACAGAAATGCTGTCAAGCTTGCCCGCTTCCGGGGAAGGCGAGCGAAGGGCAAACGCTATGATCAGAGTGAGTCCAAAAGCTCCTGCGAGACTGCCTGCCATCCACAGTATGACTTGCTTACGCATCCGGTTTGTGAGATTCATAACGCGCTCCCTCATTATGGAATAGGTGATAGGTAATCAGACTGTTATCTATCTTATGAGGGAGTTCTAGTTGATAGAACAAAAGGAAAGTACAGCACAGGCAGGGAGTTAGGGAGCTGCTAGCATCACAGAACGAAGGGAGACTAGGAACCTCTCGCCTTACCGTGTCTTCGTGGATAAACGCAAATCGGCGTCCTTTGGCAACAAAAAAACCCCGGCACCCCCGCAAGCGGCAGGCCAAGGCTCGAATTTCGTTGTTATTCAGCAACACCGGCCACATCAACCGTGGTCTCTTATGCCCAGGTAGGCAGCACGGTGAAGATGCCCACTTCCTTGCGCTCTTCCTCACGTTCAGCTTCGGGGCTGGTCCGGCGGATATCCGCGCCCAACGCATGCAGACGGCCTTCAATATCCACATAACCCCGGTCAATATGATGAAGGCCCGACACCTCCGTCTCGCCGTCAGCCGCCAGAGCCGCCAGAATAAGCGCCGCTCCCGCCCGCAGATCTGTGGCGCATACCTTGGCCCCGGTCAGCCGGGGGACTCCACTTACCACTGCCGTGCGTCCGTCCACGCTAATATGCGCGTTCATCCGCTGCAGCTCCTCCACATGCATATACCTGTTCTCAAATACGGTCTCGGTAATAACCGCCGTGCCCTCCGATACAGCAAGCAGCGCCATCATCTGGGATTGCATATCCGTAGGAAAACCGGGATAGGGCAGGGTTTTTACATCCACTGCCTTCAACCGGCGGTCGGCATAAACGGATAAGCCGTTCTCCAATTCCCGGATCTCTACTCCCATCTCCTGGAGCTTGCTCACGACCGGCATCATATGATCAAAGATCGCTCCTTCGACCATTACAGCCCCCCGGGTGATGGCCGCAGCCACCATGTAAGTACCCGCCTCAATCCGGTCGGGAATAACCGTATGTATTGCACCATGCAGCCGTTCGACGCCCTCGATGCGAATAACGCCTGTTCCCGCGCCGCGGACCTTCCCGCCCATGGCGTTCAGGTAATTGGCCAGATCCACAATTTCGGGTTCCTTGGCCGCATTCTCGATCAGGGTGGTGCCGCTGGCCAAAGCCGCCGCCATCATAATATTCTCGGTAGCGCCCACACTGGCCACGTCCAGATAAATCTTGGCCCCCTGCAGCCGCCCCTTTACTCTCGCTTCAATATATCCCTGCCCCAGCTCAATCCGGGCGCCCATAGCCTCGAACCCTTTGAGATGCTGGTCGATGGGCCTAGTCCCGATAGCGCAGCCGCCTGGCAAGGAGATGCGCGACTCGCCGAAGCGGGCCAAGAGCGGACCCATAACCAGGAAGGAGGCTCTCATCTTGCGGACCAGCTCATAAGAGGCTTCACAAGAGGTTACTTTCTCCGCATTCACACGAATGGTTTCATTATAATACTCCGCTTTGACGCCCAGCGAACCCAGGACACGGTGCATAATCTTCACATCATCAAGCAGAGGCACATCATGGATGACGCTGTCTCCTTCCGATGCCAGCAAAGAAGCTGCAATAATAGGCAGCACAGCGTTTTTGGCGCCGCCGATTCGAACGCTTCCTGTCAGTTGCTTGCCGCCGCGGACGATTATTTGGTTCATCTTAGTCTCCCCTCCGCGTTCTTTAGGATAATTTTGCTCAATGCCTATACCATTCGTAAGCCATGGCCGTTTTGTAGCGGTAGGCAATCGCAAGTGCTTTATTTCCATTGTTGACAAGAACGGAACATGTTATTCGAATCGTCGTCAGAGTAATCCTTTTAGCATGCCCGTCCATTCAAAATAAGCAATCAGAAAGCTGGCTACCTGATATCCCAGTGCGATGGACAGGAGAATAAGCAGCAGTTTGGAGGGCATGCTTTTCGGATTTTTCAGGAAAGTCTCCAGCTTCAGCTGTTGAAGGCTCAACCAGGACAGGGTGATGCAGACCAGGACGATCAGGATATAGGTCATGCCTGTAATTCCCATGCTTTGATAAAAGGAATCCGTATCTCCCACAAGAGCCCTCCTTCATTAAATAAACAGGAATGGTATGAATGCTTTGCAGCCTGTTACAAGCGGAGCATCTTCACGGTAAGATGCATCATCTCAGCACGGGTGGCGGTCCGCTGCGGACGGAAAGTACCATCCTCGTAGCCCTCCGCCCAGCCCTCTTGCTTGAGCTGATTGAGAATCGGAGTACCCCAATAAGATTCATCCACATCAGAAAAAGGGGCTATACTGGTGTTATACCCACTTTTTCCAGTTGCATTCGCCAACATCGTCATCATTTCCATACGCGTTATGTTGCGGTCCGGTGCAAACATGGTCTGGGACACTCCACTGACAGCTCCCAAGCGGAACAATCTGGAGATTGGCCCATAAGCCCAATGGTCGGAGGGGACATCCTCAAAGCCGGGCGAGGATGCTGCCGCAGGCTTCAGAATACGGTCAAGGATGCTCGCGGCCTCCGCCCTGGTAATAGGACGGTCGGGATACAGCTGGCTTCCGCCATAACCATCCACGTAACCCGCTTCAATCAGCTTCACTAATGCGGGCTGGGCCCAATGCCCATATACATCCGCATACCCTCGTACCAGCCGGTCGGCATGCAGCCGCAGCCCGTACAGCTGCTGGCTTTGCCCGCCCTGGCCATCCACCTTGAAATAGTAGGTTCCCGCTGTCAGGGTCACTTGCGCATTCCAACTGTTCGCATCTTCAATATAGATAGGAAGCTGTATCTCCTTCAGGCTGCCGTCAAGCAGCTGCACCGACAGGGAGTCCGGCTCTTGCAGAAGACTGAACTGCATCTGAAGCTTGCTGTCTCCTTCCAATCTGAACCGATACCAGTCCACGTCGGTTTCCGGATCGATCACTCCGATATAACTCTCATCGTAAGCAAGGGCGGTTGCCTGGAACGGACGGTTATTAGGTTCAAACGGGTCCTCATAGGAGGTAGCCAAATGGATATCCAGAATATACTCGCCCACAACCGGATAGGAGTAGCTGGCAATGTTGGCTACCTTGATATAATACAGGCCGGGGGTAACGTCCATCTGGAAGGACTCCGGTTCCCCGTCACCGTTATGGTCAATGACCAATTCGCTGCTGCCTTTCTTGAAGATGGTCAGAACAGGGTCCATCCGTGCCGTATCCGGCGTCACCTTGAGCTTCAATGTACCCGCCAGGTCAATCGGAATAACGAACCAGTCCTGGTCGTTGGCATGATCGAAGGTGCCCACAAGCAGCTGGCTGCGGGGAGAGAGAGTGAATGCTTTATATTGCCTGTCATTATCTTCAAAAGGATCGGAATAAATCCTGAAGTCTACATGAAGCGTATAGAAAGTGCCTGCTTGTCCTGCACCCGACACCCGGACATAATGGCGTCCCTTCTGAACAGCCGTCTCCTGGCTGCCGTCAGGATTGGCCATACTTTGGACCTCAATGCCCGATTCGGTCACATGGGTTACATCCAATCCTACGGTATTGCCGGTAAGCCGGTAATGGGCCGCTCCGTCATACGGGGCATCCCAATAGAACCAGTCCTCCTCGCCGGACTCCAGGTAAGCAGTAATGCTCTTATTGGAGGAAATCACTTTAGAAGTAACCTGCCGGTTGTTAGGCTCATAGATATCCCGCCTGGGCGCCTCCGTCACTACACGGTCTACCCGCAGCAGGCCGTAACCCGTATGGCTGTCCCAGCCGGGGTTGCCCAGGTCCTCCGCTGTCTGCCTCAGCAGGTTGCGAATCTCCAGCGGCTTCATCTCCGGGTGTACCGTCCAGGCCAATGCCGCGGCGGCGGCCACCTGGGGAGCAGCCATAGAGGTACCGTCCCTGTAATCGTACCCGCCCCCTCTGGAGGCCGTAAAAACCACCCAAGGAGCCACAATATCAAGCTCCGGCCCAGAGTTGGACAAGCCTTCCGGACGGTTGTCTGCGCCTACTCCTCCAACTGCCAATACGGAATCGTAAGCAGCCGGATATTTAACCGCATTTCCTTCATTTCCGGAAGCGGCCACCAGCAATACCCCCGCGTCCTCTGCTTCCCGGACAATATTCTCCATGTATGAGGAGTATTTATTCAATCCCAGGGAGAGAACCACGATCTTGGCGCCGTTCTGCACCGCATAGCGGATGCCTTCGCCAAGTTTGTCCTCATCTCCGTTGCCATCGGCTTCCAGAGCCTTAATCGGCATGATCTTGGCATTCCACAACAGTCCCGTTATACCCTTGTCGTTGTCTCCGGAGGCCGCAATAATACCGGCTACATTGGTTCCGTGTCCGTTATCATCGTTAGGCTCTGCTCCCGGGCGGACCAGATTGATTCCTTCCACCAGATGTCCGGCCAGATCAGGATGGGATAGCTCTACTCCCGTGTCCACTACGGCAATAACCATATCATTGCCGGTAACGATATCCCATGCGGCTTCTGCGCGTATCTGCTTTAGGTAGTGCTGGTTGGCAAACAGCGGATCATTAGGAACCTTAGCCGCCTTCACCTTCTGATTGGGCTGAAGAGAATCCACTTCTCCGCACCGGCTCCAGTGGTGCACCCACTCGTCCGTATCTTTATTCTGATGAGGCCGGGCTACTGTCACGAGGGTGTCTTGATAATAATGAAGCACCTCGCTCTGCGCCCAGAATTCCGGGGAGGGCTCGCTGTTCCATTGAATAATCCAGCTTGTATGGCCATCCTGTGCGGACTGTGCATTAACCCGCATCGTCTCCTGCCCGTCTATTGGGGCCGCAGGGAAAGTCACAAGCAGCAGCAGAATCAGCAGGCTGAGCATCCATCTATATGGAATGGATTGCTTCATATCCGTTTACCTCCGTCGTCCCGGCGCCAGACTGCAGCAGCCGGTATCATTCATACCCGAATATACTTCATTCGAGCTTACTGATCCGAATCCCTTTCAGACAACCAAAATAGGTCCCAAAGTCACATTATACAACACCAAGAAGTGCTGCGGGGCTGTTTGAAAAAATTTCTTATCCATGCCAAGGCTAAACGCTGACGGCATCCTTCACGGCCGCCCGTTTACCCGGAGATCGACAATCATATACAAAAAACAATCCCCCAAAAGTGACGAGATGCTTCGAAGCAAAATCCGGGTACTTTTGGGGGAGCCCCCGAATGAAAATGCCACAATCGGGCATTTAC
>JAQSYI010000002.1 GCA_029256185.1 Paenibacillaceae bacterium
GCCCACATTATCCGTGGACGCCGTCCAGCTCAGGCTGACACTGTCAGCCGTCTTCGAGGGTGAGGTCAGATTCCCCGGTGCCGTAGGCGCTTGGGTATCTCCGCCACCGCCGGTTCCCGAAGGAGTCAGTCTGGCTCCCGCCCAATCCGCATGATCGTAGCTGTTGCCGTTGCCGCTGTCCGTAACGGTCAGCTTCAATTGATTGACACCGGCTACACTGACATCCACCGTCTGAGTGGCGCTTAAGGCATTCATGACCCCGCTGTCAAACAGAAGGCTTTCGTCGGCCCACACCTGGAACACAATGGACGCGTTGGCATGGGTAACATGATCGTCAACGCCCACATCGGAGATAAACCTGCTGTAATTGCCGTTCAAATTATACACGATGTCCGAGTTGGCATGAGTGCCGATTCCTTTGCTGTACGTCACTCCATCCAGCCGGATGGCATTCCCGCTGGAGCTCTGGTCCTTGCGGACCGCGCCGAAGCCAACGGTGGCGGATACCCAGTTCAGATTGCTTACATACGTAATTTCCGAGGCAGCATAGGTGGTGACGCTTAGCGGATTACTTGCCGCCGACAGATTGTTTTTCACATCCTTGGCCTTTACCGTAAAGCTGTATGTGCTCCTCGGAGCCAATCCGGTTGCCAGAAACTCGGTTGCTGCCGCCCCCAGAGTGGAGCCTGCCCATGCACCGTTCCTGAATATGTCATAGCCGGTCACCCCCACATTGTCTGTCGAGGCCCCCCAGGACAATTTGGCCGTGGTGTCCGTCTTATAGGACAGGGACAGGTTGGCCGGCGCTGTCGGAGGCTCCGTGTCCGGCGGGTTGGTGGTGACATTCAACGGAGTGCTGGCAGCCGACAGATTGCCGGTCCCGTCCTTCGCCTTGACCGTGAAGCTGTACGCTGTATTGGGAGCAAGCCCCGTTGCCAGAAATTCCGTTGTCCCCGCTCCGCTTGTGGCTCCTTCCAACACGCCGTTTTTGTAAATGTTGTATCCGGCCACGCCTACATTATCGGTGGAGGCGTTCCAGGACAACCGGACGATGGTGTCGGTTTTGGCCAGCAAGACCAGTCCTGACGGGACTGTAGGAGGCACGGTATCCGGAGGACCGGCGTCAACCACGATCGTCTGCTCCGCAAGATGCATCCTGCCACCGTTGTCGGTTACAAGCAGCTTGACCTTATAGGTGCCCGGGTTTTCATACGTATATGTGGGGCTTACTGATGTGTCGGGAAGCCCCTCCCCAAAATCCCACATGTTATGCACAATGGACCCGCCGGGATCGGTGGAGGTATTGGTGAAGGTGACCGATTCGCCAAGGGGTACAATCATTCGGCTGGGTAGGAAACTGGCGGTCGGCTTGGGGTTGCTGTATCCCCGCGAGGTCAACTGGACATTGGAGCCGTTGCCGCTGACCGTATTGCCGCTCCATTCCAGGTCCTGGGCGGAAGCCGGATAAGGGTCCACCGATAGACTGCCGTTGCCGGTAATGGTATTGTTCACGAAGCTCAGGCGGTCAACCCCGGCCGCACCGGTAATCTGGATGCCCAAGCGGTCATTGTTGATGATCTGGTTACTGTCAAAGGTGGTATCCGTGGTCTTGCCGTTGATCCGGATGGCATTGCCGGCGGTTCCCGGATAAACGACTGTCGGATTATCCTTGTCCGTGTTCTTCCATACATTTTTGTAGAAATACAGGTACTGATTGGGCGCGGGTGTGCCATCGCCGTGCAGCTGCATCCCCCATTGAATCATATTCTGTATCGTATTGTAGGCAAAAATATGATGCCCGTTGCCCGGCGACATGGAAATGCCGTTATGCTGTCCCCCATCCACGATATTATCCGTGACAATGGTCGGGGCAGCCGATACCTCCAGACCGTAGGATTTGTAGGTGCCATTGGAGGTCCCCACATAATTACGGCGGATCGCCGTATATTGGGACCTGACAACGCTTAGCCAATGGTCCATCACATTGTCTTCGATGATGGCATAGTTGCAATCCGTATGCACCTCAATGCCGAAGCCATATCCCGTTATATGATCCGAGGAACCGGAAATGACGTTATGCTTAATAACAGCGCCGGTGGAGCCGTCGTTAATGAAGATGCCGCCACGGCCCATATTTTGAATGGTATTGTTTAGAATTTTGGCGTTGTGCGAGCCCCAGCCTACCCGAATGGCCCCTCCCCACATGGACTGGATGCCGATGTTGGTGAACTCGCTGTCGGTGATTTCCACATCAGGCGTGCCGGAGAACAGGATGCCGAACGGTCCGAATCCGGTGGACTGGGTAATATCCTTCACCCTGATGCGGTGAATTTTGTGCCCGATTCCCGGTTCTCCCCAAATCGCCGAGGTAACCGCATTATTACTGTTGGCGTCGAAAGTGAGTTCCGTAATTTCCATGTAGCTGGTATTATTCAGATTCAGCATGGTCGCTTCGACCTTCAAACCGGCGAATTGCGAGCCTCCGCCCGTTGCCGCTTTGATGATGGTTGTATTCCTGGCCTCCCCCTGCAGCCTGACCCCCGACTTGCCTATGAGTGTATTGGAAATATAGTAAGTACCGGCCGGAAAATAAACCGTATCGCCTGCAGAAGCGGCATTGATCGCAGTTTGAATGGAAGCCCGGTCGTCCGCAGAGTCGCTTCCATTGGCGCCGTACAAGGTGACGTCATGTGTTGCGGCAGCTTCGGCTCTGGATGCCGGAATAACCGGAAGCAGCAGAACCAGTACAAGCAGCATGGGAATTGAGCAAATTTTTCGGATCACATTCCTCACATTTCCAACTCCTTCAATTTGATAGAGGAAATTTTGGCGTTTGCCATTGCCTTCAAATGCCTTGAGCCACACTTGCAGCCTGCCGTCATTCTTGCTGAATTTGCTCCTCCTTTCTGACAGACCTGCTTTTCTGTCCACTTCATCCTATCAGAAACGGTGTGGCGGGAAGACTGCAATTTAAGCTAAAGACTGTGCGGCGCGCTGTTTATTTTATCAATCGCTGCTTTCTACACTTTTGTTTGCTTTATCCATAGATGGAATCTTTAACCGAAGATGGAGGCGGTACACTTCCCATTAACGCAGAAAGCCAGACGGGCCGGTATATATCCGGTGCGTCTGGCTTGTCAGAAGGTATGGGAGGAGCAGGCTAAAAAGGATAGATCAGCGGGAGCACCGCAATCATGACAACTGCCATCAGGACCTGCAGCGGCAGCCCTACCTTCAGATAATGGCTGAACCTGTACCGTCCCGCCGACATGACCAGCGCATTGGGCGGGGTGGAGAACGGCGAGGCAAAGCACATACTGGCGGCGATGGACACAGCGAACAGGAAGGAATACGGATTCGCTCCATATTGTGTTGCCGCGCTTAGAGCAATGGGAGCAAGCAGCACGGCACAAGCCGTATTGCTGATAAACATGGTCAGGATAGATGTTGTTATGTATATGCCGGCAAGCAGAGCCCAGGGGCCATAGCTGCCCAGAGAATCCACAAGTCCCTGGGAAAGCAGAGCGGCAGCGCCGGATTTCTCAATGGCGGTGGACATGGGGATCATACCGGCAATCAGGACAATGCTCTCCCAGTTGATGGTCCGGTACGCCTCTTCCATTCCCCGGATGCACCCCAGCGCAACAGTCAGCACCGCGGCAATCATCACAGCGGCCACAGCAGGCACCAGCTCGGTCACAAGCAGCACGATGAGCAGCAGGAGAATGCCCGCGGCAATGGGAGCTTTATTGTCCATGGTCATCTTGCGCGACTCCTCCAGCGGCTGGCCCACCACGATAACCTCTTGGGCTGTTGAGGCCATGAGCGCGATATCCTGCCAGGTTCCCTGCACCAGCAGAGCATCCCCGAAGCGCATGTGCTCCTCCTTGACATTATGCAGGATATGTTTGTCCTTGCGCTGAATGCCAAGCACATTCAGCCGGTATTTCTCCCGGAAGCCGGATTCCCTGACCAGCTTGCCGATCAGCCGGGAATTGGGCGTCAGCATCACCTCGGCAAGTCCCATATCGCTTGTGGCGTAGGGGCCGGCTATTCCGTAAAGGGTTCCTTCCTCTTCGCCTGAGGAATCCAGCAGGGCAAGTCCGTATTGGGCGGCGAATTCCTGGCCATGCTCCCGGGAGCCGTGCACATACAGGATATCCTCCTCCTGAATCACACTGTCAGGGCCTGCCACCTCCTGGTTGATGGTCTTGAAAATCTGATTCTTCGCGGAAATCCTCCGGCGGATTTCGATCACATTCAACTGGAAGCTGGCAGGGATGCTCAGCTCCAGCAGGGTCTTATTCAGCAGGGGAGAGCCGCGGCCGACCCGCACGCGGAACAGGTTTTCCGACAAGCGGTACTCGCTCTCCAATTCTCCCGTTGACCGGCGGACATTCCCTGAAGCGCCGCTTCCTTCATTCTTGGGAAGAAATCTCCGCAGGAACAGCATGGCCAATATGCCGGTCACCACACACACCAAGCCTGTCGGTGTGAAGGAGAAGAATCCCAATCCGCCGTATCCCGCGCCCTGCAGCGCCTCTTGAATAACCAGATTGGGCGGGGTTCCGATGGAGGTCAGCATTCCTCCCAAACTGCTGGCAAAGGCCAGGGGCATAAGCAGCCTGCCCGGGGTAGTCTGGGCGCTGTGGGCCAGGCTCACGACTATGGGCATCATCACCGCCACGGTGCCTGTGTTGCTGACAAAAGCTCCGATGGCCGCCGTAGCCAGCATAACCATCAGCAGCAGCCGGGTCTCATTGGTCCCCGCCAGCTTCAGCAGCTTCCGGCTGACCAGCTTGGCCAATCCGGTCCGGAAGATGCCCCCGCCCACCACGAACAGCCCGATCATCATGATGACAACGGAATTGGAGAAGCCGGCCAAGGCCTCTGAAGGATTCAGCACTCCGGTCAGGATCAGCACAATCAGGGCGCAGACGGCGACAAGATCGGAGCGCACCTTGCCGGAAATAAACAAGGCAGAAGCGGCGGCCAGAGTAGCCAGGGTAACAAGCATGGGTCCATTCACATCGATTCACTCCCAACCTTTATCACTTATAACATAATAGCAAATATACCCATTGCAAACCATCATTTTGATTATATGTTGTTCCGCCTGCCGAAACAAGATCCATGTTCTGCGCAAGTGCTTCTAGGTATGTCTTCAAACTCCGAGGGGAGCAGATAACGCTTAAATTATCGTTTCTGGCAAGGCACTTTTGCGAAGGCGTACCGGGGACCCCGGGCCAAGCGAAAGCAACTTTACCGCGAAACCGAACTATCATCCACGCTTTCCGGGATTTTCACAAAAACAACACGGCAAAAGAGCAGCTCTGCCCTTTTGCCGTGCATCTATGGATGCCTATTCTAATACCCTTTTCCGTTCTACTCTCTTCCTTTGAAATAAGCCCAGTCGCTCGCTGTCCCCTCCAGCAGACCCGGAACAGCGTTGTTAATCCGCAGGCTGCCGGGCTGAGCCCCAATGGAAATGCGTGTTCCCGTGCTGATTGCTTCGGTAAAGCCGTATAGCTGATTCTTTCTCATGACACCTTCGGTCAATACGCGTCCCGAACCACCCGGCGCAATCCGCTCCAGCGTGATGCCGATGAAGCTCTCCGGAGAGTCGGCAGCAGTCATAAGCCGCAGCGTATCATCGCTGCTGTCGAAGCATACAGCGGCAAAGCGCGGGATTCCGGCGTCGGTATTGTTGAGCAGCATCAGTTGCTTATCCGGCACCTGCGGGTAATACTCGTTAAGCGTCACGTTATATTCCAATGCGACTCCTGAGCTGCCCAGCGCCTGATTGATTTTTCCCAATACATAGGAATTGTCTTTGGTTGTATAATCTTCATTGAATACAATGGTTTTGACCGGTTCCCCTTGAAATGTGACCTCCATGATCTTGCTGTTGGACGTACAGTCACCAAGCCTTCTCCCCAACGTATTGTTAACCTGGATATTGGAGTTAAGTCCCACCATGATGCCGGATATATCCCAGTAGCCGTACAGATAACCTTGGAGTCCTCCGCCCCCGTCCCTTGTCTCATATTCACCCAGAATATCTTGGACCGCACTTCCGCCCACTCTGACGTAGGAACTGCCTGCAGCGGAATTGCTGAATAGAGCCAGGGCTCTTCCCCTATGGCCATCCAAATAGCCAACCGGCGTGCTGTTTATAAATGTAACCTTGTAATCCGCATGGTTGGCATACTGATTCTCTTGTCTCTGGGTGATCCACGGAGAGTCGTTTTGCATCATATACGTACCCGTAATTTCGCTATTGCTGAAGATGACCTCATCATCGGTACCACTGCCTAAAGACTGGATAACAATTGGCATCCCTGTTTGGAGGGAGACAATTCTGCTGTTCTGAACCGTATTAATCTGGGGCTTGGTGAAATCCTCCCGGTTATGCACATACCATCCGGTTGCTTTGGAAATAAAAACACTGTCCTCGAAGGTTTCCACAACTCCGCTGGCTGAACCGTAACCCCAGGCGTGGGACCCAACCCCGGTGGAGCCTCCCCATACATTGGCCGGGTTCAAGTCATCCGGTGGAGTTATTCCCGGATTGGCCGTCATCCAGCTTTGACGGTATTGAACAGCTTCCAGATTGCCGTAATGCTCAATGTGCACATTCTTCACATGATGAACCGCGTCCCTGTTGTTGCCGCTGTCCTCGCTGTGAACGGGATATCTCATATTCTTCGCTGTAACTGTGAGGTTCTCCAGATTGGCAGTGGCTTTCAGCCATAAGGTGGACTGGTTGGTAATCTCGCTGTTCGTGGCCGTGGGGCTGTTCTCTCCCTTGAGCCACACCTGCTCCCGGTCAGTACCCCGGAGAGTCGTATAAGGCTTGACCGTCCAATTCTTCTCTGTATATACTCCCGGGTAAATCAGGATCACATACTGCTTCTGCGGCTGGCTGTCCTGAATGCTGTCATTAGCCAATTTGGGTGAGAGAAAATCCCCGGTTCCATCCGGCTTTACTGTCAAAGTGACCGTTTCGGAAAAGCCTTCTATGACGCTTACCGTGCATACAGCGGTTTTACCGCCATCCACGGTTGTGGCCATAATGACCGCTGTTCCCTCACTTTTTCCATACACAGCGCCAGTCACGCTTACAGCAGCTACCTCCGGGTTATCCGAGCTCCACAGGATAGAGCCGTCGGTTGCGTTTTGCGGCTCCACAGCGGCGGCAAGCTGCCCGGTTGCGCCTACACCGATTGTCAACTCCGTCTTGCTCAGACTGATTCCGGTGACAGGAACAGGATTAATGAGATAGGATACCGGACGGATCTCCACATTATCCAGATAGTAGGAATCGGCCAAAGCGGGCAGATCCGTGTACATAAACATCTTCACTTCCGTTACCGCTCCCGTTTCCTCAATGGTGTAAAAGCCCTCTGTCCGCTTCCATTCCGTCAGGCTCAGATTGGGTCCGGTCAGAATAAGCATCTGCTTGTTGACGCCATCCACCTTGTATTGCAGGCAAATGCGCAGCACTTCACCCTGCGCCGAGCCGGGAGCAAGCTTCACCCATGCCGAATAGTAATACTCCTTGCCCCGCTGTATGGCTGCGGGAAACCCGATATTCGCCGTTCCGCCTGCTTTGGTGATTCTCAGGGATTGAAGACCCTCATAGGCTTCCGCCGTGGACAATTCCCGGGTAATATTATATCCGCTGTAATGCGGAGTGCTGCCCTCCATTCCCGGATCCGTCACCAGATTGCTGCCCAGCACCCTGTTGACAGGCACAGTCACTACTGCGCTTGCGGCGTAGCCTCCATCGCGGCTCTTGACTGTTATAACCGCGGTCCCCTCCTGCACCGCTGCAATGTGCCCGTAGGTATCAACAGTCACTGAGGCAGAGTTGCTTGAGCTCCAGCTTACCTGCTGGTCTGAAGCATCCGCAGGAGTGAACAGGGCCGTCAGCACGTCGCTTTGTCCATAGGGCAGCGTGATGGAGGTACGGTCCAGCCCGATGCCGGCAACCGGCGTACGGTGTATGACTTCAACCACGGTTTGAGCTGCAAATCCTCCATCGAGGGCAAGAGCCTGGATAACCGCGGTTCCCGCTTCCTTCCCGTACACTACTCCGCTCTCATCCACGATGGCCGCTTCCGGCGCCGAGGAGGTCCACAGCACCTCCCTGTTGATGGCATTGGCAGGTAGAAGTGTTGGCATAAGCTGTTCCGTATACCCTTCGTACAGCGATACAGCCGGCTTCATGCTAATGCCTGTTACATGGGTCCAGGCCGGACCCGCTGCTGCGGTAATCTTCCGGAGCTCTGCATCATCCACGTAGAAGGCATCTTCCGTATTGGGGTTGTCGGTATACATGAACAAGCGCGTTCCAGTTACCGCCCCTGTTTCCTGGATGGAAAAGGTCCCCTTAACCTGCTTCCACTCCGTTTTGCTAAGCGGAGCGCTGGTCAGGACCAGCTTTTGCACACGGGCGCCGTCCACATGATAATCCAGTACAATCCGCAGCAATTCGTTGTTGGCCGAACCGGCGTCCAGCTTCGCCCATACCGAATATTCATACACCTCATTCGGAACCAGCGGAACAGGATGGCTAAGATTGCCGAAGGCAGCCGACTTGGTGATCTTGAGAGATTGATGGCCGCTATGGGCTTCCGCTTCGCTGAGCACCTGGGTGCTGCCTGAGCCGCTGTAGACTGCGTCGTCGTTCTCCATTCCCGGATCAGCAATCAGATTATCCCCCTTAAGAGGGATGGCCATTGAGGTATCCAGAGTAATGGAATCGAGGCTGAATGCCCCTGCTCCTGTAACGGGGATAAGCTTCAACTGCTTCAGAGTACCGGTCCAGCCAGGTACAGCCGTCGTATCCAGCACATATTCCCGGTATTTCCCGTCGGAGGGCAGAATATAGACCGTCAGCTTCTTGGATTCATCCCAGACGGCGTCCTCCCGTGTGGTATAATATACGGCAGCCTGCACGCTTGCAGTATTATTCTGAAGGGAGAGCCGGATGCGGTGGACAGATGACGTATCCACGTTCAACCAGTCCGGCGACAACAGCTCAGGCTGGCTCCCGGTAGAAATCCCTTTCCAGTAGCCGCTTCCCGCCTCCATATTGGCAATTTGACCGCTGCCGGCCCAGCCTTCATCCCCTGTTGCAAACCCCCATGCCGGAGAGGCCGTCGTAATGAACAAGCTCTGCGCTCCTTCCTTCCAACTCACTCCATACCCCAGTACCTGACTAAAGAAAGAGGCAGGCACCATCATGTCGCTTCCGTCAAACGCCGCCTCACTTTCCATCAGGGCCGGACTTCCGTTCACAAGCACAGTGCTGCTGCCTGATGTGAAACGGACGACAGTTCCGCCCTTGACAGCGGTCAACTGCTGACCGGCCGCCTCCCATTCGCTGCTTCCGCCAATCAGACGATACACGGCTTCGGCAGGCACCATGGGCACATCGTCATCGGATAGACGCGGTACCACATACCTGGAGCTGTTCCCGTCCACATACAGCCGCATTCCCGCTGCCGGCGAGGAGATGATGCGGATGGAATCCAGGCCGAAGCTGCCGGCGGCATCCAGGGGGTCAATCCGCAAGCTGCGGATAGTACCGCTCCATTTAGCAAGCTTCCACATATCCAGAAGTACTATACTGGCTCCTGAATCGGACGGCTCTGCAAAAAAACGGATCGACTTCGCTTCATTCCAGACTCCGTCCGTCTCTGTTATAAAGAACAATTGCCCGCCGCTTACCGTCCCGTTTGGCACTTCCAGCCGGATATACGGAGCGTCAACGGCCTCAACGCCAAGATGGTCCCGGGATACAATTCCGGGGTCGCTGCCCGTGGAGACGCCATGCAGCTTCCCGCCGGAGACGCCAAACCCGTCAATTTGCTTCAACGGGCTCCAGCCCTCCGTATCCCCGTCCGTTATGAATTCCCAAGCCATTGCCGCAGTTTCTGTTGCCGCAGGCGGAGTCCGGGGCAGCAGGGGAACGGTGCGGCCTTCGGGATACAGCGTGCTGATCCGCCTTAATTGTCCGGAGGTGGGGCGTGTATCCTCATGCGCGCCTCCGTCTGTGAACACATCCCGCAGCACATCCAGATAACCGAAGCCCTCCAGATTGGACGGCATCAAATAATGCCCTTCACCAAATTCATTCCAGTTGTCCAGCATCACCAGCTTCTGTCCGAGACTGCCCTCGTTATGGGCAGGCATGAAGCTGTCTCTTGCCCACTCCGACAAGGAACGGAATTCTTCCACCGATGCGTAATAGCCGGGCTTGCCGCCCCAGGTGGTATCCTCCCTCCCCATACTAAGCGTGGTCAATACCTCGATGGGACTTTCCTCACTTTGCCGGAGCATATTCGCCTTCTGCAGCTGTTCATGTCCGCTCATCGAGCTCCAGCTATAGGAGTATACGGCATCGATGCCGATCTCATCCGCACCGGGAGCGGAGAAGGAAGTCAGCACGATGATATCATCGAAGCCTGCGGCCTGCACGGCATTGCGCAGATAATCGATTTCGGCCTTCGCACCGGCCACAGTTCCGCCGAAATCCCGGATTAAATTGCCGATATGGAAAATGGAGAGTACAGGTTTATTGTCGATCACCAAATAACGGGGATCATTAAAATAATACTCCAGCCAATACGGCACGATATGATTGCGGAAATCCGCGCTGTCCTTCACCGAGCCTCCTCCGTTCTCCCAGAGGATGGCAAACTTCATCCGGCCGCTGTACTTGGCATTAAAGAATCCGTCATGAAGCGCATAATCCAGATAGGGGTCCTTGATCGGCTGGCCCTGGGAGCCCTGGGGACGGAACCAGCAGCCTAACTGGAAATCAATGCCGTGCTCCACCATCCATTTGATTTCCCAATCCGCTGTCTCCGGATTTCCCTCATCATAGTAGCCGAGATACGGCATGCGCACCGGGTCCTGGGCAACCGCATCCCAGCCGATGTGATGCCCTTCTCTCCAGATGGGGCAGGACTGTGCCCCCAGCAAATAAGGAGAGGCGCTCACAGCCATCGGCTCCGGCACATAATCCTCCGGCTCCGGCATCTTCTTGTACAAGAGCACATCGTCCGCATACATGATCCCATTGGCCGATTGAGGCGCATAGAAAGCAATGCCGTCGGCACCTGAAGCAAACGGAGCAATGTCCAGATTCTCTGCCAGCAGCTTGCCGTTTAACTTCAATGCGGCTTTGGCATGAACCGTATCCACTTCAAGCCGTACATCATACCATAGATTCGGTGAATATTCATACAAATGGACCGGCTGTCCGGCTGCATCCAGATAGCCCAATTTGCCGTCCTTCACAACCATTTTGAACGGGGTCATGCTGCCTTCCGTAAGCGCAACGGAGAAACCGTCTGTCTTCACGGGAATCATCAGCTTGAATTCCAGCTTCAACTCACCGCTCTCGACGGGAAAATAGGTGGCCCAAGTGACTCCTCCGGATGAAGCGGTTCCATCCAGCTTCACACTGAAGCGGTCCGCTGCCGTAGAGCCTCTGAGCTCCGCCAGCTCAACACTGCCTGCGCTGCCTGACGCGCTCCAGTCTTCCGGCAGAAAACCCGGCACCGTGGAGATCAGCGATTCGTTCACCGTATAACCGGTATAAATCCGCAGGGGCCCGAAGAACATCTCTCCGGTAGCGGCAGCGCCGGTCTGCACCTGGAAGCGGTTAAACTCCCCGACCGGAGCAGCGAAAGGAGCGCCGGCGGCCCGAAGAATGCCATTAACATAAACATCGGCCGTCATGCTGTCCAGATTGGCTGCGACCTTGACTCCATATTCCGTATTGGCGGCATAGGTCTGCAGCGGGGCAAATTCTCCGGACGGCGTGACCAGTCCCAGACTGTTGCCCTGTGTGGCTATGCAGAAACCGGTCAGATCGTTGTCAAGTAGCTGCCACTGCAGCCCGTCCATGATAGCTCCTGGCTTGAACCGGTATTCCAGCGTTATGCTTCCTTCCGTCTGCGGCACGAATTTCTTGCTCATCGCAACAGGAAGGATCGTACTGCTGTCCGTTATCTTGAACCACTGTCCGTAGGAATAGGATAAGCTGCCGCCGGCCCGCTTCAGATCCCAGCCGGAGGGCTTCACCTCTCCCGGCTCCCTGTCGTAGGGAAAGAAGAAGTCCTCGTCAAGCAAATACCCGGTGGAGAGCGGCTCCTCCTCCGCACGAACCTCCTTTACTGCGGCCCATAGAAGCAGCAAACAGGAAAGTAAACATGCCATCGTCAATAAAACAGTCCTTTTCATCACCCGCATAAAGCACGCTCCCTCAATTGAATATGGAAAACGCATGGTCAGGTTCCGGGCCTGGACAGCAGCGGGGCATAGAGGCTGGGCTTCCGGGAAACCTGCAGCCCTTCCAGCCATTCATCTGTAATGATGCGTCCCAACAGAAAATGCTTCCGGTCGGGATACCACAGGATACGGCTTCCGTTGAACTCGGTAAGGCTTGTATAGGTGGCCACCTCGATGCGGAACGCCTTGCCGATCTGCTGGTCCCCGTTCATGCTGGAGCCTACGGCAACACCGCCGGAAGTGCACAACAGCTTGGGACGGCTGAACCAGATGGGCTGATGGGCCAATTCCCGGTACTCTCCCACGGCAATATAAGCGGACTGACGGTTCAGATTGGAGTCCCCGGGCCATGTGCCCCCTCCGGCTGTGCCGTCATTATTGTGGAACAGGAGCAGAAACCTGCCGTCCTGCAGGGAATATACGGGACAAGGGGCAACCGGCTGCAGGATTTCCTCTCCGCCATCCTCATAGCGCAGCACCTCGGGCATGCGCCATGTCCTTCCGTCATCGCCGGAGACGCTGTACCAGATTCTCCCCGTCAAGGTGCGGAACACACAAAACAGACGCTGGTCAGGCAGCAGCACAAGGCTGGGTTCCTGCGCGAAGCTATAGCCGGGCTTGCCCGGCAGAGGAGCCTGAAGTCCCCCATCGCCCTCCGGCAGCCAGGTCAGGCGCAGTTCATTGGGATGGGGTCCCTCGTCAATATTGTCGAAGCGGATGAACTCACAGCGGGAATCCTGGGCTCCCCAACCGTCGAGCACCGTTTCCCCGCGGGCCCTGATGCTGGAATGGCGGGTAAAACCGACAAGCGGCCTGCCTTGGGAATCGCGGATGGGAAGCTGCCAGACAATCCAGTTGGGAGGCATGGAGGGATCGGGATAATCCTTGGCAGTCCGCTTGAACGGAATATACCCGCCTTCTATCCATGTGTATCCGTTATCATCGGAATATGCGCATTGCATCCAGCCGGTCATCTGCCGGTGATTGTCGATGATGCCGACGAATTTCGTCCAGAAGCAGTAGATGCGCCCGCTTCTGCTGACCACGGGGAATCCCCAACTGGCGATCTTCCCGTCTCCGTCCTGCGGTCCGGCAATCTCCTCTTGTTGTCCCCAGGTGATTCCCCCGTCAACACTTCTGGCCAGCACAATACGCTGCATATGCCCTCCCTCCGCTTCAGCCTGTGTCCAGACCGCAAGCAGATGCCCGTCATACGGGGCCTCGAATACAAGAAAATGCTCATTGTCCGCATCGGCCCCCTCCTCCGTCTTGGGCAGATACACAATGCGGTCCGGCTTCGTCCGCTTCCATTCCTCCGTCCAGCATGCCTCTGCTGCTGCTTTTGCCGTATCCATGTTCTCCACTCCCCTATTGCGTCTCGCAAGCGCTTATTTGTTGGTTGCCTTCCAGTTATCAAGCTGCTTCTGGAATTCCCCCATGACCTTGTCCAGCCCCGCGTTCTTCAGCTTCTGCTTCGCTTCCGCAACGTATTTGTCATAATCCGGCATAGAGCCTGTATAGAAGATCGGAGTAAGCTCGGCGAATACGGCGCTTAGCTGGGCCACTTCAGCCTTAACCGGCTCCGAGTCCACAGTAAACCCGAGAATGGTGGAGGATTGGGCGTTCTCATTGTTTTTCCGCATGGTCTCCAGGGATTTGGTGGAGTTCCAGTTGGAATCCCATTGCTCCCACAGGGGTCCGAGCCAATTATGCCATATGGCCCAGGTTTGCTCGGTTCCGCTTTTGGCCAGAATGGTGGGATTGTCTGTGCCCTGGCCGGACGTAACGGTGTAGTTCTTGCCCTCCAATCCGTATGCCAGTGTATTGGACAGCTTACGGTCAGCCCAGACCAGATTCAGCAGCTGCATCGCCAGCTCCGGATTCTTGGAGGTGGCACTAATGGCCGTAGCGGGCGCTACCATTTTGGTCGTACCGATAGTCGGATAGCCGTATAATGCTTCCACGGTAGGGAACCCGAATAATGAGGAGGACTTGGAGCCGTCCTCCGTATATCCCCCCGAATCCCGCAGCACCGCGTATTTCCCGGACTTGGCCTCAGCCATAAAATCCGTTTTGACGGCGGCGTCCTTGGCTATATATCCTTTCTTGTAAAAGTCGCTTAGCGTCCGCAGATTGGCCTCGTTCTCGGGAATTTCGAAGTCCAGCATGATCTTGCCGCTTTTCTCGTGATAGACCAGCATACTCAGAATCGTGGGATTATCCAGGGTATAGGTTCCGGCTATCGCGATCTTGGCCGTAGTCAGCATGGGAATCATGGCGGGCTCATTCTTCTTGATTGTTTCCAGAAACGGCTCCAGATCCTGCAGTTTCTTCACACCTTTGGCATCAAACTTGTATTTTTCCGTCAACTCCTTTTTGAATACGAAGGATTCGGGATTAGAATAAGGAGTTTGGGCTGGGACGGCCAATATCTGCCCATTGACCGTCACTGCTTTCCAGGCACGGGGATCAACCTTTTTCTTAATATCCGGTCCATATTTGTCAAGCAAATCATCAAGCGGCATGAACGCCCCTCTGGCTGCATTGGGAAAGAAGGAGTTGCCGGATGGAGACAGCATCAGATCGAAGGGTTCCCCTGCTGCGGACATCACCTTGATCTTGTCATCCCAGCTTGCCGCGTCAATAAGGCTCAGCTTGATCTTGGCGTTGATTTTGCCGGTGATGATCTTGTTCGCTTCCGCTTCGATGGCTTCCTGATCCTTCATGGTTTCGATTGGCTTGCGAATGTACCAGCTGACGGTTACCGGCTCACCCTTGGGCGAAGCGGAGACAGAGCCCGCAGATGGACCGGTGGTTGAAGCACCCTGGTCTGAGCCCTGGCACCCCGCCAGCAGACCGGCTGCCATCATGGCAGCGGCTGTACACAGACCCCATTTTCTTGCCGGATTGGATAATTTCATTCTTGTAATCCTCCCTTTTCTTAGAACTATACTATCTTGCACCGGAAACAGAAGCATATATCCGTTCCCGTGATAGCCAATCGCAGAGTCTACCCTTTCACAGAACCAACCGTCAAACCGCGGACAAAATACTTCTGAAAAAACGGGAACACCACAAGCATCGGTCCGGCTGCCAGTACGCACATCGCCATTCGCGCGCTGAGGGCGGGCACCTGCATCCCTTCTTTGACCAGACCGAATTGCATGGCTTCCGAGCTATTGAGGAATTCCATGTTTTTGAGCACGCGAATAAGCATATACTGCAGCTTCATCAGCTTCTCCTGATCCACATACAAGAGCGTCAACCACCAGTCATTCCAGTATTGGAGCGCAAAGAACAGGGCTACGGTGGCAAGCGGCGGCTTGGAGAGAGGGATGACGATCCGGATGAAAATGCGAAGCTCCCCCGCTCCGTCGATCTTGGCCGATTCAATCAGCGCATCCGGCAGCGTCTGCAGAAAACCCTTCAGCAACAGCACGTACCACCCGCTGATCAGATAAGGCAGAATGAGCGCCAGCACATTGTTCTTCAGACCCAGCCAGTTGACCATCAGAATATAGGATGGAACCAGTCCCCCCTGGAACAGCATGGTGAAGAATACGAAGAAGGACAAGAACGTACGGAAAGCGTAATCCTTGCGTGAGATGGCAAACGCATAGGAGGATGTTACCCACAATCCGATCAGCGTTCCCGCCGCAGTCGTGAGGATGGTTACCCCGTAAGAACGCAGCAGCACAGTGGGATCATGCAGAATCACCTTGTAGGCGGACAGGCTGAACACTTCCGGTATGATGGTATAGCCATGGGCCAGGATTTCATTCTCCTCCTGGAAGGATGTTCCCAGTACTACCAGGAACGGGTATAGACAAGCCATGCAGGTCAGGACCAGAATCAGATGAATAACCGACTTTCCTGCTGTCGGGCCCGATCTGATTCCGGGCATGGATATACGGTCCATAAAACAGTAACCCTCCTCCTTGACAGATTCAGCCGTTGCTTTAGAATAGTGAATTCTCTTTGCTGATCCGTCTTACGATTCCATTCGTTGTCAGAACAAGCACAAAACCGATCATGGATTGAAAGAAGCCCGCAGCCGATGCCATCCCGATATCCCCCAGGTCAATCAGGGAACGGTATACATAGGTATCAATCACATCGGTAGCCGGATACAATAACGACGAATTAAGTGTAACATTGTAGAACAGTCCGAAATCGCTGTAGAAAATTTTGCCCACCTGCAGGATCATCATCATGATAATAATCGGCTTGATCATGGGCAGAGAGATGGAGAAAGCCTGGCGCAGCTTGCCGGCCCCGTCAATCCTGGCCGCTTCGTAATACTCGGAATCAATCCCCATCAGCGCCGCATAATAGATGACAGCCCCGTAACCGATCCCTTTCCAGATCTCCGCCGCGACAAGAATAAACGGCCAATACCGGGGCTCGTTATACCACATCACAGACTCCAGACCCAGGTTGTTCAACAGCTTGTTGAACACGCCGTAATCCATATCGAGAAGCGCGCGGAATGCGAAGCCTGCTACGACCCAGGAAATGAAGTACGGAATGAACAAGACGGTCTGGTATACCTTCACAAAATGTTTGCCCAACTCGAACAGCAGCAGGGCGAAGGTAACGGCCACAAACATGCCGAGAAAAATAAAGACCATGTTATAGCCAAGGGTGTTGCGCGTTACTGTCTTGAGCATGCTTCCATTGAACAGGTACTGAAAGTTGTCCAGCCCGGACCACGGACTCTTCCAGATCCCCAGGTTAAAGCGGTATTGCTTGAATGGCAGCAGCAACCCATACAGCGGAACGTAATGAAAGAGAAACAGCAGGGCAATACCGGGCAATGCCAGCAGGGTCAGTCCCATATTGCGGCGCAGCAGCCTGCGCATTCTGCCGGCCAGTCCTATCGTTCTTCCAGGCGGGTCTATGGGAACGCCAGCCCAATTCATCGTTTTCAACCGAGCACATCCTTTCTGCTGAGAGATTACGGTAAATGTATCACGGCATTCCCGTGCAGAATACTGCGTAAACCGTCGTTTTACTCTCATTACTGTCATTAGGCGCCTCGAAAGGATGCGGCTTCGTTTCATGTCGCGCACTCCGATTTATGGATTGCGCTTCATCAGCATGGATTTTTGCTGATGGGCATATTCTTTGGGGGAAGCGCCGAAATGCTTCTTGAACAGACTGAAGAAATAAGTTTCGCTGGGTACTCCCACCTGCTTCACAATCTCATGAATGGGCAGGTCGGTCATGACCAGCAATTCCGCCGCCTTCGCCAGTCTGGCTTCGTTGATGCAATCATTAACGGAGATGCCCTTGGCTTCCTTGACCAGCTTGCTGAGGCGGCGGGAGGGAGTCTTCATCTCAGCTGCGATAGAGGTTAAGCTGAGAGCCTGGTCCCGGTAATGCCGGCTGATATAATCCATGACGGCATCCACCAGATAATGATTAACCGGTTCGTCGTTGTTTTCACTGCCTAACGCATCCATAACCGCTGAACACATCACCGAACGAATCTCCTGGAGCGTCTCTTTCTCGGTCAGATAGCAGCTGATTGACGGCATTGAATCGGGCAATGAAGCTGAGGCGAGCGCTTCCTTCATCTTCTCGTTCAACTTGATAACGGAGACAAGGGCATTGGGGTAGTCCAACGCCTCTATCTCCCGGAACAAGCTCTTCAATGCTTCTTCTGCAGCCAGCGGAAGCCGTGCGTTAATCGATTCTGCCAAACGAGTTTCCCATAATTTGGAATATGATTCTTTGGGAGCGATCGCCGGTTTTTGATCACTTACAGGGAGGATCGTCTTTCCGTGACCCATAAGGAAACGTTGTCCCGCTTGCTCGGACGCCTGTTTATAGAGCTGCTGCAGCGATGACCAATTGTTGGTTCTGCCGCTTAGGGAGGCGGTGAAGGACACATGAAAGGCGTTGGTGAAGAAATCTCTGATCTCCGCGATATCCTGTTCGATTCTCCGCCACTGCTCTTCCTTGTCCGGAGATACGGCAATAATCAGCACCACATGGTCTCCCTTCAGATCGAGTCCCTCATTACGCCAGCTGCGTCCGATAATTTCCGAGGCAATATTCAATAATGCGAAGCGGATGGTCTCAGAGCCGTTGCCGGTGAACCTTTTGCGGAATTCCTTGTAGCGGTCCACCCGGAGATAAAGCAAGGCATATTCTTCGCCCACAGGCAGATCAATCCGCATTTGCCTGAATAAAGCCTCCAACTCATCGGGCTTCATAACCAAATCCTCGAATAGCAGCCGGTTAAGCCAATAATGCTTCATCACATCCTTGTACTGGTACCGTTCTTTATCGTAAAAATCCAATTTCTCCATGGACTGCTTGTACACATGATTAAGATAATCCATCTCATTCGCCGCTCCCGTGCTTGCAAAGCGGCGCGATCCATCCGCGGCAATGGTATGGATCAGCTTGTTGATAGGACGGTATAAGTTCTTGCTGATGCCCAAGGACAGACCCAAGGCTACAACCAGAACGGTTCCCGCGATCAGGAGCACACTCAGGCGAAGCCGTGAGATGTCCCGGTAGACTTCCGCCAGAGGCTGTGACTGGAGCAGAGTGACGTCGGCTTGCTCCACCTCCGCATACGTGACCAAATAATCGGTGCCATCCTGCCGTTCACGGAAATAACCGTTGCTTCCTTTATATGAGGGACCCGATTTATACCGGTTATAGGCGTTTTTGAGCCATTCATTATTTTCCGGAGGACTTGCCGCATCTTCCCAGAACCTGCCGCTTGCGTCCAGCATAAACACGCGGTTCTGCTCAGGATTGCCGGTCCGGTTAATTTCACTGATATTGTCGAGCAGCCACGCCAGCTTGATATTGATAGCGACGATTCCATCCGGCTGGGGTGTGGCGATGGAATTCTCATAGAAAAAATAAGAGAAGAGCTGCTCCTTCTCTTCAATCCCGTTCACCAGCCGCTCCATATCCCGAAAGACAGGCTTCAGTCTGGGGAGCACCCCCTGGTTGTTGACAAAATCATGGAGCATCCTGTCTTGCCCCGCCAATGACGCCCCTGCGCTGTAGAACTGATCCAGGTTGCGGTTATAGATGGTGATGGAATGAAAAAAAGGATTGGCGGAGGCAACAGCGCTTACGGTTTTATTCAATCTGGTGGCAATGTCCGCCATGTTCTCCTCGCGGGCATACATGACAGCCCCCACATCGCCGCTTAAGTACAGATACCTGCATAAATTGTTGATCATTTGATTCATCAGGTTGATATTATTACGGACCTGAAGTAGAATTTTGCTATTGGAAGCGTATTCTTTTTTGATCATAATGTTCTGGGCATTAAGAAAAACGATACTGGTCAGTACAACTACAGTTAGCATGATCGCAGCGCTTGTGAGCAGAACCATCTTCGCATAGTAAGCCCGGGAGAATAGATGTTGCTTGAACTTCATGCTTTTGTTGCTCCTTTCAGGCAGGTGCCGGCAGGGTCTTGGTGGCCTTTGAATGGGATTGTAAAGGATGATGGAATGCTTGTAAACCCCGGTTGCATAAATCGAAGTAAACTTACCTGAATGTGAGCGGGAGCCTCCTGTTCCTGCGGGGCCGGTTGGAATATGAGGGAGCCGGGGGATTGAATGCAGGGTCAAAAAGTCAAATTTCTGTAACCATTGTTATGATATAATGATAGATATCGGTAAAAATGCGGGAATGTTCCGGTTCATGATAAAGGTTCGGCTCAATTGAAACCAACCCCATGTTTCGGTCGTAATCATAGTGAAAACTTTCCCAATGACTATCTGCATAACACCGCAAAATTCCCAGGAAAGGGGTACATAGATGGCTATTATTGATGTGGTGAAATTTGACGGTCCGCCGGATATGCTGGTCTGGAAATTTCCGAATCCGGAGCTAAGCACATGGACCCAGCTCATCGTCAATGAATCGCAAGAAGCGCTGCTGTTCAAGGGAGGGCAGGCCCTCGACCTGTTCGGAGCGGGACGGCATACCTTAACTACGCAGAACATCCCCTTCTTGTCGACGATTGTAAATCTGCCCTTCGGCAAAAAATCACCGTTCGCTGCCGAAGTATGGTTCGTCAATAAGGTGCGGGCCATGGAACTCAAATGGGGCACCTCCACCCCGATCCAATTGCAGGAGCCGAAGTATCAAATGTTTGTCGCCGTGCGCGCATTCGGCCAGTTGGCCATTCAGATTGAGGATTCGCGGAAGTTCCTGCTCCGTCTGGTGGGGACTCTTCCCAAGGTCACCCAGGAGGAGCTGACCAACTATTTCCGCGGGATTCTGATGATGAATATCAAGGAATTTATTTCCTCTTATGTGATTCATAAAAAAATAAGCGTGCTTGACGTCAATGCCTATATATCGGAAATCTCCAGCCACGTGGCGGAGCGCATTATTCCCGCCTTCCAGGAGGCAGGGATCCGTGTGGTCAATTTCAATATCGATTCCATCAACATTCCGGAGAACGATCCGGCTACCATACGCTTGAAGGAAGCTCTGGCCAAGAAGGCGGAGATGGATATCCTCGGCTTCACCTATCACCAGGAGCGAACCTTCAATACCTTGGAGAACGCAGCGAAGAACGAGGGCGGACAATCCGTGCTGATGAACACCGGCATCGGTCTTGGCATGGGACTGGGAGTAGGCGGCGCCGTCGGCGGTGTGATGCCGCATCTGGCCGAACAAATGCAGGTTGCCCCGCAGCGCACCTGTCCCCAATGCCAGGACAGCAATCCCAGCTCCTTCAATTTCTGCAAAACATGCGGGCACTCGTTCAAGCCGGCCGGCGGACCTGCCAAGAACCAAATTATCTGCCATAATTGCCAGCAGCCCATGCCGGAGGGGATCAAATTTTGCCCTCATTGCGGGGATTCCTACAATCCCTGCCCCAGCTGCAAGGCCGACAATCCCCGCACTGCCAGCCAGTGCACCCAATGCGGAGCGGATTTGGGCAGAGCCTGCCGCGAATGCGGCACAATCGTATCCAAAGAAGTCAAGTTCTGCCCGGATTGCGGAACAAGCATGGTCATAAAATGCGGTCAATGCCAGCAGGAAGTGCAGCCAGGGCAGAAGTTCTGCTTCGAATGCGGCAATAAACTAATATGAGGGGAGGACCATTGGTATGAGCAGCCGCTTTTCATTGCGCGCCTTAACCCTTGCATATATTGTGGGACTCATCATTACTTTGGCCATCTTCGTTTGGCTGGGACAATGGGATCTGTCGGCGGGAAAATGGTGGTGCTCCCTTGCCTCGTTCATCTTCGCCGAAACATTGGGGTACGGCTATCTGGTTCGGCTAATCGGTAATAGACGGCGGACCAGAATGGTTCATGCTCATTTGACGGCAGGGACCTTGATTCTGCTGTATGGAGCGGCGGTCACGGCAATTGCAATTATTTTCTGGCTTATCATCCCGGTCTCTTTGTTTACATACCTGATCCTTCATCTGATTGCAGCTGCTGTGCTGGCGGCGGGCCTGATTGCAGCGCGGGCATTCTCCGGTTACGTGGAAGATCAAGAGCCGGCTGCACAGGGAGAGACTCAGATTTTCCGGCAAACCCAAGGAATACTCCATGTGCTCAGACAGGATATGGACAACTGGCTGAAGGAAAAGGACGGACAGCTTCACGGCCTGCTTGACCAGTTGGCTGACAAAGTCCAATTCAGCGATCCGGTCTCCCATCCTTCCCTCATCGCCATGGAAGAGAATCTGCTGTGGCAAGCCAGGGAACTGGAGAAGTCCCTGAAGCGTCTCCGCCAGGGAGAGAACGGCAATCTGGAGCTGTCCCGGCAGCTGATCCTGGAGATCATGAGCGACATCACCAAACGCAACAGCCAGTTGATTGCGTTGAAGTAAAGAGAGGGTGAAAACCATGCAGGTTCAGCCTTACAGTAACAAACCGCTTATTTCCGGGTGGACGATCTTTTTTTTCTTCATCTTTTTTTTCCCGGTTGCCATCATCCTGATTTTTATCCGTGCCTCCAAACACACGAATCTCAGTTATCAGAAAACGATTGATATGAAGGTAACAGGTATTTGGTTTACGGTTGTTGGAGTTTTTTTCATGTTAGCTGGACTGGGGGGAAGCGATTCAAGGTTTATACTTATCTCTCTGTTTCTGGGTGTTTGGGGTATTATTCTTATTAGCAAGGCTTCCAGCAAACGGAAGAAGCTGAAGAAGCGCTACGAGCATTATCTTCATCTGATCCATGCGCAGGGGATTCACTCCATTGAACAGCTCTCCAATCAAACCAGATACTTTCTACCCGTTGTCATGAATGATCTGCTGCGCATGAAGCATTTGGGAATGCTGCGGGATTTCACGATTGACGAGGATTCCAATCAGCTTATACCTGGTCCTCTGAATGATTTTTTCTTTGACTCCCAAGAGATGTCTGAACCGGTTAGTAAGGGTTGGCAACATCCCGCCAGCCAGAGCGCCGGTTTTGCCGCGGCAAGCTCCGAGACCAGGAAGATTGCTCCCGAAGCTCCTGCCGCGAAGCCCCAACCCCGCAATGTGGAGTGTCCCGGCTGCGGCGCCCCAATGATGATTCAGCCAGGGAAGAGCAGACCCTGCCAATATTGCGGCAATATCCTGAGTTAGCTTAACGTAAGCGCAACCTGCGACAGGAATCAATCAGGCCCATGCCGGAGCATGGGCCTGATTGATTTGGTGCTGCCCCCAGCTAAGCCTCAGTCCGCCCCGGCTTCCGATACTGCGCGGCCCTTGGCCAAAGGGCGCTTCTCCGTCAAGTAGTACAAGAAGGCTATCACCGGTATCACAACTCCGGCAAGAGACGCATAGCTCCAACTCCCGCGTGCGTACAGCCAGCCCCCTGCGGACGATCCGATTGCCCCGCCGATGAAGAACAAGGACATGAACAGCCCGTTCAGCCTGCCCCTTGCTTCGCTCCCCAACGAATAGATCACGCGCTGCCCGAGCACAAGATTTCCCGATACGGCCATGTCCAGCAAGATTGCAGACAACACCAGCAGAGTGAGCGATAGAACGGAATCACTCCGGAACAAATACGTCAGCAAAAAACTCAAGGCGGCGATAATCATTGCCAGTCCCGTCAAGAAGTCCGTCAAGCCTCTATCCGCCATTCTCCCCGCTATGGGCGCCGCGATTGCTCCTCCCACACCAGCCAGGGCGAACCATGCGATGCCTTGCTGGGACAACCCGAAGTGATCCGCCAGCCATAAAGGCACCACCGTCCAAAAAAGGCTGAACGCCCCGAACAGACAGGCCTGATAGCCTGCCCGGCGTCTCAACATGGGGGTTTGTTTCAGAAGTGAGGCTAGAGAGAGAACCAGCTTGCCATACTTCATCGCCGGAGACGGTTTCCTCTCAGGAAGAATACGGGGCAGAAGAACCGTCAATAGTGAAATTACAGCCGCCGACAAAACAAATATGACCCGCCAGCCCCAGATGCCGGCAATGAAGCTGGCCAGCGGTCTGGCAAGCATGATGCCGAGCAGAAGTCCGCTCATCACGTTCCCTACGGCGCGGCCGCGCTGCTCCTCGGAGGACAAATAAGCGGCATAAGGAACCAGAATCTGAGCCACCACTGATCCCAGTCCAATAAACAAGGATGCCGTCAGGAACAATGGCGCATTGGGGGCGGCTGCCGCCGCAAGCAAGGCCAATACCGTTGCCGTCAAGGATATGACCGCGAGGCGCCGGTTTTCCAGGATATCGCTGAGCGGCACAATAAACAGGAGCCCGGCAACATAGCCCAGCTGTGTCAGAGTTACAATAAAACCTGCGGCGGCTGACGAAAGCCCCGTGTCGCTGCTAATGGGTCCAACGAGAGTTTGAGCATAATACAGATTAGCGACGATCAGTCCGCATGCAGCGGCCAGCAGAAACATGATCCGGTTGGAAGCACTCTTTACCTCAATCACAGCCTTCATTTGCATGTGTCATCCCCTTAAAATAAATAATGAACGTACAGTTTATTAATTAATGACTTGATGATATACTAAACGCATGGTTTTGTAAATGCCAAACAGCATTTTATTTTGAACAAATATTTTGTAGAATGAACATATCGTTTTCATTATTAGGAGGAGATTTGGTTTGAATGGCAAACGAGGACGTCCACGCAGTATGGAAACGCAGCAATCTATTCTCTCCGCCTCATACGACTTACTGCTGGAGCATGGTTTTGAAGCTGTAACTGCGGAGAAAATTGCCGAGCGGGCCGGGGTCAGCAAAGCTACCATCTATAAATGGTGGCCCAATAAAGCCGCTGTGGTGGTAGATGGTTTTCTGTCTGCCGCTACGGCCAGGCTGCCCCTCCCCGATACAGGCTCCACCTATCATGATGTCCTCCAGCATGCCACTAATCTCGCCCGCTTCCTGAGCAGCCGGGAGGGCAAAATCATAAAGGAGCTCATCGGCCAAGGGCAATTCGACTCCGGATTGGCGGAGGCGTACCGCACCCGGTACTTTCAGCCCCGCCGGTTAGAGGCCAGACATCTGCTGGAACGCGGGATTGACCGCGGGGAATTGAAGCAGAATGTGGATATGGAATTAAGCCTGGACCTGATTTACGGCCCTATTTTTTACAGACTGGTCATATTAGGTGATGAATTGGATGATCCTTATATAGAAAATTTGGTGGCCTATTCCTTCGCTGGAATCAATGGTATACCCTGAGAATTTCATCATAGTTTCCATAACTGATGCTGTGATATAATGATTCAGTTGGCAAATTCCAGGATATCATGAGCGGCATCACCCTGCGTGACAGCCGTTTGACAGCAGTTTGACCGTGCTGAAGGAAAGAGAGGATGAATGAGCGCATGTCCTTGCAGACTTACACCGATAAACCCCGGGTTGCCGGATGGGTTATCTTTCTCGTGTTTTTTCTTTTTCCCCCGGCTGTACTGATCCCTATCCTTATTCGCGCCTCCAAGCATAAGCACCTTAGCTATCACAGGGCCATTGACATGAAGATAACAGGGGTTTGGCTGATTGTTTTCTGGTTCTTTTTGGCGTTCACGCTGATCGCACTAATTTCAGAAGAAGGCGGGGATTTTAAAGGCCCCCTGATTGTCTCCATGGCCTTTCTGTTTGCCGGTATTGTTTTCCTATATTTTTCCTCCTCGAAACGCAAGGAGCTGCAGAAGCGCTACGAATATTACCTGCATCTGATTCACGTGCAGGAGATACGCTCCATCGAGCAGTTTGCAAATATGGTGAAACAGCACAAAGCGGTGGTCAAGAACGATCTGCTGCGCATGATGTATCTGGGAATGCTGCAAAACGGCATGGTAGACGAGTATTCCGATCAGCTGATTTTTCTTCATCAGAACAATTACTCCTTCGACATACCGGAAATCTCCTTTGGGACCCAAGGAATCTCTTTTGGCGGCCAGGAAATCTCTTACGGCAACCAGGAAATTTCCATATCGATCAATGGGGATTGGGAGCTATCCTCCAGCCAGAGCTCTGGGTTTGCCATGGCAGACTCCAAACCCAAGAAGAAGAAGGCGCCCCCGGCTCCCGCCGCGAAGCCCCAGCCCCGCAATGTAGAATGCCCCGGCTGCGGCTCCCAGATCACACTTCTTGGCGGTGAGAGCAAGGCCTGCCCGTACTGCGGCAATACCGTGAATTAGCATCAACATACGCCCGATCAACAAGAGGCTGTCCCCCCGTCATTGTCATGACTTGTGGGGACAGCCTCTAGCTGTTTTGCAGAAAATTGCGAATTGCTAAATACGGATTACGGATTACGAATTCCTCTTGACAGGGAAATGGCTGCGCAGTAAACTGAACATGTTCAAATCACGTTCAATACCATAAGGAGAGCGATAATGAATCCGAGCGAACAGGATGCGCGTCAAGCCATCATCGAAGCGGCCAAAGCCTTATTGGACGAAGCAGCCGATATCGGGAAGATTACGGTACGGCAGATTGCGCAACGGGCAGGGGTTGGCACAGGGCTAATCAACTACCATTTTCAGAGCAAGGACAATTTGCTGAGCATAGCCATCGGGGATGTCATGTCCGCAACAATTCAGGCCTTCACA
Source organism: Paenibacillaceae bacterium (assembly GCA_029256185.1). GTDB lineage: Bacteria > Bacillota > Bacilli > Paenibacillales > NBRC-103111 > Paenibacillus_AR. Next base: position 26,336 of record JAQSYI010000002.1, read on the forward strand.
ACAGCGGACGCCTATTCCCTGCTGGAGCCTGTTGCCAGATTGAAGGAAATGATGAAGGAGCTGTACACCCTGGCCGGCTCCTACGACAAGCTGATCAGGTTCATTCTGTCCCATGAAATTATGGACGGCAGGATGCAGACCCCCTTGCTCCTGCTCCCCCTGCTCAAGGAAATATTCGGCAGCCAGAAGGATGACCTGCAGCTGCGGACCATGGCTCTGCAAATTCTCTATCCGATTCAGGTAACGGCGCTTCACCCGGACGCATTCCACCTGTACAGCGGCATTAACTTGTCCGATCCCGGGCAGCGCAGCCAATTCGTTGATGTACTGATCGATAATTTAACCAATCACTGACAGGAAGGGAGAGACGAAAGATGAGAATTGCCACCCTCATTAGCTCCATTATCTCGATATTGCTGCTGCTGACTACCATGATATGCGGCCTTTGGATAAGGGCCAACTCCATAACCGATCCAAGCTCTGTTGATTTCCATGTAGCTTCCGGAATTGCCTCCGTGGTTTTCTTGTTCCTTACCTTCATCATGATGTTCAGCCTGCTGGCCCGCATGAAAGAAAGGGGATAATGTCAGATGCCGACACTGATTCTATACGCCACCAAATCCGGCGCCAGCAAAGAATGCGCCGATTTGCTGGGAGCAAGCCTGATGGATTGCACCATCTGTGATGTAACGGCATGTCCCCCTGATCTTGCCCGTTACGATACGATTATCGTAGGCTCGGGTGTGCGGATGGGGAAGCTCTACAAGCCGGCCAGGAATTTCATCCTGGATCATCAGGAGCTTTTGCTCGCCAAGAGCATCGCCTTCTACCTGTGCAATGCCTATGAGAATACCACTCCCAAGGCCATCGAGAAGAGCATCCCCCGGGAGCTCAGGGAGCACGCCGCTTGCATTGAAGCATTGGGCGGCAAACCGCCTTTTGCATCTGTCAAGAATCAGGACTGGATTCGGACGGACAGAGTAAGGGCTCTGGTGCAAGCTATAGCCAAGTAGATCAGCTTATGGATAGATCCGGTCGGCGGACAGCAGCATGGCGAAGGAGGGGCGGTAACCGATTTTTTGGGCCACACCGTAGTTGATGACCAGATAAGGAGCCGTCTGATACATTTGCGGCAGCTGCTCCAGCTTCTCCCCGGCCAAGTACCGTCCCAGCATATCTGCGCCGAATCTCCCCACATTCTTGTAATCCGTGGATTGCGCCCCCAATAACGCGCCATACCGGACATCCTCGGCGGCATTAATGGAATAGACAGGCACCTGATGGTCATAGAACGGCTGGAGCAGCTGCGCCATATCCTCCAAGTTGATCAATGAGGTCGTCAGAATGAAAACATCCACCTCCTGAGCCAATTTGCCGTATGCGCGCGTGAGCTGCTCATAGTAGAGCTGCATATTCTCCGGGGCGCCGCTTGCCGGGTCCTCCACGTATTCCCGGACTACAGCGTACCCTAATTCATCGGCCAGCCGGTCCAGCACATCAACTCCGCTGTATATGTACGCCTCTTGGTTGTCTGCATAGACTACTCCCGCCTTCTTGGGGCCGAGAATATCATCCATCACCCGGATGGAGCGGGAGAACGCATCCGGGTCTGTCTGCGCCCACACATTCGGAATGCCGGAGGCCCCGGCAGCGCCCACAATCCCCGATTTGACCGGATCTGCCGAACAGAAGTTCATCATGGGAACAGGAATGTCCAGCTGCCGGACTGCCAGCCCGGCAGTAGTGCCCATAGTCAGCACAAGCTCAATCCCCTTGTCGGCCAGCTCCTTGCCAAGCGCCTCCTCTGCTTCTTCCTCACCCCATTGCGCGAAGGGCGGAGCATCCAGAGCGAAGAAGCCTTCCTCCACAAATTGCACCCGCCAGCCCGACTGGTCCTGCTTGCCCAGCCACGTCCATAATTCACGGCTGGATACACCCGCAGGCGGCTCCCCCACGAATGAAGGCACAAGGCCATATTCCTCCATCCCCAGGAGCAGATAGTAAAGCGCCTCATCAAATTCGTGATAGGCCTCCCCCTCCACATACCCCAGGCGAAGAGCCTTGTTGGGCGAAGCTGCCGGCTGGGCAGCCGCCGCCTCCCTGGAGGAAACGGCTCTGTCGGCTTCCCCGGCAGCAGCGGATGCGGGACTCTCTACCCGGACCGGGAAAGTCCACACGGCCAGAAGCAGGCACAAGGCGAGTTCCAGCCCCAACCAGCCCTTGCTTCCAGGCAGCTTGATCCGGTTGTATCCCGGGTGATTACCCATCCATCATCACTCCTTTGTGTTCTGAAGAGTTGTTCACAAGAGCGAACAGCACCGCCGCTGCCAATACAATCCCTCCCGCTGCGGCAATCCCCAGACCGCCGTAAATCATGGCCAGGCCGAATACAACGGGAGCTACTCCGCGGATGGCGCCGCTGAACGCCCCTTCGATCCCAATGGCGCGGCTTATGCCCAGGCGCCGGGCAATGTCCAGGGACAGCACATACCGGTACTGCAGGCTGGGCATAATGCCGTCCACCGTCCCCATCAGCAGGACGAAGAACGCCGCCAATGCAACACTGTTCCACAGAGCGGAAACACTCATAAAAACCGCCATCACCAGCAGCAGCAGGCTCATGAGCGCGGTGGTCCGAATGACCGGCGTGAGCACCCTGCACAGATAAGCCCCCACATAGGAGGTCATGATGCCGTACAAGAGGAAGATATGACCGATATTGGCCGTAGACAGTCCTTGCGAATCGGCATACACGGGGAAATAATAATCCAGATACATGGAGATAAAGAAGTACGGAATGACCAAAAGCAGGATATAGCCGATGAATTTGCCGTCCAGGCCCCGGGCCTTGCCGCCGCTGCCGCTCCCTTCCTTACCGGAGTGGACTCCCTGTCCGCTGCTATCCTCCCCTCCCGCTGCAACCGCCTCTGCAGCAGACTCCTGGGATGGGGCGATAATATTCACGCCCAGCAGCAGCACCATAGCGATTACCAGCACGCCGATAACAGCCATGACCAGGAAGGCCGCCGAGAAGCCAACCACCTCTGCGATGACTGCGCCCAGCGCCGCCGAACAGCTCATCCCGGCGATCAGCCCCGCATTGGTGCCGGAGGTGAATTTCTCCAGATTGCCGGAGGAGGGAACCAATACGCCAAAGATGTCAAATGCGGTTTTGGCACAGCCTGCTCCCAGGCCCAGCACCACCTGAGAGCCGATAAACGACAGAGGATCTCCCGAAGCGGCCGACAGCAGGGTGCCTGCGATCATCACAGCCAGACCGGCTACGGCAACAGGCCGCCAGCCCCAGCGGTCCACCAGCTTGCCGCTAATCCACGCGGAGAGGATGGAAGCGAGAATCTGTACGGTGATGGGAAGACTCATGGCAATCTCATAAGGCAATCCGGCGATGGGCCGGTAGATCTGAGTCATGACAATAGGAACGAAGGCCATGGACATGTACTGGAACGCAGCGAAGAAAAAGAACAGGCCACGCACCACGCCCAAGGGCTGGACTGTCATATCGGCTGTTTTCCGCACCGTCCCCGCCCTTCTTCCCTGCCGGGCGCCGACGCTCCCTGCGGTTAGCATAGACAGGAAGAACATGATCACCTCCGCTGCGATCATCAGAGAAGTGACCACCGAGGCTGCGATTTCAATCATAAAACCGTTCAGCCTGTCCTGCACATACTGCGGGGACACCTCAATGCCCAGATAGCGCTTGTCCCCCTCCTGGTCCCGGTCCAACGGATAAAGATATTCCCGGTCCGAGCCTCCTGCATCCTCCTCCACTGCCAGACGAATGCTCTTCAACTGATCCGTCCGCTCCAGGATCGTACGGAAGTAGCTCTCCAGATCATGAAGCTCCCCGTAAGGAACCCCTTGGTTGACTACGGAAGAGATATCTGTGACAATCCTGCTCTGCAGGGAATCTGCCGTAAGCTCCACGAGATGCAGATAGCCTTTCTTGTAGACGATATAAGAGGCTGCTCCAAACCAGGCATTGGACAGAATAACCACCGGAATGACGATGGCCATCAGCCGCTTGAACCTATAGCGGTGGTCGGCAAGCAGGAACAGCACCGCAAACAGAAACACCCCGGCCAGCGCCGGAAGCGCCGTCTGAAGGACCATCTCCCGGGTATATATCCGGATTTGCCTGTCCAATGTGTCCAGCCGGTACGCAAGTCCCAGCCCGCCGATAACCTCTCCCCGCTCATTAAGCACAGGCAGGAGGAGCTCCTGCGCTTCTTCGCCGCTCCAGAACAGCGCCTGCTTCTCCCGGATCAGCTGGGGAAGCTTCCCCTCAGCTCCGCCCGTATAAGAGGCGTCTTCCCCTGTGTAAGCGGAGGCTCCCTCCTGACGATAGCCGCGGCTATACAGCATCCTGCCGTCGGCGCCGATGATATAGGCCTGCTCCGCATCGGGGCAGGTCTCCTTCAACTCGGCAAACAAGTCCTCAATCCCGTAATAATTTTCTAGCTCCTTACCATATTTCAAGGAATATTGCAGCTTGTTTACTACTCCCGAGGCCAGAATGGCGTTGTTGTTGGCCGCCGATTCCCGGTAATTTTGCCTGAAGGCCACTATATTGAGCACTGAGGTCAGCATCAGCAGCCCGGCAATGGAAAAGCTCACAATGAAGAGAATCAGCCACTTCCTGCTTAAGCCCGTCCGGGGCTTCTCCAAGGGCCTGTTCCCCTTGCTGGCGTCATCGGTTTCCATCCATCTTTCCATAATCGTATCCTTCCGTCCCCGGAGATTTTCGGCTCCTTGTTTTCTTATACCAGTTGTCTTCGAGCCATTCGGGCAAAATAGCCATTGTCCCTCATCAGGCTGTCATAGCTGCCTTCCTCCAGCACCCGCCCCCGGTCCAGCACGATGATCCGGTTGCATCTGCGCACAGTGGACAGCCGGTGGGCGATGACGATTCTGGTCACACTCAGCTGCTCCAGCGATTCCACAATAATGGATTGGGACCTGTTATCCAGGGCGCTCGTAGCCTCGTCCAACAAGATAATATCCGGTCTGGCGGCGAAAACCCGGGCGATGATCAGCCGCTGCTTCTGGCCGCCGGAGATCCCCCCGCCGCCCTCCGAAATCATCGTCAGCATCCCCATGGGCATCCTGCGGATATCATCGGCAATCCCTGCTTGCTCTGCAGCCTCCCAGGCCTGCTCCATGGTCAGACCGGGCGCGCAGACGGCCAGGTTGGCGAAGATGCTGTCGGCAAACAGCGTTCCGTTCTGCAGGACTGCTCCGATCCGCCCGCGCACAGAGCGCATATCCAGCCGGGCCAGATCCTGATCGTCATAATACACCGCTCCGCCGGAGGGAAGCTCAAAGCCCAGCAGCAGCCGCATCAGAGTGGACTTGCCGCTGCCGCTTGCGCCCACCAGGGCCACATACTCCCCCGGCTGCACAGTGAGGGACAGCTCGTCTAGGATCAGCGGACTTCCAGGGGCATAGCGGAAGCTCACACCCGCCAATTCAATTTTTCCCGATAGCCTGTCTGTCTTCACTCCTCTTGCCGTCGCCTCCGGCGCCTCCTGAAGCAGAGGACGGAGAAGCTCATAGGAGGAACGGAACGTAGCCGCCTGACGCACCACGCCATACAACTGGGCCATGGTGCCGGTAAAAGCGCCGAACGCTACATGAAAGGCGATAAAATCGGCCGGAGCAATGCTGTGCCGGATGGCCGATTGGTAGATAAGCAGGCTGGAGGCGATGCCCAGCACCCCGAAGATGCCGTTGGCAAACGGAAGCAGGAGGGGCGGCGAGTAGACGGTGTCCGCCTTCTTGGCATATTGCTCCGCCCATTTGGCGAATGCCCGCTCCTGCGCGCCGGCCGTCTTGATCTTGGCCATGCCTGAGATGAATTGGAAGAGCAGGCCCGACAGCCGGGCCGACTGAGAGGAGATGCTGCGCTGATGTCTGGCCTCCGTAAGGCCAACCACCGCGGAGAAAATGAGCATCGCTGCGCTGACGAAGAGCGCCGGACCCAGCAGCCGGGGCGAGAACAAGCTGATCTGGTACAGATAGGAAAAGGAGAAAACAACCGTCAGGAGAACACTGCCCGCATTGCCGGTCAGAACATCGCAGAACCGGCCCATGGCCTGAATTCGCTCCAGCAGCTCCCCTGACGAATAGCGCTTGAAAAATTGCGGAGACAAATTCAATACGCGGTCCCATAGGGCATTCTGGGCGCCGGTCCTGATCTTGTCGCCCATCCCGGCAAGCTGAAGGCTCTTCGCCAGCGCGAAGGCGATGGAGCTTAATGCCGCGCCCAGCAGCAGAGCCGCCACCGGCCAGATATCCGCAGCGCTGCCCGACGGAATAATGTGATGAAAGATCATCCTGTTCATCAGAGGGAATACCAGTCCGGCAAGCACAACGGCAGCGCTGAACAGCAGCATGAGGATCAGCTCGAAGGGAGCTATATGCCCCGCCATGTGAACGGCCAGCTGGCGTATTCCCATGGGCTCTGCAGGGAACGGCCGATAGAAGCAGGTTGCACCCGAAGCGAACCGGCGGCAGTTGCGGCCAGATACCTTCTCCTCCTTGCCCGACAGGGGGTCGATGAACCGGTAGCCGCCCAACGGACGCGGCTTAAGCATGACCATAACCGCCTCATCTTGGAGCAGGCCGACCAGCGGCTCGCCCGAATTCCGCCACCACCGCCCCCGCAGTACAATGGGACGGCTCAGCAGCCCGGTTTGGCCCAGCACATAATCCAGCTGCTCCTCCATCTTCCGGAGATGCTCGGGAAGCTCTATCTCCTCCAGCTTGAAATAGCGGAGCACCTGATTCATTGCCCCGGCGGCTCCACAGGAATCCGGCGCATATGCCCCCGGCGTCTCCCCTCTGACGGCGGCTAAACGGGCAAGCGAAGCCTGCAGCAGCTCCTTGTCCCGCTCTTTGTCCATCTGCACCTTGCGGGCGAATTGCTCCATCCATTGCTCCTCCTTCTTATTCCCAGCGAACAAGCCTGGCGTATCTTCCCTCCTGCTCCATCAATTGCTCATGGGTTCCCGCCTCCACAATGGCTCCATTCTCCAGGAAGAAGATGCAATCCGCATCCCGTACAGTCGACAGGCGGTGGGCGATAATGACAGCGGTCAATCCTTTGCGCCGGATCGCTTCCATGACCCGCTGTTCCGTAATCGGGTCCAGCGCGCTTGTGGCTTCATCCAGCACAATAATGCCGGGCTCCGCCGCCAGCGCGCGGGCGATATCCAGACGCTGCCGCTGTCCGCCGGACAGATTCCTGCCGCCCTCCAGCACCATGCCGTCATAGCCCTCCGGCCTGCGGACAATATCATCGTGAATCTGCGCGTCCTTGCAGGCGCCCATCAGGACCTGCTCCTCCAAGAGTGTGTTCCACATGGCGACATTGCTGCGGACTGTATCGTGGAACACATGGCAGGCCTGCTCCACATAAGCCACCGAGCGGGTGAAGACATAAGGATCGATCAGGCTTAACGGCTTCCCGTCAAAGCGGATTTCCCCCGACCACAGCGGGTGCAGGCCCGCGATCAGCTTGGCCAGGGTGGACTTGCCGCTGCCGCTGCCGCCTACCAGCGCTACGGTTTGTCCCGGCTCGATCCGCAGAGTCAGCTTGTTCAGCAAGGGAGAGCCCAGGGGACTGTAGCCGAAGACGGCTTCCTTGATCTCAATAAGTCCGGCGAGCCTGGCAAGCTCCCCGTCACCCTCCGGCTGAGCCATCGCGGAGGACTCCCCGGGTCCGTCCATGGCTCCAGCCTCCGCCCGGCAGCTCAGAGCATCCTCCGCCCTGCCGGTCAGAACCTCCTCTGCCCTGTAGCCCAAAACCTCCTCCCTCCTGCCGGTCAGAACCTCCTCCCTCCTGCAGCCCAAAACCTCCTCTGCCCTGTAGCTCAGAACATCCTCCGTCCGGTCCACATGTCCGTTCACCTCCTGAACAGACTGCCCCAGCGCCACCAGCCGTTCCACCGGACGGAGGAGCTCCCCGACAAAGCCCTGCAGCGCCAGCAGCGCACCCACTGTGAAAACACCGCTCAAGATGTAATATACGCCCGCCACCAGCACAAAAACATGCAGCAGGCTTTGCAGCACCTGAGGAATCATTTCCCAGTAAATCGTCTTCTTGCGAAGCTCGCGTCTGGAATTGTCATACTTGGTCTGGTAGCCCGCCCATCGCTCGAAGAAGCTCCGCTCCGCCCCTGCGGTCTTGATGGTCTCGATCATATCCAGCCCGGCCATGGTGACTGAGGCCACATTGCCCCCGTCCCGCAGCATCCTCTGAGCCAAGCGCGCATTGCTGCGGGCCATCAAGCCCATCACCGCCACGTTGACAAGAGCCGCCCCTATGCCCGCCGCGGCAATCCACATATCGTAATACATGATGATGACGATATAGAAGCCGATCATGGCGGCATGCACCACAGCAGGGGCAATCCTGCTGCACAAGACCTCCGCAATCTCATCATTGCTGTGCTGGCGCTCACACAAATCCCCCGCATAGCGCTGGGCAAAAAATTCCAGAGGCAGCCGCAGCAGATGCCGCATGAACAACGCTCCGGAAACCGTAGCCAGCCTCCTGCGCAGCTTCATCAGATGAACGGATTGCAGGAACCCTGTAAGGAACAGGATCACCATGGTTCCGATCATGGCCGCGGCCAGTGCGGGGAACCATTGGGAGGATTGCTCAAACAGCAGATAATCGGTGAAAATCCGGAAGAAAAGCGGCGTCAGCAGTCCGGCCAGCCCGGAGAGAAGCCCCAGGATCAGAATAAAGCATAAAGGCGCGAAGGCCCCCTGCAAGCGCTCGGTCAGGTAACGCATGCGGCTGCGCGGATTTCGCTCCGGCACCAGGGCCTCTGTCGGCGCGAAGACCAGGACAATTCCGGTAAAGGAGCGGTCGAATTCCTCCATGGATACAGCCAATGCGCCGTTGGCAGGATCATGGAGCAGCGCCTTGCCGCGCCGAAACCCTTTTAATACGACAAAATGGTTGAAATTCCAATGAATAATGGCAGGAAGCTGCCCCAGGCTGCGAATATCCTCCAGCTCATGCCGGTAAGCCTTCGCCTCCAGGCCGTGATGCCGGGCAGCCAGAATCAGATTCTTGGCATTGCTGCCGTCCCGGGATACTCCGCACTCCATGCGCAGCCGCTCCAGGGGAACATGCTTTCCGTAATAAGCCAGAATCATGGCCAGACACGCTGCTCCGCACTCCACATGCTCCATTTGCAGAATAAGCGGCACTTTTTTTGCCCGTTTGACCATGCCCTATTTCCTGAACTGCAGCAGCAAATCAATGGGACGCTTGGTGTCGGTGACAATCTGCACCTCGCACACCGTGCTTGTTTCTACTGTCAGTTCTTCTCCTTTTTTGTTGGACCACTGAAATGAGTTTTTGGAGGAGGCGTCCATATGGAGCATAATCCGCACCTCAGCCGGATTCTCATCGGTGAACAGAGACCTGGCATAGCCGTTGTCTCCGAAGGTCTTCTGCAGCATCTCGCCGGTGGAAGGAATGGAGGCGACCTTGCTGACATACCCTCTCATGTAGCCGTACTCCTCCCTTGGAGCATAAGCGGGCGAAACCTGCGCCTCCATGCCCGGCCGGATCTTCTTGGAGATGGAGAAGGGGACGAAGGCGACCACCTCCTTGCTGTTGGTCAGCCTGTCCTCCGGAATAATATGGGCTACACGCTGTCCCGGCTCCGTCAGGCTGCCGGCGGCGGCAACGCTTTGCACCGTACCGGAGACGGGAGCGCGGATAACGGAGGTCCGCTCGTACTGCTCCGACAGCGTCTCCCAGGTCTCTCCCGGCCCGGCCTCCTGCCGTGCGTCGCTTCTCGGACCGTTCTCCTTCGGCGCTTCTTCTCCCGGTCTATTCTCCTTCGGTGCTTCTTCTTCCGGTCTATTCTCCTTCGGTGCATCGCCTTCCGGTCCGCTCCCCGTCTGCACTCGGGCGGCAAGCTTTGTCAGAAGCTCCTCGTTGGGAATAACCAGCAGGATTTGCCCCTGCTCCACAAAGTCTCCCTCTCTTACCAATACATTCTCCACGAAGCCGGTTCCCTGCGTAAAGATCGCCTGCACCCCGGTTGAGGGAAAAATGATGCCGTTACCCTTCACTCCCCCGGAGAGATTGCCGGTCCATGCCCAGAAGCCCGCCGCCGCCACGCTGCTTAGCAGAGCCGCCAGCAAAATCCATGCCCCGGGGCGGACAATAGCCGCCTGCTGGTCCAGCAGTTCAGGAGAGGCTGCGGCAGCCAGGGGCTTATCCCGAAACAGTGTTTGGTGCTGCATGAGGCGACTCACTCTCCCCCGTCCGTTAATTTTCCGTTCCTAACCGCAAAGTAGGCAGGCTCCCGGCCGGTCAGCACGCCGTCGCTATCAAAGGCGATGGTTCCCGTCACTCCATGGTACTCCGTCTGCTCATGCAAAAGCTGTGCCAGCCTCCTGGGATCGTTGGTGCCCCCTTGCGCCGCCGCATCGGCAACAAGCCGAACAGAATCATACCCGTGCGCCGCCCACCAGGTAGGCTTGCTTCCGTAAATCTCCTCATAGCTGCGCTCGAATTGCTCCAGCCTCTCTGTTCTGCGGACAGGCACCAGGGCTGGCAGGACAATATTGTCCGATATGGCGGCATGCTCCGCCAGCATATCGCTGGCATCGAAGGAATAATCCCCGTAAACCTTTGCCTCCGGCATCCCCCTGCGGACGTAGCCGGCAATGGCGAAGGCGTCGGCAATCGCGTCTCTTGTGATGACGACTCCCTGGATTCCCAATGCAGACCAGCGGTCGGTCAGCTGGTGGAAATCCTGCTCGCTCCCGAACCGGGTGGTCATATCCAGAACCCGCAGACCCAGACGCTGCCCCTCCAATGCGAAGGCGGCGGCCAAATTCCGCTCGAATTCCGTGTCGCTGTGGTTGACCGCGATCCGGGTTATCCCTTGGCGCGCCCCGTAGCCGGCAAGAGCCGCCCCCATGTCCGCTTCACCAAAGGTATTGCGGAAAATCATGGTATATTTGCGTCCGATAATGGAGCTGTCCATCATGCCGTTGGCTGCGATCATGATCTTGCCGTATTCCTCCATCACCGGAGCGCCTGCCTCCAGAATGGCGAAGCTGTGCGATCCCAGAACAGCCGTAACGTCAGGATCGGCGGCAAGCCTGTTGGACAGCAGCAAGCCCTGCTCATAATCATATTCATCATCGTACAGAGCGAAGGAGGCTTCCATGCCCAGGCTCTCATATTCCCGGTTGACCTCCTCTATCGCCATCTTCACCCCGTTCAGGAAGCTGGCGTCATAATCGTAGACCTCCTTGGAGCCCATGACGGCTATGACCAGGGGCAAGCTCCCCTTCACTTGTCCCTCTGCCGCACAGGAAGCCAAGATCAACACTGCCAATACCGCGGCCAACCCAGCGCGCTTTCCCTTCAAGGCCTCACTCCCCCTTGCTGCCGGGGAACAGGCTGCAGCGCGCCGCGGCGCTGCGGACAATCTCGCCAATAACCCCGGCATAGGTTTTCCCTGCCGCTCTGGCGCATGTCTCGAAGGGCCCTCCCGGCGTAAGGCCGGGTCTCGGGTTAATCTCCAGGAACCAGGCCTTGCCTGCTTCATCCACCTTGAAATCCGAGCGGCTTAAATCCCGGCATTGCAAATGCCGATGGATAGACAGCGCATGCTTGCGCAGGGTTCTGTCCGCTGCAGCGCCGAAGGAAGCCGCTTCGTCGCGAATGGCCCGAAAGCACTTGTCTCCCAAGCTGAAAATATCGATCGGGCTGCCATCCTCATACTTGCAGGCTCCGATGCCCAGCGCATAAGCATCCGTCCCTGTACCCACAACCGGAACATATACTTCCTCTCCCCGGATATAAGCCTCGCAAAGCACAGCGTCATGGTACTGCTCCATGTTCCAGCGAACCTGCTCGGCCAGCTCCCGTGGATTGCTTGCCACACCCACGCCCATACTATAGCCCTCGCAATTGGGCTTGACTACCACGGGAAATTCCAGCTTGTTTCGTTTCATCCCCGCATGCAGATACGCCTCCAGCTTTTCCTGGCCGTGAGGAATATACAGGCAGCCCGGGACATAAAGCCCCAATTGCCGGGCGGCAAGCTTGGTATGATATTTGTTCTGGGACAATCCCATGGCATAAGCGTCGCTGCCGATGCAGGGAATGCCCGCCAGCTCCAGCAAGGCCGGTACGATGGCTTCCCGGTTCCGCGACAATATCCCCTCATCTGTGGCGAAGACCAGATCGGGACGGGGATTATCCGCCCTGAGCCACTGGTAAAGCTTATGCATATTGCCGATGCTTACCGGCTCCCAGCCGCATTCCCGGATGGCATCAGCCAGGTAGCTGATCTCCGACGGCTGGCAGAAATCCGCAAACACGGAGCTATCCTCGCTGATGCCGTAGTCCTCGCGCAGATCATATGTGATTCCGATTCTCATGAATTCTCCCCTCCTTCCGGCTGTCCTGCTTGCTTGTCCGGAGGAAGCGGAACGGCCGTGTGGCGGCCCTCGTAATCCCGCAGAATGATGCGGTCTGCTCCCTCTTCCACAATGTTGTTGGGCTCTACGACAATCTTCCCGCTCCTTCCCGGAGCGTCAATGACAAAGCGCGGAACCGCATACCCGGGGATGCGCCCCCATAGGCCGCGGATCAGCTCCATGCCCTCCCGGTAGGAGGTCATGAAGGGCTCCGTGCCCCGGACCAGATCGCATTGATACAGGTAATACGGACGAACCCGAATGCGGATCAGCTTCAGCAGAAGACTTCTCATGGTCTCCAGGTCATTGTTGATTCCCTGAAGCAGCACCGTCTGGCAGCCCAGCGGAACGCCGCGGGACAGCAGAAGCCCGCAGGCCTGCTCCATCTCCGGCGTAATCTCATCGGGATGATTGCATTGGAAATTCAGCCAGACGGGATGATACCGCTCCAGCATATCCGCCAAGGCGGGAGTAATCCGCATGGGCGCGGCCGTCACCGCCCGGGTTCCCACGCGAATGGTTGAGACGTGGGGGATGCTGCGGATTGCGGCGAGCACAGCCTCCAGCCTGCCGTCATCCATAACAAGGGGGTCTCCTCCGGTTATGAGCACATCGGTTATTTGCGGCGTTTGGCGGATATATGCCGTTATCGCCTCAAGCTCCCCCTGTGTGATGAACGAATTGCCGTGGAGCACGGTGTTCTTCCTGGTGCAATGGCGGCAGTACATGAAGCACAGGTCGCTTGCAATCAGAATCACCCGGTCCGGGTACTTGTGGACCAGCCGCTTCAGAGGAGAGCTGCCCCCTTCCTCCAACGGGTCATCGGACAGTAGTGGAGAATAGGCCAGCTCCCCTGCAGAAGGCAGCGCCTGCTTGCGCAGACCGCCTGTGGGATCCCCCTTGCTCAGCAGCTCCGCATAATACGGGGATAGGCCCATCTTGTACCGGCCGGCAACCTGCAGCATCTCTGCCGCCTGCTCCTCCGTAACGGAGATATACCGGGCCAATTGCCCGGGAGTGGTGATCATGCCGGATAGCTGGCTTTTCCAGTTGCTCTGTTGAGTTTGCATATGTGCACCCTTCATTTCCCTCAATATATGAGTACAAGAGGAGCCTATTCGGACTCCTCTCTGCACTCCATCTATTGCGCAGCTGACATGCAGCCGCGCTTATGCAATGAAACCTGTCTTCGTTACTCCCCGATGGCCAAGGCGATCAGCACAGCCAGCATCTTGGCAGACTGCTCGCGGGTCGCCTCCATCAGCGGCGCGAAGGTCCCGTCGGGATAGCCGTCGATGATTCCTGCCTGCCGTACGGCATGCACTGCCTCTCCGGCGTAGTCCGCAATCTCGCTCTCATCGTTGAAGCGCCGCTCCCCTTGCGTCCCGGAGAGGGAGATGCCCTGCTTGAGGGCATAGCGTGCAAGGAGCACCGCCATATCCTGGCGGGTAATCGCCGCTTCGGGAGCGAACCTGCCGTCCCCGGTGCCTTCCACTAGCCCTTGCGAGCGCGCCCACTCCACATACGGGGCATACCACTGATCCGCCGCTACATCACGGAAGCCCGATGCGGCGACAGCTGGCGTCTCGGCCTGGGCAATGGCCGCCAGCAGCTTCACGAACTCCCCGCGGGTGATGGAGCTGCCGGGATCGAATTTCCCTGCTCCCTTGCCGTCCACAATGCCGCGGGAGGCCATAAAGTCGATGTAGGGCTCGGACCAGCCCGATACATCACTGAAGGAGAACGGATTGTATAAGGCCGCGAACACCGAATTATGGGCGGTGCGGATCATCAATCTGCCATCCGCAACGCGGGACAGGGGAAGGAGGCGGACGGTTCCGTCTTCATTGATCAAAGCGCCCGCCAGCTGATTCTCATTCATGCTGCTGCCGGACTGCTCCCAGCCGCCTAGCTCCAGTCTCAGAGGCACAGAGCCGGGAAGCAGTTCTGTCAGCGGCTTGTCTCCTGCCGTGATAGAGAAATCATATACGGGCATGTTCTCCAACCGCTTCTGCAACGAAGCAGGATATACCGACGGATTCACCGGGGAAATCTGAAGTGTCCATACCGGCTCCTCCCCGTCGTCGAATTCTGCTCCCGCCAGCGCGGCCAGAGCCTCCTGCTCCAGAAGCATTCTGGCGTCTCCGTCTGGAATCTCGAAGGAAACGGCAAGCACTCCGCTTGCAAGCAGCCGCTTGATCAACTCGACACTGAGGTTCAGCCTGTATTGCTCTGCAGCCGCCGTTCCGTCAGGGAAGGCGAAGGAGAGAGCGGACCAGCCCTTCTCCCGCAGCTGCTTCAGAGCGTCCTCGATAACCTGGGCATCGGGGGCGATAGCAAGGATGCCCCCTTCCGTCTTCGGAGCAAGACGGACAACAACCACTTGCCCGGCCCCGTTCTCTCCAGGCTCGACGCCCGCGCCTTGGCCGATGCCGCCATCGCCGTAAGCGGCGCCGTCGTCCTCATCGCCGCTGTCCGCCGCCTGCACCTGGACCGTGGCAGTCTGCTGCCGGATCAGACTTGCCGGAATTCTCCAGCTCTCGTCCACCCGCATCATGCTGCCGTCTGAATCCGTCCTTATCTTGTTTACATCGGGGATAAGAGAAGCAGTAATAACCGCGGTGCCGGGCGCAAGGCCAATAACTGTTCCATCGGACAGCACCGCCGCCACCTCCTCATCGGAGCTGCTCCAGCTAACCTTGGTGGAATCGGCCTCATTATCGGGAACGGGCGTCTTAAGCTCCTTAATTGCCGCAAGCCGTTCCCCCGTGCCTGCAGTCACAACCAGACGGTTCTTGCTTAGGGAAAAGCCCATTACATTATCCATGCTTGCCGCAAGCCGCTGCGATGCGGTTCTGCTGATTGCGGCTACAGCGCGGTGTTCTCCGTCTCCCACCGTTAATTCAAGCTGATCATAGACGGACCCGTCGGCTGCAGCCTTCACGTCCCCGAAGGCAAGTCCGCGGATATCCGCCTGCACAAGCTGCCGGACAGAGGCGACCGGCTCCAGCTCGACTGGCAGGCTGCCAAGGCTGCCGCCTTGCGGGTCAGCCTTAATATCCAGTTGTCCGCTGTAAGTTAGATTTCCTTTGTTTTCTATAAGAACAGACAGCTCGGCTGTATCCTTGTCCAGCAAATAAGCATCCAGCACGGCAATATGCAGCTTACTCTCCGAGGGAACCTGCTTCTCGGCTGTAACCAGCAGCGCGCCGCTTCCATCCCGCACCCGGAAGCCTGCAGTCAGGCCGGATACCTCTGCCGGCAGCACCGCCGCCGCCCGCAGTGTGAATGCGCCGCCGCCCGGCAGCAGCTTGTCCCCTTGCGGGCCTGCAGGAGCATTCTCGCCCACCGGCAAGTCCCGGACAAGGACGGTTTCCTCTTCATTGCGCTTCAGATAAGCCTCATAGGTAAGACCGGACATGGGCTTAAGCCCCGCATTGCTCACAACGGCAGAGAACTCCAGAGTCTCTCCGCCAAGGGGCGCCGCTTCCTGAAGCATCACCTCGGCCGCCCGGACCGCACCTTCACCGGTAAATACGCGGGTTGCCAGAATTCGGTTGTCCGTATTTTCAACGAACATATTGGAGGCATTCAGCTCCTGGCTGTACTTGACGTATAAGGCCTGAACGCTCTGATCGTCTCTCACCGCAAAGGACAGATCGCTATAGTTGGCTCCCGCCTCTGCGGTCAATTGAACAGGAGCGGACCAGTCATAGCCCTCACTCTCCGCGAATTGCTCCTGCATGACCGGATCTCCCGCCTGAACCACGCCCTTATAACCGTTCACATCAGGCATAATGCTGTAGTTCATCGGAATCAGTGTACCCGCGGGCTGCAGCTGCCCGTTGGCAGCCTCTACCGGTTCCCGGAGAAGGATGGACACGGGGTATGTCCCGGGACCTTTTCCCGCCGCATAGATATACTCGAATTGGCTGTCGCTTACATAGGCGTCCTCCAGATGCACGCGCATTAATTGCGCCTGCGGCTCGGTGAAGGCGGCGAATATCTGCTGCTCCCGATTGATATTCGCGGGATTCTCCGTACCGGGATCCCCGGCCTGCAGGCCGTTCTTGTAGCTGATGGTATAATCCGTCCACAGCAGATACTGGCCGTCTTCTCCGTTGGAACGGATCTGGAAGCTGTCCAGCGGGTAATCGTCTCTTCCCTTCACTGCGGTACGGATAAAGCCGTCAATCGTGGTATTTTCCTTGTCGATGATATACAAGGACTTGGTCCCTCCCCACGGCATGGTCAGATCCACCTTCTTCAGATGGTATTTCACCAGATTGGTGATATCCATATACACGATATCTCCGCCTGATATCCAGTACAAGTAGGTAATGCCCTTGGTTCTGACGAATTGCGGCAGCGTATCCTGATGATTATTGTTCGACAGCCGGATGGGATGATGGAATTCTCCGGTTTCGTAATTATAGATCTGCATGTACATCTCTTGATCCGCTGTCGTCGTCCGGCTGCCATCCTGATCGGTCACATAGGCATACAGAGCCAGCTGATTATACGAGATCACATCCGAGGCCGTCACCAGGGGATCATAACTAACGGATTGCGGGAGAGCCACCACCTGCTCCGTTCCGGTGTAGGTGGGAACAAACTGATCAGGCGCCCCCTCTTCATTGGACAAGCCCGTTCGCTCCCGCAGCACCTCCGTCTCCACGATATCCGCCTGTACGGCCAAGTCAAGGAAGCGCTGACCGTAAAAGCTGTCAGGCATCCCTTCTTGCGGTTCATAGGTCTCATTCCATATGAAGCTGCCGTCGGTCTGCCGATCTGCGTAACGATAGGCAATCACACTGTAGCCATTGACGATATCACCGTATACGGCAGAGGATTCTCCGTCGGCAGTGACGCCGGTCTGGACCGTAGGATCCTCAGCAGGTGAAGGATCATAATTTCTCGGTGTTGTTCCGTAATCCGCCTTGGTGAAATACACCAACAGCCGCCCGCTTATCTCATCATAAGAGACCTTCGGCGCCAGATCGGCAAATCTGTCCAGAACCGTATCCCTGGTAATGGAGAACTTGTCCCCATCAAAGGCGGATACAGCAGGATCAAACCACCTGCCGCTGATATTCATGGCGCTGAGCACATCTGCCGCCGTATCGTCCTCGTTGAATTCTCTTCCCGCATCAGACCAGGTCACAAGCACCCGCCCGTCCACCATGAAGGCGTCCGGCGCTTCGTCCCAGGTTCCATCCTGGTCCACAGCCTGGGGAGCCGACCATGAGCTGCCGTTATAGAGACTATAGAACAATTGTGCGCGGTTGTAGCTGCTTCTTGCACCGGAATCATCCAGGAACAAGGCCAGCAGACGGCCATCTCCCAGCTCCAGCAGCTTGGTCTGAGGGTAAGGATACACTCCCGTCTGCAGCCAAGTCTCGGGAGAGGATGATGCGCCTGCCGCTCTTACCTGCCGCCCGTCCTCCCTGCCTGCCCCCAGCCAGCCGGAGCGCTGCTCCAGATAGGCGCGGGATAGTTGCTCCTCATCTCCTGCCGGAAGGATCGGTTCATACAGATAAGAGGCATACGGATCGTTCAAAGCCGCCATAACAGACCGGGCAGCCGCGCCATAGCTGAACAAATCGATTCGCTTGGATTGGTAGATGGTCCATTTCTTCTGAATAAACAACAGCTTAATCCCTGCCTCGGCGGATATGGTCAGTCCGCCTGAGCCGCTTGCGGAAGTGGCTCCGGTGATGGGCGCAGTGAAGCTCAAATCCACTTCTGCGCTGCCGGAGAGGAACACCTTGGCCCAATCCACCCCCGCTCCCGCTCCGATGGTAATGGTGGGGTTCACCTCAAACTGGGCATAGATGTCATATTGATTAGGGTTAAGGGATATTTTCCCTTCTCCGTCGAACCGGTATTTCCCGCGCGCCTCGTCAGTGACCCCTTCGGCATCGCTTAGCATCCGGTTGATGTCCATGGCTTCTACACTGAGCACGGCCTTGGCATTGCCGGATATGTCAACAGAAGCGAACACCGGAACGCCGATGGGGGTTACATAGGTATACTTAACCCCGTACTCAGCCTCGCCGGCAGCCATAAGCACCATGGAGCGGAAATAAGTTTCCCCGTCTTCATACGGCTCCAGGGTCAGAACAAGAGAGATGGAGAACTCGTAATTATAGGAGTTGGCAACGCTCTTCTTCTTCGCATCGTCCTTATTGGCGGCATTCGGCTCCTCGGCAAGCTTCTTCTTCACCTTGTCGGCCAGACGCTGCTCCTGCTCTTCTTCCGAAGGATCGTCCTCATCGTCATCCTCGCTGTCGAAGCTGTAATTATAACCGAAGCTGAGGGTCTTGATTGAATGTTCCTTTCCTTTGCTGTCCGTCAGCGTGTCCTTCTGCCAATCCAGAGAGTCGTCCAGACTGATATCCATCCCCAGGTCAAAATTGTTATTGACCTTTCCGATGAATTCAACCGCAGGAGACAACGGCGTATCAAAGCTGGCCAGGGCGGTAATGACATCCAGCTCCCGGCTGAATACAAACCCCGCATCCACTTCGATGTATTCTCTAATGATCTGTTCCTCCTCTCCCCTGACAAGAGGGGAGATGGTCATCCTGTAGCCTGGCTTAACCCCTTCATTCAGCAAGTTCAGGGAGTGGGTAAATGTAATGCCGTCCTCAGGATAACCGGTGCTGCTCTCATATACCACTTGCGTCCGTTCCTTATTGTAGATGCGGATGACAGCATCATTGGCAGCCGTCCCTCCACCGCTTTCCACCTTAAACCTGAAGGTGGTCGTTCCGTTGCGGACAGGCACCTGATCATTGTAATTCCCGAGATTGATCTTCTCAGCCAGTTCGCCGGCGGGCGCATAGCTTGCCGTAAGCTCTACGGGCTTCATGAGTTTGGTAAAGTCCAGCTCCATCTCGCTGACTGTGCCGGGAACAATGGTCGTATAATATTCCAGCCCTTTGTACAGCACCTTGGCCAAATAATACTTGCCCTTCTGGAACGTGGGATCGACCAGATAAATCTCTCCCGCTTCATCGGTGACGGCGGATTGATTGCCCACCACCACTGTAGCGCCGCTGAGCGGAGCAGTGACCTTCTTTAGCGGATCAATGACAGAGGAGCTTATCTGGACGAGCTTGGCCCAAGCCGCTGCCGGATTGCCGTTTATCTGCGCCCGCTCATAATCATAGTAAATCTTCGAGGGATTAAAGTATTGGGGAGCATAATGAAACTGGCTTCCGTAGAACAGCTCCTTGACCACCGGCCACTCATTCCTGATTTCGCGGATGCTGGTGCCGAAGGCCTTGAGCCTATCGTTCACTTGGACGAATTCCCCGCTGCTCTCCATTCCATCGCCGTCCAGATCCGCGGAATAATCCTTCCAGGTGGTGATGAAGCCCGGCGCAGCATAGGAGGTGAATTCATAGCCGGACAGAGGATCGGCCGCAGCAACGGTTACCGGCTCATAGATGGTGCCCGCCGCTACGCCGCTGCCGTTTCCTCCCGCGCGAGGGCCTGTGACGGTAATGGCATTGCCGCTGTTCAAGAGGAAATCAATAGCGGTCTCTCTGGTGGCAATGATCTGATCCGTGCCCCTTACGTTCTTGCTGCCATATATAATCGCTGTAGCAAAGTCGGTTCCCTGCCAGCCCAGCTCCTTCAGCCTGCCCTTGAAGGTGAAGACGCCGTTGTTGGCGGTTGCCGTGTAGCTGCCCCCAGTAGATGGAGCCATATACACGTCTCGTATGGAGCCGTCGCTTGCATAAACCGTCAGAGCCGCTCTTGAGGCTGCCCCGAAATCATTCTTCTTGCTCTGATCAGGATAGTTGGGGTCGAACTCATAAGCAAAAGACAGCTCTATCTCCGGATTCTCATCATTGGCGGCATTGCCGTCGGAGTTGGCTGCAAATGCAGACTCAAGCCGGGCGGCCAGCTCCTCCATACCGGCAAAGGCTACCCCGTCCACCTTATAGGACGGCCGCGAAGCCCGATGCAGATACAGTCCGGGATCGGCCTGCACCACCATGTCCGGATTGGTGAAGCTAAGCTTGAGCCAATTGGAGCTTGAAGCAGGGATCGTATATTGAACATACTGCACACGGTCATTGGAGCGGGAAGCGTCGAACTGCAGCGCTTCGGTCCTGCTGGCGCTCCAGTTGAAGGCCCTTACTGTGCTGTCATTATAAGCTACGAGGTTGATGACGTCTCCCGCATGCAGACCTGTCCATGTCTTGCTGCCGTCATTGCGGTTAACCTCCGCCACATATCCCGATGTTTTGTCGTATTCCAGGCTAAAGGAAGCATCCTTCTGCTTAAATATGGGACGCACGGCAATAGTACCGCTGCGGATAGCGTCCAGCATTCCCGTCTGGGCGAAGAATCCCGCATCCAGAGACAGAGTTGACGCTCCCTCATACTTCTTCCAGTCTCCGCCCGCCAGCTGCAGCTCAAAACCGGCATAGTCGAAGCGGTCCGCCATCTCCTGACTGGCGTAAGACAGCTGGAACTCAATCTTGTCCGAACGGAACACCTTGTATTCCGGTGCATTAATATTGGCAATGCCGTTGCCTACATTGGAGCCTACAGACTTGATCGCAAGGGTTCCAGGCAGCAGGCTCTGCTGCTTCACCTCTGCCTGCACCAGTGATCCGTTCTTGATATTATAGGTCTTCTGTTGAACGGCCAGCGGCTCGTTCTTCACCAGCAGACGGTATTCCTTGAGATACAGCCTGAGCCAGCCCAGATTGGCTTCACTTGTATTCCCGCCTGCCGCCCATGTGCGAAAACCCACCTTCGCCGTATTCCACATGCTTTCGGGAATTACGGGGTTGGACACCGTCCATCCCCTGATTCCGTTAACTTGAACAGGGTCGGTGGTCTGGCCGGAGGCTGCGGTTAGCCGGAAGCCCGTATTGAGATTTTCTTCGTAGTGTTGCGTTTCCCCCCACCAGGGCCACCAGTTCCGAGTGCTCCAGCTCCGCCCGCGTCCCGAGTTGGACCAGCCGAACTCGGCGCTTGCGGCTCCATACAGCTTGACCTTCCCGGCATAAGCGTAAGCCTCGCCTCCGCTTGCCCGCAGCCTCAGATCATTCCCCTCCGCATAAGCGTTGCCTCCAGTGGAGCCGGCCAGGAAATCCTTGGCCACAACGGCCCATTGTCCCCGTGCAGGGGAGTAACCGTTGTCGGATATTCGCTCAGCCCCTGCCGGAGCAGCGCTCGCTGCCGTCAGCGCCTTTACAATCCTGCCGGACTTAGCTTGTTCCCCTTCTCCTGCCGCCGCTCCTTCAATGGAAGCCTGCGCCTCGCGCCCTGGAAGGATCACCTGAACCTGCGCTTTGGCGGTATTGACCCGCTCATTGGTGCGGTCAAGCGCCAGGGTGAACGCCCTTGGCTCTGCGCGTTCGGGATTATCAATGACGTCCACAACAACCGTCTGCTCCGTCATTCCCGGGGTAAACAGCAATTCCTGCAAACCGGGGACATAATCCCCGTAGGGGACAGCTGTACCTTCCTCTGTACCCACGGTCACTGTGGAATATTGATGCGTTCCGCCTACGCGACGCACGATGGCCGATGCAATGCCGGAGCCTGCCGGCACTTCCCCCTGCTCCCATTCGAAGCGGACTGCCTCCGGCTCTTCATCGTCTTCGAGGTTAACGTAGGACATGTAAAATTCGCCTCGCACGGCCCCACCGGTAGGATTAACCAATGCGAACAGCGCCTGCTCTCCGCTTTCCGGCAGACTGTCGTCCAGCGGCACAATGTACAAATATTTGATATATTCCCCATCCTCAAATTCAAGCGTAGTCTCCGCTCCGGGGATACTGTACACAAAGCGGTCATAATCGGCCTTCAATTGCTCAATCCGGCTCTTGTCCACTTCCTTCCAGTCCGGGCGGCCGCTTGCCAGACCCAGAGCCATTTCCCGCAGCTCCCGAAGGGATTGAGGACCCGTACTGCCGCCGAAGCGGACTTGCTCCTGGTCCAATTCCTCATAGCCTTGTCCGGGAGTTCCGCTCTGCCTGTTGGTCGCAGGACCGTACACGGACTTGACCACAGACTGGTCCCCGAGCGCAGAAGAAGCGCCCCCCGGACGGCCGGATGCTGTGCCGTACACGTTTGCCGTCACCCCGGAGTCTGCTTGGTTCTCCTCCCCGCGACTGATGTTCACCTGGGAATTGTCCCCGATGCTGCTCATAAGGGGAGCGGCTCCCGCAGGCTGCTCCAACTGGGAGGCAATTGAATTATCATAAACCCGGATCACATAATCCTTGCCATATTCGGCTGAAACATCAATCGCCTTGAAATCGACAGTTGCTTTGCCTTGGACACCGCCTTGACGGGCAACGGCAATCTCCAGATAAGGCTGCGACTCCGCCACGGTATATTGGGTGCCAATAAAGTTGAACAAGCCGTTGGGATATTGGGCCTCCCACAGCTCGTCACCCTTGACTGCCTCCCGCAGAGCCGCTCCGTCTTTGGCCAAATCATCCAGTGTAAGCGCCTGTGCAGGCAGAGCGGGAACCAGAAGGGAGAACACGAGCAGCAAGGACAGCAGCTTTCGACTGAAGATCGGCAGCCTTCGGCTGTAAAATGGATGAATGCGTTTGACGTGCATGAATGAATCTCCTTTTGGGACAGACATGGTTATATCCTTGATTTGGTGTTATCATCAATATCCGTCGTTTTCTCTTTGGGCAAATCCCGCAGCGAGGTTCCGCCGCTTACTTCCTCCAGCGCATCAAGATCCAGTTCCTGCCCTCCGCTCTTGGACTCACCGGTCTCTTCTGTTTGAGGAACATCATCATGATCTCCGGCATTATTTGCGAACTTATGCATACGTCCCAACTCCTTTTGTCATGGTATTTTATCTAAAACAATACTGGAAACCAACTTTCTGGACAATCATTCCAGCATAATTCGCACAAAAAGCGACAAAACTCGCACATCAGAGCAATCGACATAGACTAGCGGACATCCTTTATTGCCAACTCCATTAGCACTTGATCCATGGTGAGAGGGCTTCTTCCTGCTCCACGAACAAAGGCAGACTCCTTAACGGAGCCTGCCTCTTTAGATATCTGAAAAAACATACCCTTGCCTCTTGGCGGTTTTAATATATTTCCCCGGATTGCGCTCATCCAGCTTCTTGCGCAAATTGCTCACATGCACCATAACTGTCCGGGTATCCCCGATGCTGCTGCTGTGCCACACATGTTCATAGATATCCGCATAACTCAATATTTCCCGGGGGCGCTTCACCATAAGCATCAGAATGTTGAATTCAATCGGGGACAACAGCACTTCCGACTGGCTGGTGTACACCGCCGCTTTTTTCACATCAATCACCAAATCCCGGACGATCATTGTATGGCAGGCACCCGTGGAGGGTGTGCGGTCAAGCTCCACCCGCCTCAGATTGGTCTCTACCCGGGCCACCAGTTCCTTGGGGTAGAAGGGCTTGCGTATGTAATCATCCCCGCCCACCCGCAAGGCGCGCAGAATATGCTCCTCATCATCCATACAGCTGACAAAAAGAATCGGACAAAAAACAAACCGCCTGATTTGCTCACAAAGCTCTGTTCCGTCATTATCAGGAAGCATAATATCAAGTATAATCAAGTGAAAGGTGCGCTGTCTGATCTGGGCCAAAGCTTCAGCGCCATTCGCCGCCTTATGGACCCGAAAGCCTGCATTATTCAGATAAAGGGCGATAATCTCCGTAATGTCCGGATCATCGTCCACAACAAGAATATCGTAGTTATTCATCCATACGGCTGCTCAAATCAGCCTTCACCACACTTTTCCTTGGATTGGGGACTTTTATCGTGAAAAGAAGGATTCTTATCATCTGTATGCTCACAGCCCTTCTTGCCGGCTGCGATGCTGCCGCAACCTCCTCCGGCGCTCCTCTATACATAGGCACCGGCACCTCTTCAATCAACCGGAATCTGTTTACGCAAGAGGAACTGGAGTGGATCGACACGCATCAGAATGCAGACTTTTATGTGGGAACCGCCCAAGACTACGTTCCCATCGAATATATTGACAAGCACGGGGTTCCGAGAGGGATGGGAATCGAATTAATCAAGAAGGTTCACGAGCTGACCGGGTTGAAATTCCGGTTCTATGAACAGAGCCGGGTGGAGAGCTGGGAGGAAATCATGACCAGCCTCCGTGAAGAAAGAGTAGATATCTTGTCCACGGTGTCCTATACCCAAGAGAGAGCCGGTTACCTGGAATTCTCCTCCCCCTATATTGAGATGACTCAGGTGTGGGTGGGCAACAAGAACACATCCCGGCTGGTCAAGGATTTCTCCCAGGCGGAGAACGCCACCTTTGCCGTACCCAAGGGTTACTGGTTTCTGGATGTTATTCTGCAGGAGCTGCCGCACGCCAAAGTTATGGAGGTTTCCAGCATGGAAGAGGCATTGCAGGCGGTATCCGATCAGAAGGCGGATTATACCATTTGCGAAATCCCTGTTTTTACCTACTACAAGGAGCAAGGTTTCTATCATAATATCAAAATAGTCGGTGAACTGGAAGAAAAAAATAGAATTTTTGTAGGAGTCAGAAAGGAGCTTCAGGCGCTTATCCCCATCGTGGACAAGGTGATCAGGAACACGAATTATTATAATGAAATCTATGAAAGCTCGATGGTTATCCCCTTAAACCAGGAACGGGAAAAGAAGCTGACGGCAACGATAGTGGTCCTTGCCGCAGCGCTGCTCGTTGTGGCGTACTATCTGTTCGTAACCTTCCGGAAGCTGCTCAAGTCCAAGAAGGAAGCGGAAAAGGCCAACCGGGACAAGACTAAGCTGATGATCAATATTTCCCATGATTTGAGGACGCCCATTACCGTCATGATCGGTTATACCCAGGCGCTGATGGAAGGACAGGTTCAGAACAGCGAGGACAAGGAAAAGTATATGAGGCGCATATTCGAAAAAACCAAGTATTTGAGCGCCATCGTGGATGATTTCTTTCTGCTGTCCCGGCTGGAGGAGCAGAATCTGGTGGTCACCAAGGAGGATACCCGCCTCGATTGGCTCATCGCCCAGATTGTAGAAGGGGATATGATGAATGCTCTGGAGAAAAATATTCAATTGACTCTTCATATAGATGAAAAAGCGGCGGTTACCAAAAGTGTTGACCGGATCAAGCTGCACAGAGCCATAGAAAACATCATTGTCAATGCCATTCATTACACCGGACCGGGAGGTGCGGTTCAAGTCTCTTTAATGCCGGATTTTCAGGACGGTAAGGTGCGGATAGCCGTTAAGGATAACGGCGCGGGCATCCCAGCAGAGGACTTGCCCTACATATTCGAACGTTACTATAAGGGAAGGAATGCCAGAGCAGAATCCATTGGCTTGGGCCTGTACATTGCCAGGGAAATCATCCATAAGCATGGCGGAGAGCTTCGGGCAGAAAGCGAAGCGGGCCGTGGCAGCTCATTTTTCATTGTCCTGTAGAAGAGACGGCCTTGCCAGAAGAGGAGTATTCCTTGTACGGCCTTCCTGCACTGCCAATCTTTAAGGTTTCTTTAAGTTGGCAGTTTTTTGCCATGGTATAATGAAAAGGAGTTCAACCCTTGCGGGCCAATTCGGCAACAATCGACTGAATTCCCTGCCAGAAGCAAAGGAGATGTGATGACCATGTACCATATAGCCATCTGTGATGATCCTGCCTCCACAGATTCGCTATGCCGCATGATTAGGCAAATTGCGGAACCATGGAGCGTGTCTCCCGTCATCCATACCTACTCCAGCTATACCTCCCTGTACGCGGCTCTGTCCAGCGGGACTATCCGCTATCATATGGTGCTGCTGAATATTCTGCTGGAGGAAACGAAGGGGATGGAGCTTGCCCGGAAAATCAGGACAGCCGATGATGAAATCGGCATCGTGCTCATGGCATCCACCATGGAATATGCCCTTCAGGGCTACGAGGTACAGGCTCTG
This sequence comes from Paenibacillaceae bacterium, assembly GCA_029256185.1. GTDB lineage: Bacteria > Bacillota > Bacilli > Paenibacillales > NBRC-103111 > Paenibacillus_AR. The sequence continues at coordinate 52,774 of JAQSYI010000002.1, forward strand.
CAATATTTGGTCAAGCCAGTGGGAATCGCTACGATGAAGACTATTCTCGACTACGACTACGGACGCAGGCAGCTGCGGCAATATCTGTCGGTCAATCAACGGGGCGTCTGGCGGCAAATCCCGCTTGACCCGATTATCTGTCTGGAAACGCAGGGGCGAAAGGTAGCCATATGCCTTCCCAATGAACAGCTTTATGCTTCCGCCCGCTTGTCCGAACTGGAGGAGCAGTTGCCCAAGAGCCGGTTCATCCGCTGTCACCAAAGCTATCTGTTGAATATTCAGCATATCCGCGAAATCAGACGCAACGAAGCGCTGACAACAGGAGGCCTGCTTATCCCCATCAGCCGCCCCCATCTCCAACGGGTACAGAGAGCCTTCTTGCGCAACGGCTATCCTGTCTGCTCCGGGTAGCTATAACATTTTCATATACACTTTTGAGAAAAGAACCTGGCGGAAAAACTCTGCCAGGTTCTTTTTAACCTTTCCAAAGGGGTACCGTTATGTCATCTCATGCGCTTTTACTGCCAACTTCTTCAGCACTGGATCTGCAGAGAAAGCTCTCCCCTTCCTCCCCATATATGCGTTTTGATCTTTATAAGAAAAAGGCCTGTCGAAGTATTTGGGCGGAGAAGCGCAATCCCCTTAGGTTAAGGGACATCAGCGCTCTTATTTGGCAAAAATCCGAGGTTTTGGAATTCTAACGGACTTAATCGCTCTTATATGACTCCCTTGCCCCCATCCAGGGGGAAATCGGTGCAATAAGGTCTTTCCAGTCCCTAAGCCGCGCTAACCCCTGCTTTTTCCGCAAATACGGTCTCTCAGGTCCGTCAGGCGAAAAGGTTGGCGTTCAAAACCTTAAGCAAGGTGAGTTTTGCCATAATACGAGCATCCGAAGCATAAGCCTGCGCTTTCCGCAAGGAAGCCTGCTCCGAAAGCAGGCGCTAAGAGCTTTTCCGCGAGGATGAACGCCTATCCGCGTCTTTTTGACGCCGTGCGTTTGTCAAGAAGTCGGGCCGCTTCCACGTTCATACTTTCTGGCTTTACGAAAAATTCTATCGGAGTATCGCGAAGATGCGCGGCTGCGTTAAGAGAAACCTGCCCCCGTAACTAAAACTATTTCCTGACGCTGCAGTCATCCGTTCGCCACAAACGGGCAGGAAACATTGGAAACATACGGCATCCGGAACGTTTGACTAATGCATCCGCCGGGACTATAGTAAGAGAAACTACGCGATGCTTACGTTGCCAGCTTTGCTCCGCAAAGCTCTTAGCTTATGCTTACGATGCCAGCTTTGCTCCGCAAAGCTCTTAGCTTATGCTTACGATGCCAGCTTTGCTCCGCAAAGCTCTTAGGAGGCCACAAGATGTTCCACGGAAAAATGAAAGCCGTTACATTCAGCTATGATGACGGAGTCACCCAGGATAAAAGACTGGTGGAGCTGTTTAACCGGTACGGACTGAAGGCTACCTTCAATCTCAATTCCGAATTGCTGGGATTAAACGGTTGCCTGGTCAGAGAAGGCAAAACCGTCAGCCATATCAAGAATCCCCCGTCCGAGATCAAGGAGATCTACCGGGGCCATGAGATTGCGGCTCATACCCTGACCCACCCGAACTTAACCCAGTCGGATGAGGCGGAAATCATCCGTCAGGTGGAGGAAGACCGCAAGAACCTTGGAGTTCTGGCCGGCTATGATATCGCAGGCATGGCCTATCCATGCGGCGGAGTCAACAATGACGACCGGGTGGCAGAGATCATCAGGAAGCATACCCGAATTCAATACTGCCGCACCATTACCTCCAGCCACAGCTTTGATATTCAGCAGAATCTGTACCGCTTCAACCCCACCGTCTACCATGTGGAATGGGACATGCTCTTCACGCTTGCCGAGGATTTCATCCGTCTGAACCCGGACGAGCCGAAGATCTTCTATATCTGGGGACATAGCTACGAGTTTGATGTACAGGAGACCTGGGAGCGGTTCGAGCAATTCTGCAAGCTGATTGGCAGCAGGGATGATATTTTCTACGGGACCAACCGGGACATTTTGCTGCCGTGAACGGACAGGCCCTACCGTTGATCCGCCCAGCGCCACCAGGCCCATGTTCCCGCCAATCCGGCAATACCGGCAATGGCTGGAATAAGATAGCTGACAGGGCTCAACGGGAATACCGCGGTGCCGCTGCCCGCAAGCTGAAGAGCAGCCACGGACCAGGGAAGAAAGGCGCCAAGGCGGGTGGGCCCCGCAATCAAGGCAATCATGAGTGTCGTAAAGGCATAGGCGATGGGCGCCAGATAACCGCGGGATACACTTGCCACGAATACCACGGGACCGCATAACAGCAGCTGAATGCAAGAAACAATCAGGAGCTGGACAAAATAGTGCTGCAGCATTTCCGGTGAGAAGCCCGGGATGCGGACAATAGCGCCCAATAACACGGCAAACAAGAACGTGAGCAGGGTCATGATCAGGCTCCACAGAGCCGTTGAGACGAGCTTGGCGGTCACGATCCTCCCTCGGGATACGGGAAGAGCCAGCAAATCTTTTACCGTCCTATCCGTATATTCACGGCCGAATGTCCAGCCTGCCAAGGCGCCAAAGCCGATCAGACCGAATACCGAGGCGTACATGAACACCATATTTTGCAAATAGGCGGCCCAATCCCCCTCGCCCACGCGAATGGCAGTAACGAACAAGAAGAACAGCAGGGTTCCCCACAACACCTGGGAACGGTACAGCTTCGTATGCTCCACTTGAATTGCTGCAAAACAGGCTCTCATCCCAGCTCCTCCTTCGCCCCGATTGCCTTCAGGAAATAAGCTTCCAGTTCTTCTTCCTCCACTAACAGCTGTGAAAGAGGCAGATGCGCATCCGTCAGCAGCTTGGCGATCCGCTCCGGATTCCGCACAGCCCGCTCATCGGGCAGTTCAAGGCAGCCCGCCCTGCCTAACCGAACCTGATACCCCTTGCTCTCCAAGAGGTGCAGTGCCTGCTCCTGTTCACCGCCGACGCCAATATACAACCGCTTCTGCCGGATATTGCCGAATTCCTTGGCGGTAATTTCCTGAAGGAGAACGCCTCTGTGAATGATGCCGATTCTTGTAGCCATCTTGGCGATTTCTTCGAGAATATGGCTGGAAATAAACACGGTAATCCCCTGTTGCTCCGCCAGAGAGATGAGCAGCTCGCGGATTTCTACGATACCGGCCGGATCAAGCGCATTCGTGGGTTCGTCCAGAATGAGAATCTCCGGGTTATGCATAAGGGCTTTGGCCAAACCGAGCTTTTGCATGTTGCCCAGGGACAGATGCTTCGCTTTGGTGTCCGCATAGGCTCGCAGCTTCAGCTTCTCCATCACGGCCTCCACACTCTCCGGTTGTGCAAGGCCGCGGAGCCGGGCAAACAGCCTCAGGTTTTCCCTGACGGTAAACCCCGGATAAGCCGCAGGCATCTCCACCATATATCCGACCCGGTTCCACAGCCGGTCCCCCCTCCCGCGCAGACGCTCTCCGAAGAGAAGCACCTCTCCCGACGTCGGCTTAATCATCCCGAGCAGGGTGCGGATTGTGGTGGTTTTGCCCGCGCCGTTAAGTCCCAGGAAGCCGTATATCTCCCCCTTCTTCACCGATAAAGAAACATCCTGAACGACAACGCTGTTCCCATAACATTTGGTCAGCCGTTCCGTACGAATCAGCTCATCCATGCTGTCCGCTCCCTTCCATAATTGCTCTGCCTTTGCACCATTAATTAACCAAACGTTCGTTGAGTCAATTAGATAAAAAATAACTCCTATCCCTCCCATAAATGAGCGTAATACTCCACGATCCGCTCCATCTCCGTTTGCTGCAACACGTTGCCGTTCATAAAGCCTTGAACGATAAGCACGACGATATGGGACAGAAATTGGGAGGCCGCCATGCCAAAATCCATGCTGCGGACGGCTCCTTGTGCGGAGAGCTTCGCCAGATAGGCTTCCATCGCCCTGAAGGGCTGCTTGGTCAGCTCCTCCAAAGCTGCCTTCTGCTCCTGATCCAGCAGGGCTCTCTCGCGGAACAGAATGAGAAAGTATGCCTGATCCTGCCGGACGCGCTTGGAAATCCCCTCTATTAACTCTGGCAATACCTCTTGCAGACGCCCCTCACCCGAGAATATCCCTCTAAAAAAACCGACGATGCTGGCGATTCGTTCCTCCTGGGCGTTTTGCAGAACCGACCTTAGGATCTCCAGCTTGCCCCCGGGAAAATAATGATACGTCAGCGCCTCCGCCATACCGATCTCTTTATTCAATTCGCGCATGGAGGTGGCGTGGTAGCCTTTCTCGGCAAATAAACGCATCGCTATATCGAGAATTTGCCGCTTGCGCTCTGCTGCTTGCATATCCCGGTTTGTCATCCGTTTTCCCGCCCTGTCGGCAGCCACAGCCACCCCTCCATTTCACTTAACGACCGTTTCAGTAAATGTTACACAGACCATTCTCCTTTGTCAAACAAGGCCTCTGGAAGCCAAAACAAAGCCTTAAGACAGCTGCATCGTGGAAACACAAGTGCGGTCCGTAGAGGAAGTGCCCACAGTCTCCGTGACTTTCTTGCCCTCATAGCTGATGGTTACGTCCAGCTTCTGGTCCCGCGGCACCCAAAGGTCCAGGAAGCCGTTGGCATAGGTGGTTACATCCTTGTCGATAATTGCCGTCCCCTTCCCATCCACCACCTTCACATGCACAACCTTGTTGGCCAGTTCGCCCTTGCAGGTGACCAGATTGTGGTTGGCGCATGGGTGAGTGGAATCCACATACGGGGCGATGGACAGGAAGAACGCATCCTTCGGGAGAGGAACCGAAACCGCGCTGTCTCCCTCCTTCTCTGTAATCAGCACCTCAAGGGGCCTGGCCGAAACGGAGGCGGCCGTGCGCTTCCTCAGGCTGAACTCCTCGAGCAGCTTCTTTACGTCCACATCCTTATAGCTGGCAGCGGTACCCGAAGCCGTAGCCGCAACCGTCGGAGTCGCTGCTCCAGGAGAAGGAGAATGGCCCGTATGGTCCGTCTCCTCCGGCGTCTTCTCCGCACAGCCTGCCAGAGCAAACAACGCTAAACCTAAGATCAATCCTTGCATGGCACGTGTCTTGAATTTGTTCATATCACTCACTTCTCCGTTTCCCCCGCCTGCATGGGGCGGATTAACTGCAAATGGGTAAAAACCGATTGCCTTTACTTGAATTATAACCTTTTGCAGACGCCCCGTCATCCATCTGCCGGATGTCGCTTCTTCTTAGTATGCTGCACATGAATATTTTGATAGAATAGTAAATGGGTCCTTTTAATAGATTAGCCGCAAGCATCTACCTCCACGGAAGGGAGACAGAAGTCCGCAGGCTGTGCCTTTTGGCCCTTTCGGACGAAGACAGGACCAGATATGATGAGCAGGTAGTCCGTCAATTACCCGGGGAGGTACTCCCGGCCAAGCCCCGCATCAGTGGCAGCGCAACGTTTCACAAACTTCGCAACATACAGGAGCTTTTAAGATGGAAGAAAACCTGCCGGCGCAATCGAACCTGGCCCATGAGCGAATCGTTCACAAAAAACGCCGTATTTCTGATATATTCAAACTGCCAAGCTCATATCTCACTTTTTTACTGGGATTATTCATCTCCAGAATTGGTGATTCTCTGTATACGCTGGCTATTCCCTGGATTTCCTATGAACTTACCCAATCCGCATTGGTGATGAGCTCCGTCTATGCAATCAGCGTGCTGCCGGTCGTTTTATTTGGTCCTGTCATAGGTGTTCTGGTCGACCATTTGCCCCGAAAAAAGCTTATGATGACAACTGACCTGGCACGGGGTACTTTAGTTGCCATCATTCCGGTTTTGCATCTCTTCGGCATTTTGCAGGTATGGCATCTGTTTGCGGTCTCCTTTTGCCTGGCGATCCTCAACTTGCTGTTCGATGTGGCTTTTGTTGCCGCAGTGCCCCATATGACTACCGGCAAACAATATCTGACCCGCGCCAACGCCGCAGAGAAGCTGGTGAGCCAGCTAAGCGATTTGATCGGTCCGATCCTGGCGGGCCTTGCCATTGCAGCCTTTGGCGGTTACAACGCGCTATGGCTTGATGCTGTCACCTTTGGCGCCACCTTTCTTACAATCATCAAAGTTCAATCCTTGGGAACGACAGTTGCTGCTGCAACATTAGGAAAAGTGGTGCGCGGCATGAAGGAAGGGTTAAGCTGGCTAGTGGGCAATAAGCTCAATATCAGCTTATCCCTCCAAGCCATGGTGGGAAATTTCGGGTATAGTGCAGCTTTTGGCGTACTGATGTATTACCAGTTGGATTCTCTGCATCTGAACGCGGAGCAAAGCAGCCTGAACTATGCGCTATTGGGCGCCGGAGGTTTCTTGGGTACCCTTTTGGTGGTGCCGCTGGAGAGGCGTTTCCGCCGGGGCGCCCTAATTCCCATTCTGCTGTCCGTTGGTACCATCGGATTTTCATTGATTGTGTGGAACCGCTACTGGCTGATGCCCGGTATTGCCTTTGGCATTGTATCGCTTTGCAACATCGGTTGGAATACGCTGGTCCAATCCTTGCGCCAGGAAACCGTCCCCCCGGACATGCTGGGCCGCGTCCTCGGATTTTCACGCATGTTTACCCGGCTTGCCATGCCGTTGGGCGCGATGACAGGAGCGTTTATATCCGCTCACTACGGACCCGCGGCTGTCTTTGCTTTGGCTGCGGTTGCCAAGTTAATGGAGGTTGTCATTGCTTTAGGGACTCCGATACGAAAAATGTAATCCCGAATTCTTTGGCAAATAAGGTTTTTCAGGTCCGTAGCTGAGGACCTTTGAGTCCGATAAGGGAAAGTAATGCGATTGTAGTGAATAAACGGCATCTTCTCCCGCTCCACAAATGCTTTTTGAAGGAGGCATCAAGCAATGAATCACGAAAGAGCTCTTCAACCCAAGCTTGTCATGGAAAATGAGGATATCCTGGCCATCCTGGAGGCGGCAGATGAAATTATCGGAAGAGCGGGCAGAGCCATGCTGACCAAGCTTCTGAAAGGGTCCAAGGACAAGAAGCTGCTGTCTCTTGAGCTGGACCGCGTCCGCCGGTACGGGCATTACAGCTGTCTGACCCTGGAGCAGATCGCCGCGAGAGTCGACTGGATGATTGAGAATGATTTCTTATCAATCGAATACCAGGGAGACATGCCGCTGCTTTATTTTACGGACCGGGGATGGATTGTGGAGCGCGAGCAGCAGGGTTCCCGGCTGTTGCAGGAGTGGAGCCAATGGCTGGAAGAGGGACGTTCCGCCGGGGAACTGGATATGCTGTATCTGAAGGACAGGAACCGGGGAATGATTCTGCTGTTTTTGGAAAAGGTGGCCAGGAGCCGGGACAAGCGTTTTATCCCGTATCTGGAGCAATGGAAGCTGGTGGATTACCGGAAGATCCGGGAGGCGATCGATCAGGTGGTTCGATATCTGGAGCAACCGGAGGAGTTCGCCGGGGAAGCGCTCCAGTTGGAAGGGGCGCCCAGAGATTGGGAGGCGGATTGGAAGAATGCGCTGGACTCCAAGGCAGAGGATGAGCGGCTCAAATGCTGGGACTGCGGGAACAGATTCATCTGGACGGTAAAGGAGCAAGGACATTATCGTCTGCAGGGTTGGGAGCCTCCCAAGCGCTGTCCTGCCTGCCGGGAGAAAAAATGGTTAAGGCGGAATGGCATTATGGATGATGAGTTCTAAAAAGAAAAACGAAGCCGGCCCGTTGAGGCCGGCTTCTGCTATTCGCTATGGAGCCTGCCGCGGGCAAATCCCTGGCAGATTTTTGTCCTGCCCCAGAAGCTGCCGCCGGAACACGAACATAAGTGCTGTATTTGTCTTTGTTGCAGCATATTTACTCCCAAAAATGTACAACTTTACGGGATAAGCAGACAATTTAGAAACACATTCTTTACGTTTAAGATCATGTTTTATGCATTCCATTTGGAAGAAAACAAGCCGCTTAACAGAATTTCATCGTTTTTGCCCTGGTGTCCAGGACAGCTTCACAGCCAATAGGAAGTATGGCCTGATTGCGGCCGTGTCCAAAATCACCGCAATAAGCAACCGGTACATGGTACTTTGACCCGAACCGCTTCAGTCGTTCCAGCAAATCGGGATGCACGTTCTCGGAATAATGCCCGAACAGCAAGCCGGAAACCTGGCGAATAAATGGACTTTGTTCGATATGGGATAGCAGCATGCTCACACAGGCGATATTGCTGAACTTCTCATGGTCCTCCAAAAAGAGTATATATGTTTTCCCGTTATCCGCCTTTAAGTAGCTGCTGTTTACCAGAAGAGCAAAATTAACCGTATAACCGCCAATAAGCGTTCCCTCGCAGAGCCCATCGTTTAATGAATGCCACTTGCTGTTGCTGACCCAGTGTTCCGGGTTGCCCCTTACCAAATGCATCATGAATTGGTCATAGTTATAAGGCTGCAGGTCTTCAAATGTACCAGGGGCTTGACCATAATAGGTAATCAATCCGGTTCTGGAATAAATGGCGTTTAATATAGAAGTACCATCGCTTACGCTTAAGAAAATTTTGGGGGTTTGCTTAATAGCTTCATAGTCAATATACGGAAGCAGTTCAACACTGCCATTGCCGCCGCCGAAAAACACCATTCTTACGGACTCATCCAGTACCATTTTGTTCAGATCACTGGCCCGCTCCCATTCGGAAGCCAAATAGCCATACGTGCTTTTATACAGATTCTCACCGGTTTTGACCCGAAATCCTTTGGCTTCGATACTTGAAATAATTGCAGCGTACCTGTCCACCGACGCAACATGGCTTGGCGAAATAATGCCGATGGTATCACCAACCTTTAATTTCATAGGTGTCATTATGGTTGCCTCCAATTTTGCATCCCCGATTTAACTTGCTGATGAAGCTCATCACTGTCAATCCCCTTGCCCCATATATCTTGCTGTCATCGATTCAGCACAGCTCCCGATATCGCGCGGCGTCCCTTCGAATATGATCTGTCCGCCGTTTTTGCCGCCCTCCGGGCCCAGGTCGATGATCCAGTCGGACGCTCCGATAACCTGTTGATTGTGCTCTACGACAATGACCGTATTTCCCGAATCCACCATACGGTTCAACAGAGCAAGAAAATTGTCAACGTCTACCGGATGCAGTCCGGTTGTGGGCTCATCCATCAAATACAAGCTCATCTTGCCGGTACGGTTAATCAATTCCTTGGCTAATTTCAAGCGTTGTCCTTCCCCGCCGGATAATGTGGTCAGGGTTTGTCCCAGCTCCAGATAGCCTAGTCCAACATCCTGAAGCAGCTCCAGAATCCGCCTGATCCTGGGATGGGAGTTAAAGGCATGCAGCGCCTCTTCGATACTCATGTGCAGGATATTGTTTATCGTATACCCATTGTACCTTACGGATAAAACCTCGTCATTGAATTGCCTTCCGCCGCAGACCGGGCAGATCACTTCAATATTTGCAAAAAACAGCATGTTGCTGGTCACGTATCCCAGACCCTCGCAATTTTCACAGCGGCCTCCCGGGGTATTGAAGGAAAAGTGCTTCGCGGACAGTCCTTTATCCCGGGATTCCTGCAACCCTCCAAAGATCTTGCGGATTTCTGCATAAACTTCCGAATAAGTTGCAACATTGGAGCGTTTCATTCTGCTGATGGCCGCCTGCTCTATGGTGACAATCCGGTCAAATTGCTCCAGGCCGGACACTATATTGCCCGAGCTGTGCTTTTTGCCGCCTGCCGCTGCAAGGACTTCAAATACCAGCGTAGATTTCCCGGAGCCGGATACGCCTGTAACCGAAACGAGACAGCCAACTGGGAAACGGACGTCAACGTTTTTCAGGTTGTGCAAATTGGCATTCCTGACTTCGATTGCTTCCCCGGTTCCTTTTCTCAGCTGCGGCCGATCCGGCCTACGCTTTTGCAGAAATGCCCCTGTTACGGAGGTTTCCTGCCGCTTCAATTCTTCCCATGTCCCTGCTCCAATGATCTCACCGCCATGCTTCCCTGAGCCGGGACCTATATCCACGATATAATCGGCTTGTGCCATGACGTCAGGATCATGCTCAATCACGATAACCGTATTGCCCCTGTCGCGCAGCTTCTTGAGTATGGCGATCATCCCCTCCGTATCCTTGGGGTGAAGGCCAATCGTTGGTTCGTCCATAATATAGATGATCCCGGTCAGATCGGAATCCAAGGCAGCAGCCAGCTTTACCCTCTGCAGCTCCCCGCCCGACAGGGTAATGGTCTGACGGTCAAGGGACAGATATCCCAGCCCTACGTTGGCAATCCTTTGAATTTTGGTGCTCAGGTCCAACAGATACAGTTCTGCGAGGCGGCGCTCGGTGTCGCTCAATGAACTCTCCAGGGTTCGTATCCAGTCTAATAGCTGCTCCAAAGAAAGGGCGGACAATTCCGGCAGCCGTGTGCCCTTCACCATTGCGCTGCGGCTTAATTCTCCCAGCCGCTCTCCCCTGCAATCCGGGCAAGTGTCGAAATCAAAATAATCATTCAGCTGCTTCGCATCGCCGCCCTTATCGGACATCCGCCTCCACAGCGTGGGCAGAACACCCTCAAACCTGCCTGCCGCAACAGTCTTGGGAGGCTGGAGCTCGGGGAACGCCCTCTTCACAGCATCATTTTCGACGCCATCATATAAAATGGATTTTTGAATGTCACTGAACTCCGCCACCGGAAGATGCTCCGGAACCGGAATATGATAGTGCCGGAAGGCATTGTATAAGCACGAAATCTGATACTCTGCGTATTTATGCTCCCAGAAATCCACTGCGCCATTCTCCAGGGATATGGATTCATCCACCACATTTTCTTTCTTGACCGTCAGCACCTTTCCCAAGCCTTCACAGGCTGGACAGGCTCCTTCCCTGGTGTTATAGGAAAAATGGGTTCTGGTCAGCTTCTCCATTGCGCAGCTGCATTGCTTGCAATACATGAAAACCTTAAAGTCCCCATCGGTTTTTTCCACTTCCTCCCTGCATTCTGCCGCCGATACGGTTGCATGACAGTGGGGACAAGTCCGCACGCCCAGCTTTTCATAGATCATCCGCAGGTCTGTATAAATGTCGGTCTTGGTTCCAACTGTGGAGCGGGGGTTCTTATTCGCTTCTGTTTGGCTAATTAAAATGGCTGGCGACACATTGCGAATAGAATCCACCTTAGGCTTCTGAATTCCCTGGAGGCCAATGGCTTCTAAATATTGTCTTTGGCATTCATTAAAAAGAACATCGACAGCCAGCGTAGATTTCCCGGAGCCGGATAACCCGGTGAATACCACAAGCTTATCACGGGGGATCTCCAAGGAAATATTCTTCAGGTTTCCTTCTCGGGCACCGCGGATGATGATATTGGACATAAACGCCTCCTAAGAGTTTTGAGTTCTATAACCTAGGCAAAGCAGGTTATGGCGAAAAACTGGCTTCGTAAGCATAAGCTTAGTTTTGAGTTCTATAACCTAAGCAAAGCGGGTTATGGCGAAAAACTGGCTTCGTAAGCATAAGCTTAGTTTTGAGTTCTATAACCTAAGCAAAGCGGGTTATGGCGAAAAACTTACTTCGTAAGCATAAGCTTAGTTTTGAGTTGATTGGCACTTTTCATCTTTATTATACAACCCTAATGCAATAAAGGAGGATTGTGCATATTCAGTCCGCTATTCATTGCACAAACCTTAAACTGGCATTAGAATGTTATAGGAAGAGGGGGTTAACAGCTATGACGGTACGGCCCATAGACCTGGCAAGAAGATGGAAGATAAGCACAACAACCCTCCGGCACTATGAAGAGCTTGGGATGGTACCCGAGGTAACGCGCTCGCCGAACGGCTACCGGGTCTACAGCGCCGAGCATATTGCCTATCTCAGCTGCATCAGAGAAATGGTTCACGGATTTGCTTTATCGGAAATTGCCAAGATGCTGAAGGCCATCATGGCGAAGCAGATTGACGAGGCGCTCTGGATGGCGAACAGGGCACAGGCCGCACTGGATAAGGACAGATATGTCTGCGGCCAGATCAAGCAGCGCTTTTTGCTCAAAAAGGAAGTTGCAGCAGCACCGAAGGAATATTCGATTGATGCCGTAAGCAAAGCTACGGGCATCATCCCCTCTACCATAAGGTATTGGGATAAAATGGGCCTTATCTCTGCAACCCGGTGCGCAGCCAACAATTACCGGACCTTCACGCACAAGCATGTAGATGAAATCCTGATGATCCAAGCGCTCAAGCTCTCGATGCGCGCACGGGGCGAGAAATACGCCGTTGAGCAGATTCGTAAGGAAATCCATACTCTCAATTTTGAGGATACGGATAAAATTGCCGTCCTTGTCTTAAGTATTGACCGTCATTTGGCAGCGTTAAACCGGGCACAGATTCGGAGTATATCCGCGCTGTACAGCCTTTGTACTCAGGTTGAGCAAAACCGGTACGAGGCTTGGTGACGGTAAACGCACAAAAAGCCCGCCAAGACAAAGCCTGTCTTGGCGGGCAGATCCGGCAGTTGATTGGAGGCGCAGCCCCACTGTGGGAAAACGGTCCACGCCTACCGCCGCGAGTGTGGGCTCGCTCAGTCGGTATGTATGGGCTAGCTCACTCGGTATTTTCGTCCCGGTCCTTTTTATGCTCGGAAGCGCGTCTGCTTTCCTTGTAGGTGCTGGGCGTGACACCTTCGTATTTTTTGAAGAGACGGACAAACGTCGTTCCGCTGAATATCCCTACCCGGTCGCTGATATCCTTGATCATATAATCGTCTTGAAGCAGCAGCTTGGATTGCTCAATCCGGTACCTGCTGATATACTCGGACAGCATATCTCCCGTCTGTTCCTTGAAATACCGGGACAGGTATGAAGGATGAACGCCAAAATGCTCCGAGATGGAGCTTACGTTCAGATTCTGATCCTGATAGTTATCCGCAACATAAGCGATGACATTATCCTTCAGACGCTGCTTCCCTTTTTTCTTCCGCTCTTCGGCCAGTGTGCAGATCTTCTGCAGGAAGGCCGACAGCCGTTCTTGCATTTCAATGACGGTAATCCCGTTAGCTAGGCCCTGCAGGGCTTGAAGGTTATCGGCAAACAGCTCGTCATGGGGCAGACTGGTTTCCATGGCGGCCTTCATCATCGTACTGGAAATATCGAACAGCAGGCAGCGGATGATATCGGCTGAGACACCGGGCTGCGAGAGGTTGGCCGAGATGATCTGGTCCAGCATCGCCTGGGCATTATCGCAGTCACCCGCCTCAATCAGATTAATCAGCTGCTGCTCCTGATCCAGCGGATAGATATAGGAGAGAGACTGATGCTGAATTTGCCCGTAGCCGATAAAAACCCGCGTCCCCATAATCATCCTGTACTCCATGCCCTGCAAGGCTTCATGATAGGCCTGCGGCACATTGGCAATGGAGCGGTGAAGGTTGCTCGAGGATATGGTAAAGTGAATTTGGAACCGGTCGCCGATAAAGCGGAGCGCTTCTTCTGCAATGCTCCGCATATCCTCCAGCGCCTTCTCCCTGGTTGACAGGGCGTTGAAGTTAAGCAAGCAGGCCATCATGTTATCGATTTCCGTTACCCAGCCTTGATGCTGCTTGCCCGTCAGCTCCTCCACAATATTGGCGATAATCAACTGAACAAGCCTGCGGTTCTTTTCTTCATCCTGCTCATGACTGTGGAAGAACCCGCTGTAGTCCTCCAGGTAAATCAGCAATACCGCATACTGATCCGATAGCGGCTTAATCCCGTGCTCGGGAAGCACTGCATCCGCCGGGAAGCCCTGCTCCAGCCTCCCCTTCAGAATCCGTACCAGCAGATGGGAGCGGAGAGTGGTCTTCTGCTTCTCCAGCGCCTCATTCATTACCTCGTTGCGCTCCCATACCTGGTCCATCATCACTTCCAGATAATCGTATTCATTGATCTGCGAGACTGCAGCATGCTCCTGTTTATTGCGCAGGCTGGCATAGGCAATAAGCTTTTGCAAGGGATGGTAGTTTCTTCTGGTCATCATGACAGCGAGAATAAGACCCAGGAGCAAGGCGGCCCCAATGGCGAAGTAGGTTATTCTCCCTGCATATTCCGCCTTCTCGCCGTAAATTTTCTGTGGAAGAATATAAATGTACTTCCAATTGGTCTGATCGGACTTGGTGTAGGACAGCACAATCTCTTCCCCGTGATGCGTTAACTTCACAGCGCCGCTCTCCTCGCGGAGGGCTGCTTCGAAGTTGATGCCGCCGAATTCCAGCTCCGATTGTCCTGATGAAGCAAGGATGCGGTTCCCCTCATCGAGAATCAGGACCTCCCCTTGATTATAGGACTGGATATGCTGCAGGGAGGACATGAGCCTGTCCTGATCCAGTTGAATGACCAGAACAGCCGTGGAAGAGCCTCGAACCTGATCGGACAGATAATGAACATACATAATGCTCTTGTCCAGTTCCGCCCCGAAGCTGTCCTGACCGGTGAAGAAGCCCCGTTCCCCGGATTGGAAGAAGCTTCTCCATCTGTCGATGGCTATTTCCTTTTGCTTCAGATAGGTCTGATGATAGATATCTCCTTGATAATAAGCATTCTCGGTCAACACAAAGTCACCGGCAGGAAAATAAATGTAGAAGCTGGCCAGGGTGCTTTTGGAGATGTTATAAGCCTTCAGATCCAGCAATAACTGGGACATGCTGAGACGCTCGGGAACGCCGATGGCAGACTGGTTGCGGATAAGGGAAGACAGCTTGGAGTTTAAGCTTATGACCTCCGTCAGCCTGAAGAAATGTTCAATATTGGAGTCGAATTCCTGCTGCAGCTGAGCAAGAAGCGCCGCATTGGCCCGTGAAATCTCTTCCTCAATCAATTGTCTCGTTTTCCAATAAATGCCCATGACCGCCACGACCGGAATCAGAAGCACAAGCACATAAGAATACAGCCATTGCAGCCGGACGCCTTTGGTCTTCCAGTGAACCATTCATTCCCGCTCCGTTTCCTTGAATCAGCCTTTGATAGACCCTATCATAACACCTTTGACAAAATATTTCTGCAGGAAGGGATATATAATCAATATGGGCAGCGTCGCCACCATGATCGTGGCATATCGGATGCTCTCGCCGACCGCCTCCGCATCCACAGCCGATGCATCCGCAGCCATGCCCATTGTGCTGTTCTGAATCAGAATCTCCCGCAAAATCAGTTGAAGCGGGAACAGGCTCCTCTCCCGCAAATAAATCATCGCCCCGAACCAGGCGTTCCAATGAGCTACGCCATAGAAGAGAATCATCACGGCCATGACCGACATGGACAGGGGAATGACCACCCTAAACAAAATGACAAAGTCATTGGCGCCGTCAATCCGGGCGGATTCAAGCAGGTTCTCGGGAATGGAGTCAAAGGAGGTTCTCAGAATGATCAGATTCCATGTGGAAATAATCCCCGGTATGATCAAGGCGAACAGACTGTTCCCCAGATGAAGCCAATTGTTGACCAGCAGATACATCGGGATCAGCCCGCCCGAAAAAAACATCGTAAATACAATCAGCAGCGTAATATATTTGCTCCACCAAACTCCCTTGCGGGAGAGCACGTAGGCCCCCAAACTGGTCATCAGCAAATTGGCGGCGGTGCCGAAGAATACAATAAGCAGCGTGTTCCGGTACCCTGTCAGCACATTGGGATTCTGGAAGACCCGCTCATAGGCCCCGAAGGTGAAGCCCTTGGGCGCCAGCAATATCCCCGTATGCGAAACCAGCCGGTGGGAATCGCTTAATGAGCTCATTATGACGTAGATAAAAGGATATAACGTAATGGTGACCATAAACAGCATAAAAAGGATGTTGAACAGGTTAAAGATTTTCTCGCCGGTACCCGTCTCTCTGGTATTCCACATGGCTTTCTTTCAGCTCCTATCCTGAGTTTGCATGTTGCCTGCAGCTGTTTACCACAAGCTGGTTTCACTGACCTTTCCGCTTATCTTGTTGGCTGCCACCAGCAGCATAAAATTGACGGCGGATTGGAACAGACCGACTGCCGTTGCATAGCTGAACTCGAATGAACCGCCCAAGCCCTTGCGGTACACGAAGGTGCTGATCACATCCGCAGTGACATACGTATTGGGGTTATAGAGCAGGATGATCTTCTCAAAGCCCACGTCAAGCATATGACCGATCTTCAGAATAAACATAATGATGATAATCGGAGCAATTCCGGGCAGCGTGACATGAAGAGTCTGCTTCCATTTGTTCGCGCCATCGATCCGGGAGGCCTCGTACAGCTCGGGGTTAATCCCCGTTAAGGCGGCCAAATAGATAATCGAGCCCCAGCCGACGCCCTGCCAGATATCCGAGGCTATATAGATGGTGCGGAAGTATTCGGGAACTCCCAGCAAGGCGGTGCGCTCCAATCCAAAGAACACCAGTATATCGGTGATTACGCCGTCTCTGGCCAGAAATTGGGTGAGCATCCCGCAAATAACCACCATGGAGATGAAATGCGGCAGGTACGTGATGGTTTGCACGACCTTCTTGAATGCCTTTCCGGTAATTTCGTTAATCAGGAGTGCGAAAATAATCGGAGCCGGGAACGAAAAGATCAGCTGATACACATTGATCAGCAAGGTGTTCTCGATCAATCTGCGGAAATAATAGCTGTCAAAGAAGCTGAAAAAATGCTTGAAGCCCACCCATTCGCTGCCCAAAAAGCCTTGCGCCACCTGATAATTTTTGAAGGCAATAACGGCTCCATACATAGGGACATAATGAAACAGCACATAGTAAAGCAGCACCGGAATAATCATGACATACAAATATTTGTGTTTTTGGAAATCCTTCCTCAAGCTGATCATACAGCCTCTCCCTTCCAATCAATGGGGCGCTTTTGAGAAGCGCCCCGGTTATTTCTGCAACCGCCTATCCCCTGGCTGCCCTGCCGGGCGTCATGGATGGCTATTTTCTGTTGTTATAACGGTCAAGCGCTGCCTGCTTCAGCTCAATTGCGCGTTCGATTCCCATCTTCTTCAACTGGTCGCAGAATTTATCGAAGTTAGCGATTGGCTCTGCCCCCATAATAAATTTCAGGAACATTTCACTTCTGTACGTATCAATTTCGGCCAGAATCGACGACAGCTCCTGGGCTTCCTCAGGGGTTTGGGAGACCTGAGGCATCCGGGTTTTGACCAAATTGGCATAGTACTTGTTGTAGACAGCCGAAGCCTGCTTCTGCTGCTCATAATTGTAATACTGGTCGAAATAGCGGTCGTCACCCACGAATCCGGGAGCGGGCTGGGAAACCCGCAGATACTTGGACATGGCTTCGCCAACGGACAGCTTATCCGGGTTCTTCATAATCAGATCGGTATATTTGGGCTGGCCGTTAACCATGGTGTACGTGACCCCTTCAACCCCGAAGGTCTTCAGCAGATTGCCTTCCTCCGAGTAGAACGTATCCAGCCACTCGGCCGTGGCCTCCGGCTTTTTGTTAGACGTTGTAATGCCTGCGCTGCCATCTCCCCGGTAGCTGTATGCCGCAAAGAAAATGCTGGGCTCATCCCCTTTTTTCAATACCGGATGCTGGGCACCCACGAGATCAAAGGACGGATTAGCGGGTTGAACCGCAGGCAGATACTTGCCGATGCCGCCGCCGATATAGCCTGCGTACGCCCCTGCGGTGCCGTTCGTCACCTTGGCATCCTTGGATTTGGCATCCTGTGTGGAGAAATCGGGGTCCAGCAGCCCTTCCTTAAACCAGACATTCATTTGCGCCAGATAATCTTTGTACGCCTGCTCATAGGGACCGTATTTCACCTTGCCGCCGTTCTGATAAAAGGTTGCACCCACTCCATAAGCCCCATTGAACCGATCCGGGCCAAAATCGCCCATCACCATGGTCAATGGTGTCTTGGCGTTCTTCTTCTCCTTGAATTGGCGAAGCACATGGGTCCATTCGTCGATGGTCTCGGGAACAGCCAGTCCCAGCTCATCGAGCCAATCCTTGCGCAGGACCAGACCGCTGCTTACGTTGGTATTGCCCACTCCGATTCCCGGAAAGGCATAGATCACGCCAGAATCTGTGGAGATATCCTTCTTGATGTCCGGATTGCTGTCCAAGAATTTCTTCAGGTTCGGTGCATGCTTGTCAATAATATCATTCAAGGGAATAATGACCTTATCGGCAATGGCCTTCTCGGGCCCTCCCGGATAGCTCACGAAATTGGTTTCCAGGATATCCGGCAGCTTCCCGGAGGCGATCAGCAGATTGAATTGTTCCTTCTCACTTCCTGTAGCCGGATGCTGGAAGCTCACCTTGACACCGGTTTTCTTCTCCATCTCCTGGTACAACAGTGACTCTCCGTAGCTCTTGAGAGAGCGCGCGGCATCAGCGGGCAAGGGCAACCAATAAGTCAATTGCACAGGCTCGGATGAAGGCGACACACTGCTTTTCGTTGTAGCCTCCACCGTCTGTTCCTCGTTTGCGCCGCAGCCGGCCGCGATTCCGGTTAGCAATGAAGCGCCGGTCAGCAGCTTCAGCCATTTCATGTTCATTTCCAATTACCCCCAATTTCGATATTTCCTCATGTTGCAGAGGACTGTTTGCATGGTTAAGTGTAAGTTAGTCCTGGACAACTGGCAACGCACAGGTTATGACCTCAGCCATCACTTTCTGATCATGTATGATAATGATGGTTGCAGTCATACGTTGATCAATGAGTTAACTCCAGCCCTACTCTATTTGAAAAGAAATTTGTGCCGTACGTATGGAATTTCCCCCTTCAACCCGGCAAGTAATCGTTACCAGACCGGCGTTCTTCAAAGTAACAAGCCCTTCATTGCTAACTGTTGCAATTTGCTCATTATCGCTGGAAAAACTTACTGTGGCATCATTCAAGCTGACTCTGCCCTTCACTTTGTTGTAACCCAACAGTTGAAGCTGTACCAGGCTTCCCGAAGTATACACGCTCGGAGCGACAGCCCCATAATATGTACTCCATTGGGAGCGGTCTTCTGCTTCCTGAGCCTCGTCTTTGTAGAACTTCACTTCCGCGTAGCTGTTCCATTTGTTGATGCTGTTCCCATGTGCATGAATTCTGATATACCTGGCAGTAACATTCCCCAGCTCGAATATATCGGGCCAATCTCCGCTGCCGCTGGTCTGGCGAGCTGCGCCGATTGGGGCCCAGTTGACTCCATTTATTGAGCCCTCCAGGTCAAAATAAGCAGTCCGTGTACTGCCGTCATAAATGGCCAAGGACATACTGTAAATGTTCATCGCGCTGCCCAAGTCATATAATAGCCACTGCTCGCCTTCGGTAGACCAACGCGTGGAGAGATCGTTGTCAAGCGTGTTCTCCTCCACATTACCGTTGGTATTTCGCAAGCTGGAGCTTATTCCCTTTACAGGTATCCATGTGGGCACCTCCGGAGAAGAAGCAGAGCCGTAAGCAGCATCACTAACCTTTACGGAGACCAGCATTCGCTCTGCTCTCAACGGCCAAGGATCTTCCTTAAACTGGAGCAAGTATTCCTCGGAAGTGCTGCCCGGCTTTTGAACCGTTATATGCCAATCATCAGAATTCTCGGGATCACCGCCGTTTTGAGCCACGGCTCCTTCTTCCAGCAGCACCATATGCACATCGGGGTTTTCCTCTCCTGGTGCAAGAAGAAGATCATATCCATAACGGTCGCGGTCAAAGAAGCCTGCCGGCTCTCCATTAATCACAAGCTGCCGCTCCAGTATGCGGACAATCGCGGAAGACTGGCCCTCCGCATCCCACACCTGTCTTGATATAGGTATTCTGTCGATCAGAAGCACTCTTTCATTGAGGGCACGCAGATGCAAGTCCAGCGCCTGAACGGTTTCCGATACAGGAATCATGGCAGTATCATCATTAAGCGCGTATGGAGAAGCTTGCAGAGGCATCAGCTGTCCATCGACTAAAGCCACGGAACTGCCCAAGGTAAATTCGATGGTTTTTCCGCCTTTTTCCACAGCAATCATATTATCCGCCTTTTTCCCAACGCGCACCCCCAAAAATTGCTGGAGCAAGTCCGCCGGTATAAGCCATTGCCCTCCATCCACAATGGGGGTTGCTGCGGAATTCATAGAATCCGCAACCTTTACTTTATTCTGATAATAGACAAACGGGCTTTCGGCCAATAGCGCAACCGCATCACCCATCCCCCTTGCCAGTTCGCCCCGGCTAAGCTCCTCCGTAGGAGCAGGTGGAGTCATGCCGCTGCTCTGCGAGTCGGTAATGGACCATTCCGATAAATCGGTTACGTCCACATTGTCTTCCGGTGGAGCTTCATACGGCTTCAGAGGGACAAAGACAACCGACAGCTTCACATTCTGCTCCCCGCTGAAGCGGATCGCCAGCTTCTGTCCAAAGCTTGCAGCCTGAGCGGAAGGATTGGGCGATTGGGGAAGCGGTTTGGCGTCCATCACAGCGAATACGGCATTCTCCGGCCCGGCTGCAATCCTTGCCCACATCCTCTTATCTCCGATAGTCAGCATAGCAGCTTTGCCATCCTCTTGAATGGCCACATCAGCCGTGGTATGCATGAACCACCAGCCTGAATCAATGGGAGCTTTGGCAGCAATCTCATCTTGAATCATCACCTTAGTACGGTTGTCATACAACCGAATGCCCCGCTTAGCGCTGTCTACATGCTCTGCATAGGCTTCCGTCATATCCATAATCCCGAAGGCTTCTTGTTCCGTACTTCCGAAAGCCAGGGTTCTGCCCACCGCCAATCGATTCTGGTCGGGACCCGAGTCCGGGTTTATCACCAGTGTATTCTGCCCTTCCGCCCTGGTATTGTAATAATTCCATCGTCCAACGTTCTTGTCAAAATAACCCGGCAGGCTGTAGGTTCCCTGTCCTCTCATCGTTGCCCAGCGTTCGCCTAAGGCATCGAGCACAAAATTGCCAATGGAGAGAAACATGTGGCTGCCCGAATTGAAGCCGCCTTGGAGACCGGTATAGATAAAGTCCGGGTCATACCAAGAACTGCGCAGCAACACTGCATTCAGATTATCCTCGCTTACGTAGCTCTTATCCAGCGGCATATCCTCAGGAAGCGGAGCTTCACTTTCATACCACAGTATAGACAGCACTTTTTTCCATGAGGCCAGATCCCAGGGGTCGGAGGCCGGTTCCAGATCATGACGCAGCTGGTGGGAGATATATTCGGGCTTTCCATAGGTATTCGCATGCCAGTACAGAATAGGAGTGCCTTCATTGTCGATCATACTATCTCCGTAGTTAAACAAGCGGGGGCCCACCCCCAGATAGATTGGAAACTGCCCGGTTTGGGGCAATCCCGGCGTCAGAGATAATCGTAACCGTTCCGGGAGAGCGGACGGATCAGGAAAAGCCGATTCCAAGGAGGCCATACCATATGTCAGATAATTGGTTCCGTATGTCCAATACATGGCGCCCTCAGGATAAGCTCCATCCGCTGTGTATTCCCCCAGGCCGGATTGAATCGCTTTGGAGGCGCGATCCATCAGAAACTCCGCGATCTCCGGTTTTTCGTCAGCTATGGCTATGGCCGCGATCATTTGGCTGGAGTTGCACACCAGATTCCAGTTGTTTGTTGTTGTCACAAAATCGGTCTCGCTGATCCGCTCGCCGTTATAGCTTCGCGCGGCTGGTTCAATTCCTTTTTTCAGCATTGCATTCAGCAGTATTTCCTTCTGCTCCGCTGTAAAATCATGATATAGCCAGTCATAGGCGATTGCAAAGGCATGGGTCATTTCCGCTGTGCTGAGGAAGCTGTTAGGGTGCCAGCTCGGGAATGCCGCCGCATTTTCCAACTCATCCCAAAGTCGGTCCCGATAGACAGAATCGCCTTCAATGTTGTATACGAAAGCCAGCGTGTACACCACATGAAGTATATTGCGACTAAGTGGAAGAATATGATTGCCTGTCTGCGTAACATAGGGATAAACGGGCAAATTCAGATAGTAATCCGCAAGTTTTTTTACATCGTGATACCATTCCCCAACAGTAGCATTCTGAAGAATTTTGTCTCTATATGCATCAAAATCTGTGACCATGAGACGGGGATGCTGCTGCCTGATAGAAGGAATGACCGGATGCTCTACAGCAGTGTTAAGTGTATCCAAATAGTCCGGAGCTTCAGCAACCGTATCCGGTGTTAGAACAAGCACATCATCCAGCATCGATTGCTTGGATGGCCCGAGATAGCTGCCAAATCGCAGCGTGATATTCGATGGGTCCACAATACCTCCGGTTAAGGCTATATTCTCCTGCACAATAGAACCGTTAATGGCAACCGAAAAGGTTGCTTGGGCGAGGTCCAGGCTGATCAGGATGTCCGCCCATTGGGCATACGGGAACTGGGTATCCGGCACGGGAGTTCCAGCCATCTGGATAGCGGCTCCCTGAAGCCGAAGCAAGCTTGTATGAAGCTCTGTCCCTTGCATGAGGACAAGCTCATGCCGCTCTCCGGCTGTCTTCACCCGGTACTTAATTTCAAGCTTTCCAATGCCCCACGCGGCCAGCCGTTTTTCCAAGCGCGGGCCAGCAGAAGCAGTAGCGTGGGAATTGGCATACAAGGCAACCTGGTTGCTCGGATTCTCTGTATCCTGGGCCACAGTGACCGTTGCCGTCGCTGACTTGACCACTAGAGACCAATTAGTTGGGTCCGTACTGCCGGACTGGGAACGTGGCAAATCACCGGGCATGTACCCGCTGTCAAAATTTTCACTGAACAATACGTGCTTATCCGGCTCTGGGACAGTCTCCGTTTCCATAAGAGAAAACACCACATCATCCAGATGCATCTCTCTACCGGCGCCTATACTGCTGCCGAATTGAAAAACAACTGCGGATACATCCCCCACTGATGAAACTAACGGAGCATGCTCACGGATTAATTGTCCGTTCAGAAGCACAGAATAGGTTTCATTATCCATGTTCAAGCTGATGCTAACATTGGTCCAGCTGTCCTTCGAATAATAGGTTTCCTCAACTACCGTTCCTGCAACGGTGACATTGCCATTGCTCAGTTTCAGCAGGCTGGTGCCGCCCGATAGGAGCAGATTGGATTGTTGATTGAAGGTTTTGATCCGATATTGGAGAGAAAGAACATGAACATTGGTCAGATCCAGTGTTTTTTCAGTCCGTGGTCCTGCCGAAGTCGTAGCATGATTGTTGAAATATTTCATGAACTTGTTGCCTGATGCCTCTTCGTTGATCAGTACACCGGCTGTCGCTGACTTAACGATCCTGCTCCAGTTTTCAATTCCCTTATCCCCTGTTACACTTCGGGGTTCATCACCGATTGTGTATCCGGTTTCAAAATCATCGCTGAATAGAACAGTCTCTCCGCTCGTGCTGCTGCTGTCTGATGCCTGCGCCACTGGTAATATGGAGACCGCCATTACAATAATGGCAAGAAACGCTGCTAGTATTCCTCTCAGACTTCGTTTCATGATATCCTTCCTTTCCTGCTCTCTTTATAAAATTTTTTTCCACCAATAAAGCTGTGGACCTCTCCCGCCTTCAACCCTTGAAGAATGTTGTAGCCTGCCGCTCCATCTACCGGCCTCACATCAGAGCGGCCTGAGCGCTTCCCGCCGTGGCCGGCTCCAATCTCTTGGGACTTGTGCCCCCTACCAATGCATTAGCCATACAGCCAGAACGGAGGGCTGGAATCGGGCGTTTTGGTATCCCAATGACCTGACAGCCTCACCCTGGAAGCGTTGTCATTATCGATGACATCATCTCCCTCGTTGATCTCCAGCGACTCTGCCCTTGCCGTCTCCGGCCAGGCCAAGCCGGTTAACAGGCTGGTGATGAATACGGCAGTGCACAACAGACTCGCCAAGCTTTTTCTCATGATTATTCCCTTCCCTTTCGCCTTGAGCGGTTTTCAAAATTCCGGCGTACAGGTTTACACACCATCTCCCCTCGCTTACTGAATATCCTCCAAGTCCTCTGCAGCAAGAATATATGCACCACGGATTTGCATTCATCTGGCATTTTCCACATTAGAGTGAACCGCTGTTTGCTGATGATCCCATATACCAGTCAACCGCTGTTTCCGATGATCGCGCATATAATCCTGTCCTTAGCCTCCTCGGCCGAATCGCTCTTAGTATATAATCCGCTTTTTGGAACTGTCAATTTGCATCAGACCAAGAATCCCCCAATGTCACAAAGTGAAATGTTCTGCAAAAAATGAACCCTTGGATACGGGATTTTCCGCTTGCTATTGACGCGGCGTCAAGTGATATACTGCTGTTAAAGCCAGATGAAAGGAGAACAAGGGATGTTAACGGCGATCAATAAGGTGTCGGCTGCCATGAACCTCACAAGTCGGACCCTGCGTTACTGGGAAAAGGCCGGTCTTTTTACAAGCATAAGAGATCCCGGGTCCGGCTGGCGGTTATATGATGAGCAGGCCCTGCAATGCATCCGTCTGACCGACCTGCTGCGCCGCTTGGATGTATCCATCCCTGATATCGGAACGATTATTGCGACCGGGTCCGTTGATGAGCTATGCAGAGTTCTGCAAAAGCAGCTGAACAAGCTGACCAGGATGGACAAGGACATCAAGAAACGGCATGAAACCATTTCCGGTCTGATCCGCAGCCTGAATAGGCATACGGCAATAAGCTTGTCATCGTTGGAGGATTTGCTGGTCCCCTTGGATCTAAGCCGCACTAAATATGATCTTAGCCGGTCAAAGGAGGATGTAAATATGGAGAGCATGGAAGTGAGGAACAGCCAATTTCGTTTTGTTCAAAAGTATCCCATGCGTACAGCCGCCTTCTCATGCGTGGGGGTCGAGCCTGAGGACGAAGCGATGCAAATGGTACTGAATTGGGTAGAACAAAATAATCTGCTTGGCACCATGCATCTATTCGGCTTTAACACGGAGCCTTATCCTTCAGAGCACCATCCTGCCTATGGGTTCGGATTCTGTGCTTCTGTTCCGGAAGGAGCGGCGATTCCTGAGCCGCTGTATGAATGGAAGCTGCCGGGCGGTATTTATGCCCAGTTGGATGTTCCGGAAGACACGAATCCGGCCATTGGGTGGCATAAGGTTCGTGAGCTCTTGGCTGAAGGGGAATGGGAATATGACAGGGCAAGACACCCCGGTCTTGAAGAGCATGTTCGCAAGGCCGATCTTAACGGGTATAGAGTATCCATCTTGGTGCCCGTAAAAAAGAAAGGCCCATGAGCGGGGCATCTCGGCACTCTGAGGCTGCTGCTGGAGCGGCAATAGAGTCAACGCGATATGAGGGGAAATAAATGAAGAGCCGCCAAACGGAAACGAAACCGTTAGGACGGCTTTTTATCGTGGGACGACTTCAAGTCTTCCTGGCTTTAATAATGAATGACAGAGGGAACCTTTGGGCCTTGTACGGGGTGTAATAACCGGAAGCAAATTCCGCCGGCCGTTCCAATGTTTCGTCGTTCGTCTCTTCCACAAGCTGTTCAATCATGAATCCTGCTCTTGCAAGGGCGTTTATGTAGGTGGATAACCGGCGATTTTGGAGGGTAACCGGATTGCCGCGCTGTATATAAGAGAAAGCATCTTCGTTGAGATATGAACCGCTAAACAGAAGCTGATTCTCCTGAACATCCACACAATGCATAAACGGGTGATCCCAAGAAAAGATGAAAAGGCCGTCTTTTTTTAGATAGGAAGCAATCTGATCAAAGGTTTTTTGCAAATCCACGGTCCAGCCAATCGCATAAATGGAATATACCACATCGAAATATTCCCCGGGCAATCCGCAATCCGATTCCATCGGGGAGTTGAACAGTTTCGGCTCATATCCGCTTTCATCCAAGAACCTGCCAGCATTCTCAATTTGCTTGGTTGACATATCAAGACCCCAAAGCTCAGAAGCGCCTTTATCCCCGCACCACTTCAAGGAATGTCCGCTTCCGCAACCAATATCAAGCATCTTTTTACCATGCAGGTCAGGGAACAGCTTCAATTCATCCTCAGTCGGAATCAGGCAACCATATGCAGGCAAGGCTGTTGTCCCAAACCAACTGTCGGCCATTGCATCCCAGCTTTGCTTGTTTTGCATCAGTATGCTGCTGTCAGCCATATGCTCATCCTCCGTATTCTCAATTTCAAAAGTAGCCTGAATAAGATAATCCATGTGCTGCCGTATGGAATGGGACATGCATGCAAGCTGTTGAGCCACTTGGCGTCCGCTTACGCGGCAACAGCTAGCATTCTGATTGCTGTTGGGCCACTTGGCGCTCGCTTACGCGGCAACAGCTATCATTTTGATTGCTGTTGAGCCACAAGGGGCTCTCCTTCCCGGCAACAGCTATCATTTTGATTGCTGTTGAGCCACGCGGGGCTCTCCTCCCCGGCTACAGCTATCATTTTGATTGCTGTTGCCGCTACTTATAGTGAACCGGCAGGCTCTTCTGGTCCGTTAGCCGCCCCCCCGCTTTTCACGCAAATAGAGTCATTCAGGTCCGTTGAAGAACTCGACCTTAAGGGATGGGGAACGAATTTACGAGACGTTGTACTAGTGGCCATTTCCATATCCAAGCTTGTCGCAACATTTCAATCCACGCACCCCATACGGAGTGCGACCGGATCAGATCGACGGAACCACCAATACCTTGAAGGATTTCAATCCACGCACCCCATACGGAGTGCGACTAGCCCGACGGTTCCTGGCGTGCCATGCCGGAATGATTTCAATCCACGCACCCCATACGGAGTGCGACTATTTCGTCCCGCACAGTTCCGGGTCCGCATTGATATTTCAATCCACGCACCCCATACGGAGTGCGACCTAGATACTTCACAATTCGTGGTTACTGAATAGTATTTCAATCCACGCACCCCATACGGAGTGCGACGAGCCGCGGGAAGTGTGGCGGCGTCTATTACAGGTAATTTCAATCCACGCACCCCATACGGAGTGCGACAGTTTATGCGGCCGGAGAGTGTCCCGGCAGCGGTTATTTCAATCCACGCACCCCATACGGAGTGCGACTGGTGCCTTCTACGCTGTCGTAAAATTCCTCCAAAATTTCAATCCACGCACCCCATACGGAGTGCGACAGCGCCATATCGGTACGCTGCGCCGGGCCATTCAGATTTCAATCCACGCACCCCATACGGAGTGCGACTCCATTCATAGGAGGTAACATACATGAACCAGGAAATTTCAATCCACGCACCCCATACGGAGTGCGACTCGAGCAGTCCTTCCTGATCCATAATCTTGATGATTATTTCAATCCACGCACCCCATACGGAGTGCGACATCCGTCATTGTCCGTCAGCTGGCGTTCATGTCCATTTCAATCCACGCACCCCATACGGAGTGCGACGTAAATCGGCAAATGTTTACACAAAAGTCCGGACAATTTCAATCCACGCACCCCATACGGAGTGCGACTTCTCCAGCAGTAAGGCTTCACGGCAGCGCTATAACATTTCAATCCACGCACCCCATACGGAGTGCGACTTCAATAATAACGGTCAAATTGCCTAATATATGACTATTTCAATCCACGCACCCCATACGGAGTGCGACAGCAAAATATCACCCATTGATCTTGCAACGCGATCAATTCAATAGGTTTGTCCTTAATTCATATACAGAAAATATAGCATAAATGTTGACATTTATAAAAATAAATATTTTCCCTATTGATTCGACAATTTTCGAGGTGCGAAGGACCCGGGATTTTTATGGGAGCATCACATTCGCACCACCGATGAAGCATCGGCTGATGCATGACCGCTAAGGCTTAACCGGGCAGCCGCTTTACCAGCCTGTTGTGGCACTTCGAGCGAATAAGCCGTGGGAATTGCTCCCTTATTCTCACAAGTTGCAAGGCACAGCTCCTCCATGATCACCTCCGCTGGCCAGAAACTGCTCCATCTGCTTCCGGTGGTGCGCATCGTGCGACACAAACATTTCCTGCAAAAATCCGGAGAGGGTATACGAGCTTGGAGCCGAAAATGTCCGGAAGAAATCAGGGACCTGCACCTGATGGAGCAATGATACCAGTTCAAGGCGGAGTTTAACCGCTTGTGTGAGCAGTTCCCCGGCCGGTAGAGTCCTGCCATATGCAATGGCTTGATCATTGAACAGTTGTACATCAGCATGTTCGTCCAGAACGACCCGCTCCTGATTTACGATTCTGGCAAGCGTGGTTTGTGCGAAATTCTCATCCCATCTCATAATGTGGCTAATGCTGTCGCAAACCGACCATTGACTCTTTTCCATCGACGCTCTCAACACTTCATCGGAGTAGCGGTGCAGCGAATCGACGAAGGAGGCATAGTCTGTCAATTGTGCGATGATCTGGTCCGGCTGCAAAAGCAGGTCATGATTACCCATTCTGTCACCCCTTCAATACAATGCAAACATTTGTTTCCATCATAAACCAACTCAATGCTAATTGACAAGCTCAGCTTTATCCGATGTCCGCACTCCCCGGCAATCCGCGGTGAGATAACCCCACTTGAAAGCTGATTATGGATCGGCGCGTCAATTATAAACAATTCCAGTATTGGCGATACTAGCAGGAACAGCTTATGCTGGAGCATTCTCGACAATGATCGCGGCATTCAGCGGTCAATAAGGAGCCAATCATAATGACATACCTGATAATCACTTTTCGCATTGTTTCGGTGATGGCCTTGATCCTCTTTCTGATCCTAAGAACCGGCAGGCGCAAAATCGGCGAGTTGCCCGTCTATGACTTCCTGTCCGTCATCGTGATTGGAAGCGTCATAGGCGCAGATATTTCCGAGCCGGATATTCCCCACCTGCCCACATTATTTTCCGTGGTAGTCATCGTTGCGCTGCAATATTTGGTAAGCCGCCTGTTAATCAACAGCAAAAAAATTGCCCGTAAGCTCACTTTTGGGCCAACCGTCATTATCCGCCACGGCCAATTCATCAAATCCAGTATGGAACGCCTGAAATATTCCTTGGAGAACGTGACAATGGCGCTGCGGGAAAAGGGTGTGTTCGACTTAAGCGAGGTGGAATTCGCTATTGTGGAGGGCAGCGGAAGCATCAGCGTCCTCAAAAAATCAGAGTTCCTTCCCGTAACCCCGTCGGACATATTGCTGAAGACTTCCGCCAAAGGTCTGTCTGTCCCTCTGATTACGGATGGGGAGGTTCATGACAGCAACCTGGAGCAGCTCAAGCTGGACAGGCAATGGCTTGCATCCCAGCTTGAGCAGGCGGGTATTCCCAATTTTAATGAAGTCTTCTACGCAGATATCAACAGTGAAGGCAAATTGTACATCTCCAAGATCGTTCAGGCGCAGAACCTTCAGGACGACTTCACCTTGTAGCAACAGGAATATAAATCCATGATGAGTAACCTACCCTCGAATTCCAAGCAGCTTTTTTATCGCAGCTCCGTACGGGGGCAATGCCGCCCCAGCCAATCCGCCTAACGGAAAAGCCGCTCTAGCCTATTCCTTCCGCAGGAGATCGTCCAGTTTCTCTGTCAATGCCTCCAACTCATAGCTGCTGTATGATATGGCCTCCATCTGGTGCTGCTGCATCTCGGCGCTGGCCAAGACCTCCTGAACAGAGGCTGCGGTTTCCTCAGTAGCCGCGGCAATGGAAACCACCTCGGCAACCATGACCCGGGAGGAGCCCTCGAGTTGGCTGTTCAGTTGCTTCAATTCTTCCGCTTGATGCAGCACCTGGCTGGAGTTGTTAGCCATCTGCCCAAACAGCTCCCGTACCTCCATCGCCTCCCGGCTCCCCAGAGCGGCCTCTTTCAAGCAATAGCCTGCTTGTTCGGAGACCTTGGCGGTTTTTTCCCGCAAATCATTCAGAATTGAAGCAATGGAGTTGGACTCATTCTGAGTATAGCTGGAAAGCTTCCGTATCTCCTCGGATACGACTGCAAAGCCCTTGCCGTGCTCACCCGCCCGGGCAGCCTCGATAGAGGCGTTCAAGGCCAGCAGATTGGTGTTCCGGGAAATGGCCCCAATGGTAGCGGCAATTCCTTCCACCTTCTGGTTTTGTTTCTCCATAGCAGCCATAAACTCATTCGTCTCATTGGTGATCCTTTGGATTTGGCCCATTGTTTCCGCCAGCTTATTCATCCTTGTATTGCCCTCCTGGGTGATGTCGCTTAAGCTGAGGGCTAAGTCACTCATTTGCTGGGAAGCCTGCGCGGCAGAGCTGATAAATTGGTCCATCTTCTCCAGGTCGGAGCGAATCATCCCCGCATTGCCTGCTTGGGATTCGGTGGTGGAGGCGATCTCCTGGAATGCCTTCGTCACCTCACCGGCAATGGCACTGGTGGCAGCCGCATTCTCGTTCAGAGAATGCTGGGCTTGGGTCAGCACAACAGCAGAATGGCGGACCTCCTGAAACACATTGCTCATCCGAAGCTGGGCCTCCACGCTTTCCGCCCGGCTTAGCTCAATATTCTTCCGCATCCTCTGCCCGAACCAGGACTGAGCCATAAGAAACGCCATCGTGAGAAACAGGAAGACATTAAGCCCGACTATATCAGACTCGGCATAAGAGGCTTTCGTGAAGTAAAAATAATTGGTGAGGCCAAGGGAAAGAGTGCCGCTCAATAGAATCGGACGGTAATCATGATACATGGTCACAGCGGTCAGCGCATAGTAAACGATCAAGTAATTGGAAAAGCTGTTCGTGTACTGAATGAAGAGAAAGGATGCAACCGCCAGCCCTACTGCAATCACATATTTTACGGCCCAATCCGCCCTGCGGCTCCATACCATCAATCCGGCAATGGCGCAGTTCGCCCCGCCCGAATACGCAAGCACCTTCATTGTGCGGGGAGTATCCATGCTGGCCAATATTCCCAGAGCAAATGAAAGGAAAAGCAGTATAACCATCATCTTGTTTCTTTTGTGTAAATCCAGGGAATGCTCGTTCATATACAGATTACTCCTCCTTGGTTCTGCCTTCCAGGCAAAGAACCGCTTAGCTGCATAATACCTGATTAGATCCATAATTGAAAAAGACTGCCAGCGGCAGCCATAAGGTTTATCCGTATGTTCTATTGCCATTAGAGGAAATTAATCCGGGTTTTTCGCAGTCTTTTTCCCTCTTTCGCTCTTTTTCTTTAGGGTTTGTTTGAAAACTCCGAGGGGAGCAGATTTAGCCGAATTTTCGCTTCTGCAAAGGCACTTTTGTACAGGCATACCTGGGGTACATCAAATGAAAGCAACGATAGCTCGGGGCGAAAAGGCGGTTAAAAATGCCCTCAAGCAAGTTTTCAGACACGCACCAATACAACTTTTGGTAAATTCGTTCCTCATTCATGAGGTGGAATCTGCTCAGTTGCAACGGATCTGAGAGCACCTGAGAGACTTATTTACGGGAACAGAGGGGAATGGTGCGGCTTTACTGGACCGGAAGAGCAGTCAATTATAAGCGGCGCCAGCAGCTGGCAAAATGATAGCTATTCCGGGCATGGGGCCCTCAATGACTCAACAGCTAGTGTTGGTCTGCATAAAAAAGCCAACAGGTGCACAGCGTTTACGTCCTCTGCGTTTTGGAGTCAGTCCGGTGCCTTCTATGGAACGCCTACCTGCAAATCTACAGTTATTTTCTCCCACAGCCCTTACTTGTGCGGCTTTCCCTGTAAATCTACAGTTATTGGGGTTCCTAACCCGGTCTTTCCTCGCATTCTGCTCCAACTAACTGTATTTTTGCAGTTAGTCGTTGAAGTGAATTCAACTGCTGCTAAATGAACTGTATTTTTGCAGTTATTTTCTTTTGTCCACGGCAGATGCGGTTCATCGCCTTCTGCCCGAGCCAGTTAGGGGCGGTCTTCTCAAGCGGCAGCTGTTAGGATATTTACGTAGACAACCCCATACAGAGTATGATGGGCCCAGTTGCCCTTTATCCACTCCCACACAGCCACATTTCAATCCACGCACCCCATACGGAGTACGACTGAACGTGGCGGGGAGATTTTGGATCTGCCAAATGATTTCAATCCACGCACCCCATACGGAGTGCGACTTTTGTTACCCTTAAGGCACGGCGGTGGATTATATATTTCAATCCACGCACCCCATACGGAGTGCGACTTCACTTCTTCAGGCTGCCATTTCAACCGACGGCAAATTTCAATCCACGCACCCCATACGGAGTGCGACTTGCGTTTCTCCGCGCACGTTTTGAACGAGGCAGGCATTTCAATCCACGCACCCCATACGGAGTGCGACCAATACACTAATAAAACTAGTTCTTTCTTACCCTATATTTCAATCCACGCACCCCATACGGAGTGCGACTTTATCGCAGACCGCAAAACAACATGCCATTTCTGAAATTTCAATCCACGCACCCCATACGGAGTGCGACTTCATAACGGAGGCGGAGGGGGCATTGTATTCAGCGATTTCAATCCACGCACCCCATACGGAGTGCGACTCGCGGTGCTCATCGTATGCATTGCGACCATTAGCGATTTCAATCCACGCACCCCATACGGAGTGCGACCTAGGTAAGACTACGACGGCAGCGGCGGTTCTTAACATTTCAATCCACGCACCCCATACGGAGTGCGACTCGGTCCCTTCCGCCACAAACCATCCCGCGGACAATTTCAATCCACGCACCCCATACGGAGTGCGACATTGGGCCGCAGTAGCATCGTAATATAAACGGAGATTTCAATCCACGCACCCCATACGGAGTGCGACGGCAAAAATATCACCCATTGATCTTGCAACGCGATCAATTCAATAGGATTGTCGTAAATCCATATACAGAAAATATAGCATAAATGTTGACATTTATAAAAACAAATATTTCCCCTCTTGATTCGACATTTTTTGAGGTGCGAAGGACCCGGGGTTTTTATGGGAGCATCACATTCGCACCACCGATGAAGCATCGGCTGATGCACGGCCGCTAAGGCTTAACCGTGCAACGGCCAATTCATCAAGTCCAGTATGGAGCGCTTGAAATATTCCTTGGAGAACGTGATGATGGCGCTGCGGGAAAAGGATGTGTTCGACTTAAATGAGGTGGAATTCGCCATAGTAGAGGGCAGCGGAAGCATCAGTGTTCTCAAAAAATCAGAGTTCCTTCCCGTAACCCCGTCGGACATGCTGCTTAAGACCTCCACCAAAGGTCTGTCTGTGCCTCTGATTGCGGATGGGAAGGTCTATGACAGCAACCTGGAGCAGCTCAAGCTGGACAGGCAATGGCTTGCCTCCCAGCTTGAGCAGGCGGGTATCCCCAGCTTCATCGAAGTCTTCTACGCGGACATCAACAGTGAAGGAAAATTGTACATCTCCAAGATCGTCCAGGCACAGAACCTTCAGGACAGCTTCACCTTGTAGCAATGGAAATATAAGTTCATCGTGGGCAAAAGTCTCCTGCCCGTACCGCCGCTGTTCCTTATTTGTCCCGCAGAGTGGCCGTTACCACCGTTTCCCGCGACTCATTATTCCTTACCTTGACGTGAATGGCTTTGGTTGTGCTATTGCCCCTTCTGTCGGTAATCTTGATGGTGATCGTATCTTCTGTCAATTGTTCCGGATATCCGTCCAACTGAATATGGCCGATTCCCGAGCCGTCATTGCCGGCGGCCAACCCCATTTTATCCTCCTCGCTCAGCTTATCCGGCTTGATCCCGTATCCGAGAAAATGCGAGTAGTTGTCCGCCGCTGCCCACTTATACAGATTCCACGCCGTCCATCGGTACCATATTTGATCATATTGCCCGAAATCCTCGTCAAAGGTCATCGTCAGCTGTTTGTCGTACAGCTTGCTGAAATCGGCTACTGAAACCTGACGCTCCTCATCAAAATATTGGTATAAATTTGAATTCCAATATTTTTCGTCCTGCGTTTGGGTCCAATCCTTGGCATAAATGTACTCGTTCTTGGTTGTGATCTCAATCTTGGCAATATCTTGCCCCTCAATAAAAAATTCCAGCCCTGGTCTGGGGTCCACATTGCTCACGGATATCCCGTAATCCTCCGACCGCTTCTGATTATCCGCCAACCGGAACACCGCTCCATCCTTCTCGATAACATGGATGCCGTAAGCCCAGCTCTCCCCGCCGCCAAAGGGCATAAAAAGCGTCAATGCCAGCACCAGACAAACCGTGGGCAGCGCAATTCCCACCGGCCACCTCCAAAAGAACCGCCTTGCCTGCTGCGCATGCGGCTTTTGGGGAGACAGTATATGCTCAAGCATCCGCTCCTTCTGAAACTCGCCAGGCTTCATGCGGTCGAAGGCTTCCACCAAATCCTGCTTATTCAACTTCATCCTCCTCCATTTCCAGCTTCAGCTGCTTTCTGGCGCTTCGCATTTTCATTTTGACCGTGTTCAGATTCAGCTTCAGCATGCTTGCGATCTCGGCCACCTTATATCCTTCATAATAGTGCAAATACAGGATAAGCCGATGCATGGCAGGCAGTTTTCGCAGCTTGCCGGCGAGATCGCTGTCGATGTGCCGGAACGCTTCCCCTTGATCTCCCATGACGGCATAGGAATCCAGATCAACGACCTTCCTCCGCCACCATTTACGGTGCATATCACGGCAATGGTTGCGCGCGGTTGTGATGAGCCACGCCTTCTCGTGCCCGTTATCGGCGAAGGACTTATGGCTTGCCATCAGCTTCATGAAGACAGATTGGGTGGCATCCTCCGCATCCTGCTTGCTGCCCATCATGGAATAGCTCACTCGGTAAACCAGTTCCACATGGCGGTTGTAGGCTTCTATGATGGACTGATCCGGATGCGGAGCAGCGTGCGGGTGAATGATAGGTTCCTGCGTAATCAGTAAATGAATGATGGCCGTGATCCCCCTTTCTCTTATAACACGGCCGAGCCTGCCAAAAGGTTTTCCCGGGAGAAATTATTTTTCATAAAAATCTTCCCGCCCCGTGAAAGTCTTATTATGCCAACCGGGTATTCACACTGATTCGATCATTTCACATATCGGAGTATGCGAATATTCAATACGGCCGCAATGCTGCCGAGGATAATGAAAGTCCCCGCCAAGCCCATCAGCTGGCCTGGGGATAACTCCAGTCCCAGAGACAGTTGATAAACGGATTGGAAAATGACGCAAAGCCCCACTCCAGTCAATAAGGTGAGCAAAACAGGCGCCATTTTGTACCCGATTCTCCTTTTCTTCAGCAGCATGATGCCGCAAAACAACGCCACGGGCAATATGATCGCCAGATCCAGGACAAAGGTTGGCTCCGTTGTATAAATCTCGAGGGTTTCCATCGGTTTGCCCGTCAATAGGGCGGGAATGATAAAGGTGAGCCACATCAAAACCGAACACCCGCTGATTATGAGGAATATGCCGGTTCCAGTGAATTTCCTCTCATAAACCGCATTGGAGTATGGCTCCGTCAGGATAAGTTGGTGGAGGGACAGTAAAAATGCGAACATACTGCTGCCAAATTGCAAGACGTAGAGGAGAAACAATGAATTGAAGCTCACCCCCATAACAAGGCAGGTTGCCGCATAGCTGACTATGGATAAAAGCCCTGTCCGCAGCAGCAATTGCAGCCGCGGGTTTTTGAGCGCCACAGTAACAACAATAAGAAGAATTGCCGCCAGAATTAAGACGACATCGGTTCCTTTTGTGGCGCCCGTTTTTAGAAGCGAGTTATTCGCATAAACGCCATCTCCCCACAGGGTAATCTTCGCTCCGTGTATGCTCTCAACAACTCTGCGTGTTCCGCCGTTTGTATATAAAACTCCGGTGCAGGCAGAGAGTACAGTCGTAACCGCAGAAATAACCGATAATACCGTAATCGCCCTCTTCATTCCTGATCCCCCATCTCAAAATGATTTTTCCTGCATTCTGCGCACTCACAATTGTCTTATTCCTTGCAAAATAATATCAAACTGTACGCGGAACAACTCCTCAGCCCGATCCAATGTGATGCCTTTCTGCCGTGAAATCATTAGACTAAAACCCAAAAAGGAACTCCAAACCGAGAAGGCCGCCTTCTCCGAATCCATTTCCCGGATTAGTCCGCTTTTCATAGCCGCTTCGAACTTTTGGCTCAGATAGGCAACCCACTCCGGCCGCTCTGTCTTTTGCCGGCTGTACTTATGCAGTACAATCAGGTTGTACTTTTCAGGCTCCTCATAGGCAAGCCGCATCACCCGGCGAAAAACAGCTTCCATTTCACGGAAGATATCCTGGTCCTGCTCGATCAGCTTCTGTATCTCACCATGAAGCCACTGCGTCTGTGCCGCTTCAATAGCGTCAATAATCTCCTGCTTATCGCCAAAATGGTAATACACCACACCCGTTGAATATTTCATCTTCTGTATAATTTTCCTTATGGATACTTCCTCAAAACCCTGTTCCAGTCCGATGAAAAGAGCGGTATCCAGAATTTCCTGCCGAACCGATTCACTGCGTAATCGTTGTCCTTCCCGCGCCATTATTACACCCCTTATCATTACACTGTAAATAAAAATATCACTGTTATTATATTTCGAACAGAATATTTTGTAAACCGGCAAGCCCAACTCTTCCCGCTTCCTGCCTCCAAAATGACCGCTTTGCCTGCTTGTACGGCCTTTGGAATGATCATTTTGGTCCGGATTGTGGGAACAAGTATGATTTTTGCGTATGCAGCACTGCGGAAAAGT
Organism: Paenibacillaceae bacterium; assembly: GCA_029256185.1. Classification (GTDB taxonomy): domain Bacteria; phylum Bacillota; class Bacilli; order Paenibacillales; family NBRC-103111; genus Paenibacillus_AR. Next base: position 89,422 of record JAQSYI010000002.1, read on the forward strand.
TCGTATGGATGAGGAAATTTGCGATTTACTCGGCAATTGGCATGGTGTAAGGTGGGACCATAGAGGAGATGAAAGCGCTGACAGACTCTTATGCTTACGAAGTCAGCTTTGCTCCGCAAAGCTCTAAGTGGATGCTTACGAAGCAAGCTTTGCTCCGCAAAGCTCTAAGTGGATGCTTACGAAGTCAGCTTTGCTCCGCAAAGCTCTAAGGAGGAGAAGGGATTGAGAAGGAAACTTGCCAAATGGACCAGAAGCGGTCCACTGCTCATCATGACGCTGCCGGGTTTATTTCTATTGATCGCGTTTCACTATTTGCCTATAGGCGGAATCCTGATTGCCTTCAAGAATTACAGCTACTCGGGAGGAAGCTTCTTTAAGAATTTTTTCAACAGTCCGTGGATAGGCTTCAAAAACTTTGATTTTTTTCTCCGGACCCCGGATGCTTTTACGATTACCCGCAACACGATTTCTTATAATGTTGTATTCATTGCGCTGGGCACAACTATTTCGGTACTCCTGGCAATCGCCTTTAATGAACTCCGCAACAGACGGATGGCCAAGGTGTATCAAACCACCATTTTACTGCCATACTTCCTGTCATGGATTGCGGTAAGCTATCTGTTCTACAGCTTCTTAAGCTCCGACAAGGGCATTCTCAACAATCTCATATTGGAGCCGCTGGGCTTCACGGGAGTAGACTGGTACAGCAAGAGCGTCTATTGGCCCTATATCCTGGTGTTCGCCAACGTCTGGAAGTATGCAGGCTATAATTGCATTGTCTATCTGGCAGCAATCACGGGGATTGACACGGAGTACTACGAGGCGGCCGCGCTGGATGGAGCAACCAAATGGCAGCAAATCCGCCATATTACCATTCCTTCGATTTCGACGGTTATCACGCTGATGGTGCTCTTGGCGATCGGCAGGATGTTCTTCGCGGACTTCGGATTGTTCTATCAGGTTCCCCTCAATTCAGGCGCGATCTTCGAGGTAACCAACGTTATCGACACATACGTATTCAGGGCTCTTATGAACAGCGGGGATATCGGGATGTCATCGGCGGCCAGCACCTTCCAGGCGTTTGTGGGCTTTATCATGGTCGTGCTGTCCAACTGGATCGTGAAAAAAATTGATCAGGACAAAGCAATCTTTTAGGAGGAATTATCATGCATTCCGGATTCAGGGGCAATTCCATTTCAAAAACAGCCAACATTCTCATCAATATAGTGTTCATCCTTATCAGCCTGACCTGCATTGTTCCGCTGCTCCTGGTTATAGCCGTGTCCTTTTCTAATGAACAGGCGGTTTCGCTCAACGGCTATCAGTTTATTCCCCAGGAATGGTCTCTGGAGGCCTACCGTTATCTGTGGCAGGAGGGCCGGACGATCTTCGATGCTTACATGGTCACGATCTTCAGCACGGTGGTGGGCACAGTCTCCAGCATCCTGGTCATTTCCTCCTTTGCGTACCCGTTGTCGAGGAAGGACTTTGCCTTCCGCAAGCTGTTTACCTTCCTGGTGGTCTTCACCCTGCTGTTCAGCGGAGGCATGGTGTCCTGGTACCTGGTGACGACCCAGGTGCTTCATCTGAAGAACAATATCTGGGCCTTGATCATCCCCCATCTGTTTAACGGGTGGTATGTGCTGATACTCAAGACATACTTCACCACCACCATTCCCGACGGGATCATTGAATCGGCCAAGATGGACGGAGCCGGTGAATTCCGGATCTACGCCTCCATCGTGATGCGGCTGTCCTTGCCAGGGCTTGCCACCATCGGCTTGTTCAGCGCCATCGTGTACTGGAATGACTGGTGGCTGCCGCTCATGCTGATTACCGATGACAAGACGCTGAACATGCAGTACCTGATGTATAAGGCGCAGAGCATGGCCGACTATCTGTCCAGCGCCAGCGGCGCCCATTACGGAACGGTGATGCAGATCAAGCCCCCTTCCCTGACGCTACGGATGGCTCTGGCTGTTGTAGGGATTGGGCCTATCGTACTGGCTTATCCGTTTTTTCAGAAGTATTTCATTCAAGGCTTAACCGTAGGCGCCGTCAAAGGCTAGCCCCAGGGCATCCTGGTTAGCATATATTGCATAATTATCATGGGAGGTTACGAGAATGATGAAGGGGAAAAAGGGATCGTTCCTGCTGTTAACGGCGGTATTGGGCTTGTCTATGGCAACAGCAGGCTGTGCCGGCAGCAAGGAAGAGGGAAGCAAAGCAAGCCCATCGCCGGGTTCGGCCAGTCAGACGCCGGTCAAGGAGCAATTGCCGCCGTATGTGATTGATTGGTACCTGATTGGAACAGGTCCACAGCCCGATGCGGAGCTGGTAGAGGCTGAGATCAACAAGATCGTTCAGCCCAAAATCAATGCCACCGTCAAGATGCACGTATTTCCCTTTGCCGATTATGATACGAAAATGACCGCACTCCTGGCGACCGGGGAGAAAGTGGATCTGATGTTTACCTCCAACGGAAATATGAACTACAGTAACCTGGTAGGCAAGGGCGGACTGGTAGATCTGACCGATAAGCTGGATAAGTTCGCGCCCGATGCCAAGAAGCTGCTGTCGGAGGGATTCCTGCAGGCGAGCACGATCAAGGGCAAAAACTACACCTTGGCCGCATACAAAGAAAAGGGAGCCTGGCTTGGCATCACCGCCAACAAAGCACTGATGGATAAGTATGGCATCGATATTAACAAAATCAACAGCCTGGAGGAATTGGAACCGGCACTGAAGACCATCAAGGAAAATGAGCCGACCATTACTCCACTGCTGGCAGTGGGCACAACCAGAATTCCCAACTTTAACAACCGCAATCTATGGAACGTATCCCCCATCCATTCGATTGTCCTGAAGAAGGACGGAAGCGGCTATACCTTGGAATTGGATGAACCGGAATACATGTCTACATTAAATACGCTTAATAAATATTATAAAGCCGGCTATATTCCCAAGGATGCTGCCGTCATGAAAGCCACTAATGACGACAAGGTCAAGAGCGCCTTTCAATTCGGCCAGTTGAAGCCTTATGTGGATGTTCAGATCTCCAATACCGTTGGTATTCCGTGGATTTACCATAACTTCGGTAAGCCGGTTACCACGACGAATGACCTTGTAGGGTCCATGATGGGCATCCCTACCAACTCCAAGAATCCGGACCGTGTATTGATGTTCTACAACATGATGTATACAGACGAGCAATTGATCAATCTTGTAGGCCGCGGGATCGAGGGCAAGCATTATGTCAAGAAGGGCGACAAGCGGATCGAATACGCCCCGGACACAGACAACGGCAAGAAATCCGGTTATAATCCCAATACGACCTGGGCTTACGGCAATCAATACCTGACCTACCTGATGCCGGGAGAACCCGATGATATCTGGGACCAGTTCAAGAAGTTCAACAGTGAATCGGAAGCTGTGCAGGATCTGGGCTTTAACTTCGACAGCAACAGTCTGAAGACAGAGGTTGCCGCCATCAAGAATGTGGAAACCGAATTCCGTCCCATTCTCGAGACCGGCTCCGTCAGCCCCGACGAATATGTTCCAAAATTCAAAGAAAAACTGAAAGCGGCAGGAATTGAGAAGGTTCTGCAAGAAATGAATAAGCAATACGCTCAATGGAAAATCGATAACAAAAAGTGATTCAGGCAATTGAGCAGGGATCGGACCGCCGTCTTGCGGCATTCCGGTCCCTGCTGGCAGATGGATCAAGGGGGAGCAGGATGAGGATGAACAAATGGAGAAATTCGCGGAGTGGCCACTTTTTTTCCAGTTTGTTAATCTATTTCTCAACCCTGGTGACGGTTGTCATCATTGCCGTATCCTATATTCTATATGTACAATTCGTGGAGATCGAGAAGGGCAATGTGTTTGAATATTCCGAGGAATCCTTGTCCCAGATCAGCACCTTGGCCGATTCCATGCTGGAGAATGCCAAGATGGCTATCTCCCAGGTGCTGCTGGATAATGGCAGATACAAGGTTTTTAACCGGGACAAGACGGATCCCGTTGAACTGAAGACCATCACCGACCGGATCAATCTGATCGCTTCCATGCCCTTTCTCCATTCGGTGTACCTGTACAATGAGCAATTGGATCTCTATTACTCCAGCAATCAAGGGGTAACCAAGAGCGGTTCCTTGTCTGACCCCGGAATAGTCGATATTATGAAGAACTATGATCCTTCTCTGAAGTGGAAGCCCATCACCCGCACCGTCAAGAATACGATGAATTTCAATGTTATTGATTACAACGTATATACCTTCATCTATTACGACTCCGTCAGTCCGGGCAGCAATAACGCGATTATCCTGAACATCTCGGATACCTGGATGAAGAACTCCATCGCCACCCTGGATAAACGGCGTGACGGGGGGATCTTCATTATGGATTCCAAGGGGTTGCTGGTCAGCTCCGTCTACAAGGACCAGATGCTAAGCGACCTGTCCCGGCAGGAGTTCGCCCAGACCATCCTGCAGTCCGGAGAGGAATCGGGACATTTTATCGGCGAGGTGGAAGGGGCCAAGTCGCTGGTTACTTATGCTTCATCGGAATCCTTAGGCTGGAAGTTCGTCCGGCATACTCCGTATCAGGAGGCGGTCCGGGAAATCAACAAGATCCGGACGGTTATCTTCCGGATCAGTCTGACGGTCATGGTGGTGGGGCTAACGCTGGCCTATATCACTTCACGAAGGCTCAACCGGCCTGTGAAGGACATGATCAAGAAGCTGATGGAGCAGAATCAGACCATTCTGGAGCATTCCTACAAGGCCAAGCAGGATTTCCTGCGGCAGCTGCTGGTGGCAGACGGCAATGGGAATTCGGCGGCCGGCATGACACCCAAGCGGCGGGAGTTCGCCATCAAGCTGGATATGGACGGACCTGTCCGGCTGGTGCTGTTTCGGATTGACCGCTTCAAGGATTTTACGACGATGTACAGCTTCAAGGACAGAAGTCTGCTCCAATTCGGCATCATGAATATCGCTTCGGAGATCGTCTCGGCTCATACGGTTTGTGAAACCATGGATCCGGGCGGCGATCATACGGTGCTGGTCTTTCAGGACCTGCATGCAGGGGATGTCCGTGAGTGGGCAGAGGAAATCCAGCACAATGTCAGGAAGCATCTGAAGCTGTCGGTAACGGTGGCTGTCAGTCCCCCGGGGAACGGTTGGGCGGATTGGCGCAGCCTGTATCAAGCGGCTATCGACACCTCCCATTACCGGGTATTCTCCGGCTGGGAATCGGTCCTGTATGCAGATCATCCGGCGGAGCTTAGCCCGCGGCAGTACCGCTATCCGATCCAGAAGGAGGAGCAGTTGACGGATTCCCTGATGCTGGGACGGATGGAGGAAGTCAGGGGACTGTGCCTCTCCATCCTGTCTTCGACAGAAGGCTACTCCTATAAGGATCTTCAACTGACCATGTTCCGGCTGTTCTTCGCCATTCAGATGGTGGCGGATACGCTGGAGAAAGCCTCTGGCTTCGGGTTCTCCATCCGCTTCAGCGAGTTGTACGTGGAGCTCTCGGAGCTGGAGCGCCTGGAAGATATGAAGGAGAAATTCATGGAGCTGTTCCGCCATATGGAAGAACGGATCGGCGAGAAGAAGAATGCCAAATACGACGAGCTGATGCGGACCATCTCCGGCATTATCGACTCCCAATACATGAAGGAAGATCTGAGTCTGGATACGGTAGCCGATTCGTTGAATATGTCCCCGGTGTATCTGGGCCGGCTGTTCAAGAAATATGCTTCCAAGTCACTGACCGATTATATCAATGAGGTGCGGATCTCCAAGGCAGAGGTGCTGCTCCGGGACAGCGACAAGCTGATTGCCCAGATAGCGGTGGAGACCGGTTTTGCCGGCAACAGCTACTTTGGCAAGGTATTCAAGAAATATAAGGGGGTTTCCCCCAACGAATACAGGAATAAGCTGCGCGGCTCAGGAGAAGAGAGCGGTGAGGAAGAGCAATAAAGCTTTTTATATGAGGAGAATGATCATGAAGCCCGAGAGGTTAGTTTATACGTATGTAAGCATGGCTGCCCATTACGATACCGTATGGGGCCACGGAACGCCGGATGAAGGTGTGGAACGCACTGCTGCAACGGCTCATAAATACAATATTCCTGTCACCTGGATTGTGAACAGCGGTTCCATCGGGATTCTGGGGGAGCGGATCCGGCGCTGGCATGAGGAGTACGGCGATGACGTCATTCTGCGCTGCCCTGCTATTCCCCGGCGTTCCGACAACCCCGTTGCTCAGATGGCTGATCTGCTCAATTCCGAATGGGCGGAGCTTCAGGCTGCATTTCCCTGGGCCACAACCAAGGTAGCCGGTGCGGGCATCAAGGATGGCATTGCCATCGCCGCGCTGGAGGAAGCAGGCTTTGAAGGCATATGGGGCTATTGCTGGGAGCAGGTGTGGTGGGACGGCATTACCAACCAGGGGGTTCCATGGGGGTTCTGGTACGTGGACAAGGACCGTTACAAGATTCCGCACCCTACAGGGGGCCAACTGGTGGCCTGCGAATGGACAGCGCGGGATCTGCATCAATCTTACCATACCTCGAGTCCGGTTATTTACTCCACAGATCCTAACGATGTATTGCGGGCCGGCCTGTGTACGGGCACCGACATTGAATATTGGAAGCGGCTGTTCCAGGATTATCTGCGGAATACGGCAAGCAATGAGCAGGTGTATTTCCTCCAGCACCAGGAAGCCCATGAGATGGAAGTAACGGAGGCCTTCGCTGTCTACCCCTTCTCCCATGTGGTGGCATGCGATGAGATGCAGGACCTGTTCTTTCAATATATCACCCAGTATCCTATCACCATTACTACCCTGCCCCAGGCTATCAGGCAATACAAGCAGCGGCAATCGGAGACTGCGCCCTGCTGGATGCTCACGGAGGACCCGCTCATCCGGCCGGAGCTCAATGAATATACCATGACATTGGGTGGTGTCGGTCTTGGTCCATGGCCGGATACCCTGTTCTATTACGACAAAGAGTGCCAGTTGGCCTTCATCAAGGGAGACAATAAGCCCCGCATGCTGCGTAACTACGTGGGCAAGTGGAATATGCAGGAGGAGTTCTCCGAGCCTGCTCCCCCCGTCTTCGTGACTCATTATGCCAAGTCGGCGGAATCTATCGAGATTGTCTATGAGATCGGGCACTGGAAGCCGATTCCCTACGGCTTGGCCTATTGGGATGAGTTGGCCGATTATGAGGTAGAGCCCGGCGAGGGCACGGCAGTGCAAGCCGCCGTTATTGAAGATAAGCTGGTATTCCTGCGGTTTAACCTGACCGGCGGCAAAATGAAGATCGACCTGAAGCTGAGGCGCAAAAAGGAACCGAATTAAGGAGAGAGCCCAGATGAGTATGCAGTTGAAGGAGAATTCACTTATTGTCTTCCAGGGGGACAGCATCACAGATGCGGGAAGGGAACGGGAAAAGGATACTTTCATGGGGGCGGGCTATGTGTTCATGCTGTCGGCCCTGCTTGCTGCCCGGTATCCTGGGAAGAATCCGCGGTTTATCAATCGGGGCTTGGGGGGAGATACGGTGCAAGCCCTCTACGAACGCTGGGAACAGGATTGCCTGGTATATAAGCCTGATGTGGTCTCCATCCTGATTGGGATCAACGATACCTGGAGGCGCTTCTCGGAGAACCGGGAGCCTGATTTGGGGCGCTTCGAGGCCATGTACCGGGAAATGTTAACCGGTACGCAGGAGAGGAGTGGAGCGCAGTTGGTGATCATTGAGCCCTTCTTGCTGACTAACCGGGAGAATTACAAGGAGTGGCGGATGGACCTGGACGCCAGAATAGACATTATCCGCGGCCTCGCCGCCGAATTCCATACCTGCTATGTACCGATGGACGGGATCATGGCCCAGGCTTGTACCAAGGCAGATGCTTCCTATTGGTCTACGGACGGGGTGCATCTTACTCCGGCGGGCCATGCCCTGCTGGCTCAATCCTGGCTTGCTTCTGCCGGCCTGTAAGCCTGCACTGATCCTTTCGTTGAAAAGGCCTTCTCTTCGGACGTGCCCGAAGAGAAGGCCTTTTGACTTGATATGGCTTCAGATTATGAATCCAAACCATGATATAATACCTGTATTTGGTTCAGTAAGGCGCAGTCAGAGGTCACAGGTCAAGTCAGGAGTTTGTGTTCATGGAATCCTATCTATTCGTACTGCTGGTGGGAATAACCGCCGGTGTCGTCAGCGGAATAATCGGAACCGGGTCTTCCATTATGCTGCTGCCCATTCTTGTCTTTACTTACGGTCCCAAGCAGGCTGTACCCATCATGGCAATAGCGGCTGTTATGGCCAATCTGTCCAGAGTACTTGTTTGGCGGCGTGAGGTGGACTGGAAGGCCTTTGCAGCCTACTCCATCCCCGCTGTACCGGCCGCGGCTTTGGGCGCCGGAACCTTATGGATTCTTCCCGCCCGACTTGTGGATCTGGGACTTGGGATTTTCTTCATAACCATCATTCCGGTCAGGCACTGGCTTCTGGCCAAAGATTTCAAATTGCGGCTATGGCAGCTCTCGGCAGCAGGAGCCGGCATCGGGTTCCTGACCGGGATCGTGCTCTCCACCGGTCCCCTTAGTGTGCCAGTATTCATGGGCTACGGGCTGGCAAAGGGGGCATTCCTGTCTACCGAGGCGGTCAGTTCTTTGGCAATCTATATCAGTAAGGTCGCAACCTTCAGCGAATTAGGTGCGCTGACATTCGAAGTTGCGGTGCAAGGAATGATCGTCGGCAGCTCGCTCATGCTGGGAACTCTCATAGCCAAACGAATTGTTGGGCGGATGAGCATGGTATCCTTCCGTTATGTTCTGGACTTCTTATTACTCCTCTCCGGTGTCTCTATGCTGTGGACATCATTTCGTTGAATCAGAGCATATCCAAGCCGATCCAGCTCCATGTGCAGCTTCTCGATCGTGTCCAGATCGTATTGCTTGAAATCCTTGCCGTATATTCGTCCGATCTCATCCAGCTCATAGTAGGAAACGAGACAGGCGTGCTGCTTCAAGTTGGGATTTTTTGACTTGCCGTCTGCATGGGAGGTTTTGGCGGTCCAGCCGTGAAGGTAGTGAAAGGCGTTCCAGCGGTTATGCTCTACCCGGGCCAGCTTCACTAATTCTCCCTTGACCAGATGGGCATATTGCTCGGGAGCAATGGCTTCCCGCCCGTTCAGTTCATTCTTCTTCACCCGCTTCAGTCCCAGCAGGTACAGCTTGGTATCAACGGCATCCGCTTGCGCCCGGTTGGATTCCTTGGTCAATATATTCATGCTGCCGGCGTTCCAGGCTTCATCCACGCTGAGGTCCGCCTTCCTCGCCTCGTCCAGGTAGTTGTAATGAATCAGCTTGGCGAACTGGTCCAACTCCTCGTTGATCATGTACTCCTCTGTCGCCACCTCATGCAAATCACCAATGTGATGAAAATGGTGAAACCGGGACTTGTGCTTCTGCAGCCAGCGGGCCAGTGATACAGAGCGGTTGACCTGGATGAAAATGGGCACGTCCGCGCACTCCTCCCCGGCAAATAGGCCGTTGGTAATATCGGCGGCATCATCCTCCAGGCAGACGAAGACATGCGTCGGCTTGGCCGTGATGCCGCTCAGGGAAATTCCTGCCGCAGGATTCGCTTCCAGCGTATGAAGCTCACATACCTGGTCCAGGTTAGGGCAGCGTTTGCGAAATGCGGCCACTTGGGAAGCGATCTGGTGATCGATCAACGTCACCAGCGGTTTTTGTTCATTGGGGTAATGGGCCAGCAGCAGGGCCTGGAGCAGAATCTCCTTGCCCATATCGCTGAATCCGGCAATCACGAGATGAAGAGGCTGCTCATCTTGATTTCTCAGATCAAGATAAGGATGCTCGTAAAGAGGATGACGGACAAACATGAGCTTGGCAAGCAGATTGGAGATACTCACTGTCTTGACGTCCAATTGCTGACTCTCCAGCAGTTCCTCCTGGAACCCTTCGAAGATATCGGCGAATTTCCGGTCCCGGAGATGAACAATCAGAGAGATGGGCTTGCTCTTGCCGGAGCGCAATTCCCCGGATTCCAGCGCCTCCTTGATCCGGATCAGCCAATTCAGATTCACATCATCTCTGTCATCCAGCAACAGGCACGCTCTGGTCTTATGCAGCAGCAATTTGTGAAGCAGGCGGTTTTCCTTGGCGTCTTCATCGAGTGCAACAGCTCCCAGCTCCTTCAGCCGGACGGTAAGATCCGGGCTCTGTCCGGCGCATACCACCCGCTTGCCCTTCTTCAACAGATCATGGGCCAGCAGATAGACAGCCTCGCTGGCCCCAATGAGGACATAGTGGCCGCCGATCAAGTAGAGCATCTGATGCTTGATGGAGGTTTTGGTGAAACGATAGATCAACGCCAGCACCGTTGAAGCCAGAGTCACCACCGCCGACCAGCGGGCAATCTCCAGGGGCAGCTGGAATGGGCTACCGGAGGCGAAGTCTCCCTCCAGGGCGAACAGCCGCGCCGTATCATAGCCCACTCCCGCGAGCTTAACCAGCCAGGAGGATTCACCGCTCTGCTGCTGCCAATATCCGTACACCCCCGAGCCTACGGCCAACAGGAAGGAGGACCACTGGAGATGCCCCTTCACTCCATAAGCATGCATGCCTGCCATAACGGCAAGAATCACCAGGAGCAGGCTTATGTATCCCCAGTATGTAAAATGATGGATGATTTGAGCCAGTGACAGCACCAGGCCAATTATGGCGTATATCACGTAAATCATGGGTTTATTGGTTGTTCGCGTGAAGCTCATGTCACACCTCCTTGATTGATTGGTACGTTGCGCTGTGTTGCTACAGAATGTCCAAGAAATCTTTTTTTACCTTAACCACTTGCCCCTTTCGTGTCCAGCTTTTTCTTGCCGGCGTGCAGCCAATCCGTTGGTTCATCTCCTCCACATCCCGGAAGGGACGGTCACAGGAGTGGATGATATTCTTGTGTCCAAAGTGCGTATCTGCGATGAAAAAGACTCTGCTCATTCGACGGTCCCTGAAGCAATTGTTCGCGGGCAGCCCCCTTTTGTCCATTAACAACAGCATGAACGGATTCATTACGGATTGGCATACTCCCGGGTTTCATTATTGTTCCGGGATCTTCAGCCGCCACGAAGGGGGAACTGCCGGGTCAGGTAATTTGTGACTTTTATCGATTGGAAGAAATGATTGCATGGACAGGTTGCTGTATAAACCATATATATAATGAAGTAAATGAATGCCGAGGAAGTATTTAATGAGGTTGTTACAGGCTGTTCAGGAAAGCTCTTGCCTAGGGTATGTCTGAAAACTCGCTTGAGGGCATCTTTCACCGCCCTCTCGCCCCGAGCTATCGTTACTTTCGCTTGGCCCGGGGTCCCCGGTACGCCTGCGCAAAAGTGCCTTGCCAGAAACGAAAAATCGGGGAAATCCGCTCCCCTCGGAGTTTTCAGACACGCCCTAGTACATCATCTTGTAAAATCGTTCCCTACACGCCCCAGGCTGGACGGACCTGAGCGCCCTTATTCGGTCCAAAACCGGGGGTTTGGAATCGTAACGGACTCGAGCGCTCTTATTGGACTACTTTGCCCCCATCCAGAGGGATATTGGCCCCGATAAGGTCTTATCAGTCCGTTAGCCGCGCGAACCCCCGCTTTTCCCGCGATTAGCGTCTCTCAGGTCCGTTGCTAGCCGGGAAAACCCAGCCTCAAGAATGAGGAACGAATTTACAACATGTTGTACTAGTTCTATCTATCCACATCCTGGAATTATATTATCATCAGACCTTAATTTCTTCCAGGACATTTTTCCAAGGGGAGTGCTTCATACTGTGGCAAACTTCCTGTACATGCATCAATAACACAAAAAAGCCCCCGCAACGGAAAGCCGTGGGAGGGCTAGGATTTAGAATGAGGCACATACCTTAACGGAAGGTTACGAACTCACCAATCGGCTTGCGGTAACCGCGGGGGCGGACATTGTCCTTGACAGCCTTGCCGATGGTAATCAGCAGAACGGGCACATAGCGGTCGGGAATGTCCAGCATGCTCACCAGCTCATCAGGCTTGAAGCCAATCATGGGGCAGGTGTCCCACCCCTTCTCCTTGGCGATAAGCATAAACTGCATGGCGGACAGAGAGGCATTGCGGATGGCCTCTTCCCGCTGATAAGCCTCGTTGCCTTCATAAGCCGCCGTTATGGTTCTTACAACCCCATCGTAATCCTGCTGGGACATCACGCCCAGGGTGCGCAGACCGCCGTAAATCTCCGGTGCCTTCTCGTAAGCAAGCTTGTCTCCCAGGACCAGAATCGCCGCTGAAGCCGTATGCACCTTGTACTGGTTATAGGCAGCCGCACGCACCTTTTCCTTCAGCCCCGGGTCACTGACCACCACATAGTGAGCATGCTGCAGGTTATAGGCGGATGGAGCAAGCCGCGCCAAGGTGAATATCTCCTCTAATTCAGAGCGGGGAATGTCAACCCCCTCCTCAAAGTTCATGGCAGAACGCCGGGCTTGCACCACTTCAAGCAATTCACTCATAGTGCCCATCCTCTCTGGATTATAGTTATTAACTTACTAATAATTAGTAGTTTCCCATAAAGTAAGAATATTCCTCTTCAACGCCGTTGTCAACCCTCAATTTCAGCGATGCTCGATTTCCCTGTATCTTTCTTGATCAAATAGGAAAACGCCGGAATACACAGTTAGAAAACTGCATACTCCGGCGAATGGCGGCATTCGGTCAGGTTCAGCCGCTGCTGCAACTATTCTTCTTTTATCGCTTCCGAGAACCTGTGCAGCATGGCCGCGACCTCAGCGCGTGTTGCCTGACCTTGCGGGTCGGCCAAGTTGCCTGGTTTGCCGTCGATGATACCGGCTTGCTGCATGGCGTACAGGGCTTCCCTGGCATAGCCCGCAATGTGGTCATCGTCGGCGAACGCCAGCCATTCCTTTACCTTCGGCAGGCCGGTGTTCATAAACAGCATGTAGCGGTAGAGGATGACCGCCATATCCTGCCTCGTGATGTCTGCATCCGGTGCGAACAGGTTGCTGTCGATCCCCGCTACTATGCCGTTTTCTTTCGCCCATGCAACAAACGCGGCATAGTACCGGCTCACCGCCACATCGTCAAAGCTGCTTGCCGGGTACTTGCCCGTGTCTACCCCCGCCAGTCTGCCCAGCACGGTGACGAGCATGCCGCGCGTCATAGGCATATCCGGGCTGAAGGTGGCCGCGCTCGTTCCGGTGAACAGAGCCTTCTGATAGGCGTACTGCACATCGCCGTAATACCAAGCGGATTTATCTACATCTTGGAATGGGTTCACCCCCTCCGCCTGCGGAATTTCGTCCTCAATAGTGAGGGTGAGTATAGGGTCATTCCCGCTGCTCATATCGAAGGTCAGTCTGTGTTCGCCCGGTGAGAGCGTAACGAGGTATTCTTTCTTGATGGTCACGGTGTTGCCGGAAACGGTGTAGTCCGTGCCTTTCACCAGCGTTGCATTGCCGTTGTTCACGGTTATGAGCGTGTTATTTCCCGGCGTGAGTGTCACAACGATGTCTTTGCCGCTTGCTTTGTCGTACGCAGCAGCCGAAATATCAATTGCCGTTCCGCCGCCGGAAGAAGAACCGCCGGTGCCGCTCTCTTCTCCGTTGCCGTTATCACTACCGCCGCCTGAGCCATCGCCGGTGCCATTCCGGTTAAATGCCGCGGCAATCGTATGGTTCCCTGTCACATTCGTGAAGGTATAGCCGGTGACCGCCCCGACGCTGCTGCCGTCAATCCTGACATCGGCAATGCTGTAGCCGCTGTTGGCCGCAACTGTGAAGCTTTGGCTGCTGCCGTCGCTCACCATGATATTGCCGGACGGCGATATGCTGCCGCCCGCATCGGCCGTGGCTGTGATGGTGTGTGTGACGGGCAGCGGCCTGTTGTCATCCATAACGGACAGCACCGCGCCGTCGTCCAGACTTCTGCCGCCGCCCAACTCGTATGACCCGCGGATCATGGTTTGGCCTGCCGCCCTTGCTGTCGCCTTGTTGCCGGAGAGCGACGCCGAATGGCCGCCCAGCACCTCAAACGCTGCACCCGTGCTGTCTGTGAGATCAATCGGCCGGCCAGGTTCTCCCGGCACAATTCCCATCAGCCGCAGTTCCGCCGTGTCCCCTATGTCGTCAAGCTTGATCTCTCCGCCGGCAACCGGAGTACTGCCGTTATAAATCGCTATCCCGCTCACATCCGCAAGCTTGGCGTTGTTAAGCTCAATCCGCTTGGTTGCGGTGTTGCCGTCCGCATCCGCCGCCTCTATCTCAAGGATGAGCTTTGCTCCGCCGGCATAAGAGCCTATAGGAAGCGTGTGGCTCAGCAGTCCGCCATTGATGATCGCGGAACCGGATTTTTGATCGATTGGCGTCCCGTTAATCTTGAAGGTGTACGTGGCGTCCCAATCAGCCGAGGCGCGTACCGCCAGCGTGCTTCCGCTGAACGTGCCGCCGCTTACCGGTGTTTCCATCAGCAGTGTGGGCGGTGTGGTGTCCACCTTGACGATTTGTGAGGTAATGATTTTGTCGCCATCCGCGTCGACCGCGTGAAGCTCCAGCGTGTGCTCGCCGTCCGGAAGGTTCAGCGCTTGCGTCAGCGCCGTACCGGCAGGCTTTAACTCATACCACTTTCCATCCGCGATGCCGCTGTTGACATAGAGTTCGCCTGTCACCGGAACATCGGCTGTAATAGCCGCTTCACCTGTGGTTTTGTCGTAGGCAACCGCGACTGCCGGCGGTGTCGCCGCAGCCAGTACCACGCCCCCTGACATGATATATTCGCTGCAATGGTAAATCTCGTCGCCGTCCACATCCGGGGTATGATCTTCAATATTTCCCACCCGGACTTTGGCCGTGTAGGTTTTGCCCGGCGTGTAGCCGACAACTGCGGTTTTGGCAACGCCGTTCTCTGTTTCCTGGACCGGCTTGCCTTCGTTGTCCAGAACAGGGCTGCCGTTATCGTCCGTTCTCATCACCGGCATCTCGTAGCGTCCGCCGACAATTATTTCCTCGCCCTTCTCAAAGTACAAGCCCGCGTCGGCCAGAACGCCGTCCTCGTATATGTCGACGAAGTATCCCCCAAAGTCGCCGTCCGGCGGAGTGACACTCACCTGGAGCTTGTCGTTGCCTGCATTGGCAAGCGTCACGCTCTTCGGTACGCCAGGAGCTTTGCTGTTGTTTATGGTTATTGAATTCGCGTTATACTTCTCGAAGCACACGCCCTCGTCGCTGAGTGTGACCGTGACATAATAGGTTCCGCTGGCCAGGCGCTCGGGAACAGCCAGCACGGCTGCGCCGCTTCCCCCATCATATTTTGCCGGAATGTCCGCCGTATTGAGGATAACGCCGTCCTCGCCCCGGATGTCGGAGACGGATACGATCAGCTTCGCGGTATCGCTGAGGTTTTCCCCCGTCCAGTTCACGGTCAAGGATTGACCGTTCAGATCCGCAGAGTAGGTTGTAAGCTCGCTGACAGGCTCGACATAGATGGCGCCCACATCATAAGCCGTGTTCCCGGCAAACTCAATCAGGAAATTCCTATCCGCCGCAAGCGCGGTGCCGGGGATGAAGATGTAGGCCACGCCGCCTGCAATATTCACGTTGGCGTCCTTCAGCGCCGCTTCCTTCTCCCCGTCCGTGGCTTCAGCGCCGGGAGCCGCATAATACTTCAGCGCATAGGGCGAGCCGTTCTGCTTGACTGTCATGCTCTTGCTCAGGTTGGCGGCGGTAATCTCCGCACCGTCCACGCTGCTGACCGTCAGGATATAGTTCGCCGCGTCGCCGAACTGCACCAAGTGGCTGGTACGCCCGTTGTTGGTGAAAATCTGCGTCGGGTTGGCGGCCGCCCGCGCACTGCGCATAGCCTCCGCCGGTTGCATGGCATCGCTTGCCAGCGCATCAAAGTCTGCGGCGACCTTGCTCCCCGCCGCAAAGGAAAGGTTGCCGCCCACAGCGACAAACTGCGTTTTCCCCGTGGATGGGTCTGTCTGGACGGGCTGCGGCTCCGTCAGCGCGCTGAATAACGCCATTGTACGCATCTCACCCGCGCCTCTGGGGACCGGCGCCGCGGAAAATCTATCCGTACCGCCTGCGTTGCCCGCAGTAAATTCCACATCTCCGCCCCAGTAGTAGACAAAGCCCACCTTAATAATTTCCAGCAGCGTCACGTTGCCCCAAACCTTCTCGGAGCCGCCGCCCAGCTCCGCAGAAGCAATCTCCATGCCTCCGACGACGGGAATATACTTGGGTACCCCCAATGCCACCCGCAGTACAAATTCCACAAAGTCGTCCGTTGTGTCTCCGGCAGCCGCGGTGATCCGTATGGAGCCTTTCAGAATCTGCAGGTAGTTGACACCGGCTTGCAGGTTCAAGGAAAAGTTCGGGTACCAGCCGATGGCGATCCGCCCGCCGTCAATGAATTTCGCATCCTTCAGCTTCTTGAGGGAAAGGTCGTCAAAGCTGATGGCGATAGAGCGCAGGGACAGCTCCAAATCCGCGCTGCCCGACAGAATCTTCGTGATGTCGAACTCCACATGCAGCAGGAGCGTCAACGGCGGCAGACCATCCTTGCCGTAGATGGTGTCATAGAGCTTGTCAAAGCCGCCCCCGCCGCCTGTAATCCAGGCGACGCCCAAGCTGTCCACGTTAAGGCCCGGCTCAAAGCCGCCGATGGTGAAATACAGCTTGTCGGGAATCGGCGCGCCGGACGGGTTGGACTTGATCACAAGGGATAGCATCATCTCGAGCATTGCCGTTTTGACTTTCCCGTCGAAGCCCACTTCATAGCCGCCGATGGTATTCACATGCAGATCCGCCTCTATTTTGTTTGGCAGGAAGCTGACAACCTGCGGCAGGCTCAGGCGGGCGTCCATGTTGATCCCCACATAGCCGGGGTCCTTGCCGCCGTAGAGGATATCATGTATGGTTACGCCTGCCTCAACTCTGCTTGGTTTCGAGTTTTTCGGCGGAACATCCTTCTCCTTTGTCTGGGCAGTAATGTCACCAGTTTCATCATCGAAGCTCAGTCCAAAACCGAAGCCGTCCGGATCGTCGTCCTCTATGACCTCAGTATCGGTCGTCCATTTGTTGCCCGTGGCCGTATTTTGGCGGGCCTTCGCCGCGCCGCCCGGCGTGAGGAAGCCCAGGTCCAGGCCGCCGCCGAAGGAAATGATGTCATACGTTTTCTTCCCGTCTCCTCCCTCCTGGATTTTCCCCAGCACGCCGTACTTCAGGTCGATCAGGAAGCCGCCGATGGTTCGGAGCGTATCGAAGGCGTTATCCCACTGCAGCTCAATATAATCCTGCTTCGTGTTCAGGGAGCCGCCGCTTTTTACTTCGCCGCGCCCGTCATATACCGGGACGACGTATTGGGTTCCCGCGTCCAACTGGAACAGCGCCGTGCCGTCCCGTACCGTCGTGTTCGCGCCGACAGTAGTAATCTTGCCGTCCATCTTCACTACGACCGTGCCGTTGCCGTATTGCTTGATCGTGAGGTCGCTCCCAAGATAATTGAGCATTTGGTTAATGTTGACGTTCTTATCCTTGCCGAGCATCCGGTAGAAGTTCTTGTCGTCATTGTCTTGCAGAATATCGCCGCGAAAGGTGAGCAGCAGATCGTCGGCGCCCACATTCGCCGCAGTGAAAGCAGCCTCATTCTTATAAGGTACGGCCTTATACTTGTCGGCTCCATCCCGCTGTACGGTCACGACGCCGTATTGGTCATTGCGGTACTGCGGGTCGCTGGACAAATGCACTGTCATGGCGGGCGAGGTGAAGTCCTCCGGCACACCCTGCAAGGCTTGCTCGCCCGTGCCTGTTTTCCAGACGAAATGCAATTCGTAGCGCCCGGGGTCCATATATCCGTCCAGCTGAATGGAGGCGCTCGTCGGCTTGTCGCCCTGCTCGTAGGTCAGGCTGTCTATCGGTGCTTCATACACGGTTCCGTCTTCCCCGCGAAGCTCGATTTTGTTCAGAAGGTCGCTTCGGAAGAAGCTCATGCCCTGCCCCATCACAGTCAGATAGCGGGTTTCGTCGTTATACAGAATCTTCGGAGACAGTTCGGACAGCGTGATCGCGGGCAGCTCCGGATTTGTGCCGGGCAGTATCACGAAGTTCTCTGTCGTGCCCAGGCAGTATTCCTCTGCATAGGAGCCCAATTCGTTCACGCCTTCGTCCATGTCGAACACCTTGGTGACGAAGCTGCCCAGCTGCGCGTTCACGTCCGGCGCGAACTTAAAATCGAAGTAGGTCACGCGGTTCTCGCCTGGCGCGAAGGCCACAACGTCGGTAAACAGCGGGTCGGTGTTGCTGTAGTCGATCCAACTCCCGTCATCCGCCTGGCGCTGTGTGTCAAAGCCCAGTGCATATACGACGATGGCTAAATTGCGGTATGTCTTTCCGGAATTGGCCGGGTTGGTCACCGTGGTGTTGATCCGCGCTACGTTGTCCTCCCCCTCCGTCCCCGCATACGCTGTCCGGCCCGCGTCTTTGAACGACAGCTTGGAGGGAGCGGTTGTGTTGATCAGGACTTGGTTGTCCTTGTTCTTCAGGTTCGCGGTGACGCCGTAATAGGTGGAAAAGGCCTTTTCGGCGCCCGCTGCAATGCTGCCCAGGTCATAGTAAAGCGCGACGGCGCTGTCGGCGGTTTTCGATCCGTTGATGGCGTTCGTGAAGTTCAGCGTCGTGTCAGGCGTGTAGTCGAACTTCGTCGCTGCAATGTTCGCCCAATGCGCGAATGTCATCTTGTACGGCTTGTCGTCCGCGAACACGCTGTTCACGCCAAAGCCAACGATGCCCGAAGCATACGGGTTATCCCGGACGAAATAGTCTGCAGGCATCCGGATGGTGGAATCCGCCTTGCTGTCCCAGCTGCGCTCAAATTCAAAATATTCATAGCCCTGGCCCAGATTTTGCTTCGGCAGCTCATAGTAGCCGTAGTCCTTGCCGCCAAGCTGCGTGTCGATCAATACACGGCTCTGTATGCTCTCCGCCGCTGCCCCGCTGTTTCTCACCGTGTAAGTGATCATTGCCGTGCCAAGCTGTTCGGATACTTCGCTGTCCACAAGCGTAATTCTCTGTTCGACTTGAATCCCGTTCACGCTCCATGTGCTTGCCACCCATGCCCCGGCGGGGTCCACTGACGTCTGCACGCCAGTGGAAGAAGTCCCGAGGAACCCATAATCGTTCCCGAACACATAATCCTTGCTTCCGATGCGGAACGAGGTGAATGAAGTATCCATGTTCGCGCCCCGGTGGGTCAGGTCTACGTCGTCATCGCTCTTCTTCAGGATATCGCCCTCAACCGTGGAAATGACATAGCCTCCGTTTTCTTTGCTCACAGAGACCCGGATATACGGGTTGGCGATTTCCGCAGTTTCCGGCGACGGAGCGGCGGACGCAGGCATTACGGGGACGGCCAGGGCCATAAGCGCAGCGGCCAGCAGCCCGGTCAGCAGCCGTTTCATTTTTATAATCATTTTCCAATCCCCCGTCCCTTAGTACACATAGACGTATACGAGGTACATGCCCCGTTCCGCGCTCTGTGCCATGATGGTGTAATAGCCCTTCTCGCTTGCTGCGAAGCCTGCGGCGCCGTCAAAGTGCTCGGCATACTTCATTTGCGCAGCGGTCTTGTAGCCCCGCGCGTAGTACAACGCCGCCTTCTCGCCGCCGAAGCTCAAGTCCGATACGGCAACGGTTACCGTCGCCGGGCTGGTGGAGTACACGTCGTTTTCTTCAACGGCCTGCCCATTGACCGTGAACAAGCGCACACCTTCGTTGCGCACATTCACTATGCGGGTCTTGACTGCGGTATTGCCCAGCGGGTCGGCTGCGGTGATCACAACGGCATAGCTGCCCGCGTTGGCAAGATCAACCGCGCTGATATCCGCGCTGAGGGTAACGCCGTCAATGGCTTTGCCCGCTCCGAAGTCCGTTGCCGCAACGCCCTGCAGCACGCCGAGCTTCACGGCATCCGCATTCGCGTTTCTCTCCACGGAAACCGCTTTGGTGCTCTCCATTTTGATGGCCGGCGGGGTTCTGTCAATGAGGGTTATGCTGGTGTTGATGATGTTCTCATGCCCCCACTTGTCTTTGGCGGTAATCTCGTACACGCCGTTTTCCGCAACCGTAACCGTATAGTTATAGGTTTTGGTTGCATTGCCTGCGGTTTGGCTGACGGTTTCCTGCTTCACTTGAACCGCCGCGCCTCCCAAGCGTTTGGCCGTCACTGTCATGCCTTCTTGTGTCTCATCTGTGATGTTCAAGAGAATCCGCACATTTCTGTTGGTGTAATAGAAAGCTTTTCCGTCTGGGCCCATACCGCCATGCTCACTGCCGTCCCCGACAAAATCCTGGCTCAGCTTCACATGCGGCGCCAGCGCATCCAGCTCGTTTATGGCCGGAAATGCAGATAGCACATTGCCCGCTCTGTCGGCGAAGGTGAGCACATACTGCCCGTTGTCCGTAAATTCTACCGTGTGGCTGTTCTTGTAGCCGCTGTCCGGGTCACTGAGAAGCATGACGGACTCGTCATTCTTGAAGGCATAAGTCAATGCGGCTGTATTGCCGGTCACGGTCTTTTGCGGGTAGCCGCTGAGCAGCTCCGGCGCCTCCTTGTCGATTACCGTGACGGGTCCGTCCTCCGGCCGCCACAGTGTTATCGCGTTGCCGCGCAAGTCATAGACCACGATCTTGGCCTGGCAGTTCCGCAGAAACTCGATGGTCACGTTGTTGCCCGACACGATGGCGGTCACATAGGAATCGGCAGGAGTAAGCACATTGCCGTCCTTTCTGTCATAAGCCGTGACTTCCACCCGCGACAGCTGCTCGTTGAAGGAGAAGAACGCCTTGATGCTGTTGTTCGTAGGCGTGTTCAGTATCCGTGCCAAATCCCGGGTCCATGTAGCCGCCTTGCTGGAGGCCTCGGAGTCGGCTGACCAGCCCTCCGGGCCAAGCACCGGCGCGCTTGCATCTATGGATTGGACAGCGATGGCGACCGTACCTGTGTTGCCGGCGTTGTCGCGCAGCAGGAAGTGCCCGCTGCCGTTCTCATCGAACTCCACATAGTAGCCGTCCCCGTCCTTTGTCAGCACTAATGCGGTTCCGTCGCTTCTATGCCCTGTGACGGCGATTCCGTCCTCCGGGATATCCGCACTCAGCGGCACGAGATACGCCTTCACACCGCCGGCACCCTCAACATCAACGTAATGCACTGTACCCGTCGGCGCAGTTTTGTCAATTGTACCGCCCGGCAGAATAACCGGAACGGTTATCGCATTGCCGTCCCCAGGCCCTGTGAGCGCAGCCGTGACGGTGCGGTTCTCCGCATCCTCGCCTGTGAACAGGACGCTCCGTGAAGCGGCAAACGCCACCGCGCCTGCCGGCAGGCCGCCGCTCACGGCAAAGACCGCAGGAACAACCTCTCCCGCCGCATTGAGCGCCTCCGCTCTGACAACCACGTCGCTGTTGGCAAGCCCCAAGCTAAGCGTGCTGCCGCCGCTTGTATATGTCCCCATGCTGTTCGGGCCATTCGTCCCGGAGGCGTTGTAGGTAAGGCGGTATCCGGCAATCACGGAATCCGCGGGATCATGGAAGACAATATCGCTCACATCCGCCGTATACATTCCCTCGTTGCCCGCCGCATCGCGGAAACGGAATGTGTAGGTTTTGCCGGGAGAGCTGCTGTCAAAGGTGATGCTGGCCGGCGCAGTGCTGCCATCGTCGCCTATCATCGTCACACCGCTCTCGTCAAAGCCGCAGATCTCGTATGTGATGGAATACAAGTGCGTCTCAACGGCAGTTTCGCCAGTCTCCGCATCCGTCACCTCGTATGCCGCGCTGTTAATAGAGGCGTTGACAACGGCTGTAGGCGCGGTTTTGTCGATATTGATCACAGGCAGCGTGAACGATTTGGACTGGCCCAAGCTGCTGTTAGTCAATGAGTAGGCAACCGTGCCATTCTCCGACAGGGTGGCTTCCCATGCCGTGCCGCTTCCCACTGTCAGGTCCGGAGTGCCGCCCGTGTCCACCTTGACCGTGACATTCTGGTTCGTCGGGACCGTTGGGTCAATTACGGTTTCCCCCACGTGGAATGTCAGGCTGTGCGCGAACGCCGGCCCAAAGATATTGGCGTAGATGTTCTCCGTGTAGCTTGCGCCGAACAAATCGGTGTAGCTGATTGAAGCAGGACCGTCCGCGTAGATGGGAAGGTGGCCGTGGGAAGCGGCAAAGTCCGTTCTATAATGGTCTAACTTGATAGGCGCGGTAAAATCCAGCGTCCCGCCGTGGGTGTAGACCGGGTAGTTGCTCACGTTTTGCGCGATGCCAGTATTCGCATTCGTAATGCTCGGTTTGATGCCCGCGAGTCCGCCTGCGAAATCGTATTGGCGTTCCACTGCATTGCCTGCGCTGTCCACGACAATGAGCGTCGCAGAAGCGAGTTTCGCCGTACCGTTGACGTCATATTTGGCATATGCGGTCAGATTGACCGCGCCGGCAACAGGATCGAATCCCCCGCCAAAACGTCCTGGCGCGCTTGCCAAAGCATACAATGGCGGTTCAGAAGCCGGAATTGTTATATGATAGCCATCTTCCACAGCCTCTGTCGCCGGGTCGTCGCCTTCCATCGCCACGGTATGCGCGTCGTAGTCCACCCCTGCCAGAAACTCGGAATAGTCCTTGTCGAAGCGGATATATGCCGAGGCCGCGCTTGCGTCCACTGTTGCGGAGAGCGTGAAGCTGCCCGCCGCCGCATCCGCATTCCACACCGGCTCCGCGATAAATTCCGGCGGGTCGCGGTCGATGTTTTCTACAAGATAGACAGCACCCTCGCTCCCCGGCGGCGACACATACTCCTCACCGTTCACCAGCAGCGATGTGGTAAAGTTGCCCGCCGTGTCAAAAGCATCTGCCGAAAGATAGCCGTTGCCGACAAAATTGTATACACCGTTCTCGTCGGGCTTCACACGGACGTGGTCAGCCGCGTTGTCGTAATCCTTATCCAGGAAATCCTCATCCGGATGGTAATATTCATCCCCGTCAGGGTCGGAAGTGTTGAAGGCCTCGCCGGGGTAGATCTTGCGCCACGCGTTCACGAATACGTCTATGGATGATGAAGGTGTGTCGATCACGTAAGCCATTCCGTCGCCGCTTGACACCTCATGGACGTCGTATACAGCGTCCAGCTTCACCGCCACCCCGCGTTGAGGGGCTTCGGTTTCCGACACGCTGAGCTCCACTACAGGCGGCTTGTCGTCCCGGCGCAGCTTCACAACATATATGGGCGACTCCCCGCCCTGTATCTCGTCATAGAATTGATAATACAGCGTGATTTCCGAGCCGTGCTCCGGGAACGCCCCCGGCGACACGGGTATCGTATGCCCCCAAGCCCCGTATTCCATGTAGTTATCTTCATAAGACTGGCTTTGCCCGAACACGGCGGTGGAAGCAAGGCTGCCGGCCGCCGTTCCGTACCGGACTTTCAATCCCACACCCAACGGCACGGGGGGATTGGCGTACTTCGAGGTGTGCGTGGCCCGGTATTCCGCCCCGAAGGAATAGGGCCACTCCGATGCGGCGAACTGGATCTTCGGATGAGTGATGCCACCCCCCGCACTGTCTCCAAAGGTGATGACCGGAACGTTCGTGGTAACGTCATTGCCCTCGCTGTCAAATACTACCGCCACGGGGGCGCTTGCCGGATCACCGCCATTTTCGCTTTCGCGGATGTAGTGGCCCGCCTCGTCCATCACAGCGTACAGCGAAGCCTGCGCCGGAGCCCCGTTGTCGAATATCCAGTAGCTGAGCAGGCTTTCTTCGCCGGCCGCACCGTTTTTGTATGCCAGCCGGACTTTGAACTCATAGCGCACATTGCGGTATTCCGGCAGCCCGCTAGCCTCGTCGTAGCCCACCTGCACGAAGGGCACCGCCTCTATCACAGCAGGATCAAAGCTCAGGGTAGCTTTATAGAAATTGCTGAAATACTCGCCCATTCCAACCGTGTTATAGTTCGTGTACCAGGTCATATTGCCGTCCTTGATGTACCTTGGATCAGGCACGGGATGCGGTGCCAGATCAGACAATCTCCACTGCACAAGCTCCTTGCGCGCTGTGGTGTTGCTTTCGCTGGCCCACTCCCCATCCAAATTTTCATACTGCACCTGCTCCAGTGTGATCACGGAATGGTTCAGATCGACCCGGTCAAGACCCGTCAGCGGGTCGCCGGACAGATAGAACTGCGCCTCGGCGAAGCCGTGGATGCTGCGGAGATTGAAGAACGCCCCTGCATCATCGCTGCCGTAGTATTGAGGGTCGTCATAATCCGACGGCCAGTACAGGCCCTTGGAGGCGCTGCCCATGCTGCCGCTTGCGCGTACCTCGCGCGTATTGTCCACACGCCGCCCGGTGTTGTCGTTGGACGAGAAGCCCTCATGCCGCACTTCTATGGAAGCCGGTTCCTTGTAGAAGGTGTCGAACTCAACCGCCTTGTAAATCAAATCGCCATACTCGCCTTGCCCCCAGAGAAGCAGCGCCACCGGTCGGGTTGTGTCATTGGCATAGACAGCCTCCGCCACCGTGTCGATTCCGGCGCCGGAATACGCCCATTTGGTATCATAGGGATACAAGCCGCTTTCTCCATGCCGGGCTACCTTTGTCGAGCTGCTCAAGGCAATCGTCAGCTGCGTCGTATTTTCCAGAGGAGAACCCTCCGTATCGCTGTCCGGCGTGCCCATTGCGGCGAAATTCCGGACGCCGGTTGACGACATCCCCCCTTGATTCTTAAAGTAGGTGGCCAGATCGCCATAATCGGTGCCGGCTTCACTGATGTAGTTGGCGGGGCGTTCTACCCAGGCATACCAATAATTTTCCACATTCTTTATTTCCACCCCAACGCTTGGGTAGCTGCCGCTTGTATATTGTGCGGATGTGTCGGCATAGATAATATTGACTTCCGCGTAGGTGCGGTTGAAGCCGAAATCCATGCTCACAGGCTCGCTTGTATTGCCCATGCTGTCTGCCGCCTGCACCCACAGCGTCTTGTAATGCACCTTGTTCCCGGTCAGAGACCCGGGATCGGGGAAGTGCGCCGCAGCGCCGCTGCCCGCCACCGCCGCGGATAAGTCCGGCGCGGCAAGGCGCGTGCTGCCGCCCTCCGAATCATAGGTGTCCTGCCAGGTGTACACCCAATTCGTAACACTCATATCGGAGACTGCTACCTTCGCATATTCATCCCTGCCCGCATATGCGCCGGCGCTCTCCACAGCCTTCGTTAATGTGACCGCAGGAGCGAGGTTATCCACGCCCGGCCACGATTGTCCCTCTTGAGGCAGCTTGCCTGTGGCCGACGCCTGGTTGCCCGCTTCATCCGTCAACGTGACCGTGGCTTTCACCTCGTTGACCTCTGTGCCTGCAACGGGCAGCTTGATGAAGACATAGGCATATTTCGTGTCGCCGGGGCCTATCATCGGAGCGCTGCTGCTGATGGGATTGCCCGCCGCCGCATCTCTCCATGCGCTGCCGTCATACCCTTCCGTTGTGGAAGATTGAAGCTGTGTTACCCCATCCGTTCTCCCGCTTATCGCAATGGTGAACGCCGCATCGCTGCCCTCCAGATTGGTATCTGTTACAGCAGCCTTGACCATGATTACTCCGCCGCCCGCATCGCTTACGGTGACGGCAACCTCAGGCGGCTCAAAGTCCAGCTTGTACTGCTTATCCGGCGACTTGATATATTGCGTAAGCTTGCCGCTTGCCGCCGCCGGCAGATTCGTCGGCGCAAGCGCGCCGTCCCCGTTCTGAGCATAGGTCATCAGGGTATAGCCGCTGCTGTCCTTCGAATTTCCTGCCGGGGTAATCGACGTCACCTTGACGATGCTCCCGGGGTCGTCAACCGTATGCTTTGCGGAGTCCAGCACAAGCCGGTAGGATAAGACAGACCCCATGCCGCCAAGAGCGCCGTTCACTCTCGCCGTACTTGTCTTAACCGGCTCCAACCGCACATATTCCCCGGCCTTGCTATTGTCTTTGACATTCAGGGTTACAGCCGGAGCCCCGCCGGAGGGCGTCAATGTCTTGTTCAGTTCCAGCGTAACATTAACCGTTTCTCCCGATTGGATGAACACCTTTTCGGGCGTCTCAGATTTTGACGTTCGAAGGTTGTTTACAGCGAATGGCAAGAGATCAACCGTAGGCGAACCGGCGATGCTGTATTCGACCTTGCCGCTTGGCTGCTGCCCGTTCCGGTTCGCCGCGAATTTGTTGCCGGAAATATCGTACAGGCTGTTCCAAACTGCCTTGTTGTCACTACCGCTTACCGAGATTTTGGAAAACTTGTAGTAGTAGCCTCGCTCCTGTGTCACCTGCGACGAATCTGTGTAGGGATCGGGGATTCTGTACTCAAACGTCATGACAGGCGTGGCGTCGGTAGGAGACGGCGCGAATCTTAACAACGACGCCCTTGCCGGCATCCCACTCATGCCATCGATGCCCGATGTCTGGATGTCCAGCTGCAGACTCGCAATCTGCGCGCTTGTAAGCCCCGAAAACAGCACCGGCTCATCCCATGTCACCTGAAAGTACACCGTCCGGTCTGTAAGTGTGCCGAGGTTGCCAAGGGTAATCCCGCCGGATAGCGGCTTCTTCCCCGCAATGTCCGAGGTGACGCTTACGCTTTTTATGCGCGGTCCCGCGATGTCACGTCCGACCAAGATCCCCCAGCCCATATAGGCGTCAATTTCCTTGTCTCTGTCGGATTCGGCCTTGAAATGAAGCTCTCCCATATTGGAGGAGGCTTTCCACGCACTGTCATCGCTGAATGCCGGACCGGAGCCGCCGTTCCAGTTGATGTCATGCCAGCCGTCGCCGCCCTTGTTCCAGTGCTGGCCCATGAACCACAGATCGGCCCAGTCATTGCTTTTGCCGAATACGAACCAGCTGGTTTGAACCGTTTTGAGGCCTGTGGTGAAAAAGTACTCGACATCGCCCTTGTTCAACATATTGGTGATGTTCCCGCCGGATGAGCCGGTTCGCAAAGTGTTAAAATCATAATACACGTTGTATTGGTGCATCCCGTCGATACTGTCAATCGTACCGCTGAACTGGTGGTCCCGATGTGCGCTGTTCCAATGCCCGCTTGTTCTGGCATAGTTGTATCTGCCAAATTGGTTAAGCAGGTATTGGTTACTGTTCAGCCAGGTCTTCGCCGATGCCGCCATCTTCCTCGTGTTTGCGGGAACGCCGTTCCATTGTGACACAGTCGCGTTAAACAGCTTCAGCGCCCGCTGTACGCCAGTTTGAAAGTTGGTGTTGTATGTAGCGTACAGCGACTTTACGGGCGAATAGGCCACTGTATGGCCGTAGGCGTTCTGCTCCGCGTTCGCTGCATATGCCGACGGCCACATCGCCGCCAGCATCGCCAGCGTGAGCATGACGCCCAGCATGCGCCTTCGTGCGCCATAAAGCGTCCTGTGGATCTGCCTTCCGATCCGTTTAAGAAAATGCATGGTGTAATCCTCCTTCAATCGATTTCCGTTACCGTGCCGTATGCAGCCAATCTGTCCGGTTGCCCGATTCCATCAGTTTGCATGAAAATATGAACGACCCGCATGCGCGGGCCGTTTTTTGATGGGCTTGTGTTCAAGATATCAATTTATATACAAAAAAATGGCGAGAGTTCCCAAATTGTCCCTCTCGCCCTGTAAATTCATTTATGGAAGCTGCTTTACTCTCTTTCGAAGCTGTAGCCTTCGCCTCTTGACCACTCAATACGCCAACCGCTGCCCCCGATTTTTGCCCGCAAACGTGCAATAGTCTTTTTTAATGCTTGGCTGTCACCCGCCATTGGCGATTTCCAGACTTTCTCGTACAGATACTCCGCGTCCATACAGCGGCTCTCGTTCTGGATAAAGATTAGCAGCATGGCAAACTCCTTTTGCGTCAGAAGCAAGTTCGCGCCGTCACAAGTTGCCGCACCCGCCGTCACATCCAGCGCCAGGCGGCCCTTGACCACGGTTTCCGGCACCCGTGCCGCACGGCGCAGCAGCGCCTGAATCCGAGCCAGCAGTTCGGGAAAATCGTAAGGCTTGGTCAGGTAGTCGTCGCCTCCTGCCGCGAGACCGCGCACAACGTCCTCCTTGGTGGTCAGCCCGGTCAATAACAGGATGGGTATGCCGGAGCTTTCCCCTTCCCGCAGTTCACGCATGAAATCCAGTCCGCTGCCGTCCGACAGCATGATATCGAGGATGATCGCGTCCGGTCTGCGCCCCCCGATGTGGGAGCGGGCGGCGGCAAGAGTCAGCGCTGCGGTGACTTCGTACCCCTGACGCTCCAGCAGACGCCGGTTGCCGTTCATAATCTGTTCGTTGTCCTCCACCAGCAGAATCAGCCTGTCCTTGCTTGTCACGCTGCATCACCTCCATACTGGCCCTCATAAACGGGAAGCGTGAAGAAAACCGCCGTACCTCTGCCCGGCTCGCTCTCAATCCATATCCTGCCGCCGTGGGATTCCACCACAGTCCTGCATAGATACAGGCCGAAACCTGTGCCGCCTTCGGATACGCCGCGCTCGAACACACGGGGCAGCAGCTCCGGGGAAATGCCCGTGCCGTTGTCGCGCACCGTGACGGTAATCTTTCCTCCACCTTGGGAGGCGCCGAAGCTGATGCACCCCTGATCGCTATGGGCGTGGGCATTCTGGATCAGGTTAACCGCCACCTGTGAAAGGAAGTCGGCGTCGCCGAATACGGCAAGCCCATCGTGAATCTCCGTCACCAGGGTGTTCCCGCGCTTCAGCAGGGTTAGCTGCAGCATGTTCGCTGCGCCGCGCAAAAGCGCCGAAAGGTCTACCTTCCGCTTGTCCGCGCCCTCGCTGATGGAGGCCAGCGTCAGCATCCCCCCAACCATGCGTGCAAGCCGCATGATTTCTCCCTGGGCATTCTGCAGCAGCTTCTGCGCGTCCGGATCTTTCAACGCCTCGTCCATGTCCTCCAGAATACCCATTACCGTCTGTACGTTCACGGAAATGACGGTGAGCGGCGTCCGCATTTCATGGGAGGTGTTGGCGAGAAATTCCGTCTTGGCGTTATTGGCTTGGGCCAGCAGATTGTTCTGCTCGTCCAGCTTTCGCTGCTGCTCGTTGTACAGCCGGAAATGCAGGAACATACACACACCAAGCACCACGCTGACTGTCATGAACGCGATGATGATGTCGGTGAGCACTTCCTGCTCCGTCTCGAAGAACCGGACCGTATCCGGATACCGATACGCGATGATGCAGATGGCTATATAGACCGCCAGCTCGGACAGTGAGAAGAAAACAGCCTTCTTCCCTTCAAGCATGAAGATGGTAAACGCCACTGCAAACACGAAGAAGGCGGGCATTCCGCTGTGATAGCCGCCGCTCAAGAAGAACAGCACCGGGAAAAGCACAATGAAGATGGCCGTAATCGTAATCATGTAACAAATCTGGTAGCGCCCCGACCGGCGCGAATAGGTGAGGAGTCCGAAGGACAGCGCAGCAACAGCCAGATTGACGGCCACAGTGAACGCGCCGCCGTTATTGACCGCGCTTAACAGTCCCATGATCAGACTGATGGCCGTGCCTCCGATGGCCAGCACGTTGAATAGTCTGACACGGAAATCAAGAGCGGGGTTCAGGTAGGTTTGCTTCAGACGAGTATACATATGGATCATGGCTTAGGGAGCCTCGCATTCTCAGCGGCAGACGGAGCCGCCGCAATCTCGTCTTACATGGATGGGACTGGAATCATATTACCACCGGAGAGCAATTACTTCCAGAATTTTTTGTACAGGAGCAGAGTTCATTCCCCCTCTTTCAGATGGGCGGTTTACTTTCGGACCTAAGCCCTTATGAGCGGGTAATGTCTTCGGGGAGCTTGCTTTTGGCGAAAAGATGAAGCGGTACAGCCCCCGGCTTCGCTTGATCCCGCCGCCAAGAAGCGGTACACTGATCGCAACAATTATACAAGGCGGTGATCCCTTGGCGTTCGGTGTGAAGCGTCACGAACTTCGGCATTGGCAGGAGGCGGTCTCCCGGGGGGAAATCGCCTACCTGACCCACTATTGGACGGACACCCGGTTCCCATCCGTCCGTACCGTTACCAAGGTAGGCTGCTCGGACCGCAAGCAGAAGGAGATTCTGGAGAAGGAGCGGCTTGACGAGCACATCCGCCGCTTCCGTCTGTGAGGGTTGGCAGGTGCAGCTTCCGCATAAGTGAAATTGGTTACCGGGACTGCTATCCCGACACTAAGCTCTGCTGTCATACGCCGGTACAGCTGCGCTCCGGGGCTTACCGTAATTAACTCTTCTCGACAGACCGAAGCAGATCAGGAGAATCACACATGCCACTGTGTACGGATAATTGATATTGATATCGAACAGAAATCCGGCGACAATCGGCCCCGCGATATTGCCGAGACTGGTAAAAGCCGAATTAAGCCCAGCCACGTATCCCTGCTGATCCTTCGCCATCATCGACATCTGGGTGCTGATGGCCGGACGCAGAATATCGATAGCCAAGAAGACGATGAAGGTAACCGCGAAGATCATCCAGAACTTATGGACGAACAGTGTCAGCAGAATGAAGATTCCGGCGAATAGCAAGCAAACGGAGATGACCCGGTTCTCCCCGAACCGATTCAGAATCCAGCTGAATCCAGTCGCTTGGATTACCGCCCCGCCGATGGAGCCGAAGGTAATAATGAAGGCAATATCCTTAGGTTCAAAGCCGAACTTATGGTCAACGAACAGGCTGAATACCGTCTCAAAATTGGCCAGGCCGAAGGATAAAACAAATACGATGATCAGACTAAAGAAGTACGGCTCCCGGTACGAGTACATGATCTGACGGAGCAGTCCTCTGTGCTGCTTGGGTTCTGCTGCGGGAGTCTCCTTGGCGGTTGCGTCCCTCGACGGCAGAGATTCCCGCAGAACGAACAGCGTAAGGCAAGCTGCCGCAATTCCCGCCGCCCCCGCGGTATAGAACGGGACCCGGATGCCAAACTCGGCGATATACCCGCCGATTCCCGGCCCGATGATAAAGCCCGTCGTGATCGAAGCGGTAATATAGCCCATGCCCGCCGCGCGCTCTTCGTTGGTCGTAACGTCCGCGGCATACGCCATAACAGCGGGCATAATCAAGGCGGCGCTGATTCCGCCGAGCATCCGCGATAGGAACAGCAGCCACGAAGCGCTAGCCATTCCGAAGATTGCTTCGGATAAAGCAAAGATCAGCATCCCTGTTACAATTATTCTCTTTCTCCCGAGCTGGTCGGCCATCCGGCCGGCTAGAGGCGAGAAGAAAAGCTGCGTCAGGGAGAAGGCGGCCACCAGCAAGCCGATAGTGCCTCCGTTGATGCCTAACCCTTCCATATACTTGGGCATAATCGGAATAACCAGACCGATACCGGTAAAGACCAGGAACAAATTCAGCATCAGGATCAAAATCGCACCCCGGCGCTTCAAAAGAATATTCACCATTTCTCCTCCAAACGTATCGTTACAATACTGAATTCTTGTTCTAGATAATGACAAAAAAAGACTAGCGGGTTAACTTGGCAATTCCATGCAGGAACACATCGATTGCCAACCGGTGAGCCGCCAGCGTCTCCTCCCGGTTCATTCTGCGGGTATGTTGACTAACTCCAAACAACAGACCGTCCAAGATCATCGCCAGTCCCTTGACATCCGCTGCCCCAAACTCCCCATTATCCACACCCCGCTGCAGCAGTTGTTCGTTGAAGCGGAGATAGCCTTGAACCATCTCGTGGATATGCTCTTCCACCTCAGTAGGTTTATCCGAGTGATTGAAGAATTCGTCTATGGCTCTGGTAAGCGGATGGTTCAACTGATCAAGGGCCAGATGCTCCGCCATGCCGTACAGCTTCTCTGCGGTCGTCTCGTACTGAGGCTCCTTGGCCAGCCAGGTATCCTCCCACTCCTGGTTCCACTCATCCAGCAAAAATAAGAACAGCCCTTCCTTGCTCTTGAAATGGTAATAAATATTGCCCGCGCTGCATCCGGTGGCTTTCACAATTTCCTCGATAGACGTAGCCTTGTAGCCCTTTTGCACGAACAGGGGTCTCGCGGCATCAGCTATTTTCTTCTTGGTTTGCATGCTTTGCTGCTGCTTTTTGTTCGTATGGATTCACCTCATTTTACGAAAAAAGGGAAGATGGTACAGCTGTGAATAATACTGAAGATTCATTCAGTATTATAACTCGATTATTCCGGTTGGAGCAAGCATGTTTCTGATTCACATTTTCCAGAATATTCATTAAATCTGTTCTATATCTCTAACAATTGGTTTTTGTTTTATTGATAGTATCCCGCCCAATATTCCTAAAGGAATAGCCAATACCTGAATGATAAATATGTTTAATGTTTCTGCATATCCGCCCATATACAAA
This sequence comes from Paenibacillaceae bacterium, assembly GCA_029256185.1. GTDB lineage: Bacteria > Bacillota > Bacilli > Paenibacillales > NBRC-103111 > Paenibacillus_AR. Next base: position 121,925 of record JAQSYI010000002.1, read on the forward strand.
ACCCATATAATATGTATGGCTCCAACAAATCCTGCATTAATGAGTCTATATCTTCTGGTAACGCTCGCTGCTGCATAACCGCCAAATGTTATGAAAATCACACTGGTTACAACATATATCCAATATGATCCTTTCAATGGCGTAAATGAGAGCAAACCCGATAGTAATAATATTCCAACAACATCTACGAGGTAACCGGCAATTATTGCTTTTAGACTTGCTCCAATGGTATTAATATTTGTTCCTCCAATGCATAGCTTTCGGCTAACATCGTTGTGTTACCAAGGTCCCGTAAGGCACCGCCGCGTGAATCCTGAGTGTTAGATGATGGTGCCTGCTTCTCCAATTACCTACATGATTCTTTATAGTATTCCAGTAGTTTCCTATCAATTTCATTAATGTTATTAAATTCATCTATACCGTTCCAAAACACAATCTCAAGGGCTTCGACATTCTTAGTAAACTCTTCAATTCCCCTAATTCTTACACTGTACAAAGTGCTAGCTGTTGAGCAACAGGGGGAACTCCTTCCTGGCAACAGCTATCATTTTGCTAGCTATTGCCGCTACATATAGTGAATCGGCAGACTTATCTGGTCCGTTAGCCGGGCCAATCCCCGCTTTTCCCGCAAAAAAGGTCTCTCAGGTGCTCTCAGATCCGCTGCCAGCCGAGCAAGCCCATCTTAAGAATGAGGAACGAATTTACGAAACCTTGTACTAGTGCTGGTCTGCGTAAAAAAGCCAACAGTTGCACAGCGTTTACATCCGCTGCGTTTTGGAGTCAGTCAGGTGCCTTCAGCTAAACGTCATCCTGCAATTCTACAGTTATTTTCTCCCGTAACCCTTATTTGTGTGGCTCTCCCTGTAAATCTACAGTTATTTGGGTTCCTAACCCGGTTTTTCCTCGCATTTTGCTCTAAATAACTGGATTTTTGCAGTTGTGATCGTTGAAGTGAATTCATCTGCTAATAAATAACTGGATTTTTGCAGTTATTTTCTTTTGTCCGCGGCTGGTACGGTCCATCACAAGAGAGCTATCACCAATCTACCCCAATTTCGATCAACGCACTCCATACGGAGTGCGACCATCATCCAGCAGGACCGGCATCCGTTCTTTCCATTTCAATCCACGCACTCCATACGGAGTGCGACCCGTCCCCTTGACTATGGTATATAAACCTATTATATTTCAATCCACGCACTCCATACGGAGTGCGACTCTCATTTGAAGTACCGAAAGGTTAGCTTTTAAGTATTTCATTCCACGCACTCCATACGGAGTGCGACATGATGGGACATTGGGCGTACTATGTGTCCATTATATTTCAATCCACGCACTCCATACGGAGTGCGACAGGTCGTACATGTCGGGGCTGTGGAGACGGACGGAATTTCAATCCACGCACTCCATACGGAGTGCGACACCACCAATTCCACCACCCGAATCCTGAGTGATTGGATTTCAATCCACGCACTCCATACGGAGTGCGACGAGTCCGTAACATTGGCGACATACTTCGCTTTGCGATTTCAATCCACGCACTCCATACGGAGTGCGACGTTGACTCCGCAAAATGGGTTGATTCCGTATGACATTTCAATCCACGCACTCCATACGGAGTGCGACTTTATATGCTTGTGGGGTTCGATACGGAAGAGTGGATTTCAATCCACGCACTCCATACGGAGTGCGACATTGTCGTACCGGAGGGATCTGCGTTAATCCCGCAATTTCAATCCACGCACTCCATACGGAGTGCGACGTCGGCAAAAGTAAACGAGTTGATCCATGGCTGCGATTTCAATCCACGCACTCCATACGGAGTGCGACAAGCACCTCCACTTCGTAATTTTCGCCAGCAAACATTTCAATCCACGCACTCCATACGGAGTGCGACCGCCACCCACGCATCACGTTCCCGTGGTTTCAGTATTTCAATCCACGCACTCCATACGGAGTGCGACTTTGCGTGTACACGATAATAGCTGTCAGCACTGAAATTTCAATCCACGCACTCCATACGGAGTGCGACCGCAAAAACGCGCACTAATCATCAGCAAGCGAGATGAATAGCCCATGTTTGCCTTTTTCCAATATAAAGAAAGTATAGCATAGATCTTGACATTTACGAAAATAAATAATATTCGTCCAAAGTCGACAATATTTGAGGTGCGAAGGAGCCAGGGATTTCATGGGAGCTTCACATTCGCACCACCGTTTGGCTGCTCCAGGTTCAAATTAAGGAATTACATTGTGGCTTGCAAAAATGCTGTACTCTCCGATAATATCTACCCATTATTCTCCTGCTCCAGAAACGCATTGATCCAAAGGCTGAACAGATGGATCGCGCCCCGGAAGCCAACCAGAGGAGGCTCGTAAGGATTCAGTCTCCACTTGCTGTCAGGAACGGAAATCTGAAGCTCCTGGCTGCGCCCGGCCCATTCCAGTATTTCCCCGCTGGCCATAAGCATGCCATGTTTCTGCCCAAGCACCGCCTGCGTCCATTCCGCCTCTCCCATGTACGGCGCCTGCTCTGTCCCCATATCGGGGCTGTCGCACCAGCATGGGCCTCGTTGCAGCTTCAGCTCGCCGCAGGCATACGCCAGAATGCCCTGCACTACATCCGCATGGCCTCCCAGCAGAATTGCCGCTTCCTCGCGATGAGCGAGCAGCATATGCTCCAGCACGGGCAAGGCCGGGGCCATCTGCAGCCTGCTCCTGGCCTCCTCCACCGCCAAAAACTCCCTGTCCGGCTCAAGGCCGGAGCATTCTCCAATCCTCCTCACCCAATCCAGCGTCCCGGCAATGCCATAACCCCGCCCTGTCACGAACGGGGTGCCGAACCGCTTCTGCAAATGCCTGGCGCAAGGTTCCCCTTCCCGCCGGATAACCAGGTTCAGATGGGCTGCGCCCATGCTGACCATCTCCTCCACGGAGGTGTCCGAGGTCATCACGCATAGCGGCTCCATCCCGAAGGCGCCCTTCATGATTCGCTTGATCTCTTCCGCATCCGCGTGAAAACGGAACAGATCCGCGCAGGAGCCGATGAGATTATAAGTGCGCTGTTCCGTTCTCCCCATGTCCACCGGCAGAGTCTTGGCCAGCAGCAGCAGAGCCTCCTGGACTCCCCGGTGGGCATTGGTGTCGAAGTCTCCGCAGCCGAAGGGCAGGAGGGGCACATGGGGGTAATCCGGCTGAAGCTCCCGGCAGAGGGCCGGCAGGTCCGTGCCGATCACCTCGGGAACAGAGGATGGCAGCAGGAAGATGATCCGAGGCTTGTCCTGCTCCACCACCTGGGCGATGGTCCAGCTGAGCCGTGAGGTGTCCCCCATGGCAATATCCGTCTCGTCAATATGGGTGGAATACAGCTTGCCTCCCTCCCAAATGCCCGCTTGGTTCAAGAATACCCGGCCATAGAGCGTATGCCCCATACAGCCGTACTCAATAACAGCCGCTCCGCGGATAGATGACAGCGTCCATAAGGTGCCCATCCGGCCGGACATAGGAGGCTTGAATTTATATAGTCCCATGACGCCGTCTCCCTTCCGCAGGTGCTTCCGAGTGCTCCAGAGCCCGGAGCAGATTGGACAGCAGCAGAGCTGTCCGTTCATGGCCTGCCCGGCCGTACAGATCGAACATATAGGCAAGTCCGGGCAGGTCCTCCCCCGGCTGCAGCGGCTTGCCGAAGAAAAAGTCCGGCCGGAACCGCTTCAGCACGGGGATGTCCGCCGGCTCATTGACCATATGGCATATCAAGGGGTCATGCCCCCGCGCCAGCAGGTCCTTGGCCCAAACCCGGTCATCCGGAAAAAATTCCTCCATATGGAGCAATAGAGGCTTCATGCCCAGCAGGTCCAAATACCCTGCCAAGGGCAGGGGTGTCAATGCACCGATTCGCCCAATAATGTAGCTGGCGCCGCCCATGGTCTGCCGCACCTGATCCTGCAGCGTCAAGACCTGCTCCCGGGCTGCAGCGAACTCGCCCTCCCAGCGGAAGCCGAGCAGGTCTGCAATCTGGTCAAGCAGCCCGTCAATTCCGGCAGGGTCGTACTTCTCGTGCAGGCTGACATAGGGAATGCCCAGCTGCTCACTCATTTGCTTGGCCAGCGGGTTCATATAGGGGGAAAGCACCAAATTCAACCGTGCGTCGGGAGCCGCCTCGAAATCGGCGAAGTCCGAGCCGGGAGCCAGCATACGCAGGCGGAAGCCCTTGCGCTCCAGCTCCGCCAGCAGGGAAGGCATAGGGATATGATCCTCGTCCGGGCTGCGGCCCAGAACATTCACCGTTTGGGCGGAGGCGGATTTCGCCGGCTCCATCAATGAGCCGAAGGCGGCAAGGGTTTTCCAAAAACCGGAGGGATAGCTGTTGCACTTGAAGTGTCCCATTGCCACGTAGGCCAGCCGCGCGCCGATTTGGGGCTGCAGCTCATGCATGATCCCCTCTGCATCCTCGCCAATCAGCTCAGGTACGCAGGTCAGAATCATCATAATCGCCTTGGCTCCTGCCTGATCCATTTCCCGCAGCGCCTGAATCAGGCCCTCCCGGCATCCGAACACCACCTCCTGGGCGTCCAGAATATACATCCAGTGCAGCCCCCCCTCCTTATTCCGGGATCTGCGGATCACATTGCGGCTGTAGGTTCCGCACTCGGGCGTTCCCACAACCAGCGTGGACATGCCCCGCACCTTGGCGCTTAAGGCCAGCGTCGTATGCAAGGGGCAGTGATTGCCGGGAAATGCCGCAGGAGTCAGGAACTTAGCCCCGGCGTTGGTTTTGACGGAGGACAGCCGCTTCAGATGCCCAAGCTCATTCATTCCCCTTCCCTCCTTCCAAAAGTATTTCTGCCAATGCCTTATATTGGCCGGCCATGGCGCATTCCGGGAAAGCCTCCACTACGGTTTTTCCCTGCTCCTCAGCCTGCTGCACGGACGGGTCCCGGGGCAGGCGATACATCACCGGCACATCGATTTCTGCAGCAGCCCTAGAAACCAGCTCCTGTTCATTCTCGATGTTTTTGGCATTAAGGATCAGACCCCGCAGGGAGGCATATCCCCGCTTGCCAAAGCTTCTGACCGCACCGACTATATTGGAGGCCGCGTACAGGGACATCATCTCCCCGGAGGTGACAATGCACACCTCGTCCGCATAGCCGCCCCGGATGGGCATGGCGAAGCCGCCGCATACCACATCGCCCAGCACATCATAGAGGACCACATCAGGCTGGTACACCTCATAGGCGTCCAGCTCCTCCAGCTTCTCGAAGGCGGTAATGATGCCCCGTCCGGCGCAGCCCACCCCCGGCACCGGTCCGCCGGATTCCACACAGAGCACACCGGTTGCGCTGCGGTAGACCAGATCCTCCAGTTGGGCATCTCCCTTGGCCCGCAGCGTATCCAGGACTGTGGAGATATTGCGGCCTCCAGTAAGGTTGCGGGTGGAATCGGCCTTGGGGTCGCAGCCAATCTGCAATACCGTGAGCCCCATGGCCGCCATGGCCGCCGCCACATTGGAGACGGTGGTGGATTTGCCAATGCCGCCCTTGCCGTAAATTGCAATTTTCTTCATGAGAAACACCAGACCTTTTCTGTGAACATACATGGATGCGTCTATACGGACATCATTTGCCCATGACTGGCAGGATGGGTTGGTTTAAGTTCTGCTTTTGCCCAGCAGATAGAGAAAATACGGCGCTCCCAGCACAGCGACCATAATTCCTGCGGGGAGCTCGGCGGGCTGCACCAGCACTCTGGCGACGGTATCCGCCGCAGCGACCAGCACAGCGCCGGCCAGCGCACAGGCCGGCAGCAGCATGGCATGGCGCGGACCCACCAGCCGCTTGGCCAGATGGGGCGCGATCAGCCCCACGAAGCTGATGCTGCCGCTGACCGCCACCGCTGCCGCCGCCAGCGCCACCGCTGCCGCCAGCAGCTTCTTGCGCTCGCTCTGCGCTGAGGCGCCCAGGCCTGTGGCCCCATCATCCCCCAGGCCCAGCACATCCAGCGCGCGGGATTTGGTCAGCACATAGGGAATAAGGATAAGCTGCCAGGGCAGAAGCGCCAGTACGAAGCGCCAGTTGGAGCCCCAGATGCTCCCCGCCTGCCAGGTCGCCACAAATTGGTACTGGGTATCGTCCAGCTTAACCGCCAGGAGAATGGTCACAGCCGAGATGCCTGCCTGCACGGCAATCCCTGTCAGGATCAGCCGGATGGGGGAGGCTCCGCCGTTGCTCCGGTATGCAAACAAATATACCAGCACAGCAGCCGCCCCCGCTCCCGCCAAGGCCAAAAAAGGCAGCGTAAACACCGACAGAAAGGACTTGGCGCCAAAAAACAGCACATATAAAATGACGGCTAACCCCGCTCCCGCATTAATGCCCAGCAGCCCCGGATCAGCCAAGGCATTCCGGGAGACCCCCTGGACGATGCAGCCCGACAGCGCCAGGCCCGCCCCCACCAGAATGGACACGATAATCCGCGGGAGCCGGAAGTCAAACAGGATCAGCTCCTCCTGGGCCGTACCTCCGCCGAAGAGGGTTCTGAACGTATCCAGGGGAGAAAGCCGGATAAATCCGGTATTCATGCTGACCACCAAGGTCAGCAGCAGCAGCGCAGCAAGGACGAGCAGGACCGTGATATGGCGGAGCAGCACTCTCCTCCGGTAAACCTCGTGTGTGTGTAGAGGGAGATTCATGGGGACACCTTCCTTTGCTTGTTGGCCAGATAGAGGAAGAAGGGCACCCCCAGAAGGGAGATTAAAGCACCCAAGGGGGCCTCGAAGGGCGGATTCAACGTCCGCGCTCCCAGATCCGCCCCAACAACCAGCCATGCCCCCAGTACGGCGGCGGCCGGAATGATGCGGCGGTAATCCACGCCCACCAGGAAGCGGGCAAAATGGGGGACAACCAGTCCGACAAACCCTACCGCCCCTACCACGGATACGGCGGCACCGGCCAGCACCAGCACGAACACATGGCATAACAGCCGGATAGCCGGAGCGTTCAGGCCAAGCCCTCGGGCTACGTCCTCTCCTAGACTCAACAGCGAAACAGAGGGAGACAGGAGGATGGCCCCGGCCACTCCTCCGGCAATCCAGGGCAGCATGATCCGCAGCTGCTCCCAGTTGGAACCGGCTACGCCGCCTGCCGTCCAGAACATAATGTCCTGGGCTACGTCGAAATACAGGGCGATGCCCTGGCTAAGAGCGGTAAGCAGGGCGCTTACCGATGCCCCGGCCAGCACCAGCCGCATGGGAGTAGCCCCGCCCCGGCGCATGGACGCGACGCCGCCCACCAAGCCTGCTCCCCCGGCAGCTCCGGCGAAGGATAACAGCATCATCCTGCTGAAGCCCAGGCCGGGGAAAAAAGCATAGCCAATCGAGAGGGCAAAGCACGCCCCTCCGTTAAGACCCAGCAAGCCGGAGTCGGCCAAGGGATTGCGGGTTGCTCCCTGCATGAGAGCCCCGGCCACTGCGAACGCCGCCCCTACAAGGGCGCTGGCAATAATCCGGGGCAGGCGTAAATCAGCCACTACCAGGTGCACCCGGTTCCCGGCGTCATAATGAAAGAGGGCCTCCAGCACCTGTGGGAACGGCGCTGATGAGGCTCCTTTGGTCATGGAATAAACCATGGTTAATACCAGCAGCAGCGTACCGCCCCCGACAACGGCCCACATGGGCACACGGCTTGCCTCCTTGGCGGCAGCCCGCTTGACAAACTCGGTTTCGCTATTCATGAGAGCCAACGTCCTCCCGCCGCTTATTTAGAGAAGGCCTGAAGCAGCTTTTCGGCGGACAGCCGTGTAGCTATCGGGCTCTCCGTATTCAAGGAGGCGTCGAAGTAAAGCACGCGGTTGTTCTTGACGGCGTCCAGCGCCTGCCACACAGCGGAGGAGGAGTTGCTTTTGACAGCAGCCTCAGCCGTCTCCAGATAATCCCGGAAAATAATGAAGTCGGGGTTCATTTTGGACAGTGCATCCAAAGACAGCTGCTGGCTATCCTTGGGGTATTCCGGAGGAATGGCCAGGCCAAAGCCGGAGGCTTCGTTATAATACAGGGTGTTCCCGGAGCCAAGCGCCGTAAACTCGCCTTTTCCGGTGCTTCTGATCAAAGCGACGGTTTTGGGGCCTTGCTTAGCCAACTGCTCTCTGGTTTTGACAATCAGCGCTTCTGTTTCCTGAATATATTTGTCAGCCAGCTGCTCCTTGCCCGCCAGTTGGGCGCAAAGAAGCAGAGAGTCCTGCCAGCGGCCGCTATAGTCCAACTGCACTACAGGGGCGATTTTTACCAGGCTGTCATAGATTTTGTCCACATGGCCCTTGAAGGTGACGATGACATCAGGCTTGGCCGCCAGCACCGCTTCCACACTCAGCTCCCGCGCACTCCCCAGATCAATAATGCCCGTGGTATCCTTATAGGGCGCCAGAGTTTCGAACTGCCGCAGTGCGTCCACCACTCCCGCCGAGGCTGCGGGTACAGTGTCCAATGCGAGGAAATAATCCAGATACATGGCGTGAAGGATGGCGATCCGCTCCGGCTTGGCCTTCAGCTCGATCTTGTTCCCTGCATCATCGGTGATGGTCTTGGGCCATGACCCTTGGCTCCCGGCAGCTGCCGAAGCTCCAGGGCTCGCCGCTTGTACTTGCGCAGGAGGACTGGCCGTCTGGTCCGCCCCCTGCTTGCTTCCGCTCTCTCCTGCAGTGCCGCCGCAGCCTGCCAACATGCCTGCAGCCAATCCCAATGCTACAATCCAACTCAGAAGTCTGTTCATGGTAAACGATTCCTCCAGTATGATTCTGCTTGCTAAGCATCTTTTTTGAAAATGCGCTGTGACCGCCTTTTCATCGATGACTCCCCAAGAAGGTCCGGAATTGGTCTTGCACCATTCCCTATTCCGGGGGCACCTTTGTTACAGACTAGCTTAGCAAAGCGAATCTTACATGGAAATGGAACCATCCTGAATCGAACATGGATTATTCCTGAACTGTTGGCGGAACAAGCTGGGGGGAAGTCCGTAGCGGTTTTTGAAGATTTTGCTGAAATGGTAAGGGTCGGCATACCCTACGCTGCCTGCCACCCGGATGATGGGCGCGTCGCCCGTAACGAGCAGCTCCCTGGCCCGGTTAAGCCGGTGCAGCATCAGATAATCCCCGGGTCCCATCCCCGCATATTTATTGAACACATAGAACAGCCTGTTTTCATTCACATGGTGCAGGCGAGCCAACCCCCGGATGGTCAAAGGGTCCATATAGTACTGGTGAATATAATCCGATGCCTGCTGAAACAGCAGCCGGTCGCTGCCCCCGGTCTGGTTGCCGGAGCATATGAACACCTCCTCCAGCACACTGCGGAACAGCGTTTCGGTCTGGAATGTGGCAATGGCACCTGGTTGGCTGGATTTCTGCCATAAGCGCTGCAGCAGCTCCGCCAGGCGGGGGCTTTCTCCCGTCTCCAACTGAAAGTGGGATTTCTCCAGCTCAGAACCAACCGGCTCCGGCTTGCGGATTTGGTACAGCACCAGAATATATTGCCAAGGGACATTGCCAATTACGTTCTTGTCCAACCTCATATTGGCCCCGCCGTGAATGACATTGCCGACTCCTGCAGTATACGGGCTTCCCTCAAATACAAAATGCGCCCTGCCCGACAATGGAAAAATAAAGCCGGGGAAAGGCGCGGTGCTCATCCTGCCCGATTGCTTCGGCGGGATTCGGTAATGGTATACCCCCAGCACCTGAAGGGCAGCGCCGGTATAATAGTCAACGAGCTGGCTCAGTTCGGCTTTCATTATAAGAATTCCCCCCTCCATCCCGTATCAGGTGGATTGCTCCGATAGGTCATATAGTGAACGTCCAACACCACACTATGACTATCATATCGGTTCGCACTCTCTTTGTAAATGATTTTCATTATCAGCACAGGAGGGGTTGAGGGACGCGTAAAACACCAATTGAAGGTTATTCACCGGCACTGTAATCTTGCCCGTATCAGCGATGGCCGGCAGCGTTACGATGATCCGCTTAGTAGCGGAGAGGTGAAAAGCGGCAGGCAAGACATGTTTGTGAGAAGGACTTTCTTCGTGTCTTAATCTTTTGCCGCGGGCTTACGGACAAATATCGAGGCGGAATACACGCATTGTTGATTGCTATCCATTTCAACCAAATCATCCACTATAAATCCGGCTTCTCGCATCTCAGCAATATATCCGTCTTTGCTTCTCGCTCTTGCCGGAACAAGCGGGATCCATACTTCGACTTCCGTATCGCCACATTTTGCTGTTCTTCGTTCCGGCGCATCATAATTACTTCCGGTTATACTTTTCCAATCCTCGAAGGAGTCAACTTTTCCTTCATATGCATTTGTTCTGTAGGCTTCACGGAAAAACAGCATTGGCGCTCCGGGATTTAAAGAGTAACAAGCCTTTTCAAGATAATTGCTTCTGTCCGCATCCGTTACCAACATGTGGAGTCCCATGACATCCAAAGCTGCGTCGAAAGTGCCGTCTATTTGATCATTGACCATATTAAGTTGTGAAACCATTGCATGGGGAAACTCTCTAAGTGCAGCCTTGGATTTTTCTACTGCTGAGGGGGCTATGTCAACGCCGTGGTACATACACCCAAGCCTTGATAAAATAACTCCGCAAGCACCTTCGCCACAGGCGAATTCAATAATTTTTTTGCCTTGCAAGTGGTTATCATGAACCCATTTTTCAAGTGTAGAAATCAATACTTCATCATCCGGAGAATGCCCCCAGCGCTCTGCTCCCGCTCCAAAAACCTTTTGATAACGGTCTTCGTATGCTAAATAGTAGGGCTTATTATCCAAAATAATTCCTCCTGTGCATATAATTACCCGCTCTGAATTTAACACATTTCAATTCACGCATTCCATACGGAATGCGACCCTTCAGAAGAAATCGGAGCCGCCGTTACTAAAAATTTCAATCCACGCATTCCATACGGAATGCGACCGTTCCGAAGCGGTACCGTTCCAAAACATTGGAATTTCAATCCACGCATTCCATACGGAATGCGACTGTCTCCTCAGCTGCTATCCGGCACTTCAGCAGGGCATTTCAATCCACGCATTCCATACGGAATGCGACAACACCTTTTTGAGTTTCCGCACAAGGAAGAACACATTTCAATCCACGCATTCCATACGGAATGCGACAGCGGATCAAAGTAGGGGATAGCCCCCTTAAGAGGATTTCAATCCACGCATTCCATACGGAATGCGACCCGGCACATCCAGCAATACCAAGACCCCGGCGATAAATTTCAATCCACGCATTCCATACGGAATGCGACATTCCGCCAGAAGATAAAATTCCGCTGCATGTTCAGATTTCAATCCACGCATTCCATACGGAATGCGACCAGCTCATCGATAATGACCAGTTTATGGAGATAACTATTTCAATCCACGCATTCCATACGGAATGCGACTGTAATGGTGAATCTGTATGTTAAGATTGGGGGAGAATTTCAATCCACGCATTCCATACGGAATGCGACAACGAGGATGAAGACTATGAAAAGCTGTTGGCAGAATTTCAATCCACGCATTCCATACGGAATGCGACGATGACGGGTTTCGGATAAAACTTGGACGGCAATGATTTCAATCCACGCATTCCATACGGAATGCGACCTTGTATCCCCCGGTCAGAGGTTGTTACTAACGATATTTCAATCCACGCATTCCATACGGAATGCGACTCTGTGTATAACCTTCTGCCGCTTTCATCCTTGCCATTTCAATCCACGCATTCCATACGGAATGCGACTCGCTCAAGTCAGGTATACCCGGTACTAAGGAACATATTTCAATCCACGCATTCCATACGGAATGCGACGCGATTAACGACGTAAAGTACGGATGGGGGTTGTTCATTTCAATCCACGCATTCCATACGGAATGCGACAGCAAAAGTGTGCATCATTCATAGGCTATAGAGATGAATAATGGGGATTTATCTTTTTCCAATATAAAGAAAGTATAGCACAGATCTTGACATCTACGAAAATAAATAATATTCAGCATAATTCGACAATATTCGAGGTGCGAAAAAGCCGGGGATTTTATGGGAGCTTCACATTCGCACCAGTAAGCGGGGGACTACAATAGCTTTTACTTCCATGAATCCATTACCTCTATTCGTCCATATAAATTACTGCAAAAAGGCACGCACCCCCAACGGTCGTGACTGGCCCTGCTTTGGCTTTTCGCCCCAGTCTTTCGCATTGATTTTCCATTTTCCTGTCTTAAAAAGATAGGGCAACATGGCAATCATTTCGCCATGTTGCCCCTGTCCCTCGTTATAACTTTCATCCTTGCACAATAAGCTTTTCACCGATTGTTATCCAAATGGAAATAGGTGCATCCCTGGATCATCTATACCTTATGAAACAGCTGCAATACCATCTATTATTGGGTCTGGTATCTGTCCAGCGCTGCCTGATAGACGGCTATATAATCCTTCAAGCCCATATCATTGAGCTTTTTGAGATAGCCGTCCCATTCGTTTTCGATCCCGCCGCTCATGATCCATTTGGCGTACATGCTATTGATATACGTATTGAGATCATTGCCGATAGTGGCAATCTTCTGCGATTCTTCCTTGCTGAAGAATACGTTGGGGAATTTGGCGGCCAGGTATTGGGTGTACAGCTTATCGAAGCCTTGCTTCTCCACCATATGGGCAGGAACGTCCAGCAGCCGCTGGGAATTGCTCTTGGTCATAAAATTCATTTTGGAGGAGGTGGTAGGCGAATTCAGGCTTTCATCGGGATTATTCCAATCCAGCGCCCGCAAAATCTTGATTTTGTTGTCGGCGGTTTTCTCGATGGTATCCCCCATCCGAAAAGAAAAAGTCAGCATCATGCCGTTGTCGTCCGCCAACAGGTTGTCGGCCCATCTCATCAGCAGCTCCGGATTTTTGGCATTCTTGGTGATGGAAAAAGATCCCCGTGCCGTTAAGCCTGTCGTATTTCTCGGCCATGCCTGATCGCCCTTCGGTCCTTTGAGAGGGGGGACTACCACATAGTCGTTGGTTTCCTCCGGATTATTGGCCCATGCCGAGCTGCGCCAGCCTTGGAACGCGCCGACGATCCGCGGCACCGTTTTTTGCTTGGAGGTCAGCACCTTGCTGTCCTGGGTGAAGGCTTCATTATCGATTAGCCCCTGGGATTGAAGCTTGCGGAAATACTGAATGGCCTCCTTGAACTGGGGCTGGGACGCCGTGTGGACGGCCTTGCCGTTCACCAGCGCCATGTGGGTATTATAATCGTCGACCAGTCCGAATGAGCCGAACATCTGCGAGAAATATCCCCAAGTCGACCCGGTGGTCAGCGGAATCTCATCGGCCTTGCCGTTGCCGTTGGGGTCCTTTTGCTTGAAGGCCAGCAGCACTTGCTCGAATTCCTCCGTGGTTGTCGGCACCTTCATACCCAGTTGATCCAGCCATTTTTTGTTGATAAAAAGAGGAAAGGCGGCATCCGGCACAAGACCGTCATCAAAGGATGGGATAGCGTAGATATGCCCGTCGGGAGCAGTCAATTCCTTCTTCAGCTCCGGATATTCCTTGAATGCCTTGTTCAAATTCGGCGCATACTTCTCAATCAGCCCTTCCAGAGGAATCAATTGCCCCTGGGAGCCATAGTTCAGCAGCTCGATATCGGTAAGGCTGGCGTGGCCGAGAATGGCGGCCGGAAGATCATTGCTGGCAAACATCAGGCTCTTTTTTTCTTTCCATTGGCTGACATTGATATCCTGGAATTCTACATGCACATTGGTTTCCTTTTCGAGATTCTGCCAGAAGCGGATATCCTTGTTGGGCGGTTTGCCGTCGTCAATAACCGTGACCAATTTGATGCTTTGCAGCTCCTTGGACAGCGGCAGCCCCGTTTCCGGTACACTGTTGTCGGCGCTTGCGGATGCAGCCGGGCTTTTCCCCGCTTCACTGCCGCTGTTGTCGCTGCAAGCGCTTAAGATCAAAGCGGAAGCCAGCGTCGCCAGGCCGGCGCGCAATAAGATGGTTGTTTTCATTGATGACCCTCCTTAAATGTCTGAAATGATATATGCTCAAGGATAACATCCCTGCAGCCGAAAGCTAATCTTAACCGGAGCCGTTCACGCCTTGACCGAGCCGATCATGACCCCTTTGACGAAGTACTTCTGCAAGAAGGGATAGACGGCCAGAATCGGCAGACTGGTGACGATAATGAGCGCATACTGAATTTGCTCCACCATCATTTGCTTGCGGGCTGCATCCTCGGCGTCCAGCAGGTCGGTCTGAATCGTGCTCTGGATCAAAATCCCCCGCAGAACCAGTTGAAGTGAAAATAAATTTTTATCATTTAAATAAATCAGCGGGGTAAAAAAATCATTCCAGTGGCCCACTCCGTAATACAGGAGCAGCACGGCAATAATGGAGCTGGACAGCGGCAGGATAATCTTAAAAAAGTAGGTGAAATGATCACATCCGTCCATTTGCGCCGCCTCGTACAGCTCTTCCGGAATGGAGGATTGAAGGAATGTCCTGGCAATAATCACATTGAAAACATTGACTGCGCCCAGGATGATCATGGCCAGCCAGGTATTGTAAAGACCGAGGCCCTTGACCACCAGAAAGGTGGGAATCAGTCCGCCGCCGAAAAACATGGGAATAAGGATAAAGATCATCAGCGCCTTCTTCCCCAGAAAGGACTTGCGTGACAGCGTATAGGCAATGCCCATGGTCACCGCCACATTCAGCACGGTTCCAAGCACGGTGTACAAGATGGTATTGCGGAAGCCGATCCACACATCCGCATACTGGAACACCTTTTGATATCCCAGTATCATCCAGCCCTTTGGCCAAAAGACCATCGAACCGTTGTTGACGTAGGTGGGATTGGAAAAGGAAGCGATAACGACAAAATAAAGCGGATACAATACCGCCAGCAGAACAGCGGTAAGGATGGTGTAATTGATCCATTCAAAGATGCGGTCGCTTCTTGAGAGCTTGATTCCGTTCATAGCCAGTTCCTCCCTTATCTCTCTACCAAAGACTTGTGTCCGAAGCGCGCCGGGCCACCTGATTGACCGTAATCAGCAGCACCAGATTGATAACGGTATTGAACAGGTTAATGGCTGCGGAATAGCTGTAGTCCGTGTTGATCAAGCCCACCTTGTAGACATAGGTGCTGATGATTTCCTGGGACGCGGCAGTAAGAGGCGTCTGCATCAGAAAGACCTTCTGAAAGCCCACATCCATAATATGGCCTACATTCAGAATCAGCAGAATCACAGCGGTGGGCATGATGCTTGGAATGTCAATCTTCAGAATTTGCTGCCACTTGCTGGCCCCGTCCACCCTTGCCGCTTCATACAGCTCCGGATTGATGGAAGCCAGTGCTGCCAGGTAAATAATGCTGCCCCAGCCCGTATTTTGCCAGACGCCCGAGAGGACGTATATGGTTTTGAAATAAGCGGGATCTCCCATAAACAGGACAGGCTCATGCCCGAAGAAGGTCAGCAGGTGATTAACAAAGCCGGTCCGGGGAGACAGAAAAATAAAAATCATGCTGATCATCACGACAATGGAGATAAAATGGGGCGCATACGTAACCGTTTGCACCAATGACTTGAAGCGTTTGTTCCGGGTCTGATTCAGCAAAAGCGCAAGCATAATGGGAATGGGAAATCCTACCGCCAGCTGATACAAGCTTAAACCGATGGTGTTGCGGAGAATCGGCCCAAACTGATAAGAGTGGAAGAATCGCCGGAAATGCTCGAATCCCGCCCAATCACTTCCCCAAATCCCCTGAACGGCATTGAATTTCTTGAAGGCAATCAGAATGCCGTAGATCGGAACATAATTAAAAATAAACAAATAAGCGATTGCCGGAAGGGCCAGCAGGTATAATTGGTAATCCCGGATAAGCCGGATGGCGAGCCCTTTCTTTATTGCCGGAATACTCGAAGGGACCTTGTCTCCGGGCACATATCCGGTATCCGCCAGTTGCTTCATATCCTCACTCCCTCGCAAGATGTGTATACAATTCGACAATACAAAAGGGAAGGACATTTGTATATTCACACTTTATTTACTGTTTGCATCCTATCAGGATTTCGCTGCGGCGCCGCACCCGGAGGTCTTCCGCGCGCCGCAGGCGATCAACTGCAAACGGGAGATCAATTGCATATTGCCAATTGCGGCGTTCCATATTTGCCGTGAATCCGCGCAACTGTTATTCGGGCAGGACGTTCATCAGTCTGAGCAGCACGGTCATGGCTTCCGCCCGGGTAGTATTGTTCTTCGGGGCAAACAAATCCTGCTCCTGCCCCTCGATTAGCCCCAATAACTGTGCCTGCCGTACCGCATCGGCAGCCCACGGCGAAACCCCGGAGCCGTCGCGGAACTGTCCGCGGCTGCGGCTGCTTGCTTCGCCGCCGGCCGCGTCATATGCTCTCATGATCATGACCGCCCATTCCTCCCGGGTGACGGCCTCCTCCGGGCGGAAGCGCCCGCCGTCTCCCCGGATCAGACCGGCCTGGGCGGCGGCTCCGATCTCCTGGGCATACCACTTGCCGACGGGCACATCCGCAAATTCGGCATCGCCTGCCTTCAGCTTCAGGAGTCGGGCGAGCAGCGCCGCTGCCTCGGCTCGGGTTAATGCCTTCTCCGGTGCAAACCGGCCGTCATCCATACCTTGGGCCAGCTGCCGGGCTGCCATAATTTCAATGGTGCGCTTGGCCCAATGGCCGGCGATGTCGGCATAAGTAGCCGTCGATTCCGCTACCAGAAAGGCGCTGCAATCGGAAGAGGCCCATTTCAACACATCCCCTTCCATTCGGCCTCCGACATAGCTCCAGCCCCCGACCGCCGTTTGTCCGTAGACAACAAGCAGATCCCTGTCCAGCGAAGCGCTTATTGCCGCGCCGATGTGCAGCGTTGCTGCCGTCTGCAAGGGTTTGCCGGTGCCATCCTGCAACTGCAGGCTGTACAGTTGGTAGCCCCGCGTACGGACAGGCAGGCCGGCTGCAGGAGCCGGCGCAACAAGCACCGCAGCCTCAACGCCTTGGCTTGCTTCCACCCCATCCAACGGAATGGTCCATTCTGCGCCTGCCGTCCGGAGAACAAGCGGTTTCCCGCTTGCCTGAATGTGCCCAGCCGCCTCTTTCGTCAGGGCGACGCCTGCCAAACGCTTGCCGCCCTGGCGGCCGCCATCCAGATCGACGATCATTCCACCGTCAGCCTGCAATGCTCTCTCTGCCCACGCCAGATCCAGCTTCAGCGTATCCTGTGCCTGCTTCCCGGACTCCGATGCGGAGTCCGGTGTGAGGTCCGCCGTCGGCGTATCCGGTGTATCTGGCGTATCCGGTGTATCTGGTGTATCCGGCGTATCCGGTGTATCCGGTGTATCTGATGTATCCGGTGTATCCGGTGTATCCGGTGTATCCGGTGTATCCGGTGTATCCGGTGTATCCGGTGTATCCGGTGTATCCGGTGTATCCGGTGTATCCGGTGTATCTGGTGTATCTGGTGTATCTGGTGTATCCGGTTTATCCGGTTTATCCGGTGTATCCGGCGTGCCCGGCTCCGGGTCCGGCGGCAGGATATCGGAGCCGAAAAGCTTGACCTCCGTTATGCTCGTATACTGACTAATGGTATTGCCGTAGCCGAAAATACGGACATATCTCGCCAAGGCGCCCCCCAGCTCCGTATATTCATAATCCAGCGTTTCGCCTGTGCTTGCTGTCCTGACCAGCGTCTCCCAATTCTCGCCGTCTTCGGACACCTCCACATCATAGATAGTCTTGCGGGCGTTGCCGCTTAAGAAGGCAATGGCAATGCCGTCAACCTGCTTCATCCCGCCCAGATCAAACCTGATCCAATCGCCGGCGATACCCGTCCAGCGGGACTCCCCGGCTAGATTGCCGTCAAGGGTATTTTCCGGCACATAATTCTGATCGTGGTTATTGGCCGTCACCGCCATTACCGGCAGTTCGGTCTTGTCCATCGGCAGACCAATCGCCTGTGAAATGGTGAAATTCAGGCGGTATTCATTCGCCAGCTTGCCGGGAGTCTCCACGCGAATAACCGCTGCGCCGGGAAGAGAGACAGGCGGCGTCACCTGCACCACGGCTCCGGCATCCTCTCCCGCTGCCGTTATCCCGGGTATGGACGCTCCCTGGGGCAGGCTGATTTCGTATAAGCGTTTGCTGCTTTGGAAGCCGCCCAGCAGCTCGCCATCTACCCATATGCCTGCCAGTGCAGACATGGTTTGCGTGGGGATGGCCCATTGCGCTATCGGCACCACCGGCAGCAGCTCCGCCGCCGGCTCCTGTCCCGGCATGAGCGGAATCATCCGGACGGCGATGGTCTCCTCAAGAGCTGCAGGCAAATGAATGCCGATTACGGAATAGGCGCTGTTGGACGCTTGTCCCGGCGGGTTCGGCGACGACGGCAGCGGCTCCGAGGGCGCGGTATAGAATACCGCTGCCGAAGGCGATTGCAGCTTCAGTTGCAAGCTGCGGTCGATCATGCGCAGGGTTGCCGTTTTGCCGTCCGGCGACAGCTCCACCCGCGCCTGCGTATGAATCTGCCACCGCACCTCCGAGCGGGTTTTGTTCTTGATCTCGTCTTGAACCAGCAGCTCCCGGCGGCCATTGTCCAGCCGAAAGCCCCTTCTGACCGACACCGCATCCTTCTTGTAAGCGGGGGTCATGTCCATCACAGCCCAAGCCTCGGCCTCACCGGAATAGACGCTTTGCACCGCTGCCTTGGCCAGCGGGTCCTGGTCCGGTCCCCTGTCCGGGTTGATCAGCAGCGTATTATGCCCCTCCGCCCGCTTGCGGTATAATGCCCAGCGGCCTCCGTCACTGCCATTATCCCAATAACCGGGCAGGTTGTAGTTGTCCAGCCCAAGATCGGAAATCCAGCGGTAGCCAAGTGCGTCGAATACAAAAGAACCGATGTCCAGATCACCATGGGTCGCCTGATTGTCCCCTGCTTTAAAGGCGACAAAAGCGGCGTTGCTGTCATTCCATGAGCTTCGGAAAGCGGCGGTCTCCACCTGGCCGTAATAGGCGTCCAGCTGTTGCGAAGGCTGCGCCGAGGCGTAAAGCTCGGGCCGGTACCAAATCATATCCAGCACTCCGTTGGCAACCCGGTCCGCCATTGACTTGTGATACCAGGCATACACCGGATCGTTGTATTTGGCGGCAAACCAGAGCAGCGCCGGCGAATGAATATAGGCCGGATTGGCATCGGCAAAGTTGAAGGAAGCGTTGGGTCCTGTCATATGCATGGGGAAGCCCGCCGTCTCTCTCATGCCGGGCATGCCCGTAAAGCCCAGATCACTGCCAAGCACATTCTCAAGAGAACTGAGGAAATAAACAAGGTACGAGGTGCCGTAATCCCAGTAGGTCGGCCCTTCATTCCATGCGCCGTCGGGACCGTATTCCTCCACCATCAAGGGCAGCAAGCGAACGCCGTGGGCAAGAATTTCGGCAACCAGGCCGGATAACGCCGGATCATCCCCGGCAATCGCCAGCGCCCCCATGCCCAGACCGCCGTTCATCACGGAATTGGCGTTTGTCGTACTTTGCGCCCATTCCAGATTATTGCGGTAATAGGGCAGCGCGGGCTGGAGCCCCTTCTCGACGATGGTCTGACGCAGGGCGGTCCGCCGCTCGGGCGTCCAATAGTCGTACAGCCAGTCATACCCGATGGCTGCAGCCGCTGTCATCTCGGCCGTGTCAAAGAAGTGCGACGGATTCCAGTCCGGAAAGGCCGACACGGCTTCCAGCTCTGCCCAAGCCCGTTCGGCATAACGCATGTCGCCGGTCAACCGATACGTCATGGCAAGAGTCTCCACACGGTCCAGCACACGGCGGCTTACCTCCAGCAGCCTCATGCCGTCCGGCTTTTCATAGATGGAGGGAGGCAGCTCCAGGATTTGGTCCGCGTTGGCCTTCGCCTTGGCAAACCAAGCCGTTATATACGGATCTGATGCTGTCAACAGGGTGCTGATCCGCTCAAAGCCTCCTGCGCCCGCGATGATCCGCGGCTGCCGCGTTCCCTGGAGGCTGGCGAGAAGCCCTGCAATGCTGTCGCGGCTCATCACCACCATCAGCTTCTGCTCTGACTCGGCCACGGCGCCATGAACGTCGGTTAGGCGAACCGTAAAGCGGTCATACCCGATGTAATCGGCAGCGGGTGTGTAGCTCCACTCCGCTCCACTCAACTGAAGGCTTCCGTGGTCGGGCGGCGTGGCAATGCTGTACGCAACAGTGTCGCCGTCGGGGTCGCTTCCCTGGAAGCTGCCCGTGTATGTGGTGTTGTCCGGCACGGAAATGACCTGCGTCTCCATAACCGGAGGATGGTTCGCTCTCCCGATATTGACGGTTGCCGCTGCCACGCCGAGTCCCCCGTCCGTACTGGCCGCCACCACCGTAAAGCGGTCTGCTCCGCTGAAACCGGCATCGGGATAATAGACCCATGCGCCGGTTGCTTCGAGATGAAGCACGCCATTGGCCGGGGCGTCCAGGATGTAATAGACAAGCGGCACACCCTGGCCGTCAGTGGCGGGCAATATTCCCGTTGCCGCCTGTTCTTCTACAGCGGCTGCCGTGAAGTCCCCGATGTCCAGCATTTTCGGCTGCGAGCCAACGGCCACAATCGCCCGGGCCGTCAAGCGTCCGTCCGCAGTCCGCGCTTCAATAGCAGCGGAGCCGGCCGATACGCCTGTCACAGCTCCATCCGCTACAGAGGCAACCGTGTCATCGGAGCTGCTCCAGACCAGGCCCCGCTCCGTGGCGTAAGCCGGTACGAATACCGGATTCAGCCCAAGCGTCCCGTTGATGCCGACAAACCCCAATCTTGGCTCAAGGCTGATGCTGGCGGGGGGGATGATTTTGTGCATAGTGACATCGTCAAACCACGCCGTCCCCGTACCCAGGCTGAAATAAGCGGCTACTCCGGCCTTGGCGGCCTCCGGCGGAGCTTGTACGATCCCCTGGACATAAGTCCAATCCCGCGTGCCTCCAATAGCCGATGTGTCCACAAAGTTAATGGCCGTACCATCCGCTTTGTCGAAATAGATGCGCAGAAACGCGCTCGGCTGCATATTGGCTGTTTTGACCCAGGCGCCGACCCGATAGTACGCTTCGCTCTCAACGGGAACCGACTGCGTGGTGGTTGCCCGGGAGGCTGCTTGCGCCGAGATTTTAAGAGATTGGCTGCCCGAATGCGCCGTTTGGGCGTCGACTGTAACCACCGGGGTTCCGTTGGGAAGCCAAGGATTGCTCCAGTTTAATGCCCGCTTCTGCGACCAGTTGCTGCCGGGAGGCGGGGTATCCGTCTCCTCAAATCCGCCATTTTGCAATAAATCAGGATATCCGCTTGCGACATGAACAGTAAGCTCCGCCTCATACTGGCGCAGCAGCTCACTGTCCCACAGCACAACCGAGATAACCGTCTCTCCCACAGACAACGCCGTAACCCGGCCCTCTTCGCTTACCGATGCAACCTGGGGGTTGGAGCTGGCCCATTGGGCCTCGGACAGGGAAGCGCCTTCATAACTGGCGCTCAGTTCAAGCGCTGCGGCTTCACCTGCAACCAGATGGCTGCTGCCGGACACGGCAATCCTTCGCTCCGGAATATACCGCTTCAAGCTCAGCTCATCGAACCATGCGGTTCCCATCCCCGTATCGAAATAGGCGTTTATATTGGCCTTCACAGCCTCTGCCGGAGCCTGAACCGTAAGCGCCGCCAGCAGCCAATCGCCGCTTCCGTTCAGCACGGCTGAATCCGCATAGGAAAGCTGCGTTCCCGACTGATCATGAAAATAAATCCGCAAAAATATTTTGTTGGAGATGTTCTCGCGCTTGACCCAACCCGACAGGCGATAATGCTCTCCTGGAACAATCGCCACTGCCTGGGCGTTGCTGACCGTCGTCTTCGCAGTCTGCTCCGCATGGATGCGCAAGCTGCGGCTTCCCGCGTGGCTTGCCCCGTAGACGGCGGTCACCACAGAGCTGCCGGAGGCCTTCCAGATGTTCCAGCCCGTTGCCTTGAAGCCGGTCCAGCCGCCGCTTAGATCACCTGCGCCTGCCAGCGTCTCGAAGCCGCCGTTAACCAGCAGATTGGGCCCTTCTGCCTGAACCTCCATAGCCATCTCCGCACGCAGCTCCCGTTCCGTCTCCTGATCCCATAAGACAGCGGTGATGACCGTTTCCCCGGGGTTAACTCCAATAACATGTCCCTGCCCGGTGACGGCGGCTACTTGAGGGTTGGAACTGCTCCACTGAGCCTGAGATAATAAAGCGGTTTCATAATTGGCAGTCAGCAGCAGATCCGTCGCTTCGCCAACCAACAGTGTATTGCTGACCGCCGACAACTGAATAGCCGGGTCAGGAATGTAAGGGGTCAAAGCCAGTTCGTCGAACCATGCGGTTCCCGTACCCGTATCATAATAGACGGTCACATTGGCTGCCGCCGCGTTCGCCGGAGCCTGAACCACTTGCTCCAGGAGCTGCCAATCGCCGCTTCCGTTCAGGACAAGTGAATCCTTTTGCGAAAGAACCTGTCCCGATTGGTCACGGAAAAAAACCTGCAAAAATACTTTGTTGGAGATGTTCTCCCGCTTGACCCAACCCGACAGGCGGTAATATCCGTCCGGTGTAACTTGCGCGTATGGAGCAATGCTGCTGACTGTCGTCTTCGCTGAAGCTTGCGCGGATATACGCAGGCTTCGGCCTCCGGCATAGCTTTCTCCATAAGTGGCGGTTACAACTGAGTTTCCCGAGGCCTTCCAGATGCTCCAGCCCGTCGCCTTGAAGTCGGTCCAGCCGCCGCTCAGATCACCTGCGCCTGCCAGCGTCTCGAAGCCGCCATTAACCAGCAGGTTGGCTCCGGCCGCCTGGGCCTTGCCCCCTCCACCTCCCGGAAAAGGCGGCAAAGCGGAAGTCAGCAGCAACAATACGCATATACTCGCCATAACTTGCTTCATCCATGTGCCCCAAAGCTTTTTCATGGCAGGTCTCCTATTCTTTGATTTCTTTCACCGGGCCTTGAAAGGCCCGGACAATCACCAATAAGATTTCCAATCCCGGAGAATGCGCACCAGAGCCTCGGCATAAAAGTAATCGCCCCAAATGCAGCTTTCATCCACTCCCATCCCGTAGAAATACGAATATACCGCATGCGCCAGTATACCGTTGGAACCAGGCGATCCGGCGGTGGTGTAGTTTTCCGACAGCGAGCGTATGATCCTGTAAGCCGCCTTGCGGTACAGCTCCTGGAGGGCCGGCTCCTCCTGAAGGTGCCCGGCCAGCTCCAGCAAGCCGCAGGAGGCGATGGCCGCCGCCGAGCTGTCCCGCAATTCACTGCCGTCCGTAAAGCATAGATCCCAGCAGCAAACATCGTCCTCAGGCAGCCGGTTCAGAAAGTAATGGCTTACTTTGCGGGCCGTATCGATAAAGCTGTCATCCCCCGTATACCGGTAAGCCAGCGGAAAGCCATACATGAGCCAGCTTTGCCCCCGGGACCAGCATCCGTCTATGGACCAGCCTTGACCTGCCTCCACTCTTCGCAGCAAGCCCCTGTCATCCAGCTTGCACAGATGATAGGCCGCGGCCGATTCTCTTACGCTGTGATTCATCACCTGCTTCATATGCGTATACCCGGCATGATAGCAGCGCTGATTGGGAGTGATCCGGTTGGACCAGAACAGCAGGGGGACATTCATGCTGCAATCGACAATAAAATTGCCTCTAAGCTCGGGATCATCCAGACTGCCGTGGGTTTGAATGACCCCCGCTTTTTCCAGGAACCTGTCGGCCAATAGCTCCGCCGCCTGCAAGGACAGATGTCTGGCAGCCTCATTTCCCGTCAATTTGTAAGCCGCCGTACAAGATAGCGTATACACGAACCCGATATCGTGATTGTCGGTTTCAATCCTGTGCTTCATCCGGTGGTCATAATACGTTTCAATCTGTTTCTCCGCGAAGCTTCTGTACTTGTCGGCTCCGGTCATCTCGTAGCAAAGCCAGACTAGCCCCGTCCAGAAGCTGTTGGTCCAGCTGTAGTATTCCGTTCCTTCGTAGCGTCCGTTCACACTGTTGGGGGCCGGATAGATGAATGGGCTGCCGAATTCCTTCATCCCCTCATCCACTTTGCGGAGCACATGGTCGAACGCTGCTTCATAGACGGATTTATCGCCAAGATCAATATCCTGAAACCGTTCAGGCCGCAGGACGGCTTCCTCGTTAATCCTCTTGCCGTTCATTCCTTATTTCACTCCCTCATTAAGTTATGTGCGCAGATTGATAATACATAAAGAGGGAGACGCTTGTATATTTACACTTTATATAACGCTTACATTTCATTTGATTTTTCAGTACAATAGCGGTAAAAGCACAGAAACGCAGACGTCCTTGCGATCAACTGCAAAGGGGAAATGAAATGCATATTGCCTTGGGCCGCGCATTTTCTCTATAATAATCTGACCAAGATACTTTAGGGGCTGTCTCCAAACTCCGAGGGGAGCAGATTTTGCCGAATTTTCGTTCCAGGCAAGGCACTTTCGCGAAGACGTACCGGGGACCCCGGTCCAAGCGGAAGTAACGAAGCAAGGGGCGAAAAGGCGGTGAAAGATGCCCTCAAGCGGGTTTGAAGACAGGCCCTAGCACCAGGTTCGCACTTCGTAAGGCGGGTGAAAACAGATGAGACTCCTTCCGAGCTCGCACAAATTTTTTTACAAGCATCTGGCTTCCTATATGATCCTTCTGCTGCTCCCGCTGCTGGTGTTGGGCGGAGTGATTTATTTGAATTTCATACGCAGCTTCCAAGAGGAGATTCTGGCAGCCAACCTGAACAAGCTGGACCGGGCAAGAAGCATCGTTGACGCCGAGCTGCAGCAATTGCAAAATATCGGCTCCCAAATTACCCTCCGCCAGATCGACAATCACTACCGCTTTTTGGACAAGCCGCTGGGCGCTCTTGATATCATCAAAGACCTGAACAACTATGCGGTAACCAATAGCTTCTTCTCCGAAATCTTCCTGTACTACCGCGGCGATCAGTATTTGTATTCCTCCACCAGTTCCATCTCGCTTGAAATGATGAATCAAAGGGTGTCCAAATACCCCTCCTGGAGCCACGAAGATTTTGTGGAGGAGTTGAATTCACTGTCGGCACCGAAGGTTCGCCCTGCCGAATGGATTATTCCCGAAATCTCAAAGGGGGAACAGGTGCGCACAGTCACATTTATGTATCCGCTTACGGTATCCGGATTAAATCCCAATCGAACCCTTCTTCTTCAGGTTCCCGAGCAATCCATAACTAAGCTGCTATTGGATGTTAACAACCAGCATGCTGGCAATTCGTATATCCTGGATGAGCACAATCAGATCATTGCCTCATTGCTTGCAGACGAAAATCTGCCCCCTGAGAAATGGCTTGATCACGTTTCGGATAGCCGTTTTCTCACAAGCTCCATCGAACTGGATAACCAAACTTATCTACTCTCCTGCGTAAAGTCGGATCAGACAGACTGGAAGTATGTCACTCTGATTCCCCAAGCCCAGGCTCTGCAAAAGGTGTCCACGGCCAAGCTTGCTTTCTTGTCTACAGCCAGCCTGCTGTTGTTGCTGGGAGCCGTTGTGGTGGGCATTTCTCTAAACATTACTACAGGCCCATTCATGAGCTGAAAAAATATACCGATAGCTTATGGGAAGGAAAGGCCGACTCGATCAACGAGCTGGACGCGGTCCGTGGAACCCTCCATTATTTCAGTCGACAGAACCGTGAATTGAACGAGAAACTGATGGATCATACAGCAATGGCGCAGGAATATTTCCTGTACAAGCTGTTTATAGGGGCTTTCCGATCAATCGTACAAATTCATGACCAGGGTCAACAGGCGGGGATTACGCTGGACAAACCTGCGTTCCTAATAGCTGCGTTCTATTTTCATGGGAGGGAGCTTGCTTCTTTGGAGGAGATAGAATGGCACTCGGTTCTGGAGCCGGAGTTGAAGGGGAACGTTCAAGTGCATGTAAGAAATGAGCTGGAGCAAAGAAAGCTCGTATTTCTCGTATCCCATGAGCCCATGGAAAGCGATCGGCTCCATGGTACGTTGGAAGGCATCAAGACACGGCTGTCAGCATTGAGCCAAGGGCTTATTACAATGGGCGTCAGCGGCAGCCGCGGATCTTCCGTCGAGATCCCCAAGTGTTACCTTGAAGCTCAGGCGGCGATTGACTACCGTTTGATTAGAGGAATCGGGCAGTCCATTTATTTTGCCGACATGAATATGGATTTTCCCGGTGATCTGTACTCCGGTCAACAGAAGGAGAAGCTCAGCCTGTCCATCAAGCAAGGCCGCTGGGATCAAGTGGATCAACTGCTCAATGAGGTGGTGGGCAGCCTAAAGACCGGCAAAGCTTCGCTCCTCGCCGCTCGGCTGATCTGCTTTGATATTATATGCACGGTCGATCAGGCCTTGGACGATATGAAGAAAACAAGCGACGGTTTCAAAGCTGGCCTTTCCGATGTATTCAGCCTGAAGGAATTTGAGACAATTGACGAGATGGCAGATGCGATCAAGACCGTCAGTCATGAAGTAAGCATATGGCTAAACAAGCAAAAAGAAATGAAGAGGCAAACCTTGGTGGATCGGATGAATGCATATATTGAGGAGCATTACAGAGTTCCTGACTTCAGTGTCAGCATGATGGCCGACCATTTTGAAATGTCGCAGGCATATCTGAGCCAATACTACAAGGATCAGACCGGACTGACCATCTCCGACTACGACACCTCGCTGAAAATTCAACGGGCCAAGCGCCTGCTCACAACTACAAAGCTTCCGCTTCGGGATATTGCCCTTGAAGTGGGCTACTATAACGTAACCAGCTTCATCAGGCGTTTTAAGCAGGTGGTCGGGGCTACGCCGGGAGAGTATCGGAAGGAGGCAGACGGCGAATAAAGTTATATATGGGAAGGAGCCCATTTTAACCGGCCTTTAACCATTCCGGTCAAAATGGAGAAGAACCCCTCATCCGTTCCCGAGCTCGTGCTGCTTTCGATATCGGCTCGGAGGCAGCTCATTCATTTGCTTGAAAACTAGATGTAGGTCTCTTTTGTCGAATTCCCGAAAAAATTTCAATTTACGCACCCCATACGGAGTGCGACACGATAAGGGACTTAAGACACTACACTTCGATTCAATTTCAATCCACGCACCCCATGCGGAGTGCGACCAGACGGCCTATATGAGGATGCGGACGAAACCCTGAGATTTCAATCCACGCACTCCATACGGAGTGCGACGGTAAGTACACGGCAACAGACCGCATGCTTTTCACCATTTCAATCCACTCACTCCATACGGAGTGCGACCTCGGCTGCGATCAGGCGGTGAATCGCCGGATCAATATTTCAATCCACGCACTCCATATGGAATGCGACATGAAGATGTTAAAGTTCGTCTTGAATCCTGGAAGATTTCAATCCACGCACTCCATATGGAATGCGACACCAGCGGTCGCCGTTGGTCCGAACGTTGAAGCCATTTCAATCCACGCACTCCATATGGAATGCGACATGATGGGACATTGGGCGTACTATGTGTCCATCATATTTCAATCCACGCACTCCATATGGAATGCGACGTGACCTTGACCAATTTGAAAAAATAAAGGAACAGATTTCAATCCACGCACTCCATATGGAATGCGACCGGCACAGCACCGGTCAACCGTTCGACACGGGCAATTTCAATCCACGCACTCCATATGGAATGCGACCGAAAGAGACGGTT
The DNA here is from genome assembly GCA_029256185.1 of Paenibacillaceae bacterium. Classification (GTDB taxonomy): domain Bacteria; phylum Bacillota; class Bacilli; order Paenibacillales; family NBRC-103111; genus Paenibacillus_AR. Next base: position 149,741 of record JAQSYI010000002.1, read on the forward strand.
AAGTTGATCTCAGGACGTCTATTTCAATCCACGCACTCCATATGGAATGCGACATGATTGCGTACTTGAAACAACGGAGATGGAAGACATTTCAATCCACGCACTCCATATGGAATGCGACTTACGATCTTTTAAAGAATCACAAAAACATGGGAATTTCAATCCACGCACTCCATATGGAATGCGACGCTTCCCGGTGGGGATGGTTCCTGTTTTGACTTTATTTCAATCCACGCACTCCATATGGAATGCGACCCTTCACTCTTTTGCATATTTCGGAAATATTCATATTTCAATCCACGCACTCCATATGGAATGCGACTGTGTCAGCCACCGAGTGGAACAACTTCGCGGCAAATTTCAATCCACGCACTCCATATGGAATGCGACGTAGTAATGGCGATTATACTTTAATTTCGAGGAGATTTCAATCCACGCACTCCATATGGAATGCGACATCCTGATTTACGTCAAACCAGGGAGATTCAGCAATTTCAATCCACGCACTCCATATGGAATGCGACGCTGAAATGACTTACTGTGCCGGTTGTGTCGACAGTATTTCAATCCACGCACTCCATATGGAATGCGACGTTTCTTTACCGTCATTTCTTCGCGAGGAAAACATTTCAATCCACGCACTCCATATGGAATGCGACCACAAAAGCGTGCATCATTCATCTCTGCACGGAATGAATGATGCCTGTCTACCTTTTTTCAATATAAAGAAAGTATAACATAGCACTTGACATTTTCGATAATAAATATAAATCGTCTCGTTTCGACAATATTTGAGGTGCGAAGGAACCGGGGATTTCATGGGAGCTTCACATTCGCACCTCGTGACAAAGGACTCCTTCATGTCTTAATCACTTCCCGCGCACATTTTGCTGTCCTTCGTTCCGGTGCATCATAATTACTGCCGGTGATCCTTTCCCAATCCTCAAAAGACTCAACCTTTCCTTCATATGCATTTATTCTATAGGATTCACCACAGGCAAACTCGATTATTTTTTTGCCTTGCAAAATGCCCCATTTTTCAAGTGTGGAAATCAATGCTTCATCATCCGGAGAATGCCTCCAGCGCTCTGCTCCCGCTCCAAAAAACCTTTGATAACAATCTTCGTAAGCTAAATAATAGGATTTATTGTTCAATAAGGATACCGCCTAACCATATATGTAGTCCTCCTCAGAATTTAGCTTATGGGAAATCGGCAAATCTCATTAATCCTGCGAGTTGTTCAAAAGATGCTTACAAAGCGAAAGGCCATCCTTCAGTCCAGCAAAGTATAGCCATTCCTTTTCGATTGTACAGCGGCAGTTGATATTTTCTTCCCACTGGAAAATCTGCCGGTACTGGTCGGTTGTTAATTGGAGTTTAAGTTCATTAGTCAGTTGCTGCTGGTGCTGGGCAAGCTCATTGATCTCCTCTAAATTGAAAGCCTCCAAAGCTCGCTCAAAAAAGCGCGAGTCAAATGCAGACTTCATCCACTCCGGCCATAGTTCCGGCACTATTGATTCCTCCTTGGTACTAATCGGAGATTCACAGTACGAATTATTCTGATAAATATTTTTTATGTTGGATAATTTATCTGTAGAAACAATTGTACCACACAGATAATGGTTGAAAAAGGAGTTTTTATTTTTGAGCCAGACATCCAACAAACCAAAACGCATTCCGTTATTAACGGCTATCATAGGAGCAAAACTAAAGGAAGTACGACTAACCCGGACCAACCTTCGTCAAGAAGATTTAGCCGGGATGTGCAGAGTGGATCGGGCGTATATTTCCCTAATCGAAAGGGGCAGGAACGAACCTTCCATCAGTAAAATATTTGAGTTATGCGAAGCCATGACAATTTCTCCTGCGGAGTTCATTGGTATGGTCGAAGAGGAGTATCAGAAACAACGCAACTTGCCAAAAGAATAAACAGCTGCGCAGACAGGTAAACTGTTCGCGCAGCTGTTTTGTTTATTTAGTTGTGGAAAAACTTACTTGTCTTATCGCTGATCGAACGAATTATTCAACAGTTACCTCCAGAGTGAAAGGCCATTCTTTCTTTCAGTCCGGCAATCGATCTCCTCCAAGTTAAAAGTTTCCATTACTCGCTCAAAAAAGCGCAAGTCAAAAGCAGGCTTCATTCACTACGATCCTGGTTTAATCTCCCTTTTGGATTTGTATTATACCTCCGGGAAATAACGAAAAACTTGGATGTAGGCGTCCATCTGTTCTTTGGGTCCTCTTAGCAATACGAGCATTTAGAACATTCCGTCATTAGGTAATTTGTTCTTTGAGGTCTAGGCTTCCTTAGTTTGGAAGAAGCCGCGGCGCAAACATGCTAATCCCATGCTCTTAGCCGGTTTTTGTTGTTATATCAAGTCATGTATTTCTAACAGGCATCCGCTAGCTATCCTTTATTTCCGTAAAAATTTAAAAAGATATGTTAAATACGATCCTTACTGGGACCTTCCCTTCATTCTGCTACCCTACCTTTATTCAGGATGTTGCAAATCCAGGTTTCCATTACCCACGGAACGTCCACGCAGTCCATGCCGAGTGCAACCCGATTTCGAAGGAGTGCTGGTATCCGGGAGTGATATTTCAATCCACGCACTCCATACGGAGTGCGACCTTCTCCTTCAAAAAATACTGATCAGATGATCAAAATTTCAATCCACGCACTCCATATGGAGTGCGACGGTTTCATCAAAGTGTTTGTTGTGTTCGTCCGTATTTCAATCCACGCACTCCATATGGAGTGCGACGATAGCCTACAACGCCAGGCAACGGGTGACAGCGATTTCAATCCACGCACTCCATATGGAGTGCGACACGGAATTGGCGTTATTGATGCAGATTACCGCGGAATTTCAATCCACGCACTCCATATGGAGTGCGACGGGATAAACACGATCAGCCCCAGCCGGATTATGTATTTCAATCCACGCACTCCATATGGAGTGCGACGTGCTTATGATTTTGGCTCCTGTCCAAGCATTTGCGATTTCAATCCACGCACTCCATATGGAGTGCGACACCTTCCACGGTGAAGCGCCGGAAGCTGTGAAAGATTTCAATCCACGCACTCCATATGGAGTGCGACAAATGGTTCCGGGAGACTGGGATGCGGCGACAAAACATTTCAATCCACGCACTCCATATGGAGTGCGACCAACGAACGTAAAGCATGAGTGTTGGTCAATGAGATTTCAATCCACGCACTCCATATGGAGTGCGACGACTGTCGATTGAAACGGCAGTTGCGGCAATTGGCATTTCAATCCACGCACTCCATATGGAGTGCGACTTGACGCCTTCAATACAAGAATCACATTCATTATTATTTCAATCCACGCACTCCATATGGAGTGCGACCGCAAAAACGTACATCATTCATCTCTTCACTGGATGAATGATGCCTGTCTACCTTTTTTTAATATAAAGAAAGTATAACATAGAACTTGACATTTCCGAAAATGAATATTAATCGTCTAGTTTCGACAATATTTGAGGTGCGAAGGAGCCGGGGATTTTATGGGAGCTTCACATTCGCACCAGCAAGCAAGTGTTTGCTACAGTTATGTGAGAAGGACTTCCTTCATGCCTTGATCAGCTTACCCGAGCTTACCGACAAATATCCAAACGGAATACACGCATTGTTGATTGCTATCCATTTCAACTAAATCATCCACTATAAATCCGCGCTCCACATCTGAGAGTTATATCTGAGGCATATATCCGTCTTTGCTTCTCGCTCTTGCCGGAACAAGCGGGATCCATACTTCCACTTCCGTATCGCCACATTTTGCTGTTCTTCGTTCCGGTGCGCCATGATTGCCGCCGTTATACTTCTCGATTCATCATAGAAGTCCATCTTCCCCATTCGGCGAACTGTTCAACAGATGCTTCCAAACCGAAAGGCCATCCTTCAGTCCGGCAAAGTATAGCCATTCCTTTTCGATTGTACAGCGGCAGTTGATATTTTCTTCCCACTGGAGAATCTGCCGGTACTGTTCGGCTGTTAATTGGAGTTTTAGTTCTTGAGTCAATTGCTGCTGGAGCTGGGCAAGCTCGTTGATCTCCTCCAGATTGAAAGCCTCCATTGCCCGCTCAAAAAAACGCAAGTCAAAAGCAGTCTTCATCCATTCCGGCCATGCTTCCGGCACTATCGTTTCCTCCCTTGGTGTACGCTTTCTAGTTGAATCGATAATTCAATTATACAATATGCATTATAATTCACCAAGTATTATTCGAGGTGAACATTTCACCAATTGGATACGATAAAAAGAAACGGACCGTCAGGGGTGTTTCCCAACATGAAGCTGAGCGAAGCAAGAAATCAAAGAGGGTTGACTCAGGAGCAGATCAGTAGAACCGTTAATGTCTCCCTTAAACACTATCAAAATATTGAACATGGGCTGACTTCACCGACTGTAAATATCGCTCTACATATTTGCGAAATCTTAAATGTGGACCCGCGGGAAATTGATGAATGGAAAGACAGGAGGAAAGAAGACAAGTTTTAGTCTGCCTGCCGCGTTATAGAAAAAACCGCTACATGCAAGGAATTCCTTGCATGTAGCGGTTTTTGATTTGGAAATAAATGGACAATTTAGTTTTCTGCTTATTAACAAAATAAATCAAATCCAATATCCGGTTCCACCAAAACTGAACCGACATTTTAATCCATACCCTGGAACAGCATTATGAGAATAATAGTAACTCAAATATTAAGCCCCATGCTATGCATGCGAGAATTGAAACAGGAGTGCCGTGTCGGCAGATGGGTTATGCAGTCTAAAGCGGTTGAACTCCACACGCATACCTACTCATGAAACTCCTATGAAACGTTAGTGAAAAGGATGCGTCGCGTGAATGGTTTGTGGTTTTCCGACCCTTATAGGGTCGAGCTTCAAACCGCCCGTTGTACGGGTGGTCAGTGATTTACCTGATTTCAATCCACGCACTCCATACGGAGTGCGACTTGTTGCCATCTTCACTAACTGGACATGGGTACAGGATTTCAATCCACGCACCCCATACGGAGTGCGACGAGATTTTAGGAGATAAGCCCGACCTGTCTAGGGAATTTCAATCCACGCACCGCATACGGAGTGCGACCGGTCAACTCGGCGGAATCGCGTACGACGTTGCAATTTCAATCCACGCACCGCATACGGAGTGCGACAGCAAAAACACGCATCATTCATCAATTATAGAGATGAATAACCGATGTCTACCTTTTTCCAATATAACAAAAGTATAGCATAGAACTTGACATTTACGAGAATAAATATAAATCGACTTATTTCAATAATATTTGAGGTGCGAAGGAGCCGGGGATTTTATGGGAGCTTCCCATTCGCACCTGCAAGCGAGTATCTGCTGCTAGGTTGAACCACTGCTACGAGGAATAGATTACTAAAAATACGGATACAATAAAATTATTAGGAATATATTCCTTAAATATTTTATTTTTCTGCTTTTACGGAGTACAATAACATTAAAGATGGGGGTGAATGCATGCGCAGAATTAACCGAGCCGCCTATTTGGAATGGTTGATACGCCATAAGGATAAGCAGCTGATCAAGGTAGTGTCCGGCGTTCGCCGCTGTGGAAAGTCCACGATGTTTGAAATTTATCGGGAATATTTACATCGCAGCGGGGTTGAAGAGAATCAAATTGTCTTCCTCAACTTTGAAGATGTGGAGTATGAGGACTTGTGCGACTACCGTCCACTGTACGATTATATCAAGGAACGCTTGCTGCCGGATCGGATGAACTATATCTTTTTAGATGAAGTACAGCATGTGAATGAGTTTGAAAAGACCGTAAATAGCCTGTTCTTAAAAGAAAACTGTGATGTGTATATCACGGGTTCAAACGCTTACTTCATGTCCGGCGAGCTGGCCACCCGACTGTCCGGTCGGTATGTGGAGCTCAAGATGCTGCCTCTGTCTTTTGCGGAGTTCTGTTCCGGCTTGGGCGAAGACAGGAAGACGCTTTCTAAAAATGAAAAATTTAATCTGTATTTGGAGCTAAGCTCTTTCCCATATGTTCTTCGATATGACAATGGACCCAAAGAATCAAGAGAATACCTGCGAGATATCTACAACACCGTCTTGCTGAAGGATATTGTGGCGAGGCTCAAGGTCTCGGATGTAAATACGTTGGAAAACGTAACGAAATTCTTGCTGCACAACATTGGAAACCGCGTATCTCCCACAAAAATTGCAGCAACATTGAAATCTCAAGGAAAAGGCGTGGATCAAAAAACGGTAGACCGGTATATTCGCGGGATGATGGACAGCTTGATCATTTACGAAGCTGTCCGATATAACATAAAGGGGAAGCAGTTTTTCACCCAGCAAAATAAGTATTATGCCGTGGACATTGCACTGCGCAATATCTTAGTGCGAGGCAAGGACAGCGATATCGGGCATATTCTTGAAAATATCGTTTATCTGGAATTACTTCGGCGAGGATATGAAGTATCTGTTGGACAGCTTGATGACGGCAGTGAGGTGGATTTTGTCGCTGTTAATTCACGGGAGACCGTTTACTATCAGGTTTCGGCAACCACATTGGCAGAGGATACTCTAAAAAGAGAGCTTGCGCCCTTCCGTAAGATTACGGATAACTATCCCAAATACCTATTGACGCTGGACGATGTATTCGGAACGGCCGATTACGAAGGAATAAAGAAGAAGAATGTTCTTGACTGGTTGTTGGAAGCCTGGCGTCCGTCTTAAGGAAACATACGTGCAATGAAAGTCAGGACTACCCGCAAGCAGCTATCATTTTGATAGCTGCTGCCCCCATTTAGGGAAGCAACAGGCTCTTCCGTCCGTTAACTGTACCCCCCCTCCCCCATTCGCACCTGCCAGCAAGTGATTGCTGCTGCTATGCTGCTCCCTCATGCCTGAATTGCTTGCCGCGGGCTTACAGGCCCCGGCAAGATTATTGCAGGCCCCCCTCACCATCCGGCGAACTGTTCAGCAGATGCTTCCAAAGCATAAAGCCATCCTTCAGTCCCGCAAAGTAGAGCCATTCCTTTTCAATTGTACAGCGGCAGTTGATCATTTCTTCCCATTGGAGAAGCAGCCGGTACTGTTCGGTTGTTAACTGGCGCTTCAGTTCGTCGGTCAATTGCTTCTGCTGCTGGGCAAGCCCATCGATCTCCTCCAAGTTGAAGGCCTCCATTGCCCGCTCCAAAAAACGCAAGTCAAAAGCCGTTTTCATCCATTCCGGCCACGCTTCCGGCATTGTTATCCGCACCCCTTATGGATTCCTGTTGTAGCTGCGGGAACCATCATCCCCTAGAAAAAACTTCTATTATTCAATTGATTATATAATTAACTACTATATGTATCAATATTTTTATTTTTGACTATCATATATGTATTTCTTAAACACTTCCTTCCCTCTACACTCAAACATGAGGTGTGGCATATGTCTGAAATCCTGGCTAATGTAGGACAACGGATTCGTGAAATTAGAAAAACTCGGGGCTTATCTCAAACCGCATTAGCGGAGAGATGCGGCTTTACCTTTTCTTATATCGGTGGCGTTGAGCGGGCGGAGAAGAACATTTCCTTGTTGAACCTGGAAAAAATAGCAATGGGCCTGGATGTGGGAGTCCATCAGTTCTTTATTTACTCCCATCGGTACGAGAAATTAATCGGTAACGAGGCGGCTATGGAGGAAATCCTCTCCATGCTCGTGGAGCAAGACCCCCAAACCATTGAAATGGTCAAAAATATTATCGCTGAAGTATTGAAGCATTCCCGTCATTAGACAATTGCACATGCATAACAAAGCGGCGCGAACATGCTAAGCCATGCTCACTGCCGCTTCTATTATGTTCACAGATTTCCGGCAGCCGCCAGCCGCCGGAACTGGCCAGTATCCGGAGCAGAACCCCGGAGCGTTAAGGGCGAAGCCGCCTTACCTGTTCTTGTACTCCATGGGCTTCATACCGGTAATCTTCTTAAAGGTGCGGATGAAATAGCTTTTGCTCTCAAAGCCCAATAATGCCGAAATCTGCTCAACACTGCTGTGGCTGCGGTCCAACAGTTCTTTTGCCTTTTCAATTTTGGATCGGATGATGAAGTCGATAAAGTTCTCACCGGTTTCCCGTTTGAATAAGCGGCAAAAGTACGTGGGATTCAGATGAAGATGCTCCGCAACCTCGGCGAGGGTTATTTTCTGGTCGAGATGCTGCATAATATATCTCCGGGCCTCGATGATCTCGGAGCGGACGGTCCGGGAGGCAAGCTTGCCGCTCCAGGCAGCCATCTCCCCGATGTGCTCCAGTAGTGCGCTTCCCAGCTCGTCCAGTGTGGCAGCCTGCAGCAGCCCCCGATTCAACGCTTCATCCGAATATTGCGATTCCAGCCAATTCATCGTTTTAATTTTGAGCCGGAGATCAAGCATGATTTGAATAACCCATTCTTTTACAATTTCAGGCTTAAATTTGTGATGTCTGATATGATTCAGCCACCGGCTGAGAACGGCTTCCCATTGTCCCTCCCCGCCTCTGATAATGGCCTCCTGAAATTCCATGAGAGCCTCCAGGTAAGAATCGAAGAGGCTAACCGAAGACCATTCTGAGGCCGGCTCTCGCGTGATGCTTCCTTCAGGCAGATAAAACAGCTCCCCTTCCTTATTAAGCAAGTCACGAAGAGCAAGCTGCAAGGAATAGATATCGCGTCCTGGCAAGCCGATAACCTGTGTCACCGATATCTTCAGATAGGTAAGCAATGCGTTTCTTCCCTCATCCAATACGTCATGCAGAGCCTTGTACTCATTGACTTTTACAGAAGCATAATAAGGAAAGAGAAGCAGCCAGGACCGCTCATCAGCCTGCACACAGATGATATCCCGACGGTGGGCCAGCAGCTCTTCGAATACATTGCCTACTGCAAAGGACAGCAGGCTGCTGGAGTGAAACCGCTCCTTAAGCTGCCGGAACCGGTCGATGCAGCAAAGCACGGGAATATAACCGCAATTCGCCAGCCTGATTCCAATCTCCTCCGCCTGCCGCTTCCCGGCTTCCCGGTCCCAGAGAGGATTCTCGATTAAGGAAAGCAATCGCTTGCGATTAAGCTGCTGCCCGTCCAGCGCCGCTGCCGCATCCGCCTCCAGCTGCCGCCATTTGCGGGTTGCTTCCGCTTTCTGATCCAGACGAAGCTTGATTTCTATCAGCATCCGGGTTAATTCCTCCGGATTCAGGGACTCCTTGAGCACATAATCCGCCACATTCAGCTTAACCGCCTGCTGCGCATATTTGAAATCGTCATGACAGGTCAGGATAACCACGCTCAGCTCGGGAGAACGCTGCCTCAGCGCATCTATTAATTGAATCCCATCCATCTCAGGCATGCCAATATCGGTAACCAAGATATCCGGCATGTCATCCATCGCATGCTCATACGCGAGCAGTCCGTTCTCGAAGCAGCCCGCCAGTCTTATATTCAATTGCTCCCACGGGACAAGCTGCTGCAGGAACAGGAGCATCGGATAGTCGTCATCCACCAATACGGCTTTATACATGGTCAATCCCTCCTGTTGGGATTACACAGCGAATAAGCGTTCCTTCCCCTTGTGCGCTCTCGATCTCCAGCCGGTACCTTGGGCCATAGATAATTCGCATGCGGTCATAGACGATCTTCAGACCGATGCCGGTAAAGTTCCGGTTCGGTTCAGCACGCTCTTGAAATCCATCCCCAAGTCCCTTATACAATTGGTGAACTTGCTCTGCTGTCATGCCACGACCATTGTCCTGCACCGTAACCACCAGATAATCGGGCATGGATACGGCAGCTATTTTGATCCGGCCGCCCCCATTGGCGAAGCCGTGAATATAAGCATTCTCTATTAAAGGTTGAATAAAGAATCGGGGGACTTCCACAAGCCGCGCATGTTCCTCCACCATCACCTCATATTCAGTCCGCTGCTTCTGGCGCATATTCATTAAATCCATATAATGGACAACGATTTCGATCTCGTAATATAGCGGGACAAACTCATTCTTATTGTTAATGGTCATGCGAAGCAAGGCCGCCAGCCCCGAGATAAGCTCGGCATTCTCCCGATCTCCCTTAAGCCAAATATTCACCCGAATGGAATTCAGAATATTGAACAGAAAATGGGGATTTATCTGAGCCTGCAGCATGGCCAACTCAAACTTCCGCTTGGTTGCCTGCTCTATCCGGACTTGCTCAAGCATTTCTTCAATCCGCTCAAGCATAATGTCAAAGGAGCGCCCCAGCTTGCCGATTTCGTTGCTGCCTCTTATGCCCGAACGAACCGCGAGATTGCCTCCTTCTACTTCTCCCGCGACGCGGCCCAGCTCTGACAAGGGCTTGGTCAGCTGCCTTACAAGAGCGGCCAGAACCACCAGGAAGAAGGAATAAATCAACAGCTGGGCGATTAGGCTGCTTTTTTGAATCAGATCAATTTGTCCCACTGCCTCTTTATACGGGGTCAGGCTAACAAGCCGCCAGTTGGAATAGGGCATGATGCGATTTACCAACAAATAGTCCAGTCCGTCGATCCTGACAACATCGGAGCTCGAACCACTATTTGATACCATTGGTATACTTTTCCTGATCATACCTGCATCGGGATGGGATAGAATAGTCCCCTCCGAATCCGTCATAAAAGCTGTCTGCAGGCCTGATGCTTTAAGAAAAATCTCACGGAACACCCTTTCACTTAAGCTTACAAAAAAATATCCTTGCGGCTCGGAGAATATCTTGACTGTACGCGCAATGGTCACGACAAAGGGATTCTCCTGCTTCTCGGAAGCCAGATAATTGGGCTCTGTGCCTGCCCAATAAGTCTCATATCCCTGTAGCTGAGGAAGTCTGTCAAACCAAGGCTCGTTGCGGAAGGAGGCCGGGTTATAGTCAAACAAGGGATAGTTGCTGTAGCTTGCTCCTTCATTCATTAAGATTGTGACATACATCTTACTAAGCAGATTGGTAACCGATTCCAGTCTTTCCGTAATACGCCGTTGAATCAACGCCTTCTGATTATCTGTCAGAGGCTCGTTAAGCTCCTTCAGAAGAGCATTCAGTTCGCCGTCAAATTGAATATAATTCGAAACATACAGCATGTCGTCCACAATGCTGCTCACCTGCAGCTCAAGGCTTCCCAAGGTATAAAGCGAATTCTGAATCGCCCGATTCTTCAGCACGCCCCTTGACAGGAAATTAGTGAAGGAAAGCGTGATCAGAAGAGGGATAAGCAGACAGATGACCGATGTGAAGATCAGCTTCTGGCGCAAGGAGGACGTCGCCAGCATTCTGCGGAACAATGATCCCATGCCTCTGTCCTCCCTCCGGAAATGCGTGATTCTGCCAGCGCCTCTTCAGTTTGATTATAGCATAATTCCCCCTGAGGGGCCTTTCTTCTTCCTTATCCCTTGACTCCTCCCATGGAAATCCCCTCAATAACATGCTTCTGTCCGGCAATAAATACCAGCAGCAAGGGAATAATAGCCGATACGGCCCCTGCCATCATCAGCGCATAAAACTCTCCTTGCGCATCGGAAAATTGCCGGATTCCGATCTGGATGGTAGAAAGGGAAGGGCTGCGGAGAAAAATAAGCGGATTCTGATAGTCATTCCAGGTCCAGATAAAGCGCAGAATTCCATAGGTGGCAATTGCCGGGCGAACGAGAGGCACCGCAATAGAAGTAAAAATTCTGAGGCTTCCCGCCCCATCCATCCGCGCCGATTCCATAAACTCATTATGCACTCCCATGAAGAATTGCCTGAGCATGAAGGTTCCCAGCACACTGAAGCTGTTCAGTAAAATCAGACCCGTGTGGGTATCAAACAGATGAGTCCATTTAAATAGAAGGAATTGCGGCACAAGAATAGCCTGAGGCGGAATCATATACGTGAGAAGAACGATCATAAACAGCAGCGCCGATCCCTTAAACGGAATTTTGGCGAAGGCGAAAGCAGCCATGCAAGAGACAAGGACAGAAATCACAGTGGTCAATACAGAGACCTTCAGTGAGTTCCAATAGTAGAGCATAAAGGAATTGCCAAACCACACCTCGGAATAATTCTCTATGGCGTTCCAGCGCACGGGAATCCATTCTATCGGGAAATTGAAAACATCCTGTTCCGGCTTCAAGGACGTAATCAGCATCCATATAAAAGGAAGCAGAAAGATAATACCGAGTATTGCCATGAGGATGGTCATTAGCAAACGTTTGGGCTGGATTGATTTTCGAAGCTTTAACAGCATGGGTATCCTCCTTTTTCTCTGTTCATACAATCAGTTTAATAATTAACCCACTTTTTTTGTCCCGCCCATTGAACGAAAGTCATCAGAAAGACGCACACCAGCATCACCAACGCTATGGATGAAGCATAACCGGATTTCAGATTGACGAAGGCCGTCTCGTATAAATAATACACCGTTACAGAGGTGGAGTTGGAAGGCCCTCCTGCGGTAAGTACGGCTATTAGATCAAAGGTCTTAAAAGAATTTATTATGCCTGTAATGAGAAGAAAGAAGGAGGTAGAGGATACAAGCGGAAAGGTGATATTCCGAAATTTGATCCAGGAGTTAGCCCCATCTATCTCTGCCGCCTCGTACAGCTCCTGGGGAATGCTCTGCAAGCCTGCAATATAAATGATAAGCTGGAAGCCGATTTGAATCCAGATTACAATCACCATTACGGAAGGCAGCGCGTATCTCACATCGGAGATCCACTTGGGCGGATTATCGATGCCAAGAGACATCAGGAATTGATTGATTGGCCCAAAGCTTGGCTGAAAAAGGACCTGAAATACAATAGCTACTGCAACAATACTGGAGATATAGGGCATAAAATAAATGACCTTAAACAAGCCCTTCATATAAATGCATGAATTAATCATAATAGCGAGGAACAAGGAGATGGCCATGCCTATAGGAACCACCAGCATAAGCCAGGCGTTATTGGTTAAGGATTTGAAAAAAATATCATCTTGAAACAGAGTTAAGAAATTATCCCAACCAGTGAAATGGACATTCGCCAGCCCGGCGACAAAGTTCCAATCCGTAAAGCCCAAAATGAAGGTAGCCACTACAGGAAACAAGACAAGCACGCTAACCCCCAGCATCATGGGAGCCACAAACAGGTATCCCGCTATATTATTGCGAATATTCGTGTTATATTTGAATCGCCTCATCATTGGATCTTTCCCCGTTTCCATCTGATTATTCAATGAATATGCTCAGCTTGAATTCATAGATACCTGGCGCGAGATCAACCGCCTTCCAATGTGCAGGGAAGCAGATTACCGCAGGAAAAATTGAGGAGTTCCTTTCGTCAGGATGCACGTCATCCATTCTGAAAATCCCCTCTTCTCCCCTCATTCGAACAACACCGGATTGATCATTCAAAACAAGCCCATCGCCTGCTATCGTTACTTCGGTATCCGGCAGCAGGACCAAAGGCTCTATCACTGACAGAGTATTGACTGCAAATTGCACCAGGAACCGGTAATGCTTCTCTATACCATGCTCGGTGAATCGATAGTGAATTGTATATGCGATATGACTGTCCAGTTGTCCGAAGCCATCTCCGCTCTTGAGTTTGCCGGAGACTGTGGCCTCCGGACGATCTATATGGAGTTCTTGAAGACATCCATCGTATTCGTACAGGCTGGAAAAATAATTCTGCCCTCTCCGGCCTTCAATGCGAGGCGTGACAGGCCCCTTGTAAGGAACGGGAAATTCAGGCATATTAATCAGCTCATTGCGCGAATATTCGGTAGCTGAAGCCAATTGCACCGGACCACGCTTCTGATGCCAGAGATAAGAGATTGCTCCGCCTGTAGCTGAATTATGTGCGCCATACGTGGTGATGGTTGCCGCCCATGGGCCGCTTCTCACATGACAAGTGCGAAGGGACGGATAACATTGCATAGAGCTTGGCTTGGCTGCTGCATGCGACGCGTGGGCCGCAGGTGCTTTACCGTAGATCAACGCGGTTGCCCACGCGTCGGCGCGGTTGATTAGCGGATGAATGCAGGGTTCTCGGAACAGCTCCGCATGTCTTGGACCATTGCCGATGAAGCCGTCCTCCATCATGCAACGGGTAATCAGATAGTCCGCGTTATCCTCTGCCGCTTGGGCAAAGCGGGAGTCCTGGTCGGCAAGCATCATTAGCGCCATCTGGCAGCCGTGAGCGGTTTTGCTGCCGAATAACGTCCATTTATAGCTTCTGCTGCCGAAGGAATTATCCATTGAGCCGTCCGGGTAGATAAAGTTCACATGTGCTCCCATAGCACGGACAGCCTCCGACCTCACTCTCGCATCACCTGTCAGCTCTGCATACTCAGCCAGAGCAGCCAGACTCATATCCATGTTGTAACCGATGTCGATATTATCAAGGGAGCGCAGCCCTGTTCCGTCCAGCTCTCCAATGATAAAGCCGTCATGGTTGATATGGGACAGGGCATATTGAATCAATGAGCGGGCTTGTTCAGAATATAGCGCCTGGCCGGTAATTTTGAAGCACCATTCCAGTACAGCGGCGGAGGTCATCCAGTAGTTCATATTAGTGGAACGAATATTTCTTTCTCCGAATGCCCATGATGTCCATTGAGCCGACTTTTCGATCATGTCCTTTATAGCGTCTGTCTCTGACAGATGGCCTGAGCGATTCAAATAATCATAGGCATGACACAGAGACAAGGTCTGAAACAAGGTGGTGCCTTTCCAGTCGAAGGGTTCATCATTCAACCATGAGCCGTCATAAAGCTGCTGGCCTTGCATATATTGGACCAGCCTTCTGGCGGAGGCCCGATATTTCTCCTTACCGCTTCTCACAAACATTACATACATAGGAAAGATAGCGTCTCCGCATCGACCATGGATTCTGCGGCAAGCCGGACATAGAATCCCTCCTCTCCAGGACTCTAGCCCTTCCTCTACCTGATGCCGAAGCAGTGTATCGCACCAGCTTCCGATCCAATGCTCCATTTTTTCGTAGATCATGCTTTTATCTCCTTTGCCGGTCCTCGGTAAGACTAACGCAGAGAGAAAGCTCTCTGCGCGCGTCAACGTTTATTTCCGATCACTTTTTGCCTGCCTCAGCGAGCTTCCCGATCTTCTCCTTTATGCCTGTCATGGTTTTATCCAGATCCTGCTCACCCAGCAAATATAATTGAGACTGGTCGGTTACTACCTTTTCCGCCTCGGAGCCGTATGCCGGAGGAATAATCAGCTTAGAGCCGACGCTGACCTCCAGCGTGCTTTTCAGAGATTCCCTATCTATCGCCTCCGGTTTTTTGGAGCTGTTCACCAGTGTATCAAGAACCTTATTTAAATCCGATTTCTTCCAGCCAGGCAGAGCCACCCCCTGCTCTACCAATCCTTCTGTTGTGAACCAACGGATGAATGTGAAGGCGGCCTCCTTGTTCTTGGAGTTCTTGGCTACGCCAATTACATCACCGCCAGATTGGGTATATACGGAGGTGTCAGACTTGGATAGCTTAGGATTGGGAGCCCAGACAATCTGGAAATCAGGCACGAATTGTCCCCATTCCGTGATAAGCCATGTTCCTCCGGGCAGCATGCTTGCCGCACCGCTAAAGAACTGCTGGCGATAATTCAGCTTCTGAGAAAGGGTGTCCGCCAAAGGGACGGATGTTTTATCGATGTTTTCCATTCTGTTGCGAAGCTCCAGGGACTGTCTGATTTGCGGCAAGTCCGCATTGGATGAACCGTCGCCCTTGACAATATAGTTCTCTTCCCCAAGACTGCTGGTCATGAAGGTGTAATGGTAATATTGGTCACGCAGGTAAGCGCCATAATGCTTGGAGGCCCCTTCCCCATTAGTCAGCTTTTTCGCGTATTCGGCGAAATCCTCCCATGTCCAGTCCTTCGGTACAGGCAAGCCTGCAGCATCCAGCTGCGTCTTGTTGAGAAGCATCATATTCAATACATATTTGGCAGGCAATCCATAATAAGACCCATCGACTCTGGTATCGGTATAATATTCGTCTTGCATCTTGAGCCCTGCCTTGCTCAAGTAAGGGTCAAGAGGCTCAAGAAGCCCTACTTTCGCCCGTTTGGAATACTCGCCGGCATCATGGAACATGATTACATCCATAGATTCCCCAGAAGCAGTTAATAAGTCCAATTTCTTCAAATATTCAGTCGCATTCACATTGTCCACCAGCGGCAGCGATTCCACCTTAATGTCAGGATACTTGGCCTCGAAGGCCGCGATGACCTTTTTCCAATTCCCTGTCTCTTCATTGTACCAATGATAGAATTTAAGCGTTGTCTGCTGCTGCTGGCCCGTCGAGGCTTCCCCAGGCTGAGGCGAAGATGCAGAATCCTGTGAACAGCCGAACAGCGTAACCGTGAGCACTGCGGCAATTAAGCAATACAACCATCTCTTTGTCATGTAATCCCCTCCATGCATTGATTTGAGTACGTGCCTAGTTTAGCATTCTCCTTACTTTCTCCTCAATTCAAAATATTAACCTTCTAAATAAAATATTGACTACTTCAAAGCAAGGCAAAATGTCCCTTGCGCGCCAGCCGCGCTGCATGAGGGAAAATGAAAAAGACCCGCCAGAGGCGGGCCTGCGCGGGAAGAATCAGCGGTACACCACATCCACTTGTCCGCAGCCAAAGGTAGAGTTCCTCCCAATATGCAATATACGCGCAGCGTTGAGCCAGGGGGTGAAGACGGAGAGCTCCCCCTCAAACGTCAAGGCCCCCAGCATGCCGCTCCAGTCAAGAGATTCCTTCTTCCGGTTGGAGTAGCGGTGCATCTGATCCAAGTGCAGGGCGCTGGAAATGGTGCGGACATGCCCGGCAAGCTCGCATGCTCTGGCAGCCGCGTCAACATCCGCATATCCTCCGTAACGCTCGGTCAGCAGGTGGATCCTTCTGGTAATGCTCCTCACTATTGTGGGAAAGTCAATTTTCTGCACCAGTTCCCCGCCCCGGCGTATTCGAACCGGAGTAACCAAATGGACCGAACACCAAGAAGCATGATCCTGCATGGAATGCACAGCTATATCCTCTGAAGCGGTCCCGTTCCGATGGAATGACCCCTCCTGCCAAATAGGCCCATACTGCTCTCCATGCCCAATATCTTTCAGTTCAAACAGTTTCCGCTCCGCGCCGATCCCAAACTGTTTTTCCTGGGCCAACGCATGAGCGATGTCTTCCGCATACCGTATGGCATCTCCAAACAACACGAATTTGAAGCATAACAGTTCTCCCGGCTGATAAAGCGCTTTGGGCCGGGGCGGTTCAATCATGTAGGGATTCACAATGTCTTGCCCGTTTCCCCCAAGCCGCTTGTTCTCGAACAAGTAGGCATACGCCTGCGAATGCTTAAGCAGCGCCCAGCCCGTCACTCCATGCAGCGTAGAACCGAGAAACGCGGGCAAACGCGCGGCTTCCTTGCATTCCAGACGAATACCAATAGGAAGATACTTCAATGAAAAAAGCGAACTTTGCCGGCTCATGGCATACTCCATTCCGAATTCATTCTATTCGTTGCTGTTGCTTAGAATTATAGCATGACCAAAATCAGGGAGGCGACATAAATTACTTATTTAGAAAGGAAGGAGAAGCATTGGGCAGACACAACCCCCGGAAGAAGAGCAATGAAATATCCATATGGCTGATTTTATGCTATTATCGATAATGAGTATCATTATCTATCATATATTCGTCTTATAAAAGGAGGCAGCTTGCCATGAGCCAGGCTTATGAATCCATCTCCACAACCATCCGGGAGCGCCGGAGCATCCGTCAATTTTTGTCTGACCCTATACCTCATGAGGTAGTATTGGAACTGCTCGATACAGCAGCATGGGCCCCCTTCCATTCCGTCAAGGAGCCCTGGCGGTTCATCATGTTCACAGGAGAAGGGCGCAAGCAATTCTCCGATGCCGTATTGTCTACCTACACCCAGGAAAGGAAGCAGCAGTTCGGAGAACAGGTCGCCCAGGCGTATTGCCATCAGGTTCCGGTCCATCTGATTGTGTGTATGGAGGAGGATCCCCGGCCCAAGCAATGGGAGGAAGCCCTGTCCGCCGTCAGCGCCCTGATTCAGAATCTTCAGCTTCTGGCTTGGGAGCGGAAGATCGGCGTCGTCTGGAAGACCAATGATTACAACTGGGACCCCCGCTTCAGAGAGAGCGTGGGCATCAAGCCGGGACAGAAGGTAGTCGGAACCCTGCACATGGGGTACTTCGATCCGTCCATCGACCGCATGGCCAAACCGCGGACTCCGGCCGCAGAGCTTCTGACCCTCATTGACCATTGAACGGACAAGTCCCCCTATTCGAACTGGCACAGCGGGATCAGGAAATCCGGAAATCAGGCCGCGGAGATGGAATGAAACGGCGCCTGGCACCAGCTCCCGCTGCCCGCTTAACTCCATTGGGAAGGTTTGGAACAGAATAGAGGCTTCTGCCCGCTGTTGCGCTTGTTCTGCGGAGTAAGAAGCAGCGGCGGCATGAGCGGGCGGTACGGCTCCCGGAAGCAGCATGGGGGATGAAAGGGACTATCAGGGGAATCTGAATCATAAGCCGGTCTCCCGCATCTTGGCCGTAACCCTCTCTATCCTTTCGTCCATACCGCCGCCGCTGAATGTGGGAAGCCGCATTTCGCTTACAATACGGCCATCGCGCATGAACAGAATCCGTTCCGTCCGCGCCGCCACATGGGCATCGTGAGTGACCAGCATCACCGTTGTGCCGTCGGCATGAATATCCGAGAAGATATTCATGACTTCCTGCGCGGCTGCGGAATTAAGCGCTCCCGTCGGCTCATCGCCGAAGATCACCCGGGGATTGCCCATCAGTGCACGGCATATTCCCGCACGCTGCAGCTGGCCTCCCGATACCTGGGTTATATCGCGCTTTTCCAGCTCCGCAATATCCGTCCGTTTCATCAGCATTCTTGCCCTGGCGATAATTTTTTCCTTGTTCTTCCGGTTGCCGCGAACCGACGGCAGAATGATGTTGTCCAGGATGTTCAGATTCTTCAACAAGGTCGCCTGCTGAAAGACGAATCCCATCTTGGTTCTGCGGATTTCGGCAAGCTCCTTGCTCCCCGGCGCCGTTAAATCCCTGCCCTCAAAGGCAACCGTCCCGCCGTCAACGCTGTCCATACCGCTTAGCACAAACAACAGCGTGGATTTCCCCGAACCCGAAGGACCCATAACCGAGACGAACTCGCCCTGATTAATTTCCACAGACACATCATCGAGCACATTGCGCTTTTCGTCGCCCTCGCCGAAGGATTTTACAATATGATGACCTGCAATCATCTTCATGGTTTACTCCTTTATATGAGCAGATATTTTTATTTGCCCGGTTCCCGATGTGCCGATCAGGGTTGCAGCCAGAACCGCGCTGGCCATCATGAGGGGACAGAGCAGATACGCCGACAGCGGATTGACCTCGAATGCGAACGAAGACGCTCCAAGCGAGGAAATCACCGCCCCGGCCAGCATCTCTCCCAACGTATTGGCTGCAAGCGTTCCGGTGATTACGCCAACAACCAGAACGAATGTGGACCGTGAAGCATACTGGGCTCTGATATCCGAGTCAGTAAACCCGAGCGCCTTCATAACCGCAATGGCATACCTGTCCTTGGCGGTAAGCAGCTTCATAAACAACAGGGTAACCAACACCATAATGATCAGCGCAACGCTAATTGCCGCTTTGGAGGCCATTCCTACAGAGCTTATGGTGGAGCCGAAGGTCTGGTTCATATATTCACCTATATCCGAAACCTTGGCATAAGCAAACCTCTCCCTATATTCCGCGACCTTCCCGTCGATAAGAGAGGGGTCCGCCAGCTCCGCGCTTATCACACTCCACATGATATCCGCCGATTGGTCGGTGAAAACAGCCTTTGCCGTTTTGCCGCCGTTGGTCACATCCGAATAAATACCGGATACCGTCAGCCCCCGCTCCTTCCCTTCAACCACCAGCGTGATAGCATCGCCCGCCTGCTTGCCCAGCTCACTGGCGTTTATCGCCGATAGAGCGATTTCGTCCGCTGCCGCAGGCGCTTTTCCCCGGGAATATTGAACAGGGAATACCGAATGATCACCCAACTCAACCTTTAACCGTTCCTCTTTGCCGTCACCTACCTTGGCATGAAAGGTTTTGGTGGTCAGCACCACATACCGGGATATGGAGCTGTCGCTGTTCATTGCCCGGGCAATTTCCGCCGCTTTACTAGCAATATTATCGGTCTGCTGAATGTCCATGCGCATGTCGCTTTTCCCGATCCCCATGTAGGCGGCGAACCCTTCCGAGGAGATGGTATTGTATAAATTCTGCGGAACCAGGATGATGAAGGACGAGAGGACCAGCACCGCCAGCATGGTAGCATACAGACTCTTCCTGGCCAGCACATCCTGTACTCCCAGAAAAATATTCGTGCCAAGCAGCCTGTTTCCGCTCAGCCGGATATGCTTGGCGCCGCCGGATTTTTCCTGCCGCACCCCAAAGCGGAGAGCCTCTGCGGCGGAGATGCTCCGGAAGCGTCTCAGCACTCTGTTCACATAAGCGATTATGGCAACAAACACGAGCAGGATGCCGGTTATTCCGAACAGATTGGCGAAGCCAGTGTTCCCGCCCTCCCCCATATACAGCCGGATATTTTCAAGCAGCATCCCCCTGAATACGAAGGAGAGGGCAAATCCGAGCACACTGCCCGCCGCCGCAAGGACCGCGTATTTCGCAAGATACATGTTCTTGATGTCCGACAGGCGCAGCCCGATGGCCTTCATCACGCCTATCTCACGATAGTCCTCCTCCATCTTGGCAAGAAGCGTGAAGCGTATGCACATGAACGCAACGACAACCACAAGGACGCTCACAAGCAGGATTACGGCAATCATCAGTCCGTCGGAAATGGCATTGAGCATTCTGAACAGCGGATAGGTGATCACAGGTCCGTTGGCTTCAAGTCCGGCAGAGGTGTAGGCTGCTTCCAAAGCGCCGAGCCCGGACAAGTCCTTCAATCTGAACTCGATCAGATATTCGGTGCTTCCGTACTCCTTGATTGCCGCATAGTCATTACCGCTTACGAGAAACCTCTTCGACGAGGCCAGCAAGGAATTCATCTGCGAATCCCGCAGAAAGCCTGCAACAGTAAATACCTTGCCGGCTATCTCCGCCTTGTCGCCCTCCTTCGCAGTGCCGTCCTTCATATAGCCGACCGGTACGTAGATCTCCCCGTCGGAGACATGAATCACCTTTCCGTCAAGGTCCAGGAGATAATCAAATTTACTGCTCTGCTTGGAAAAGCCGTTGTCCTGCACATTGCCCGCCAGAGAGCTGCCGCCAATAACAATCCGCGCCCCGTCCATATTGAGAAATTCAAGCACCTGGAATTCATCCACATTGCTGTGCCGCTCCGCAAAAGCGGCCAGCCGGGCCGAATCTATTGCTCCTGAGTGCATCTGCATGAAATGGGGAGTTTTCGCCTGTGTCATAAGCGTATTGATGGCACCGGAAAGGTGGACGGCGAGTATGGCCGCGAGGGAAACAAGCAAGGCAGCGGCAGCGACAAATATCATAGTGGCCAGCGTTATAGCCTTGCTCCTTAAGATATCATTGCGGATTATCCTGTAATACATAAGCCACCTCTGCTTTCAAGCTTCTTGACCGATTTCAGGTGATGCAGAATGACCGAGGTCACACATACCAGCACTCCCGCAATGAAGATGAGAAAGCCGGTTCCCCTGCCGCTGCCCGTTCCGAAGATCCTTCCCGCGCTGTCAGCAAGCATTCCGCCGTCTTGCAGCAAGGGTGTAAATACATAATCCGTGAGGACGCCCGAGAGAGCATAAGCGAACACAAATCCAAGCTGGGAAATAACGCCGATCAACCCCCACGCCCTGCCCTGAAGCTCATTCTTGATGTTCGTGCGGATAAGAAAATCCAGGCTGGTGTTCGTAAAGGGCAGCATGGCAAAAAACAGAAATCCAAAAACGCAAATCAGCCCCATATTCTCACGCAGCCCGAACACCGCCATAAAGATTCCCGCACAAAACAGCGAAACGCAGAGCATCCTTACATAGCCTCTTTTGACCGGACGAATGCCCAGCAGCACACTGGTCACAAGCATTCCGGAAGCGGAGATGGTTTCCATCGCACCCAAGGCGGTGCTGTCCGAGAAGGCAAGGATCATCGGGGCAGACAGAGTCTGGATAAACCCGAGGAAAAAGGTTACAACAGAAGTCATGATCACCAGCACAAGCACGCCCCGGTTGACAGAAACGGCGCCCCACCCGTCCTTGAATTCGTGTATGAACGAGTTCGCCTGATCAACCTTCTTGGAAGCAAGCCCCCTTCGTACGGCAAGCGTGGACGCAACGGTTACAAAAAAGGTGCCGATGTCGATGACCAGCAGCAACTGAATACCCGAAACCGTGAGGAGAAAGCCCGCAAGGACAGGCGAAATCAGATATCTCGCCGAGCCTGCCACCTGGACCAGACCGCTGGCCTTCGTGTACTGCTCCTCGGTCAGCAGATCCGTAACCGTGGCTTTGTAGGCAGGCTCCAGAAGAGATGAGAAGACTGAGCTGACCGCAACTCCCACGCAAATCTGCCATAGCTGGGCCTCGCCACGGAGCATGCAGACCAGGATGAACACCAGTCCCAATGCGGAGAGACTGTCGCCCAGCATCATGAGCAGCCTGCGGTCATAGCGGTCGGCCAGCACTCCCGCTACGGCGCTTAGGAGAAGCGACGGCATAAAGGCAAGCAGCGTTACCAGGGCCATGGCCGAAGCCCTGCCCGTTTGTTGGAACACATAAACCCCAAGGCCGAACGAGGTAAGCCCGCTTCCTATTGCCGAGATAAATTCCCCGGACCACAGAAGAAGGAATTTTCCGAAGGCTCCTCCCGGTTCATTCATGGCCTTCCCCGTTCCCGCCGCCGAACATCCGCATCACGAAGGGTACGAAGCTTCCGCTCTCGGCGCCCAGCATCCGTTCTACATGGAACACAAATGCCTGGATGCGTGTGGCGCGCTCTTCGCCGCTCATTGCTGCCATATCCTCGTCAAATACGGTATTGGCATAGGCCACAGCCATTTCCATGCATTCATACGGAAACGGCGTGGTGAACAGCCCCTGCTCTATGCCCTCGCGGATGATGTCCGCCAGGATCGGCGTAACCCCTGCGAGTATGGCCTTCTGTATCTTCTGGTGCATGAGCGCATTCTGCGGCTTGTGAATGTGCTCCATAATCTCCTGGTCGCTTGCACCGTTGATGTTCAGTCCCATTACAACACGGGTAATGCGCTCATTCACAGGGATGCTCTTGTCTGAGGCCGTTTCCCGAGCCACATGTAACAAGCGGATATTGTACCGCTCAATCAGCGCGTCCATGATATCCTCCTTCGACTTGAAGTGGTAATACAGCGTTCCCCGGGCAATGCCCACCTTAGCCAGAATATCGTTGGTGCTGGTGCCGTCAAATCCCTTCCGCCCGAACAGCTCATCCGCCGCATCCAGTATTTCGTTCCTGCGTTCCTCCGGTTCTTTACTGATCCTCATTAATATATCCCCTTTTCATTAACCGACCGACTGTCTGTCTATAATATAATAGCAGGATTCCGCGCTGTCAAGAGGGAGTGCTGCATTTTCCCAGTCAGGATTCGCATCAGCCCCTCCGTTGCGCCACTCAAACTTGTCATTACTCTCCTGCCCCGTATCTCTCCGCCATGGCCGCCAGCATCTGCCTGATGGACAACACCAATTCGGCAGGCTGCAGGACATGGGCCTCCATCCCCAACCCGATAAAAAAATGGGCATAATATTCGATGTCCGATTTTGGAATCCGGCTCTCGATCCAACCGGTTCCATCCTCCCGCTTGCGGATTTGGGGCTGGGGCCACATCCCCGTCTCGAATCTCCGGCAGCCCTCGCGGCTCAGCTCCACGTGGATGCCGGTCAGCTCCGAATCCCTGTCATGAACAGAACCCCAATTTCCCAGATGGACCTGCTCCATCTCCGGTTCCTCCGTTGGACGCTCCATGATTTCCGCCGTCTTGATCCGGTCACAGCGGAACAGGCGGTAGTCCTGCCGGTTCAAGCAATACGCCGGGCAATACCATAAGCCGTTGCTGGCGTATATTCCAACGGGACGGATTTCACGTTCCTCCACCCCTGCTCTCCCGTCATATTCCATGCGGACCGGCTGCCGCTGAATGGCCGCCTGCAGCAGCACATTCAACATAGGAGCCGATTGGCTTCGATGCGGCACCTGAAAATCCACCCGGTCCCTCATCTCATCAATCTTACCGCGGACATCCTGGGGCATATGCAGGTAAAATTTTTGCAGAGCGGAGGAGATTTCCGTTCGGAACGGAATGTCGCGGTAATGCCGAAGGGCATGGCTGGCGAAAAAAACAGCTGCCGCCTCCTCTTCGCTGAACGCAATCGGAGGAAGCATCCGCTCATTCAACAGCCGGTAACCTCCATGTGGTCCTACTTCAGAGTAGAGGGGGACACCCAATTCTCCCAGCTCCTGCAAATCCCGCAGCATCGTCCGGGAGGATACACCGAATTCAACCGCCAGCTCCTTCACGGTGAAAGAACGTTTACGGTGGACCGCCAGCATCAGCTCCATTAACCGTTTTGACTTGGACATGGACCAAGCTCCTTCTTTTTTTACGTAAATGCAGGCTGTGCCGCATTTTCATTCGGGGCTCCCCCAAAAGTACCCGGATTTGCTTCGAAGCATCTCGTCACTTTTGGGGGATTGTTTTTTGTAATCATGACAATAGCTGTCACTATTATAATTTATATTAAGGACAGGAACCAGCACTTAGCATGCTGGAAACTTCAACCGAATGGGAGTGTATCCAATGACAGCTGTTCAAGAACTGCAGCACATGTTGTTTGAAGAACTGGAGCTTATCGTCCGAACCACCGCCAATCTGCTGGCCAAGGTCAAGCCTGATGATCTGGAATTCCGCCCGCAGCCCAATATGCGGACCTTGCGGGAGCTGGCTGAGCATCTTGCAGCCGTTCCCGCCGTGGACCTGCTGATCCTGCAGGAGCATCCGGCCGGGGAGGTCCGCACCCTGGAGGGCCGCTTCGCGGAAACAGCTTTTGCCATGCTGGGAGCCAGCATGGCGGATGGGCTGGGGGCGCTGCGGCAGTACATGTCATCCTTGACGGAGGACGATTTCCTGCACAGGAAGACTGCCCCATTCTATATGGACCACGGAACAGCCCAGGCCAAGTGGCTGATCGAGATCGTCACTCACGCCCAGCACCACCGCGCCCAGCTGTTCACCTACCTGAAGATGCAAGGATACGAAGTAAGTATGTCTGATTTGTATTGACCTGGGAAGAGGGGATTTCCGCCCCTCTTCTATTGTGTTTATCCAAGAAGAATATATTTACATATCTGAGTCAATCATCCGCAAGGTTTGCAGCGTCCGAATGAGCACAACCGCCGCCTGAGCCCGTGTGGTTGTCTCCTTCGGGCCAAATGTATCCTCACTAATACCCGTCATGATGTCCAGCTTAACCATCAAACGCACATTTTCCAGATAAGCGGCACTTATGCCTTCCGCATCTCTGTACCTATTCAGGCTGACGAATTCCATAGTGACCGGCAGCTTCTCAAGAGTTATTGCGGCTGCCAGCATGCTTGCCATTTCTTCACGGGTCAGCGGTTGATCCGGGCTGAAGCGGTTGCCTTGTACGTAGTTCAGCAGTCCAAGCTGCTTCGCTATAGCCGTCACACTGTGGTACCAGGCGCCGGACTGTACATCGGCATAGGGGTCTGCGTTGCCGGTGGATGTACCGCGTCCTATGGCTCTTACCAGCATGGCGGCAAACTCCGCCCTGGTTACGGTATTGTCCGGCGCATAAGTTCCGCCGCCTACTCCCTCCACAAGTCCCTTCGCCGCGGCGAGCCCGACGTAAGATTGACCCCAGTGATTCTGCACGTCGGCAAAGCTCACCGCATTGGCTGCCACAACATACACGCTGTTCGTGTATGAGCTTATGGACACATACCATATGCCGCCGATCTGAAGCTTTGTTGCAGCTGCGAACTCGAACTTATCCGCCGCTTCGTTATAACGGAACGCCCCCCACTGCTCCGGCATGGCGGTCATGCTCTGGGGCATTGGAATCACTCTTGCAAGCGCCTCGGTGAACTTATCCGCCGTTCCGATGGTTTGCCCTGCCTTGTTGTTAACGATCTCTATGCTGAAATCCACAATTGCGCCTATCGCCGTTCCATCCGGCAAGCCGCCGGCAAATGCCGCTTGGATGTCCTTGCTGCCTGACTCGTCGGTCAGCGTAATCTTGAAGCTGATGTCCCCGGAATTGAGATTGTTCTTCGCGAGCAGCTCCTCCAAGCCGGGTATGAGCGATGCCAGATTCACCGGAACACGGTAGCTTCCATAGGGTGTTACGATCTCGATTATGAAGCTGCTGTTGCTGTCTTCCAGCCCGGATAATATGCTTGCCGGAATACGGACATAAGCAGCGCCGTCCTTCGGCTGTATTTCGATGGAAAACGACGGCTTTGTGGTGTCAATTTGGCTTGGATCCAGCGCAATCCCGTTCTTGTCGATAACCGGCTTGATTACTGGAGGTGCTGCATAGAAAGGGCTGCTTTCCCGGACAACAATAGCGACGGTTCGAATAACCTCCACCGCAGCATTTCCCGCCAGATCAAAAGCGTTGTAACGCAGGATGTACGTGCCGGGCACGTTGGGATTCACCGATCCGGCCGTGATAACTGCACCGTCTATTCCCACATTATCCGTAGCCACAGCCCCTTGGTCGGTATAGCTGCTGCCTATAGGCAAGCTTATGCTTGCCGGACCGGTCAACGTAAGGACAGGCGCCGTCATGTCGATGAGAACAGTGCGGGACTCAGTGGCTTCGTTGCCGGCAGAATCGGCGGCCTTGAAGATAAGCGTGTGTGTGCCTTCCGTCTGCAGGATGATTGGGGATGTATAAGGGCCGAAGCCGCCTCCATCAAGAGAAACCGTATTAGAGCTGATCCCGTCAGCCGAATAGACACTTGCATTCACTGTGACAGCGCTGTTCGTCCATCTGTCTTCCTCATAGCTTCCTGCAGGGACAGTCATCGTCACGGAGATAACGGGAGCTGTGGTATCGATTGCGAAGCCTGCGCTTGCCCCGTCAAGCGTATTGTGCCGGGCATTCTTAACCAGACTGTCCGCAACCTGAACTGCATAGTTGCCGTCTTCAAGCAGATGGTTAAACGACACTGTAAATGTCCGCGTATGCGGATCATAGCTTGGTTCATAGCCGGAAAAGATGACTCCGTCCTTCTCCATACTGACAAGCGGAAGGGCGTTCGATGAATCCAGCTCAATCCCGCCGGTTATCCAATAAACCGCTTCGCTCACGGTAACGGATACTGCAGACGGCGGTACAGTGAAGGTCTGATCCGCCGTAAAACCGCCGAAGGCCACTACAGGCTTGGTGATATCGTACAGAAAGCCAACAGTGTTTGACGCGGTGTTGCCGTTCCCGGCCATGTCTGCGGCCGTGTCTGCCGCGACGTAAACGGTCACTTCCAGGCCGCTTGCCACCGGAATGACCGCAGCGGTATATGTCGTAGCGTTAACAGCGGCAAAATCTGAGATGATGCCGTTATTAACAAGGATGCCGCTTGAGGCAAACCCGCTTACTGCTTCGCTAAAGACGACTGTGACGGGAAAAGCGGTGTTGACTGTACCGCCTGCCGAACTGCTCACGGAAGCGGATGGAGCGGTATTGTCGAGCTCATAAACGTTCGAAACCGTTTCGGTAATATTGCCGGCCGCATCCGCTGCGCGAATGTGCAGATACCAAGTTCCGGTAACATGCTCCAAAGTCAGCGTATCCCCACTATTGAAAGCGGCCCATCCGTCTGAAGGAACGGCAGTGCTTTGCGTCCATGCGTATTGCCGGGAAGCAACTCCGCTTTGCGTATCGGCAACAGTTACCGTGGCTGCCGCTGTTTTTGCAGGCTGGGTATTGCCGTTGGCGCTGATCTGAACGTCCGGCCCGGTCTGATCAGATTCTCTGGTAACGATGATCGAGTACGAAGCAGACGTCACACCGTCCTCGGCAGTGACAAGGACCGTAATGGTATTGGGACCGGCAGCCAATGAAGGAATATGGAATGCGCTGCCGCTTGTTGCAGGCGTATTGTTCACCTTCACCGTTGCCAGACTGTTATTGACAGTCGGCGTAACATCAATCGATGTGACACTGTATGCTACGTCAGCGGTATAGGACAACGTGCCGGAAGCGAACGTTTCATTGAGCGTGCCGGGACTGATTGCGAGCGCTCCTAACGCCGCATCGGTATAAGGCGCCCGGTTCGCCAGGATTGTGTATGTCCGGGGTGCGCCGTTGGGGGCTGTTACGACGACCGTAATGGCGTTATCTCCTTTGCTTAATGCAATGGGAGCCGAAGCGCTGCCGCTGACTACGCTCTGTCCATTGACGGTGACGGTTGCTGTACTGTCGCTCACTGAGGGCGTTATCGTCGTTGACATAACATTGCTCGCCACGCTTGCCGTGTACGCTTGCGTATCCGAAGAGAAGGATGGACTGAGTGTGATGCCGCTTGCTGACAACCCGGACAGCCGGTTGTCTGGTGATTCGAGCGAAAGTTTCCATACTGTATCGTATACGCCATCATATCCGGCAGCCTGTGCATAGGAGGCCAGATACAACGCGCCTGCCCGATCGAATCCGATATGGGTTGGAGCAATAGCGTTGGAATTTCCCGTAAAAAACACCGAGTTTTCATTCAAGTTTGCATCGTACCTGGTTACAAGACTGCCGTTGCTGCGATAACCCGCTACATATAAATTTCCGTCGGAGTGCAACGTTAAGCCATGAACAACCGTTGTTTTGACCAACACGCTCCCATCCGTCTTCACTTTAATCAGTTTATAGTTTGCCCTGCTGCCGATGTAGACGCCGGAGCTGTCCGCAGCTATGCCCTGAGGGCTATCCAGTGTTGCGTCTACAGCCGGATCCGGATCAAGATCACCCGACCATACGACAGGGATGCTCGTTGACGTGAATGTGGAGGCATCGAATTTAAGCACGCGGTCGTTATATGTATCCGTGACATACAGATCATTGCCGTACACGGCAATTCCTTGCGGGTAGTTAAGTCCCCCCATCTGTGGGGCCGTGCTGTTGCCGTCCCACTTGACCATATTGTTAAACGTGTAGTCCCCGCCGGAGAAGAGAACATCAAACCGGTACAGATAGTACTTATCCGTTACATATACGTGCCCTGCACCATCAAATTTAACGGCTAAGGGGTCCAAGAAATAGCCGGTTGAAGGGACCAGCACCATTCCTGTGACATTGCCGTCCAAGTCGAATATCTTCACGGCATTATTATCTGTATCCGCTATAAAAAAGTAGTCTTGGGCAGGATCGACATCAATTCCGAACGGGTCAAAGCCAAGGGCTGCCGGATTGCCGGGCCCTGCCCCCATTCTCCAACTGGGCGCCGCCGATGCAGGATGGATGAATAAGACCGATGCCAGAAACATTATTACAATGAAAGCCCCCGCCGCTCCTATAAGCCGCGGGAAAGTCCAACTCCGATTGCTCCCCATACACATCTTCTCTCCTTTTCATTAGAAATGTAAGCATAAACGGGGCCGGATTGTATCATGAATCAGGCCAGCAGCTTAACAAGTCCCTGAATAAGCGCCTTCTTATCCGTCTCTCCGAAAAGTACAGTAAACAGCGTAAATCCGTCGTTAAACGCAATGATTTGCTTCGCTACCGGGCGGGGGTCTCTGTCAGGTGAAACCCATCCTTGCTCCTGCAAAACAACAACCAATTTTTCGATTCCTGCCACCCATTCCCCGTAATGCTGCCTGAGTGTGCCCTGAATGACCGCATCACCCTTCGTTTGCTGATAGAAATCGGCCAGCACAACGATCCAATTATCCACCCCTCCCAGCATCTGGCCAAGCCGTGCAAGAACAACAACCAGGACCTCTTCCAGCGTTGTTTCCGCAGAACTGAATTCCTTGGGCGCGTCAGTCCAACCATGCGTCAGCTGCATTTGATAATCCAGAACTTGCAGGAAGAGCTCTTCCTTGCTCTTAAAATGAACATAGAATGCACCCTTCGTATGTCCGGTTAGCGCTACAATATCCCCAAGGGTCGTGGATGCGTAACCTTTGGCTGAGAAACACTTCATACCGGCTTCGAGAAGTTGTTGATAGGTCGCTTCTCTTTTCAATTGAAACTTATTCTTTTTCAACCTGACCGCTCCTGATTCTGCATGATGAATTAAATACATTCCGTATAGTATTTATATTAATTCCAAAAAACGCCATTCGTCAAGAGAAAGATACCAGGCAGCCCGGTGATTCTGGTAAAACGGTCCATCCCGCTTTCCCGGATTGCTTGATCCCGCCGCCAATTCGGGTTACACTGGTCGCATCGATGAAACTGGCGGTGATTCCGTGGCATTCGGCGTAAAGCGGCATGAATTGGAGCATTGGAAAGAGGCGGTCTCCCGCGGGGAGATCGCCTACCTGACCCACTATTGGACAGACCCCAGGTTCCCGTCCATCCGTACCGTTACCAAAGTAGGCTGCTCGGACCGCAAGCGTCTGGCGGATTGGTGTATACGCCACGGTCTGAATCCGGCCTATATCCATGACCATCCTCCATATCCCCACTTCGACCTGCTCGGGCCGAAGCAAAAGGAGATTCTGGAGAAGGAGCATCTCGGCGAGCATATCCGCCGCTTCCGCCTGTAAGCGCCTGCGGATAAGAGCTATGCCGCGCGGCAACCGGGAGTCTGACCGGCGAAAGGAAACCGGCGAATAGGTATTCACCACAACCGCTCCGTCGGACAGTCTCCTATCGGACCCGCAGGTATGATATCTCGTCTGCCTTAGCCCGGATAAGCTGCCCTTAGCTTCTCGAATGCTCCGAAGGAACGCTCCAGCATATCCTTGGCGACGCAATAGGAAATTCTCACATAACCGGGACAGCCGAAGCCGTCTCCCGCCACCAGAAGCAGATCAAATTCCTTGGCTTTCTCACAAAAGGCCGCCGCATCGCTCTCCAGAGCCTCCATGAACAGATAGAAGGCCCCGTCAGGCTTTACGCATCTGTAGCCCAGAGAAGTGAGCTTGTCATACAGCAAATCCCGGTTAGCCTTGTACACTTCCATATCGGAGGTTTTACCCAGACATTTCAACACAACCTTCTGGAACAGGCTGGGGGCGCACACATAGCCCAAGGCTCTTCCGGCCCCGCAAACCGCCGTATAAATCTCGCGGCAGCCCTCGGTCTGGTCAGGCACGAGAATATAGCCGATCCGCTCGCCCGGCAGGGACAACACCTTGCTGAAGGAATAGCAGATGATCGTATTCGCATAGTATTGGGGAATAAACGGAACCTCCACCCCTCCATAGACAATTTCCCTGTACGGTTCGTCGGAGAGGATGAAGATCGGATGTCCATATTCCTCAGACTTCCTTGTCAGCAACTCGCTGAGCTTGCGGATGGTTTCTGCGGTATAGACGGCACCTGTTGGATTGTTCGGCGAGTTAATGATAACCGCTTTGGTCGTGCTGCCAATCGTCTGTTCCAGCTCTGCGAAATGGATCTGGAAGCTTTCCTTGTCCGGAGCAACTTCACGGAAGGTTCCTCCGGCCGCTTCGACGAATACCTTGTACTCTGGAAAATAGGGTGCTATCACAATATACTCGTCGGTTTTCTCCTCCGTAAGAGCCTTGAGGCTGATGCACAGGGAAGCGGCGGCACCGCAGGTCATATAGAAGTTATCCGCAGTGAACGGCATGCCGAACTGTTCGCTCATATACCGGGCAAGCCCTGCCCGGACACTCAGATCGCCCTGGGCCGAGGTGTAGCCGTGAACAGCGCTGGAATCCTCCGTTGCGAATATCTCCGCTATCGCTTCCTCAATGCACGCAGGCGCAGGTACAGAAGGGTTGCCGATGCTGAAATCATAGACATTTTCCTTGCCGACAATCCCTGCCCTCATTTTGCCGTATTCGAACAGTTCCCTGATCGCCGATCTTTTGTTGCCAAGCTGAAACATCTCTTGGGATACCATAACTATTCCTCCTTAAAAGTTTTGAGTTCATTTGCCCCGTTGGGGCAATTGCGAAAAACTTGCTTCGGAAGCATAAGCATATTTCCCACCAAAGTGAAGTGAAACCTCCGCAGCATATTCCGATTACGGCTTATACTTCCGTCTCGCAAGGCTCCCCTGCTACAAACCTGCCGATTCCCTCAAAAGCGCATCTTACCATGTTAATGACCGCCGTATCGGTATAGAAGGCCAGATGCTGGGTCATGACCACATTCGGGAACTGGCGCAGATAGGCCATGTTCTTATTCTGGAGAAT
The DNA here is from genome assembly GCA_029256185.1 of Paenibacillaceae bacterium. Taxonomy (GTDB): domain Bacteria; phylum Bacillota; class Bacilli; order Paenibacillales; family NBRC-103111; genus Paenibacillus_AR. The sequence goes on from JAQSYI010000002.1 coordinate 182,182, forward strand.
GTCCGTTCTTCTGTCCTGATGGTAGATGCCGCTCTCCCCTTCGATTACGTCAAGGGCCAGGGCGCCGATTTTCTTGCTTTCAATCCCCCAGATGAGGGCTTCCACATCCATCAGCTCGCCTCTGGCACAGTTGATCAGCACCACTCCGTCTTTCATGCAATCCAGTGAATCGCGGTTAATCATATAGGAGGTGCTTTCCATAAGCGGCGTATGCAGGGAAATCACATCGCACTCCTTGTAGATGGCGGCCAGGTCCACATACTCCGCCTTCTTGGCAACCGCGCTGTCCTGATAGACGTCATAAGCCAGAATTCTGCAGCCAAAGCCTGCCAGGTAGTCAATCACCGTTCTGCCGATCCGGCCGGTCCCCACAATCCCGATAGTAAGATCATGCATTTCCCTGCCGCGGAGGCCCTTAAGCGAATAGTCATTGACCTGCCCTCTCCACAGCGCCTGCTTATAATTGCGGAGTGCCATGAGAATCAGCATGACCGTATAATCAGCCACACCCGTCGGCGGATAATTGGCGTTGCATACCTTGAAGCCAACCTCATGGGCATGCTTCACATCGATATGGTCATACCCTACCGTCCGGGTGGCACAGCAGGATATGCCCATGGCAAGCAGCCTGTCCTGCAATTCGGCGGTGATCTGGCTCCAGCCCAGCACCGTTACACCATCGTAACCCCTGGCCTGCTCCACATTGTCCGGCGACAGCTTATCGGCGACAAGCTTCACTTCCCAACCATACTCCCGGGAAAATCTTGCGAAATACTCTTTCTCATCTTCACGGACCTCAAAGGCGATTACTTTCAACTGGCTTCTCTCCTGTCAACATGATTTAGCTTTGTATGCGAATCACCTTTTGCCACTAGCGCCTTCATAAGTAAAGGTGTGACAAATGCGCTGATCACTACTGTAAAAGACAGCTGTGCCATTGCAGCCTCTCTGAACCGCTCATAATCCGGGTCGGCTCCCGCCATGATGGAAGGCACCGTCAACGCCAGGCCGGCCACACAGCAGATGGCCACCGCCGCATGCCCCCGCTGCTTCAGCAGCTTCCGGTCAATCAGGAACAATACGGGCAATTGCACCACCATATACACCGCATAGAGCAGCAAGCCCAGCCACCAGGAGCCAAGCGCCGCTGTCAGATCGATGCTGCTGCCCAGGCAAAAGCCGAGAAAGGGAAGCATCACTGCCGTGCCGCTCTTGGCAAATTCCCGGATATTCCCATCGATGATACTAAGGAGCATCCCGACGAAAAAGGGAATGCAGGTAGCCAGAATGCTCACATAGTCGATGCTGAAGTTCTGGGCGAAACCCAGCACGCACACCGGCACGAAGGGCAGTCCCACCACACTTAGAATGGCAAAATTGGCCTTGTCCACCCTGTCCCCGCAGCTGTTCATCAAGGCGATGTACATGCCGGGATTGCAGCTGGTCAGACAGGCGATCCAGGCTACTGCAGGAATCCCCAGGACGCCGTCCATCCCGAAAACTCCCATGATCAGCAAGCCTGCCGCAATGTCGATCAACAGCTTAACGCCGATCAGGATTCCTCCCCGCCTTGCAGCAGGAAGCAAATCACCCACCCTTACCTGTATCCCCGCGAATACGAGCATCACACCTACAATGGCCATGGTGCCTCTGCCCGTAAATAATGCGGTGGTGGGATTGCCGATCTCAAGCAGCTGCGGTGCGAGCGTGTGGATCAGGGAGGCCAGCAGCATGGGAACAAGCATCAGGCCGCCCGGGATGGATTGTACTTTCTTTAGCATCTTATGGTGAATCCTTTCAGGTATCTTTAAATAATCACTATATAGGGACCGGCTTCCTGTTTCCAATATGGATTTTTCGCGTTATAATAACCAAAAGTTATTAAGAAATTCATGGAGCAGAGGCCAATATGAACTTGAAGCAGCTTGAATATTTTGTGGCCGTCGCCGAGACTCTGAATTTCACCAAGGCGGCCCGGAAATTTTATATTTCCCAGACGGCGATTACCAAGCAGATCATGGCGCTGGAGACCATCCTGAATGCCAGACTGTTCAACCGGACCAAGCATCATGTGGAGCTGACTCCTGCCGGGGTTGTCTTTCTGAATGAAGCCAAGTCCATTCTGAACCGGGCGGAGGAAGCCATGGAGCGGGTGCATTTGGCTACGGGAGGGATTTCGGGTTCGCTGAACATCGGTTTTGTGAAGGGGTATGAGAAAACCTCCTTTTCGGACCTGATCCTGGATTTTCATAAGGAGTATCCCAATATCTTCATGTCATTCACCCGCAATAATGCGGAGGAGCTGAACAGAGCGGTAGAAAGCCGCGATCTGGATATCGTGTTCACCATCACGCGTACGGGCAGAAACGGGGAGCTGGAGCAGCGTCCTATAAAGAAGTACCCCCTTGCTGCGGTGGTCTATCCTACCCATCCGCTGGCTTCGCGGAGTTCATTGCGGTTAGATGAGCTGAAGAATGAGGAGCTGCTGCTCATGGATGCATCGTTTAGGGAGAGCAACAGCAGAGGCATTGTCATCAAGGATTATCTCGCCAGTCAATCCATGCCCCTGATCACCCAGCAATCCCGCGACCCGGAATCCATCCTGCTGATGGTCTCGGCCAACATGGGCGTCGCGGTGCTGCCCTCTTATGTGTTGAAGTACTTCAACCACTCCCGGGACTTGATCATCATCCCTCTGGAGGACGAAGTGGAAATGGTGGAGATAGCCGCATTGTGGAACCGGAGCAATAACAATCCGGCTTTGGGCATGTTCCTGCGGAAGCTGGAGGGGGTGTAGCCGTTATCAGACCCTAGCCAAGCGCACAAATAGAAGAAGCCAACCGGCTAAAGGTTAGCTTCGTTTATGCGTTATGGACTCACTTGATCGTATCGAGGGGAATGCGTAAGATCATCGAAAAAGCGCTAACCACATAGCCGGCGCTTCCTTCTTTTCACAGTCTAGTACATCATGATGTAAAATTGTTCCCTACAGGAGAAGAACCCGGACGGGCTAAAACACAGTGAGCACAAAAGGGAACTGACTCCTATGGGAGTGGTTTGGCGAAGAAGAGTCATCGCTTTAGGGTGTGTCTGAACCTCTGAGGGGAGGAGATAATTCCCAGATGATCGTTTCTGGCCAGGCCCTTTCGGGCAGGCGTACCGGGGTACGTTAAGCGAAAGTAACGATAGCTCGGGGCGAAAAGGCGGTGAAAAGATGCCCTCAAGCGGGTGTTCAGACACGCCTCAGGATGTAACGGACTTGAGCGCCCTTATTCGGTCCAAAACCGGGGGGTTGGAATTGTAACGGACTTGAACGCTCTTATTGGACTACTTTGCCCCCATCCAGAGGGATATTGACCCGGATAAGGTCTTTCCAGTCCGTTAGCCGCGCCAACCCCCGTTTTTCCCGCGATTAGCGTCTCTCAGGTCCGTTGCAAGTCGGGAAGGACCGGCCTCAAGAATGAGGAACGAATTTACGAGACGTTATATTAGGGTGTGTTTGAAAACTCCGTGGGGAGCAGATTTAGTCGAATTTTCGTTTCCAGGTAATATTACCTTCCAAATCCAATAAAGATTCGTATAACTTCTGGTTCAATACATGAGAAATTGCCAAACGAACCGCTTCATCATCAGAAGTGGAATGAAACCATTAAGAAGCCAACCGTATTGCACAATTGACTGCTTTGGACTAATGCAGCGGACTTCTCTGTTGCTTGCCACATTAAGACTGTAATAAATTTCTTCCGTTTGGAGGCGCAAAAAAATGTGGAGCTTCATTCTATTGGCAATAGTGATCGCTTTTGGTGTGATGACGGCTATACAGTTTCAACGTGACAGGAAAGCGGCATACAAGCGGTTGGAAGCTTATCCTGTGAGAACGGTAAAAACACAGTTTGGCACCATGTCTTATGTCGATGAAGGATCAGGCGAGGCCATTCTTATTTCCCACGGAATATTCGGAGGATATGATCAAGGCTTGGTTAGTTTGAGAGGGGCGGCAGGAGAAGGATACCGAAAAATCTCTGTTTCCCGGTTTGGCTATCCCGGCTCGGAGCTGCCGGATAATCCCACACCTGCCCATCAGGCGGAAGTATTCGTTGAACTGCTGGATCAATTGGGAGTCGAACAGGCTTATGTCCTCACAACCTCTGCGGGCGGAGCGGCCGGATTACGGTTCGCCCTGGATTATCCCAACCGGCTAAAGGGACTCATTCTTCTGTCATCCGGCGTACCCGATATGAAAAGAACGGCCAAGGAAATAGAAGAGCTGGGAATGATGGGGCCGCCACAGCTGTTCGTTCATGATTTTCCTATGTGGTTTTCCATGAAATACTTTGGGTTCATCTTCAATGCCATGATGGGCTCCAAAGTAAGCGGCAGTCCTTTAATGGAGACGATGCTTCCTGTAAGTCCCCGCAGGCCGGGAATCCTTGCAGATACCAAGATGACCAATACGGATATGAGCCTTCATTATGACGACTATCCCCTGGAGGATCTTCATGTCCCTGTTTTGGTAGTTCATGCCCAGGATGATCCCATGGCAAAATACGACAGCATCCAGAAAGTGCTCACCCGCGTCCAAGCGGAAACGGCTATTTTTGCAACGGGGGGACATACCATTGACGGACAGGGTGACAAGGTTCGTCATGCCATCGTACAGTTTCTGAATGCCGCCAGATAATTGCGGTTTTTTTTGGAATGAATGACTCGAGTTTATAAAAAATATCGCTACAAATTCATCTCCGTTATGATATGATTGATAATGATTATCATTATCTTTGTAATATTATGAGGGAGGTTTTGTTCGGATGGGGTCATTTAAGGGAAAAGTGGATTTTGCAAGAATTCCGGGTCATTGGGTGCTTGCTAATTTAGGCAAAACCGTGCTCCGGCCCGGCGGCATTGAGCTTACCCGGGTTATGCTGGACGGTCTGAATATCTCCCCGAAAGAATCCGTTGTGGAGTACGCCCCCGGCGTAGGCAGAACCGCTAAGCTGACACTTAGCCGCAATCCCCACACTTATACAGCGATTGAACAGGATCAGGAAGCAGCTGCCGTGGTCATGACTTATCTGAACGGGAAGAACCAGACCTGTGTCGTTGCGGACGCACGGACTCCTCCGCTGCAAGATGCCTCCGCTACCGTCATCTATGGTGAAGCCATGCTGACCATGCAGCCGGACCATCTGAAGGAACAGATCATGCGGGAGGCCCATCGTATGCTGCAGCCGGGCGGACGGTACGCCATCCACGAGATGTCGCTTGTGCCCGATGACTTATCCTCTGAATTAAAAGATACCATCCACAAGGATATCTCCAAGGTGATCCGGGTCAACGCACGGCCGTTAACCGTTCTGGAATGGCGTGGGCTGCTGGAGCAAAACGGCTTCCGCGTATTGGAAGTCCATACAGCGCCGATGCACCTGCTCAGGGTCAAGCGGGTCATAGCCGACGAAGGTGTGCTTGGTACGCTGAAGATCGGGTACCGTTGCCTGACACGGACCGGTGCGTTCCAACGGGTCTCTTCCATGCGCCGGGCCTTTCTCCGGTACGAAGAAAATCTGGGAGCGGTCTGCATCATTGCCGTGAAGGAGTAAGGGATAATATTCAATTGTAAAACTGTTATCCTGTCTGGCCAGCGGCGGGGTTTACGCGCAACTGTATGCCAAACAATTCGGGCATCAGGAATAGCTGTTCAGATGAGAAGGGGCTGACCCGTTCGCCATATTATGGCGTTTGGGCCAGCCCCATGCTTTTTACATACCCTATAAGCGGTTGAGAGGTTCGATCCGGTAGACGGTTCCGCCCTCTGCCGTACCCGCCGCGGTTACAGTCCAGCCATAGGAGATGGCGGACATTAGACGGCTATGCTGCTCTGTAGTCAGCGTGGCGGTGATGGATTCCCGGCCGGGTTCGGTATCCACCTGGGGCTCGTGCCCTTGGGAGAGCAGAATCCAATTGGACAATCCCCGCAGGGTGTTGAACTTGATCCGGTACCCCTGCCGGACAGCCGCTTCCACGGTTTCCGGCTCCGCGGCGGCGGTGTCCACGAGATTCCGGTAGTTTAGCCCGAACTTGCTGGTATCCTCGGGCAGATCTCCTTGACGGATGCGTTGCAGCAATTCGTCATCGGACCATCCGTGCCCCCGCAGCGATTCCAACAGGATAGCATCCCACTGGGAGAGCCGGACCAGCTCTTGCACGTTATTTTCCAATGATGCCATGATGGTGGTTCCTCCCTCTTTCCAAGCCCTTATTTGCCAGCCTTGTACGCGGCGAGGAATTCCTTCACCTTGGCGGAATCGGCCTTCAGCTCCAGACCGGTTTTGACCAGCGGGCTCAATGTGGATACGGCCTTGATCTTGTTGTTCTTGTAATAGGCCAGGAACTCGTCTTGGTTGATGGAATGCAGCACTGCCTTGCGCAGATCCGCACTCTTCGCTACTTCGCGGTTCTTGGTATTGAACAGCAGATAGGAGACAGCGTTGCTGGGTACGGTTTGCAGGGACAGCTTGCTTTCTCCCTTCACCACGTCATACTTGGTTTCCGGCACGCTGTAGAACAGGTGGATTTCACCGCTGCGCAGCGCAGACAAGGTGCTGTCCATATCCTTGATGAAGCGGACCTTGATGTTGTTTACCTTGGGCTCGTTGGCGGTTCCCTTCATGTAAGCCGGGTTCTTGTAGAAATTGGCTTCATAGTCGGTTTTGGACGACAGGATGTACGGGCCGCTGGTGTAGAGCGTGTTGTTGTACTTGGCGCCTTCGGTTACGGTGTTCTGATCGCCGTAAGGAATATCCTTGTTCGGGTCGAACTTGGCCACATCATACGTATTGATGGCTTCCACCTGCTTCTTGGACACGATGCCGGCTGATTGGTGAGCCAGATAGTTCAGCACCTGCGGGAAGGCTGTGGTGGTGGTCAGCTTAATCACCTGGTATTTGCCATCCTTGTTGCCGGACTCCTTCTTGTCGGACACCAGGGAGGTGATCTTGGCCGGCAGGCCTTTTTCCAGACCGGATTTCACCGAATCACTGCTGCCGGAGATCTTCACAGCATCGAGAGCCGCCGGATCGGTGACCAGCTCCGCCTTGGCAATATGCTCATGCAAGGTGTAAGTACGGTGGTTCGGAACGGAATTCTTGTCCTTGGCCCGCAGCAGGGAGAAGATAACGTCGTCTCCGCCTACGCGCTCGCCGGTATCCACAGCCAGTTTATCCTTGATGGCGGCAAAATTGATGTCGTCGCGCAGGATGAAGTAGTACTCCGTATTGCCCTCCGCTATAGCGAAGTTGTAGGACAGGGAGCCTTCGGCTGTCAGCTTGTCGTCATCCGTCAGGTTCAGGAGACGGACATACTGGTTGGTGTTGATGATATTGATCGAACCGTCGTTGCCCTTGATCGGGTCCAGCGAGGTCAGCGTAGGCGTGGTGGATTGCAGAATAATCGGTTCTTTGTCCCGCTTGGAGGTGTCCTTGAAATCCAGTCCTTCCCACGGCAGGGAACGGGATTTGGACAACCGGACGGAGTCCTTGTTCAGAATCTCCTGGTTGAAGGCTTGCGACTTGATGGAATTGTACAATGGCGCAATGTAGGCTTTATCGAAGACCAGCTTCTGCTCCAGCTGCTTGTAGGTTTCAATATATTGGGCCGCCGTCTGGGTGGATGCAGTGTCGATCAGAGTATCGATCTCCGGGTCGGTCATGATGCTGTAGTCGCCGCCGGTTTTGAACAAAGAGCGGACCGCATAGTCCGGGTTGCCTGTTACCGTCGTCCAGCTGGACAGCGCAACATCAAAGTTGCCTGCATCCTGTTGGGATTTGAAGGAGCCGTAGTCCGGCTGCAGGTTCAGCTTCACATTGAAGCCGTTCTTGGCCAACTGGTCGCGGATAATGTTCACATCGGCTTCGTTGGAGCTTTGGGCCAGCACTTCAATCTCAACCGGCGTGGTGTCAACAGGCGCTCCGGAAGGAGCAGCGCTTGGTTCGGCTGCCTTGTCTTTGGTGCTCAGGGTGCATGCACTCAGGACAAGCGACATGCTAAGTACTGCAGTAACAGCTAATCTTCCCTTTTTGATCATTTTGGTTTTCCCTCCTGAATGAATGGTTTATCTATGAACGCACATTCTGCCGTTGCCGTCCGGCGGTTGCCGGACAGTGCATGCGGGGACGAATGCGGATTCCGGCAATCAGTCGAGCTTGGGGTCCAAGGCATCCCGGAGGCCGTCCCCCAGGAAGTTGAAGGACAATACCAGGGCGATAATGGCCAGACCGGGATAGATGGCCGTGAAGGAATGGGTCTCCAGGTAGGCGCTGCCCACCTTAAGGATATTGCCCCATTCGGGAATATGCGGCTCAACGCCCAATCCCAGGAAGCTCAGACTGCTGGTAGAGATGACGGCGGTGCCGATCGTAAGGGTGCCCTTGACGATCATCGGCGCCATGGAGTTGGGTATAATGTGCTTGAACAGGATGGCCAGATCGCCGGAGCCAAAGGCCCGGGCCGCCTGCACATACTCCAGCGTGGACACCATAAGGACGTTGGCCCGCATGGTTCTGGCGTAGGTAGGTATGGCGCCTACAGAGAGGGCCAGGATCAGATTGCCGGTGCTGGCGCCGAACGCCGCGATGATGGCGATGGCCAGCAGAATCCCCGGTATGGCATACAGAATGTCCAGCGCCCGCATAATCAGGTTATCCGTACTCCGGCCGTAATAGCCGGAGACCGCTCCGAGAATCCCTCCGGCCACAAAGGGGATCAGCGTGGACAACAGGCCCACGGAGAGAGAGATTCTGGCACCGAACACGATCCGCGAGAACAGGTCCCGGCCGAAATTATCGGTACCCAGGGGATACATCAGGGACGGAGCGTGCAGAATGTTGCTGTAATTGTTCTCGATGGCCATCCCGTAATCGAAGGTCAAGTAGCTGCATACGGCAAGCGATAGCAGAAACCCGACGAAGAACAGTCCCAGCATGGAGGTGGAGCTGCGGGACAGCTTGGCGACAATGTCGCTGAGCTTGGACCCGGAGGTATGCCCCTTGTCTCTGAGCCGGGATACCAGGAGCACGGCCAGGAACAAGGCGAACAGGTTGCCGGTAGCGGCTGTTGCCAGAAGCGCCACGGCCACTCCCCACATCCATAACGGCAGAATCCGGGCATCGCTGTAGCGGGCAATCAGCATAAGCGAGACCAGTTGAACGGCTGCCGCCAAGAGCAGCAGCCCCATGCCCGCAAGGAAGGTGTCCGCCACATAAGGCTTGAACATATTCAATGAAGAAACGGCGAACACAAACACGGTGACCAATAAGGTATATCCGGCCAGGATATAGGCCGGGCTTTTGTGCCGCTTGATTAACTGGTAGGCGGCGGTGGCTGCGAATAGATTGGCGGACAGAAGACTAAGCAGCAGCACCCAGCCCAGACGCCGGGTTGTGGCGCGGATCTCTCCTTGGTCCAGCAGGTCCCTGCGGATAAGGCTCTTCACGCCCAACTGAAGCAGTCCGAACAGAAGATAAGCCGCGGCTGCTGTCATCCAGACGGGCTTCACCCCGCCTTGGGCCCAGTCGAATCCCGCTAGAAACAATACGGCCGCCAGGCTCAAGGAGACGATGCCCGCAAAGCTTGACTGCGAGTATTCCGGACTGGAGGCCAGGCGGAAATGGATGGCTTGGTTTGATAAAGAAGGAGCTGTCAATTTGTTCATGGGTATCACCTGCCTCTAGTATTGCCTCATTTTGGAGCGGATGCGCGGGTCTGCCATGGCGTAAACAATATCGATGACCATGTTGACCACGGAGATGGCGATGGCGGTATAGACGACACCGCCCATTATGCCGGGAATATCGGGAATAAACTGCTTATCCACGATGTAGCTGCCGATGCCGCTGATATTGAATACCTTCTCCGTTACGGCCGCCCCGCCCAGCATACCGCCGAACTGGAGGCCGATCACCGTGACAATGGGAATCAGGGCATTGCCCATGGCATGCTTCCACAGCACCTGCCGGCTGGACAATCCTTTGGCCCGGGCGGTGATGATGTAATCTTCATGGATAACCTCCAGTATGGAAGACCGGGTCATCCGCGCCACCGCTGCCGTCAGTCCTGTACCCAGCACCACAATGGGCATAATCATGGACAGCCAGTTGCCGGGATTGAAGGTAGCGGGCAGCAAGTGCAGCTTGATGGCGAAGGTCAGGATGAAGATCAAGCCCTGCCAGAAGTTCGGCACCGATAAGCCCAGAAGGGCAATGAACATCAAGGTGTAATCGAGAAAGGAATTGGATCTGGTGGCGGAGATGATTCCCACCGGCAAGGCGATCAGAACGGACACCAGCGTGGCAATGGCCGTCAGCGTTAAAGTAACGGGAAACTTATTGGCGATGGCCGCCGTCACCTGCTCGTTGCCCTGGAAGGAATTCCCCAGATCAAAGGTGAGGATTCCCCGGATGGTGTTCCACAGCTGGACGAGATACGGCTGATCCAGCCCGTACAGCTTATTGAAGGCCGCAATCTGTTCTGCCGTGGCAGTCTCCCCGATAATATTGGCCGCGGGATTCATCGGCGAAATATACAGAATCGTGAATACCAGGAAAGCCACGCCGAAGATGACAAATACGGTCATCAACAGCCGCTCCGCTATGTATTTCATATAAGGGTTGCTGTATACCCCCATAAGCAGGTACATAGGGAAGCCGAACAGAACGGACAGCCCCAGGAACAGCGGGTTGCCGGCCAGTTCACCATAGGTGCCTGCGTAGGTTGCCGCCGGATCTCCTGCGGTTTCCTGCACAAGCTCCCGGTTGAGCCGCTCGCGGAAGCGTTCCTCAGCCAATTCCCGGGACTCTTGCTCCAGTCTGCCGCTGGTTGCGTGTTGGTTGAAAAACGCATACTTGCGTTCCAACTGCCCCCGCGCTTCTTCCGTGAGCCGTGCAAGCTCTCCTTCGTCCACCAGCCGCTTTCTAAGCGCCTCCCGCCTTCCGCCAATCCCGCTTTGCCGTTTCCGGTGCAAGTACAGGAGGAACACGGCCGCATTCACCGGCGCTCCCAGCAGAAGCAGCAGATAGCGGTAGGAAGGATGCCGGAGCATTTTCGCGTAGATCTCCGCAAGCCGCCCGGCGGGACGGCGGAATCCTGTTGTAAGGGTATCTGCGGACACAAAATCGCCTCTTCTCTCTTAAAAATATACCAGAAAAATTCTAACAATTCCAATGGTGTTACATGGTATTATAGATATAATAAATCTTGTCAATGCGGGGGCATTGGCAATTTTGAAGAATTACAAAACTTTGTTTCATTATTTTATACTATCCGTGATACAATTACCAATATAATTTTATGTTGGTCAATAAAATTCAAGAAAATCTTTTACAGATACGCGGGTGAGCATATGGAGACATTGTTGGAAGTGAAGCATTTATCCGTTTCATTCTTTATCCGGGACAAGGAAGTGGAAGCTGTACGGGACGTCAGCTTCCAGTTGCGCCGCGGGGAAACTCTCGGCATTGTAGGTGAATCCGGCAGCGGCAAAAGCGTGACCGCACGCACCATCATGCGCCTTCTGCCCTCACCGCCGTCTATGGTCAAGGGGGGACAGGTTCTTTTTCAAGGAGAAGACCTGGCCGGCAAGTCTGCTCTGGAGATGGAAGCGATCCGGGGCCGGGACATCGGGATGATCTTCCAGGACCCGCTCTCTTCCCTGAATCCGACGATGCGGATCGGGCGCCAGATTGAAGAAAGTCTGGTCAAGCACCGGGGACTCTCCGCCCAGGAAGCCCGGCGGGAAGGCCTGGAGATGCTTAAGATGGTGGGTATTCCCAACAGTGAATCCCGCTATAACCAATATCCCCACGAATTCTCCGGCGGCATGCGGCAGCGGGTGATGATCGCCATCGCCTTGGCTTGCCGCCCGTCTCTGCTTATTGCCGACGAACCCACTACCGCTCTGGATGTGACTATCCAGGCGCAGATTCTCCACCAGATGAAGGAGCTGCAGCGGCAATTGGGTACCGCCATCATTCTGATCACCCACGATCTGAGTGTGGTGGCAGGCATGTGCGACCGGGTGGTCGTGATGAAGGAGGGAGAGATTGTGGAGGAAGGCATGACGGAGGAGATTTTCGCTTCCCCTCAGCATCCCTACACCCGCAATCTGCTTCATGCCCTGCCCCGTCTGGATGAGAAGAAGCGGCCTAAGGCAGCTCCGGGGGTTCTGCGCAACCCCCACGAAGGGCCTCTGCTTGAGGTGCGCTCTCTGCGGCAGTTTTTTGACATGGGCAAGGGACAGATCGTCAAGGCGGTGAACGACATCAGCTTTGACATCCGCGCCGGCGAAACCTTGGGCGTGGTGGGAGAGTCGGGCAGCGGCAAGTCCACCACCGGCCGGGCGATTCTCCGGCTGAACGAGCCGAGCGGCGGAGAGGTGCTGTTCAAGGGCATCCCCTTGAACCGGCTGAACCGCAAGGAGATGAAGATCATGCGGCGGCATATGCAGATGATCTTCCAGGACCCCTATGCTTCCTTGAACCCCCGGCTGCGGGTGGCCGATATTATCGGCGAAGCTCTGAATGTCCACGGGATGGCCAGCGGCAAGCTGGCCCGGCAGAAACGGGTCGAGGAGCTGCTGGAGATGGTGGGCTTAAGCGCCTCCCATGCGCCGCGCTATCCGCACGAGTTCTCCGGCGGCCAGCGCCAGCGTATCGGGATCGCCCGGACCTTGGCGGTGGAGCCGGAGTTTATCGTCTGCGACGAGCCTCTGTCCGCGCTGGACGTGTCGATTCAGGCGCAGATTGTGAAGCTGCTCGAAGAGCTGCAGCAGCGGCTGGGCTTGACCTATCTGTTCATCGCCCATGACCTTTCCATGGTGAAGCATATCAGTGACCGGGTGGCTGTTATGTACAAGGGCAAGATTGTAGAGTTGGCGGAGAGCGGGGAGCTGTACGCCAATCCGCTGCATCCGTACACCCAGTCGCTGCTTGCAGCCATCCCCGTTCCCGATCCGGCGGTGGAAAAGAAGAAGCGGTACGTTCCCCCCGCCGAATCCGGCAAGGCTGATCCGTACAGCCTGGAACGCTCCCGCTTCATAGAGGTTAGCCGGGGGCATTGGCTGGCTGTGGCGGAGGGCTGAGGCAGCAAGGGTAAGGTAGGCTGCGGTTCATGCCACGCCGTTGCACGCAGGGCCTAGCCAAAAGGAGGTGCGCCAGTTGGCGCACCTCCTTTTGCTGTGTTTTTCAACCGACATTCACGCCGCAGTTTCCAGGTTTCACCTATTCGCAAGTGTGCTCACAGCTATCTGCCCGTTACTGCAACAAGGTCTCCGCCCATTCCCGAAGCTCGCTGATCTGCTGCACAGTCAGTGCTTCTCCCGCCTGCTCCAGCATTTCCAGATAATCCTGCAGGGCTTGGATGGCGGTCTCCAGATTTTCAGTAAGGGCTTCGCTATAGGCCGCCTCGGCTTCATTCTGCAGCAGGTAGTCCGCTGTCTGGAGCAGCAGCTCCCCGATACCGGCGGTAATGGCTGGTCCCGGCACCTTAATATCCGTATCCGGATCAAGATTTGGCGCCGTATGCAGGTAGGCATTGTTTTCCGTGAAGGCGACCAGATTGTTCAATTGGCTCACGCCTGGCGTGCGGAATACATAGTTTTGGGCCAGAAGCTGTCTCTGTCCACCCTCAGGGGTAATATATACGCTATAGACGTTCATGGGCAGATTCACCGCCATAATTACTTTGTACACCTTGCCTGCTTCATACGGAACCGACACGTTCGAGCTATAGGTCGTACCATTCCGGACATCGAAGTACCCTTGGGGATTCATCCGCAGGATGGCCGACATATTGGCATAGCTGCTGACAGGGCCGGAAGAGAGAGCGATGGTCCCGTCCATATTATTAGCCATTGGTATCACATCAAACTCGACCAAAAAGGCGCCGTTCTGCGGATCGAACGGATAATTGCGGTGAATTTCATTATTGCTGGTAAAGTACGGGTTATCCGATACGACAAACTCCACGATGTTGGATTGGGAGCTTTGATTCTCGCTGTTGTAGACCATGGCGGATACCGTGTAATTGCCTGCTTCGACGGCCAAATAGTCATATGAATACGGCAAGCTGATATCTTCTCCAACCTTCTCGTCATTGATAAAAAACTCCACCCGCTCCACAGGAAGCCGGAAATCACGGGCGCTGGCGGCAAGTGTAATCATCGTCCCCGGCGCGAATGCCGCACCCGGCTGCGGATTGGTCAAGGTTATGATTGGCGGGATCGGCGCAGGAGTGCCCATAAACTCATATGGCCCTATATCCCAATTACTCCCGGCAGGACGAAATTGGCCGTCCTTGTCGCGACTGAACAAGGGCCGCGCCTGTCCGGAATTGATGGCCGGAGAGTTGGCCATCAAGCGGTAGTCGTCATTCTCCGCAGCTGCAAATTGCGGGTCCAGTCCGATAATATCATTGGCGCCCGGGGTGGACGGCGACGGGGTATTATGGAACAGATTATAGTCGGCATCAATCGTGGCGCCGCTCAAGGCCCCCACCGATGCCGTGCTGTGATTCATAAGGATGTTGTTGCGCACGATGCCGGATCCACCCGTTCCCACCATCATTACGCCGTAGATGGCGTTGTCGCCAATGAACAGATTGTTCTCCACCACCATATTGGGAATTCCGCCGTTTGCCTTGCCGGCAGCGATCGCCCAAGTGGTATAGCCGACAAATGTGCTGTTGCGGATCGTCCAATCGGATGCATGATAAGTGCCGCCGGGACCATACCGGTCATTCTCCATCATGATCGCCTGATGCACCCAGCCTTCATGCCGGTGGTTTTCGATCAGAATATGGCGGGCCTGCTCCTGATTGTCATCATAGGTCTGGAACACATCGGCATGCATCGCGCCTATGTTCTCCTCCAGTGTTCCATGCGTATAATTGCCCCGGTAGATATGATAGGAGCCCAGGACCCGGAAGAAATCTCCCGAACCGGAATACCCGTTCAGTTTAATATCCTCGATCTCATTGTTCTCGATGATCAGGTGATTGGCTGTTGCCGTGACCCCCGTACTCACACTGGAAATGTGATTATTGGCCACGTAAGCATATTCCGCTCCGGCGCGGAACGCAACGCCCGCCCCGGCGAAATTGCGGATGACATTATTCACTACACTGGAATATATGCCGTCGATGCGAACTGCCGCATTGTTACGGTAGGTTTCTCCCATTTTCCCATCGAAGGTCAGTCCCTCCACCCATAGATAATTGCCCACCAGTTGGGTTTGTCCGGCAATCAACACCTCTTCCCCTTCGGCTGCACGTATGGTAATTCCCTGGTCGCTGTTGCCGGAGGAAACCATCCGGAACCAGTCATAGGTGCCTCCCCTGATCTCGATGACTTGTCCTGCCTTGGATGCATTCAGCGCTAGCTGAATCGAAGTATAATTCCCGCCGCCGGCGGCATCCACAATCTTTATGGCACTGGCGTCATAGGTGATCGCCTGATCGGCCTCGCTTGCCGCGGACACCTGATTGTCATATCCGCTGGCCACAACCGTAAAGCTGTAGGTGGTAGACGGTTGCAAATAAGTAGCCTGATAAACATTCACCGGTGTACGGGCCCATTCAACACCGTTAGCATAGATGACGTATTCCTCAATATTGCTTTCATCACCGGGCAAGTCCCAGACTAAGAAAGCTTCTGAATCCGATATCGCAAACGCTTCCAAGTTTTGCGGCTGAGAGGGTAGCGCAGCACTCGCCATTGCCTTCTCTTGCTGGGGCCAACCCAGAACAACCAGCCATGCCAAACCAATTGCGATGATGGTACAAATCCTTCTTCTCATCCCTTGCATTCTCCTCTCGATTTGTATTCCCTTTTCTTACGTCCTCCTCCCTCGTTGTGATGTGATAAGTATAGGAGGTTCTCCTTATTTATGTAAATATATCATTCCTCCGATCGTTGAATGTGGCTACGATATGTGCATACTCGCAGCTTTCACTCCACAACCGGCGATAATGAACGCTCATACCAGTACCCGGTGAGTCCTCTCTCCAGCCTCATCAGGGCTTCCAAATAGAAATAATCTCCCCAGATGGTGTAATCATCCGTAGCCACTCCTTGCTTAACCACGTAAGAACCATGCTTTATCAAGCCCTCAGCGTGCTCTTCCCCAATGGTGGAATTATGGCGGACGAGCCCGTGCATGATAAGGTTCACCGCTTGAGCAAGCTTATCGTGCGCAGGATCGTCCTTCGGGAGAAAGCTGCAAATTTCCAGCATGCCGGCAGCGGCAATGGCCGATGCAGAGCTGTCCCGTTTCGTATCCCGCCCTTGGGGCACCTCGAAGTCCCAATATACTGCCCCATCCTCCGGAACCCGGTCTGCGAAATAAACCGCTAACCGTTTTGCCGTTTCCAGATACTCCTGCTTACGCAAGTAGTGATAGGCCAGCGCGAATCCATAGATGCCCCAAGCCTGTCCGCGCGTCCAGGTTGAGCCGTCCTGATCACCCTGATGCGTTCCGCCACGGACCGAGTCCCCTGTCAGCGGATCAAACCAGAAGGTGTGATACGTCGAGTCGTCTCCGCGCACGAGAAACCTCCTGCTCTTCTCCGTATGCCGGGCTGCTGCTTCATGAAAGTCAGGATCTCCGGTATGCTTATAGGCCCAATGCAGGAGCGGCAGGTTCATTAAACAATCGATAATAATGCGGCCCCCGTTAACCGGGTCATCCTTGGGTCCCCAGGCCTGCAGGACATTCATCTGTTCGCGCCAGCGCTTCAGCAGCATTCGGGCAGCTCCGATCGTCAACTGCTTGGCGTCTTCATCCTGTTCTATCATCCATTGCGCCTTCGAAGACAATGAGAACAGAAATCCCAGGTCATGGGTGTCTGTGTGCTCTTCTTTCTCCAACCGCTCGCGGTAGCTGCCGATTGTACGGGCTGCTGCATCACGGAACACCGGGTCTTGCGAATATTCGTAGCTCAACCACAGCATTCCCGTCCAGAATCCTTGCGTCCATCCTTTCGAATTCCGCATGAGCACGTATTTGCTGCTGCTGTTCAAGCTGACATCCGGGAATTGATCACCGAACCGCCCGATATTAGCTTTTGTTACACGCAATGCTTCCTCAATAGCTTGTTTCCACATGCTGCTTCCTCCTCCGTTTGGATGACTCTCTGATAACCTCTATCTGTCTGCGCCGCCTCCTGACCATCAGCCTTTAACAGCCCCGATCAACATTCCCTTCACAAAATACTTTTGCAAAAACGGGTAAATCATCACGATGGGCAGAATCGTCAGAATGACCGCCGCCATCTTCACGCTCTCCGGAGAAGTGATGGAAGAAGCTCCGCCGGAGCTGGCCAACGTTTCCTCGTTCAGCATTCCGTTCAAGATAACCTGCAGGACGTACTTCTTGGAATCATTGATGTAGATGATGCCGGGCAAATATTCGTTCCACCTCATGACCGCATACATTAATCCCACTGCCGCCAGTACGGCCTTGGACAAGGGGAGGGCGATACGGAACAGAATGTACATGTCGTTTGCTCCGTCTATTTTGGCAGATTCAATCAATTCTTCCGGAATGCCCTTGAAAAACTTAATCATGATAATCAAGAAATAAACAACGACTGCGCCCGGCACCATTAAAGCCCACAACGTGTTGACCATATTCAATTTGCTGACCAGGATGTAGGTGGGAATCAAGCCTCCGCTGAACAGCATCGTAAAGAAAATGACGCTGAAAAAGAGTCTGCGCCCCTTCAATTGGGCCTTGGACAACGGATACGCGCAGCCGATGGTCAACAGCATACTGATCAAGGTGCCGCCAACGGTAACGATAATCGAGTTCGTAAAACCCACATACAAAAACTTCTGGTTTAATACGTATTTGTAAGTATCCAACGAGAAGACCCGGGGATACAGGTTAAGCCCCGTGGAGCTGGGAGCAATGGGATCATTGAAGGAATACATAAGCACGTACCAAAAAGGGTACAGCATCAGGATGCCGAGCAAAACAAAAAGGGAATAATTGAACACAGAAAACCACTGCCAGCGTTTAACCGTCGTCATTACAGCAATCCCTCCTCACCGAACAGCTTGCTGACCCATTGCGCCAGTAAGATCAAGATCAACGCCACTACGGAATTGAACAACCCGATGGCCGTGGCGAAGCTGTAGTTGCCCTGCCTCAGGCCGAATTGATACACATACGTATCGAAAATTTCACTGACGCTTCGCACGGCGGAATTTTGCATGACCAATACTTGCTCGAAGCCCGCATGCATAAGCGAGCCAATCTTCAAGATGAGGAGCACGATAATGACATTACGGATCGCGGGCAAGGTAATATGCCAGATTTTGTGCCACCGGTTCGCACCGTCAATCGTGGCCGATTCGTATTGGGCTTGATCCACCTGCGTAATAGCGGCCAGATAGATAATGCTCGACCAGCCCATCTCCTTCCACACATCGGAAGCGACCAGAATGGACCGGAAGTAACTGGGATCAGCCAATATATTCTTGGCCGGCAATCCCGTCACGTCGTAGAACCAGCCCAGCAGTCCCTCGTTTGGCGACATAATGGCCAGAATAACTCCATAGATGACCACCCAGGAGATGAAGTGGGGTAAATAAAGAATCGTTTGAATGATTTTCTTGAAATAAACTCCTGCCATCTCGTTAATGAGAATCGCGAGCGCGATGGGCACCGGGAAGCCCCACATGATTTTATACAAACTGATCAGAATCGTATTGCGCAGCACCATCCAGAAATCCGGGGATGCGAATACCTGCCGGAACACCTCCAAGCCTACCCATTCGCTGTTCCAGATTCCTTTGAAAATATTGAATTTCTGGAAGGCGATCACAATGCCGTAGATCGGCACGTATTTGAATACGATAAAATAAACAAGACCCGGCAATAACATGAGATACAGATATTTATCCCTTAAGACCGCTTGCCAAAAAGCGTGGCGCCTCTCTTGCACGGTTAGAGCCGCAGACGATTTCATCGGACTACACTCCCTTCTCTCCTCCTGCCGCTAAAGCAAAGGAGCGATTCTCCGCTCCTCTGCTCCTCGCGGCAAACTCTTTATACCCAGCCGTTATCCTACTTTTTCCTGGCTTTATAAGCTTCGTTGATTTGGGCTGTCCATTCTTCTCCACCGCGCCGGTTCCATTCTTTGACGTAATCCGCGTACATATTGTCAATAGAACCCGTGCTCGTAATCATCTGCAGGACACGCTCCGATGCGAATTTGTTCAGATCCGTCACGTTAGGATTGTTCACGTACAAGCCATCTGTAGGATCCCGATACGCAATCTCTTCCGCATATGCCTGCGCTTTGCGGAATTCGGGCGACGTATGGTCATAGAGCGGATAGAAAACGAGACGAATCTGCCCGATGCCTCTGGCATTTTTTTGTTCGTCCGTAATTTTCATTTTCACGACACCGTTCTCAACAGAATAATCTGTTCCCTCCACGCCGTAGTTATTAAAGCGGATCCCCTCTTCGGAGGAAAGGTAATCAATCAGACGAATAGCCGCTTCGGCATTCTTGGATTCCTTGAGAACTGACGTTTTCAACCAGCCGCGCTGCGTCAAGATTCTCGGTCCGACGACCGGATGTTCTGTTGCCGCCTTCAATACGCCGCCCAGAGCCATTTCCCCGGTCGGATTGCTTTCATGGAACGGCTTGTAATAATTGTTGATATTCAGTGAATCGAAGATAAATTGGCGGTACGATGCGGTGCCCAGCTTGCCCGTCAGCAATTTGTCCTTAAACCGGCTGCCGTTATCTGTTACAAATTCGGGATCCATTACATTGTTCATGAACAGCCTGTTCATGAACTTGAGGGCTTCCAGCATCCCTGGGGCTACGCTGCTGTACACCAGTTTGTCGCCCCTCTGCACCCATTGGCCCGGCAGAACACCGAACGCACCGAAAATTTGATCGTAGGGCTGCAGCTGCAGCTGGCCGCTGCTGGTATAGCCGCCGATGGCAAAGGTGTCTTTCTTGCCGTTTCCATCCGGATCCTTGTGGGTGAGCGCATCCGCTACGGTATAGAATTCCTCTACTGTTGTCGGCACGGACAGCCCCAGCTTATCGAGCCAATCCTTCCGGATCAAGGGTGTATTGTCCACATTTCCGTTTGCCCCCGCGTTTGGAACCGCATAGATGTTGCCGTCCGCATGAGTCATCGCATTCCAGATGCCCTTCTCCCCATATTTCTTCAGATTAGGAGCCCGGTCAAAGTAGGTATTGATTGGCAACAACAAGCCGGAGTCGACAAACTTGGCTTCCGTGGAGTCGCTGGCATACATAATAACATCCGGCCGTTCCCCCGATGCCAGCATAATATTGAGCTTCTCTTCCAACTGGGCGCCGGGTATAGCGGTAATGTCCAGCTTGGTATTCGTCTTCTCTTCGATGTAATGGGTCGAGAAATTATCGAAGCTTAACCCCGCCACTGCTTCGAACAGAATGACCTTAAGTCTGGCCGGCTCTGCCGCTTTTGCTGTTGGCGCCGCTGCTGCCGTTGCCGGTGCCGCCGTATTCGAAGGAGACATACTGCTCTCCGCAGTTTCGTCAGATCCTGCACAACCGCTTAACACCGTTCCCAATACAGACAGTGCCGCCAGACCGATTCCAAGTTTGAAACTTCTGGTTTGATTCGTCATATCCATGAATCCTCCCTTTTTATGATGGCTAACCGTTTCCTCCATACCTGCAGTGTAAGGGCTTTCAGTTAGTTGGCTTTAAGTATAGGAGATTCCAATCGGCGATGTAAATGAACGGTTACTACGATTGCTGTTCTTCTCTACTCAAAGCAAGAAAACCATGAGTACGATTCTATACAGAAACAATGATAAAATGAGAAAAGTCCCTTCTATCAAGGGACTTCAGGAACTGGAGGACACCGCTATTCAGGAAGGTACGATGGAGCGGCGGAATTCGAGCGGCGTCATCTTCTGCTCCTTCTTGAAGAAGCGGATGAAGCTCTGCACGTTATTGTAGCCGACCGCCTGAGAGATGTCTTGGATCTTCATCTCCGGATTCCGGAGTAAATCCAATGCCGACTCCAGCCTGACTTGCGTAATATAATCGAAAATGGTGATCCCTGTCTCCGACTTGAATACGGCGCTTAAGTAATTGGGGCTTAAAAAAACATGATCGGAAATATCCTTGACCGAAATATCCTTGTGATAATGGGCGCGGATAAAAGATTTGGTTTTGTCGATGGTTTCTGTATGCTGCTTCTGCTTGAGCAGAATAAAGTCGGCAACGCACTGGCGGACGAACCGGATTAAATATTGTTCAAGCTCCTGCAGCGTCTTAGCCTGGTGAATATTTTCCATCCTCTGTTGTTCCGTTGTTCCATCCTCCAGCAATTTGCAGCCGATTTCGCTGAGTGAGTCGGTCAAATGGGATACGAACTGATTGATCCCATATTTAATAAATTCGATCCGGTCTGAACGGCTGGGTAATGTTGCGATCAGTTCACGAAGAATGGATAATGCCTTCTCTTCATCCTGCGACCTTATGGCATTAAGCAGCTTATCCTCGTACGTCCGGTCATAGATCGAATCGCTGTGACGCAGCAAATCGTCTTGTTCACAGATAAACAGCTGGTTGCCTCCGTTAAAAAACTTGCGGTTCAGTTGAATCATCGCTTCCCGGTAGTTCAAGCCTGCCTTGGCCAGACTATCAAAGGGCTTGCTGGCCGAGATCGACAGATCGAAACCGAGCCCGATCCACTCATCCAATAACTGATTCAACAAGTTGTAAACGTTGTCATGACTGTTAATAACAACTGCAATATGGTGATCGTCCAGAGCAGATATCACATACACAATCTCACGCTGATTCAGCCACGACTCAACCGCTGCGTACGTCTGATCCGTTATTCCCGACTGATTGAATTCCATAATGGCTGTTGTGAAATATGCGCCGCTCAGATCCATGCCGAGCATCTCAATGATATCGTTCAACCTGGCATCATCCAATACCTTGCCGGTAATAAGCTCTTGCAGCGCATATTGCTTGAGAATGGGGAAGGTCTCTGCAAACTGGTTCTGCAATTCCCGGTTTTCATGGAACAGGTTCTGAAAGACACGGTCGATGATCTTGTATTCATCCATCTTTTGATCCGTCTCATGAGACATGCGCAGCCGGATCTCCGTGATCAGTTTCGCGAGCGGTCTGTACAAATACTTGGATAAGCCTAAGGCCATCAGGGATGAGAGTACAAGCACAATACAAACAGAGATAATAATAATATTCCGCAGCAGCTTGGCATTCCCCACCAATTCAGAATAAGGCTTCATGTAGACGAACGTCCAACCCAGTATATCGGAGTCGGTCTTACTGATATAGTAGTCCCGCCCGGCGAAATGATGGCGGTTATCGTCGTCGCCAAGATTGCGGAGCTCGATCAGACTGCCCGTTCCCCATTGCGCATCGAGACTGGCCCGGTTCACAATCAACTCATCGTTTTGATCAATAATGAGCAGATCCAACGCATAAGGATTGTTCGCTGCTTGCAGCTTCCCCGCAAACTCGTCGTACTTGATATTAATGTAAAGCCAGAGTGTCTCATTGGTCGCCACGATCCGGAAGCTCCTGACATAACTGATGACCTGCTTCCCGTAGGAAGCGGGGAAGGCCAGCTTGCGCGGAGGGGTTACATACGCCGTACCGTCGGCATCCGCATTCAGCACAGCGGAGTCGATGAATTCTTCCACCTGATATTTGGAATCGTACAAGACATAATTTTGCGCTTCATTATATAAATAGATGGATTCCAGCCCCTCATTGGCCGATGTCATATCCAATAAATACAAAGTGACGCCGCGCATTGCCTTGTGCTTCTCAATAACCGTCGCGTTACGGTCAAAAAGCCGCCATACCTCGTCACTCGACAGGATCTGATTGGAGATGTTGACGACTTCGGACATTTGCTGCTCGACGAAAGACTTTTTTTCATTAAGCAGGTTTTTGCTGGACAAGTCCGATTGCTTAACGATCTGGTCCGTGCTGTTTCGAATAGCAAGAGCGCCGATAACAATCGCAGGAATGCTTATTGCCAACAGAAACATAAACAGCATCTTATAATAGACACGCCGGCTTAAAAAGCGTTTCATTGAATCCACCCCTCGCTTAAAATACAAAATCGTTTATGTAAGCGCATACTTATTTTAACGCAAAACCCATATCGAGGCAATTGAATTTCAACCGGCACAACCAGTATGGAGTCCGCCTATAACCAGTATAGCCCGCTCCCGCCTGCAGAAATATGTACACATCCAACGATTGTTCACCAAAACCATTGTAAACATGAAAAAACGGCATCTCTGCCGTTTCCTTTTCTTACACGCGGAGCGAGCCGCGGAATCCCCTGGCGCCATAATACGAGTCCGCACCGTTATGATAGATGAAGACTTGTCCATAGCGGAAATCACCGAAGATGGCACCGCCGAGCTTTCTGATTTCTGGAGGGGTCTTCACCCAGCTTGATGTTTTCATATCGAAGCTCCCAAGCTTCTGCAGCTTCCAATATTCTTCAGGCGTTAATAATTCAATTCCCATATCGGCGGCCATTCCCATGACGCTGTTTTCCGGCTTATTCTGCTTTCTGGCATTCAGAGCCTCGTGGTCGTAGCAACAGCTTCTGCGGCCAGCAGGACTTTCTGTTGAACAGTCAAAAAAAACATATTCGCCTGTCCCCCCATCATATCCAACAATATCGGGCTCACCGCCGGTTCGCTCCATTTCGTGGACAGACCATAGTTTTTCCTGATTGGCTTCCAGCTTTTGCTGCACCTTGACCCATTCCAATCCCTCATGCCGCTTAATGTTCTTCTCAAAACGGGTTTTCAATACGGCGAACAGCTCATCTTTTTGCTCTTGGGACAATTCCTTTTTTTCGTTAGCCAATATAAAACCTCCTAAGGTCTTGAGATTGCTTCCACCGTGAAGGAAATAGAGAGCGGAACTCTTCCTATATTTTCTACAGTTTACGCTAAAACATACTTAACATCAAACGGACACAGCGGCATTTTCGAACAGGAAGTCAGCACTCATTTCGGAGAAGACAGGTTACTTGACGTGTGGAAAATTCTCTTGGGGCCCAGTATGCTCAGCCTGGTCATCTGTTCGGCCATCTCCCGGGGTGAAAGCTGCATGCCCGTTTCCAGCCAGTGCTGAATCACTCCCAGCTGGGCCGATACAATGTATGCCACCAGGTAATCCCGCGGCAGGGACAACGCGCTGTCATCCGGCTGAAAAATAAGGGATTTGCGGTGCATATCCTGCGTCATTGCCCGTTTCCACTCCAAAAAGAAACACGGATCCCCATTGGGTCCCATCATGACAGAGAAGAATCTGGAATGCTCGGCAAAGTATTCGAAAGTCCCCACTGCGGTAGGATGGGGAGTCACTGCCTGCTTTCCGTCTCTCCCTTCGGCCATGGCCGCCTCGGCGATGATTTCCTCCCGGCATTTTGACCGGTTGTCTAATCTGGTTATGGCGGTGGTCAGCCCATTCAGGACCTCCTGCTTGCTTTGCTCCAGTAAATCTCGAATATCCTTGTAATGAAGGTAAAAGGTTCCCCTGTTGAGCCCTGCCCGATGGGTCAAATCCCGGACAGTCAGGCCCTCCAGTCCCCGTTCGTCTATCAGATCGATCAGCGCGTCACGGAGCATCTGCTTCGTACGGATAATCCGCCGGTCCACAATAGAAGCTTCCATCCTGAAAATTCCTCCTTCATCAAATGAACATTCGCAGCTGCAAGTGATCATTAACGTACAAAACGGATAATAGTGATTATTGTATTTTCCCGAAACCTCTCTATAATAGGCATATAGTCCTCTAATGAACACTATGTCGATTAATATACCATATGTTCAATAAAGAGGCGAGACAAAAAAGCCGGATTGAAGGAGATGGAGAGAAATGAGAGAAAAGAAAGCGGTGGAGGGCAGTGAGTTTAACCTGAAGAAGCTCATCGGCCCGTTGATGGCCGTTATTCTGGGTATGATGATGGTTATTCTGGACAGCACCGTCGTTAATGTAGCGCTGCCCCGGCTGGTGGATGACTTTCAGTCATCCCTTTCTACGATGCAGTGGACCGTTACCGGCTATACCCTGGCATTGTCGGCCGTGATCCCGCTGGCCGGCTGGATGACGGACCGGTTCGGAGCCAAGCGGATTTTCCTTCTGACGATTATGATGTTTACCTTGGGCTCCGCCCTGTGTTCGCTGGCGGCTTCTCCCACCCAACTGATCATCTACCGGATCATCCAGGGCATCGGCGGGGGCATGGTGGCTCCCATCGGCATGGCCATCGTCTTCCGGCTGGCCCCCAGGGACAAGATCGGTTCGATCATGGGGATGCTGGGTATTCCCATGCTGCTCGCACCGGCCCTTGGACCGGTGCTGTCGGGCTGGCTGGTCCAATATGCCACTTGGCATTGGATCTTTCTGATCAATCTCCCGGTGGGCGCACTGGCCATTGTGGTAGGATGGCGTTATCTGCCTGCCTTTGAGACCAAGACAGTACCGGCTCTGGATATTCTGGGCATCCTGCTCGCTCCGGTCGCGTTCTCCATGCTGGCGTACGGGGTAAGCGAAGGCGGCAAGAGCTGGACCTCCGCCTCTGCCATTACCGGTTTATCCATCGGCGGGGTCGCTTTACTGTTGTTCATTTTTGTGGAGCTGCGGCAAAAACAGCCTTTGCTGGAGCTTCGTGTGTTCCGGTCATCGGATTTCACGCGGGGCATCGTCATTGCCTGGCTGATGCAAATTGCCCTGTTCGGCGTGATGGTGCTGATTCCGCTGTTCTACCAGACCGTAAAGGGCTTCGGTCCGCTCAAGACCGGTCTTGTCATGCTCCCCCAGGCGCTGGCCTCCGGGCTAACCATGCCCATCGGCGGCAGGCTGTTCGACAAGATAGGCGCCCGGCCTTTGGCTATAACGGGGCTCAGCGTCATTGCCTTCTGTATGTTCATGCTCTCGCGGATGACGCCCGACACCGGGCTGCCCTATATAATGACTTTTCTAGGCCTGATGGGCGCCGGAATGGGCTTGTCCATGATGTCGATCAATACGCATGTGCTGCAATCCGCTCCCAAGCATCTGGTTAGCCGGGTCACTCCGCTCACCACCGCGGCCCAGCAGGTGATGGTTTCCTTCGCCGTTGCCGGGCTGACCGGCTATCTCACGTCGCAAATCACCACTCATATGCAAGAACAAGGCAACCCGCTTCAGGCTGCTGCCGCTGCATATGGCGATACCTTCCTTGTCGCGGCAGGCATTGCCGCCATGGGCGCACTGCTCGCGCTGATTCTGCGCAGACCGAAGTCTGTTCCGGACGGCGAGAGCGAGGCTGAGGCGGGTCAAGCTCAGGCTTCGATGATGGCTGGACACTAAGTCTGTATGGGAAAAAGGATGGGCAGAGCTTGGACTCTGCCCATCCTTCCTTTCTGCGACGGCCAAATGCACGAACAACAGGAGCGAATCTTGCCGGAACGGATTGCCTTGGCGAATTACTTGAGCAGCATTACCGGACTCTCCCATCCATCATAATTTCCGCCAACCCGCATCGCTTTCTCAAGCAGTTCAGTTGTAAATGGAGTAATTGTCTCAAATTCGGCGGTACCCGTATGTGAAAGGATTAGTTCAAATGAATGCTCAGAACGATCTGGCTGTGTATTTTCTTCAACTATCCGATAAAAATTTAAATTCAAGCTATTCTTAAAATCTTCCCGCTCCCTGGAATCCTTAAAATAGATCCAGTGTTTAATTTCTCGGGGGATATGATGATTATCATGGTTAGCCTTCAGCTGTTCAACAACCTTTTGATCAAGTATGCGCTGCTTCTCCAATGAGTCGGGATATAGGTTTTGCAAATAATACTCCCATCCCGGATCATCCATGACTGAGATTTCACATTTCAGCTTTCTATATTTTGACAGCACTTTATCCAGCATGTTGAATAACCGTTTTTCCTGCATGGTATAAAAGAAAAATGACTTGCAATCAGCGTAAGTGACGGCCCCAACAAGATGATCCTCATCTATTAGCTGACTCACTATTTCATCTTCGGCTATACCGATTAATTCATAATCCAGCTTTCTTGAGAAGAGGCTCCTTGTCCGGATTTCGACTCTTATTAACGTATTGGCGCCATCAATTGGGACTATTTCCCTGATTCCCAAATCTGCCCTTATTAAGGTTCCTTCCCTTGAAAGAAATACTTCCCAATGCTCTGTCATGTATAGTCCTCCTTTTCATGCCCTGTTGCATCCCTTATTCATCTACAAATCTTCTGTACCTTAAATCCTTCTATTGGATTAAGCTCAGGGTTAAGTTCAAAATGATATGTGGAGACTGTATTCATTAACACGAATTTACGTGACGTTTATCGCATACCTTGTCCCCTTATTATACGAATCCTCCCAACTCATGGATAGAGTGATAAAGCACTAGTACTGCCGACTGAACAATACCAAAACCGGCGCGAAAAAATTCGCGCCGGGAACATTTTCCCCAAAAGTGACAAGATGCTCGACGGTATTGGATCTGCCGCTGACCACCACTTTGCTGATCAGATCGTTCAGTTGAGTGTGGCCATTGTATAACTTCGAGGAAAACCTGGCGGAAGAACACCGCCAGGTGTTTTTCTCATTGCCAGGGGAGTAACTTCTTATGGCGTTCCCGCCCCGCCTACTCCTAACGGAAATTTTTTCCGCTAACTCTGCAAATTCATCATTTCTCGCTGATTTAGCGGAAATTTTTGCCGCTATTTCCTTCTGGAATCCCCAAAACAGGCATTTTGACCTGGTTTTGAGGTAGTTAACGGAAATTATTTCCGCTAAATATCGTCAAATATCGAAAATTGTCCTGATAGCGGAAAAAATTTCCGTTAACCTCATCCCATGTGCCCCTTGTTTCTAGCTCCTTCCTTACTTGATCTTCCGATAAAAAATGGAAAAGCGGGTCAACCGCTGTTCCATCCTTTTTTGTTGGGGAGACCAAGCTGACCGGGCAGAATCTCACAGCCCTGCAGCGGATTGCGGAGGCGTGCCTCCAAACGGCCTGTTCTTCATCCTGATTCCTAAGATAATCAGAACTATATAAATAACGATAGCGATTGAATCCACCAGCGTACTGGTAAGAGCCGAGGCATCAAGGACTGTCGTTACCCCAAGGATGACCGTCAGCCGGATAAGCAGAATCGACACGATCATCCATGCGGTAAACCTGACTTTCGCCGGCGTGCTTTGGAAGGACATCATGATGAACACAATGCCGAAAATCAGATTTTCTGCGGTGATGATGTGCCATACATACGTGAATACAATTTGGGTGTCCAAGGATACCGCCTCTATGTCCAGCTTCGGCAGCACAGCGGCGTGCCCGTTCCATGCGTGTGTATAGGCAAACAATATGGCAAGAATGCCGGCAACAAGATAATACCCGTTTTTAATCTTGACGGTCATTACATACCTCCTCAAAGATTTTTGGTTCAATGCTTCGAATGCTTTGGTAAATCTCGCGAACAGTCTCAGTCAACCGTTGGTCGCTTTCATGGTTAAAGTCCCTTAATGTTGCGGCTGCTGTGTGAAGCAATTGACTGACCTTCTCCAGATGGGCAATCTTCTTCCGCATTTCTGCATTCTTGGCATCAAGGAACGAAGCAACCTCCTCACAATAAGCAGGATCGATGTGGTCTAACTTGTGAAAACTGAACCTCCCTCTGATTTCGTCAAGCGCAAAGTCCGCATACTGCATGATTTGAATATTCATCAAATCAATGAGATCGTCCCTTGAATACTTGCGGTAACGGTTTTCTCTTCGTGACGGAGATACGATGCCGATCCGGTCATAGTACCGGAGCGTATCCTTGGGTATCTGAAGCATCCGTGAAACCTCTTGTATCGAATAAAGTTTTTCCATGAAATAAGAATAACATTGGAGTAAGCTCCAATGTCAAGTCATGTTTTTTATAAAAACGGGCAACGAGACTGTAAACACTGCTCCCGCCCCCAGCTCGCTTTGCACCGTGATTTTGCCGCCGTGGGTTTCCACTATCTTCTTGACTATGGCAAGCCCCAACCCGCTTCCTTTTTGCGCCCGCTCCCTTGATTTGTCCGCTTTGTAAAAGCGCTCAAAAATATGCTTCAGCGCGTCCTCGTCAATCCCTATGCCTGTGTCCGATATTTTACATTCCACAGTATTTCCCCGCCGGTGTAAATCCACCTGTATACTGCCGCCCTCCGGCGTGAATTTAATACTGTTATGAATGAGGTTTACCCACACCTGGCTCATCATATCCTCATCCGCCGTGACAGTCACGCTGTCAAGAAAAGCGTCCATCTTAATCTTTTTGTCGCTCCATTGCGGTTCACAGCTTAAGATTAAAGCCCGAAGCTGCTTATCCAGCCGATATGGCTTCTTATCGAATTTTACGCTGTCAGCTTCCAACGCGGCCAGCTTCAGCAAGTTTTCGCTTAGTCTGGATAACCGCACGGTTTCCTTTTCAATAATGCTCAGGAAATGCTTTCGTTCTTCGGGTGTTAATTCATCGTTGTTCAGTACATAGGTAAACCCCTTGATAGAAGCAAGGGGAGACTGAATTTCGTGCGACACGTTAGAGATAAACTCCTGCCGCATATTTTCCGTCTGCTTCAAGTTCAAGGCCATTTCGTTAACGCTCCTGACTAATCTGGCAAAAGGCTCGTCTTCTTTCAGACCGTGATTCAGCCGAACGCTAAAATCACCCTTCGCTATTCTTTCCAGAGCGTCCATCACCTCGGACAGCAAACGGATATTGTTCGTGAAATTGGAGTGCTTGAGATATCTGCGAAGCAAAAGGAAAATTAATACACCGGAGTAATGCCAAAGAAGATGAAAAAACGGGGGACCGTCCCCCGGTAGTCTTTGGCCTGTGTAGAGGGTGTGCAGAACAAATGCCATGAAGTAAGCAACGACCATCCCACCCAATATGACCGCCGCGATAACGACCGTCAAGGCAAGACCCTGTACGATTTCGCCCCTGCTGATAAAGCGGTTGCCAAAGGGCAGCTTCGCCCACAGGAACTTTTTGACGAGAAATAAAAGAAGCACCCAAAGAAGGATGTTGAAAATCCAGAAATCCCGCGAGGCTTGGGCCTCCGGCATAAATCCGATAATTCCGTAGCCGATACTGGTAAGCCCGTGAGCGATGGCAAAACAAGCGAGTAGGACTGCGGTTATCATAAAGATTAAAGCAATCCTTCGGATGTTTATTTTTGGAGGGGCAAGCTCAATGCCCAGTAACAATCTGACCCTTTGGCTTTTCTTGGCTGACAAAAAGAGCAGTATCCACCCTGCCAGGGAAGCCGCATAAAAAATGGAAACCACATGATCTGTCATTTCCAATCTCGAAAAGATGGCGATGAGATAGCCCATCGTTATCACAGCGACAAAAGCGGCGGCAAAGCATATGATTAACGCGGACAGCTCAGAAGCAGCCCTCTCTGCAAAACGGATGGCCTTGCTTTTTTTCATGAATCTACCTCCAAACGATAGCCCAGACCCCGGATGGTTGAAATTCTAAAAGCATATTTCTCCTCCGGAAAACGCTGGCGCAAACGGTTGACATGCACATCCAGCGTCCGTTCGTTGCCCTCAAAATCATAGCCCCATATATCTTCGATCAACGCATCACGCGAGAATGTCCGTCCGGGCTGCCCGGCCAATTTGAACAGAAGCTCGAATTCTTTGAGCGGAAGTGTGATTTTCTCATCGCCTGCGGTTACTTCATAATTTTTTTGGTTCATCACCACTTTTCCGATTTGAACATTCTGAGAAGCGATGATATGATAGCGTTTTAACAAGGCTTTTACCCGCGCCACCAACTCCATCGGCTCGAAGGGCTTCACCAAATAATCATCCGTTCCTAACTGAAAGCCTTTTACCTTTTGCGAGGTTTCGCCCTTTGCCGTTAGCATGAGCAAGGGAATATCGGAACATTCCCGAAGCTCCCGGCACAGCTCGAAGCCGTCCATGTTCGGCATCATCACGTCAAGGATAGCCAAATCGGCTTTTACGGTTGCCAATTTTGAGAGCGCGTCCAGACCGTCGATAGCTTCATGCACGGCAAAACCCTCTTTTTGCAAAACAACCTTAACCAATTCGCGAAAATGCGGATCATCGTCAACAACTAAAATTTTATTCATGACGAAGCTCCCTTCTGTGGTCAATCTGATTATAACACAACATTAGAACGCCAAGATAACTCTTATTGCGTCAGCAAGCCTTGCGCAAGGGTGGGATTGTTGCAATGAGAAATGATATTGTTTCCCATCTGATTTCACCTCTTTTATCTGCTGCCAACCCATATTGTTAAGGTGGAAAGTCCGAAGCTGTATGCAGCAATAGAAAACGGTTTACACAGCAGGATTATCGTTATAAATTTTTGTAATTTCATTTTTGTAAGTCCGGCCAGCATACACAGAAAATCATCGGGAGCTACCGGCAGAAAAATGGCAATGGCAAAAAAAGATTCAAAGCGGTTCCTCTTGTCCAACCAGCCGATGTATTTATCATAAAGTTTTCTTGAGGAAATGCCTTGCAAAAAAGCTCCGCCCAATCTGCGCGCCAATAGAAAGGCGCTGACCGATCCAACAGCAATCCCGATGTAATTGTACAAAAATCCCTCCACGGGGCCGAATATAATAACGCCCGCCAATAAGCTAATGCCGCCCGGAAAAACAGGTATAACCACTTGTACGATTTGCAGGATAACAAACGCCACAGGCCCCCAAACTCCAATTTTTTGGACAAAGCTCTTCAGCAACTCCAAGGAAGTAAAATATCCGGCATTCCATCCGTAAACAGTCAAAATAACGGTCAGAAGCAGTCCCGCTATAGATGTTATCTGAAACACAGTTTTAAGTGTGATACTCTTTTCAGTCATACTTTCAACCGCTCCTTTTCTTGCCGTTTTCTTGTTTCTCTTTTGAGAGAATGCAAGCATTTTGATAAAAACTCGTCCATTGCCGCAATATATTTTCTTCGGAATAAAGCTGGTGACACTCCCATGATTTTTCACACCATTGGTTGTAGGCGGCGGTATCCACTGCAATATTGTTAATCTGAACAGCAAATTCGTCTGTGCTTCGCCCTTTCATGCAGTAATCAAACAATATGTCGCTATAGAGCGGAATGTCTCTTACCAATACAGGTTTTCTGCAGCAGAGAGCCTCCAGGATCGACATGGGGAACAGCTCATCGTAGGACGGGAGAAACATCATATCCGCCATATTATAGACGTCAGGCATCTGCTCCCGTTCCAAAATCCCGAGGAAGGTCACGTTTTCCGGTGGCTTGATAAGGAGCCTTTTGATTTCCTCATACCCGTCGCTGATCCGGCCAAAAGAGAAACCGCCTGCCCAAACAAAGTGAACCTCAGGCATTTTTTCAGCTGTTTCCACAAAGTCAAATACCCCTTTGCGTGTTTGAAGCTGGCCGACGCCCAATACAACGAACTTGTTTATGGGGATGCCGTACTGGAGCCGTGAAGCCCGGATCCGTTCATCGCTCATTGGATAGAAGCTCTTGGAGGAAACAAAGTTAGGAATGCAAAGCACCTTGGGGCGGGCAATGCCGTACGAACGGATCCGCTCCACAAAATACGGATTCACCGTAACAAGATAGTCCATGCTATTGTAGAAGGCCAGCAGATATCTGTAAAAGGCTTTCCTTGCGAATCCGGGCAGCCTCAGGCTTTCATCAAGCGTTTCCGGTAAAAAATGCACATAGCCGATACCCACAGTTGAATGACGGTTCAGTAAGCGTTCGAAATAATACTGGAGGTTTACAGTGTGATAATGCACCAGGTCAAAACGCCCTCTTTTGTTCTCAGATACGATGAAGCCGGTCAAACCTTCCTGCACCAACCCCACCTGCTCATCGTAGCAGGAACCCACGCCCTGACTTTTCACACAGTTCGCTGATGATCGCATATTGATTGTAAGCAATGAGCTTCCTCCTTATATAAGGCAAACGCATAACCGTTTTTTTGCAGCAACGTTTCTTCATAAAGCGCCGCTGCCGTTTGCCCAAAGGTCTTGGCGGAAAAAGGCACTGCGGAACGCACGGCCGCCATCGACATGCCCTGTAAGATGGTGTCGCTGGACAGGGCCGCCTCCAAGGCGCTGAGGAACCCGGCCTTATCGGCAAATGCAAAACCGTTCACGCCCTCAAACAGTACATGATCCAGGCAGGGATCTGTTTTCGCGATCAGGGGCAGCCCGGCGGCCAGGGCTTCAATGAAGGTTAGCCCCTGCGTTTCGCTCTGCGAGGCGCTGACAAACACATCCCCCAGCTGGTAATAGAGGCCAATCTGATCCCACGGCTTCTCTCCCGCGAAAATGACCTGGCTTTCAATCCCAAGGGATTGGGCTAGCGATTGCAGATTATTCCTGTCCGGGCCGTCTCCGACCAGAAGGAATCTGGTATTGGGATGCTGGGGCAAATACTCCTTAAGGCCATGAAGAACTTCCGCGATGTTCTTTTCCTTGGAGATTCTCCCGATATAGATAAGAACCTTATCCCAATCCGCAAGCCCATATTCCGCTCTTAATGTCCTTACTTCATCGGTACCGTACCTGGCAGGGGCGAATTTGCCCAGCTCGATGCCGGTGGGAATCACCGCAATCTTGTTCCTCACGCCGTATACCCGAAGCATTTCTTCCACCTTTTCTGTAGGAGCGATCACCGCGCCCGCCGTATTGCAAAAGTAACGGCTCATTTTCCGGGCAAGCGTTTTGGCGGCGGAATCGAGAGTACCTGTCTTTGCGATGTAGTGGGTGAAGTGCTCATAAATGGTATGCATGGTGTGGACGGTTGGGATACCCAGTTCATTGGCTATCATCCTCCCAAAAATCCCAAGGGAAAATTCCGTGTGGGTGTGAATCAAATCGAGCCGCAACGTTCTGATTTCCCTGGCGATTCCCGGATGATAGAACATTCCAATCCGTCTTGCGCTGGCAAAGGGGATGCTGGGCAGCCGGTATACATTACGTTCATCTGCCGGTGCTTCCGGATCGGTGGTGGTAAATATATAGGCAGTATGCCCCAGCTTCTCCAGATTTTCTTTGAGCATCAAAACAGAGGTTGCCACTCCATTGATCTGCGGATAGTAGGTGTCGGTAAATAGCCCAATGTTCATCGCTTGTTCCTCCCTTTTAATTAAGGCTCTCCATTACGGAACAATCATACTAACGCCGTATAAACTGAATTTAAACCGAAAAAAAGAGCAATTTTACCTGTCCAGGTAAAATTGCTCTTTTGGCGGCGCGCCATGCATGGGTAAAACCCAGATTCTGCCGCGGCAGTGATTCCGTTAACTGCTATTACCCATACTTTACCAATGCTTCCGCCATATCATTTTGCAGCGTTTCAATTTTTAATTGAAGATTAATTACACTCATCACGGCCGCATTAATGTAATAGATCAGATCACTCAGCTCACTCCTTATGTTAATACCGCTTATGACCTCCATTACTATTTTTGCAATTTGCGTGCCGGGCTGGCTCAGAAGTCCCAGAGAGACATCCTGTTTGTGCTCGATAGGCGGAAAAGGAGAAAGATCTATTTTAAAACTGATGGGTACTGTGAGCTTGAAGCTGAAATTTTTTAATCCGATCTTTTTATCCAGCTGCTCCTGTATTTCATTAATGATATAATTTTGCAGAAAATCTACAGTAAGTGCATTGCCCTCTCTTACCAGCTTGATTAACTTCGACTCATCGATTTGAACACTCATTAGTGAATCGAGAACCTGACCTAAAATTAACTCCTTCACAACTTTATTAACCGCGGATTCCAAAGCATCATTTACCTTATCCCGAATCTGCTTGGATGGGATGAAGCTCAACAATAATCTGGCTTCCTCCAAGTAAAGTCTGGTTAACCGTTCGATCAGTTCATCTTTTATCCGATCAACTATTAATTGAACAAGCCTGTTAAATGTCTCTTGTAAATAAGCGATAAATTTCTCGATTTGCCGGAGTAAATCATCTATTAGAGCTTGAAACAGGGAAGGGATGATTTTTACAGCGAACGTTGTTGCCTTGGTTGCCAGATGATTCGACAGCTCTGTACTCATGGATTCAATCTCATTGATCCTGGGGATCCAGTTAGGGCGGTTCAAATGTTCAGAGAATGCTATGACATCGTTGTTGCCAATTGGCGTCAGCACATCCAGTATGGAATAAAAAAGATCCTCAAACAGATCTGGTGGCAAGGGGGCGATCAAGTCTGCCGAAAGCTTCACTCCTTCTTGCAGGGGTTTCTCCAATACCTCGGCAATTTCATTTAACCCCTTCAATTTACTGATTACACCCAATTCCTTGATCTTGCTTGCGGTGTTTGACAGCAATCCTTGCACATTTTTATTCACTTCCCGCATAATTTCTTGAACAAGGGGTATAAGGCTTCTTCCAATCAGGGTAATTAAGGAAGCGGATAAGGCTTCCTTTACTTCTTTTTTCCCCATCCCGGCGGTTAACCCGCTCTCTATTTCTGGCAAAAGAACCCCCGTCGAGATCTCCAATGCAGGAATCAGCACCTGCTTGAACATATTTCTCCCTGTACCTGCAGGAAGCTTCGCCTCCATAGCCTGAATATTGGAAGCGCTCAGTTTCCGGTCCATATAGGATTGCAAAGGAATGGATACCGTATTTAATAGTTGTTGATAACCTGAAGCAGGGGAGATGTTTAATAACCATTTTACGGTTTCCTGAGGACTGGCGCCGAATTGGGGACTAAGCAGATCCATAAACGGTTCAAGCTTCTCGCTTCTTATAGAAGGCACTGCCGAACTTATGATAAATTTTACAACATCCTCCTGGTTCAAGGTTATATCTGGCTCCCGTCCCAGCGTTTGATTGATCCATGCTTTCACAGAAGGCAGTGGAGAGGCGGAAATAGCGCCATTATATAGCGGCAATTCAGGAGAACCCTCAAGCAAACCAAATAATTGTGAGGTTGCCCAATAAGAGGAGAGGGCTTTTTTATAAGAGTCCTGTTGTACGCCCTCTGGAATCTTACTGCTGATCTCGTCTGCCAGTTGAAAAAAAGTGGAGCTGTTTGACGGTACTGTCCATGCATCCTCTTGATTAAGCTGCTTCAGAAGAACCGGGGCCTGGCTTTCCGGCAATGGGCTGTTGGTTATAATTGCAATCAATTCAGTTCTGGCATAGGCACCGATTAACATGAACAGGTAATATTGGAGTTCCTGAACCAATACCTGTATATAAACTTTGGATACTTCGTCAACACTTACCGTGTTATTTTGCGTCAAATATTCTCCAATTTCATAAGAAACCCGAATTCCCATTCTTAAGAAGGGCAATAACCCGGTTATGTTGGAATCAAACCCGGAGCCTCTTCCTATTTCATAAGCAAGCATCCCGCTTGCTCTTCCGACAAGCCTGCGGGGATCTTGAATTCCTGCATGGAGAAAAAAGCGGTATCCGCCCCCGGCTATAAACCCCATCCCCGCATCAAAAATAAATTGAAATCCGACCTGGGGTTGTTCCGCTGTCGGGTGCAAAGTGCCGGTCAGAACCAGATTGGCATAAGCCATTACAGCAATAGCGAATTGACCGTATAAAACCGCTTCTAGCGAAATCTCCTCCAGCATCAAACTTTGCAAAAGTTTGTCGATATCCTGGCTGCCCGTATTCAGGCCAAGGTTCTTAACCAAATCGCCGACTGTCATTCCGAAACTTATGCCTACTCCAACAGCTAGCTCAGCAATGGCTTGCAACCTGACAGCCAAACCTGCTTCCTCGAATAAATCAAGCGGGGTTTGCAATTGCCCTTGTATTTGCAGTCTGGCTTTGACCTCTGCAAAAATCGACAGCTCCGCCCATTTTTTAAGTATAACGTTAATTTGAGCGACTGCCTCAGCATTTAATTCAAGATTAAAGCCCCGACGCAATTCCGTTCGCAAAAGAACCTTGGCATTTCCCTTCGCATTGAACCAAGAATCCGCACCGCTTGAAGAAGCAAATATTTGATGATTCAAATCAATTGCCAAGCAATTCCCTCCTTCAAAAAAACATTAATGTATTTATATTCCATACTTCAAAAATTTAGTATCCCTTTGAGAAAAGTCATCTGACGAATAAAAACCTGCCGCTGGACATTGTGCAGCGGCAGGTTTTATAGTTTATGAGGCCTGACTAAGGTGGACCAAGAGGCTTCAACCAATTAATTCCATTCCCCTCACTTATAAGCTCCTCTATAACTCTCGGGCAGTAATTCTGCTATTTTCTTCATTATAAATTTTAGGGTATCTTCTTCATACTCCTTCTTATCTTGTTCCTTTGCTCTCTTGTGAAGTTCAAATTGATGTCCAATGTTGATATGAACATCTGCATAATGAAAGGTTTCCGCCTTCATATCTCCGTCCTTATTTATAGGCAACAGTTTTTCCGTACCGAATATTCCAATAGGTATAATGGGGGCTCCCGTAATTTTTGCTATAAAAAGGATGCCCTTCTTTGCTTCCATCAAGCTGCTGGCTCTGCTTCTGGTTCCTTCCGGGAAAATCAGTAAGCTTTCCCCTTGTTTAATAAGCTTAATTATTTTCTCAAGTCCCTCTCTATCAGCCGTATTAGGCTTTATATTTGTTGTCTTTATTACATGAACCCCTATACTGGTAACAGCATGATTTGACAGTTTTTCACCTGCCACAAAAGTCGGATCAACTTTTTTTAAAGCCTTATCTAAAACTAAGGCATCCGAATTGCTCAAATGATTGCATATAAAAATAGTTGGTGTTTGGATTCCCTGTAAGTTTTCACTGCCCGCTATGTGAATATTGGCATATTTATTTAGGTAACTGTCAATAAGCTTTCTCGATATGTACGCAACACATTTATTCGGTAGCATATTTATTATTTTTGCCGATGTGCCAGAGATCATTGGTTTGCTCCTCCCGAATGTTGCTCAGGAATTTGTTCCTTCTGGACACCCTGCCAATCCTGATGTCTTTGAATTCATTGAGAGACTTATTTATAATCTTATTGTGTTTTTTAAGAGTTTGGCTCCTGTTCGCCGTTGACATAAGGAATCGTTAGAGGCCCCAGGGGAAGTACGGCTACCGTCATTCCTTCGCCATAAATTTTCATCAACCCTTGCAGAGTTGCTCCAATATCGCTCGTTGGTTTTAGCATCGTCCTTGCGATCTGGTCATCGGGCAAGGAGGAATGCACGTACACATCGGCCCAGGTTTGGATAACGGCCTGCTTTTGTACCTGCCACTGATCAAACTTACGGAAGGACGGATCATGAATCAGCTCCAAAATTTCCTGCGGCGTCTTTCGCATTTGCAATATCTCAGCGAAATTTCCGTGATTTGGTATACCGTCCGAACACTCGGACGCACAAATGATCGTTCCACCCTGTTTCACAATCTTGTGCGCTGCGCTCATTCCCTTCACCGCTTGATACAAATTTTGATCGAGCGGATAACCGGAGTTCGATGTAATGACTACATCGAAGCGTTCGTTTACCGGAATCATGGCATGTTCCTTTACAAAAGCACAGCCCTGTCTGTGAGCTTCGAACAATTCACCGGCAAACACCTGCGTTATTTCCTTCTCTTTATTCAAGGTGACATTGAGCAAAAAGTCAGGTTTGCACATCCGGTTCACCTCTCCGGCCATCTCCTGAAGCGGATTGCACTCCATATTCCCCCAAGTGGAAAGTGGATCACCGATCATTCTTGCATTGTGAAAGGTCATGATTGTCTCGATGCCTGCAATCCCCGGCATAATTCCTTTTGGACCTCCAGAGAAACCTGCAAAAAAATGAGGCTCGATAAAGCCTGTAACAATCCTGAAATCAGCCTCCACGTATTCTTTATTCAGATATACGTCGCATCCGAAGGAGCCGCGGCCAAGGTTGGTCAATTCCTCCTTATTGTGACAATGATGATTAATGATTCGGACCCGGTTTGCGATTTCCCCGCCTAACATATGGACAAATTCTTCGTGCGTTTGATCCCGGTGTGTGCCGGTACCGTTAATGATAACAAATTGGCTGTCCGGAACATGGGATAGCTCTTCGAGCAAGCAAGGCACCAGAATGTGGTTTGGGGTTGGCCGTGTAATATCGCTGATGACGATCGCAACCTTATCCCCAGCCTTGACCAGTTCTCTTATTGGAGCCAGGCCGATCGGACACTGCAAAGCCTGCTTTACGCTCCCCTTCTCATCCTGTAATCCCCGCATGTCGCGGGGTTCAATCAACACCGAATGTTCCGGCACATCTATACACAGTGTCCCTTTGCCATATAGCAGATACGTTTTCATCACTTATCCCGCCACTCATTCATTAATTTTATTGGTTGATTGGGACCAACACGAATACCCGGAGGAGCTTTGAATTCCTTGGGAATAAGAATTCGCCAAGACGCCTCAAAATCCTGTCTTGAGGCGGAAAATGTTTATAAGGTAAAACAGAAACCGTCATGGTG
This sequence comes from Paenibacillaceae bacterium, assembly GCA_029256185.1. Lineage (GTDB taxonomy): Bacteria > Bacillota > Bacilli > Paenibacillales > NBRC-103111 > Paenibacillus_AR. The sequence goes on from JAQSYI010000002.1 coordinate 221,730, forward strand.
TGGACCAACCCTGCCAGATGCCCGATTACCAAGTTCCGTCTGAGGTTACTCTTTACTATGATCGCAATCGTCCCCCTTATCATATGCACCGCGGTCCGTGATTCCGTTGAAGGGCACCATATTTCCCCCAATAATCCTTGCCACCGTGACCGGCTATTGCAACGCCGCTGTCAATAGCCGGAGAACCTTGCTTCAGCATGTAACCGCTGGTTGTGTCTCTTCCAATTGCCGCACTTCCGGGATTGACCAGCATGGGATTGCTGACGGATTGACCTGATACATGGCCTCCCAATTAGGCGCCAAGCGACGCAGCTCATGAAGCTTGGGCACAGCTGAAGGATTCCAAGTGTTTTCTCGCCGCTTCTATCATCATGACAGCAACCTTCCTCCCCGTTTTAGCCGGTCAACGATGACGCGGCTGTCAAAGACCGTTAGCCAGCTTAACCCTTTTATTTACTTGGTATGACCGTATACAGTCCGGTATTTGCCGGGGGTGATGCCCTCATACCGCTTGAAGGTTTTAATGAATGCATTCGTTGTAATGTATCCCACATCCACGGCTATTTTCTCAATGGTATGGTTGGTTTCCAGCAGTTGTTTCTTCGCCGCTTCGATCTTCACCTTGGTTACATACTCCACATATTTGACTCCAACGGCTTCCTTGAACAGCCTGCTGAAATGTCCCATCGAGATATTGAGACGATTGGCGAAGTAATCCAACGAAATATCCTTGTCATAATTCTGGTGGATATACAGAACGACTTCCTCGAACCAGGCGGCATTGCCGGATTCTTCCCGATTTGGAGCAAAAAAGCTGTTCAAAGTGTCACGGAAGAAAGTCAGGACATTCTCCATTCCTGCGCAAGTCCTGAGCCGCAGCAACAAATCCGAATACTTCTCCAGACTCACATCACGTTTTTTCTCCGCGCTGGTGATCCGTACGAGGGTATTCAATATATCCTGGCTTAACCGGATCATGTTCGTATAAGTGCCGTGTTTATCCATCATTTCTGTGAGCAACTGCTCCATATAATCAAGTGTGCTGTCCGCATCGCCAAGCTGGATCAGGTTACTCAACCGGTTAACCTCTGCCTGACTCAGAAAACCCTCGAATTCGTTTTTTTCATCCAATTCCTGCTCTGCCATCCATCCGCTTATCACTTCAAACTCAGGGTTGAACGTTCTGTAGACCAGCTTCTTCTGGGCCTTGAGATAGGAACTCCTTAATTGGTCGGCCTGCAAGACAACCGGACCGATGCTGAGGGTTGCCTTGAACTGCTTGTTGTACGACTGCAGGATATTGCTGATGGCCTGAATCAGTGAAGCTTCCGGCTTCAATTCTCCATCACCGTATACCTCAACAATACATACCAGCAGGTTAGCCTCCATTTGCGTGAACCACAGCTTCTGTGACAGCCTCTTTTGAATCTTGTGCTTCATTTCAATGAGTGTAAAAGATTGATCCAGACCCGAGAGCTGCTTCCATACAGGGTAAAAATATTGAATATCGATGCAAAGAACTGCCATCCGGCTATCCTGCGGCAGATCCAGGTCAATTTCTTCGGAATAATATTGAATGGAAAGTTTGTCCCGGAAATCCCCGCTTAACAGCTTATTAAGGAAATGCTCGTGAATAATCGCTTTGACCTCATTCATTCTGCCGTTCATTTTATTATTTTCCACAATAAGCGCATCCGACCACTTGTGAATCAAATCCAATTCATTGCCGCTTTCCTTCATTGTCGGCTCCACCCGCTGGGACTTCTCCAGTCGTTGGCGGATCAACCGGATGGGATGGTACATCTTCTCGCTTAATGCAAGGGATGCCACAAGCCCCACGCCAATAAAAAACAGCAAAAAGACAATAGCCGATATCTGGACCAGCTTAGCCTGCCTTCTCATTTCATCCCATTCATTCAATACTACATATTTCCAATTATTTGTGCCGGAGCTGGTGAAGGACATATGGTACTTCATCTCAGCGAATTGGAGGATGCCGGAGCCCTCCTTCCTGCCATCGAAGGAACGAATCATCACATTGGCGGCCTCCGGGTCAGCCTCTCCGGTGTAGCTGACGAAGTGGCCTGCAGCATCGATAATCGCCATCTCCCGATGGTCGGATTCCTTCAACAGGATCTGTTGGCGCAGCTTGCTTTCCTTCATATTCGCAACCAGATACGCATCCGGTTCTTTCGCATGGAAGGGAAAGCTGACCAGAACCGAGATGCAGGTTTCGGACGTCTTGGGAGTGCGGGACAACAATTCATAGCTGCTGATTTTCATGGGCTGGCTGAAGTAAAACATCCTTCTGCCGCTGAACAGCTGTTCAGCGCCGTCCGACTGCTCCAGCCGGTTGTAATATTCAAAAAACAATTCGCTGTCGAAATATCCCTCTTCGCTCACCACGATACCCTGCTTGGGAAAATAGAGATAGCTGGTTTCGATGATGTCCTGGACATCCTGCAACGTTTTCATATAGCGGGAAATACCGTACAACGTCTCGAATTGCTCTACTGTTGCAGCGCCATCGTTGCTGGTGCTCATAGAGACATAACGGTCAACCGCGGCGCTGCTGAAAAAATGAATCATCTGGGCCTGCATGTTGGAAAACGTGCTGTCTGTCGTTTTGGCGAAATTTTCGATAACCAGCCTATTGGCCCTTTCCACCTCTTGCTCAATCATCTGAACAAAATAAATATAAGCCAGCATGCTTGCAGCCAAAGCCGGAATGATGATGATGCCAAAATAGCTGGCAAAGTACCGCCAAAACACCTTGCTCCTCTTCCTCATGCCCATGCTCACCCTCCAGCGCTTGTTGTCTCATCTCCGCCAGCTTCATGCGCTCACGCACCACCGCCGCTTAAGCAAGGGCAAAGAGCCAATGATCTACGCCAGCATCTGCGCATAATTTCATTAGCTCTTCACACAGCAAGCAACCCCTCGCAGGCAGCTGCTTGCTGAGGCTTGGCGGCTTTATTTCCCGTACTGCGCCGCGTAATCCTTGTTTCTGGCATCAATAATTTCTTCTACGCCCAGTTCCTTGGCCTTTTGAATAAATTGGGCGATGGTTTCCTTATTGATCGGATCCTTATCCATAATGAATTTGGTTAGTTGCTCGGAGATATACTGGAACACATTGTCGCCCTTCTGCTTGACAAGCTCTATTGTTTTCTGGGATTCTTCGTACTGGCGGGGCCCCTTGATGACATGTCCCTCATACATCTCAACCACCTGCTGGATCCGCTTGGACAAGGGTTGGGTTCCAACAAGCTTATCTTTTCCAAAGAAGGAGAAGCCCTCATTTCCTGCTCCATAATCCCTTCTTAATACCACCGAATCCACGGCATTTGCCAGCTTGTATTTGCCGTTTTCGACTGTATAGCTTTTTCCCTCAATGCCCAGTTGAGTCAGCGTGCTGCCTTCATCCGTATAAAAGTAATCAAGGAGCTTGATGGCGGTTACAGGATCGCTGATTGAGGGTGACAGCGCCACATTATGATCGTTCCTTACAACAGGCGATTCGAAGGTATAGTACTTTTGACCCTGGACGGCAAATGGCTTGATGGCAGTCAAATTATAAGTACTGGTCGAGTTTGCCTCAAGCGCCGTTTTCGACATACTGTCTGCGCGTGTTCTATAATCGAAGGTAACGAAGGACTTGCCGGTCAGCATCTTTTGCTCCCACTGGGCAAGCTGAATGAAGGCAATTTCCGGGTCCATCAGACCTTCCGTATACAATTTGTGCAGGAAAACAATCGCATCCTGAAATCCTTCGTGATTGGCGGCAAATTCAAAGCGGTCTGTCTGCGGATTATAGCCTTGTACACCACTGATGCCAGTAAACATTTTGACGAATTCATCAATAGTGGACACCCAGTACAAATGGAAGTAGCGTGTGCTAAAGGGATGTGAATCAGGATGATGCTTTTTGAAGGTTTTCAGCATTTCATAGAATTCCTCCGGTGTGGAAGGGTCCTTAATGCCGTATTGCTCCATCAGATCCCTCCTTGCCATGAAGGAGAAATTAAACGCATTCTGCTCCCCGATATTGGGGACAGAATAGATGCCTCCATCGCTGGCCACATTCGTTACCTTCGTCTCCGGATATTCCTCCATAACCCGCTTGATGTTGGGGGCATGTTTGTCGATCAAATCATTAAGACGCAGGAAGACACCGTCAGGTCCATTCTCTCTGGCCTCATTGCTGTTTAACTGCATAATATCCGGAATGGAGCTGGTTGCCATCAATATTTTCTTTTTCTCGTTTAAGCCGCTGACCGGAACCGGCTCGAAATTGACGGTTACGTTGGTTCTTTCCTTGATCGCCTGTGCCACAGGCCAATCATTGCGTACCGCCGCATCGCTTTTTTCCGACAGCATCCACTTGAAGGTGACGGGCTTGTCGGTAATAGGCAGCGTCAGCCCGCCATTCTCGCCGGAGGCATTCCCCTGCTGCTCCTTGTTGGCTGTCGTTGTCGGCTCACTGCTGCCCGCCGGCTCGGTGTCCGATTTGCTGCATGCGGCAGCAATTGTCAAGGAAAGCAACAACATGCATGCAAACAGCAGCCTAAGCATTTTTTTCTTTTGTTTCATACGTTGACCTCCTAATTTTATTGTATAGTTATAGACTCTTTGAATCTAGTAACTAACCCGCCTTTGTACGAACTAAATCAGCCTTTGATGCTCCCCACCATGCTGCCTTGAATGAAATATTTCTGAATAAACGGATAAACAAACAATACAGGCAATGTGGCCACCATAATTGTGGCATATTTCAGTGTCTCCACCGGAGCCTGCTCACCATCACTGCTTCCTTGATTGGCAATGTCCGTGCCGACAATGACAATATTGCGCAGATGAATTTGGAGGGGGTAGAGGGCTTTATCATTCAGATAAATGAGAGCGTCGAAGAAGGAATTCCATTGCGCTACACCTGTATAGAGCCCGATGGTCATTAATACCGGCTTGGACAACGGCAGCACAATCCTCAGGAAGGTGCCAAACACCGAGCAGCCGTCTATTCTGGCTGCTTCCTCCAATTCCTCAGGCAACCCTTCGAAGAAGGTCCGCATAATGAACATATACCAGGTACTAATCGCAGTGGGGATAACAATGGCCCAGATTGTATTAAGCATGCCCAGGTTTTTTACCAGCAGGAAGGTCGGAATCAACCCGCCGCTGAACAGCATGGTGAAGGCGGCAAACAGCAGGATAGGCCTTCTTCCCATCAAACGCCGCTTGGACAGGGGATACGCAAACATGGAGGTCAATAACAGGGTAATCAGCGTCTGAGCCGCCGTATAGCGTACCGTATTCCAGTAAGACAACCAGATATAGTCGTCCCCCAGTACCTTCTTGTAGGCGTTTAGCGTAAGCTCCTTGGGAAGCAGAGTGACATTGCCGCTCAGCAGTTGTGCCTCGCTGCTGATGGAGGCGGATGCCACATAGATGATCGGATACAGCATAACGACTATCAGAATGAGCATGAATAGCATGTTTACAATGTCGAATATTCGAGACGGGATGCTTTCCTTAGCCTTCATGAATTCACTCTCTCCCTTACCAGAGACTTGTGCTGGAGAACCTGCCGGCCAGCTTGTTGGCTGAAAAAACCAGCACAAAACCAACAGCCGATTGAAACAGTCCTACAGCAGTGGCGAAGCTGAAGTCGGCACCGATTAAGCCGCGCCGGTAGACAAACGAGTTGATGACATCGGCTGTTTCATATATAGCCGGATTATACAGCAGAATCACCTTCTGATAGCCCACCTCCAGCAAACTGCCAAGATTCAGAATCAATAATATTACCGTAATCGGAAACATTGCTACAAGGGTAATATGCCTCATCTGCTGCCAGCGGTTAGCGCCGTCCATTTTGGCCGCTTCATACAGCGTTGGGTCCACGCCAGCAATAGCAGCCAAATAAAGAATCGTTCCCCAGCCAATCTGCGACCAGATGCCCGAGCTTATGAAGATCGTCCGAAACCAACCCGGCTCAGCCAAAAACATAATGGGCTTCTCGAAGCCAAGCACCTCCATTAGAAAGTGATTGATGATGCCGGTGGACGGGGACAAGAAATTGACCACCATGCCGACAATGACGACAGTAGACAGAAAATGCGGCATGTAACTGATGGTCTGTACGACACGCTTGAACATCATGCACTTCAGTTCATTCAACAGCAGAGCCAGAACAATTGGGGCCGGGAATGAAAACAGCAGCTCGTAGACACTGATCAAAATCGTATTTCGAATTACCCGCCATGCGTAAGGATTGTGCAGGAAGAAATTTTCGAAATGCTTCAACCCTACCCATTCGCTGTTCCATATTCCCTTGCCGATGGAAAAGTCCTGAAATGCAATAACCACACCGTACATGGGCATGTATTTGAAGACGATATAAAACAACAACCCCGGAAGCAGCATCAGATATAACGCTTTATCTTTTCTTAGCCTTCTGAATACCATTATCCTCGGCTGCGCTGCCAGTGCACCTTGCTTCACCAGACTACTTGAATCAGGCATATCCCTCTCTCTCCTTCTTCTATATATTCCCAATGCCATACCGGTCAGGCTCCATTGCCGCAATCGGTACTGGCTTCATCCTAGCAAGGCGCAGCGACGCCGTAAATCGCCCATTCTTTGACCGATATTCTTTTTCCAATCTCTCGCAATCAGGCAGAAAATCCCGTCAATTATCCTTTCTTGCATCATCATTCTTGTTTGTCATCCTGCAGAAGCCGACAAAAACAGAGGCATCTGGTATACTTTCCTTGTACATCTGCAACCGGAACATTCCAATCTCAAGTACCTTTAGCTTTTGACTGAGGAGGCAATGCGGCATGAAATACAAAATCGGAGATATTTCCAAGCTGCTTGGAATGTCCACTGAGGGTCTTCGCTATTACGAGGAAAGCGGAATTATAACGCCCAAGAAGGTAGCAAGCTCCAAATTCCGTTATTATGATGTATGGGATCTGCACATTCTGGTCCGAGCCAGAGCTTACAAGCGGCTGGGCTTTTCTCTTCGTGAGATCGACGATATTGTCAATTCCAAGAAAGAAGTAAAGATAACGGATATGCTGCTGGAAAAGGAAAAAAAATTGGAGGAGGAGGTAATCCACAGCTTAAATCTGTTGAAACGAACGCGGCAAATCAAGGAAATGTACGCCGACACCCCCGGTATGATTTATCAGTACCGGCTGGAGCATTGTCCCGGCATCTACCGCATCAACACACAGGATCGATATGCTCTGATTAATGATCCTTCCGTGCGGTCCCTTGCCAACGAATGGATTGACAAGGCGCCCTTCGTATTTTCATCAGGACTGTTTCCCCGGGAAGAGCTGGAAGCACAGGGCATGCATTATCATTTGGGCTTTGGCATTGAGGAGCAATATGCCGCCTACCTGCATGTGGAGGAGAATCAATATGTGAAGCGTCATCCTTCCCGGTTATGCGTGCATACCGTGCTGCCCTCCAGCTCAGACACGGTTCTGTCTCCCGAACGCCTGTCCGGGGCAATGGAATACATTCACTCCCAGGGGTTGCAGCTGGCAGGCGATGCCTTCAGTATGGCCATTGATTTCCATAAGGTCGGACAAATATTCAAAAATTTGCACCGTGTATGGCTTCCTGTCCAATAAATATGTATTGACTCTCAAGTGGGTTGATTACCTACAATAAACATTGTGAAAAAAATAACTTTCACTTGGTTTATTGATATGTAAGGGACAGGAGGGTTATTCAATTGCAAAACATGAAACAAAACCGCTGGATGATATTTATCGGTGCATGGATTATCACCTTTTTCATCGCATCCTCCGCCATTTTCAGCGTGTTCTCCACTCCCTTATCCCGGCTGCACGGGTGGTCGCTGGCAGATATTAATCTGTCGTTCTCCATCTATCAGCTGTTTCTGGGTGTAGTGGGAATCTTCGGCGGACGGTATGCAGACAAGCACGGCGCTGTCAGGCTGATGTATATCGGCGGCCTGCTGTTTGGCGCGGGGTGGTTCCTGACAGGCAGCTCCAGCTCCATCCCCATGCTGTATCTTACCTATGGCGTTCTGGCCGGCACTGGCGCAGGCACCATATACAACGCCACCCTGGCAACGGCATTGCGATGGTTTCCCGATATGCGGGGGAAGATTTCCGGCTGTCTGTTGGCTGCCGCAGCCTTTGGCCCTTTTGTTCTGGCTCCTGCAACCAATGCACTGTTTGCCAGAGTGGGCACTGATGCCGCAGGCGTCACCACGACCTTCCGTATTCTGGGGGCCATGTTCTTCGTGTGCATCGCTGCCGTGGGCTGGCTGATCAACCGGGCGCCTGCGGACTACCAGCCGGCGGGAAGCAGCGCCAAAGTGAGCCATGCGGCCAATCCCGTTAAGAAGGCGCCATTGTCCTCGACCAGGAATTACGAGTGGTCGGAGATGCTGCGCACCCCCATTTTCTGGGTGCTATTCGTCACCTTTATGTGTGCCGGTACCGCAGGAACGATGATGATCAGTTCCACCTCCATCATTGCCCAGACTCAGATTGGGCTAAGCTCAACCGTAGGCGCCCTTGCTGTAAGCGTAAGCACCATCTCCAACTTTACCGGCAGGCTTACCTTTGGCGTGCTCATTGACAAGCTTGGCGATTTCAAGGCGCTGCTGATCAGCCTGCTGCTAAGCTCCCTCGCCCTGCTGCTGTTGGGCACCGCAACCGGCTCCGGCCTGTTCTTCACCTGCGTTGTTTTGCTGGGCTTTGCTTTTGGTGCGCCCCTGGTTGTCTTCCCTCCCATTACAAGTCGGAATTTCGGCAGCAAGAACCTGGGAATCAACTACGGCATCATGTTCTTGGGCTTTACCTGCGCCAACTATGTGGGACCCAAAATTGCCGCCAGCTTCAAGGACGCCACGGGTGTGTTCACCGGCGCATACTTTACAGCCTCCGGCATCGCAGCTGTTGGCGCTTTGATTGTAATCACGATTATTGCTTATGAGAGGAAAAGAACCAAAATCATACATGCAAAGGAGCAAACCGTATGAGCAATCATTTTAACGGCAAATATGCAATTATTACCGGAGCGGCAGGCGGGATATGCAAGGATACCGCATTTTGTCTGGCTGAACGGGGGGCGGCGGGGGTGATTATAGCCGATCTGGATTCCGCCAAGGCTGCTGCGGCAGCCCGGGAAATTGAAGCAGCCACCGGCTGCCGCAGCCTCTCCTTCCAAACCGATGTTTCCAAGCCGGAGGACATTGAAGCCCTGTTCGTTTATGCCATGGAGCAGTTTGGAGCTGTGCATATTCTGGTTAACGGCGCCGGAGTCTGTCCCACCACCAAGCTGGAGGAGCTGGACGCGGAAAAGTGGGATTGGTGCATGAATATCAATTTGCGGGGGGCCCATCTCTGCTGCCGCGAGGCTATCAACATTATGCGCAAGCAGCAATATGGAAGAATTGTCAATATCAGCTCTATGTCCTACCGTGTTGGCGGCATTGCAGCTGCAGCCAGCTACGGCGCGTCCAAGGGCGGTCTTGCTTCGGCAACGAAAACCTATGCCAAGCTGACGGCCAAGGACGGCATCACTGTAAATGCCATTTGTCCCGGACTGATCATGACCGATATGACCCGCAACAATGGCTACACCGCCGACAGCATCCCTATGGGACGTCTTGGGGAGCCCCGGGACATATCCACGGTTATTGCCTTTCTGTCCAGTGACGATTCCCGGTATATGACAGGCTGTACCCTGGACGTGAATGGCGGCGCTTATATGACTATGTAAATAATGGTTACAGTATTCTGGATTAACGTTCTAAAGCTTCGTCAGACCAATGGCGATCCCGCCGCAGGCTACCAGCAGAAGTCCGCCCAGAACATATTTTAATTCCAGCCGGGTCTTCGTCTCGCGAAGGATCAACAGGCCGCCGATTGTAGCAACGATCACATTCATTTGCGACAGGGTGTAGCCAACAGCCACACCGTTCCTTTCATTGGAAAGCATCATGGTCAGATTGGCAATGGCGAAGGCGAAGCCGGTGAGAATATTCTGAAACGATTTTTTGGACCATATATGGGAACCCTTCTCCAATTTGTACAGGAAGATTGTCCCTGCAAACATGGCAATGGCCTGGGGAAACAATGCGTCCCATCCGCTGATACCGGCAACGCGGGGAATGACCGCATAGCATACAAGAGCAGCGGAGGACATCAGCAGAGTAATGACTCCTTTTTTCATATCAAGCTGCCCAAAGCTCCAGATTAATCCGCACAGGATACAGGAGATTATCAGATTGGGCGTCCACTCTTCAGGCCGCTTGAAAATAAACACAACGATGGCAAACAGCAACGCTCCCATTACCATGCCCATTTGCTGATTACTGGGCTTGCCGCCAATTTTGGTCATAACCAACGGCTGGATTCCCCACATTCTAGGGCGTGTCTGAAAACTCCGAGGGGAGCAGATTGTACCGAATTTTCGTTTCTGGCATTATTGCGCATAGTAGTTTCTTATAAAGGCTTTCGCTTCATTGTTACCGTGTTTCTTCTCAGCAGAATAAATTTTCCAAAAAAAATCCCGTTCACTTGTGTTTTCTTGCTTTTTTAGAGCAGAGAAAACGCAGCATGACAAGATTTTCGTTCTTTTCAGGGGATGATTATCAGGAAGGAAAGGGTTAGCTCCTGCTGCTTTCCCTGTCAAGATACTTTTTTCTATATTGTTTTGGAGTTGTGCCTATTAATTTTTTGAAGATGGTATTAAAATGACTTACATTGTTATATCCAACGGATGAAGCGATTTCGATTACGGAATAGTTAGTCGTGAGCAGCAAGGTCTGAGCTTCGCCGATTCTGCGCCTGACCAGATAATTTCCCGGAGAATATTCAAACGTATCCTTAAATACATGTGACAAATAATATAAGCTGATGTTTTATGTATCTGCGACAGATTGCAATTGAATATCCTCTGAATAATTTCTGTCGATGTATTCCTTAACTCTATAAGACATGATCTGGGTAGGATTCATCTCCTCAATGATCTGGGGCTCCAATATGTTGCTCTCCAGGTAATAGAGTAATCCGGTCAGCAGCTGCTGCGAAACAAAGCTAGCATGAGCGGCCTGCTCCTGCAGCAATGAAAACATGGAATCGTACAGCTTCGACAATAAGGAGAAATGCTCCATGCTTGGTATGACCGGACAGGAACCATCCGGGATAAGCGCATTGGCCCTTAAGCTATTTACCGCAAGATTTTTAACGGCGCAGCAATACAAAGAGATGGCGTTGTCTTTTGTCGTCAGCTCATCGTGAATTACTCCACTGTTAAACACAACAATATCACCGCATTTTACTTCGTAATAAACTCCATGAATAAAAAAGCTTCCTTCTCCGCCGGTGATTAACAATATTTCCACCAAATCCTTATGGGAATGCATCATTCTTGGATGGATGCAATCACATTTTTCTACCTTGCTGACATATAGCAATTGCGCTTCATGGGTAAAAAAGGTTTCCGGTTTGGATTCTTCCGTGAAATATTGCTTCATTATATCAGCCCCTTCAGACCCGCCAAATTTTTGGGAGTCCGTTCCCAAAATGATTATATAAAGCCATGGCATCAAAGCATACGGATTATGCAATTATTAATTTTTCTGAGCGGGTTATTTCCCGCGGCTCATTTTTTGCAGTCTCCACTCTTATTTTTATAGTATTCTAAAGCTTCCTCAACGTTAATACCATCGATTGTCATGCCTGTTAAGTCGCAATTTTCAAGCTCACAGTCCTTAAAATTTACACTCGCGAATTTACTCCTTTCAAGGTTTGTATAACGAAAATCACAGTCGCCCATATATGAACTGTAAAATCTGCTTCTTTCCATTCCAGTGGCGTATATCAGCGCCTCAGCAAAATATATGTCAGTAAACCGGCATTTATAAAGCGTACCATCGTAAAAATCCCATGATGAATAGGTGGAGAAACGGTGATAAATGCCGTTCATAGATCCGTCAAGTATAGCAAAACGATACCTGCTGCTGTTGTATACCTCGTCGTGTGGTTTCATCATTCTAATATATTGATTACGATCGTTCGCATTGGTGTAAAACTTAAATCTGTTATCCTCTAAAAATTGCTGTTTTTTCATCTCGCAGTCGTGATAGCAATATCTGTTGTCCTTGCCGATGGTTAAGAATATCATCCAGCATAAAATATCGGGGTGGTTTTGTTTTAGCAGTTCAAACACATACACGTTGATATCGGGTTCCTTATAGGCAATATTGCGAATAATCATGGACTCGCACCCCGAGTAGGCCAGGTTGACTGTACCGATACATTCGCTGTCCTGCATGATTTTATAGTAACGTGTACAGTCGGGCATATCAAGCTGGCTTTCCAAGCTGAAATAGCTCAGAAGCTCATCTAACTCTGTCGTGTTCACGTAGCAGCGTTTGACGACTTCCGTCACCTCGTCAATATCAGCCGCTGTCATCAGTTCCAGGGACAAATCAATGCCCGTCATATCAACGATGGGTTCCGGCGACGGTTCCACGGCAATCTCTCTGACCGGTTCGGCGAAAACCGTTTGCAGGGCGGATTTTAGTTCTTCCGATTCAGTGCTATGGGTTGTATCCAAATAGGTATACACACTTTCGATGTTCTGCTTATCCTTGAGCATATGAATAAGTTGTTGTAAAACAAGGCCCAACGCATTGAGCTGTTCTTTTTCCTTTTTGGATTCATCAAGATGGGAGGTGAAAACAGATATCACTTTTGACAATTCGCTTGATGTTAATATCTCCTGAATAGAAGGGATAGAAAGGCGCAGCTTGCGTAATAATACAATCTGCTTGATTTTCTGCATATTTTCTTCATCGTAATAACGGTAATCGTTTTCTCCGCGCAAGCTTTCCAAGATCCCCACACTTTCCCAATAATGCAGTGAACGATGCGAAATCCCAAATTTATTGGTTGCATCACCGATTTTCATTAACATAAAAAACCTCCTTTTTTATTGACATATATTCATCATACAACCTTACGTAAGGTAAGAGTCTATATTTTTCAAAAGAAAATAGGAGTAATCGAAACGGGCAAACCCATGAAGTGACAAAATCCATAGGGTTGGTCATAAAACTGTATTGTTGCGCGCTGCCCCATTAGGTTTAATGAAAGGAGGAACTAAATCGAATCCATTAGGAACGGTGGTACAATGTCACTTTCAGATATGACCAAGCAGCAGGATTTCGGAATCAGTCCTCTCGTCGCCCAGGCAGTAGCATTTACCAATACGTATAAGAAACATCAGCATGATCCTGCCGCCATCCGGGAGGCCATGTGTCTAAAGCAGCAATATCCCGCGCTTATGGGTGAAATCCGGATGGGAGACTGGTTTGCCGGCCGCAGACCTGGGGAACGGATTGTTTATGCAGGCTCCATCTGGTGGGCCGCTTTTCCGGGCGATACCCATAAACCCCTGATGGAAGGCAAACAAGGCGGCTATGTGTTCGACTTCGCTGCTGTGCACCGGTCTGCAGGCAATCCGCAGGAGCGCAAGCTGCTGGAGGAGTTGACGGAATTCTGGAGCCAGGAGGCGACTATTCTGAAGACGATCCGCTCCTGGGACGACGAGCTTGCGCACGAGTTGGGCCAGCCGGGTCAAATTGCCGGGTACAGCAACGGCTTTTCCCTGGCTTTGGATTTAGACCGTCTGGTGCAAAAGGGCCTTCCGGGGTTGAAGGAGGATATTCTTTCCAGAAAGCCTGCCGCGGAAGCGGCTGACAGCGAAAGCGGCTTTTTCACCGGATTATGGATTGCAGTGGAGGTGCTGGAGGAGGTTTGCCGCCATTACGAAGCCCAAGCCCGGGATCTGGCCCGGAAAGCCGTTAATCCGGGTGAGCGCTGCAGGCTGGAGGCAATAGCCCGGTCGCTGGCGGGGATCATCGATCATCCTCCGGAATCCTTCCGGGAAGCCGTTCAGCTGGTGTGGCTATACGTGCTGGTGTCGGGAGGCAAGCATCTGGAGGCATGGGGCCTGGATGTGGCTCTCGGAGACTTGTATGCGCATGATAGGGATCAGGGCGTTATCACCGAGGAAGAAGGCGTGGGAATGCTGTCGTCCCTTTGGCGGTTGTTTCATGAAAACGGTGAAGCCGCCACCTGCCGCATCGGAATCGGCGGCAAGGGAAGGCGTAACGAGGAGCAGGCGGACCGCGTGGCCCTCATCGCGATGGAGGCCACCAAGCGCCACAGGCAGGTGACTCCCCAATTGATGCTGCGTTTTCACAAGGGGCAGAACCCGCTACTGCTCAAAACCGCATACGACACCATTCATGAAAGCTGCACATATCCCCTGCTCTACAACGATGATGCCATCATTCCGGGCATTGCCCGTATTTTCGGAGTTTCCGGGAGCACCGCAGAGCGTTATCACCCCCTCGGCTGCGGAGAATACATGCTGGCGGGGTTAAGCCCCAGTATGCTGGACATGAATTGGAACATTCCCAAAGCTCTGGAAGCGGTTCTGCATGATGGCTTGGATGCAGACGGCAACCGGATTGGACCCCGCACCGGGAGCATCGGTTCCCTGGATACCTTCGACAAGCTGTACCAAGCATTCGCGAAGCAGATCCGGTTTGCCGCGGATTTATCCGCTAGAGCCTATCAAAAAATACGTGAGGTATACCCGAGGGAGTGCGCTTTTCTTTACGCCAGCCTGCTGACGGATGACTGCTTGGAGCGGGGGCGCTCCGCCTTTGATGGAGGAATGCGGTATATCGGAGGCTGCGCTATGGGCCACGGCTTTACCAATGCCGCGGATTCCCTGACAGCAATCCGGCAGTTGGTTTACCGGGAGCAGCGCATAACGCTGGCTCAGCTGGTATCTGCCTTGGATGCGGATTTCGAAAATCAGGAACCGCTGAGAAGATTGCTGCTGGATGCTCCGAAATACGGGAATAACCATCCGGAAGCCGACGACATGCTGGCGATGCTGTACAAGGACATCAACCGGGCCGCACAGGAAGCGGGATTGAACGTCGGTCTGGATTTCCATACGGTGAGCAGCGTCAACCCGGGAGGTTATGGAATGGGCTTCGGCAGCGGCGCAACGGCCGACGGCCGAAGAAAAGGCCAGCCATACGCCATCGGCAATTCCCCCACCTCCGGTTTTGACCGGAACGGCCTCACGGCCCTTCTGCAATCTGCAGCCAAGGTGGACCCTGCCAACGGAGGAGCCGTGACCAACTTCAAGCTGTCCAGGGAGTTTTTCACCGGAGAACGCGCCAAGCTGGAGGCTTTGTTCTCTGCCTTCTTTGCAAAAGGAGGCTTGCAGGCCAACATCACGGTGGTCAATAAGCAGGACCTGGAGGCAGCCTTGGAGAGACCCGACCAATACCCTCACGTGCTGGTGCGGGTAGGCGGTTGGACAGCCCGGTTCATTGATCTGGAACGAAGCATCCAGGAAGACATGATCCGAAGGACCCTGTACTGATGACGGCACAAACGCAAGGTACCGTCTTTGCGCTGGAACGGTGCTCGCTTCACGACGGACCGGGCTTGCGAACCACCGTTTTCCTGAAGGGCTGCCCTCTGCATTGTCTCTGGTGCCATAATCCGGAATCCCAATCGTATCTGCCTGAGCTGTATGATTTGCATGAAAAATGTGTCCTCTGCGGCAGCTGCGCAGCCGTCTGCAGTAAAGACTGTCACCGGATAGAGGACAACGTGCGTCACATCCAACGGAGCCGATGTGACGCCTGCGGGGATTGCACCCGGGCTTGTCCCCGGGCAGCGCTGGAAATCAAGGGCTATAGCGCCAAGGCAGAAGCGGTGATGGCCGTAGTGGAGGAGGACCGGGCTTTCTATGACGCGTCCGGCGGAGGAATGACGGTTTCCGGAGGAGAGCCGATGGCCCAGTTTGAATTTACGAAGACGCTGCTCTCTCTGGCAAAGGCAGCCGGCATTCATACATGCATTGAAACCAGCGGTTTTGCTCCCGTTGACAGATGGCAGCGGATCAAGGAGACTACCGATCTTATTCTGTTTGACTTCAAAGAAAGTGATCCGGGCCAGCACCTGCTTTACACCGGGGCCCGTCTGAATATCATCCTGAACAGCTTGTACGAGTTGGAACGGCTGGGGGCTCCGGTCATCCTGCGCTGTCCGCTGATTCCGGGAATAAACGACAGGACGGATCACCTGCATGCAATCGCCGCGCTGGCAGGCAAGCTCCGGAATATCACGGAGATCAACGTCATGCCCTACCATCCCATGGGCAAATCCAAGAGTCATCGAATCGGCAGATTGTATCCGCTGGAGGAAACCGGCTATGCCGAGCAGGCGCAGTGGGAGGAATGGATCCGGCAGATTCAGGAGAGAACCGGCGTTCCGGTAAAAAAAGGGTAATTATTTGTTACCGAGTTGTTCCGCCAAACCGATTAAAATCCCTTCGGTTCCACGAATGTAGCAGAGCCGATGCGAGTCCTGGTACTGAACCACTTCGCCAACGAGCTGAGCACCATGCTTAATCAGTCTGGATACCATTTCGTCAATGTCTTCAACGGCGAACATGACGCGTAGATAACCGAGGGCGTTTACAGGAGCAGTCCGGTGATCTGCTATAACAGGTGGAGTGAGGAATCGCGAAAGTTCAATTCGGCTGTGGCCATCCGGGGTAACCATCATAGCAATCTCTACCTTCTGAGAACCCAGCCCGGTTACACGGCCAGCCCATTCCCCTTCGACAGTGGCTCGCCCTTCGAGCTTCAAGCCAATCTCCTCGAAGAAAGAGATTGCGTCATCAAGGGATTCTACAACGATGCCGACATTGTCCATTCTTAGCAATTTGTTTGTTGTCATCGTTTTATCTCCTTATGTGTTCAAATTAATTTCCTTATACGGCCCCGATGCGGTTAGGTGATGCCGATGATGTCTTCAATAAATACTATCAAACTTTATTTTACCATTATCTCATTTATTAGTGGTTCTTCTGTTGAAACTACATCAATGATATGATTTAGACATGCTATACCATAGTGTTTATAGGGTCCTGGATAATCTTCTGATGCTATCGTACTTAATTGGATATAATCAAGATATCTGGATTTTCTGTAAATTCTAAAAATGCGCCCTTCAAATTCTTCATAATCATCCCAAGCTGTAAACGATTCATTCCTAATAGAATAAGCTATGTATCTTTCAAATTTCAACTGTATTAGTGGTGATTCGCTATCAATATTTATAGAATAGACATCTTTAAGTTCAATATTTCCTAGTGCTATTGTCTCAGGGGTTTCACTTGTTAAAGATTTGCTAAACAAAAGTTTTAGTTCATTATCATAAGGCTCTTTGATTCCAACCATAAAAATATTTTTGAGATCCATCAAGTCCGTAAATTTCAGTTGACCCACCTTCTTTCTATGTACTATTGTTCTTTAAATAAATGTATTTGTTTGAGCTTATCGTTTACTTCTATTGTTTTAAAATCCTTATAGCCGAGTTTTTTATAGAGGTACAAATTTTTGATACTTCGATGGCCAGTAAATATTTCATATCTCTTACATGACCCAAATTCCTGTTCCATATTGTTCATTAGACTGGTGCCTATCCGCCTATTTTGAAAACTGGGGTGAACAATTAATTTAGAAATATAACAAGTTCCTTCTTGTTCATAAGCTCTAACTGATCCTACGATTTGTCCGTCAATTTCAGCTTTTAAAAATATCATTCTATTCCATTCTTCTTCTATATCAGCAAGCGTTTGTTTTAGCGGTTTAATAGAAAAATCATTGTAGATTTCAGCCTCGCTCCTAAATGATTGGTATTGTAGTGCCAATATATTTTCAAGATCTTCAACCGCTGCTCTTGATATGATCATTTTATCCTTGTCCTTTCATATCACCTGGACTCTTACAGATAACGTTGTGGTATTCGCGAACACACACTGGCTTAAGGCTCGTAAGTGCCGGGTCTGACGAACTTAGCCAGTACAGGATTGTCTGCTGATTAGGAAGCTTACGATTCCCTCCTTATAAAAAATCCTTATTTTCTTCCTGTAATTTCTTGAGTCTCTTCTTATGTGTCTTAGCATTGCTACTTTCCTTCTTAGCAAATAATTCAAGTTTCTTAGTTTTTTCGAGTAGTTCTTCATTCTCTGTGCCTTAATCTAAATAGTCCTTTATTATCTTGTCAATCATTTTGTTGTATTTGAGTGTCTTTTCAGTTTCTTTCTTTATTTTACTCCGTTCCTCATCAACTGGATTCGAATAATTATGGACTCTGTTATATTTCCTTGTTTCATAATTTTTCAAACTAATCCCTCCGCCCTGAGATAATCCTATTATTGGTTAAAGCTATCTGGAAAGGGAAGGGAATTTTTGAATTCAAACATTTTGTCCTGAACCCGAGAACCTTAAGGAAGCACAGTTCCAGAAGCAAAACTGGTTCCCGTTCGGCCGCGAATGCGGTTAGGTTCACAGGGTGATCTGCCTAATTCCACTTCTCCGAATAGTATCTTGCAGACCAAGGAAGCTTGTCCCCCGCGGCGTGAATAGGTTGTTAAGTGAAGTCACTTGACAAACTTGAAATAACAGAATTCATTATATCTTTATTGTTCTCTACTATTACAACTTTTGTGCTATGAGGTTTTAGACAATCAATAATTTCAGTTTTTATCTTCCTTTCAAATTTATGATTCCATTTAATCATTTTTATTAATCCTTTTAATGTTTGTTTGTAATTGGATTTTTCGGAGCCTATTCTTTGCTTAATAAATCTCGTTATTATTCTGAGATCTCTGAAATATGTATTTGGAGTTAAAAATATAATCCTATCTGCCAATGTGAAGCACTGGGATGTCCACGTATGATACACCCCTTCAACGATCCAAGATTCCTGACGAAGAATATTGTTTAGCAGTCTATCTCGTACTTCGGGTGGATTTTTCCCTGGATTCTCAACCGATCTATTCCACATTGCATTATCTAATTCGAAGTATGGGATATTGAATGTATCTGATAGCTGTTTAGCTAAATAGGTTTTACCGCTTCCGGTAGAGCCAATAATATGAACTCTCTTTGGAATCTTCATCGGGTTTCTATTTCTCATGACAATCGCTCCTGCTTCTCTTAAATCTTGGGCACCTAATAGTACTTGACCACCCGGTTGTCACTACGTCCAGGTACATCAAGCCTTGTCGCATTCGCTACTCCAAGCTTGTAAACGCGTTGCTTGATGGCGGTTAGACGAGCCAGATTCTCCTTGTTGCCTTCATGCTCGGAATAGAGCACCACATGCTTGCCATGCACGCGATTAGTCTGGCCAAGGCCTAAAACCTGAATGCGATGTTATCGGATGTCACTGCCTTCTTCGAATCCACTTTCAATTTGCTGTTTTTGAATATCAATATAATCATACACCATAGCGATTTCTTTCTCGTAATTGCTTCTGATTTCAAAAAACTTCTCTCCATATTTATTACATCTCGTTCTATATTCTTCATTTTCTTTCATATATTCTTTAATCCTGAATTCTGAAATATCCTCTGCCTTTAATTCTCCCCGGTCCTCAATAACACATCTGTTTTTTATTATTTTTGTTTCATAATTCTCCTGAATATAACTGGTCGAGAATCCCAGAAATACTGGAATGATTTTGTCTCTATAGTTTTTTTCAAACTCTTTTAAATAATGAGGCAGTATATAACATCCCTCCATAATGAGACTTTGCTTATTCTCGATATTCGTCATGATGATCCCCTTGATAATTGGCCATAGTCTGTCCCCAATTACTTCAGTGCTATCCGTTGGAGTGAATCCACAATTGCTCATTCCTCTATAAATCCCCATTTTGAGATGATCTATTGAGAAATATGAAATCTTATATTTCTCCAGTAGATTTTGAGCCATATAAGTTTTACCCATATAACCACTTCCGCTTATCAAAATGATCATAATACTGATAACCTCCCTTCTTCAATTAACTCAGCTTCTCATTATTTATCAGGATTTCCCCTTACTCTCATGGTTACACTTGGAAGTCTATTAAGCATAATCTCTATGAGTTCCTTTGATTGCTCCGTTCCATCCCAACCTTGGTTCTCAATCATCGTCTTTACAATAAAGGGGGTAAATGCCTTCTGTATTCTCCAGTTTGTTATGTATTTAGAAGATGTTATTAAGACTGAATAGTTTTTACGTTTTCTTGTTTTTCCTATTACTTTAATTTCTTCATAGCCATCACCCCATAGTGCAGGAAAACAATACACTTTAGAACCAGGAGAGAATTTTTTGGTTCCTCGTTTTATTTCTTTTTCTGCACCATAAAATCGTTCATTAATAATGTTTCCTACTAAGCACCAAACAAAATCTATTCGAAGCTCCTGATCATCATTATTTACACGCTTGGTTAATTCTTCTTTATCATCTTCAACCATTTTCCTCTCCTCCATAATATTACGGTATTCACGAATTCAGAGGCTTAAGGAAGTTCGGAGCCAAGCTCTTGGCAGGGATTTCTTATAATATCGTTCTCATTACTTACTGCAAATCACATTCCCCTCTTCTTGAAACAGAACAATGAAACCCGCAGCTAATAGTTCCTCTCTGAGATCTTCTTTCCTCAAATGCCTTCTGTTTGGTATCCACCAGCTTTGATTTAAAAATATTGCATCCGGGTATTGCTCGGAAAATGTAACCCGATCATAAACAACTCCTGTCTCTTCACAATAATAAGTATCCCCGCTATAGACACGATTGCCGTTGTAAATTGCTGTTGAAATAATATAATAGCCATTCTTCTTCATTGCTGATTTTATTAATGAATAGAGCTTTAACCTATCACAATCCGTAACTATGCTTTGAAGACAATAGTTATCCAATATTAAATCATATTCCTGATCTATCTCAGTTAATTCTAACAAATCCCGATTACTGTAATTAATGTTTAAATTACGCTCTTCAGCAATTGACCTTGCAAGTTCAATTGCCGTCGGTGATATATCAATGGCATCTACAACAAATCCTCGTTTCGCTAAAAAACAAGCTCCTGCACCTGTTCCGCAACCATATTCGAAAGCCTTGGATTTATCCGGAAATATTTGTATTATATCTAGTGCCCTCTCTAAAAATGACCTCATCATGAAATGATCAAAATTATACTTCGCAGGCTCATGATATTGATCCCAAGCCAATATATTATCTCTCTTCATCTCTTGATAGGTGTTTTCATGTTCTTCAAAGTAATATTTCATCGCTGAAATTCTCCTTGTTAGAATACTATGACAGGCTGTTTTATCCTCCAAAAATATATTTAAGACTCTTCCCATACTTCCTGCTTTCTTACCCATTAATACGATGTTTACTTCGAAATACTTACAAAGCCTTATATAATTCCACTAATTCATTCAATTCCCTTATCATTGCATATGGTTTATATTCCTCTATTTCCCACTTATCTGCTCGTGTTATCCATATTCCCTTCATTCCAAAATCCATGGCTCCCATAATATCATTCGTGGGATTGTCTCCAACAAACCACACTTCTGATGGAAGTATCCTCAGTTGCTCTAACGCTATTCTATAGATTCCTATCTCTGGTTTTCTGATCCCCGCTTCCTCTGATATTACAATACATTCAAAATAGTCCTGAATCCCTAATACATCAATTTTTGCCCGCTGCATCTTTACTGTCCCATTCGTGATTATTCCCATTCGTACTTTATTTTCCAGGAAATAACTGAGACTCTCATACAAATATTTTTTTGGTTTTATACATTTTGGCATTTCTTCTCTGAAAAATGACACATATTCATTTACTCCCGGTGGAGTCGTCCAATTCAACTGAACCACTAACATATGATATACTTCCTGTTTATCCCGATAACCACCATTGTCCGCTATTATACACGTATTCTTAATGAATCGAGCCTCATCTTCATAACAATTCGGGAAGTAGTGAGAAACAAATCGGTTCGCAAATTCTTCAATGGCTAAAGATCGATCTGTTAAAGTTTCATCCAAATCAAAAATGATCACCTTAGGCTTCATTTAATCCTATCCTCACATTAATTATTATACATGTATCGCCTGAATCCGCTTTCTAGAAATGCCAAAATAGTACGAACTTTCTATGCATAAAAACATGAGTAACAATATGATTGTCACCGTCGTAAGGTAAGCAAGGCATCAGGAACACACTTATTGCCTTTAATCCAATGGAAAGCAAGCATTCTAACAATACTGAATTAAAGAAACTCTTCAAGTTATCGGCGTCCTCTTCGAACTAGCATTCCTGACAACTTAATTATCAAGAAATTGTACTAATTCTGAAGCCTTCAAGTGTTTTGTTAACTTATCTAATTCAGGTGACCCGAACCAATCTATGTTTTCACTACTTACTCCGTATTTTACTACATGAGTAATTGTAGATGGCGACATATAAATATTATGATGTACCATTGGCTTAACTATAGTATTTTCGCCTTCTCCCACGTACTTTAATGTCAGAGTGCCCTCTTTAGCAAGTTCTGTATAGATGATCCATCCTACTTGAACAATATAAAATTCTGTTAAGCACTTGTGATAATGACTATTCTGCCATTCTCCCACAGCAGTTCCTTCTGTTCGAATGTAAGAACTACCGTCTGAACAAGCAAGCCGAAATCGTCTTTCACCATTATCCATTATATGATGCTTTGGTGTGATCCCTAGCAATCTGGCTTCTTCGTTTGTTAGTTCTCTCATAATAATCCCCCATACTTATAAATGTTGGGATGCACGCCTTTACACAAAATTCATTCAGAAGTAATTTTCTTGATTCCATATACTGTTATGAATGCATCTTCATTAAAGCCAAATTGTCTCTTGTATATTACATATTCCTTCTCACAAATTTGTATGTTATCACCTGTACATAGTGTAGGTAAACTCACTTCAGTCTCTTGCTCAAAAATCAACTCTTTCTCTTCAAAAAATCTAGTAATAAAGCACTTAATGGGTTTAAATTGTGGTTCATATTTTTGATTTCTCATTTGATCTGCTCCATTAGAAAAAATATAATTGCCCCATTCCACGTTATAATTATAACGTGGAATGGGGCAAATTTCCAAGGATGATATTTAAATCCGTTGCTGCATAAATATCTCCCGTTCTGCCAGCAGCGCAGAATCAGCTTGAGGGATATCTATCCCCAGCGGCTCAACATGATGCCGGGAACGACGCTGTCTGCCCGTGTCGCCCCGCTCTTCGGATTCAGCTTGTCGCCGTCGCCGGATACAGTCGGGTTATTGATCAGCTCCTAGCGCTCAACTGGGGGAGCCGCCGTTATACTGACGCTATACGCCGTTCCGCCATCCAGCTCCGTTACATGTCCCTGGTGGTCGGCGACACGGACATCCCCTGCATACACGGTACCGGTTACCGTCTCCGCGGCAGGCAGAGCCAGGAAGCTTAGCCGGAAGAGCTCCGCAGAGCCGGAAACTCCGCTATCCTGCTCCAGACCGGAGGCCGCGATTTGCATCTGGCCGTTTCCATAAACTGAATGGGTAACCGAGAAGCCATCCGCAAGGGATGCCACCGAAACCAATTGCAGCAGACCGGAAGGATATGAAACCGTTGCTTGCATGGTATACACGCTTGATGTTACATTCTCCAGCCGAAAAGTAGCCTCCAACAGCTGCCCGGGGCTGACGGCAGCCGGTCCGGTGATGCGCACTCCTGAATCCTGCTGCTGGTATTGCGGCTTTGTGGACAAAGCCCATAGCTCCAATACACTATTCCAGCTGTTCACATTGCTTCCGCTTCCTTTGTAGCGAATAAATCTTGCATCCACCGGATGATCCAAACGGATAATCTCATAGCCTTCAATGGATTGGGAGGGATCGGAATGAACCGTTTCATAATGAATGCCATCCAAGGATACTTCTATGGCATAAGTATAGGTTCGCTCCACCGCGTTATAGAATGCAATACCGATAGCATCGACCTTCTTGCTTTCACCCAGATCAATGGCGATCCATTCTCCATTGCCGGAGGCCGACCAGCGCGTGGACAAATCACTGTCCATCACCGCTTCCGGCGGATTTTCCGGTTGGGGAACAGAGCTTGCCGAGACAGCAGAGATGGGATACCGGTTATAACCGGCCATACTGGATAGAGGATCAACATAGTGAAATGAAATCACATACAAATTATAGCGGTCAGGTTCTTCCGGAAAAAACACCTTCAGGATAGCCTTGTCTTCCGTAATCGTTTTCTCAACGGCAAGATTGATGCCCTGACCCTCAACCAAAGGGAGGGACGGACGGTTATTGGCAACGTCTGCCGTATATTGATAGATGTCTTTGCTGAAATTCTCAAGGAATTCCCCGTTCACCATAATCTGATCCAATTGGGGCAGCGCCTTCAGCGGCCCATCCACGATGGCCCAATCCGCGAGCTTAACGTTGGGGATGCCGCTATACTCACGTGGATCTCCTACGGGAATCAGCCGCACCTCAAGGTTTAATTCGCCGGAGGTGTTCATTCTTATGGCTATTTTTCTGAATTTGCTGTTGGATGCTTCCTGCGATTGGTAGGTTGTCGGCGAAGTGGGAAGCGCCTTTGCTTCCATGACACTAAGATCAAATTCCTCTGCATCTGTTACGAATTCAAAACGAAGCTTCTTGCCATTTTGCGTTAAAATGGCAGTCTGATTGTCAATCACTTCTACATTTGCCCCGGTGTGCATGAACCAGTACAGCTCGGATTGGCCGTTAAGCTGCACCTCATCACGTACGATAACACCTCTCCGGTCATCCGACATCATATATCCCCGTTTGTAATCGGAAACCTGATTGGCATAGGCCGGCGTAAGATCCACAACCGAAAAAGCGCCTCTGTCCTTGGATTCAAATTGTGTTATCGGGCTGAAGGAATCCAGAATCATCCCCGGCGACTGATCCGGGTTAATCACCAGCGAATTATGCCCTTCAGCGCGAACGCGGTATATGTCGTTCCTGATTCCATATCCGACCTTGTAGGTGACATTGTCCATACCCAGATCCACTGCCCATGGCTCACCCATGGCATAATACACAAAGCTGCCGCTATCCACATGATAGTGGTTCACATTAAGCTGGCCAGCATGGAAGGATAAATAATTATCCTTTGCCGCATCCCATGAATTGCGCATGGCCACAAATTCCGGGCCTCTGAAATAAGCATCCATGGGAAGCTGAATGCCAGAAGCGGTAATCGAGGTATCTTTATAAAAAATAGGGTCATAGATCGTTGGTCTTGTCCCCAGCAGCTCGTTCTTCCTGAGCTTGGCGCTAATTACTCCGGGATTATTATACTTCGTTCCCAGGTAGAACAGCCAGGACGGATTAATATGTCCCCCGGCGGCGTCGTGATAATTATTCACGCCGTAGCTGCTGTCGGCATGAAGTACAAAATCCGCTGTTGTGTCCAGTCCCTTGGCATTGGTGATATGATATTCCGTGCCAAGTCCATTCTCCAGCGTGGAGAAAAACTTCACTCCATAATTCAGCGCATACTCCCAGTACCCCGGGCCTTCATTGTATCCTCCGTCAGGCGCAAATTCGTCAAACAAATATTCAACAGACCGCATCGCATTGGCCAGAATCATGCTGTTATATTCGGGATCGGCTTCGAAGATGGCCAGAGCGCCCATAGAGATTCCGCTATTGCATACGATATTCCAGTTATGTGCAGCTTTCTCCCACTTCGTACCAGAAACACCTGCGCCATAATAGGTATCCTCCGCGGGCTTTAGGCCGAAGTTGGTAATGATATCTTCCATATATGCTCGCTGTTCCGGTGTCCAGGCGTCATACATCCAATCATACGCCAGGGCAACACCGGCAGTAAGCTCTGCCACGTCAAGAAAATGAATCGGATTCCAGTTGGGGAAGCTGCCCACCGCCTGGATCTCCTGCCAGGCGCGCTGCACGTATTTGGGATCTCCTGTCATCTGATAAGCGAAGCTTACTGCTTCGAATGTTTTCAGAGCGGCCCGCGATTGATCCAAAAGCCGCTTATTATCCAAGATAATATATTGCGCGGTAGGTGCCGTCAGTTGGCTGTCCGCCGATGCAATCAGTCCGTCAACCCATCCCTTTACCATAGGATTGGAAGGGATGGTCTGCTTGATCCGGTTGAAGTCCTCGGCCGTAGCAATAATCCTTGGATGATTATTATTGGGATTATTCGCCAGGAAATCCTCCTGAATCCGTTCCTTCACCGGACGGTCGTAAAGCAGATATCCGTTCATCAGCTGAATTTCCGCATCAGTCTGGACCAAGGCATTGTCACTGATCACAACCAGATTCCTGCGTTCATGGAACAAGGCGTTTTTGCTAAAGAAGCCGGCGACCGAAACAATCGGAACATAGGGAACTCCTTCTTCAATAAATGCAATCGCTTCCATTTCTTTGAAAACGCCATCCACTACAGCTATATTGCTGCCTATGGGAATTGTAATCCGGTTATCCAGCAGAATCGTTTGCGCAGCCTCGTTCCAAGCCAGCGAGCTATTCATAAGCTCTGCTGCCATTGGAGCCGGAACCATGGCAGCATTGCTGCGAACCAATGTTTGGTACAATGGCGCCTTTTTCGCATCATCCAGATAATAGGCTCCTGAGCCCATTTGCACGGCCGTTTTTCCCTGAAGCAGACTAAGCGCCTCGGAATCATCCGGGAATACGCTTTTCCGCTCCGGCTCCGGTCCGTTCTCTTTGAACAGCTTTACATTATCCAGCCCCCATCCTCCATAGCCGTTATCATTAAACAACTGAAAGCGAATCAATTCGATATTAACATTGCCTTCAAATGCCGCAGCATTATGCATGGCTGCATTCGTTACAGTTTCCACTCCATTCACAAACAAGGTTACAGCTCTGTTCGCCAAATCCACAACAGCCCTTACTGTTGTCCATCCTTCAGAAGAAAACTGGGGAATCACCGTATTGGTCGGATCAAAGGTCAAGGTCCCATTGGGGTTCAGGGTAAACAGCTTGCTGTACTTCTTGTTTAAGCCGTCACTATCCCCGGTGTTGCGGAATTGCACAACCCCCCTCGGCCCCGTTGCGGTGGTTGGGAGCATCCGTTTCGTATCGAACTCCACGTAGAAAGAATTGGTTTTAATCGGATTGGCCATATTCAGATAATCCATGGTCATATCCGAAGCTGTTTCCCTGATTAAATTCAGGAATATATTGCCGTCCCCCTCCGTCACATATTCGTACCGATTGGTTTTGGGGGTGATGGCGAATGTACTGCTTTGCTGCTGATAATTGTCGTTGACCAGTTGAGAATATTCCACCTGCGGCTCTTTTTCCTGGAACAGCTTTACTTGATCCAGCCCCCATCCTCCGTAGCCATTATCATTGAACAGCTGAAAGCGAATCAACTCGATATCCACATTGCCTTCGAATGCCGCAGCGTTATGCATGGCTGCATTCGTCACGGTTTCCACTCCATTCACATACAAGGTTACGGCTCTGTTCGCCAAATCCACAACAGCCTTTACCGTTGTCCATCCTTCAGAAGAAAATGAGGGAATAACCGTATTGGTCGGATCGAATGTCAAGGTCCCATTGGGGTTCAGCGTAAACAGCTTGCTGTACTTCTTGTTTAAGCCGTCACTGTCCCCGGTATTGCGGAATTGCACGACCCCTCTCGGCCCCGTTGCGGTGGTTGGCAGCATCCGTTTCGTATCGAATTCCACGTAGAAGGAATTGGTTTTAATCGGCTTGGCCGTACTCACATAATCCATCGTGATATCCGAAGCTGTTTCCCTGATTAGATTGAGGAATATGTTCCCATCCCCCTCCGTCACATATTCATACCGATTGGTTTTTGGGTTGATATACAACGAATTGCTTTGCTGCTGGTAATCGTCATTGACCAGCTGTGAATACTCCACAGGGGCATCACTACTACTAACACTGTCCGCTGAAACCTTTGCCGGCAGAGGCAGCACACCATAAAGGAGCGTAAATACAAGAAACAGCGATAGAAAGCGTTTTTTCATCATTTTTCCCCTTCCCTTCTGTAAAATGTAAGCATGGAGCAGGGCATCTCCATGAATAAATGCCCTGCATGCAGAACTCCTGTTATTTGACTTCCTGCCGGATCTTCTGGTATGTGTCCATCTGTTTCTTGGCGAAATCATAAATATCGCCGGCTAACAGAGCCTTGTCTTTATTGTCCACGTACCACTTTTTATGCCAATCCTCAATGGCCTGACCATCACTCTTCTGCCAGATGTTCTTAGCTTCCGCCAGCGCCTGCTCCACGGTATACTTGCTGCCGCTTACAATCGCCTTCTGCCACAAATCACCGATAGCCTTATCCGCATTGGTATTGGAGGTGGCAAGATCCTTGGGAAGCACAGGCATATGCTCGGAGCCTGTCAATTCGGAATAAGGCCTGTCAAGGGTCAAATACGTATCACGGTGCAAATCATAG
Source organism: Paenibacillaceae bacterium (assembly GCA_029256185.1). Taxonomy (GTDB): domain Bacteria; phylum Bacillota; class Bacilli; order Paenibacillales; family NBRC-103111; genus Paenibacillus_AR. The sequence goes on from JAQSYI010000002.1 coordinate 250,180, forward strand.
AACTTCTGATATTCGTCCTTGCGGGCATCGCTGTTAAATTTGAAGTAGGGGAGATCCTCCTTGCTGAAGGTCAGAGCGGAGCTGTTCATCATGGTCCGCATGTCCTGAGTAATATCGCTTACCTCCTTCTTGTACTTGGCGGCATCAATAACTTCCCGGATACCCAGATTGTTGATTTTGTAGTGAACACCCTCGATGCCATATCCCAATGTACTGATTGTGCTTTCACTCATATTGAAATCCACGTACTTCATAACAGCATCCGGATTCTTGGTCGTAGCGCTGATCACGGCAGTCATCTGAACAGGATTACCCAGCGTGGGAACGAAAGCCCCTTCCTTGCTCTTGGGATAAGGAATAAAGGTTACAGCTGCCGCAGGCACATTCTTCTTCAGCGGGTCGATCAAGGTTTGCAGAATATTCATGGCATCGCCGTTCTGATAAGGGAAGATGCCGATCTTGCCGTTGATGAAATCCTGCTTGGCCTTGCTGCCATTCTGATCCGTAGCAAAGTCCCGGTCTATAATTCCGTTATCATACAACTTTTTAACAAAGGTATGGTATTCCACCTGCGGTTCCCAGCTCAACACCAGTTGGTTATCCCTTACCTTCCATTTGCTGAAGGCACCGAAGACTTGCATCAGGGTACCTGCAGACTGGCTGCTTATGGCCAATCCAAAGGTATCCTTGGCGCCATTGCCATCCGGGTCCTGCTCTGTGAAGGCCCGGGCCACCTCATACAGCTCCTCTGTTGTTGCAGGCGCCTTCAGATTCAACTTGGTCAACCAGTCCGTGCGGATCAGAATACCGCGCTGCGGAACGATCCAGTTCAGCTTGCCTATTTCATAGAGTTTTCCGTCGGCCTTCGTGCCCACTTTTCTGAGGATGGGGTTCTCCTGCAATAATTTCTTGTAAACGATACTGTGCTTTTCAACCAGTTCGTCAATCGGCATGAGCTGTTTTTGATCATACAAGGTATTGCGAATGGCAGGCAAATATTCAAACAGCAGATCCGGAGCGCTTCCGGACGCATACAGCACGTTGATTTTCTCCGCCGGATTCGTCCGTGGAATAGCCACATAGTTGACATGGGCCGGACCATTCTCATTCATCCATTTGGTCCAACGATTATTTTCTACTGTTCCTTCCTCCGGGGAAACTATGCCGCGATCATAGATGGACACCGTAATATCCTTCTTCACCTCGGGACTGGCCGCAGACGATGCCTGTCCGCTGGGTGAACTACCGGCATTCCCCTCCTGCTTATCCTCTCCGCAGCCGGCCAGAGCTGCGCCGCTTGCCAATAAAACTGCCAGCCCTGCTTTCATCCATTTTGTCTGTTTCACTTCTGTTACCCCTTTCGTATTCGGTAATGGGAGCCAAGCATGAATATATGCATAAGCTTAGCCTTTAATAGAGCCAAGCATCACGCCTTTGACAAAATACTTCTGGAGAAACGGGTAAACCATCAGCATGGGGATTACCATCACCAGGATACCTGCCGCTTTCAACGATTCGGGCACCACTTGGACCTGCTCATCGGCATTTCCGCTGGCCGCTACGATCTCCTGCAGCAGACTTTGGCTTCTGATCATATTCTGCACCAATACAGTCAGATTGAATTTGCTCGTCTCATTAATGTAAATCAGCACGTTCATAAATGCATTCCAGTAGCCTACACCGTAGAAAAGTGTAATCGTCGCCAATACCGGCATGGACAGCGGAAGTACAATCCGCAGGAGATATTTCACATCCGAGCAGCCGTCCATTCGTGCAGCATCGTCAATCTCATCAGGTATATTCTCGAAGAATGTGCGCATCACAAGCAGGTTATACGTGCCAACCAATCCCGGCAGCCATAACGCGAAGTACGAATTAATGAGGCCGTAGGATTTGACCACGAGATAGGTAGGAATCAAGCCGCCACCGAACATCATCGTGAAGACCATTGCCAGTGTGAAGAAGCGTCGGCCAATAAAAATTTTGCGGGCAAGCGGATAGGCCGTAATAATCGTTACGATCATGGACAGGCTGACGCCGACAACGGTGATCACAACACTGTTCAGGAATGAGGGCACAATTCGCGTTCCGGTGAACAAGGAGGTGAAGGCATCTGTGTTCCATCCTACGGGATAAATCGTGACTTTACCGGATACGATAGCTTGCAGATCGCTGAGCGACAGCGCCACCGTATGAATCAGCGGGAACAAACAGCTCACTCCAAGCAAGAGCAGCAAGAAGGCATTGATGAAATAAAATATTTTTTCTCCAACGGTTGGTTTCATGTTGTCCTCCTTACCATAATCCTCTATCGAATTTGCGCGCCAGCGCATTGGCAGTCAAGACCAGGGATAAGCCAATCAAAGACTCAAACAACCCCATGGCAGATGTCAGACTAAATTGCGCTCCCTGCAGCCCCACACGGTACATGAAGGTGCTGATCACATCCGCCACATTGGAAACAACGCTGTTCTGCAGCACATAAACTTGGTCAAACCCCACCTCCATCAACCTGCCCATGGCCAGAATGAACATAATGACAATGGTCGAGCTGATTCCGGGGAGCGTAATATGCCAGATCTGCCGGAATTTGCTGGCGCCGTCCAGACTGGCCGATTCATACAAGCTGGGATCGATGCCCGTTAATGCAGCCAAGTAAATAATCGCTCCGAATCCTGTTTCCTTCCATATGCCGGAACCGACATAAATGGCAATCCATGAGGTTTCATTGAACAAAAACGGATAGGGCTTTCCCGTCAGCGCCTCAATCCAGTTATTGAGAGTACCGGATTCCACAGAAAACAGGGTGATAACAAAGCCTCCAATGATGACCCAGGAGAAAAAATGAGGCAAATATACCACCGTTTGAATAATGCGCTTGTACCAGCTTCTGCGTACTTCGTTCAGCATAATAGCCAGCAAGATGGGGAAGGGAAATCCCACGAACACATTCAGGAATGATAAAACCACCGTATTGCGAATAATATTCAGCGTTTGCGGCTGGCGGAAAATGGTCTGGAAATTGTCCAGTCCCACCCAGGGGCTATGGAACACCCCATCGGCAAAGTTATAATCCTTGAACGCAATAATCAGGCCGCCCATAGGCATGTATTTGAACAAAACATAATACAGGGCTCCCGGAAGGAATAGCAGGAAGAGGGGGATATTGGCCCTCCATATGCGCTTTGTGATTCTTGGGGCAGCTTTGGGGGGAGCTTCTTCATTGGCTGACCTTTCTGCGCCGGATTCCGATGATGCGGCAAATTGTGTAACGGCCATTCTTGGTTTCTCCTTTCACACTCTCATAACGTGCCAGGATTTTATTATAGAATAGGCCAGTAACAGAATCCTTAAGATTTCAACGGCCGGTCTTCAATCTGCAACGGAAAATCTTTAATATTGCACGATTGAGCGGAACCAAGGCAAACATATTTATTGCTTGCGGTATTCCGTAGGAGATAAACCAACCGTCTGCCGGAAGACAGTAGCGAAGTAATTGGAGTCCAGGTAGCCCACTCCCTGGGCAATTTCCGTCACCTTCAAATCCGTGTTCCTCAGCAGAAATTTGGCCTTATTCATCCGCAGGCGGGCAACATACCCGCTGAAGCTTTCCCCTGTTTCACGCTTGAACAGGTTTCCAAAGTGGTTGGGACTCAGGTGAAAATGAGCCGCTACATCCGCTATGCTGCACTCCTCCGTGTAATGCTCCTCTATATACAGAACGGCCCGATTAATAATGCCGCTGGTGCGTTGATTCTGCCAGTTGGAGAGCGCCTCTTCGAAGGCATGAATCTGACCGTCAAGCCATCGCTCCACCTCCGGCTTGCTATGGGCCAGGTTAAGCTCCGCCACCTGCTTGCCGATGTCTCCTATCGGCTCTGCCTTCAGCTCTTTCCTTCTTACGTCCAGTATGCCCATAGCTGCGCAGAACGCCCCGATCTTCGCCTCCTGCAAAGAGATGGAGGGCTGCCGCACCGACTGGCGTATCCCCAACAGATAATCATGCAGCTCGGCAGGCCGCCCCAACAGCAGCAGCTCCGCCAGCTCATTGCGGATAAGCTTCACGTTGTTTTCATTGACCGAGAATTCCCGCGAATCTCCTGCGGCTGCAGAATCATGTTCTTCCCTGGTCTTAAGATGTCCCTCAATCCATATTTCCATCTGATTCAAGCTTGTTGGAACGCCTAAACAATTGGCTGTCAATACAATCCCCAACAGCTTGTGGACAACAGCTGCCGCTTGCGTGAATAATGGCTCATTATCCCCTTCGTTCGGGAGGAAAAATACAAAGCAGTCGGATTCCAGGGTGAGCCAGCGGCTGTTCCCCGGCCTGGCGGCAAGCAGCTCCTGCAGAATATTGCCGATGGCGAATTGCAGCAGCTTCAGATCCTCCCGCCGGTATTGCCGCTCCTCCGGGTAATAGCTATTCACCTGAAGCAGCCACAGCTCACACCCTGCCAATACCTGCTCCAGGCGCCTCGCCTCCTCCACATCGTACGGCAGCCGGAGCAGAATAGCCCGCAGCTGCTGGTCCTCCTTGTCCCGCAGCTGGCTGGCCTCCCGCTCCTTGGCAGCAGCCAGCTGCCGGTATTGCTCGTATGCCAAGCGCAGAATCTGGCATACCTCCTCCTCCGGGCAAGGCTTGATCAGAAACTGCTTGACGCCATAAGCGATGGCTTTTTGCGCATATTCAAAATCCCTGTAGCCGGTCAAAACAATCACCGATGTTTCAGGAAAGTTCGAGGTGATATAGTTGGCCAGCTCCAAACCATCCATCAAGGGCATGCGGATATCCGTCATCACCAAATCAGGCCGCAATTCCTCCAGCTTGGCGATGGCTTCTCTCCCATTGCCGGCTTCCCCGATCACAGACCAGCCAAGGGAATTATTCTCCACCAGCTTGACCAGCCCCTTGCGGATCAATGGTTCATCATCAACAATCAGTAAACCGCCCTTCATGATCTCATTCCTCCTTTTTGTTCCAACGGCAGCAGCAGCCGGATGGTTGTGCCTGCTCCCTCTTTCGATATGATCTTGACCCCGTAGGGTTCCCCGTAGAGCAGGTTCAACCGGCGGATTACACTGCGGATGCCAATATGAATACGTTTGGTGCCCAGTACCGGCCCTTCTTCCTGACGGCTGTCGCTTCTGGGCGTTGTTGCTGTGGAGACGATACGCTCTATCTGCGCTTCATCCATTCCCTTGCCGTTGTCAATAATCTCAATGGCCAGCGCCGCCCGCGGACTGGCCCCCTCTTCATCAAGAACCACTTGGCCAAAGGCTGTTTTGATAATCAACGCCCTGGCCAGCAGCTGGTCCGCAAAGGCATGGACGAACACATTCTCTACCAGAGGCTGAAGAATCAGTCGGGGCACCAGCGCCTGCTCTGTTCCTTCCTCCATCTGGATAATGGTCTCAAATTCATCCCCGTACCGGGTGTTCTGAATGGTCAGATAGTTGCGGATCTGTGCCATCTCCTCACGCAATTCCGTCACGGTTTCAGCCGGCTCAAGAGCATAATGGAGCATATTCGATAGAGAGATCACCAGCTTGGCCGTTTCCCAGTCATCCTTCAAATACAGCTTCCAATAAATCGTATCCAGGGTGTTGTGGAGGAAATGGGGATTCAATTGGGTTTGCAGCGCAGTAAGCTCTGCTTCCCGTTCATTCAGCTGCCGCTCATATACCTCCTTAATCAGCAATTCCAGATTCTCTGCCATGGAGTTGAAGCCGTGCCCGATATATGCCAGTTCGTCACCGGTCTGCACCGCCACTCTCGTTCCCATATTTCCATTCTGCATCTGACGCATGCCTTGTACCAGCTGGCGCAAGGGCCGAAACAACCGTCTGCCGCTCCACGAAATCAGCGCTGCGGACATCAGTACACCCAGAATACCTACCAGCACGGAGATTTTGAAGATCACCGAACTCTTTTCCTGAAGAGAATCCAGCGCCACCCTGCTGATTAGAGTGAAATTCACTTGCTTGGAATAGCTCTTCACATACAAATAGGAGGTTCCGTCATTATTTATGACCTTACTGCCAAAGAGCTTCCCAGGAGTAAGCATTTGTTCCGCTTCCCATTCACGCATATCCGTATATACCAGTTCTTCTTGCCGGTCAAACAAAAACACATTGGCCCGCTCGTTGCTGACCAATTCCTTCAAATCCTCCGAGAACAAGGTTTCGTCGAATAGCATGACCATTGTTCCGTATTGCTCAAAATCCTTATTCTTCATATAGCGGGCCGCCGCGAAAAAGTTGCGGTAGCCGGAATCGTCTGTCGAATTTTGTATTCTGATGGGGAACCAGACCAGGTTGCCAGACGAACCCTCCAGCCGCCTTTTAATCTCGTTATAGGTTTCCTGATCCAGAGAATTCCTGGAGGAGGGGGACACACTAAAGAAAAAGCTGTTGTCCTTCTTGTCATAAAGAAACATGGAATTTAATTTGTTCTCATCGTTTTTGACCTGATACAAAAGCTGGTTCAGTTCATCCTGGTCGACAATCTGCGTATGGCTCTCCCGCACCTCCGATTCCCCCGAACGCCGTACCACCTGCTCGATATAAGGATGGAAGACAATAAAGTTGGAGATGCGGTAAATATCGCGCAGCTGCAGATCAAGTCTGGCGGCAGCCTGCTCATTGGCCTTGGTAAACTGCTTGCTGATCTCTTCGGTAAACAGGCTTACATTGATCCGGAAGGAAATATAGCCCGAAACCACGAATGCAAGCATGATGATAAGCGACATATGAACCATGATCCGTGCAGAAAAGCTAAGGCGTTTGGGCATATGTTTTCCTCTCCCGCGAGAGCCGGAGCCTATCCGGCCGCGTGTTGTTGTTTAGTGCGCATGGCTTATGGAGCTCCACAGGGAGTCCTCTATCGCAATTGTAAGCGCCACCTTCTTCGAGCGAAACCATGATCGGCTGATTTCCATTGACCATGGCTGCAGATCCGCCCATTGCCGCAGGGTATAACAAGGAAATTGATATATCTATCATAGGTGTTTTCCGCGGCGGAGGAAACAGGGGATGATCACATAACGTTATTGCATTCGCGAACCGGAGAACCTTAAGGAAGTACAGTGCCAAAAGCGAAGTTGGCTTCCCGACCGGCCGCGACTGCGGTGTTAGGCGAAGTCCTCCGCTTCTATGGATCAACATAAGTTTCTATCCTGTATTTCTTAAACAAGTTGTTAATTTTATCAGTTGTTTCTTCAATGTGTTTATAGAATATACCTTTAAATTCTTCTTCAATTTTATCCGCCCCAAAACCATATCTATCATACGAATCTATAAGTGTTTGTCGAACATCTTTTATTTGATTATTAACAATTAATCTTAGAACTTGTCCTGTCAAAGTGTCATGCTCATCTTCCGGCGCCCCCATTTCAATTAAACCAACAGGATCTAGTTGATTTATGATTTCTCTAACTAATAAAAAGTATTTGGTGTATTTATTCTTTAAATATTCCCTTTCTTCTTTACTTAATGGGTTACCCAAATTAACGCCCTCACTTGTGTTTAATTTTTAAAAATCTTTTCATAAGCCTTGAAAACACGAATCCTCATTGGCTTAAGGGAAGTAAGCACAGGGTCCGCCAGGATTTAGCCAGTGCAGGGTTGTCTGCTCTGATTTCCCTTCCCCGAAAAATTCCATAATGTCACCATCCTTGAAATCGGAGTGACTGAGCATGACTAAACGCAGGCAAAAAGCAAATTAAAGATTCTTTACTTACAATTCTTGAAATGCTGAGATAAAATATAAGATATTTAATAAGGGAACGGCAACTATACTCATTGTTATTATCATATAAAATCTTTGGTCCATATAAATAGTTGATCTTCGTTTCATAGAAACTCTATATACCCATCTTATTAAGATTACCAATAAACAACATATTATATTAATATATAAAAATAGATATTCTTTAACTGTTGCAAGATTATTTGTTCTGTAATTTAAATAAATATTCATCAATAAACTTAGTGGAATTAGATATTTATATATTGTTAAGCTCCAATTAATAAGTTTCTCTTTATCTCCTGAAGCCAACCAATTGAGTATCAAAGTGACTATAACAAATATAAATAAAAATACCGTCACAAATAATATCGCTTTAATATCCATTTTTGTTCTCCGATGTATCATTTATTAAAAAATAATCTTAAAATCATTTGTAGTTATTTCACCCAAACTTGTTGTATTCACGAGCCCTATCTGGCTTGAGGGGTGCTAGGTGATGTCACAGTCCTCTTCAATCAACCCCCGAATACGCTATTCATTCCACAATCTTACTACTTCTTCTAACTCCAAGTCATTGAATTGTAATTTATAGATGTCTGGTTTCATTGTTTGATTGAAGAAATCCAATCCGTAATCCGAATCAAAATAGCTCATCATCAATGTCATTACATTTCCGTGCGTTCCAATAGCAATTTTCTTCCCCTTGTATACTTCTAAGATATGTTTCAAGACAACTATTGATCTATTCCGGCAAACATTGTTAGACTCTCCCCCTGGCAATGCATAGTCAGGGTTATCAAACATTCTCTTCACAGCAGGCATAAACTCTTCATCAGAAATAATATCGTCTGAGAAATGCCTTTCCCTAAGATCCTCAAATATTTTAATCTCTAATTCTAGCGCTTTGGCCAACCCCTCCAATGTTAAAATTGCCCGAGCATAGGGACTTGAAATAATAACGTTTATTCCTTTGTCCTTTAATATCTCTGTTATTGCTTCTGCATTCATTTTACCCTTTTGAGTAAGTCCCCTGGTTCTTTCATTTCCTTCTGTATAAGGTGATTCAGCATGCCTAACCATATAAATAATAGTCTTCATATAACCCTCCTTGAATTACTCCCATAATAATGTTGCTGTGATTTCACAAAGGAGTTTGTCATCCCTGAACCAGAGAGGCTTAGGCCGCGCCAGCTTCGAGGCCTGCATGCGGCGGGCCGCGCTCCATAATTTTACCAAGCCAGGCAAAGCTGTATTGTAATCCGGCGATTAGGCCGGTTGGATCTAATAGCAGATGACTTCATCGAGCTATTCCAAGAATACTCTGTTAATTCTTTCCCGATCATAATCTAAAATCCAATCATTAAATCCTTCAAAAATCCTCATTAATTCATCTCTTGATGATGCGATAACATCACAGCCTCTATCATCATAAATATGAAATATTGTTTTCTTGTTTATATTGATAAAGTACACCCTATGGTAGATCATTGGCTTAATTCCAACATCATGGTTACAGATAGCTTTGATTAATGGAATGTAGTTTAAGTCCCTAATTCTACATCGAGTCCAGTACCTATACATGTTATTTCTCGGGTCCGGCATCTCGTCCGGTTCACAATTAATATCTGGAAGTATTTCGAGTCTTAAAGCTCTAATCGGCTCTTTCCTTTTGATATATTTTTTATACAGGTTTAACTTTTTTACTTTATTTTTAGGTCTATCGGCAAAATAAGCATGAGTAATAACCAGGACTTCATCTTCAATATCATGAAGGGCCTTAAACAATTCAAGCGATCGATAATAAACTTGTTCCATGTAATGCTCTTTATTTATTCTAAACATTGGGGGATTTCCTAATTCAAATCTTATTGATACGTCCCAGCCATAAAAAAGAGGCGGTTCCAAGGTTAAATTTTCAAATTGTTCTTCCAAATATTTCTTAAGATCCATCAATGTTATCTCCATTTTTTCATTTACCAGAATTATAGCCATTGCATATGAAGTTGTTGTGTATGCACAAGATCAGAGAAGCTTAAGTGTATTTTATTGCATGCTCATACAAAGCAATACATATTCCATCAGGCATTGTCATACGCTTAACTTGATTAAATTTGTTATCTTCATATAGTCTTATCAGGTTATCTCGATCTGCATAGAATTCAATTCTTACATATTTTTTATTTCGTCTTTTAGCTTCATTCTTAACCCAATCAATCATGTAGTTTGAGATTGCCATTCCTGCATATTGTCTGCGTACCCCTAGTTTTTTTAAGAATAAATCTTCTATTTTATTCCCTTCAGGCCACCAAAACTCATTTTCCTCCTTTAACATAAAAGCTCCCGCAGGCTCATTATTATTGAAACAAATATAAAAATCCGTATCCTGGTTATTCCTAATAAAATTATCATATTCCAATCCTTCTAAACTCCACATTGGTTTACCAATTTCCTCCAACCAAATCGCAATCTCTCTTAATATTGAGAGGAACAGCTCCAATTGGTTTTCGCTAACCTTTTCGATCTTTAATTCCATAAGTCACCTCTATGTTAACAATTTACTTTATATTCAGTCACATATCCGGAAGTTATATGCACCCACTCCTTCCTACTTCGTATATCTTTTTGCCGCCGCGTATAACTCCCAAGGAGGAATACGCGATGTCTGCCTTAGTTCCCCACTCCTCCATCACCTTACAAGAAGCAGCTCCATTTTTACTACGTGGCGGAGACCTCTTTACGTTGAAAGCAATCATGGGGCATGAGCGAATGAAAACTACGGAAATGTAAATTGAACTGTTTTCTCAAGACTAGCAGGTCCAACATGAAAAATATAGCCCATTCAAGCACCTGGCACATGAATTTCACAATGTCATCCTCCTTGAAATCGGGGTGACTGACCATGACTAAACGCAGGCCAAACGTGTTGGCTAACAGTGAAAATAGTAGCTCAGCAAAACAGCAATTAAGCTTCGATGAATTGCTTCATTACTTTTATTCTCGATTGCAAGGCCAAAAACCTTTCTCCACTCACTTTACTAGCAGATGAAATGGCTTCTGCTGTCTGATCTACTGTTTCGTTTAATGCCAGGGCTTCTAGCTTATGAACAGACGCAACAGCCACGGTCTGCGTCCTGAAGTGCTGCCACTTGTTCCGATTTAATAAGATCCACCCTGCTTGGCGCATTGGTAGAAGTTTATCCAAATCCATAGTCCTTTAAGGCCACACCGCTAAACGGAAACGGTAAGGTATAAGCCTTAGCACCAACCACGCAATGACGAAACTAGAGATATGGAGTCTAACACGGAACCCGTAGTAGCGATGAACCCATTGAAAAGGTTCTCTGAAGCTAAACTTCTTGAAACATCAGGCAAGGCGAGGTTCCTACTCCCATTAAAACAGATGGCGGCCCATATGGCCGCCATCCGTTGGTCAATCTTGTTAAACGGAATTACCCGGAATAATAGATTTATTCCTCAAAGACCAAATAATCGATATTGCCCACATAGGTGTTGCTCGTGGAAAACACAAGGATAAGATTATGGATACCGGTGACCGATTTCGTTATGGTCCCCGTATACGGCAAATAGGTGTTATAGTTATCGGGGGTATCGGCCGTAACCGAGACGGTAAGCTGGCCGATCTTATGGCATTCGTCCACGGTATCCGCATAGAGGGTGACGGTTCCTCCAGAGGTGGTGCGCTTAAGAGCCATGTTCATGATAAAGCCCTTGATGCCCCGGCTTCCGAAATCCACGGATGCAAGAGTCATGCTGCTTTGGTCCACCACGTCCCCGATATAATTGTAGCCTCCGGTTACATTGGGCGACATGCCTGTGGCTGCCGCCGCCGCTTTCTTGGCATTGGGGGTTTTGTTCGCTCCCGGTGTAAAGCCGGCAGCCCATTCCCCCTCTAGCAAGGTGAAGGCGGATTGCTTGTAGTTGGTGGCAATAACCGGCGATGGATAGCTATGAAACCACTGACGGTTGGAGTAAACGGCAGCGTCAATGATGAAATCCCCGTATCCCAGCACCTGAATCACCCCGGTAGCCTCATCGATTATGGCGATATCCGGACGGGAGGAGGACCATTTGATGGTGAAATCGGCATTGGCAGGCAGATAGGCGGCTTCCGCGCTGACTGTAAAGGAGGTATGCTCCCGGTCGGCATTCAGCTGCGCCCCTGCCGTCAACGGATTACCGTCCAGCAGAAAAGTCATTCCCGTGATCTCAGCCAGGTCGGGTTTGGGCACATAGGGAGTGAAGACGAAATAGTCCAGATTTCCGGCATAGGTTTTGCCTGCGTTGGGCTTAAAGACCAGTGTGACATGATGCGTCCCTATAACCCGCTGGCTCAGGCTGCAGGTAAACGTACTGAATACACTCCAATCCGGACCTGTGGGCGTTGTGACGAGAGTACCGATTTTTGTGGCGTTGACCAGAGTGCCGTCGGATTTGCCGTCGATGTATATCTCAACCGTACCGGAGGCGTTGCTTTCCTTGACGGCGGCGGAGAATACAGCCGCATCCGCACCGGTATCCCCAAATTGGACATTGGAGTAGAAGGCCCATGATCCGGCGAGGGAGCCGCCCAGATTGTTTCCTTCCGCATGAACCAGGGAAAAGGTGTCATATTCCCCCGCTTCGATCCGGGTATAGGCATCCTTGGGCTCATTACCGATTCTGGTGTCATAGATGCCGGGCGAGGCATAGAAGGCATCCAACACATCCGATGGAGAGGCAGCCGTCTGTCCCTCTACCAGCTTGAATTTGAACAACTGGTTGGGCGTCAGATTCTCCGGGGAGAGGGATTTATAGGAGGAGACGGAAGCCGTCGGACCGTTAAACGACGAATTGGTGGACCTCTGTGTCCACCCGTAAGGCGTGCCATTGGTGTCCCGCGCATAAGCAATGCGCATGCCCCTGTCCTTGTTGGCCCCCATGGTAAATACGGCCGTGCCGCTTGCGGTGGAATAGCCCTTAAAGGGCTCCGATTGCCCGAAAACAACGATATTCTCTTCTGACAAAAGGGTTCTGTAATGGTCATTAAAGTCTGCCACCGAGGGGACATGGCTGAATACGCCGCCGGTATTATACGTAAACCAGAATACAACGGAGGCTCCGGGCCGGATCACCCTGCTTTCGGATACTTCCAGAACCGACTCCCAATTCACGGAAGCGTCGCCTCCAATATTCCCCCACAAAAAAGCATATTCATCCGTGGACATGGAGCGTGTGCCCGCATTGGTGACTTCGAAATATTTGTAGCCGGGAATGGCGTTGGGGTAAATCTCCGAAATCACCGGCTTTGCCTCCCCGGTTTCCCTGTAGAAATGCAGGGTGTAGGTGGTAGTGCGTCCGGCGGAATCCTTCACATACAGCAAGACGGGATTATCCCCTTCGTCCAGCTGAAATTGAAGCACGCTCTGCCCCTGGGTCACCGCTGCCGCGGGAGCAGGGAGGCTGGCTGCGGTAACGGTATAGTCCGCATTGTAGCTCATGTTCAGGGAAAGCTGGCTCTCCATGGTGTACAGCCGGTATAAAAATTGCTTACCCGAAAATTCCGGCACAGCCTGATTGTCCGCCGACATCGAATCCAGCTTGGGCATATGCCGGAGGGACAATTCGGCGTATACGGCGGAATGATCCGACAGATACGGATTGCTGAGCATATCATGCTTGTATACACCAACATTGCCCGCCGAAATAAAAATATGGTCAATTACGGAGGTTTCCGCTTCATTGTAATTTGCCCCGAAGCCAGCCGAGCTGGGCAGGACGGAATACTGGTCGGACACGTATTTGGCATTGAGGTAGCCGTTTTTTCCGTCGGCCAGGTAGTGGTACGCCTGCGACTCCTCCTTGGCGTTGATATCCCCGGTCAACACCACCGGACTCTGGTACTGGAACGCCAGCTCATCAGCCTTTTTCTTGACCTGAATGGAACAGAGGGTTTGGATATAGTCCGAGCTTTGATGGTCATAATGGGAGTTAATATGAATGTAAGCGATCTCATTTGTGTCCTTGTATTTGAATACCGCATAGGACATGATCCGGCTGTTGGACATTCCCTTGTACAGCAGTCTGCCCTGGCTGTCTGTAATATCCCCGTACTTGGATTTGACATCAGGAGTCGCCGAAAACCAATATCCGCCCGCTGCTTCAATATCATACAGATCACTTCTGTACAAAATAGGGGAGAACTCGCTATAGCCGCTCATCAGACTTGTGATTCCGTCGTCGGCCACCAGACCCGTTATGCCGTAGGCTGCTCCCCCCTGGAAGGGATACGTCAGCACGTGGTCAAGAACGTAGTCCCTCCACCCCTGGTTAACCTCATTCAAGCCAATGGAATCGGGCTGCCTGCCGTCGATCAGCTCCGTCAGCATATCTCCTCTGGTCTTGCCGTTGTGCACCGCTTCAATGGGCTGATTCAGACTGGTGAGCACATTGAGGCTCATCACCGTAAGCTTGGTTTCATCCGCCTCTGCGTGGGCACTTCCCATATGCAGAGCGGATACCAGCAGCACCGCCATGACCGCCATAACCGTCAACAGCATCCGGGACATCGTTTTTTTGTTCATCATGATCCTCCTTTTGATTTGAAAAACAAGGAGACAAGCCGCTTTTCACCTGTCTCCCTGTTGTTCCTGATGATATTCCCCGCCGGTTTCTTTCAGTTCAGGAGATAGGAGCGTATCGCTTGGGCTACCCCATCCTCCTCATTGGTGCCAGTAACGGCATCCGCCGCCTGCTTCACCGCCTCCTGGGCGTTGCCCATGGCGATGCCCAGCCCTGCCGCACGGAGCATCTCCAGATCATTCAAGCTGTCGCCGCAGGCCGCCACCTCCTCCATACGGATGCCAAGCAGCCGACAGACCTCTCGCAAACCGCTAGCCTTGTTGATCCCTAGCGGATTCACCTCAATATTGTGGGGACTGGAGTTGGTCAGCTCATAACGGCAGGTGTCGGCCAGAGTCCCGCGGATATCCGCAAGAACGGCCGGATCATCCGAATGAAGGCCGAACTTCAGCCATGGATCGCCGGCAGGGCGGTTCATCCGGCCTGGCCAGTTTGAGGCGGTAAACACATGGTCCACCGTGTAGGCCCAATACCGGCAGCCGCTTCGGGAAGCCAGGGCATACAGCTCGGCTGCCCATTCATCCGAAAGGGCATGCCGAACCATAATCTGCCCCGGGGCGGACCAGACCTCGCTGCCGTTCACCGTCACCAGGGGAGAACTCAGGCCCAGCTGACGGATATATCTTCCAATGCTCTGCACCTCCCGGCCCGTGGCAAACATCACCGTGGTTCCGCATGCGGCAGCATGCCTGATGGCTTGGCAGGTAGCGTCGGTTATTTCATGGGCGGAATTCAGCACCGTTCCGTCCATATCAAGAGCAAGCAGCTTGTATGCCGACAATGCAATCCCTCCCCTACATCTTCATTTCCGCCTGCCGGACATGGGAGTCGGCGCGGACCGCCAGCCTTGAAATCCGCTGCTTCCACTCCGTCTGCTTGTTGGACAGAATGAAATGAAGCTGCACCGTTCCCTCCTCCTGCATATTCATCCGGAGGGACTTGACGCGGACCCCCTCATCCCGGAAAAAATCCAGAAAGATGCCCGGATTTCCGTCCTTCTCCAGAGTGACCGTATACGCCTCCGTCTTGTTGGAGGCGAACAGCCGCTTCTCCAGCCGGGGCAATACCAGCAGACTGACCAGCACGCAGACGAGGGTAAGCACGGCTCCGTAATAAAACCCTGCCCCCACGGCTATGCCCATGGCGGCCACCACCCACAGGGAGGCGGCGGTGGTCAGCCCGGATATGGCATTGCCGTTGCGCATGATGGTGCCCGCCCCCAAAAAACCGATGCCGCTGATAATCTGTGCAGCCATCCGGCCCGGGTCCATCCGCACGCTGGGTTCATCCACAAACTGGCTGAACCCGTAAACGGATATAAGCGTAATCAGCGTCGAGCCCAGACAGACCAGAATATGGGTGCGGAACCCGGCGTGATGCTGCCCCCGCTCCCGCTCCAAGCCCACAAGGCCCCCCATCAGGAGAGCCATCCCGATGCGGATGCTGATTTCCAGATAGTCAATTTGCCATACACCAAGACTGGCCATGAGCTCCTTCACCTGCCTTACACGAGCTTTCCATATCCCGCGAAGGGATAATCGATGGTAATTCTTCCGGTCTGACAATCCCCGATGCCGCTGTAGAGATCCGCCTTGCCGTCCGGCCGCAGGACAATGCCCGAGGTGAAGGCGCAATCCGCCAGATTCGGCTTTTTGGCCGGTCCGGGAGGATAGCAGGTACGGGTTCCGATCAGCCGGAGATCCGCTGCCTGGCGCGTCTGCGGATCGAAGACAAAGGACATATTCATATACACCTTCAGCTCGCCGCCGTCTTCATCCCGGTCCCTGTAGCAAATATGCCCGATAATCCCGATTTTTCCGCTGTCCAGCAGATAAGCCTGATTGACGCCGCCCCACTCTCCCGGGCCGAATATGTCGGAGATGTACGGGGCTTGGGCAATAACCTCCGGGGTCAGCTCCTCCAGACGGCTGATTACCGTAAAGCCGATCATGGATTCGCTGCCGTACCGCCCCTTCACGTCCTCTCCCCGGGGCCGGGAGAATACCCCGATCCGCCCGTCGGCCAGCTCCACCAGCCGGATATCCTTCATCCTCCGGGGCCCGGTGGTGAAGTACCGCAGATCCTGCAGATCGGAGCCGCGGAAGAAATAGCCGAAGAAGGTGCTGACCTTGCCGGCCTCATACTGGACGCTGGTTCCGCCCAGAACCACCTCACGGCCGATGATGCTGACATAAGGGTCCTCCAGGGTATAAATCATGCTGTCTCGCACCAGCGTCCATTCATCCCTGCCGGTTTCCTCAAATAAGCGCACCCAGGACCGGGCCCATTCGTCGCGGCGTTCCACCCTTCCGAACAGATAGCGCTTGCCGTTCCAATCGAAGGGAATGGAGCAGTTATACACATCGAAGCCCTCCACGCCGCAGAAGGAAAGCAGCGCGCGTTCATAAATCCTTTTGCCCGATTCAAATACGGCTCTTTGTTCAAGCAGACTCATTCAAGCTCACTCCCTGTATATGACAAAATGGGCAACCCGCCATTGGCGGAAGTTATTTTCCCTGCTTGGCTTGATATTCCTCGAATTGGCGCTGGTATTCGGCCACAACCTTGTCCAGGCCCGCCTTCTTCATCTTTTCCAGGGCGGCGGGGTAGGCTTTGTTGTATTCCAGAACCCCCATGTAAACGGGAATAATGCTGGCGGCAGCCTCCGATGCGATATTGGTGTATTCCGTGCGCACACTGGTGGGATCAAATACAAAGTTGGCGGCAATGCTGTTCACGGCCTTGGTATTGGCCTCATAGAGCACCTTGTTGTTCTCGGGAATGCTGTTCTCCAGATCAAACCGCATAAAGCTGACATTGCCGTTTTGAGATTCCGAGCCCTTGTAGCCGGGTTTGTTGTTGTTGGCGGGGTCATTGATGGCCTTCATGCCCTTGTCGCCGTCCTTGGAATAATGCTTGCCCTCAATCCCGTACTGGATCAGGTCGTAATTCTCCTGGCTGGCCACGATCCAGTCCATAAACTGGACCGCCTCCTCCGGATGCTTGCTGTTCACCGGAACGGCGTTGCCGTTCTTGAAGGTAAGCGGGCGCAGATAAACCTTCTCCGGGTTAAACCAGACGACGCCGATATCGTTCACCGTGGCTTCGGGATTGTTCTTCTTCAAAGCGCTCAGACTGCCGCCTGTGCCAAAATTGGCAAACCAGTCCCCGCTGTCAAGCTGGGCCTTCACCTGCTCCTGCTTGATCACCAGTATATCCGGATTGGTAATGCCCTTGGTGTACAGCGTGCGCATAAACTCCGCATCCTTCTTGAACTCCTCCGTCTCGATCCACGACTTCACCGTGCCGTTCTGGTTTACGTAGAAAAACTTGTCCTTGACGGTAAAGGGAAAGGTGTCATAGGTCCGGTGCAGAATGGAGGTATGCAGGCTTACGGGATCAAAGTCGGCCTTGGAGGCAAAGTAGGGCTTGCTGCTTCCCTTCCAGTTCTTCATCACCGTCTCCCAGGCGCTGACCAGCTCCTGCGGGGTGGCGGGCTCCTTCAGGTTATTCTGCTTCAGAATATCCCTGCGGATGTTGAACTCCCCTTCGCTGGCCATCTCTACCCAATAGGAAGGCACGGCGTAATATTTGCCGTCGATCTTGGCTCCGTCGAAGATGTCGTCGGGAATATGCTGCTTGAGATTCTTGCCGTACTTCTCAATGGAGCCGCTGATATCGGCCAAGGCGCCGCGATTATAATAGCTGGAGAAGGGGGTGCGGTCCTGCATAATATGGAACAGGTCGAAATCCTCGCCGGTGGAGAGCATCAGATTGAGCTTCTGATCCCAGGCGTCGCTGGGGATATAGACCTTCTCCAGCTCAATATTGAGCCCGTCCGCCTGCATCTTCTTGTTGACGGCGGCCATGACCTCCTTAATATCCCTGGGCTCCGTGCCGGGCACAACGTACTTCAGCTTGACCGGCTGCGCCGGCTTGGCAGTGGCGCCGCCTGAATTTGCGGCGGAGGACGGGTTGGACGCCCCCTCCTGGCCGCTGCCGCCGGATTTGCCGCTGCATCCGGCAATCAAGCCGGCTGCAAGAAGTCCTGCAAGGACAAGGGTGAAGCTTTTTCTCATGTCAAATCGACTCCTTTTTCTTATCTATATATAAACCCTTAAGGGATTTATATCAACTCCTGCAGCTTTTTCAGCCCTTTACCGAACCAATCACGAGGCCTTTCACGAAGTATTTTTGCAGGTACGGATAAAAGAAGATGATGGGCCCGATGGTCACCACCGCCGTGGCCATTTTTACCGATTCCGACGGAAGTGTCACATCATCCGCTCCGGCCAGCATGGTCATTTCATTGAGCATGCTGATTTCCGACTTCAGCCGCAGCAGCATAAATTGCAGCGGATAGAGGCTTTTGTCATCGATGAGCATAATCGCATTCCACCAGTTATTCCAATAGTCCAGCCCGTAGAAGAGGGCGATGGTAGCCAGAACCGGCGTGCTCAGGGGGAAATAGATCCGGAAGGCTATGGCCAGATCATTGGCCCCGTCGATGGTGGCGGATTCCCGCAGCGAATCGGGAACCCCGCCCATAAAGTTGCGCACCAAAAACAGATTGAACGGGCTGAACAGCAGCGATGGAATAATCAGCGCCAGAATATTGTTGGTAAGCCCCAGGGAGCGGTTCATGAGATACCATGGAACAATCCCTGCAGTGAAGATCATCGTAATGAAAAAATAAAGGGCCAGCCCATTGCGGTAGCGCACACTCTTATTGGCTAGGGTATACCCAGCCATGGCGGTAATCAGCACAGCCAGAATTGTGCCGGTCAACGTAACAAAAATCGAAATTAAATAGCTTTGCATCACCTGGGAGCCTCCGGTGAAAATCACCTTGTACGCGTACAAGGAAAATTTCTCCGGGAACAGGCTGTATCCGTTGCGCAGAATGGAATCTTCATCCGTGATAGAAATCATAAGAACCAGGAGCATAGGAAGAAGGCATAAGGCGGCATAAACGGAAATGCACACATACATGACGGTTCTGCTGACGGATAGCTTTCTCACTTTTATTCCTCCTTAATAAAGGGCGCCGTCCCTGAAGAACGTGCGGGTGATCCAGTTGGTGCCGAAGACCAGGACAAAGCCCACTGCCGATTGGAACAAGCCCACTGCCATGGCCTCCGAAGGGTCGCCCACCTGCCGGAGAGAACGGAATACGTAGGTATCGATAATATCTGTGGTCTGATAAAGCGTGCCGTTATCCCCCACCAGGGCGTAAATCATCCCGAAATCCCCGTACATGATCTTGCCGATGGACAAGAGCATCAGAATCACCACTGTGGGCAGCATCAGCGGAATGGTAATCTTCAGGCACATCTGCCAGCGGTTGGCCCCGTCAATTTGGGCCGCCTCATACAGGGTATCATCGATCCCGGTGATGGTGGCCAGATAGATGACGGCGCTCATCCCCGCTCCTTTCCACACATGCATAATTGTCAGAATCACCGGCCAAACCCCCGGCTGGGTATACCAGTTGACGGCGGTCAAATGCAGCTTCGCCAGCAGTTGGTTGACAATCCCCATGTCCATGGAGAAGAACGCATACAGCACATAGCTGATGACAATCCAGGATATAAAGTTGGGAAAAAGCATAATGGATTGGCTAAGCTTCACAAACAGCTTCCGCCTCAGCTCATTTAAGACAAGGGCTATGGCAAGCGCTGTCAACGTGCCGAAGAAGATAAAGAGTATATTCAGGAAAATGGTATTGAAGGTTACGGTAAAGGCTTTATTGGACTGGAAGAAGAATTCGAAGTTCTTCAGGCCCACCCATTCACTGTTCCATATCCCTTTTTTGTAATTGAACCGCTGAAAGGCAATCATCATATACGGATAGGTCATATAGCCGAAAATAAAGGTGTACAGCATGGCCGGCAGCACCAGCACATAGGAGGCGGGGTTCTTAATAATATCCGAAAAAATGCCGCTCCGCCGGCGGAAATGTGTGTTCACGCTTTTGTCCTCCATTCGATTGTCATGCAGCCCTGTGGTCCGCTGTGAAGCTAACTTTACGGCAAATCCGGGCCTTTTGTATATTTCAAATACCAGCTTTTCCTTTCATAATCCGGCTTCCGGTCCGGCGGGGGAGGGAATATCCACGACCAGCTCCACCGGGTAATGGTCGGAGGGATACCTGCCCTGCTCGTGGTAGCGGTTAATGCGGATGGAGCGGACGGCAATCGCATTCTTTTCGAATATCCAATCAATATGCTCCTTATCCGGGGTACCCTCAAAATGGTGAACGGTTCCGTCCCCGTCCAACGGACAGCCTGCCCCGGTCCAGGTGTCCCGGAAGCCGGAGTCCATAATATCTCCGAATAACGAATGGGTCTCCTCCAGATTGAAATCCCCCCCAAGAAAAACCGGAAGTTGCGGAGAGGCAACAATCCGGCTGATCCGCTCCAGGATAACCCGGACCCCCTGTGTCTTGGCCTCCTCCGACAGTCCAAGGTGGGTGTTGAAATAATAGAAGGCGGCCTCGCAATCATGGACAAGGGCGAATCGGGCCCAGGTGCAAATCCGCGGATATTTGGGCTCGTGCCTGTTCTTGCTGCCTGCCGCATCGGGCGTATCGCTGAGCCAGAACTGCCCCTCTTCCACCACCCGATATTTATCCGCACGGTAAAGAATATTGTTGTATTCATCCTCCGTGTTCCCGTAGCGGGATACGCCAACGGACCGATAGTCATCACCCAGCCCTGCGAGCAGGTCTTCAATCTGGTTGTCATAGCCTTCCTGCAGCCCTGCCAGATCAGGCCCGAAGGAGCGGATGGCCCGGATGGCCAGCCTCCTGCGGTTGTCCCAGCTCTCATCCCCCGAGCCCGAGGGGTTGCGGATGTTAAAGGTCATCAGCCTTAATTGCAAAACGCCAGTATGCATGTTGATCCCTCCGGTTTATCTGTCGTACCCCCTCATCATAGGCAGGGACTGCGGATCTGTCTATTTTGAAAACCGCCTTTTCCTTTCAGATTGCGGCCTTGGGGTTTCGAAATAGGGTAATCGCTTTCACTTTTCCGCAATCGGGTATCGGTTTTTGTGTATATGCTCTATAGTAGGAGTAGCATTCCAGCAGCAAATGGGAGGAACACCGTATGAAACGCATCCTGGGCCGACTGGTCCGCTACAAAACCTTTCAGAAGCTGGCCATTTCTTATTTCCTGCTTGTCCTGCTTACCCTGAGCATGCTTTCCGCCGTGCTGTTTTCCCTCTTTTCCAACAGCGCCGTGAAGGAAATTGACCGCAATTCCAAAATCATGCTCTCCCAAATCAGCTATGCCTCGGATGTGGTGTACAACCAGGTGATGACCATCGGCAATGCCCTGATCATCGAGCCCCAGATGGTTGCCTTCCTGAACGACACCAAGGAGGACAAGACCCAAAACTACCATGTCTTCCGGCAACTGTCCCAAATCAAAAACGCATATCCCTCCCTATACAGCATCGGCATCTATCGCCCCTCCACGGAAACCAATGTGGATACGTCGGGCCTGCCCTTCGACAAGTCCCTGTACGGCATCAGCAACAAGCAGTACATGGAGTTCTACCCGCGGGAGCTCTCCGCAAGCTTCATCAATAACAGCCAGCCGGTCAAGCTTCTCACCTTTCTGCTTTATCCGGACTACTCGCTAAGCTCCTCGGCCAATCCGCTGATCTATATCAATGTGGAAGAGAATACCATTCTGAATACCATCAACAAAATTGACAAAGGAAGCTTCCGGAACAATGTGTTCGTCATGAACCAGGAGGGGCGTGTGCTCTCCCATACGGATTCCAAGCTGTTTATGAAGGATCTTTCCCCGGAGCGGTATATCCAGCAGATCCTGCAGGAGAATAAGCCGGAGGACAGCTTCCAAACCATCATCGATAACGAGAAGCATCTGGTTACCTATGTGAAATCCGCTTCGATGAATTGGTATTTTGTCAGCGTTACCCCATATACGAAGATGATATCCAATATCCGGGATCTGCGGACGGTTACCCTGATTACAGCCGCAGGGCTGGCGCTGGCCGGGCTACTGTTATCCATTCTGCTGACAAGAAGCATGTATAAGCCTATGTCCTCCCTGTATGATCTGGTAAAGCCCCGGTCCGCCCCCTCCTCCTCCCCGGTCATCGATGAATATAAGGTGCTGACGGAGATGTTCCTGTCTCTGGAGGAAAACCAGCGCTCTATGCAGTTTGTGATCAACCGCTCCGCCCGGACGGTGCGGGAGCATTATTTGCAGGCGCTGCTGAAGGGCAGCACGCGGAACATGGATGCGCCCGAGGAAATCATCGCCATGATTGACCGGCAGCTCACCGGACCGTATTTTTACACGGTTGTGTTCAAAATCGATGATATGAAAGCCATGGCGGGCCGCAGCTCCACCGAGCAATCCCTGCTCCGGTTTGCCCTGTGCAATATTGCCAAGGAAATTCTCGAGCCCTGGGGCGCTTCCGACGTTCTGATTACCGAGGAGAATGAGGCGGTGGCCGTGATCCAGAGTGGCGCCGGCGAGCTTCCGCCCGGACTGAAGGATGGCCTGCGGTCTGTCCAGGATTTCATGAGCCGCTACTTCAAGCTGACCGTTTCCGCGGGTATCGGCGACCGCTTCAGCGGCCGGAGGAATATCCAGTATTCCTATTCCTCCGCGCAGCAGTATGTCAAGTACCGGATGATCTACGGCAAACAATCCATACTCGACCAAGCCGAAATCCGTTCCCATTTTACGACGGTGCTGAACTATCCCACTGCCGCCGAAAAAAAACTCACCGAGTTGCTCCAGTCGGGAAAACCGGAGGAGATCGGCGAGCAGGTGGAGCTGTTCGTGGGGCATGTTTCGGCGGCAACCTGCAATCAGGCGGTGACCTATTGCATCCAATTGCTGCTGTCCCAGTTTAAACACTTCGAATATCTGGGCACCAATGATGCTTCCTTCTTCAACAAATATCTGGATGCGGCGGCAGCCGTTGAAGCGGCGGAGAGTCTGGAGGAGATTACGGGGATTATTCGGGATTTTTGCTTCGGCATCCGTAGCTTGATCCGGGAGAAAAGCCAATGGCTCAATGCACAGAAGCATAACAGCGTGATTGAAATGGTTCAGGCGCATATTCACGATCATTATGCCGAGGCCAATCTGTCCCTGGAGACGGTATCCCAATTCGCCGGACTGTCCTCCAGCTATCTAGGGAAGCTGTTCAAGAGCACGGTGGAGATGTCCTTCAGCGAATATCTGAGCAGCACCCGCCTGGAGAAAGCCCGGGAACTGCTTCTGACCACCGAGGAGACCGCATTTAGGATCAGCGAATCGGTGGGCATGTATAATGTTTCCTATTTCACTACCCTGTTCAAAAAGAAATACGGTGTCACCCCCTCCATGTACCGGGAGCGGGCCGCCTTGAAAAGGATCAACGGCAGCGAAACGGATTCTTCCGGAGAATAAAATGCTGCTCCTTAGAGCAAGGGTATCGAACGGTCCAGAGTTGGGTCGATTGCGTTGCCGCGCTATGACCGGATGAGCCGCTACGCTCCCTGCTCAATCATCTTGGAGTGTAAGATTTGAATAATATTGTGGTTGGGTACACTTATCCACTGGCTCCTTCGACCGTTGTAAAAAGCAGTACACAGCCCGCTGCGGACGGTACCCGTGGTCATATCCAAGTCGGTCGCCTGCTTCTGCAACGCGAGCTGGATGGCAGCCGATGCATGGGTGCCAACAATCCGTTTGGCTTCACAAGCCTCAACCGACATTAAGTGAAATTATCCTATGTGACATACTTGGCATCTTACATAACAGGCTGAGAGCCTTGATCATCCTATGCGTGGAGGACATTGGATATCACACAGATCGGCGCCTGGAACAATCCCAGATCCTGCGGCTTGTAACAGGTAATAACATTCATGAGAAACACAATATCATTCTTATGGGCGCATCAGGCGCGGGGAAAACCTTTATCGGGTGTGCGCTGGGCCATGCAGCATGTCGCCAATGTTCCCATGTATCCCAAATGATCTCATCATGAGTGGTTAATAGAGAGATTTTATGTATAATGGGTTTACAATACTTTACTGATGATTTGATTTTTCTTAATTCCTTCTGTGTTAATGGATTAATGGCCCCATTAAATATAAATAAATCCGTAAAATTTGTGTCTTCTCGCTCTAAATATATAACATCATGACTTTTCATTGAATGATGGAATAAACTTGCCAACAGAAACATTTCATCACAATCGGCCGCATCGATCAAAAGAAAGTGGCCCATTTCTTCTTTTACTATGATCTTAATTTCGTTTTGTTTCAAAAAAATTGTGTTAACGTCTTTGGAACCAAA
>JAQSYI010000072.1 GCA_029256185.1 Paenibacillaceae bacterium
GGTGGGAATGTGTGGCGAAGCCCCTTGAAAACGAGGAGGTTTTGCCAATGAATGAGTTCGCAAACTCGCTAAAACAAAAGCTGACATCCCTCATACGAGAAATGTCAGCCGAACCCGCACATGATGTTAAAAACCCGGGGAAAGATTTTACGCGGGAAAGAAAATTGCCCTTTGAAACCGTGATGCAGCTCCTGGTCTCGATGGGCGGCAACAGCATATTCAAGGAGCTTTTGGACTCGCAGGGCTATGACGTAAACACCGCAACCACGTCTGCTTTTATCCAACAAAGGAATAAAATCTTGCCGTCTGCAGTGGAATTCTTGTTTCACCAATTTACGCAATCGTATACGGATATCAAGGACTATCGCGAGTATCGATTGCTTGCCTTTGACGGTTCGGATTTGCATTTCGCAACAGACCCTGCGGACACGCAAACCTATTTTCAAACGCAACCAAACACAAAAGGATATAACCTTACGCATTTGAACGCCGCTTATGATTTGTGCAATCGCCTTTACGTGGATGCCATGGTTCAGCCACTAAGGGCATGCAGCGAGGGAAGGGCACTGGCAGCCATGGTTGACCGTTCCCCCATCAAGAGCAAAACGATTGTTATTGCCGATCGCGGGTATGAAGGTTACAACAATTTCGCGCATATGCAACGCAAGGGCTGGAACTACATCATTCGGGTAAAGGATTTAGATTCCACTGGTATTCTCTCGGGCTTGCGTCTGCCCACCGGTGGGGAGTTTGATGTTGTCGTTCAGGTGACCCTTACCAAAAAACAAACCAACGAGGTTAAAGCACATCCTGAAATCTACACGTTCATCCCTTCTAAAAATACATTTGATTTTTTAGATTTGCATGAGAATTTGTTTGACCCGATTTCTTTTCGGGTGGTTCGTTTCGCCTTGCCGAATGGCACTTATGAAAGCGTCATTACGAATCTTTCTGCCGCGGATTTCCCACCTGATGAACTCAAATCCATTTATAACATGCGATGGGGCATTGAAACCTCTTTCCGGGCATTAAAATACACGGTCGGTCTGACGAATTTTCACGCAAAGAGACAAGAGTCCATCACCCAAGAAATTTTCGCAAGATTAATCATGTACAATTTCGCTGAAATGATGACCTCGCACGTCGTCATTTCCCAAATGGATAAACGGCACCAATACCAAGTCAACTTCACGATCGCCGTTCACGTTTGTAGACATTTCCTGCGCTCTCCAGACGATGAACCCCCACCCGATGTTGAAGCGCTGATTCGTAAAAATATTTTGCCGATTCGACCCATTCGCCAGGGGCAGAAGAACACGCGCAAAATAAGCAATAAATCAGCTGTTAGCTTCGTCTACAGAGTAGCATAAATCAGTTCAAATGAACATTTTTAAAACGGGTACTCCATCCGTTTTGTTTGCTGTACCCTTTTTTCCTTGAATGCAGAAAAAACAAACGGCACAGGGGCTTTTCCCATGCCGTTTCGCATACCATTTTTTATTCCCGGTCTTGCCATTAAGCTTATCTTATTGACATTGAGCCGAAGCCGCCAGGTTTTTCTCAAGATTTGATGGGATTTACAACGCTGCCAGGCCCGCCTGATAGTTGCCCACCGCTTCGGAGGTCCTCAGTGCCCGGTTGTACAGCCGCAGCGCATGGACCACCAGTCCCGGTCCGCCTCCAGCTGTGAGCGGGCAGCCGCTTGTGACCGAACGCAGGTCCCGGTTGAAGCGGCCCCAGCCAAACTGCCTGCTCTCCCCTCCGTCGCACAGCACCCCGTCGATCAGGAACAGGATGACCTTCGGCCCGCCGTCCACAATTACGGTGACATGATGCCGACTGCCCGGCTGCAGAAGCCCCGCATCGCTGCTCCAGTAAGCGCCCGTTCGCCCATCGCCAAGCTCCAGGCGCAGGGTTCCGTTGCCTCCGGTGCATAACCGCAGGCCCACTCCGGCCTCATTCATACTGTCGGCCGCAATCAGCCCTTCGTCCGGGGAAGCCAATGTGAACCACAGATCCAGACTGAACCCGCCGCCCTCCCGCAAATCGGGAAATTCCGGGAAGCTGCCGGTCAGACTAACCGCCAGCTTGCCAGGCTGTTGATCCGCCGCATACTCCAGCACCAGCCCTGCCCGCGCCGCTTCCCGGTTGTCCGCCTGGCTCCACATGCCCTCCAGCAGCGACGCGTCTATGGGATGCACCCGTGCCACGGTCTTCTGGGTTTCTGTCGCAAAATACGCGCCGTCCTGCTCAATAAAATCCGGGTAGCTCATCCGGACAGCAGGATCATCATCATACAGCAGTATCTCGGGCTGCGACCAATGGATATGGCCGTCTTGCTCGATGCCCCCGCTGACCCAAGCCGGGTTGCGGTCGTAGTACGCCTTCCATGGCTCTGCCTTGTAATCGCGGCCATGGTTGTGATACCACAGCAGGTAGCGGCCGTTGCTGAACCTCTTGACAAAGTTGGCCGCCCGGGGATGCTTGAGCTTCCGCCCTCCCGGCGAATAGACGGCATGCTCCGGCGCAGTCCAGGTATGACCGCCGTCCCGGCTGTAGGCATGGGCGTTATGGCCTTCCACGGTCCGGTAGGTGCAGTAGAGGCTGCCGTCCCCCAGACCCACAGGATTATGCTCGTCAGCCACCAGCCCCTCCGGCGCACGCAGCCCCACATCCCCGTCGGGCAGCGTCTCCCAGCTTATCAGCGCCGGGTCTGCTTCCGTCAGAAGATTGGTGCTCTTCAAGAAGGCCCCCTCCGACTCCGCCATGAAGCCCGGTCCGAAGTCCCCCACCTTGGCAAAGCCGATATACACGGCTCCGTCATGAACCACTGGCTTGCCCACGCCCCAGAAGTATTGCACCTCTCCCCGGTGGCGGTTGCGGCGGTCAATGGCAAAATTGCGGATGGGAATATAATGGCGGTCCTTGGACCAGGTTCTGCCATGATCATCCGAGTATTTGAAGGCCATATATCCCAGCGTATCCACCCGGTTAATCACCCGCTCTCCCGGTCTGCCGTCGAAATGCCCTCCGGTAATGCTGCGGATGTTGTCCTTGTTGTACGAATAGAAGGCGTAGATCCGCCCCCCGGGTACAATCAAGGGCATCACCCAGGATGATTCGGGACCATCCGCCGGTTCAATATCCGCAAGCCTGCTCCATGTCCTTCCCTGATCAGAGCTGAGGGTAGAAACCACATGCTGCCCGTGCTCCCCCTCCACTCCCGCTCCTGTCGTCATCACGCACAGCCAGCTGTTCTCCTTGGTTATGACCACGTAGGGCTGATCACAATAATGCTCGCAGGGAATCTCCCAGCCCGTGGCGATATTCCGCATATCCGTGCCTGCCGCTTCCATCTGATGCTCCTCCTATCCGACTCTGTCCGGCGATACCTTTAGTCGAAATATTCTTCGGTAATATACTTGCCCAATAAAAAGTATTTTCGGTCAGGATACCACAGCACCCTGCGGCCCTTATATTCCGTCAGGCTTGGGTATGTGGCAATCTCGCATGTCGCCTTGGGTCCGATTGTTACTCCGTCTGTGTCTGCAAACATGACCGGGCTCCTGAACCAAATAGGCTGTTCTGCTTCAGGCTGGTATTCGCCGACAGCCAAATACGCCGGTCTGCGGTTATGAAGCGCATGCTCGGGCTTGAATTCACCCAAATTCCCGTCATTGTTATGAAAAATAAGCACGTACAGACCATTCTCCAGCTTGTAGACAGGACATGATGCAATAGGCTGCTTGATGGGCTCCCCGCCGTCCCGATTCCTCAATACCGCCGGCTTGCTCCAGGATTCCCCATCGTCGCCGGAGACGGCGTACCAGATGTATCCGGTATAGGTTCTCATAACGCAGAATAACCGCTGATCGGGTAAAAGCACCAGGCTGGGCTCCTGAGCTACAGATAATTCGTTCATTCCGGGGAATGGTACCTCTAAGCCTTGATTATCCGACGGGAGCCAAGTGATTCTCAGCTTCTCGGGATCAGGGCCATCGTCAATATTATCAAACCGCATGAACATGCATCGTGAGTCTTTGCTATACCAGCCTT
Organism: Paenibacillaceae bacterium; assembly: GCA_029256185.1. Taxonomy (GTDB): domain Bacteria; phylum Bacillota; class Bacilli; order Paenibacillales; family NBRC-103111; genus Paenibacillus_AR. The sequence goes on from JAQSYI010000072.1 coordinate 4,057, forward strand.
GAGGCGCCAAACCGGATACCGCCGGACTCGACCATGTGGTGTAGCCTACCATCCAACGTCCCCGGCTGTCTCTGATCGGCCTCTGCCATACGATCCAATTGCGGGGAACCGATTGATCGGGATGATCGTATACCGTTCGGGGCATGGGGATGTCCGCGCCTGATTGCCAAGTCTCGCCGTCATCATCGGAGAAGAGGCTCCCCATCGTCCCGCATGTTTGGGAGTCCAAATCATAAATACCCACATCACGGGTGAAGAAAATATAGATGCGCCCTTGCCGTGATACAACAGGGAAGCCCCAGCTTGCTTGATTGCCTCTCTCCCCCTGCCTGGAACCGGCCACATAAGCAGGGGCGCTCCAGCCTATATTGTCCGTGCTTCTGGCGGTAACCAGGTGATTATCGCCCTTTCCTTCCACCGAGCTTTGCGTCCATAAAGCCAGCAGGTCTCCCCCGGGAGTTTCAAATACAAGAAAATGCTCATTATCTCCCGTATATTGATCCTGACTTGGCACATACACCACAATATCAGGTCTGCTTCGCATCCATTCCTCCGCAGACGTCCGGCTCTTCTCCTGCATGGTTCTACAGCCTCTCTCTATGAGCTTCCCCCGATACGATTGCAAGGAAGGTCTCGTTTTGTTTTGTTAGGGCCGAAAAGCAAATCTTCGGCCCCCCGAACGATTAGCGCATCTATTTATTTGGCCGCCGCCAGCTTATCATTGTACATCTTGACCAGCTCTTCATAGCGGAGCTTCTTGAAGCCGTCCGTGTAGGCATCCCATTCCGACATGGGCTTCTGTCCCAGGATGAATTTGCTCAGGTTTTCGCTGATGTACGTTTTCAGCGGAGTTGTAATTTCCGCGATCTTGGAAGCTTCCTCCTTGGACCAGTTCAGGAACGGATCGGGATCGCGGAGCGCTCCCATCTCATCCAGCTTCTTAATCCGGTTCTGCACCAGGGACGCCTTCTCCTCCTCGCCTTCCTTGTAGCCTAGCCCAAAGCGGTTCATGGGGGTGATGACGCCCAGCAGCCACCAGGAGCCGTAGCCGTAATCGGTCAGCTTCTTGAGGCCATCGGGGTATTTCCCGTCCGCTCCTACGGTCCATACGCTCTGGACCTTATCCAGGCGGTAGCCCGAAGGAGTCTTCGGATCACGGGTGAAGGTTTCCCCTTCTATGCCCAGATGGAGAAATTCAACCCCTTCATCACTGTAAGTGTAATCCATTGCCTGGATGATAGCATCGATGTGCTTGGATTTCTTATTAATGACAAGCGGGGAGCGGTAGGCAATATTATAGTGCGGATCCTTGGTCTGGGAATAGAGCTTGCCACCGATGGGAAACGGGTAAATCGGTTGTACGTCTTTATTGAGATCATTAGTGGGATTCAGCTGGCCCATGGCCGGCTGCTCCATCATCAACGGGAAGTCGTCGCTGGCATAGCCGGCAAACAGCTCCTGATCCTTCATCGTAAGGAAATTGGGGTGCAGCAGCTTCTCCTCGTACATCCAGCGGACCAGGTCCAGCCATTGCTTATACCGGTCCTTGTATTCGATGGGACTAAACACGAATTTCTTCAGCTCTTGATCATAAATGACCCCGTTGTTCGTTCCATTGTTCACATTCAGGCCAAAGTAAGCCTGCGTCCGCTCGGCGAAATAATCGAAGCCCAAGCGTGTGGAGGTAATATAGTCCCCGGTTTGCTTCTTCAAGGCCAGCATAGCCTTCTTCAAATCATCGATGCTGTTGATTTGACTGGCGTCCAGTCCTTCCTTCTTGAGGAGGTCATTGCGTACAAGCCACAGCGTAGTGGCAAAGTCGAAATCCTGGACCATCGGGAAAGCATACAGCTTGCCATCCTGCGGGTGGCGCATCACCTGTTCAATCTCGGGGTATTTCTTCAGCCATTTCTCCAGATTGGGCAGCTTGCCATCCTTCAAATAATCATCCAGGGCAACGAACAATTGCGGTCCGTAGTCCTTGAAGGTAGCGGTATCCTGGAAGAACTTCATCATATCCGGCAATTCATTGGCCGTAAGTACAATGTTCATCTTCTCTTTGAAGGCATCACGCGGCGGACTGTTGACATTGAACTTGACGCCTGTCCGCTTGCCCCATTCCACGAATACGGGCAGATCGCTGCTGATAGGCTGACCCGGGTCCCAAGGAAGCATGTATTCCACAGTGGGGATCTCCTTAACCGGATTGCCCGCAGTGGGGGAGCTCCCGGCTGATGGCTTCCCGCTGCTGGAGCAGCCTGCAAGCACGATCATGCTGAATGCCATTATTCCTGCCGTCGTTTGAACAAAACCTTTTTTCAATACAACAACCTCCCTTTGGATATCGCTCGTTTCTTCAATTTCAATGCCTGCTATGCCTTGCCCGCTTGCTCACCTCCTCTCCGGCAGGCCTTCTCTCCTGTCGCCGGGGCCGCCGATTAACCTTTTACCGAACCCACCAGCGTGCCTTTCACGAAATACTTCTGCACAAAAGGATAAATCAGCACAATGGGGCCAATCGTTACGAAGATCGTAGCCATGCGAACACTGATCATCCGTCCGGAAGCGGCTACAGGATCTACCTCCATAATATTGGCCTGATCCAAGGCGCCGTTGGAGAGGACTTCATTGGCTACAAGAATCCGCCTCAGAATAATGGTAAGAGGCTGCATATCCGCGCTGGTCAGATACATCAGCGGACCGAAGTAGGCATTCCACAGCCCTACGGAAGCAAACAGGGCAATGGTGGCCAGAATCGCCTTGGATAACGGGATAACGATTCTGAACAGAATCTGCCAGTCATTCGCCCCGTCTATGAAGGCCGATTCATAAAGCTCCTGCGGCATCCCCTGGAAGTTGGTGCGGAGGATGATGATATTCCAGAAGCTGAAGACCGCAGGCAGGGTAACCGCCCAGATCGAATCCAGCAACCCCAGATTGCGGATCATAAGAAAGACGGGAATAAGGCCGCCGCTGAAAAACATCGTTACCGTGAACAGAATCGTCAGTCCGTGCCGCGCCTTGAAGCGGTGGACAGACAGGGGATAAGCGGTCAGACAGCCGACCAGCAGGACCATCAGGGTGCCCAGGACGGTATAGCGGATGCTGTTCCAATAGGCCCGCAGAATCTGATTGTCCTGAAGAACGGTTTTGTACGCCTCCAGATTGGATCCCTTCGGAAACAGATGGACCCGGAAATGGCCCACCTCCACCGGATTGCTGATGGAGATCGAGAACATGTAGACAAAGGGCAGGATAATGGACAGCGTAAGCAGGCTAAGCGCCAATATATTCACCGAATCGAACAGACGGTTTCCAAAGCCGGTATTTTTCATAAATATGACACTCCTACCATAACGAATTTTGCTTCATTGCCCTGCTTGCCCGGTTGGCCACATACAGAATGAGGAAGGCGGCTACGCTGTTCATCAGACCCACAGCGGTGGCGTAGCTGAAATCCCGGTCAATGATACCGCGCCGGTATACGTAGGTTTGAATCACATCCCCCACGTCATAGATCGCCGGATTAGACAGGAGGTATACCTTCTCAAACCCGATATTGATAATGTCGCTGGCATGCAGAATGAACAAAATGGTGATGGTGGGCAGCATCCCCGGCAGGCTGATATGCCACATGCGCCTGAAACGGTTGGCTCCGTCCATATAGCTCGCTTCATAGAGCTCGGGGTCGATGCCCGACAGCGCCGCAAGATAGAGAATGGAGCCCCAGCCGATCCCCTGCCAGATTCCGCTTCCGATGTACAAGCTGCGGAAATATTGCGATTGATTAAAGAAGGCGATGGGCTCCAGGCCGATCTGCTGCAGGATTAAATTGACGGCGCCGTTGGCTCCCAGGAGCTCCATCATCATCCCCACCACAACAACGGTTGCGATGAAATGGGGGAGATAGCTGATGGACTGGAATATCTTCTTCAGCCGCTTGCTTGTTAATTCGTTCAACAGCAGCGCCAGCACAATCGGCGGCCAGAAGCCGAAGAGCAGGCTGTAGAAGCCGAGCAGCAGCGTGTTCTTGACCACTCTCAGGGCGAACGGATCTGACAGAAAGCTCTGAAAGTTCCTGAGTCCCGCCCAGGGGCTGGCATCGTAGCCAAGAATAAGATCGAATTTCTTAAAGGCGATGATAATTCCGTACATGGGCAAATAATGAAAGATGATAAACCCCGCCACTGCCGGCAGCACCATCAAATACAGATTGCCGTTTCGCCGCAGCTCCTTTTGCAGGAAAGCCCAAACCGCGCTCCACCCTTGCCGGCGGTGGGGGATATCCGTCTCCATCAAATCCGTGTTTTTTCGTTCGCTTATCAGCATAATGCCGGGCTTCCTCCATTCCTTCTCCTCGCCTGCAGGCTTTCGGTCGGATTATTGTTGTCGCTTACACAAATTATTGTAAGCCCTTTCCGGCTGCCGATGAATAGACAAATCAAAGGGGAACATGGATGATTAGAAGCCAAACGGGATAGGACTTCTGACGGCTGCCGCACCGCCAGTAGCCTATCCCGTAAGGATTTTCTAACCGTCTATTCCGTTACAGAATAGATCCGGATATTATTCCAATACGCTGTGGTATCCGAGCCGGTGGTGCTGCCGCCTACCTGGAGCTTGGAGATGACTCCGGTTGATGTGCGGAAGTTGCCCTGGGAGACAACCTGCACTTCATTAATAAACAGGTCCATCTTCTCTGTGGTGGGGTCGGCCACAATCCTGATCCGGCTCCATTCATCCTCCACAACCGGCGCTACCGTAACCGGAGTGCTGCCGTCCAGATACCAGAAGCCGGTGCTGTCCACAAGCAGGGACACGGCACTGGCTGAGCCGCCTGCTTGCAGATAGGCCACAATCGCGCCCCCCGCCTGCTTCACCGCGCCCAGATTGATCCGGAAATCCATCTCCGCAACCAAGGGAGCCGTCTGCGGCGCAAAGCTTACCGAGGCGGAGGGAAATCCCGACGGGGTATTGTCGTAAATCTGCAGGCTCCGGTCTGAGGTGGAGGGAAGCTCGGCAATCTGAATAAAGCTGCCTCCGGCATTGACCGGGATGAAGGACCAGCCCTCCGGCGTATCCCCGGCTGCATAGCGGTCGAAGTCCTCCTGCACCAGATAAGGAGAGGGAGCGAGCACCTCCAGATAAACGCTGGCGCTGACGGTGGTCTCTCCGGCAGTGAAGGACGCGGATACGGTTGCTCCGCCTTCGGCGAGCCCTCTTGCTATCCCGTTGGGATCAACCGCCAGGATGGCTTCGTTGCTGCTCGTGTAGCTGATATGCTCCCGGGTCACGTCAATTTCCACGGGAATTTGATTCTCATAGACAACGGCTGTTACGCTGAGCTGTGCAGTTTCTCCCGTCCGGAGGTGCTCCGGCATACTGCTGATTCTCAGTCCGGTGAGCTCGCCGGATGGCAGCGATAATGCCCCGTAGCTTGCAGCCGCGTGGCTTACAGCAATCCCGGCTTCCCCTGTATCGGCCGCAAACACGCCTCCAAGGCGGGCATCCAGTACCCCTGCATATGTGCCCAAGGCCGCGCCCCATTCCACGCCGTCCTCCGAATAATAAGCCCGGTAAGCGCCTGCCTGGCGCTCCAGCTTCACATAACCCGGATTAATCCCGGTACCCAGCTCCTGAACGCCTAAAGGGCCATTGTCCGCCTCGCGCCAAAGCAGCTTCAGAGTGCCGTTGCGGTCATAGGTTACCGCGACGAATTTGGCGTTGGAGGCAGGGGTTTCCCGTACCATCAGTCCGGTCCGGCCATACTCTCCGGTCCCGTTCATAGCGCCAAGACCGGCTGTCAGGGCGAAGTCCTGCAGGGGTGTTGCCTCCAGATGCTGATACGCATAGGCAAGCTGGTCCGAGAAGCCGTTATCCCCCCTGAGCTGCAAGCCGAAGCCTTCCCCATCGCTGGTGAGCAGCCATGGCGACCCTGACGGCGCCCAAGCGGCTCCCTCCTTGACGGGATTGCCGATGCTGATGCCGGACCATGGCGCCGGCAGCTTGAAGGGCTCACCGCCCGGTACAGCTGTCTGCCGGATCCGGAGAATTCCCCATTCCCTCAGTTGGGGAATGACAACCGTATGCCTGCCGTCCCCCGTATCCGAGAGCGCAAGCGTCTCGGGATTGTGTCCGGGACGGTAAAGGACAGCCTCGATTCCCTCACCGCCGAAGAAATCCTGGTCGTTCAGAGCAACGACGGCATCCTCTGCCGTATAGGGGCTGCGGCTAAGCAGATGAACCACCTTGGGCGCATCCGGATTATCCGTGGCTCTCAGCGTTGCGTACAAGCTGCCGTCCCCGCTTATCTCCACAGACTGCCGCTCCGCCAGCCAATTGGCCGAGCCGCCGCTATCCTCGGGGGAATAAACAGGCAGCTCGCTCTCCTCAATGATCTGCTGCTGCTCCTGGCTGAGGTGATCGAGAGGGGTGTAGGCGATTAAGCCGTCAAGACCCTCCAGCTGCTCCGGCGCAAGCTCATATTGGGGGCTGGCCGTATGCACGATGATATCCCGGAAGGGCACGCCCGCTTCAAACAGCTTCATGGACAATTCCTTCAGGGTCAGGAAGTTGGCTTCCTCCCATTTGATCACAATCCCAACTTTGGCGGGCATCTCATATCCATCGAACAAGAACGGGTATTGGCGGATAAAATGGTACAAGTCCCCGTATTCCTGGACAGTCCCGAAATACCTGGTAGAGCCGTGCAGCCAGACGTCCCAGGGGACAAGGACATATTGTCCTGTGGCGTAGGCCGCGGTGATCGCCTGACGGATATTCATGTCATTTTGCGGAAGAGGAGAGATGATGTGGGGGCTGCCCAGCCCGGTGGCAAACTGTCCGTTGGCCACAATATTATCCAGCGTCAGAATGGCCTCGGAGCTTTCCCCCATCCCATAGCTGAACAGATCATGCAGATAATTGGCCGAAGCCGCAGGATTCTGGATAAAGGGCGCGTTGTTGGAATAATCGAAGGGCCGTCCGGCATAGGCAAGCAGATCGCTGTACAGCCGCTGATGGAAATCCACGGTAGCCAAATACTGGAACCGGATAAAGGCATCGTTTAAGGGCGACTGCCCTCGGCTTCCGGCGTAATCCACATTGGTGTAGATATTGTATCTGGTCTGCAGATAGGTCTTGTAATGGAAGGAATCGATATCGCTGATTCCCCAGTCCGCAAGCTGCTGACCGGAATACGTCTCCTTCAGGTATTCCCGGAACTGCACCATACTGGCCTCACAGAAGTCGCCGCCAAACTGATTGGCAGCCACTCCGCCGGCCCAGTCGTCGAACTGGATGCCGGAAGCGCCTGCATCAATAATCTGCTTGCCGGTGCGAAGCGCCAGCTCATAATAGACCGGATCATGGACACTGCCCCAGGTTGCTCCCCAGGTCATCCATGGAGCCACAATGGAAGTCCCGTCAAAATATTTCGCCCGGCCCTCATTGGTTCCCAGATTGGTATTCAAGGCGCCCTGGAAGCTGACTCCCTGGCGCACAATATCCGATATTTTCACCGGATCGGTCAAATACGTCCACTTGTCATCCGTCACCATAAACCGCTTGAGAACGTCCAGGGTCCCCAGTTGGCCGTCCTGGCCGTCCTCCCGGTACCAGCGGGAGGAGAGGAATACGCTGGAATAGCTGTCAAAGGAATAGCGCTCCACCCCGGGCTCAGGAGGCACAACCGGCTCAGGGGGCTGGATGTCGGGCAGGCCGGAATAGATGCGGATATTGTCCAGATTGGCCTGACGGGTATAATACGCATCGTCGCTGTAATAGGCTCCTGCTACCTGAAGCTTGGCGATATTCTGGACATCATTATAGCGGAACGGCACTCCGCTTTTGACAATCGCCCCATTCAAGTACAGATCGAAGGTCTTGGCATTGTAATCCGCCGCAATGGCGAGCGACCTCCAGGCATGAAGCGGAAGCCCGCCGACGGCCTGGGTCGTGGTGGTTACCCCGCCCGATGTTTGCAAGGTAAGAATGGCATCCGGCTTTAGAATCAAGGCGGCGGCAGGCCTGTTGGCGGAGTCCAGCAGATAGAACAGGATATTCTCCTTCCCCGGTGTGGCGCCTGCAGGCAGTTGAATATCCGCCTGGACGGTCAATAGCCCTGTCTGGGGCGTAAAGGATTTGTTAATCCCCTGGGAGGCCTGCTTGCTCGCATCATGAATGTGCAGGTATCTGTTGCCGTTTGCTGACTCCTCCACCTGGACATAGGAAGCCCCCGCAGCCGTAACTCCCCATCCCTCCGGCGCCGTTCCCGCAGGTATGGATTGGAAGCCCTCCTCTACCAGGTCCGGGGGCGCGGGCAGCTGCGCTTCCCCCTCATAGATCCGCACATTGTCCAGCAAGGCCGTCCGGATATAATAGGCATTGTCGCTGTAATACGCCCCGGCAACCTGCAGCTTGGCCACATTAACAACGTCATCGTTGCGGAACGGCACCCCTGTCTGCTTCAGCACCCCGTCCAGATAAAAGTTGAAGGTTTTGGCGGTTACATCCGCCTCAATAATGATGCTCCTCCATTCGTGCAAGGGCAGGGCGGAGGCAACCGTGGTGGAGGTGGTTCCGCTTGGGGTTGTGCGGATAGAATCAATCCGTACCGGATTGAGCACAAGGGAAACCGCCTGCCTGTTGGCGGAATCCAGCAGATAGAACAGCATGTTCTCCTTGCCTGCCGTTCCTCCGGCCGGAAGCTTGAACTGCGCCTCCACCGTCACCTTGCCCGTCTGAGCGGGAAAGGCTGCGGTAACACCCTCGGTTTTTTGCTTGCTGGCATCATAAATCGCCAAGTGATGGTCGCCATATACCGTTTCCTGCACGCTTACACTGGAGCTTCCGGTTGCTGAGACCGACCAGCCAGGGGGAGTCATCCCCGCCGGGGTGCTGTCGAAGGTTTCCTTCAACAGACCGGCCGCTTCGGCTCCCGCCTCTTCCACTCCATAAGGCGCAACGCCAGCCCACAGAACCGCGAATGCCAGCAGCAGGCTTAATAACCCCCTTCCTCTTCGCGCTGCTCTTCTAGCCTGTTTCCTGTTTTTGTCCATTATTTCCCCTCCTGCATTTGATGATATCGCTTACAATGGCAGTATAAGGGTAATTCCGGAATAAAGGGAATGGACGAAACAAAGCTGTACATGGAGGATTCACATTTGCCGGGTTATTTTAGATATTCGGAGGGAGACACCCCTTCCATTTTCTTGAACACTCTGCTGAAGTAAAGCGGGTCCGTATAACCCACCTGTTCCGCCACATCCTTCAGCAAAAGCTGAGGCGCGCTGTCCATCAGCTTCTTGGCCTGCTCCACTCTCCACTGGGTCAAATATTCGCCGGGCGTCACCCCCCTCAGCTTTTTGAACAACGCGCTTAAGTAATTGGGAACAAGGCCGAAGCGCTTGGACAAATCCTGAAGGGTAATGGGGCTGGCATAGTGCTCCCGGAGATACCGTTCAATCTGCCGCACCAGCTCATCCTGATATCCCGCCGGCTTCAGGGAAGAAGAAGCGGCAGCCGCTTCGAACAGCCCCCGGAAAATATAAGCGGCCCCTTCCTTAAGCTCGCTGTATGTCAGGGAATAGGACAGCACGTAATCCATCTCCAGACTGGATCGGACCAGGTCCTCCTCCGAAACGGACTTGAACCTTTTTTTGCAGGCAAACAGCAGATGCCTAAGCGCTGTTTCCAGATGAACCTGGGCAACGCCCGCTTGCTCCCAGTCTTGACATATAGCGTTGAGCCCTCCCCAGAACTCCTGCTGACGGGCCGGCTCCATCAATTCCTCCAGACACCGTGCGGCTTCCAGCGCTTGCTGCGGCTCCTGCCGCGGCTTGTCTTCCTCCCGGATCAGCGCGGACCGTCCGAATACGGATTGGGTGATCAGGGCGCGCCTTAGCTCCGCTGCCGTTTGCCTCAATGGGGCCAAGCCGGGAAGCTCCCTGGCCCAAGCCAGTGTCAGCGGAACATGAAACTCCGCAGCCATGGCTGTCAGCCTTGAGGTGACAATCGCTTGCACCTGCCCGATCTCCTGATGGTCAGGCACGCCGATCAACACAAGCCGCTCGTTGTCCTGGATGCCATCGAGCATCCGGCAGACCGCTCCTGTCGGCAGCTGCCCCTCAAGTTCGGCCTCGCAGGCGGTGGATTGCCAGAATACTCTGCCGGGGTGCATGGAATCCACGTAACTCCTGCTGTATGAACCGGCGCAGGCCAGCAGGACCAGATAACGTCCATAGCGCAGGGATTCCGGCAGAGCCTCGACCGTACCTCCGTCCATCAGCAGGCGCAGGGTGTGAATCTCCCGTTTGTAGGCCTGCTCGCTGATTTTTTCCCGCACCCGCTTCAAGAGCTCCTGCAAGTCCGGGACTGTAATCGGCTTGAGCAAATAATCATCCGCCCCAAGCCGGATGGCCTTGCGTGTATAATCGAAATCATCATAAGCGCTGACAATCACCGTAACCAGATCCGGGTATAAGCGCTTGGCATGGCCGATCAACTGCAGCCCGTCCATCACCTGCATCCGGATATCGGTAAACAATACGTCCGGCAGAAGCTCAGGAAGCAGTTCCAACGCCTGCTCCCCGTCATAAGCCTGCCCCACCACCGTATAGTCCGGGCCGGCCTGCTCAATAATCCTTTGCAGCGCCCGGCAGAACGGCGCTTCATCATCCACCACCAGTACTCTCGGCATGGCCTTCTCCTCCTCTGCTGCCTGTCTCCTTCTGCCAGCCTACCCTCACGACCGCTCCTCCGCCGTCATGATTGAACAGCTCGAACTGAAGCCGCTCTTCGAAATAGTAATATAAGCGGGTATAAGTATTGATGACCCCGCTTCCTCCCTGCTCCCCGTCCGGATTTGTCATCATTTTGATATTCCCCGCATATGCAGCCTGTCTGCGGAACCGCTCCAGGAAGCTTTCGGGGAACCCGGCCCCATCGTCGGCAATCTCTACAATAATTTTCCCTTCTTGCTCGTAACCGCGGATCTTCACGGTCCAAGGATGCTTCTTATTCACAAAACCGTGCTTGAAGCAATTTTCCACAAAAGGCTGCAAGGTGATTTTCGGCATGGCCGATTCCAGCACTTCCTCCTCCACCTCAATCTCAAACAACAGATGGTCCTCATACCGGATCTTCATAATGTTCAAATAATTGGAGGTGTGGCGCAGTTCCTCCCTTAATGTCACCGGCTGGCCGTTGGAGTAGGTAATATAGCGGAACATGCTGGCCAGCATGGAAGTCAGGTTCATAATATTTTCATTCCCGGTTTCATGCCCCAGGACGCCGATCAGAGACAAGGTATTGTACAGAAAATGGGGATTGATCTGAGCTTGCAGAGCAACAAAATGGGATTTCAACTCCCTGGAGCGGGCCTCTATCGCCTGATCCTTGGAATCCTCCAGCCGTTCTAACATCCTGCGGAAGGAGTGGTACAAATGATGCAGCTCATTATGGGAGTTGTTCAGCTCCGCTCCCGCAAACAGGTGGCGTTCCTGGGCGTCCTGCATGGAGTCCAGGTTGACTGTATTCATGGTGTCCCGCAATTGCCTGAGAGGCTTAACCAGCTTTTTCGTGGAAAAATACAGCGTCAATACAGTCAGCGTTACAATCAACAACGCCAATCCGGCAAACAAATACCCGGCTTTGCGGGTGGGTTCGAGGAAGGCCTGCTGCGGCTGCGCAATGATGACGGTCCAGTCGGTATAACGTCCCCTGTGATGCACGGTCAATTCCTGCCGTCCCCCCTGCAGCCTCATATACCCGTAGCCGTTCTCCTCCCGGCCCAACCGGGACAGACTGCTGACGTAACCGGCCAGGCCAGAGTCCTCTTCCCCGTTGTGCAGCGGATATACCAGCTCGCCGTCCCGGCCCAGGATGATGATCTTCTTGTCCCGGCCCGGGGCGGCGCCCGCAGCCGCCGCTTTCTCGATAGAGGCATAGGGAATCTGAATCTCTGCCAGAGCATAAACGTTGGCGCTGTCGCCAATCTTGCGGATCACCGAAACCACGTGGTTACCCGTATGATCCCAATCATCCTTGTGCGGCGGCAGCAGCAGCCGGTACTCCGATTGATCGCTGAGCCGCGCAAACCAATCCAACTGCCTGGAGCGATCCATAGCAAGCTGCCGGTCGTAATAGGCCCCCATGCTCAGGAATGCCCCCGCTTTGCTGATCAAGGACACGCGGTAATAAAATTGGGGGTCCACCCCAACGATAGAGGACACGACTTCCTTAAGCTGATTGGCCGCTTCCGGATTGTTCTCGAAATACTTCTCCGCCTCCGGCTGATAAGGAATGTAATATAATGTATTGGAGATGGTGGGGTTATACTTGATCTGCATCAGCAGCCGGTCCATCATATACACGGAGTTATCCAGCTGCTGGGACAGACCGGCGGCCTCCCTCTGATAGGTCTGGACCAGGGTCTCCACATTTACCTTTTGGTAATACCAATAAAACACAGAGAAAGCGCTTGCAATAATCAGAATGACAAGCAGGGAAAAAATAACGAAAAGCCTTGTTTGAAAGCTGATTCTCCGGTTCATAGTCTCCTTTTTGACACAAGCGGATTGGAATGCTACTCCTATTATACCTGCCGCGGGACCCGCTTCAACATAGACAAAGCAACGGCGGTTATGGACAAATAGAAGACATGGCACACCATGTCCCCCTGGATCTCCGCGGCTGGCGGGAAGCGTCCTATGCCTCTTTACTTGATCGGGTCGTTAATATCCAATACATAATCATCAACCACGCGGACTTCAATGGTTTCGTTGTCCTTTAAGAATTTGAAGACTCCGTTATTGAAATCGGTGCCAACTTCTTTATAGAAAATTCCTTCATACTTATCCAGATGCGTGTGGTTGAAGCATAGCCTGAATCCTTCAGGCCCCTCTTGGAGATAGGCGCGGATCCCTTTCTCGTAGAAGCCCTCCTGAACGGTCAGTTCACGGGAAACGGATACAATGTGAAGGTCAACGAAGGAGATATCATGCAGCAGCACATTTACGATGGAGCCCTTCGTGATCTCCTCCCACCTGCTCTGGGCAGTCTGTCCCAATACGATCTGTGTGACATTCTTTTGCTTGGCTACCTCGGTAATCACTTTTACCACAGGACGTTTTTCATTGTACTTGACAATGAATTCCTCCGCCCCAAGCTCCCCGGCAATCTTCTTCCATGCTGAAATGTAGTGGCTCTTTTCAATATCCCACTCGTCTTCGGGTTGCCGGTCAACGGTTAGTACATAGAGCGGACAATTCAGCATTTTGGCAATTTTGCCGCCTCTGCGGATGAGCCGTTCGCCGTTCGGTCCATAATAAACACAGACAAGTATGCATTCATCCATACTTCCAGTCTTCATGGTTTTAAGTTCACCTCTGCCTAAAGATAGCATTAGACTACACATAAAGTTTGATGATGTCAACTCACATAGGGTATAATTATTCCAACAATACGTAGTATGATTAAATATGGCCATAATAAAGGAGAGGGAAATACATGTTGCCAAAGCAATCGATTCCATTAGCAGATTCACCGAAAGACCTGTTATGCTCCAGCGAAACTGCGACCATCACCATTTACAACAAAACTTAAAGAATAAGGAGCGGCTTATAGTTGAACTTACTGCATATCGCGATCCTGATCCCTTTTTTTTCCGTCCCATTCATCCCCCTATTAGCTAAATATGCACACCGAATACATACCGGCTGGTTTGTTATGGCTGTTCCCGTGGTTCTGCTCGTCTTTTTTGCAAGCTTTTATTCCTCCGGCCACCCCCTTGAGCCTGTACTATACACGCTCTCATGGATTCCGTCTCTTGGCATTGATTTCGCCGTCTATCTGGACAGCCTCTCCCTCCTCTTTGCTCTTCTGATAACGGGCATCGGCGCTCTGGTTGTGTTCTATTCCATCTTCTATATGTCGAAAACCAGGGAGAAGCTGCATCTCTTTTACGCTTATCTGATGCTGTTCATGGGCGCTATGCTGGGCTCCGTGCTTTCAGACAATCTGCTGACCCTGTATGCTTTTTGGGAGCTTACCAGCGTTTCCTCCTTCCTGCTCATCGCTTTTTGGTACCACCGCAAACGGTCGCGATACGGGGCGCAGAAGTCCATGTTCATCACCATGACCGGCGGCTTCTTCATGCTTCTCGGATTCATCATCTTGGCTTCTGCAGGCGGAACCCTCAGCATCCGCGAGCTGATTGCCTCAAGTGCCCAACTGGCCCAGCACGACTACTTTCTGCCGGCCATGTTCTTCATCCTGCTCGGCGCCTTTACCAAGTCGGCCCAGTTTCCGTTTCACATCTGGCTGCCTGATGCCATGGAGGCTCCCACTCCCATCAGCGCATATCTGCACTCCGCAACCATGGTTAAGGCAGGCGTCTATCTGGTGGCCCGTCTGACTCCCATCTTCGGCGGACATATGGAATGGTTCTGGACCATTACCATTGTCGGGCTGATTACCCTGCTCATCGGCTCCATGAAGGCAATCCGCCAAAGCGACCTGAAGGCTCTGCTTGCCTTTTCCACCATCAGCCAGATCGGTCTGATCATGTGTCTGCTGGGGATCGGCTCCATCGCCCTTAACAGTCAATACAGCGACAGCTCCCTGTTGTTTGCCGGCGCAATCCTGGCGGCGGTATTCCATTTGATCAACCATTCCATTTTCAAGGGCTGTCTCTTTATGATGATTGGCATCCTTGACCATGAGACAGGCACACGGGATATACGCCGTTTAAGCGGACTGATTCATGTGATGCCCGTTTCCTTCTCCCTGACGATGATTGGCGCATTTTCCATGGCGGGTCTGCCTCCCTTTGGCGGCTTTCTAAGCAAGGAAATGTTCTTCACCGGTGTGCTGACCGCTTCGCGCACGATGGACAGCTGGTTTGTCTTTATTCCCATTATTGCCTGGCTGGCAAGCGTCCTGACCTTTGTTTATTGTATGATCCTGATCTTCAAGGTGTTTATGGGTCCGCACCAGCCCAAAGCGGGGGAACGCATTCCGCATGAAGCTCCTCTGGGCATGCTTATTTCGCCCATGATTCTGGCGGCGTTCGTTCTGATCCTGTTCTTCTTTCCGAATATGATTGCATCCTCCCTGTTGGAGCCTACGGTTAAGGCAATCCTGCCGCAGGTCTTCGCCAATGGAGCGGAATGGCATGTACATATTTCCGCTTGGCACGGCTTTAATACAGAAATTATGATGACCTTGGGAATTGTCGTACTGGGCACTGTACTGTACCGGTATATAACCCGATTTCTTGATATTTACGACAGCATTCCGCTCAGGTTCAGCCTTAACCAGGCTTATGACGGCGGAATTGCCGGAATGGAGCGTCTTGCCGGGAAAATTACCAGCTTCTATATAACCGGCTCGACTACCCATTATTTATCCTATCTGTTCCTGTTCATCATTGTAATGGCGGGAGGCTCCTTGTTTCTGCAGGGCGCATGGAGTCTGGATCTGTCGGGCAATGCTCCTATTCAGATGTACGAGTATATGCTGGGCTTTACCGTAGTCGCGGCAGCAATCTACATGCTGTTCACGAAGTCAAGGCTCATCTCGATTATCGCTGTCAGTGTAATCGGGTATATTGTTTCTCTGTTCTTCATTATCTTCCGTGCTCCGGATCTGGCCTTGACTCAGCTTGTTGTGGAAACCATCTCCACCACCTTGTTCCTGCTGTGCTTCTACTTTCTGCCGAAGGTCAGCAAGTATGTCACACCTATGAAATTCCGCGTCAGCAACGCCATTATTGCCGTTGGCGTAGGCACGACGCTGACTTTGATCGGGCTTTCGACGCAAAGCCATCATATGTTCGAGTCCATTGCCGAGTTTTATAAGGACTCCTACAAGCTGGCCGGTGCCCGGAATATGGTCAACGCCATTCTGGTTGATTTCCGCGGCTTCGATACCATGCTGGAGAGCGTGGTGCTCTTTACGGCGGGAATCGGCATCTTCACCATGATCAAACTTCGCCAGGCAGGGAGGAAACAGCCATGAAATTCACGGATGTCTTTCTGCAGACGGCCGCCAAAATTTTAGTGTTCATTATATTGATCTTCTCTGTATACGTTCTTTTCGCGGGACACCATAATCCGGGAGGGGGATTTATCGGAGGCCTTATCACTTCTTCGGCACTGGTGCTGCTTTATCTGGCATTCGACCTTCAGTCCGTGCGGAACATCATCCCTTTTCCGTTCAACAAGCTCGCGGCCGCGGGTGTGATTACCTCGGTGCTGACGGGAACGGTTTCCATGCTGCTGGATCTTCCGTTCCTGTTCCAGTCCTTCACCTACGTCGAACTTCCTTTTCTCGGCAAAACGGAGATCGCTTCCGCTTTGGCCTTTGATCTGGGTGTCTATATGACTGTTGTGGGAACCACGATGACGATAATAACGAGTATAAGCGAGGACAAAAAATAATGGAGACTTTCATTATCATTATTTCCGGCATCCTGTTTACAGTCGGAACCTATCTCATTCTGAACAAGAATCTGCTGCGGATCATTCTGGGCATCACGATCTTTTCCCATGCCACCCATCTGATGCTGATGGCGATCAACGGATTGAAGAAGGGGGCAGCCCCTCTGCTCGGCGAAGGGGCTGCCAGTTACACCGACCCTGTGCCCCATGCGCTGATTCTTACCTCCATTGTCATCAGCTTTGCCTTGACCGCATTTCTTCTGGTGCTGGGTTACCGCACATACGTGGAACTGGGGACCGACAATTTGAAGCAACTGAGAGGTAGCATGCATGACTAATGTTTTAATTTTGCCGATTATCATTCCTCTCCTCACCGGCATGACCATGATCTTCTTCCGCCGCCGCGTCCGTTTGCAGCAATGGCTGACTGTCATCGGCATGCTCCTGACCATCGGGGTATCCGTCTTCATCATCCACCGTGTCTCTACTCAAGGCATCCTGGTATTGGATGTGGGAGGCTGGGAGGCTCCTTATGGCATCAATCTGGTGGGAGACATGCTGTCGTCCCTGCTTGTACTCGTCGCCACCATTGTCAGTCTGATGTGCGCGCTGTACACCTTCGGCTCCATCTCCCATGAGCATAAGCTTCATTTCATTTATCCTTTTATGCTCATCCTGCTGTGCGGTGTGAACGGTTCTTTCCTGACCGGGGATATCTTCAACCTGTTCGTGTTTTTCGAGGTCATGCTGATTTCCTCGTATGTGCTGCTGTCTCTGGGCGGTAAGAAGCTTCAGCTCCGTGAATCCATCAAATATGTCATTATTAATGTGGTTTCATCCACCTTGTTCGTCATTTCCATTGCCTACCTGTATTCCATTACGGGAACGCTGAATATGGCCCATCTGTCCGAGCGGATCGCTGCCATTGGACAAGACGGATTGCTGACCACGGTCAGCTTCCTGTTCCTGACCGTATTCGGCCTCAAATCCGGCTTGCTGCTGTTCTTCTGGCTGCCCGGCTCGTACAGTGCGCCGCCGCCTGCTGTTTCCGCGCTGTTCGCGGCGCTTCTGACCAAGGTCGGCATTTACGCCATTATCCGCACCTTCACGCTGCTGTTCTATCACAAGCCGGAGATCACCCATACCGTGATTCTTTACATGTCGGTGCTTACTATGATATTGGGTGCGCTTGGCGCCGTCTTTCATTGGGAGATCAAAAAAATTCTTGCCTACAATGTAGTTGTCGCCGTTGGCTTTATCCTCTTCGGGGTTGGAATGGCATCCACGGATTCTATGACCGGAGCCATCTTTTATCTGATTCACGATATGCTGGCCAAGGGGCTGATCTTCATCTTGGGCGGAGCGATTATTTCCATCTTTGGCTCGGACAAACTGAAGAATTTCAGCGGTCTGCTGCTCTTCCGGCCAATACTGGGCTGGCTGTTCTTTATCGCCGCGCTTGCTCTTGCAGGCGTTCCCCCGCTAAGCGGCTTTGTTGGCAAGGTCATGATTCTCAAGGGCGGGATTGCCGGGGGGCATCTGGCGATGTCGGTTGTGGCGATTCTGACCAGCCTGATGGTGCTGTATTCCGTTGTGAAGATCTTCATCCACAGCTTCTGGGGAGAGACGCTCATGGGCGAAGGGGATCAGAAAGAAACAGGCAACAGCGCCTTATTGCCCGGCTTCATATTGGTGTCCCTGATCGTTGTGATGGGCTTGGGGGCCGAGTGGGTGCTTTCTTATGTGGAGCAGGCTGTTGAAACCGTGTTGAACCCCTCCATTTATATCGATGCCGTTTTCAAGCGGGGTACCTGAAGATTAACACCTAAGAGACTGCGGCGAAATAAAGCACTGCTAATTTCCCCGCAGCTCCTAAGCGGTAAAGGACGTGATGGAGATAACTACTCAAATTTTACTCAATTTGTTGATCGCTTTTGTCTATATGCTGCTTACTGAATCCTGGAATGTGGTCGTGTTTGCCATCGGCTATGCCATGGGCTTCGTCATCATTTTTCTGATGCGCCGGTTCTTCCCTGTCCCCTTCTACGGCAGGAAAATCATTGCGATTGTCAAGCTGTTCATGCTGTTCATCGTGGAGCTGTTCAAGTCCACGGTCGTGGTTGCGCTGCTGGTAACGCGGCCCAAGCTGAACATTCAGCCGGGAATCTTCCGTTCCGAGACCATTCTGAAAACAGACTTGGAGATAACGCTGTTGTCGGCGCTGATGACTCTGACACCAGGATCGGTCATTATGGAGATTGATCCCAGGGCGGGCGTCATGTTCATCCATGCCATGGATGCCAGCGACTACCGCAATAACATAACCAAAACCATGCGCAAGTTCGAAAATGCCATTATTGAGGTGATGCGGTAATGTTTGATAATGTGATGCTCTTGTCCATGTTCCTGCTGTCCATCTCCCTCGTGGTCGCCCTGTACCGGGTGATCAAGGGACCTTCCATGCATGACCGCATATTGGCGCTTGACTCCATGGGCTATATTGTCATCGGCATCATTGCGGTTCTGTCTATTATGCTGAACTCCCACGCTTATCTGGAGGCGATCCTGCTTATTGGCATATTGGCTTTTTTGAGCACTGTCGCCTTGAGCAAATATATGGAAGGCGGGGCTGTCATTGAACGCAACAACGATCATTGAAATTGTAGTCTCCGTCCTCGTTATCACCGGAACATTGATGAGTCTGATCAGTTCCCTGGGCATTCTCCGCCTTCCGGACGTATACAACCGCGCTCACGCATCAACCAAAAGCGCAACCCTCGGCATCCTCAGCATTCTGTTAGGCGCCTTCTTCTATTTTCTGTTTACGCACGGCGTTTCCAGTATCCGCCTGCTGCTGGGGATCGCCTTTGTCTTCCTGACTGCTCCTGTAGCGGGGCATATCATTATCCGGTCGGCGCACCGTTCCAAGGTAGCATTGGCGGATACCAGCGTCCAGGACGATCTCCAGGATTATCTGGACAGCCAGCAAGCAGCGGAAAAGCAGGGGGAAGTAGTCCGGGGCAAGGAGCAGGGCTTGCAACCAAGCGAGGGATAGAGCTTGGGGTAGAGCTTGGGGTAGAGCGTGGTAGGAGCTAGAATGAGCTGGAACGAGCTTGGTACGAGCTTGGAACGAGTTGGAATGAGCTTGGTACGAGTTGGAATGAGCTAAAATGAGCTGGAACGAGCTTGGAACAGGAGTTGCAGCAGGGCTAGGAATGTGGGCCATCTGCACTCGTTGCCGTTACTTCTAAATCCGCAGCAAAAAGCCGCCGACACAAGGATTACCTTGTGTCTGGCGGCATTATGGGTTTAAGTGGTCCTCACAGCGCGAATGCGTGAGCAGCACAACTTCCGAGAACAGCTTCCTGTACCAGTATAAAAGAGCCGACGGCTAAGGCGGGTACGAACAGGTGAAGGACGGGGCACTAACGGACATGAGCGACGCTAAACGGGCAAATTTCAGTTGTCAGCGGTTATAACGGACATGAAAGACCTTATAACCCCCCGGTAACCAGTTACAGCGCCGATTTTGAGCAAATAGAGGCTTTCCAGTCCATTAGAATTCCAAACTCCTGATTTTGAACCGAATAAGCGCATCTGTGTCCGTTACAGCTTAAGCCACCGCTTCTCCCGCCTTCTCCCTGCCGGTCATTCATCTCTCACTATTATCTGGAATATTCGAAAACCCACATAGGACGCACCCGCTTCAGCATTTCCCGCTATTCCTTGCTGCCGCGGCAGCGGACTCACACTTCCCGGGATGCCGCTTCGTCGCCATTCTCCTTCAGTGCGGCCAGTTCCGCGGCAGTCAGCCCGGTAGCCGCTTCAATCATGTCGGAATCCAGGCCCAGGTTCAGCAGCTTGGCGGCCACCTCTTCCTTGCCTTTCTTCTCACCTTCTCGGATTCCTTCCTTAATTCCTTCCTCCTTGCCCCTCTTCTCGGCAAGCTTCTCGAATGAAGTTTTCCATTCCATTACGGCTTCCCTTCTTTCGCCATAGATTTGCTCGATTTCCTTCCATACCTGCCGCTCTTCTTCCTCCTTCAGCGGCAGATAGGTCTCGAAGAACACCATCAACAGCTCCATCTTCGCCGGATCCAGCTGCATGCGCGTCATCATCCGCACAAATTCCAGCTTCATCTGAATCTTCTCATCCTCATTATACTTCATGCTGCTCAGCAATGCAGCAGCCACCGGGTTATCCGACTCGATGAAATCGCGCCAGTTATACTTGCGCAGCTGCAGCCGGTAATACCGAAACTGCAGTACGTTGAGAAACGGCAGACTCCATCCGAAATGGTCCGGCTCCTCCACCTGCCGGTTATGGCTCAGCACCGCAATCGGCAGCACCGGCAATCGGTGCTTCTCGTACAACCGCGCCGAGTAAATGAACATCCGCTCCGGATATTCCTGCTCATAATAAGCCTGAGGCTCCTGGTGAACCAGAATGTAGGCTTCGTCTCCCTTCAGCCGGGTTTTCACCAGAAGATCCAGCCGCTTCTTGGTTCCTCCCGTCAGATCCACAACCACCTCCTCCGAGAGAAACTCCACATGGGTAAAATCGATCCATTCCGCCGCCTCCGCAAAGAACAATTCCATAAACTCCTTAAAGAAAGTCCGCAGCAGCTCCTTGTACAGCCTGTCATGATCCGTCAACGATAATCTGTCTCCTCTCCCCCTATCATCCTACAAAGTGGAACAAAAAAGCACACCCCACCAGCCCCTGTGTCAACAGGATAACCGGCAGCGTGTGCTTCACATCTGCTTTGTATTGCGTATTATCGTAGCATAATTTGGAAACTGTATCAACCCGAGAATACTACTTTTTACCTCCGATAAATGAAGCTTCGGCTATTAGTATTGGGACAGATAGCTGCCATCGATAACCGTAATGGCCGGGATGCCCGGACCGGTCCAGCCCACCGACATATGGTCGCTGCCCGACTTTTCCTTGTGCAGCACCTCTACATAATACGGCTGGCCTGCCGTCAGATGGATCGTGGCGGACTGCTGCGTGGCATTCTCCGTCCATTGCCGGTAGCCGGACCAGGTGGAAACATACGCGATTCTTGCTTTGTTCACCGGATTGTTGTCCGTACTCAACCACAGCTCCCCCGCATTGTCGCTGGCGATGTAGAAGGTATAATCACCGGTCATAGTCGGCGTAATATAACCGCGTATCCGGGTTGCATAGCTGTTGGCGAAGTTGGATGGGCCCTCCAGACTGGTCAGAATGGATGTGCCTGTCGGCGTGGTATTCAGCGGAATGTCCGCGATGGTTTCACCTCCGACTCCCGTCCAATACTCCCGTAGGATGCTGCCGCTCCCTCCTCCTCCACCGTCTGCATCGGTCGTCACGCTCAGCGCATTGCTCGCCGCCGACTCATTGTTGGCCGCATCCTTGGCCTTCACCGTAAAGCTGTAGGCCGTGTTGGCGCTTAGGCCCGTA
>JAQSYI010000026.1 GCA_029256185.1 Paenibacillaceae bacterium
TCGCTCCGTCCGGCAGCTTCGTCCCGTCTACCGAACCTTCAGCCAGATGGCGGTTGGCAATCGCTCCGTCCGGCAGCTTCGTCCCATCTATCGCTCCTTCAGCCAGATGGTGGCTCGCTACTGCTCCGTTCGCCAGCTTCGTCCCGTCTACCGCACCCTCAGCCAGATGGCGGCTCGCAATCGCTCCGTCCGGCAGCTTCGTTCCGTCTATTGCTCCTTCAGCCAGATGGCGGCCCGCAATCGCTCCGTCCGGCAGCTTCGTTCCGTCTACCGAGCCTTCCGCCAGGTGGCGGCCCGCAATCGCTCCGTCCGGCAGCTTCGTCCCGTCTACCGCGCCGTCAGCCAGATGGCGGCTCGCTACCGCTCCGTTCGCCAGCTTCGTCCCGTCTATCGCCCCTTCCGCCAGGTGGTGGCCCGCAATCGCTCCGTCCGGCAGCTTCGTTCCGTCTACCGCTCCTTCCGCCAGGTGGCGGCCCGCAATCGCTCCGTCCGGCAGCTTCGTTCCGTCTACCGCTCCTTCCGCCAGGTGGCGGCCCGCAATTGCTCCGTCCGGCAGCTTCGTCCCGTCTACCGCGCCGTCAGCCAGATGGCGGCTCGCAACCGCTCCGTTCGCCAGCTTCGTCCCGTCTACCGCGCCGTCAGCCAGATGGCGGCCCGCAACCGCTCCGTTCGCCAGCTTCGTCCCGTCTATCGCACCGTCAGCCAGATGGCGGCTCGCAACCGCTCCGTTCGCCAGCTTCGTCCCGTCTATCGCCCCTTCCGCCAGATGGCGGCTATTGACAGAGCCCTCGGCCAGTTTGGCGCCAATGACAGCTCCTTCCGCCAGATGACGGGCGATAACCGTCCCGTCCGCCATCTTTTTCCCGCTCACTGCACCGTCGGCCAGCTTACTATTCGTAACTGCTCCGTCAGTCAAATGACTGCTGCCTACCACCGCCTCCGCCAGCTTTGTCCCTGTCACAGCTGAGTCTGCCAGCTTCACGGCAGTCACACTGCCGTCCTCCAAATGCTCTTCTTGGATCGCCTGCTCGCCGATATGTTCCGAGTAAATACTTTCGTTACCGATGTGCTCGCCGCGCACGGATTCCAGCGCCAGCTTCTCGGATGTAACAATTCCATTGCCCAATTGATCGGTTTCCAGCACCAGATTGACAATTCTGGAGGCATCTACTTCGACTTGACCCAGATGGATTGTAGCAATACTGCCCGGCTTCAGATGGCCTGTTCCGATGCTTTCTGGGGCAATATGCTTGCTGGTCACTATACCGTCTTTCAGATGCTCACCAGTGACGCTATCAAAGGCCAGCTT
Source organism: Paenibacillaceae bacterium (assembly GCA_029256185.1). Taxonomy (GTDB): domain Bacteria; phylum Bacillota; class Bacilli; order Paenibacillales; family NBRC-103111; genus Paenibacillus_AR. The sequence goes on from JAQSYI010000026.1 coordinate 1,310, forward strand.
ACTGCCATTTACACTTCCAGCCGCCAGTTTGTCGTCGGTAACAACACCATTACCCAAATGAACATTGCCTATGCTTTGGGGAATCAGCACCGATGCATCAATAGAGGAAGCGGTGCAATGCTCTTGTCTCAGAAACCCCTGCTCCAGATGCGCACTTCCAATGCAGCCCGGCTGAATATGATAGCCTTGAACTGAGCCTGATTTGAGGTGTTTGCCGGTCACTGACTCAACAGCCAGTTTCTCGCCGGTCACAGCACCAAAGGCCAGTTTATCTGTTGTCACCGCCCGGTTATGGAGATGAGCCTCGCTTACCGCTTCCGCCGCAATATTCCTTGGGCCCACCGCTCCGGTGTCAATATGCTGAGTCTTCACTGACTCCGGAAGAAGATGCGTGCTTGCAACGGAGGCGTCAGCCAGCTTCCTGGCGGTTACTGCGCCGTCGGCCAGATGCTGTCCGGTAACGGCTGCTGAGCGGAGCTTCGCTCCAAAGACGGCATCATCGGCCAATTTATCATTGGTGATTATATCCTGCTCCAGATGATAATTATGAATGGCTTTCTTAGCGATATGATAGCCGCGGACCGCCTCCGCCTTCACATGCTGGGGACCGACAATCTCACCTGCAAGCTTCTCTTCCGTGACACTTCCGGCAGCAAGCTTATCCCGGTCAACCGATTCATTGGCCAGAACCTTTCCGGTAACAGACTGGGACTGCAATTGCTCCGTCCCGACAGAAGCCACAGCCAGCTTGTCGGAAGTAATCGCGTTACTGGAGACCGCGGATGCAGTGACACTGTTATCCGCCAGCTTGTCGGATGTTACAGAATCATTCGTCAGATGAAACGTGCGTATTTCGCCGGTGCCGATATGGTGGCTTTGTACAGACTCGGCGGCCAGCTTATCCCGGGTGACCGATTCACTGGCCAGAGATAACTGGAGAACCGAATTCGCCTGAAGCTGTTCTTTTCCTACAGAACCCGCCGCCAACTTGGCAGCTGTAACGGCCTGGTTCTGCAGCGCGACTGTACCGATGCTGTCAGGCGCAATCTTGTCTGCCGTGACTCCGCCAGGAGCCAAATGAATGCCTTCAACCTCCCCCGCTCCGATATGCTGCGCCTTCACGGCCTCCGCTGCCAGTTTTTCTGCAGTAATGGATTCATCCTGCAAAGCACGGGTGGACACAGACAGACGATCCAGGTGCCCGCTCTGTACAGCCAATTCTCTTAATTGATCCGGTCCCACTGCTCCCTTGCTAATTTTCTGCTCTGTTATGCTTTCGTCAATAAGATGGCGGGAGTTAATGATTTCTGCCCGGAGATGCTCACTGAGAACGGTGTCCGCCTGCAGGTGCCGGGTCTCCACACTTCCTGTTTGCAGCTTGCCTGCAGAAACAGCACCGTCGGCCAACTTCTCCTCCAACACTGCCCCGTCTCCCAGCTTGGCGGAATTTACCGCTTTATTCGCCAGGTGCCTGGAATCGATGGAAGCCATTATGATATGCTCCGCTCCAAAAGCCTGATGCTGCAATTGTTCCGAACCTATAGAGCCGGGGGAAAGATGCCGGGGTTCCACAGCGCCGTCGGACAGCTTCAAGCCGCCGATTGCCTTGTCGGCAAGCTTCTCCGGTGTGATGCTGTTGTCCGCCAATTTGACTCCAGTAATGCTGTAATCAGCCAACTTGCTGCTGGTCACTGAGCTCTCCTGCAAATGCTCGGTTCCTACAGACCGTTCAGCCAGCCTTGAGAAAGTGACCGCTCCTCTGGCTAATTTTTCTTCAGTTACTACATAATCGGCCAGTGCCTCTTCCCGCACACTCTGAGGGGAGAGCTTCGCAGAGGTGATGGAATTATCCGCTATCTTGGAGCCGGTTACGGCTTGATTTGAAATATCATCCGTATAGATAACAGAGACTTGCTGAAGCTCCTCCTTGCGCTGTTCCATCAGCTTCTCCACTGATTTGTTCCGGTGAGGAAGCGGAAGCACCGCGAGCTTGCGCTGTTTGGCCCCCGGTCCCTTGCCGGAGGATTTGGGCGCCTTCTCCAGCACTTGAGCCTTATGGATAACGACCGCCTCTACAGTTTCAAGTTCAGCCTTCTCCTCCGGATCAGAAGCAACGGGCTCACTGGGAACAGATATTGCCGTTTCATCAGAGGGTGGAGATCCCTTCTCATTTGCCGTCTGCTTCGGGGCCTGACTGGATTTCTTCGGGCTTTCCAGTCCCTCGTCCAGCCAACGCAACTCAGATTGTTTTGCATTAATAACGGTTCCTTTACCCGTGTCCCTGCGTTCTCTTTCCGGAAATGACTTTTTTGATTTCATGAGGCTCTTCCCTTCCATTCCTGGATATTAGGCTTATTCATACAGCATTAGGCTTGTGCAACATAGTAGACGAACTCTCCTAAATGGCTAGTTCGTCTGTTTCACGAAGAACTTCCGCATAATGATTCACGTGATGAAACGGGCATATGCCCTTTTATGAGATACTGTATGAATATAGGCAGGAAAGCGTGACAGGTGCATAGAAAACCGCAACCCCTGTTCATCATGAGTTGTCGTACCGGCAAAACCTCGATTTATCTTCCCCTCTCCTCCTCATCCCCCTGATTTTGCATTCTCTTTTGTCTGCAAAGAGATTCGTCCGACACTAAGAAAAAGCTGGCGGAAGAACACCGCCAGGTCCTTTTTGCGTTTCCAAAGGCCATTCATCAGTGATGCCTCCCAGGCGGTATGGACGTCTGATCTACTTGGAAGGAGAGAGCTCTCCCCTCAGAATGATATACTTGCCGGCGAGAAAATGGCCCCACCCTCCGCGTGCAACGGAAAATGGGGCCATACTATGAGATCGTTGCTGCGATCGGGAAATTTCACCTTTCAAAACATAGGAAGCGGCATGGTACTCAAGGGCTGCGCCAGTTCCAGCCAAGTGCGGGCAGCCTGCTCCCATGTGAATTGCTCTCTGACCCGCACACCGGCGGCTTCTCCCATCCGACGCTGAACGGAAGGATCGGCGAGCAGACGGCTGACTCCCCCCACAATACCTGCAGTCAGAGCATCGACGGGAATCAAAAGTCCCGTTTCATTTTGAACCACGATCTCCTTCATCCCCCCTGCCTCCGCTGCAATAACAGGCACGCCGGTGGCCATCGCTTCCACATTGACAAGCCCGAACGCTTCTCTTCGCGGCGAGGGCACCACTGCCACATCCGCGAGCCGGAACCATTGGGGGACATCCTTGTGGGGAACATAAGGCACGAAAAGCACATGCCGCGGCAGCCTCCTCCCCAACTGATGCAGTCTCCGCACATATGCTGTGGTCCGCTTCGAGCCGTAGAAGGCCCCGCCCACCACCACCAGTACTGTGTCCGGCATAGCCTGGGCGATCTGCTGCATGGCGTGAAGCAGATGATGCACCCCTTTATACTCCACCAGCCGGCCCACATACAAAATAATTTTCTTATTCGGATAGCCCAATTGCTGAAGCTGCTCCGTCCGCAGCCGCTCCCCCTCCCCGGACCACCGGGAGAAGAACCGTTCCGTATCCACCCCCGGATAGATGACGCGGATCTTGGCGCCGGCTTCGGGAACAAGCCTGGTTATCTCCTCCTGGAGAAACCGGCTGTTTACAATAATATGCTCCACGCAGGAGAAACAACGTGCCAGCTCCTTGCGCCCTATGTGTTTGCCGGAAACAAACGTCAGTGAATGAAGCGTCAGCCAAACCCTTGCTCCGGGAAAAGCCTGTTTCACCCTTCGTGCCGTTCTCGGCCGGTTATCCACCGAGATAAGATCATAGCCTTCCCTGCCCAGACTCCGGATAACGCCTGCTACATATCCCTTCCTCCCGGAAGGGCGGAGATAGCGTACCGGCCCTTGATGCTCCACCGTCCGCAAGCCGCCCTCGCGGATACCATAGATAGTGCAATCCGTATATAAGCCGATCTGGTCGGCCAAAGCCTTCATGACCTGCTCCACAGAGCTGCTGCGCTCCGAAGGGATAATGAAGGAGCCTGGAGAAATCAGCGCGATTTTTAGCCTGCCCATATACGTCCCCTCCTCGCTTATCCGATCCTCTTCCTTAAGCTTATGCAAGAAAAATACGGCTGCATATGCCAATCGTCCATACAGATCAGCCCGGAAGTCATATTCTGTACGAGAGCGTATGCTTCCGATGCCGGTTTTTTCGCAATAACCGCTTCGCGTGTGTTATCGAACTCAAAAACTTAAAGCGCATGCTTACGATGCCAGCTTTGCTCCGCAAAGCTCAAGCTCATGCTTACGATGCCAGCTTTGCTCCGCAAAGCTCTTAGGAGGGAACACCATGACCACACGCCCCTATGTAGGTATTCTTCTGAACAAACCCGTTTACAGCCGTCTCTGCCGGGGCAAGGGCACAGGACATGAGAAGATGTCCTATTACGAAGAGGGCGCTGCCTCTGTCGGCCTGAAAGCCTGTTTTCTGTTGCTCTCCTCATTAACGCCGGGGCCGTCCCGCACCAAGATAAAAGCTCTTGTAAACACCAACGGCCGTTATGTGCAGACCTATATTGACATGCCTGAAGTCATTCATAACCGCGCTATCCATCTGGATTCCAAATCGGCAAGAAAGCTTGCCGCGCTGGCCGATTCAGGCGTCGACATCTATAATCTCAACACGCGGTATGACAAGCTGTTTTTGCATAACCTGCTGGCGCAGGACCCGGTTATCCTTCCCCATCTCCCTGTTACCCTGCAGGCAACCTATGATGGAATCAGACAGATGATGGGCATGTATCCCAGCCTCATCTTGAAACCGGTCAACGGCAGTGTAGGTCAGGGCATCATGCTGCTGAAGCAAACCGGGGACGGGCGTTGGCTGTGGAAGCACCGGTCCGGCAGACGGCAGCCTTGGCTCCACCGCTATTTTCTCCGGCGGATTCCTCCCTTGCTCTTAAGCAAGCTCCGGAACAGAAAGTATCTGGTCCAGCAGTATTTGCCGCTGGCCCGGTACGACGGCAGCCCGTTTGATATCCGGGTATCCGTCCAGCGCGGTGAGAGCGGGGAGTGGCAGCTGACAGGCATGGTAGGCAAAGCAGCCAAACGGGGGGCGTTCCTGACCAATGTGGCTCAAGGAGGAACTGTGGTATCTCTGGAGATGTTCTTCCTGCATCACCCTCTGTGGGACCCGGTTGATCTGAAGCACCGCATTGGGGAGCTGTCCCTGCACATTGCCCGCTATATGTCCTCCCTGCTGCCGGGATTGGCGGATCTGGGATTGGATATGGGGATTATGGAGGACGGCCATATCATATTTATTGAAGCAAACGGGCGGGACCAGCGCTATAGCTTCCAGGAAGCGGGAATGATGCAGGAATGGAAGGACACTTATCTGAATCCAATGGCCTATGCCAGCTTTTTGACAAAAACGAACAAATCGCCATAATAAATTCATTTCATGCTTAAATGATTTAGTGTACAATAAAGATATGAAAAATGTCACTATCGCCTAACTTTATTTTTGGAAGGAGGGGCAGGTCTCATGAGCTCATCGGACTCACAAAAGGATGATATTTATAGCGCTTATCAAATTGGGCATTTTCTTTCCGAAGAAAATTTCACCCGATTAGAAAATATTATGTACCCCCAGAACGCGCCTGAAGGCGCTCATGTCTTTTGGGAAGGGGATAAGGCGGAAAAGCTCTTCTTTATCCGCAAAGGGCAGGTCAAAATTACCAAATCCACTGAGGACGGCAAAGAACTGATTTTGTATATCCTCCAAAAAGGCGATTTTTTTGGGGAATTCGGCGGATATGGGGACATGCATTACGGCTACAACGGTGAAGCCATCAAGGACAGTGTGGTGGGTGTTGTCCAGCAGAAGGATTTGGAAATCCTGATTTACCAGCATGGGGATTTTGCGGTAGAATTCATCAAGTGGATGGGGCTCATGCAGCGAACCACCCAGTCCAAATTCCGTGACCTCATGCTTTTCGGCAAAACAGGGGCATTGGCTTCTACGCTGATCCGCCTGACCAATACATGCGGAGAGAAATTGGAGGACGGCAGCATCAAGCTGGCCATTAAACTGACCAATACGGATCTGGCCAATATGATCGGCACCACCAGAGAAAGCGTCAACCGGCTGCTCAGCACCTACAAGGATGAAGGCGTGATCAGCTACGAGCAGGGTCAGATTATCATTCACGACCTGCCTTACCTGAAGGGCATCGTCAACTGCCCCAATTGCCCTCCGGAAATATGCCGCATCTAATGCCAAGCCGCCGATATAAGCGCCGCGGGAACTGCAGCTTTACCAGTCCGCGATAGTCCATTGCCTTCAACCGGGTGCCTCTGGCCTCCGGTTTTTTTGTTGCATATCGGGAGATGCGTCCATACTTCCAAGCGCTGTCCGTTCATATCATGATTAACAGGCAACCATATCATATGCGGACGAGGTGGCTTCATGCAAATAATCAATCAGTCTCCCAGCGGGTTCATTCTGGCAGAGGCTGTATGCCGGAAGGATCCGCGGGGTTCTTTTGCAGAGACGTTCCAGCAGGCGCGCTGGGAGGAGCTTGGGGTACGCACCTTATTCAAGCAGGACAATATTTCCGTTTCGAAGGAAGCCGGAACGCTGCGGGGTCTGCACTACCAACTGAATCCTGCGGCCCAAGCCAAGCTGATCAGAGTCACGGCAGGCGCCATTTATGATGTCATTGTGGATATCCGTCAAGGATCCCCCACTTTCGGCAGCTGGTACGGCTTCATTCTGACTTCGCGCAATTACCGGCAGCTGTTGGTGCCCAGAGGCTTTGCCCACGGCTTCTGCACCCTGGTGCCGGATACGGAGGTTTTCTATAAGGTTGACGGATACTATTCCCCGGAGCATGATAGAGGCATCATCTGGAACGATCCGGCGCTTGGCATTGACTGGCCTGTGAGCGAGCCGGTACTGTCGGATAAAGACCGCAACCATCCGCCGCTTGCCCAGGCGGACAACAATTTCGTATGGGAGGATTCCACACCATGATGATACTCGTTACCGGTGGTGCCGGATTTATCGGAAGCAACTACATCCGTTATCTCCTGGCCAAACATCCCGATTACCGGGTGGTCAATCTGGACGCGCTGACCTATGCCGGAAATCCTGACAATTTGAGCGGACTTGCCGCCGGGAAGCACTATGAGTTTGTTCATGGGGATATTGCGGACCGTCCGTTTGTTATGGAACTGTTTCAACGATATTGCTTTCAAGCGGTAGTCAACTTTGCGGCAGAATCCCATGTGGACCGCAGCATCAGAGAACCGGATATCTTCGTCAAGACGAATATCGTGGGTACCCATGTGCTGCTGGACGCGGCATTGAAGACGGGTGTGGCGAAGTTCGTGCAAGTATCCACCGACGAGGTATACGGCTCCCTCGGCCCCACAGGTTATTTTACGGAGGAGACGCCCCTTTCGCCGAACAGCCCTTATTCCGCCAGCAAAGCGGGGGCGGATATGCTGGTGCGCGCTTACTGCGAGACCTTCGGGCTTAACGCCTCCATTACCCGCTGCTCCAATAACTATGGACCATACCAATTCCCGGAGAAACTGATTCCGCTTATTATTTCCCGGGCTCTGAAGAATGAATCCGTACCTGTATATGGAGACGGGCTGAATGTGAGAGACTGGCTGCATGTGGAGGATCATTGCCGGGCCGTGGACCTGGTGCTGCATGAAGGCAAGGCCGGAGAGGCATACAACATAGGAGGCAACAACGAGCGGAACAATCTGGAATTGGTGCGGACAGTGCTGCGGGAGCTTAACAAGCCGGAGAGTCTCATCACTCATGTAGCCGACCGGCCCGGGCACGACCGCCGCTACGCCATTGATTCAGCCAAAATCCGGCGTGAATTGAACTGGACTCCCTTGCATTCCTTTGATACCGGCATCGCTGCGACGGTCAAATGGTATTTGGGCAATCAACCCTGGTTGGCCCGGATACTGGCCCGGGAGGAGAAGCCCATATGAAGATTCTGGTGACTGGAGCAAATGGGCAGCTGGGCCGGGAACTCATGGAGCAGATCACCGCCCGGGGCTGGCAAGGACATGGAACTGACCGAGATACGCTGGATATTGCCGATCTGTCCCAATGCCTCAGAACATTGGGACGGTTGCAGCCCGATGCGGTCATTCATGCGGCAGCCTACACCGCCGTTGATCTGGCAGAGCAACAGCCTGACGAAGCGTACCGGATCAACACATTGGGTACCCGCAATATTGCCGCTGCCGCGGCGGCAACCGGGGCCAAATGCTGTATTGTCAGCACCGATTATGTGTTCGACGGGACCAAGGCCGAGCCGTACCGGGAATATGACCGGACCAATCCCCAGACTGTGTACGGGTTGACCAAGTTGGCCGGAGAACAGCTGGCTGCCAGCCTGAACCCCCGCTGGTATGTGGTTCGGACTGCCTGGCTCTACGGCAAACACGGCTCCAATTTCGTGAACACCATGCTTAAGCTGGCAGAAAAACAATCCCCGCTGTCCGTTGTCCATGACCAGCGGGGCTGCCCCACCAATGCGGCGGATCTGGCCGCCTTTCTGCTGGAGCTGGTGGCAACCGAATATTACGGCATCTATCATGCCGTGAACGCGGGTGAATGCAGCTGGTATGAGCTCGCCGCTTCGATCTTTGCGGAGAAAGGTTTGCCGGTGGACCTTCGTCCCTGCACGACTGAACAGTTCCCGCGGCCGGCCAAACGGCCCGCATATTCCGTGTTGGATTCCTTGGCCATCCGCACCAACGGCTTCAAGCCCCTGCGTCCTTGGCAGGAGGCCCTCAAGGATTATTTGCGCAACGCATAAGCCGAATGCCAAAATACGCCGCAGTGTCAAAGGCATAAGCCTCTGCTCCCGCGGCGTATTACAATCTCTAACGTTATTCCCTGTTGGCTGCTGCAATGCCGTCCGAGCTTGCTTGTCCCAGCTCGATCAACCGTTTTGCCCGCGCCACTTCTGCCTCGGTAGGCGTAGGCACGCCCTCCAGCGGGTAGGCCTTTCCCAACTGCTCCCACTTATAGACACCCATCTGATGGTAGGGAAGAATCTCCACCTTCTCTACCGTCTGCAGAGTACCGATAAACCTCCCGAGTCCCAGCAAATCCTCTTCGTCATCGGTTATTCCCGGTACCAGCACATGTCTGACCCACATCTTCTTGCCGTTATCGGACAGCCATCGGGCGAACTTCAGAATCCGGTCATTAGGCTGTCCGGTGAGCTTGATGTGCTTCTCCCGGTTGATCTGCTTCAGATCAAGCAATACCAGGTCCGTCTCCGCCAGCAATTCCTCCAGGTGGGAAGCGTCGTTGAAGCCTGAAGTATCCAACGCTGTATGCAGCTTCCACCGGGCATGCACCTCCCGGAACAGCTGCGCCACGAAGATAGGCTGAAGGGTAGGTTCTCCCCCCGTAACGGTCAGCCCTCCTTCCGAGCCCTCGTAATAAGTCAGGTAAGGCTCAATTTCGCTTAACACCTGTTCTACAGTCATGGGCTTGCCGGCAGAAGGATTCCATGAATCCGGATTATGGCAATACATGCACTGCAGCGCACAGCCCTGCATGAACAGCACAAACCGTATGCCCGGACCGTCAACAGTACCGAAGGTTTCTAAGGAATGTATGCGTCCGGTTACCATTATTGACGCCCCCTCCCAAAAAATATATTGTTACCGGCCTTCACACGAACCCATGCTTCAATGCCGGGAAACGTCTTGCTCCGCAAGGCAATAGGCTCTTCACACCTTGCTGTGGAAGGTCCGGTTAATCACATCCAGCTGCTGTTCCCGGCTTAGCTTAGTGAAGTTAACCGCATAGCCGGAAACCCGGATCGTAAGCTGCGGATACTTCTCCGGATGCTCCATCGCATCTAGCAGCTGCTCCCGGTCAAACACATTCACATTCAAATGATGCCCCATCCTGCCGAAATACCCGTCCATCAGCGCAACCAAATTCCGCTTGCGGTCTGACATCTCCCGTCCCAGAGCCTTGGGGATGATGGAAAACGTGTTGGATATTCCATCAAGTGCGTGCTCGTAAGGCAGCTTGGATACGCTGTTGAGCGAGGCCAATGCCCCCTTCTTGTCGCGTCCGTGCATCGGATTGGCCCCCGGGGCAAAAGGCTCGCCCGCTTTCCGACCATCAGGGGTAGCCCCCGTTTTCTTTCCGTAAACCACATTGGACGTAATCGTCAGCACAGACATGGTAGGAACCGCGCCGCGGTAGGCCTTGTGCTTGCGCAGCTTGTTCATGAACAGCTCCACAATACCCGAGGCTATGCTGTCTACCCGTTCGTCGTTGTTGCCGTATTGGGGATAATCTCCATCTATCGTGAAATCCACGGCGATTCCGTTGTCATTGCGTACAGGCGTGACCTTGGCGTGCTTGATGGCCGAAAGAGAGTCGGCGACAACGGATAAACCGGCGATTCCGCAAGCCATGGTGCGGAAAATCTCACGGTCATGCAGAGCCATCTCAAGCCGCTCATAGCTATACTTATCATGCATATAGTGTATGACATTCAAGGTGTTCATGTACAGCCTGGCCAGCCATTCCAGCATCTGGTCGTATCTCTGCATTACCTCGTTATACTCCAGCACCTCTGACGTAACGGGGGCAAATACAGGTGCAACCTGCAGACCCAGCTTCTCGTCTGTGCCGCCGTTGATGGCATACAGCAGGGCTTTGGCCAGATTGGCCCGGGCGCCGAAGAATTGCATCTGCTTGCCGATGCGCATGGCCGAGACACAGCAGGCGATCCCGTAGTCATCTCCGTAATGAGGCCGCATGAGATCATCATTCTCATATTGAATGGAACTGGTCTCTATAGAAACTTTGGCGCAGAACTCCTTGAAATTCTGCGGCAGCCGCGTGGACCATAACACCGTCAGGTTGGGCTCGGGAGCTGGCCCCAAGTTATACAGGGTCTGTAGAAACCGGAATGAATTCCTGGTTACTCTGGTCGCACCATTCAAGGACATGCCGCCGATTGCCTCGGTAACCCAGGTGGGATCGCCGCTGAACAGCTCATTATATTCCGGTGTGCGGAGGAATTTCACGATCCGCAGCTTCATGATGAAATGGTCAACCAACTCCTGGGCTTGCTCTTCTGTCAACGCTCCTTCTTTTAGGTCGCGTTCGATATAAATATCCAAGAAACTGGATACCCGGCCCAAACTCATTGCGGCTCCGTTCTGTTCCTTGATCGCGGCCAAATAGCCGTAATAAGTCCATTGAACAGCCTCAGTAGCATTGCGTGCGGGCAATCCGATATCATGTCCGTAAGAGCGGGCCATCTTCTTCAGTTCCTGCAAGGAACGAAGCTGCTCGGAGAGCTCTTCCCTGGCCCGGATTGTACTGTCCGAGAGCTCGTCGATCTCCAGAAGAAGCTGATCCTTTTGCTTGTAGGCGATTAGCGCGTCCACCCCATAAAGAGCAATTCTGCGGTAATCCCCAATAATCCTGCCCCGTCCGTACGCATCAGGCAATCCGGTAATAATCCCGGCTTTGCGCGCCGCGCGCATCTCTGAGGTATAAGCGTCAAATACGGCCTGGTTATGAGTTTTACGGACCTCTGTAAATAGCTTGACCATCTGTTCCGGAAGCTTGTACCCGTAAGCCTCACAAGAATCGATTACCATCCGAATGCCGCCGAAGGGCTGAATGCTCCGCTTGAAGGGCTCATCCGTCTGCAGACCGACGATCCTCTCCAGGGACTTATCCAGATATCCGGGAGCATGGGATACGATTGAAGAGATGGTATTCACATCAATATCAAGGACGCCGCCCTTTTCCCGTTCCTCCCGGGAGAGCTTCTGTATCATTTCCCACAACCGGCGGGTCTGTTCGGTCGGGCCAACCAGAAAATCGCCATTGCCCTCGTAGGGACTAAGATTTTTTTCCAGAAAATCAGGAAGATCCACTTGGGTCATCCATTTGCCCTTGTTAAAAAAGCGCCAGGGTGAATTCTGATCCGGTTTTACCGGAGCATCCAGCTGCATCACAGACATTGCCGCACCTCCCAATAGTGATACGTTTCTCCTCTAAATGAGAAAACAATGGGGATTGCAGACTTGCACAATCCCCATTGTCGTAAAACCTACACTATTAATGATGCGTTGTTGCGTCTGTTCCTAGTCTTGTTGCGTCCCTGGACAACCAGGGTTTTTGCAGGCAGAAATACTGGATTATTCCTTGCCGTAGAACGCTTTGCGGTAGATATCGGCAAGCTCGGTAACAAGCGGCATTCTCGGATTGGCCGTGGTGCATTGGTCCTCGAAGGCGCGGTCGGCCAGATAGTCAACCTTGACCTCAAATTCCTTGGCATCGATGCCGGCATCCTGGAAGGTTGCAGGCAGGTTCAGCTTCTTGTTCAGCTCCTGAATCGCCTTGATCAGGCTGGAGACTCCTTCTTCTGTTGTACGGGCAGGCAAGCCCAGCACCCGTGCAATCTCCGCATAGCGAAGGTCGGCGATGAAGTGGTCATATTTCGGGAACGAAGCGAATTTAGTCGGCTTGGTTGCGTTATAGCGGATGACATAAGGCATCAGGATGGCATTGGTACGTCCGTGCGGAGTATGGAACTCGGCACCCCATTTATGCGCCAGGCTGTGATTGATTCCCAGGAACGCATTGGAGAAGGCCATACCGGCGATAGTCGATGCGTTATGCATTCTTTCACGGGCAACCGGATCTCCGGCATAGGATTTCTCGATATTTTCGAATACCAGCTGAATGGCCTTCATTGCCAGACCATCGGTATAGTCATTGGCCATGATGGATACATAAGCTTCAATCGCATGAGTCAGTACGTCCATACCGGTATCGGCCACCAGACCGCGCGGCAGAGTCAGCACATATTCAGGGTCAATGATTGCAACATCCGGAGTCAGCTCATAGTCAGCCAGCGGATACTTGGTGTTGCCTGCGTTTTTGTCGGTAATAACCGCGAAGGAAGTAACTTCCGAGCCTGTACCGGAGGTTGTCGGAATAGCGACAAACTTCGCTTTTTTGCCCAGGCGTGGATATTTGTAGATCCGTTTGCGGATATCCATGAACTTTTGCTTGATGGCGCCGAAGTCCGTGTCCGGATATTCGAAGAACAGCCACATAGCCTTCGCTGCGTCCATTGCGGAACCGCCGCCCAGTGCGATGATGCAGTCCGGTTGGAAGCGTTCCATCATGGCCCGGCCGCGTTCTACGGTTTCAACGGAAGGATCCGGTTCAACCTCGGAGAATACTTCAACATATACCGGATTTTGACGCTTGCGCAGGTAGTATTCAATCTTCTCGACATAACCGAATTTAACCATCATCGGGTCAGTAATAATTGCGATACGGGAGATATCAGGCATTTTGGCCAGATATTGAGTCGCTCCCTTTTCGAAGTAAATCTTCGGAGGTACTTTAAACCATTGCATATTCACGGTACGGTAAGCCACCCTTTTAATGTTGATCAAGTTGACTGCCGTTACGTTCGACGCAGTGGAGTTTCCGCCGTAAGAGCCGCAGCCCAGTGTCAAAGAAGGCAGGTTGGTGTTGTAAATATCGCCGATGGCCCCGTGAGTCGAAGGGGAGTTGACGATGACACGGCCGGTTTGCAGACGGTTCGCGAATGCAGTGATCACGTCTTGGTCGTTGGAGTGGATTGCCGCGCTGTGGCCCATGCCGCCGAAAGCTACGATTTCAGCTGCGCGCTCAATGCCTTGATCTGCGTTCTTGACCTTGTAGCAAGCCAGGATCGGGGACAGCTTCTCGGCAGACAGCGGGAACTTGGTGCCTACGCCGGAGATTTCAGCAATCAGGATCTTGGTGTTGGCCGGAACAGTCAGACCAGCCATCTCAGCGATCTTCACAGCCGGTTGACCTACGATAACCGGGTTAACCGCACATTTCTCCAGGTTGATCGCAAGCTTGGTCAGTTGCTCGATCTCTTGCGGGTTCAGGAAGTAGCAGCCTTGGTCGGCGAAGCACTTCTTGGTGGTTTCATAGATGGATTCTTCGATAACAACCGCTTGCTCGGAAGCACAGATCATACCGTTGTCGAAGGATTTGGATAGGATGATGTCGTTGACTGCTTGTTTGATATTGGCAGACTTCTCGATGAAAGCCGGAACGTTGCCCGCGCCTACGCCCAGAGCCGGTTTGCCGCTGCTGTAAGCTGCTTTAACCATGCCGGGACCGCCGGTTGCCAGGATCAAGGAGATGCCGGGGTGGTTCATCAAGATATTGGTTGCTTCAATAGAAGGAGTTTCGATCCATTGGATTGCATGCTCCGGAGCACCGTTGGCTACAGCTGCGTCCAGCAAGACCTTAGTTGCTGCAGACGAACACTTCTGAGCGGATGGATGGAATGCGAAGATAATCGGATTCCGGGTCTTAGCGGCGATCAAGGATTTGAACATGGCTGTGGAAGTCGGGTTAGTAACAGGAGTTACGCCTGCGATTACACCAACCGGCTCAGCCACTTTCTTGAAGTTTTCGTATGGGTTCTCTTCGATGACACCGACGGTTTTTTCATACTTGATGCTGTGGTAGATATATTCTGTTGCGAATATATTCTTCGTAATTTTGTCTTCATATACGCCGCGGCCGGTTTCTTCCACAGCCAGCTTGGCCAGATACATATGCTTGTCAAGCCCGGCCAAAGCCATTTCTTGAACGATCTTGTCGATTTGTGCTTGATCCAGCTTCATGTACTCCTGATAGGCTACTTTAGCGCGTTGGATCAACTGGTCAACCTGCTCTTGCGCTGTCAGCTGCTCTTTTAGTTTGGTTTCTTTAACCGCCATAATAACTCTGCCTCCTATACCTGATTCAGGTTTTTATATTAAACAAGGATATCCACGTTATTGTGACACTTATCACAGTAACATATTTATTCCAGCTTGGCTACTGTGAAGTATGTTACGGTTTCACGTGAATATTTTCACAACCCTTTGATATTTTTGATTATAGCTAATCTTTTTTCATTCGTAAAGAGTGTACAAACGCTTACATTAAAAAGATTTTATTTTGACAATTGTTTGCGTTTTCAAATGCCATTTTCATAGATAAATATTACAAAATTGTTGCAGAGTCCATTACTCCGGCTTATTCAGCCGCTTTTTCCGCCAAAATCAGACACATTTTTTTGTAGATTTTGGCAATCATGCAATTAACCCTCCTTTCGCTAAGGGCGTGTTTGCAAACTTGGCTAGGTTATCATTCCCTGTTCAGGTGATCTTAACCACGCTTATAACCAATGCTGCATTCCCTCGGGGAGCACGAATAATCCCCCTTTGAAACGGAAAACCGCCAAGCTTAGATGCCTGGCGGTCCGGTTGACGCTATTTCTTCCCTGTTTTCTTCGCCGGCGCGGGAAACAACGGGACAACAGGCGTCTTGGCCAAACTTTCTATCAGCACTCTCCGGTCCATGAGATGGATATCCAATCCGGCAGCCTCCTTGCGCGCCTGGGAGGTGAAGCTGGAGTTGGTAATGTACCAGATATTGCATCCGCCAGCGGCAGATTCATGCTTCCGGCAGCGTGTCCAGGCTGCAGCAATGCTGTCCCGGGTCAGCTTGCGCTTGCCGGTATGGAGCACTGCCATCATCCGGGTCTCATCCTTATCCAGATACAAAAGCGTCCCTGACGCTTCCGTAGGCCCCAATTCGATGCTCCAGCCTTCCTTGCAGCCGATCCCGCTGATATATTGGGCGAACTGTTCCCCGTTCATCCCGTCTACCCGCTTGATGCGGGAGTTGGCCAGCAGCACATCCTTGTGATACCGACGGAGTTTCACTGTAACCACTGCCACAAGCGTCAAGATCACGGCAGCGAGCAAATAATTAAACCAAGGATCGCCCACACTGGCTCCGTAATAGCGGAACAGGGTGGTGTTGGCGATAAACAGCACCAGCAGCCCGCTCATCCACGTAACAGCAAGCTCCAGGGAATGATTCCATACTTTTTTCTTGGGCGACATACCGGCCGTATACCCCCTTTTCATTATTTATCTCCAACGGTCGATTTGTCGAATTTTAACTATTATATCATCTTTTTCTGACACTTTTGTCCGTCTATAGACCCAATCGGCGCATAAAAAGCCCCTTATTCTCATCCGGAGAGAGACTAAGGGGCTACTGATGCCATCTCTGGCAGCTTCTACAGATTCCGGAAAGCGTCTTTGGCGGCGGGTGTTGTCCTCAATTGCTCCACCTGCTTCAGCCAGTCTATCACCGACTGCCATGATGCCTCCGATTGGGCGCCGAACTTCTCCTTGCCCGGGTCCATCAACGGCAGTAAAATGTGCAAGCTCTGCTTCTCCACCTCGGGATCCAACGGGAAATCCTTGTTCTGCTGCTCCAGCAGATTGTTCAGGGATGCTTCAGGATTTTTGACAGTGTACTCATAGCCCTTGGCCGCGGCGTCAATGAACTTCTTGATGGTTTCGGCTTTTTTGTCCAAACCGTCCTCGCTTGCAGTAAGCACCAGCTCATAATAGTCGGGCACGCCATATTTTACCGGATCGAATGCGCCCAGCTTGAAGCCTTCCTTTTCCATCAGAAGCTTCTCATGATTGATATATCCGCCGATAATCCCGTCTACCTTCTTGGTAGTCAGGGCCGGAATCAGATCCCAGCCGATGTCGGTAAATTTCACCTTGGCCGGGTCTCCCCCGTCTGCCTTGACCATGGTATCGATCATCCCCTCATCCAGAGGAATGGAGGGATAGCCGATTGTTTTGCCCTCCAGATCCTTGGGGCGCTTGATCCCGCTCTCCTCCAGCACGAACAATTGGTTCAAGGGATGGCGCACAATTGCCGCCACAGCTACCACGGGAATATCCTCCGCCCGGGAGATGGCCACCACCGTCTGGTAGCTCAGGGCCAGATCAGCCTTGCCTGCGGCAAGCAGCTTGACCGCATCATCCGTACCGGCGGGTGTCTCCAGTTTAACCTTTAATCCCGCCTCCTTGAAGTATCCTTCCTTCTCCGCCGCGAACAAGAAGGAATGAACCGCATTGGGATACCAATCCAGCAGTACAGTAAGCTCCTGCTCCCCTTCCCCGCTGCCCGCCCCTTCTTTTGCGCTTCCGCAGCCTGCCGCTGTCAACATTGCCGCCGCCATGACTGCCGCCAGACCGCATTTCCAAACTTTCAGCATAATACCTCTCTCCCTCACTCACTTATTTTTTTACGAAAATGCCGGACTGGGGCATTTTCATTCGGGGGCTCCCCCAAAAGTACTCGGACTTTACTTCGAAGCATCTCGTCACTTTTGGGGGATTGTTTTATGATCTGATATATAAGCGGCATTGCGGAATGCTCCTTATTCAGGGGGATTCCGCCGCCATGAAAACACCCGGCTCTCCAGCCACTTGGCCAAAAGAAACATCATAATTCCCAACAGGGACAGCACCAGCACACCGGCAAAAACCGCTTCGGCCCGCAGCATGCTGGAGGCCCGTTTGGTGTAAGTGCCCAGACCCGAATCAGCTCCCAGCCATTCGCCGATGGTGGCTCCGCCGATGCTGAACGTGGCAGCCACCTTCAATCCGGTGAAGAAGGAGGGCAGCGCCGACGGGATCTTCAGCTTGCGGAATATCTGGCGGCTGCTTGCCCCCATGGTCTTCATCAGCTCCAGCGTACCTTCGTCCGTCCGGCGGAAGCCGTCCACGGTGCCCACTGCAATCGGGAAAAATGTAAACAGGATGACAATGGCAACCTTGCTCCATATTTCATAACCGAACCACATCACCATAATAGGCGACAGGGCCACAATGGGGATGGTCTGGGAAGCGATGAGCAAGGGATACAGCATTCTTCGGGCCAGCCCGAAGCTTTCGATAAGCGCCGCCAGCAAAACACCGAAGATGACGGAGAAAACCAGCCCGATCAACGCCTCCTGCAGCGTGTACAGGGAATGCCTCAGAAGCAGTGCCCTCGTCTCCCAGATGGAGACAAGCACGGACGAAAGCCTGGGCACAAGATAGTGGGGAACCTGCAGCGTCCGCGTCGCCGTCTCCCACAGAGCGGCTAGCAGCACAAAAAAACCGGCTGCCGGACCATACTTATACAGCAGCGCCTTCATTGGCGCTCACCTCCTCCGCTCCTGTCCGAATGAAGACTGCCGCCCCTTAGCAGCCGGAGAATGTCTTGCTTGGCTGAGAACAAGGAGGAGTCGGCCAGAGCCTCATAGCTTCGCGGGCGGGACAGAGGGACGCTGAATTCCCGCAGTCTGCGGATGGGAGACTCGTGAGCCACGAGCACCCGGTCGGACAGGAACAGCGCCTCCTCCACATCATGGGTAATGAACATCACGGTGCAGCGGTGGCGCTCCCATATCTCCAGCAGCCATTCCTGCATATGAAGCCGGGTAATGGCATCGAGGGAGCTGAACGGCTCATCCAGGAGCAGAAGCTCATAACCGCACAGCAGAGTGCGCAGGAAGGAAACCCGCTGCCGCATCCCTCCTGACAGCTCCGCCGGATAGCTGTTTTCCTTGCCCTCCAGCCCGAAGGACGGGAGCAGCTCCAGAACCCGGCGCTTCGCCTCCTTGCGGGGCACTCCGGCTATTTCCAGGCCAAGCGAAGCGTTCTCCCATACATTCCGCCAAGGCATCAGGCAGTCCTGCTGGGGCATGTAGCCTACACGGCCACGGGGCCCGGCTGACCCCAATCCGGCTTGTTCCGCCAGGCGGATCGTTCCCGCCTCCGGCTCAAGCAGCCCGGCGATCAGCCGGAACAGCGTGGTTTTGCCCACTCCGCTCGGCGCCAGAAAGGAAACGAATTCCCCTTGCCGGATGAGGAAATCCAGCTTGTCGAACAATTGAATTTCGGGAGTGAAGGAATAGGTCAGTCCTTCGACGGCAAGCACATCCCGGTCCGCTTCCATTCTGCTCAAACCTGCCACTCCTCTTGGGCGCGCTTCTCCGGAGAGCCGGAATCACCGGGATCCCCCTGATACGCCATCTCCCAGAAGGAATATTCATATCGGGAGGCCGTGTTGAAATGCTCCTGCAGCAGCTGCCGCTCTTGTTCGGACAAACCCTCGGCCAGACGGTCCATCAGCCCGATGCACCAGCGGGCCAGCTCGCCGAATTCCTCCGAGGAATACATCAAGACCCACTCGCCATACAACGGATGAGAGAGTGCGCCGGGATGCTGCGCTATAGCTGTGCCAATCTCCCAGTAGCTCCACATGCAGGGCAGCAGCACTGCGGTCAGCTCTGCCAGCGATCCGGAGCCCGCCGTATCCAGGAGGTATCGGGTATACGCCATGGTGGCGGGGGCCGGCCGGGTCTGCTCCAACGCCTCGCGGCTTATGCCCAGGCGGGCTGCATATTGCCGGTGAAGCTCCATCTCCGTATTCAATGTGCCTTCGAGCAGCCTGGCGAACATCCCCATGGTCTCCAGATCCTCCGCCTTGATGCTTCCGTAAGCAAAGATTCTGGCGTAATCAATCAGATAAATATAATCCTGTTTCATATAATAAGCGAACCGGTCCGGCGGCAGGGTTCCATCCCGCAGTCCGGCAAGAAAAGGGTGCCGGTGGTTCTCTTCCCATATTTCCCGGGCATGGTCATGCAAAATCTGTGAAAATGGGATCATTTCTCCTCGCTCCTTTCCCAAATTACAGCAAAAAAACCATTCGAGAATAAACGAATGGCCGTCAGGCTCGTCAATTCTCTACGCCAGCATTACCTGGATCAGATAAACGGTCAGGAACAATTACAAAACGGTTCCAATCTCAGCCGGACTACATCCAGCCCCCGTAAACGCGTATGCGATTACAATTACTATAATGGAAGTTGGCCCGTTTGGCAATCCTTAATGAATAAACCTTGAATTGAATATTCCTAAGCGGCTGATCCGGTGCGTGACATATTTTTATCGGGTATGGTAGTATAGGAGGTATTGAATGCCAAAGAAAACAGGTGACTATAGGCTATGTCCAAACGCTTTTTTCGATTGCTGACTGAACTGTCCTCCCGCAAAAGCATCTCCCGGTTGACCGGGACGTTCGCCAAATCCAGAGCGAGCCGCCGTCTGATTCCCTGGTTCGCCCGCTCCTACGGAATCCGGATTGAGGATGCGGAGAAGCATGTGCGTGAGTATGCATCGCTGAACGACTTTTTCTCCCGCCGTCTGAAGCCTGGCTTGCGTCCGGTGGATTCCGCCGCCGATACGGTGGTAAGCCCGGTGGATTCCCTGATTACCGGCATCGGCCCTATTCATGAAGGACAGATGCTGCAGATCAAGGGGCAGGACTATACCATTGAGGAACTGCTCAACAGCTCCCCGCGGGCCGTAAGCTATACCAACGGCTGCTTCATGGTGCTCTACCTGAGTCCCACCGACTACCACCGGATTCATTCACCCGTAGCCGGCCGGATTCTGGAGAAAGAGCATATTCCGGGCAAGGTCTATCCTGTCAATGACTTCGGGCTTGTTCACATGCGGCGGGTGCTGTCGCGCAATGAACGGCTGGTTACTTATATCCGTCATGCCCAGGGAGAGCTTGCCGTGGTTAAGGTAGGGGCCATGAATGTCAGCAGCATCCAGTATGTGTCTCCCCTGCCGAATGTGCTCGAGCGCGGCGGAGATTTGGCTTACTTCGAATTCGGCTCCACTGTGGTGCTTTTGTTCGAGAATAATAGCTTTACTCCAAGAGACGGACTCGCCGTTGGCGTTAAGGTGAGGATGGGGGAAGCCCTCGGCGTTCTCCATGACAAGTCCCGGCCCAAGGAAGCTTAAAACCCGGCACCGCCTATTATACTGCCTGCAACCGGCTTCGCTGCGCTGAAAATGCGCGGATGAAGTCGGTTTATATATTTTGCTTGCCAGAGAGGAGAGAAACAATTGTCAGCCACATCCACCCCATTTCCCAACGGCTCGGGAGCCAAGAACCAACCCTTCAATTCCTTCGGCCAGGCTACCATATACGGCATCCTGTTTGCCATCAGCCTGGTGCATCTGCTTAATGACTCCATGCAGTCGGTCATCCAGGCCATTCTGCCGATTCTGCAAGAGGAGATGAGTCTGTCTTATCTTCAGGTAGGCTTCATCACCTTCGGCCTGAACCTGACCGCTTCCATTCTCCAGCCTGTCGTGGGCTTATACACGGATAAGAATCCCTCCCCCTGGCTGCTTCCGGCAGGGATGGTCGCCAGCTTCTGCGGCATGCTGACGCTGGCCTTCGCCTCCCAATATTGGCTGGTGATTGCCGCGGTAATCATGGTGGGAATGGGCTCTGCCGTATTTCACCCCGAGGGCTCCCGAGTGGCCAATATGGCCGCCTCCAGCTCCCAGCGCGGACTGGCTCAGTCTATCTTCCAGGTAGGAGGCAATGCGGGACAATCTCTCGGGCCCATTATGACCGCCCTGATCTTCGTACAGGCCAAACAATTTGGCGCCATCTGGTTTACCATCGTGGCCGCGGCGGCCGTCTTTGTGCAATGGCATGTGGCCAAGTGGTACCGCTCCTTTCTCAGAGCGAACCCCAGAGCGGCAAGAAGCAGCCAGGCCGCTGTCTTCAGCCCGGAGCGCAAGCGCAAGATCCGCAACGCCCTGATCATGCTGGTCACTCTGGTGTTCGCCCGTTCCTGGTACAGCGCCTGCATCAGCAATTATTACGCCTTCTATCTGCGGGATGTGCTTCATACCGGCGTGGGCAACGCCCAATGGTACATCTTCTGCTTTCTCGGCGCCGGAGCCATTGGCACCTTCTTCGGCGGGCCGCTCGGAGACCGCTTCGGCCGGAAAAATGTGCTGTTCTTCTCCATGCTTGGCGCAGCTCCCTTTGCCCTGGTGCTTCCGTACGCCAACACGTTCTGGGCTTACCCCATTCTGGCTGTCATGGGCTTCATTCTGCTCTCCAGCTTCTCGGTAACCGTGGTTTATGCCCAGGAGCTGGTCCCCGGCAAAATCGGCACGGTATCCGGTCTGATCACCGGCCTTGCCTTCGGCATGGGAGCCCTTGGCTCCGTTGCCCTGGGATGGATGGCCGACTCCACCGGCATCAGCTTCGTGATGAAGATATGCTCCTTCCTGCCGCTGCTGGGACTGCTCACCTTCCTGCTTCCCTCCGACCGGATTGTCAGGACCTGGACGGGAGAATAAACCATTCCGTCTGGATTTACAATTTGTTTACATTTGATTCATTGTTTATTCACCTGCCGTTGTTACCATGTAAAGAACAATCGGCAGCACAGCTAGGCAAGGAAGCCCCACAAATTGGAGGCTTCTCTTTCGAGGCAGGTTCCCAACTGCTGGCGCTAGACCTCGGAAACCGAGCAAGGAGCCTGTCCCTACAGGCTCCTTGCTTTTTTTTCAAAGTCTCAGAAAGCATACACGTGGAAGCGGCTCGACTTCTTGACAAATGCGTTAGCGTCAAAAAGACGCCGATAGGCGTTTATCCTCGGCTGGCATTTGCGATTGCAAATCCCTTAAAGACAGGAGTGATTCGCGCTATGAAACGATCCCGGTATGCGCAACCGGATGGACGCAAGGAGCTTCTCTCCGCCCTGTTGTCCAGAAATATTGTAATCAAGACCCTCTCCATTGGAGCCGCTCTGAGCGTGGCAACTATCTTGATGGGCATTGGAATAGAATGGATCGGCAGAGGCTCGCTGTCTGATGCCTTGAACTGGATCAGCGCCAATCACGGCCTCTTTGCCGTCAACGCAACCCTTATCGCCGGTTTGCTTCTTATCCTGTACAGCCTGATCGGAGCCCTCTTTTTATCTATAGCCGCAGCAACTGCACTGCTCTCGCTGGTATCCCTTATCAGCTTCTACAAGACCAAGCTTATTGGAGAGCCCTTCTTCCCTTGGGACATTATCCTGAGCAAGGAAGGAACCAATATAGCACCGCTCGTCACCGACAAAGCCGGGCTGCTCCGCATTGGGGCAATCGTGGCTGTCATCCTGCTGCTGGTTGCCGCCCGCTTGTTTCTGGGCCGGTTTGCCGTCTCTTGGCGCAGCCGGATCGCGCTGGGCCTGCTTGCAGCCGGAACGATCGCTTCCTTTGCGTGGCAGACCTCCTGGTCCAGCCAGATGCTGGCCCGTGCGGGAGCTTCCCCGATCATATGGAACCAGCATGAGAATTACGAGGCCAACGGGCTGCTGCTGGCGTTCACGCTGAACATCAAGAATTCTATTATCGCAAAGCCTGCCGGTTACGGAGAGCCGGCAATTGCCGGCATTGCCAGCCAACTGCTGGAAGACCGAAAAGGGGAGCAGGATACAGTCAGTGTTTTTAGCCAGACCCCAACCCCATCCGTGTCCCAAGCGCCCAATGTAATTTTTATCATGAATGAAGCCTTCTGGGACCCTACTCTGCTGCCCAACGTGACCTTCAGTGAGGATCCGCTTCCCACCATTCATAAGCTCCAGCAGGAATCCCGCTCGGGCTATATGCTCTCTCCCCAATTCGGAGGAGGGACCAGCAATGTGGAATTTGAAATCCTGACCGGGCTTTCCACCAGCCTTTTGCCCAGCGGCTCTATCCCGTATCAGCAGTATATCAGCAGGCCGCTGCCCAGCCTGGCCAGCTTCTTTGCCGGAAACGGGTACCGCAGCTTAGCCATCCACCCCTACGAGGGCTGGTTCTGGAACCGGAACAACGTGTACAAGTGGCTGGGCTTTGAGGGCTTCAAGAGCATCGGACATTTCACGGAGCCGGAGTACAAGGGGGCTTTTATCAGCGATGCGGAGGCGGCCCGGAGCATTATCCAGGCCACGGAGGAATCGGAGGAGCCGGTGTTTACCTATACGGTAACCATGCAGAATCATGGTCCGTATGACGATGACCGCTACGGGGGTACCACAATTTCGGTGGAAGGAGATATTCCCGCGGCGGCCAAACAAATGCTTGAGACCTACACTCAGGGAGCACGCGATGCGGACGATGCCCTGCGGCTGCTGATTGAGCATTATGAGCAATCGGATGAGCCCACCTTCATCATTTTCTATGGAGATCATCTGCCCATGCTGGGGTATGACTACTACGTGTACGAGAAGACCGGATTCATTCACTCGGCCGACATAGGGGCGTGGAGTCTGGAGGAGCTGAAGAAGATGCATAGTGTGCCGTATGTGGTCTGGTCCAATTTCCCGCTGGAAAATGAGCCGGAGCCCGTTATCAGCGCATCCTTTCTCGGCTCGTATGTATTAAACGCGCTGTCCCTGGAGGCACCCGGACAATTCGCCTTCAATTCTCAGCTCTATAAGACACTTCCCGGCCTGCTTCGCAATCTGGCGGTGGACTCCGGCGGCTCCCTGACCCAGGCTGTTCCGGAGGAGTGGAAGAGCTTCATTAATGACTACCGTCTGCTTCAGTATGACATGCTGTTCGGTGAGCAGTACCTGGCCAAGCAGATGGACACAGAGTTCCTGACCCGCGAGGCTCTCCCCGCGTACAACAGCGTGGAGACAAGCACAGGCTTGTAGAGGGGAGGCGGGCGCAGGCGAGACCGGGCAGGGGCCGGCAGAGCAGGAGCGGGAGCGCAGCAGCGGCTTGCTCCGCTGGGACGGGGCGGGGACCGCACATGCGGCTTGCTCCGCTGGGATGGGGCGGGGGCGCGACTGTGGCTGGCTCCGCTGGGCCGGGCGGGGCGCGCCTGTGGCTTGCTCCGCTGGGACGGGGCGGGGGCGCGACTGTGGCTGGATCCGCTGGGCCGGGCGGGGGCGCGACTGTGGCTGGATCCGCTGGGATGGGGCGGGGGCCGCACATGCGGCTTGCTCGGGCCTCCTACAGCACGCTTACATCCATTGCGGAACCGCCGACTCACTGTAGCTCTTCCCTTCCGCCTATTTTAACGGAAAAAATTTCCGCTAATAACCGAAAGTCACCCAAACTTTCAGAATTAGCGGAAATTTTTTCCGTTAAGACCCTCAGATTCCTGCTTTTGAGCTCTTTTTTGTTGTCTGTTCGTGAGATAACGGAAATTTTTTCCGTTATCTTGGTAGAATTACCTTAATTAGCACAATTAGCGGAAAAAATTTCCGTTAGCGCACCAGTAGATCTCCAGTTAGTCCACCGACACTATCTTCAGTTACTTCACCAACAAGCCCTTCAGCTAATCCACCAGTTACTCCACCAACAAGCCCTTCAGCTAATCCACCAGTTACTCCACCAACAAGCGCCCTCCCGTTACTCCACGAGGGTACCCAGTTAAAGCACCGACAGTGCCCCCAGTTACTCCACCGCCAGCACACTCAGTCTCCACGCACAGAACCGCCAGTCATCCGACAGACAGATCCTCCCGCAATTGTGTCACCCGACCTGACTACCGGACGGCACTCAACGGATTTCCGAAGGGCTCTTGCCCGTATGAAGCTTGAACTGCCTGCTGAAGAAAAACACATCCCGGTATCCCAGCACATGCGCTACCTCCGACACGGACAGCCCGGCGTAACGGAGCAAGTGCTCGGCGCGCTCAATTCTGGATCGGATCATGTACGATTGAACGGATTGGCCGATCAGCGCCCGGAATTTGGTCGAGAAATACTTGGGAGAAAGATTGGCCCGTGCCGCCAGTTCCTCTAACCGGTGATGTTTGCCCGCGTTGACCCGGATGTAATTGGCCACCTCCTGAATCGCTTCGGTCAGCTGCACACTTTCCCCGCCTCCGTCAGTCTCGCCCTCCCGGTCCCCCCGCAGAAGATGGATCATCAGCTGCTTAAGCACCAAGCGGGCCTCCGCCTCCGCCCCGAAGATATGCTCCACCAGAAACAGCCGCACGTAGCCGGAGAGCAGCCGCTCAAACTCCACATTGTCCCGGAACACCCGGTAAGACTCAGGCAACAGCCGCGGCGCTTGCTTCAAGTCAAAATGGACGTAGGTCAGAGTTAGCGGACGCTGCGGATTATGAGAAGCGCACGTGTCGTCTCCGGGACGGAACAGGAAGCAGCTGCCTCTTCCCACCTCATAAAATCTGCCGTTCAGAATGACCTCCCCTTCTCCGCTCCACACATAGAACAGGTCATAATTGGGAAGCGGCTTGTCCCGCCGCTGCCATTTCCATTCCGGCTCGCATAATATTTTGGCGAAGGACGGTTTTAGAATAAAGTCCTCCGGAGACACATGCAGCATATAGCACCCCTTCCCCTTTTATCCCGGCTTATTCCCACCACATTACGCCTCTATTGTAGCGAATCGCCGCCGTTCCCGCCAATGAAATTCATCTGGATCGGGACAGGAACGCGCCCGCCCGGAATTCTTAATCCAAGGCAAAGATATAGACACACCTTGATAGCCTTTGAAGGGTACGCCTGTTCTGGTGGGCTATGGAGATACGCCTGTTCTGGTGAACTTGGAGATACGCCAATTCTGGTGGGCTATGGAGATACGCCTGTTCTGGTGGGCTTGGAGATACGTCTTTTCTGGTGGCTTGGAAGATACGCCTGTTTTGATAGGCTTGGAAGAATCGGCAGGTTTGCTGTACACTGGCAGTATAGCGGCGAGAAGGTGCCAGGCCGTGGTTGCAAACCCGCTTGAGGGCATCTTTTAGCGCTTTTCGCCCCTTGCTTCATTACTTTTGCTTGACGTACCCTCCGGTACGCCTTCACAACCTTGCCTGGAACGTAAATTCACTAAAATCTGCTCCCCTCGGAGGTTGCAAACATGCCCTAATTGGCGGTCCGGTCCTTTTCTCCGAATTGTTCGAAAAGGCAATGCCCAGGCCCGCAATGGTCCTCCAGAGTAGTAGTTGAAGAAAGGATGAGCGTATGGACAAAATTACCTTTGCGATTGTCGGGGGAGGATGGAGAAGCGAATTCTATCTGCGGATTGCAGCGGCCCTGCCCGACCGCTTCCACGTTGCCGGCGTGCTGCTTCGTGATCCGCAGAAAAGGCTGGCGCTGTCTCACCGGTGGAATGTACGTGCATATACCGACATTAGTGAATTGGAGGGAGACTGGTCCGTTGACTTTACCGTGCTTACCGTCTCCAAGACGGCAGCGCCAGAGTGGATCACCGGGCTTACAGAGCGGGGGATAGCCGTACTGGCAGAAACCCCTCCGGCCCCTGACGCCGATTCTCTCCGGCTGCTCCGGCGCAGCCTGTCCCCTGAAGCCCGAATTCAGGTGGCGGAGCAATATCCCCTCCAGCCGCTTCATCACGCCCGCACCGCATTAATCCGCGCAGGCAAAATCGGGGAGCCGGTGCATGTTCAGGCTTCGGTGGCTCATGGCTACCATGGGATCAGTCTGATCAGGCAATGGCTGGGCCATCAGGGAGCGGTGCCTTGCACCATCAGCGGCCAGCGTCTCGTAAGCTCCGTTCTGGAGGGACGTGTCCGGGATAAGCTGCCCGAGGCTGAGCGGCTGAAGGAGTCAACGCAGGATCTGGCGCTGTTCCAATTCGACAACGGCCAGTCCGCGGTGCTGGACTTCACGTACGACCAGTACTTCTCTCCCATCCGCCGCAACCGGCTGCTGATCCGGGGAACCCGCGGCGAGATCCGCGACAGCTGCGTGGATTATATGGCAGACTTTCGGACAGCCTTTTCAGGAGTGCTGCAGCGGGTCATGACCGGCGGCGAAGGAAGCCTGGAGCCCCTGTCCCTGGAAGGAGTCCTGTGGGGCGAGCAATGGCTGTACCGCAATCCCTTTCATCCCGTCCCCCTCACAGATGAGGAGCTGGCCATCGCGGAGCTGCTCCTGCGGATGGGGCAATATGCCAAGGGAGAAACCGGCGCCGCTTACTCTTTTCAGGAAGCAGCGGTGGATACGGAGCTGGCCTTCTGTATGGAGCAGGCGCTGGCAACGCGGGCGCCGGTACGCTTTGAGGCGTAGAAGCGCAACAACGGTGGCAGGTTCCATATCCCCGGCCACCGTCCATTATTAGATGTACAACCTTATTCGGGAGCGTGCTTGCTTATTGAAAGAGTTCATAAAGCATTTGATGGTTTCTTCCTATGACCAGCAGCTGCCCTTCTACATGGAGAGCATCGGCAGCAAGGAGCGCCAAACCCCTTATAACCGGCCCGAAGGCTACCCGTATTATCACTGGCTGCAAACCATTGAGGGAAGCGGCGAGTTCCGCTGCGCGGACCGTCTCTATACGCTGCAGCCTGGAGAAGGAATACTCCTCGCTCCAGGTGTTCCCCACCGGTACGAAGGGGTAACGGATAAGTGGACCACCATCTTCGTGACCTTCGGCGGCGCGATGATTCAATCCGTCATTTCCTCCATGCAGCTCCGGCACTCCGGCTACTACCGGCTGACGAATCCGGAGCTGCTGGTGCAGACGCTCCAGTCGGCGATTCATAAGGTGAAATGGCAGGCTAATATCACCAGCCTCGATATGTCCGCAGAGCTGTACCAATTTCTGGTTCAGCTCAAAAAGCATGGCTTGCCCAGCAACCATCTGACCAACGCCTTCTCTTACGAACCCCTGAACCGTCTGCTGCAGTGGATGGAAGCCGTATATTCCGAACCGGATATCGGTCTCACCCAGATGGCGGAGCAGCTGCATATCAGCAAGCAGCATCTCATGTCCATCTTCCGCAAAAGATTCGGCTGCAGCCCCTATGCCTACTTCGTGCAGCTGCGCATCAACAAAGCGAAGGAATTATTCGCCATGCATCCGGAGCTGTCGGTGAAGGAGGTTTCCGGCCAAGTCGGTTTTAACGACGTGAGCCACTTTGTCGCCACCTTCCGCCGGCTTACGCGCATGACGCCGGAAACCTTCAAGAACATGTACAGCATCAGGTAAAACGGTACCCTGCCGCCGCCTGGGCATCCGGATCGCTTGGGTCCTTATAGCCCGAGCCCGGCTGCGGCTTTGTTGCCTCTCTGGGCGCAGATCCCGTGCTCCCCCGTACTTCATCAGCCTGACTCTCACTCTGGCGCTGATCGGACAAATCCCCGTCTCCCGCCGACAGCATTGGCGGACAGTAGAACCGCGTCCGGGCCGCGCAGGCAGGATCGCCCATTCCGGGGAAGTAGGGCCGGAACCAGCAAGTGAAGGAAACCGGCTCCGGGTACAGCCGGTAGCGTTCCATCGTTTCCGGACCGCAGCTGCGGTTCCCCAGCCCCGTCTGTCTGCAATCGATATTCACCACCACGGCTTGACGCGGCTTCAGTTCATTGGTATGCAGCGCACGGGCGAAATCCGCGGCGGTGTAATGATGGGCAGATGCCGATACCCGCTGTTCGGGAACAATCAGCAGCCCTTGACCGGCTGCATCCGTTAGAGCCAGCCAACGCACGTCCTCCTTATTTCCATTCTCCTGCGGCATAATATAGGGCTCATATTGCTCCTCCACCAGCCCGGCGTAGCGTCCCACCGAAGCCCCCGCTTTGCGGTCCGGGTAGCTCTCATGAGGGCCTCGACCGTACCATTCCAGACGGCGGAAGCTCTCCGCTACGGCCAAAGTAATCCCGATTCTCGGAAGCAGCGGCAGATTCCCGTAGGGCCGGATGAACTGCTCCAGACATATAGTGCCGTTCCCCAGGATGTGATAGGCGCAATCTTGCACAAAGCCTGTGTCCATACGACCGGCGTAACGGTGCTGGGTCAGTACCGTAATCCGGTCGGGCAGCACCTTTATGACCCTCATAGATATAAGCGACGGATGCAAGTCTGCGAGTCCGACGGCGCTCCAGTCATTGGGCTGCAGATTGCAGGTGCTGCGCTTATCGTTGTCGGTAGGTGCGCGGAACGCCTGCAAACGGGGGCCGTGCGTCTTGCCGTCTTGTTCATCGATCAGGACAGTTCCGCCCAGCAAGACCCGGTGGAGGAACCCGGTGCTCGCCGCGAAGCTCACCTCCAGTTGGCCTGCACAGACCGTAATCCCTTCAGGCGTGTCGAGATGCTCCAGCAAGCCTTGGGCGTGCTCCGTCCGATTCCCGGCTTGCAGGGGGAGCCCCAACTGCTCCCATGCCACCTCGTGGCCTGCCTCCGCCCACTTCGTCCCTTCCCGCAGCCGGAAGCTAAGCCGGAGGAGATACTCTGCGCCCGGCTTCGCTTCCAAGTGAGGATAGGGAATAAGCAGCCTGCCGGAGGAGCCCGGCTCCAGATTCAACGGGGGCAGTTCTCCTCCGCATATCTCCGTTCCATCCTCCGCGACACTCCAAACCACGTCATACCGGTTGAGGTTCACATGGCTGTGCTTATTGCGGACCAGCACCTCGCCGATACTCAGATTGCCCGCCTCCACACCAACCGGCTGATAGACCTTCTTCACTTCATGCAGCTTGGAGGTCACATTCCGGTCGGGGTCCACGATCCCGTCAATGCAGAAGTTGCCGTCATTGGGCTCATCGCCAAAATCCCCGCCGTAAGCGAACCAGGACTGCCCCCGTTCATCCTTCTTGCGGAGGCCGTGGTCGCACCACTCCCAGATGAAGCCGCCGATCAGACAATCGTATGCTTCGATAGCTTCCCAGTATTCCTTAAGATTGCCCATTGCATTGCCCATGGCATGGGCGTACTCGTTGGTCACGAACGGACGTTCCGGCTTCGTCCGTCCCCGCTCGATCATCCATTCCACCGAGGGGTAAGTCTCGCTGTCCATATCGGCTACACTGTTCATCTGGCGCTTATGGATGAGGCGGGTAGGATCAAGCGTGCGGCAGTAAGCGGCCATCAAGGCCACATTCTCCCCTTCGCCTACCTCATTGCCCATGGACCAGATGATTACCGAGGGGTAATTCTTGTCCCGCTGCAGCATCCCGGCCGCACGGTCCAGAGCCATCTGCAGCCAGCGGGGGTCATTTCCCGGCAGCACATTGTCCCGGTAGGAAATGGCATGCGTCTCGTGATTGGCCTCATCCATCACATAGAGGCCGTATTCATCGCACAGCTCGTAGAAACGGGTTTGGTGGGGATAATGAGCCATCCGCACGGCATTGATGTTATGCCGCTTCATCAGCAGAATATCTTGAATCATCCGTTGCTCAGAGACCGCCCGCCCCAGATCGGGATCGAATTCCTGACGGTTGACGCCCCTCAGCTTCACTGCCTTTCCGTTCACCAGCAGCCGTCCCGCATTAACCTCCACCTTACGGAACCCGGTCTTGCACGATACCGACTCCAGCACCTCTCCTTGGGGACCTGCCAAGACCAGCACCACTGTGTATAAGCATGGTTCCTCCGCTGACCATTTGTGCGGATTGGCTATATCCGCCTTCAATTCCACCGTGCGGATCGTCCCCGCCAGAATCGGCTTTGGAGAGCCTTTGGGGTCCGCGGTTACACCACTGACGAGCGGTATACCGCCAACCGGAATGCCCTCGGGTATGTCATTGGGCGTACCTTCGGATGTGCCATCGGATTTGCCTGCGGATGTGCCGACCCGCTTGCCATCCGGCGCAATGAGCAGCACTTGAACAGTATGGGCCGCTGCAGGGTGCTCCGCATAGTTAATCACCTTGGCTGTAATCAACAGCTCCGCATCCTGGTAATTGTCATCCAGCGCAGAACGCACGAAGAAATCACACAGATGGACAGAGGGAGTGGAGAACAGATATACGTCACGGAAAATGCCGCTTAAGCGCCACATGTCCTGATCCTCCATATAAGACCCGGCGGACCAGCGGTATACCAGAACAGCCAGCTGGTTTTCACCCTCCCGCAGATACGGCGTCAGATTGAACTCGGCCGGACACATGCTGTTTTGGCTATAGCCCACCCGCTCCCCGTTCACCCACAGATAGAAGGCACTTTCCACACCTGCAAAATGAATGAACACCTGCCGGTCTGTCCAGCCCTCCGGCACAGTAAAGCCGGTCCGGTAGCACCCCACCGGGTTGATGCCCCGCTCGATGAAGGGAGGATGCAGCGTCCCCGCATCAGGATGAAACGGATACCGGACATTGCTGTAAATCGGCCGGTCGTACCCCTGCAGCTGCCAGTTGCCCGGTACTTCCACTTCCCCCCACTGTTCATCGTGGTAATGATCCGCGTAGAACGCCTCCGGCACCCGACTTTCATCTTCAGCCAGAAAAAACTTCCACCGGCCATTCAGCAATTGCTCGAATGCCCTCTCCCCGCTCAGAGCAGAGGCGGCATCGGGAAAAATGCGCATGGCGCTATGATAAGGCTCTTTATTGACCCCCAGCACTTGGGGATTTTCCCATTCGGCCAATATCCGCTTCCCCTGATTCCACATGAAACATGTCCCCTAACCTTCATAGATTCATGTCTGCTTATCCAACATGTCAACTTTAATTATAAACACGGCATAAGAGCAGGAGAATATGGGATTAATCGGATGTTATATAGGAATATGAAACACATATCCGTGCAGCCCTTGAAAGCGGATGCTTATTGCTGTATGTTGGAATCTAACATCTCAAGAATTATTGAAATTACAGACGCCAACAGATAAGATGTGGGTGTGGAAGGATCTTCAAGCTGACAAAAGGGGGACCTGCGTATGAGAAGAAATGAATTTAATGTGGAGGAGCAGGAGGAAATCAAGGCCTTCCTTCAGGAAATGTCCTTCGGCTATCTGGCAACCGCCGGTGCAGACGGCTGGCCTCATCTCACGCCGCTGAACTACGTCTATGTGAACGGCCATATTTACTTTCATGGCTCCCACAAAGGAAGCAAGATGAAGGAAATCGCGGCTTCCGGCAAGGTTGCTTTTGCCGTGGCCAAGGAGTACGCCATTATTCCGTCTTATTACACAGACCCTGCAATGGCCTGTCCCGCCTCAGCCTTCTTCAAGTCCGTGCATATCCGCGGCATGGCGGAGGCCGTCTCCGACCTTCAGGAGAAAGCGGAGGTTTTGAGCGCGCTGATGGAAAAGCTCCAGCCGGAGGGTGGTTATGATCCCATCACCCCGGACGATTCCCGTTACATGCGGGAACTGAAAGCAGTGGCCGTAGTCCGTGTCACAATTGATGAGCTGACAGCCAAATTCAAGTTTGGGCAGAATATGGCGGCGGAGCATCGGGATTCCGTTGTTGCCGGGCTTCAGGAGCGCGGCCGTCCCGATGATCAGGAAACCGCGGAGCTTATGCGCAAGTATTGTCCCGTGCACCGGGAAAATCCTCCGCAATGAGTATCCGGGGATCAGCAATCCCGGACTCAGGCGCTCTTATGTGACTCGCCTGCCCCTCATCCAGGGGATTTCGGCCCAACAAAGTCTTCCATTTGATCCAAAGCCCTGCTTCCTCGTCTTTGCGTTGTGAAGACTTGCCTAACCGCGTGGTACATCCCGGAAGGTTACCGTTTCGGAAGACTGCCACCTGGTCCTTTTTACGTTGCGGGTTACCGGGAAGTCGATGTTCGATCCCATGCTTGCTCTTGTCATGCTCCGGACGCTTCTCTCTCCAAAACGATAGAGTGCTGCATTGGTGCAAACACGCCCCAGCTCGGAAAAGGTCCTAAAAATAAGACCCCGGTTTTTCCCTTATTGCTCAGACCGGAGGGCATTTCCGGGAAATAAGACCCTCCTTTTTCCCTTATTCCCTTCAAAATCGCCAAAAATTCGCTCCAAAAAAGATAATAAGGGAAAGTACGTTCCCTTATTCAAGACAATCGGCCGATGGGAAGGGCAATAGAGGAAAATCGCTTCCCTTATTTCCCTCGGTACTCTCCAACTTCATTAGGGGGCTTAATGGATACCAATCCGGGGAAAACCTCTGACCGACCAACCGCAGCCCCCTATAAATGTGCGTGATGAAGAGTCATCCCCTACCTCCATCCGCCGTCTGGGCAGGCATCTGGGGAAGCATGGCAGGGAACGGCACCGCAAGCTCCGGTTTTCTCCTCCTGATCTGCTCCGGGCAAGCTCTAATCCCCACCATGACTCCCCAGTCACGGAGTAAGGGGCTCAGGCTTATACTTTCTGACAATTTGCAAACAGGCCGGCAGCCCTTTTTGCAAGGGCACCGGCCTCTTCACTTCGTACCAATTGCTTCTTGCGTCTCATTTGAGTTGTCCGCTCTCAATGCTTCTTGTGTCCAGCCTGGATTTTGCTCATGTCCGCTCTCAATGCTTCTTGCGGTCCGTTCTTTCCAACTGCTTATTGCTTCTTCACCCACTGGGCGATATCCTCAATAATCTGCGGAGAAACATTCGATGGCTGTGTATACTCCAATCCGGTGGAAATGCCATCGTACTCGGCCAGCAGATGGTTCACTTTGGGATAAGACTTGTATTCCACCCTGCTGTCCGCCTTAAGCGTCTCTTTCCAGCCGTTGAACTCCTTCATGGATACCTGCCAATCGTTCTCGCCCTGCAGAATCAGCATGGGTACAGACTGGGAGTTAGCTGTTTGGGCCGGTTGGTAGTCCCGTTGCTCGTACCACCAGTAAGCGTCCCCGAGCGGAAATTGGGGTGGAAGATTGTCCGCGGAATAGGCAGGGTCCTGAATCATAGCCACAATCTGCTCGTAAGCCGCCGCGGCCATTTCCTGCTGGGCGATCAACTCTGCCGGCTGGTTGGTCTGCTTCAGCCGCTCCAACGCCTCCCACTGCTGCTCTCGCAGAACGTCGCTGATATTCCCGCTTGGCGCCGCGAGCAGAACAGCTCCGGCGATAGCTTCCGTCTGGTCGCCCTCCAGCATCAACGGTGCAGCATAGCCGCCCTGGCTATGGCCGACAACGTAGATCCGCTCAGGATCAATCCCGGGAGTCTCCCGCAGCAGCGCAACCGCCTTGTGCACATCATCCACTGTCTCATTCTGCAGAGTAATCTTGATTCCGGCAGCCAGCTTGGCAGGATGCTCCCGGGTAATCTTCTCGTACCGGAGCACGGCTATCCCTTTGGATGCCAGTCCCGCGGCCAGATCCTTGAAGGGCTTGGCGCCGCCTATAGCCGAATCTCTGTTATTGGGGCCTGATCCGTGCACCAACACCACTGCAGGATAAGTTCCTTCCTCGCGGGGCAGCGTCAAGGTGCCCGGCAGAGCGAACACCCCTGTCCCCACCACCACTTCCTGTTCCTTGTACGTCTCAGGTTTGTCATATTCCGGAGCCTTGTAAACGGACGGGGCAGGAGCATTGCTTAGCGTATAATCATCCACCATACCCTTGCTGTCAAACCGCACGATCGCCTCCAAAAGTACCGGCGCTGCCTTGGTCTGGTACTGCATCGTCACACTGGTATGCACCCCGTTGCTCTCCGTACTGGACGATACCTGCCCCGCGTCCTGTCCCAGCAGCGGCTGAAGCTGGGCGGCAAGCCCGGCCAATTGGGCTTCCTGCATAGTCTTCCGCAACGGTGCGGAACTCTCGGCCAGAAGCTCCCGGACATGTCCGCGTATCAGATTGTAGAGAAACTGGGACGCTCTTCCTTCCACATCTTCCGCCTTCAATACAAGGGCTTGCCGATCGGCATCCCAACCTGTCTCCGTATTCAAAGCCTCGCCGATAAAAACAAGCGGCACCATGGTGCGCTCATTCACAAGCTCTGCACGCCCCCGCATGCTGACTGGCTCCCCATTGACGAGGGCATTCTCTTCCCCTATTTTCACGACTATTACCGTCTTGTCTCTGGAAATGCGGACGCTCTGCTCCAGCTCGTCCCATTCAACCATAGCTCCGAGGGACTCAGCGGCAATCCTCAGCGGCACCGTCACAGCCGCCTCCTTCTGTGCTGCCGGTACAGCAGCAGCTTCGCTGACAGAAGCCGGAGCGGTCAACCCACTGCCTGCGGTCCCTCCTTCAACTGCCGACGCAGTCCATGCAGGCATGACCAGAACCAAAGCCAACGAGGCTGCAAGCGCCGTTGCGGCTTTACGCCTGGAGGTACCATTTTTCCCGTAGTGCTTCTTCACTAGGCAATCACTCCTTTTGGATAATATTAAATATTTCGACAAACATCTAAATGTCCTGTCTTTAGGATAACTATTCTCCTCTCCCGCGTCAAGCACATTCTGTTGCCAGCCGCCGCCCGTTCCTCTGCTGCTCAGCAAAAATGCCGAAAAAGAACTGGGATTATGAACTCCTTTAACAATGGCCGGACACCCTATACAAAAGAAACGCGCAGAGACAGACCGCTCTGCGCGTTGGAAGCTATTTTACATAAAAACGTGCTGTTTCCTCCCAAATCTCTCCCGGTGCCAGACCGAACAGGCCAATCTCCTCTGCCGGCAGATCGGTATTGGGTGCATTGACCAGATTGATCTGAGGCTCAGGACAGAAAAACTTGCCGCATGCGCCGTTGTTCCAGATCATCCACTGCTTGTAGGAGGTGCCTACATCGTATACCAGCGTTACACCCTCCTTCTTGTCGGTCAATTCCATCCGGTTGCGCCCGCCTTGAGTCGCCACGGTATAGTGATTGTCCAGCACCTGGAAGTAGGGGTTGACTCCTTCATTCTTCATGGCCTCTTCTTCACGGGACAAGGGCAGATACCGTCCGGTGGGAAGGGTGCGCTCGCTCATTTCCCACCGCTGTCCGATGGTCGCCTTCAGCAGATAATCTTCCGCAGAGCTACCCGGTGCAAACGGGGCATTAATCGCGGTATGAAAGGCGATCAGGCACGGCATTTCTTCCTGCCCGTCATTTTTGACGAACAGATGCTGGGCCAGACCGTTCTCG
The DNA here is from genome assembly GCA_029256185.1 of Paenibacillaceae bacterium. Lineage (GTDB taxonomy): Bacteria > Bacillota > Bacilli > Paenibacillales > NBRC-103111 > Paenibacillus_AR. The sequence continues at coordinate 37,814 of JAQSYI010000026.1, forward strand.
CTAAGGGTATACTTGAGCTTCATGGTGAATTTGAACGGGAGATGCTGATGCACAATATGGCCCACATCCACCTTCAACGCCACCGTGACGAAGCTCTCAGCTGCGCCGGCGCCGAATTCCTCTACAGTCCACGGAACTGTATGAACATAGCCGTGGATATGATTGCCGCCCTTCGGATCATTGACCGGAAGCTGATAAGTTGTTCCTCTCCACGGGAACTTGCCGTCCTCATAACGGTTGGGAGGGAACAGAATAGGAACCCCGTGTGCGCCCGGCTTGGTCCGGAAAGCATCCATTTCGTCCGCCGCGGGCTCCCGCAGGAACCGGTAACCGGTTTGCGTGTCCCGGAATGCCAGCATGTTGCCTCCAACCCCGGGAACCAACGCCGCTTCGTAACGCCCCGCCTTCAACCAAACCGCCTGCTCGTCGTTAAACTCGCCCATATAAGCCTGATAAGCTGACATTGTCATTCTCCTTATCCGTAATTACTTCATACCCTTCAAAGAATACCATGTCCCCAAACCATGTCAAGCCGCCGGGCCAGCCGTTGTACAAGCAAAAGCCCCCGCTTGTGTCGAAGCGGAGGCTTGAATCAGCGCTTCCCTTGCCGGAAGCCCTGCAGAAGCAACAGAACTGTTAACGGATCTCCGTCATAGGAACGCCGTCCATATCGTCGAAGGTTTGGTTCTCGCCGGCCATGCCCCAGATGAAGGTATAAGCTGTAGTGCCTACGCCGGAATGGATGGACCAGCTAGGGGAAATCACGGCTTCCTGGTTGCGCGTTACGATGTGGCGGGTTTCCTGAGGTTGTCCCATCATGTGGAACACGACTCCGTTCTCCGGCATATCGAAGTACAGATATACTTCCATTCTGCGCTCGTGCGTATGGCAAGGCATGGTATTCCACATGTTGCCCGGATCAAGCTGGGTCAGACCCATAACCAATTGGCAGCTCTTGATGCCGTTCTCGTGAATGTATTGATAGATGGTGCGTTCGTTGGAGGTTTCGATGGAGCCCAGATGACGGGGATTGGCTTCCTTCTGGGAAGCCTTCACAGTCGGATACTCCTTGTGCGCCGGAGTGGAGTTCAAGTAGAACTTGGCAGGGCTTGCCGCATCGGCGCTCTCGAAGCTCACTTCCTTGGCTCCCAGGCCGACATACAGACAGTCCTTGTTGTCCAGCTCATATGCAACTCCGTCCACAAAGACAGTGCCCTTGGCTCCAATGTTGATGACGCCCAGCTCGCGGCGGGCCAGGAAGAACTCCGCGCCGATATCCTTCTTAGGCGCTTCCAGCTTGACAGGCTCACTGACAGGTACAGCGGCACCTGTGATGAAACGGTCATTATGGCTGTATACCAGGCGGAGCTCGCCGGGAACGAACAGTCCTTGAATCAGGAAGTCATTGCGCAGCTGCTCCGTATCATACTTCTTCACATCGCGGGGGTGGTTGGAATAACGGATTTCCATCATGATAAGATTTCCTCCTCAAAAGTAGTTGTTGGGCTGGCCAAAAAAATATACGTTTGATCAACGTTCATTCTCGTTCATTAGAACATTATCTACGTTCATATGGTACCATATTTCGAACGGGAATACCAGATGGCTTATTTTTTTCACATTTTCACGGAGTGACGCATTGCTCTGAAAGTGATATAATATTGGCTAATGTTTAAGGCAATTTGGCACATGATTTGGCCCGTTTTCATTATTGCCTCCGGGCTTCATAATTATTGAAAAAAATATGTTAAGTTTAGGAAGGATGACCACCATGCACCCTCTTGCACAGAAGCTCAATGAAACCATCGAGAAGAACAGTCCCCATCTGTATGAAATGCTCTCTGATCTGGGCAAACTGATCTATTTCCCCAAGGAAGGCATTCTCAGCCAGTCTGCCGAAGCGAAAGTGAAGGCCAAGACTTATAACGCCACCATCGGCACCGCACTGGAGAACGGCCAGCCCATGCATCTGAAGGTCATTCAGGACACCTTGTCCGCCTATGCGCCGAAGGATCTGTACGAATATGCCCCCCCTGCGGGCAAGCCCGAGCTCCGCGCCGCCTGGAGAAGCAAGCTGCTGCTTGACAACCCCAGCATGGAAGGCAAGAGCTACGGCAACCCTATCGCCACCAATGCCTTGACTCACGGTCTGAGCATTGTAGCCGACCTGTTCGCCGGTCCGGGGGATGCGGTTATTATTCCTGATAAGAACTGGGAAAACTATGAGTTGACCTTCTCCATCCGCCGCGGGGCGGAAATGGTTTATTATCCTCTGTACAACGCGGAAGGCTCCTTCAATGACCAAGGGCTGAAGAATGCGATTCTGGCCCAGAAGCCGCAAGGCAAAGCGATCGTGCTGCTCAATTTCCCCAATAACCCTACCGGCTACACACCGAATGTTGAAGAAGGGCGCCGGATCGTAGAAGCAATCCAGGCAGGCGCAGAAGCCGGAATCAACGTTGTTGTCGTAACCGACGATGCGTATTTCGGGCTGTTCTTTGAGGATTCCCTGCAAGAATCCCTGTTCGGCTCCCTGGCCGGACTCCATCCGAGAATTCTGGCCATCAAGGTGGACGGAGCTACCAAGGAAGAGTATGTTTGGGGCTTCCGCGTGGGCTTCATCACCTATGCCGATCCCAATGATGCCGTGCTGGCCGCTCTGGAGCAGAAGACCATGGGCATCATCCGCGCCACCATCTCAAGTGGTCCCCACCCTTCCCAGACCTTCGTGCTGAAGGCCCTGCAATCGCCTGATTTCGCTGCCCAGCGCAAGGAAAAGTTCCTGATCATGAAGGGCCGCGCCAACAAAGTCAAGGATGTGCTGGATACCGGCAAGTATGTGTCTGCCTGGGACTACTATCCCTTCAACTCCGGCTATTTCATGTGCCTCAAGCTGAAGACTGTCAACGCCGAGCAGCTTCGTCTTCACCTGCTGGATCAGTATGGTGTGGGCACCATTGCTTTGGGTGAAACCGACCTTCGCGTAGCCTTCTCCTGCATTGAAGAAGCGAATGTGGAGCATCTGTTCGAATTGATCCATCAAGGAGTCAAGGATTTGGAAAAGGTAGCCGTCCAGTAAGCGGCGTAAAAAGACCTGGCGGAAGATCGATAATCACCTTCAGGTCTTTTTATGCTGCCGGGCCATCCTTTCTCATTTTTTAATGCAAACGCCGTCCGGTGCGCATAAGCCAAGCGCAGCCGGACGGCGTTTATTGATATGAGGTTGTACGGTTATAACGGCTTGCTCGCAACCAGGGTGAACGTCTTGGGAATTCCCTTGTCGAACACCTCCGAGGATTGATTAGGCTCCTCCACCAACTCCTCGAGCATCAGGCCCGCCCGCGCCACAGCCGTGACAATCTCACCCAGCGTCCAATACCGAAGCTGCACCTTGGGCAGCAATGTCCGCTCCTCTTCAGGCAGAAACTTGCTGTACGCAACCTCCATCTCTGTAATGGACGTGTCGAAATAATCGCCGGTCACCTTGTGCTTGCGGATATTGGCGGTAGTGCCCTTGGAGGTAATCAGCTTCGTTGTGACAGGATGGAAGTCCTGAAGCACCAGCCTTCCCTCTCTTCCCAGCAGTCCGCTGACAATCTTCATGAGCGGCGCCAAATCGGTAAAGTAATGCAGGATGCCGAATTCCATCAGCACCAGTCCGTAATCCCCTGACAGTTCTTCAGGGGGAAGCTCCAGCACATCGGAAACCACGTAACGCAGAGGCACACCGGCAGCCTGCGCCAACTCACGGGCATAGCGTGCATTCTCAGAGGCAATGTCCACCACCGTGGCATCCGCCCCCAGAAGCGCCATAGCCACAGCCTTGCTGCCATGGGAACCCAGGAGATTGACCACCTTCTTGCCGCTCAAATCTCCCATATACTTGTACAAGCCCTTGAGCCTGTCGGCAGGCCTTGCCTTGATTCGCTCCGCCGCCTCGGGCGGCAAACCAAACCGGCTCACCCACGCCTCATAAGCGCCGCTGTTCCATGCCCGCTCATTGGCTCCGCTATGCTCCTGTTGCGTTGTCATCCTCTTCTCCTCCGGTTCCAATGCGCCTAAAAGTTCACTCCCCCTACTTTATCCCTTCTCCGTCTGCCTTGCAAGCTCCCGGCCGCAGAAAACGGGAGAGGTCCGTCAATAAATCCGGATCTCCTTGACCACCCCATCGCTGCCCTTCAATTCCAGCACATGGCTGTCGGCAGGGAGAGTCCCTCCGGTAATCGTCACTGTAGGAGCCACATTATAGACAGCCTCCTGGACGGAGCTGTTGACAGTCTGCGTAATCTTGATAGTGGCAATCTTGCCGTCTGCGCCAAGAGTGACGCTGTTATAGATGCCATAAACGGTGAAGGCAGTCTGGTCTGCTGACGCCAAGGCGGTGACCTCCACAAACAACGCCGTATTGTTATACGTGCGGATTCTGAGGGTATCGCCTGCTACAAGGGCGTTCAAGGCTACTCTGGTCCCGTTGCGGAAGATGAATGCATTGGCATCCACCGTTACAGACTGGTTCTGCCCGTTCTTCTCGATCACAATCACATTGCCGTTCTGGACGGAAGTGAGCTTGCCGGTAATGAGCGTCTGATCCTGGGAAGACCCGCCGTCCGGCAATTGATCGCCGGTACGGTCAAGCAGCGCGGCCAGTTCAGCCCGGGTAACAGGCTGGTTAGGCCGGAAGGTATTGTCCTCATAGCCGTTGATCAGACCCTTTTGCAGCGCAACTGCTACATATCCCACAGAGCCTGCAGGAATTTGGCGGGCATCGGCAAAGGACAGCTTCGTGTTCATAAGAGCCTTGGCTTCTGTCCCCAGCTTCATGGCCTTGACCAGAAGCGTGGTCGCCCACAAGCGGTCTGCCGCCTTTTCCGGCTGAACCTTCTCATCGCTCTCCAGGAACAGATCGTTCTCCGCAGCAACGGCCACATAGCCGGTGGCCCAGGCATAATCCTTGCGGAGCTGGTCCGCATCCTTGAAGTTCAAATTCGTATTCATTTCCTCCGGGGACTCCGCCTGCTCGCGCAAGCCCATCAGCCGGACAGCCGCCGTCAGGGCCTCAATTCGGGTGATGGGCTTGCGCGGTTGGAACGTCCCGTCCTCATAGCCCTCGAATACCCGCTTGGAGGCCAGGCTGGCAATATACTTCACTGCCCATTCCACATCAGCTCCGCTTACATCCGGAAAACTTATCGTGATATTTACATTATTCCCTTTATTGCCCTTATTTCCATTGTTGGTTTGCCAACTCTGATTTTTATTGTAGCCTTCATTATTCTTCTTGTCTTTCCCTTTGCCGTCTGCCAGAACGCTTCCGGCCCCGCCAAATAACAGGGTTACCGCCAGTCCGGCTGCCAAGATTTTTTGCATCATCGGCTTCTTTGTCTTCATCTCTAGAAACACTCCCTCGCATTAGAATGGGGGTCCTGGCCAAGAACCGCTTCGCGAAGCATCTCATGTCACGCTACAAATGTTCGGCGCCCAGGAATAGATTGAGGGGGTTCTCCGGAATATGTTAGACTTATACCGAATCAACAGTATTTGAACAGAAGGAGACCGATATGCGCAAAAAAAGAAACCGAGCCTCCCTGCGGACAGGCATCATCCTGGCCGGCGCGCTTGCCGCAATCATCTTGGCCGTTGTGTGGGCCGCACAAAAAAACGACGGCGGCAGCGCAGCCAACCCGCCAATCCCCTCCGCCTCAGCGGCCCCTGTTCAGTCCTCTTCCCCTACACCAATCCCGGCGCCGACTAAGCCCCCTGTTCCATTGGAAACCGTGGATGTAGCCATAGTGGGCAGCGAGCTGGAGGGCATGTATCTGGCAAGAGCGGCTGCAGATGAAGGCTTGAAGGTGAAAATCATCGATCCCCGGCAGAAGCCGGGCGGCCAGCTGCTGCAAGGGGAGATGCTCTTCTTGGATGAGACGCGGGACGGTTCAGGGAAGCTGCTGGTGCAAGGAAGGGCCAAGGAGCTCTTCGATGGGTTCCGCTCCGGACGGATCCGCAAGCTGGCGGAATTCCAGGCTTATTACGACAAGCTGGTCCAAGGAATTCCCCTTGAATCGGGCATCGTCATCGACTCGGTTGATGTACAGCCCGGCATAAGCGGCACGGAAGCCGTTCAAGCGGTTGCGTACAAGGGACAAGACGGACAACTAAAGCGGCTCGCTGCCTCCTACTGGGTGGAGAACACGGACTTTGCCGCGCTGGCCGGCAAGCTGAAGACAACCCGTCTGCCCGGTCTCGAGAAACTATATGGACAAGAACAAATCGAATACATGAGCGCCGGCATGATGATGAAGTTCAAAAATGTGGATTGGGCCAAATTTCAGGCGAGCTACAGCTCGGTCAACGAAAGCTTCGCCATCGGGCTGACAAGCGTTACTACCGGTTACAAGCCGACCAATGACAGCGTATTCTTGCGGGGATTGAATGCCGTGAGCCAACGGGACGGGGAGGTTATTATCAACGCTTTCCTGCTGTACACGGTGGACCCCTCCGACGACAAGTCCATTGCCGATGCCATCGCCTTGGGAAAAAAAGAGATTCCTCTGATTCTGGCCCACTTCCGCAAAGCAATGACAGGCTGGGAGAATGCGGAGTTGAACGGCTTTCCCGAATACCTGTACATCCGGGAATACAACCATTACGAGACCGAATACGTGCTGAATGTATCCGATGTCCTCTCTGCCGCCATGTTCCCGGACAATGTGAGCATTGCCGGCTATCCGCTGGACCTGCAGGGAATCAAGGTGAACAAATGGGGAATTGAGATGGGACGGCCGGATAAATACGGCATGCCCCTGCGCAGCTTCCAACTGAAGAACTACGAGAACGTGCTCATGGCCGGCAAAAATGTGGGCGCAAGCGCAGTCGCCTACGGCAGCGCCCGTATCCAGCCCAATACCTCGCTGGCCGCGGAGAGCATCGGGGTAATTCTCGGCCAGATCAACGGGAAGAAGCAGCTTAAGGAGCTGACCCCTGAGGATTGGGCCACGCTGCATCCCTATCTGGAAAGCAAGTACAAGATCAAGCTGACGGGAGTTACCGGTGTGAACAAGATTGCCGGGTGGACCAACGACGAAATCCAGAAGCTGAATACAGGTGAGATTATATACCCCAGCTACGTGAAGAAGCGTTAGGGCGATCACCCTAACGCTGCCGCTCCCTGCCGCATGCCTCCATCCGCCTCTGCAGCAGGGAGCAAGAACCCGGGAATACCATTGGCCCTTCTTTAGGAAAGACCTGGCGGAAGAACTTCCGCCAGGTCTTTTTTTCACGGTTCCAAAAGAGGAAGTAAAGGCCTCTTTCCTATGAAAGTCCGGCCCCGCATCCTCATAACGGAAATTTTTTCCGTTATCCGACCAGTTTGTTTAAAACCCGCTCTTTTAGCGGAAATTTTTTCCGCTATCTCCTGCTGGACTCCCCCAAAAGGGCATATTGACCGGGTTTTCAGGGAATTAACGGAAAATTTTTCCGCTAATTCTTCGGAATTATCCAAAAAACGTCTGGCAACGGAAATTTTTTCCGTTATAGCATCCCATGCAGCCTTTGCTTGACCACCATGCTTGTCCTTGCTCTTGTCCTTGCTCTTGTCCTTGCTCTTGCTCTTGCTCTTGCTCTTGTCCTTGCTCTTGCTCTTGCTCTTGCTCTTGCTCTTGTCCTTGCTCTTGCTCTTGCTCTTGCTCTTGTCCTTGCTCTTGCTCTTGCTCTTGCTCTTGCTCTTGCTCTTGTCCTTGCTCTTGCTCTTGCTCTTGCTCTTGTCCTTGCTCTTGTCTTTGTCCTTGCTCTTGCTCTTGCTCTTGCTCTTGTCCTTGCTCTTGTCCTACTCCGGGTGCTCTTCACCCGAAGGCCGCCTCACTTACTCCTTCGAGTTGCGCTTCTCCTTCAACCAACGGGGCGCTCCCTTATTCTTCTTGTCCGTCTGGCGCGGCGACTTGGCAGGATTGGGTCTGCCCCGTTCGATGCCGGAGCCCCTTCTCGCCGGGTCTCCACCTGCCCGCTCCGATCCGCGGCTGTCGGGACGCTCGTCACCGGCGCCGCCTTTGCCGCTTACCCTTCTTCCGGCAGCGGACTGGGCTATACCGGCGTTATCTCCGCCGGCATTAGCCTTGTCCTTGCCCGCGGCGCCTCTGCCCGAAGCCCGCTGCTGGCCGCCCCTGGCAGAATCACCGCTTCTCCCGGTTAGGCGGTCCCGCTCCACCAAGGGACCATTGCTTCCGCGCTCCACCCGAGGCTCACCGGTCCTGCCGCCTTCCACGCTCCTGCTGCGGTCTCCGCTGCTTCTGCCGCCTTCAACGCTTCTGCCGCCCTCTCCGCTCCTGCCTCTTTCTCCGCTCCTGCCGCCTTCTCCGCCGCGGAAGCTGCGGCTTGCAGACGCGGCGCCCTGCTCTTCTGCCGCTTTCCGCTGCAGCACCCGCTTGGGAAGCTCCCCGGGACTGACGGCCTTGCCCTCAAACAGCAGCTTCTGTTCGAAATCAATTCCCAGCGCCCTCGAAAACTTCTCCAGAATGAACAGTTGCTGAGGAGCGCACAGGGCGATCGCCACCCCCTGCCTGCCCATCCTGCCGGTCCGGCCGGAACGATGCACATAGTGATCCGCATCTACGGGCAGATCAAGATGGATGACATGGGTAACATCCGGAATATCCAGCCCGCGGGCCGCCACATCCGTCGCCAGCAGCAATTGCAGCCTGCCCTCGCGGAAGTCCTTCATCACCCTGGCCCGGTCCTGCTTGCCCGCCTCGCTGTACAGACCCTCAACAGACAATCCGGCAAACTTCAGCTTGGCCAATATTTCTCCGATCTCATCCACCTGGTTGGTGAAGATGATCCCCGACCGGGGGTTAAGCGTCCGTACCAGCCGCCGCAGAGTATCAATCCGGTCTCTGTCTTGGCAGAGCACATATTGATGGTGCAGCGTTTCCGCTGTCTTCTGCTCCGGTTGAATCTGAATACGGAGCGGTTCCTTCATCCACCTGTTCGCCAAACCCAGCACCTGTTCGGGTATCGTAGCCGAGAAAAAGCATAATTGCCTGTCCCGCATGGCGCTGCGGATCACCGTCTCTACCTCCCGGCCTTCCCCCTGCTCAAAGATATGATCGGCTTCATCGATAATAATCGTGCGCACATTGTGCATAGACAGCTTCCGCACCTTAATCAGCTCAAGGATGCGTCCGGGAGTGCCCACCACAATCTGGGGATGCAGTCTCAGCCGGTCGATCTGTCTGGCAATGGCGGCTCCTCCGATGAGCAACTGGGAGGTAATGCCCAGCCCTTCCGTAACCTGCTCCAGCACACGGGCAATCTGGGCTCCCAGCTCCCTGGTCGGCACCAGCACAATGGCCTGGAGTTTTTTCTCCGCAGTATCGATACGCTCAATAATTGGCAAAGCATAAGCCAGTGTCTTGCCCGACCCGGTCTGGGACTGGACAATGACATCCTTGCCCTCAAGCAGCGGCGGGATTGCCTCCGACTGGACCGCAGTGGGCGTGCTTATATTCAAGCTCCTGAGATTATGCTGAATCTCCTTCTTGAGTGAAAGTCCTTCGAACGTTTGAATCATGGATTAGCTCCTTTACGGACAAGCCGGTGCTCCCATCAAAGGGGCGGTTTAATCTAACTTAATAGTATAACATAGCGGATAGAGAAAATATACTCCGGCGTACGGCCGCCCCGCCGGGATCGTCCCCGCCCCGCCGCAATAGATGCCCCTCCCCTGAAGAACCATCACCAACATTAAATTGCCGTTCTCTCATTATATGACATTATTCGACTCGGTAGAACAAAAGTAATAGATTAATGACTCGTTTTCCTGAAAATACCTGGGTCTTTATACGTATTTTTAATAATAAATTTAGAGACTTTTGATAAAATGTTCAGTATCATATTGTAAGCTATATAGAGTAGCCAGTTTTTTGCATGCGGAATGCCCCCCCGCAATCCAGGCCATGTGACAAGAAGGGACGATTTTTATTATGAATGTAAACCCTGCCGGCTTGCGGTTCATACGCTGGTTTGTACAGCTTGCCACAGCTGCTTTTCTGGGACTTTATGCGTTTAATTCTGCCATACTGTACAGCAACAACCGGATATGGTTCTGGGTATCCATCCTCCTGTTCCTGTTGGCTATGTTCCGCAGACCATCCGAAGCATTCGCCGGTGCTTTCGCCGCCCTGCTCCTCTATGGCGGCTTTGTTCTCTACCAGTCCTACCAGGCCGAATGGACCCTCCCTCTCGGGATGAACGACTTGCTGTGGCTGGCCTTGTTTCCGTATATGGCCGCCGTCGGCAGCATCGGCAAGCTTCTGCACGCGGACGGACTTTCCGCCGAGAAGGTGTCCATCTATGAGCAGCTTCAGGGCGGTGACCTTGAAGAGGGACCTGAGCTTAACATGGTGGAAGATCAACACGGATTCCTTGGAGGAACCGCCTTTTTGTTCAAATTGGAAGAGGAAGTGCTCCGCGCTCTGCGGGAGCGCAAGCGGTTTGTGCTGCTCGTCGTGGAAATTGAGCAGTTCCGCAGCTACAGACGCCTGTTCGGCTACGATCAGACTCAGTTTATATTGAATCAAACCGCCGAATTTATCGTCAATTTGCCGGAACCCCCCGCCGTAAGAGGCTACCTGGGGGACGGCAAGCTTGCCATATTAGTGTCCTCTCTGGAGCAGCAGCTGGATGAGCCGGATGCACTGGCCGAATTGAAGGACAATCTGTCGGAATCCTTCTTCTCCATGCTCCTCCTCCGCCCCCGCCGCGAGAGCACGCTTAAGATCCGGCTCCGGTTCGGCTCCTCTGAATGCCCTGTAGATGGCATTGAGGCGCGCAGTCTTTTAGAGAAGGCCCAGAGTGAGTTGGAATGGAATGAGGTGTCTGTCAAGAAATGAACATAACCGTCCGCCCCGGCCAGAAAATATTGCTGGTCCTGCTCTCATTCATCCTATTTTCCGGCTTCGTTGCAGGCATGCCTGTGTACGCGGAAGAATTGTCCCCGACCCAGCCCTCCTCAGCGGAGGGGATCCCGGCCTCGGATACAAGAGGAATCCGCGAGGTCTTCTATGATGACCGGACCTTCCTCGGCAACAGCTCGATTCAGGATTCCTACTTCGAGATTGGACAAGGATTGACCGCAGGAGCCGGTTCGTATCTCGATCTTTACTTTGCCCATTCTCCCACTTTACAGCCTGACGCATCCACAGTCACATTGCTGATGGACGATAAGCCCCTCGACAGTGTGACTCTCAATGAAAGCAATGTGAAGGAAACCCACTGGCGCATTGATCTCTCCGCGCTGGGGCTGGGTCCCGGCTACCATAAGCTGACTGTCAATGCCAAATTAACCGGCTCCGACCTTTTCTGTCAGGACCCTTACGATCCGTCCACCTGGATGATCGTCTACCAGAAAAGCCGGATTGCGCTTAAGCTTGTCCCCAACGGTGAGCTGCTTTCGCTAAGCGCTTATCCCGCCCCTTTTGTTGAACGGGGAGAGGCAGATCCCCTGCGTACGGTCCTGATTGTACCCGACGGGCCTACCCAAGAGGAATTTGGCGCGGCCGCCCGTTTATCCCAATTTTTTGCCGCCCAAGGCTCCTCCCGTACTCTGGAGCTTCCGATATTCACCGAAACAGAGATTACAGAAGACCGGCTCAAGGGCAATCACCTGATCTGGCTGGGCGCGGCCGACCGCTGGAAGGGACCTGGCGTCAAGGCGCTTGCAGCTGCAGCTCAATCGGCGGCGGAAGCAGGAGCCGTCCCTGCTTCCGGCTTTATCTCCATAGCCGCCTCTCCCTGGGAGGCTGCCCGGACCGTGCTTGCTCTGTCCGGCAACGGCCAGGAGCTGATGAACGCCGTCCAGATTCTGACTAATGAACCGCTGTACCGCCAGCTTCAGGGCAAGTATGAGGCGATTTCCGCTAGGCTTCGCACGGTCCGGACCGAGCAGCCCGCAGTTGGCCAGCCGTATGAAATTACCTTGCGCGGACTGGGATATGATAACCTGTCGCTTCAGAATGCCCTGCAGGGCAGTATTTCCTTTCAATATCCGATTCCCGGAGGATGGGATTTGCCTGCAGGAGCCAAGCTGAACCTGGCATTTACCCATTCCCAATCCATCGTCTTCAACAAATCCGTCGCCACCGTACGTTTGAACGGGACTCCTGTGGCCAGTGTAAATCTCACTGCAAAGACAGCGGAAGGCGGAGTGCTGGAAGTACCGCTTCCTCCGGAAGTGATCGGCACAAACCGCACACTTTCCATCGAGATCGCCTTTCAATTTATCAATCCTGCGGCAACCGACGCAATGGAGAGACAATTCGGCTGCTCCGAGACTGTGCTCGGGGATTGGGCCAAAATTGACGCATCCTCGTCCATCAGCTTCACCCCTGCTGCCCGTCATCAGGCGTATCTGCAATTTTTGCCCTTTCCTTTTGTGGTGGACAATGCCTGGAACGCGGTTACCATGGTGATGAAGCGGCCGGATACCCGTCATCTGCAGTTGGCCATGACCTTGATTGGCCTTATGGGGGCAGGCAATCCGGAAACCGGGGATCTAAAATGGCTTACTCCCGATGCACAAGGATGGACGGAACAGTTGGTTGACCGCAACGCTATCTACATTGGCACCACCGCCGAGATGCCGGATGAACTTCGGTCATACACAGGCAGCTATGTGTTGTTCCAGCCGGATTCGATTGTATCCCAGTCACCCGAAGTCGAGCTGTTGTCCGCGCTGCAAAGCCAGTCCGCCGCCATGCAGCTCACCGTCTCTCCCTTCGCAGGAGAGCACCGGCGGCTGCTCATGGTAACCGCCACTTCGGAAGAACGGCTTAACGCCTGGAACAAAGCTCTGACCGGCAACGAAAGCAGGAGCAAGCTGAACGGAAGATTCGTCGCCATGGACAGGCAAGACAGCATCTATGCTTTCGCCGGTACCCAGGATCTGCAAGGGCCTTACTTGGAGCAGCCGGATAACCAAAAAAACCATTGGTCCACCTTCCAAGCAAGTCTGCCTATGTTCACGATCGCGCTTGTTTCTCTGCTTCTCCTTGCATTCCTCGCCCTATGGTTCAACCGGCAGAAGCGGGACTGATTGACTGGCAGATTGCCCAGTGGAACGCTTGCGCCTGATGGCTGATCTCAACAACACGGAGGGAAAACCGAATGAGAAGACACACAACTTTGAAGGGCAGGACACGCTTTCTGATCGGCTACCGCCCTGCCGATGTGGACCGTGAGCTGGCAAGGACACATAAGCTGAATGAAGCCGTTCTGACCGCACTGAGCGAAGAGAGATTGGAGTTCTCCAGACTGTATATGGAGAAGTGGGCTTTGCAGGATGATCTCCGCGAACTGCTCGCACAAGCGCTCGAAGAAGAACAACTGTTGCTTAAGAACAGAGAATCCTTATGAGTATGCTGAGGCTTAAGCTGAACGGCACTTCACCATGGGTAGCCAAGCAGTTGCTAAGGGATGCCAGAAGGAAACTGGCAGATAATCAGGAACGGCTCAAGCATCAGCGGCACACCCAGAAAAGCCAGATGAAGCAGATGGATTGGGAGCTTGAAGAGCTAAGGCGCAGACTGGCTGCCGCGCAGGCCCGCAGCCGGTTGCTGCGCCAAACCCAAGCCCGGGAATGGATTGCCCAGTCCGTGCCCGAAACCATGGAAGAGGGGCGGAAGACCTCCGCTCCACCCCCTTCTTCTGCTGCCTCACAGCCTGCATCACGGGTTGCCGCTCCCCGCCCCCGTCTGGGGGATGCCCTGATTAACCACGGCCATCTGACGCAGGAGCAGCTGGATGAAGCGATCGCGCGCCAGGAGGAATTCGGGGGCAGGTTAGGCGATATTCTTATCGAGATGGGCTACGTGACAGCAGAGATTCTGATCCCTTACTTCAGCTCCCCAAGCCAGAAATCCCGTCTTGGCGATATGCTGCTTCAGTCGGGACTGCTTACCCAGATGCAGTTGGATAAGGCCCTCGCCTTCCAGCGCAAAAGCGGAGGAATGCTCGGAGATATTTTGCTCTCTCTTCGCTTTCTGGAACCGGAGGACTTGTACCGGATCATTGCCAACCAAAACCAGATCGGGCGCGTAGGCAACACAGTCAACGTAGACAGCGGCGCCAAGCTTGCCGAGAGTCTGGCCAGGGAATACGGGGTTGTAATCATTCACCAATACTCCAACCGCTTCCTGGTTGCCGTCAATGACCCGCTTACTACAGAGCGCAAGCAAGAGCTGGAACAGATACTGGAGCTACCCGTTGAGCAGGTGCTCGCCTCGAAGAATGAGATGGAGCTGTTCTGGGGGGAAGCCTACAACCGGGAGATGCTGCATGAAAGCACCATGAAGCTGGCTACCGAGCAGCCGCATAATTCGGCCAGCCGGACCTTTACCAGACCGCAGCTGATTTCCGCTGCTGTTGCCGGCCTTATATTGGGAGCTTTTCTGATCTGGGAGCCCCTCGCCACATTGATTGCCCTGAATGTGGGTGTACAGATTTTTTACTTTTTCATGACACTGTTCAAATTCGCCATCATCATGTACGGTTCCCGCAGCGGCTCCCAATACCGGTTTACCGAACAGGATATCGCCAACATCGATGAGCGCGATCTGCCCGTCTACACCATCCTGGTGCCCATGTACAAGGAAAGTGAAGTCATTCCCCATCTGATCGGCAACCTGGAGAAGCTGGACTATCCCAAGGCCAAGCTGGATGTCCGGCTGCTGATCGAGAAGGACGATGTGGAGGCCCAGACCCTGCTGCAGCGGTTGCGGCTTCCTCCCTATTATACCGTGCTGGTCGTCCCGGACAGCCTGCCCAAGACCAAGCCCAAGGCCTGCAACTTCGGCATTATCCGGGCCCGCGGCAAGTATGTGGTCATCTATGATGCGGAGGACCGCCCCGACCCGGATCAATTGAAGAAGGTCTACCTGACCTTCAAGGCTTGCGGCGAAGAGACGGCTTGTGTGCAAGCCAAGCTGAATTACTTCAACAGCGAGCAGAATCTGCTGACCCGCTGGTTCACTCAGGAATACAGCATGTGGTTTGAACTTCTGCTGCCCGGGATCATGAAGCTGGACGTGCCCATCCCGCTTGGGGGAACCTCCAATCACTTCAAGACGGACATCCTGAAGGAGCTCAATGCTTGGGACCCGTACAATGTCACAGAAGACGCCGACCTTGGCGTGCGCCTGTACAAAGAGGGTTACAAGACGGCCATCGTCGACTCCCGCACCTGGGAGGAGGCCAACAGCCGCTTCGGCAACTGGATCCGCCAGCGTTCCCGCTGGATCAAGGGCTATATGCAAACCTGGCTGGTTCATATGCGCAACCCGCATAAGCTGGTCAAAGAAATAGGAATCAAGGGCTTCCTTGGTTTTCAGGTGATGGTGCTGGCTACTCCGGTTATCCCGCTGATTAATCCGATCTATTGGATCATGATTGTGCTTTGGTACGGCTGGAGAGCGGATTTTATTCCGCAGTTTTTCCCGGGAATCATCTATTACTTATCAGCCATGGAGCTGTATCTGGCCAACTTTTTCTTCATCTTCAGCAATATTGCGGGTGTCTACTGGGTCATCCACGACATGGAGAACAAGAAACAGAACTTCGTGTCCTACCGGCTGGTGAAATATGCCTTGCTGACCCCTCTGTACTGGGCCATGATGAGCATCGCCGCCTACAAGGCAGCCTGGCAGCTTGTCACCAAACCTTTTTATTGGGAAAAAACGGTCCACGGACTGGATAAAACGCCGTCAGGAGCACAAGGAACCACCACCAATGTAAACTCCTGAGCAGAAGGATGGAATCCGCATGAACATCAGTATAATCGTACCCAGCAGAAATGAAGGAAAAAATGTGGAGTTGCTGACACAGCGGATTCTAGAGGCGGTTCCCCCGGAGTACCGCTATGAAATTTGGTTCATCGACGACAGCAACGATGATACGCCCAAACGGCTTGCGCAGTTGGCCAAGCGCTATTCCTTCGTTCATTATTTGCATCGGGTGAATGGGACAGGACTCTCCACTGCCATATTGGAAGGTTTCCAACAAGCCGCGGGAGACTGGTTCATCGTTATGGATGCGGATCTGCAGCACCCGCCGCAAAGCCTGCCTGGCCTGATGGCTGCCCTGACTGCCCAGGATGCAGACATTGTGATCCCCTCCCGGTTTATTCCCGGAGGGCATGACGGCGGGCTTAGCTTGCCCCGCAAGCTTGTCTCCTGGACGGCGCGCATGATGGCCCGCCTGTCGCTTCGCAGAGTGCGGAAGATCTCCGATCCTACCAGCGGTTATTTCGCCGTGCGCCGGAAGACGGCCTTCAGCCGTCCTCTGGATCCTATCGGCTGGAAGATCCTGTTGGAGCTCCTGGTACGCTCGGATTACACAGGTGTGCGGGAGATTCCTTATACATTTGAAGCCCGGGATCTGGGCAGCTCCAAATTCAACATGAAAGAGCAATGGAACTACATCCGCCACCTGGGACGGCTAATCGCAAGCAGTGAGGCCGATTACCGCTTCTGGAAATTTTGTCTTGTGGGTGCCAGCGGTGTTGTTGTGAATTCGGCTGTCTATGTTCCCATGGTGAAGGCCGGGGTAGACATCAGTCTGTCGTTTGTTACAGCGACAGTGGTGGCTACCGTGAATAATTTCGCCTGGAATAACCGGTTCACTTGGAATCATCTCAAGCAGGACAGGCTCTGGTACCGGATGTTCAAGTTCGGTCTTGTCAGCCTGTCCGGTCTGGCTCTGTCAGGCCTAAGCGTCGAGGCTTGCCACCGGTTTTTGGGACTGCATTATTTGCTGTCCGGCTTCATCGGCATCCTGGTCTCCACAGGCTGGAACTTTGTATTCAACAGCCTATGGACCTTCAAGAAGCGTTCCAACGAACCGGGCACCAATCCTGTACAAGGCATTGAACTGTAAACAAGCCGGGCCTCTGCCCCCATCCAATCCATAAGGCGGTGACCCTACTTATGAAGAATGCCGCCGGTTCCCGCAATATTGCTGCTGTGTGCATTTTTCTTTTGTTTTTTTGCACGGAATTAGGACTGGGAATTTACTTGAGCCATTACCGGGATTTCGTTTATTATGACGCAGTCAGCCGGGTCGCCAACGCCTTCTATGTCCTGCACAGCCGGGACCCTCATCTGGGAGCAATCGGGTTCGTCTGGAACCCCTTGCCCAGCTTGCTGGAGATTATTCCCCTTCTGTTCTGGAGGTGGATTCCACCCCTCGCCGGAGCCGGATTGGCTGCCAACCTGTTGACCGCGCTCTTCGCTGCAGGCACTGCGGTGATGATCTTCAACTATTGCCGCGCCTCCATCGGCTCGCCCTTCATTGCCACGGCAATTACTTTTGCCTATGCATGCAATCCGTTTATTTTCCTGTATGGGGCAAACGGTATGAGCGAGGCCATGTTTTGCTTTTTTATCGTCTGGATGATTATTCAGTTCACCAAGTGGATGAACCGCGACGCCCCCCTGGCTCCCATCATTATGGGGTTTGCATTGGCTCTGGCCTTCTGGGTCCGCTATGAATCCATTGCGCTTGGAATGGCATTGGCATTCGCCATCACAGCGGTTTTTCTTGACCGCCGCCGCGATTCTGCCTACATCTTGAACCGGGCCAGACGGAAGAATGATATTACTTCCAAGCTTGAAGCCATTCTGACAGTCGTGTTAAGTCCTGCGGTTTTTTCAGGCATTGCCTGGCTCCTGCTGAATTATTTCATTATGGGCGATGCTCTCTTCTTCTTTCGGTCCGGTTATTCCAATATTGCGTTCTCGGGCAATCTGACCGACCAGTTCCGGGAAATGATCAGTACGCCTGCAGGAGTATTATGGCTTGTGCTCCGCAAATCCCTTTTCTTTTCCCTGCCCCTTCTGGCTATCATTCTGGTGCGCTTTATCATCGGCTATTGGAAAAGATGGGATACATTAGCTTTAGTGCTGCTTGCCGCAAGCATCCCCGCCATGCAGTACGCCATGCTCCTGAAGGGCTCTTCCTTCGGTTGGCTGCGCTTTTTCGTATATCCCTTCGTTATTGCCGTTGCCTGGATGCCCTACGAATTATCCAGGCTCCGTCAATCCATGGAGGTCAAGCGGGTTGCCGCCGTTTTTTGCCTGTCCATTCTGCTGTCCGGCTTCGTTGTGCTGGATATGAAGAATCAGGAGCTGTCCCCTGATGAATATGAGACTTTCCACATTGACGAGAGCGGCACGCACAAGGATCTGGTCATGGCCAAGGCGGTATCCCGCTACATCAATGACATTATCGCGGCTGAGCCGGTCCATGACAGACCGCTCATTCTGACGGATTCCTACAGCGCCTATTCCGTCTTGTTGAATACGCGTTATCCTGAACGCTGGGTCATTACCAACGACCGCGACTTTGAGCCTGCCTTGCTGGCTCCCCGCGAGCATGGTGTCGAATACATTCTGGTGTCCAAGAAGATAGGCTCCGTCCTGCAAATCATCCATGAGACTTATCCTGATCTGTTCGATAAAGGAGCACCGTGGGCAACTCTGGTCCGGGACTTCGATGGAGAATGGAAGCTGTTCCGCGTTACCGCTTCAGCACCTTCCCGGTAAGAAGGAGCAACCGCCCGTTGGGCAATGCAAGAAGCATGATAGCAACCGGGTGTGAAGCACGCCCGTTGGGGGAGGTGCGGCATGGAGAAACGCTGGGATCGTGCAAGCTCAGCCATTCTGTTCACAATCATATTTGCAGCGGAACTGGGCTTTGGCATCTATGTGATGTACTACAACGATTATATTTCTGGGGATTCCCTGAGCCGGGTAGCGAACGCCTTCTTTGTTTTGCACAGCAGGGATCCGCATCTGGGTGCCATCGGCTTTGTCTGGAATCCGTTGCCCAGCATGCTGGAGATGATCCCTCTGCTGTTATGGGACTGGGTGCCGTCTGTAGCCTCCTCCGGGCTTGCCAGCGCCGCCGTAACGGCCTTCTTTGCCGCGGCCGCGGCCCTCTTGCTCTATCTTGCCGTAGTCCATAACGGGGGAGGCCGCATTCCCGGACTGCTCCTTGCCATCGTATATACGGCTAATCCGTTTAACTTTGTTTACGGGTCCAATGGCATGAGCGAGGCCATCTTTGCCTTCTTTATCATCGCAACCGTTTATACCTTTACCCGTTGGATCACGACCCGCAGGCTATCCTATTTGATATATGGGGGGCTCGCTCTGGCGATGGGCTTTTGGACGCGATACGAGGCAGTCGCGCTAGGAATTGGCCTGACCCTCTGCTTTGTGTGGGCTGTCTTCCAGCAGCACCGCAGTCTGATGCTGGTCAACCGGAAGCAATTGCTGCAGAGGCACAATCTGCGCGGACGGCTGGAAGCCGTTCTGCTGGTTTTTCTGGTCCCCTCCATTGTCTCCGGCGCCCTGTGGATCATGTTCAATTATCTGATTATGCAAGACCCGCTTTACTTCCTCCGGTCCGGCTACTCCAATCTGGCCTTCGCCGAAGATTTGACAGCCAACCAACAATTCGTCGACATGATCGGCAGCCCTGTTGCCGTCTTGTCATGGGTGCTCCGGAAATCCGCTTATTTTTCCATCCCATTGCTCGGCATTCTTGCAGTACGCATCCTTACCCGCCGCATCAAGGACCTGGATACCTTCTGGCTGCTGCTGGTCTCTTTGTCCATCCCGGCCATGCAGTTTTATATGCTCTACAACGGCTCTTCCTACGGTTGGCTGCGGTTTTTTGTGTACCCCATGGTCATTGCCGCAGCATGGATTCCCTATGAAATCTCCTGTCTGGAATCGCACAAGGCGCGCAAACCGTTGATCGCATTCCTGATTGCCTGTCTGGCTGCCTCTTCTTTTGTGGTCATGGATATGCAGGACCCGGAATTGGCAACAGAGGAATACGGATTATTTCATATGAGTGACAGCACGTCTTCCCGCGATCACCGGATGTCCCGGGAAATTGCCCTCGCTGTGGATGAACTGGTCAAGCCGGACGAGGAGGGCGGAAAGCTGGTGCTGACCGATTCCTTCAGCGCGTTTCCCATTCTGGTCAACTCTGCTTATCCTGCTCAATGGATCATTACCAATGACCGGGATTTCAACGAGAATTTGAAAGACCCTGTGGGTAAAGGGGTGGACTATATTTTGGTCTCCAAGGCCAAAGGGTCCGTCTACCGGGTCATTGATGCCAACTATCCGTTCCTGTTTGAGGGCAGGGAAACATGGACCCGGTTAGTCAAGGATTTTAACGGAGAATGGCGGCTCTATCAGGTAATAAGTCCGGGGTCCTCCTCCTAATGGAGCTCTGCAAGGCAGCTTCCCCCATCACTTTTCCTTTTTTCGACCTGAACTTACATAATGAGATATGACTCCAAAAAAATATGTCAGCGCCAGCGTTACAATTTGTATGCTGGTGCTGTCTATTATATGTGGGCCTAATTTACTATTGTCCATAAAAAAAGGAGGTTTTCTCAGAATGTTGAAGAAGAAGCTGTATCAAACCTGGTTGTTCGCCCTATCCTGCTTCCTCCTGCTCGCGGTCCTGGTCCCCGTTCAGACCGCCGCGGCAGACGGGATAACGTACCCGGGAGGAATGCTTACCGCCCCGCCGCCTCCACAGGATATGACCGGGCGCTATGTCTCCACGACCATCCGCAGCGATGGAGTCGTCTCGCCCCTAGGAATGCTTAATCCCGGGGACATTTACTTGAATACCGGCTCGGTTACTATCGGTACAGCGGGCAACGGCGACATTGCCATGAACGGCTCTACCTTCGCTTATTCTGTTGTCCAGCAGGTAGGAGTCCGTCTTACCCTGCAGCGCTGGAG
Source organism: Paenibacillaceae bacterium (assembly GCA_029256185.1). GTDB lineage: Bacteria > Bacillota > Bacilli > Paenibacillales > NBRC-103111 > Paenibacillus_AR. Next base: position 58,630 of record JAQSYI010000026.1, read on the forward strand.
CGGAAGCTATTGGTCCAGTGTCTATGTTTCCAGTGACAAAACCAGCTCCAACTCAGTCAGTGTAACCTTGAGCACCTCATCCACAGCATTGAAAGGCTACTACTACCGGGTAGTGGGCACCCACTGGATCAACCATAACGGGGTCAACGAGCAAGGCACCTCTTACGGCGATTCCTGGGCATATAATTAGGTTGCAGCATAACATACAGTCTACATAGCCCAAACGAACACCCGTCTTCCTGATGGAACGACGGGTGTTATTATGTCATATCGTCTGTTGTCTACTCTACAGACTCCGCCAGCTTAATCATTTCCTCCTTGCTGATCCGGTCGGCGGACAGATTATAAGAGAAGAGGTGATCGCCCCAGATGAGATTGGGACCTTTGCCGGGCTGGGTAATTGCCACTCCTTCCATGCCGCGGACCCTGATCTTCTCCGCATGGCTCTGCTCCTTATCTCTGGAGATGGAGGTGAAGGAACCGTTCACAATCCGGGTCACGACCAAATTGATAAAGCCGCCCGTGTTGGAATCCAGATAGAACAGGCTTTCATTTAACAAGACCTGGCTGCTGTCAATGGCGAGCTCGATCTTCGAGAGCTTATATCCAAGAGGGATAAGGCCAATTGCTGGAAGTGTTGTCGTTGTTGCCTGCTGCGCTGCCTCAAGAGTGTATACGACGATATTATCCTTCTCTGTGTGCATATCGCCCTCTCCCATAATGGGGCCCACACCGGGAGGAGGAGGGGAAGTAAGCATTCCCTCTGGCTCCTGCTTCATCTTTTTGCTGTCCCCTTGGAAGAAGGTAATCACATCATCCCTTACGTTCTCTACCAGCTTATGGATGGGAAGAAATGCTCTGGATTCCTGCGGGCTGCTGAAGATAAGCGCGCCGAGGAGCAGCGCTCCAACCATAGTGCCAACCATCCGCAGCCGTTTTTTAATCCTGCGCTTGCCGCTGCGCTTCTCCAGCCTTCTGCTCATCCTGTCCCAGGATTGCTCCGGGTCGGGAATAACCATATTCATTTCCTCGCGGAGAGCCTCATCGAATATATCATCAAACAGGTCGTCTATTTGTTTTCTATTCATGATGATTTCCCCAATCATCCTGCAGTCTTTGCTTCACTGCCTCTCGGGCACGGTATAGCTTCTGCCGCACAATGCTCTCCGTGGTACCGAGGATCATGGCGATTTCCTTGTAAGACAAATTGCTGTACCACCTCATTTCGATCAATTGCCGATACTCCGGTTTAAGCACGCCCATATACCTGCGGATATCCTCCTTCAGCAGATTAGCCTCCACCTCATCCTCCAAAGACGGATAGATGAGACTTTCGGGAGGCTCCCTACTAGTAAAGACATCATCAGAATCCAATTCGTTACGGTTTCGCTTTAATTTCCGCAGAAAATTCAAGGATACGGTTCTGGCTACCATCTTGAGCCAGGCTTCCATCCTTGTATGATCATGCAGCTGCGCTGCTTTATCTATAGAACGGAGGAAAGACTCCTGGATCATATCCTCCGTTGCCTGGTACTCCTGAAGAATAAAGTAGATAATCGGATATACAAGCGAGTAGTATTCCTTGTAAACTTCTTTTTGCAGAGTTTTGGACAGGGAATAGTAATCCGCCGTAAATATCAGTGAAAGATGATTAGGCATGAGCAACCTCCGAATTGGCAATAAAGCTTCCTATCTGATTCTATATTAGGTGATGTAGGTCAGGGAGACAACAAAAAAATTATTAGATCATCGAACAAACAATGACACTATTCGACTTATATCAACGTCAAATGACATACTTCTTCAGATTACAGAAAAATAAAATAGGACAAGCAGCCCGGATGGATAAAAAAACGGGTGCTTATCCTGTTATTTTTTATTTACTAATTTTCCAGCCCATCCATCCATCAAACGGGGGAACAACTGAACCAGCTTAGCTCCCAGGGCAGGGAGAAGCGGCATGTCCACTTCCTTCTTGCCCCGGATAACCGCTTGGACAATCTTGGCGGCAACCTTCTCGGGCTTAAGCATCATCCACTTGATATTATTGACATAATGTCCCGTAGGGTCGGCATGGTTAAAGAACGGGGTGTCAATAGGTCCCGGATTAATGGCTGTAACAATAACCCCCGCTTCTGCTACTTCCTGCCGGAGACTATTGGTAAAACCGAGGACGGCATGCTTGCTCGCACTGTATCCGCTCCCCTTCGCCGATCCGATCTTGCCGGCAAGCGAGGCAATATTCACAATCTGTCCCCGGCCGGACTTGAGCATATGGGGCAGCACGGCCTTGGTACAGCGCACCGTCCCCATATAGTTGACATTCATCATATCGTCTATCCGTTCCAGAGAAGCGTCAGTGAATGCTTCAAACATACCGTGGCCCGCATTATTGATCCAAACATCAATCCTGCCGTGCTGCCCGATAATGCTCCCTACACATTGCTCAATCTCCTCCATTGAGGTGACATCCAACACCGCATATTCACATTGTTCTCCCAATTCCCGGGCCAGCTCCTGCAGCTTGGCCAGGTTGCGGGCGGTTACAATGACATACGCGTTGCGGGATACGAATTGCCTGGCCATCTCTGCCCCGATCCCGCTTGAGGCCCCTGTAATGACGACAATGCTCCCGGCAAGCCGCCCGTCCCCGTTACCCGTCTTCTGCCCCGTCAAGTCAACAACACCTGAATATCCAGTTCTCCGATACCATCCATGATGAGAGGGATGGTCAATGCCTTCTTCGGTTTTAGTCCGGTATTCGCTACGGATTGAACAACTACAGGAGGGGTGATATCCACCCGGACCCCTTGATTGTACAAGATGGTGCTGGCATTCCCGCTGATCATATTGCCCAGCTCGGAAATGGCGCTTTTGCTCATGTCATCCATCTCGGAAATGGCATACCCGCCCATCATAGCCGATACCAGCTTCAAAGCAACGTTCTCGTGGAGGCCAAAAACAATGTCCCCTTGCATTTGTCCTGTTAGTCCGATCTGAATCCATATGTATTTCTCGACAAATTTCACGTCCTTGATGCCGAGTTCCCCGGTGCTGGGGCGCACATTTATCATCTGCTCCAGAACAATGCTAGCAGATTCCAAGAATGGATTTATGTATTCTGCCTTCATTAGAGCCTCCCATCCGCTCGCTGCTTGAAGCCAAATTGCTTTTTCTAAAAATACTTTCGTTAAGGGCGAACTTGCTTTTCCCTAATGCTCGATTCAAGCTTTTTTTACCACATCAGAATGTTTAAAGTCTTTACAGTGCCAAAGCGCATAAGCTGAATATTCTGATTGGCGATAAAAAACCTCCACTTAACGCAGTCGCTCATCTTCGAAATACTCCGATAGGGGTTTTTCTCATTATAAACGAATTAACTAGGTCAAGTATACTACAATAATATCTAAATTTTTAGTAAATATGTGGAATAAATTTCGTATATTTCGAGAATGTCCGTCAGTTTTCGACTTAATAACCCTATCTTTACAAAAAAAATTGATGCAAATGGGACCAGCAGCAGCGCTGCAGGATTCCCGTTGCATCAAGCAGCATAATCCCGGGTGTCTGTCCGGCGAAACGAAAAGGGTGAATAAATATTCAGCAGAGATTCCCGGGGCGTGCCTGACAACTCGCTTGAGGGCATCTTTCACCGCCTTTTCACCCCTGACTGCGTTACTTTCGCTTGGCCCGGGGTCCCCGGTACGCCTGCGCAAAAGTGCCTTGCCAGAAACGAAAATTTGGGTGTTAGCTGCTCCCCTCGGAGTTGTCAGACACGCCCTAGCTGCGCATTCCCATCCGGTTCCCCGAGCTGTAGCGGACAAGACCCTGATAAAAGACGAAGATGGCCGCGGTCCCCAACAAAGCCGTTGCTGCCAGTGTACCGCCGATAAACAGCGGATCAGGGTCCCGCAGCAGGCCGATCGGCATATAGCTGATGAACCCCGCGGGCAGCACCGTGAAGAGGAGAAGCCTGCCCCAGCCTTTGAAGATATCGGTGGGATAGGTACTGAAGGTAACAAAGCTGATGAAGAACTGGTAGCCGATTCCTTCCGCATTGCCGATATAGAAGGCCAGGGATTGGGTCAGCACATGGAAGAACAGAAACACCAACCCCGATATAACCGAGGCTGCCAGATACTTCAGTATCCCGGAAACGGAAAGATCTCCGAAGCATAAGTAAATGATGGCGCCGAAGAGGAAGTCACCCACTGCCGTAAGCGACATCCGATTCACAAGCAGGTTCAGCAGAACGGGCTTGGGCTGGGCCAGATAGGCGTCAAGATCCCCATGGGCTACCAGAAAAGCAATGCGCATCGAATTCCCGAACAGGATATTGGACCAGCCAAAGCCAATGGTGCTTACAGCCCATACCATCATCACATCCGCGGCAGACCAGTTGTTGACCAGGGGAAACCGCTGAAAGTACATCGCCCAGAAGAAGAGAAATACCGTATTGTTCAGCATCATCATCCCGGCGGTCAGGAAGAAGCTCATCCGGAATTCCATCGCACCGGCCAGATTGAGCTTCCAAGCTGTAAGCACGAAGCCGTATTTGCGTTTAGCCGCCGTTAACATTCAGCTTCCTCACCCCTCTCTTGTAGATGAAGCCCAGCCCTGCAGCAAACAGGAGACCCCAGGCAAGCTGGATGGCCAGCATGGAGAGAAGCCTGGCCCCGTCGAACTGGACCGCCGTTTTGACCGGAAAGTAGACCATGGTCTGAAACGGAAGCCAGCTGCAAATGGCCCGCACCGGCTCCATGAACAGCTCCAGTGGCAGCAGCATGCCGCCTACCGTGAACAGCAGCTTGTCATATACAAAGAGCAGTCCCTGAATTTCCTCCACCCAAAAAGCGCAGAGGGAGAGCAGCATTCTTGCCATATAATTAAGCGTCACAGCCCCGGCAGCGGCAACGGGGAAGCCGGCCCACCCCCAGCCGAAATCGGGCAAACCGAACAGACACACGCCGAGAAGGCCTCCTACCAGCAGGTTGATTACCAGGCGGACGGTAAATTCTCCGGCAAACTCCACATAGCGGAACAGCAAATAGCTCACGGGTCTGGTCAGTATATACCCGATGCCGCCTGACTTCACCTCATCTTCCACCGTAATATGCAGCTTGGGCACCGCCGTCACCATGGACTCGGAGAAGATGAGATACCAGATCAGCTCATCGAACCGGTATCCCCCGATAATCCGTTCCCCTGTTCCGTCATAGGTGGCCGTCCATAGCTGGGTGAAAATATATAGAATCACCAGCAGAAACAGGGTCCGCATGAACAAGTCCAGCAGATAGGCCATCTGGTTTTTCACTGTAATCCGGCCGATTGCTCCGTACTTGCGTATTTTCATCACCGTATTCATGGCGCCACCCCTTCAGCGATTACGGGACCGCTCCGTTCCGAAGCAAGTGCGGGCATTTGGCCGGTCCGTTCATAAATCCGGGTGATAATCTGCTCCATGGGCGGGTCCTCAACCGTCACGTCCTCCACCTTGCAGTGATTGATAATATGGCTTAACACCTCTTCTATTCCGATGACAGCCGTATCCACGGTGAGCTTCAGGCCCGTTCCCTTCCGCTTGACAATCTGTACGCCCGGCAGATCGAAGTCTGCGGCTTCTTCCCGCAAACGCAGCTCGATTGTCTTGTAGGTGAGGTAATCACGCTTCATCCTGGAGACCTTCTGATCGAGGATAATCTCGCCATGATTGATCACGATGGCTCTTTTGCACAGTTGCTCGATGTCGCCGGAATCATGGGAGGTAAGAAACAGAGTTGTCCCCTCCTCCCGGTTCATCTCCAGAATCAGGTCGCGGATTCTCTGCTTCACGATTACATCCAAGCCGATGGTGGGCTCATCCAGGAAGATCACCTTCGGACCGTGCAGGAGAGCGGCCACAATCTCGCAGCGCATCCGTTCCCCCAGAGACAGCCGGCGCACAGGCGTATTCATGTAAGCGCCGATATCGAAGCGCTCCACCAGATCATCCCGCCGCTTCAGGAATTTCCGGTGCTCCAGCTCGTAGATGCTGCCCATCAGCTCGAAGGAATCCGCGGGAGGCAGATGATACCACAGCTGCGATTTCTGCCCGAACACGGAGCCGACAACGAAGCCCAGCCGGCGCCGCTCCTTCCACGGACACAGTCCCAGCACCGACGCCTGGCCTGACGTGGGATGAAGAATGCCGGTGAGCATCTTGATCGTGGTGGATTTCCCCGCTCCGTTCGGCCCCATAAAGGCCAGGATTTCCCCTGCATCCACCGTGAAATCAATAGGCGCCACCGCCGTCTTCTCCCGGTATACGGGACGAAACAGCGAGCTCACGCTGCCCCCCAGTCCCTGGGCTTTTACCTTGACTGCAAAAACCTTGCTTAATCCTTGCACCACAATAGCCGGCATAGCTCCATCTTCTCCTTTCTTTTCGTCTGACTGCCGGGCGGCCAAACCTCCCTGCAAAAGTCCGTGAAGCTTCGCCTCCGCTGCCGCCGGTTCCAATCCCGTGCCGGAATGCCGGAACTCGGGAACGACAAAAAAGACCCTGGCAATCCCGTAAAACGGAACTTGCCGAAGGTCTTTTATCCCTACGGTGTAAACGCGGGCCCCATGCGCTTGCGCGTCCGGCTCCGCTTGGTTCGGCGGCGGAAAAACCGCCCCGGCTCCCTAGAAGCCCTTCCAATAATTGTCGTAAATCGTATCATACGGACAGCTTCTATGGCAAGAGAATTTTACATGGAATGTGAGTTTGCCGATTTTCGGATCAGCCGAGATCAACTGGATAAGCCTGCATCCAAGAAGGCCGGGCTTTGCGCGGAGGTCAGTTCTGCTCTTCCAGAAACCGCGAGCCGGCAATGCCGGGGGAGGTCATCTGATACGGATCGAGAATCTCCTCCAGTTCCTGCGCCGTCAGCAGATGCTTCTCCATAATGATCTCCTTGATCATGCGTCCGGATGCCGTCGCTTCCTTCACAAGCTGCGCCGCCACCTCATAACCCAGATGGGGATTAAGGGCGGTAATGACCCCGAAACTCTCCTCCACATAGCGCAGGCAGCGCTCCCGGTTGGCCTGAAGCCCCTCGAGGGCATATTCCCGGAAGGCGGTGAGCCCCCGGGTCAGAATCTGCAGGGATTGCAGCAGATTGAAGGCAATCACCGGCCCCATGACATTCAATTCAAATTGGCCGGCCTCACAGGCAGCGCAGATGGTATGGTCGTTGCCCATCACCTGGAAGGCCACCTGATTCAGCACCTCGGCCATCACCGGATTCACCTTGCCCGGCATAATGGAAGAGCCGGGCTGCCGCGGCGGCAGCAGCAGCTCATACAGGCCAACCCGGGGACCGGACGCCATGAGACGGATATCGTTGCAAATCTTCGACAGATTGACTGCGCACACCTTAAGCGCGGCTGACAGCTCCGTATAAGCGTCCGTATTCTGAGTGGCGTCCACCAGATCCCCGGCGGGATGCACGGGCAGACTTAGTTGCTCCGACAAGTATTGGGAGACCCGCGCTATATACTCCGGCTTGGCGTTCAAGCCGGTGCCAACCGCGGTTGCCCCCATATTGACCGTGAGCAATTCCGCCCCCGCCCGCCTGATCCGCTCCCGGTCCCGCTTCAGCACAGCGCCGTAAGCGCCGAATTCCTGCCCCAGGCGGATGGGTACCGCATCCTGCAGATGCGTGCGTCCCAGCTTGATCACATCGTCGAATTCTTGGGCCTTGCTAAGAAAAGCGGCAACGGTCTCATCCATGGCCGCAAGCAGCTCCTGGGACAGCCAATAAGAAGCGATCCGCAGCGCTGTAGGGATTACATCATTGGTGGATTGGGACATGTTCACATGGTTGTTGGGGCTGCAGTGAAAGTACTCCCCCTTGGCCTTGCCCATCAGCTCCAACGCCCGGTTGGCCAATACTTCGTTCATGTTCATATTGATGGAGGTGCCGGCCCCTCCCTGAATGGAATCCACAATGAACTGGTCGGCCAATTCGCCCCGGATCACAGCCTCCGCCGCTTCCACAACCGCCTGTCCCACCTTGTGGTTCAGCAGATGAACCTCCATATTGGCTCTGGCGCAAGCCTTCTTTACATGGGCAAGAGCCTTGAACAACGTGGCATGAACGGGAACACCGGTAATCGGGAAGTTCTCCACCGCCCGGATGGTCTGTATGCCGTAATATGCCTCCACGGGTACCTGTTTTTCCCCGAGGAAATCCTTTTCGACCCGGAATCCCATACTCGCGCGCTCCTTCGTATCTTAACGTTTGTAGGCATCCGATAAACCATAGCCGGTATAATCGCATAAGCTGCGGAATTCGGGAGGGATTCTGCGTGCTACCCCCGTTTCAATCGCGGCGGCTATGACTGCATTGCGAACCGATTCCACCACTTTTTCATTGAAAATGCTGGGAATGATGTAGTTCTCATTCACTTCCTCATCCGTAATCACGGAAGCGATTGCCCGGGATGCCGCCAGCTTCATCTCCTCATTGATCAGCCGCGCCCGGCAATCCAGCGCCCCCCGGAAGATTCCGGGGAAGCACAGCACATTATTGATCTGGTTGGGATAATCGCTGCGGCCGGTGGCCAATACGCGGACATGGGGCTCTGCCAGCTCGGGATCAATCTCCGGCTCCGGATTGGCCATGGCAAAGACGATAGGATCCTTCGCCATTCTTACCAGATCCTCTACCTTGAGAACACCGGGACCAGATACACCGATGAAAACATCGGCTCCCGCGATCACATCGGTCAGGCCCCCCCTCAGCATGTTGGGATTGGTGCGTTCGGAGAGCCAGTTCCACATGTCGTTGCCATAGACCCGGTCACCGACAATCGCGCCTTCCCGGTCCACAGCAATCAGGTCCTTGACCCCCGCGGCGAGCAGCATCTTGCAGCAGGATACACCGGCTGCCCCAATTCCCACCACGACTACGCGGATAACACCGATATCCTTGCCTGTGACCTTGAGCGCATTCAGCAGGCCGGCCATCATGACCACAGCCGTGCCGTGCTGGTCATCATGAAACACGGGAATATCCAGCTCTTCGGTAAGACGGCGCTCAATCTCGAAGCACCGGGGAGAGCTGATATCCTCCAGATTAATCCCGCCGAAGCCGGGGGATATGGCCTTAATGGTCCTTACAATCTCGTCCGTATCCGTGGTATTCAGACAGATGGGAAAGGCGTCCACGTCCGCCAACTGCTTGAATAACATGGCCTTTCCTTCCATAACAGGCATCGCGGCGTGCGGACCGATGTTCCCCAGTCCCAGCACCGCCGTTCCGTCAGACACGACCGCTACCGTATTGCGTTTGATGGTGAGAGCAAAGGCTTCACGGGGACGTTCATGAATGGCCATGCATACTCTGGCTACCCCCGGGGTATATACCCGCGAAAGATCCTCCCTGTTCTTGATCGGCATCGTAGGCTCGATCCGAATCTTGCCGCCCAGATGCACCAGGAAGGTCCGGTCAGACACATGAAGCACGGATACTCCCGGCAGAGCCTCCAGCGTATCCAGCACATTCTGGTACGCGGTCTCGGGGATATTCACCGTGATATCCCTCGTGGTTTTCTCCTTACTGGAGCGGATGACGTCGATGGCTACAACATCTCCGCCGTAAGAGCTGACTGAGGACACAACCTCACTGAATGCAACCCGGCTTTTCTCCATTTCAAGGCGAATAATGATACTGGTTGACACCGCCAAAGCTTGCTCATCTCCCGTCGGTAACGAACTGTCTCTACAACAAGCGTATCCATTATACGTCTGTATTACTCGATATGCCAGAGCATCATAGAGCAGTAATAATGAACTAAAGGAGTAACGCGGCAGAGAACAAGACGATGCCTGATAAAAAGGTCAACACAAGCTTGGATCAGGCGTCAGCGGCGCTGCTGCAGACAGATACTTGCAGCCGGACGGTTACAGCCGGTTGCTTGCAGTTGGACAGTTACAGCCGGACGGTTACAGCAGAAGCCGCCGGGTCGGGGACAAGCAGAATCCCTTCAGGCCTATCGGTTATTTCTGCACCCTCCACCTGTGCCCACCCGTGGATCCCCCGTACAATAACGCTCCACGGTTTGGGGGAACGGGCAGTATGGCCTGCATCGGCAGCGGCCGGTAAACCGCCTGCGGTCTCCACACGGATAACAAGGATATCCCCGCTGCGGTTGGCATGGACCGTGAGCTCCTCTTCCCCGTCCAGTCCGCATATCCGGGCAGCAGCCGCTGCGCCGTCTGCCAGCTCAAACAGGTGCAAGGTGACATGATCTGCGTAATCATAATCCGGGCGGTTGTCGGTGGCACCAATGGCAATCATGCTGCCGGGTCTTACCCACAGGGGCAAGCCGAAATAATCGTACCGCTCGCTGCGCCAATGCCCGCCTTCTGCGGATTCGCCGGTAAGCAGATGGGTCCAGCGGCCCCCTGCCTGCGGCAGGTAATAATGCGACAGCCCTTCTTCGTTGAAGATAGGCGCCACCAGCAGATTGTCTCCCAGCATATACTGGCAATCCAGGACCGCACAGGCGGGGTCCTCCGGGAATTCCAGCACCATGGCCCGCATTACCGGCAGACCGCAGGCTGCGGCCTCGCACGAGGCTGCGAACAGATACGGCATCAGGCTGCACTTGAGCTTGGTGAAGCGGCTGAGCACTTCCACTGCCTCCTCGTCAAACAGCCACGGCACCCGGTAAGAGCTGCTGCCATGGAGTCTGCTGTGGGTAGAGAGCAGGCCGAATGCGGTCCAGCGCTTATACAGATCCGGAGTAGCCGTGCTCTCGAAACCGCTGATATCGTGGCTCCAGAAGCCAAAGCCGCACAGTCCCAGCGATAATCCGCCCCGCAGCGTCTCGGCCATGGACGGGTAACTGGCGGAGCAATCGCCGCCCCAGTGCACGGGAAACTGCTGGCTGCCTGCGGTAGCCGACCGGGCGAACACAGCGGCCTGCCTGTAGCCCAGTGTTTCCTCCAGCACCTCGAATACCGCCTTGTTATACAAGAAGGTATAGTAGTTATGCATCTTCACCGGATCGGAGCCGTCATAATATACCACATCGGTGGGAATTCTCTCGCCGAAGTCGGTTTTGAAGCAATCCACGCCCATCTCCACCAGAGCTCTGAGCTTTTCCTTGTACCAGCGGACAGCCTCCGGATTGGTGAAATCCACCAACCCCATCCCTGCCTGCCAGCGGTCCCACTGCCACACATCCCCGTCTCTGGTCCGGACCAGATAACCTCGCTCCATGCCTTCTTCAAACAAGCAGGACTTCTCTGCAATGTAAGAATTGATCCAGACGCAAATCTTCAGCCCCTTGCTTTTCAGGCGCTTAAGCATGCCTTCCGGATCAGGGAAGGCATCTGTATCCCACTTGAAATCACACCACTGGAATTCCTTCATCCAGAAGCAGTCGAAGTGAAAGACATGCAAGGGCACACCGCGGCTGATCATCCCGTCAATAAAGGAATTCACGGTTTCCTCGTTGTAATCCGTGGTGAAGGAGGTGGTGAGCCACAGTCCGAAGGTCCACGCAGGAGGAAGAGCCGGCCTGCCCGTCAGCGCTGTGTAATTGCCAAGTACATCCTTCAATGTCTCTCCTCCGATGATATAGTAACGCAGTTGCTCCCCCGGTACGCTGAACTGCGCCTTGGATACATTCTCCGAGGCGATCTCATAGGAAACACGTTCGGGATGATCCACGAATACGCCATACCCCCTATTGGATAAATAGAAGGATATATTCTTGTATGCCTGCTCGCTGCAAGTCCCTCCGTCCTCATTCCACAAATCCACCGACTGCCCGTTCTTCACGAAGGGAGTGAACCGCTCGCCCAACCCGTATACATACTCCCCTACGGACAGATCCAATTGCTCCCGCATGAAGGCGGAGCCGTCCTGCTTCTTGATGAAGGCCGGTCCTTTATAGCCGCTGCCCGTAAGACGTTTGTCCCCATAGCAGTAATCGATGCTCCATCCGTTTTTTTTGTTGATCCACACCTCCAGTTTTCCCGAAGCCAGCCGGATTCCGTCCTCTTCCTCCGTTATTGCAACCGCCGCTCCGGGTGCGTTCAGCACGAAATCCGGCCCCTTGCGCCGCTTGCCTCCATGATGGATCAATTCCACACACAGAATATCCTTAAGGGGAGAACTGTACCTTGCCGTAAGGAGAGGGGTGTTCAGGGTGTCTCCCTTCCGGATGATTTTCTTGGTGGAAGCATAAACGGCAATGGAGTTTGCCTCCACCTTTACATCTCGGATTTCCACAGGGCAATGAACGTTCAATCCCTCTCTGACATGCCAATACCCGTCTGTAAATTTCATTTTTCCGCCTCCGTTGCGAATGTAATAAACACAATGAACACAATCAACAAAAATGATTATCGTACATCATTTTACTGTAAAAAAACACGCATCACCCGTTTTCTCAAACATAGTAATGCGCATTTTCCTTCGTTACCACTTCCAGCTTGGTGATGTATTCTTTGGCCTGAGAGCGCTTGCCTGCCGACAAGCACTCAAACATGGTCTTAACCGCAAGATAGCCCTGATTCACCGGATCCTGACAGATGGTCGCCGTTATCAGACCGTCTTGCAATCCGCGGTAAATGTCCTCCGTCATGTCATGCCCCACAAGAGGAAGAGGCTTGGCCAGCTCCGGCCGGGCCCGCGCCAGATGTCCGGCAATGGAATGCAGCCGGGCGCTTGCCACATAGATGCCGTCAACCTGTCTGAAGTATTCGTCAAAAAGCTCCGGGGAGCCATAATCCTCCTGAGTCACCTTAAGGGGTCCCGCCATCTCCATTTCCGGATGCTCCCCTATGACCTCTCTGAAGCCGGCGATTTTCTGCTGCATCTGAAAGTTGGTCTCCGAGGCAATCACGGAGAGCTTGCCCCGTCCGGTCAGCTTGCACAGCATATCTGCCGCTACCCGGCCCGCAATGCGGTAATCGCAGCCTACATAGAACAGCCGCCTGCTTGCCGGGGAATCAGTGTTGAACGTGCATACGGCGATCCCCGCATCTACTGCCCGGTCAATCAAATCCACCATAAGCAGCGGCTCTGCCGGGGATAAGGCGATGGCATCGTACTGGCCGGACTCAATCAGCTGGCCAACCGCCTGCCGCTGCTTCTCCGGATCGTACTTCTCGGTACGGACCAGCTCCAATTCCAGCCCATAGTCGCGGAATTCTCTCCAGGCTGTCTGAATGCCCGTCTCGATCTGCTTCCAGAAATATTCGGGATGCTCCGGAAATACAACGGCCATATGAATCTGCTGCTTGCGGGAGAGGAAGCTCGCCGATTTGTTCGGGATGTAATTAAGCTCCTTGATCTTGTCCATGACCATCTGGTATGTTTTGGGCTTCACCATACCACGGTTGTTGAGAACCCGGTCCAGCGTTGCCGGCGAGATGCCAATCTGTTCGGCGATTTCCTTCACAGTGAGTCTCTTGCTGCTGCGGCTCATGCCATCCCTCCGGTTTAACTCTTCTGTTAATCATATTACCACGTTTTTGATTAACGTACATCATTTTATTTCGAATTCATTTTAAGTTTCTTTTTATGTTTCTTTCAGGTTAAATTCAGGTAGGGGCGCTATATTGATAGTACTCCCTTTCATTTATATATACCTGATGCTTGGCCCCGTCCGCCGACGGGGTTCCTTTTTTTGAAGGAAAGGATACCGGTCTTGTCTTCAAGAGCGGCGGTGCGGGATGCGGAATACTCCCAATTCTCTCAAGAGAAAGCCCAAAATAAGGAAGCAGAATTCCCTTATTCTCCTTCCAACCAGTCCAATTACGAAAAAAAACCTGCTGGAGTATTTGGCAAAGATGAGCAGTTCACTTTAGGCTAACGGACATCAGCGCTCCTATTTGGCAAAAACCGGGGTGGTTTGAACCGTAACGGACACAAATGCTCTTATATGACTCTTTTGCCCCCCATCCAGGGGGATTTCGGCGCAATAAGGGCTTTCCAGTCCGTTAGCCGTGCTAACCCCTGCTTTTTCCACAAATAACGACTCTCAGGTCCGTCAGCAGAGAAGGTTGGGTTCAAGAACCGAATGATATACTTTCTGGACTTTAAGAAGGACCTGGCGCAAGAACATCGCCAGGTCCTCTTTACGTTTCCAAAGGAGTAACGCCTTATGGTGGTCCTGCCCCGCTTACTCCTAATGGAAATGTTTGACCCTATCTCTGCAAATTCTTTCGTTAGTCCCTCTTTTCCGCCCAGGCGGGGCATGCAAGTCAATACGCATAAAAAAAACATCCGGTCCCGGATGTTGCTGTGGTTTCTATTTCATGATACAATGATAGTTGGCATTTTACACATAAAAAATAGGAAAACTGTCGATAATCTTCCTAATCTTATTTTATCAAATTATTTCAGTCCCGTCAAACCTAATTTTTGCAGGAGGGAACAGACATGAATATAACCCCTGAACAGCAGCGCCAGGAACTGGAACACTTATCCCGGGTCATCCGGGAAATCGAGGAGCAGCTCGGCAATAGCAATACGGTGATTGACACCCGCCGGGAGAATGTGATCGATGTCCGCAAGATGATCTGGGAAGAAATGCGCACAGATAATGCCAACTGGGCCAACAAGATCGAAGCCGCGGGCGATATTGTCATGAATTCACTGGAGCTGGCCCGCATTGAACGGGGCTTCCTCTCCGCCCAGGCCGCTGCCCGCAAGCTTGTACTGCTGCGCAATTCCCCTTATTTTGCCCGGATCGACTTCCTGGAGGACGGGGCTTCCCCCGCGGAGACCGGACAGATCTACATAGGGTTATCCACCCTGCTGGATGAGAATACCATGGAGCCGATTGTCTACGATTGGAGGTCTCCGATTGCCAGCATGTTTTATGATTACTCCTTAGGCCGCGCCCGCTATCCGATCCAGGATGGAACGGTGGAAGGCGAGCTGCTGCTGAAGCGCCAGTTTAGAATTACCGGCGGGAAAATCCAATTGATGTTCGACTCGGGAATCCGGATTGGCGACGATATGCTGCAATTCATGCTGGGCCAATCCACCGACGAGAAAATGCGGAGTATTGTCACCACCATCCAGAGTGAGCAAAACGCCGTCATCCGCAATGAAGAATATCCCATCCTTATTGTTCAAGGCGCGGCGGGCAGCGGAAAAACCTCGATTGCTCTCCAGCGCGTGGCCTATCTTCTATACAAGTACCGCCGGAGCATTCAAGCCGACCAGATGATTCTGTTCTCGCCCAATTCTTTGTTCAGCGATTATATCTCCAACGTTCTTCCGGAATTAGGCGAGGATAACATGCGCCAGACCACCTTTCAGGATTTTGCGGAGCACCGTTTGAGCGGCTATGTGCAGGCGGAAGACCGCTATACCCAGATGGAAGAGATGCTGACCGACCCTGAGGGCACCAGGCTAAGCGGGCGGGCCGCAGGTGTGGCCTACAAGGCGTCCAAAGCATTCCTTGAAGTTATCCGGAACTATCTGTTGCTGCTGTCCACCGAAGCCATGTGCTTTGATCCTATCCCCTATGGAGAGCAAGATTGGAAGAGCAGAGAGCAGATAAGCGAGCTGTTCTACGGACGGTTCGGTCATCACCAGATTCATGTAAGGCTGGAGCGGATTGTCGAAGCCCTGCGGGAAGAATTGGCACAGCTTGAGGACAGACAAGCGAAGAAGCTGTTCCGCACAATGGTTAACCACCCTAAATATCTGGGAACAGACGAGGAATTGAAGGTACTAAGCCGCAAGCATGTCCGCAGAAAAATAGGGATTATGGCTGATTTTATGAAACAATACCGCTTCATCAACCCCGTTGAGACGTACCGGAGGCTGTTTGCCGACCCGGATCTGTTCCGCCGCGTCTCCGAAGGTACGGCTCCGCCGGAAGGTGTCCAGTGGGAGGCGATCCGCACTTTTACCCTCGCCAGGCTGGATAGCGGCATTGTGCCCTGTGAGGATGTTCCACCGCTGCTCTACCTGCTTGAGACCATCACCGGCTGGAACAGCTTTAACAGCATCCGGCATGTGATTCTGGATGAGGCTCAGGATTATTCGCCCTTCCAGTACGAGATCATCCGCCGCCTGTTCCCGCGGAGCAAGCTGACGCTGCTGGGAGATCTGAACCAGGCGATTCAGCCGCATATGCGGATTGAATCCTATGAATTTGTTGAAGATCTGTACGGCAAGGAGAAAACCGGTATTATGCGCCTGACCAAAAGCTACCGCTCCACCGCGGAGATTGTAGAGTTCACCAAAGCATTGCTTCCCGGCGGGGAGGCGATTGAAGCTTTCAGCCGCAACGGCGGCAAGCCGTGTTTGGTCCAACTGCACGATGAGCCTGCGGCCAAGGCGAAGCAGATTGCCCAATTGCTCGTGACCTTGCGTGACCAAGGGGCCGCCTCCATCGCCGTAATCTGCAAAACCGCTGAAGAAAGCAAGGAAGCGTATGAGGCGCTGGCAGCCGCAGCGGCTCCGGCACAGCTTCATTTGGTAACGAAGAACGAAACCGATTTTCAGAATACACTGGTTGTTCTGCCTGTCTATCTGGCCAAAGGCCTGGAGTTCGATTCGGTTATTATCTGGGATGCCAGTGCCGGAGTGTACGGCCGGGAAGAGGAACGCAAGCTGTTCTATACCGCCTGTACAAGAGCCATGAACCGCTTGTATGTAGGTTATTCCGGTGCTGTCACGGAGTTTGTAGCCAGTGTCGATCCCGGACTGTATGACAGACAACTCCAGCCAATTCACTAAACTCTGATGGGAGCATGCCACAATGCCAGGATTTATCATTGATCTGGATGGTACCGTATATGCAGGCACGAACTCTATCCCCCATGTGGACACATTCCTTCAAAGCATCCGCAGGGAAGGCTGGCCCTACTTGTTTCTGACCAATAATTCCACCGTTTATCCCCACGAGGTAGCTGACCGCCTGCACCGCCTGACCGGTCTGGCTACCTCCGGCGGGGATGTCTTGACCTCGGCGATGGCCACCGCGAGATTTATCCGGGAGAGAGGCGACGGACGGCGGGTTTTCTGCATCGGTGAGGCCGGCTTGAAGCACACGCTGGCTGAGGCCGGGCTTGAGTTGACCTCCTCTGCTCCCGATTACGTGGTACAGGGAATCGACCGGGAGTTCACCTATGCCAAGCTAAGCGAGGCTGTCAGCCATATCCGGGCGGGAGCGGTGTTCATCCAGACCAACCCGGATCACCTGCTGCCGTTGGAGCACGGTCCTGTTCCTGGCTCCGGGTCCATCGGGGCGGCGATCCGTACCGCTTCGGAGACGGAGCCCATCGTCATCGGCAAACCCTCACCGATCATTACCCATTACGGAATCCGGCATATCGGCCTGCCTCCCGAGGAAATCTGGATGGTGGGCGACAATATCCGCACAGACATTGGAGCCGGGATTGCTGCCGGATGCCGGACAGCGCTGGCTCTCACCGGCCTGGCCACTCCCGCAAACTACGAGGCCCTGATTGACAATACCGGCATTCATCCCGACCTGTGCGTTCACCATTTGATGGAGTTATACGAGAAGTTAAGATAAGCTTAAGATAATCGGTGCTTACAGCTTAAGAAAACAGCTTTACAATAGATTAGAATAGACTGCAGAATTCATATATTCACGCATAAGCCTCCTGATGGGGGATCGTTCTGAAGGAGGTGCACGGATGGCAGCAGAAACCATTCTGCTGGTTGATGATGAGAAGGAGATCATCGACCTGCTGGAAATTTATTTAGCCAATGACGGCTACAGCATTCTTAAGGCTGCTGACGGACTGGAAGCGCTGGACATCTTGAATAGGCAAGAGGTGGATCTCATCATCCTCGACATCATGATGCCGAGGATGGACGGAATCCAAGCCTGCCTGAAGATCCGGGAGCAGAAGAACATGCCGATTATCATGCTGTCGGCCAAGAGCCAGGATATGGACAAAATCATGGGATTAAGCACAGGCGCCGACGATTATGTGACTAAGCCCTTCAATCCGCTGGAGCTGATGGCCCGGGTCAAATCCCAGCTGCGGCGCTATACCAGACTGAACGTGCCGGCTGTCAGGAGAGACAACGAGATTGAAATCGACGAGCTGATAATCAACACTGCTACACATGAGGTTAAGGTGGATGGCCGGGATGTGAAGCTGACTCCCCGTGAGTTCGCGATTCTCGAGCTTCTTGGGCGAAACCGGGGCATGGTCTTCAGCATCGAGCGGATCTATGAATCTGTCTGGGGTGAGGCCTTCTTCGAGTCGGACAACACGGTCATGGTCCACATCCGCAAAATCCGGGAGAAAACCGAAGATAATCCGCGGCAGCCCAAATATATCAAGACGGTGTGGGGGGTTGGCTACAAAATTGAAGCCTGAGCCCGGTTCCGGACGGTTATCCCTCTTTAGGTATTTAGCTGGATTGGTAGCCCTCTGCCGGAAAGCCATTCATTCGGCCCGCATTAACATCGTCCGGAGCATCCGGCTCCAGCTCATGTTCACCTTTTTCCTCTGCCTGGTGACAGCTGCTTTTATTTATATGGTGGTAAACGTATTCTTCGGCCAGTTGAACCGTTCTCCTATTCTGGATTATCAGCGCGGCATTGAGATTATTGACGATCAGGCCAGACAAATCGCCAGCTACATCAAGACTCCGGATGTAAGCTATCAGGGGATTACCGATTATATCTCCCGCAATGTGGGCTTCACCGGCAACAAGGTGCTGCTGACTGATCTGGACGGCAAGGTGTTCTTCAAGGCCGGAGACGCCACGGAAACCGAGGTGGACCTTCACGGTATTATCGGCAAAGCAATGGAGGCCCGCTATACCACCATCTACCAATCCCAGGAATTCACCAGCTTTTACCCTATTGAACTGAAGGAGCAGGCCGCTTATCTGATTGTAACGGGCATTCCGCAGCCCAGCATCTCCTACGAGCGCGGCTCCAGTCCCCTGACTCTGATGACGGCGACCGCCTCGTTTATCTTCATGTTCTACTGGCTGACCAAGCGGAAGATGGATTATATCGAGGAACTGGCCCGGGGGCTTCAGGAGATTTCCACCGGCAACCTGAGCTACCGGGTTCCCTTGCGCAGCCGGGATGAGTTGGGTTCCCTGGCGTCCAGCATCAACAAGATGACCTCTGCGCTGCAGACCACCAGTGAAGAGGAGCGCAAAGCGGAACGGGCCAAAAACGAGCTCATGACCAACATCTCTCATGACCTCAGAACGCCCCTCACCCTGATTATGGGATATCTGAGGCTGCTGAAGGACAAGCACTTCGATGACCCCAAGCAGTCGGAGAATTACGTGCAGATCGCCTATAATAAGTCCGAGAAGCTGAAGGCGCTGATTGACGACTTGTTCGAATATACCAAGCTTTCCAACCACAACATTCAAGCCAATCTGGAGCGGGTATGCTTAAACGAATTGTTAGAGCAGTTAACCGAGGAACTGGTCACATACGCCGAGGAAAATGGACTGGCACTTCTGCGCGAGCTTCCGTCCGACCGGATATTTGTTTCGGTGAATCCTTCCAGGATCATCCGGGTGTTCGAAAATTTGCTGGGCAACGCCGTTAAATACAGCCATCAGCCAGGCACTGTCCAGATCCGGCTGACCCATCAGGCTGAAGGCGCCCAGGTATGCATAATCAACAAAGGGGAACCGATTCCCGAGGAGGAGCTGCCCCGGCTGTTTGACCGCTTTTACCGGGTGGATGCGGCCCGCACTTCTTCCACAGGGGGATCAGGCTTGGGCCTTGCGATTGCCAAGAGCATTGTTGAAGGCCATCACGGCCGGATCTGGGCGGAGTGCGAGGGGGAGGAAATCCGGTTTTGCGTTATGCTGCCGCTTGCCTGAAGAGCACCATATGGAGTTTGATAGATGAATGATTGGCGTAGAGGCCCTTAGAGGCCTCTTTTTTACGTAAATGCAGGCTGTGCCGCATTTTCATTCGGGGGCTCCCCCAAAAGTACCCGGATTTTGCTTCGAAGCATCTCATCACTTTTGGGGGATTGTTTTCTATGCCGGCCGGATCATTATCACTGACATGAACAGACGTAGAACCCTGTCGATTTCCCAGGAAATAATTATTGCTGTCGAACCTTTGCACAGGGCTGCGAGGCTTGGGGGTGTGCAACATCCAACGTTTTGTTATCCGGCCGCAGCGAAAGTTGTAATTGCGAGAACGGGATGGATGGCATATAATAAATTTTGAGAAAATTCTTTTATGAACGTGATTATTTCTATAAATTATATCTATTCTAATTTTTCCCATTTCCTATTCGGCTATGATGCAGCATTACCCAGGAGGACCAGAGCATGAATATGAACCAGCTAGAAACATTTATTACCATCTCCAAGACCATGAGCTTCCGCAAAGCAGGGGAAATCCTCAATTTGACCCAACCTGCCGTATCGGCCCAAATCAAGAGTCTTGAGGACGAATACCAGAGTGTCCTGATTGACCGGAACCAGCCGGTCACACTGACCGACAGCGGCCGCGTCTTTCTTGACCACGCCATGAAGATTGTCCGGACCGTGGAGGAGTTGAAGCAGCGGCTCGCCGATTTGGAGAATACTCCCCAGGGGCATATTCACTTGGGCACCACCACTTCAATCGCCATGCAGACTTTGCCGCGGGTGCTTTCTTATTTCCAAAACCAGTTCCCGCTCATCAAGATTACCATTCAATCCATGCCTTCCTCGCAGATTATGACCAGCGTGGAGAACGGCAGCGTGGATATTGGCATTGCTTACCTGTTCGAGAAAAATCCGTATCTGGAGTCGTCTATCCTGTACTATGACAGCTTCGAATTGGTTGTGTCGGCCGACCATCCCTTGGCGCTGCAGGATCATGCCACTATTGAAGAATTGCGGCATATTCCCCTGATAATGCTGTCACCCGACACAGCCGGACGCCGCTTCGTCGACAATGTCTTCAAGAAGCTGGATATTATGCCCCAGACCGTAATGGAGCTGTCCAGCAGCGAAGAGGTGAAGCGGATGGTGGAACTGAATCTGGGTGCGGCCATCATCTCCAAGCTGTCGATTGCCAATGAACTGAAGCTGGGCACTCTGAAGATGATTCCGGTTAATGAGCTGGAAATCAACCATCCGGTGGGAGTGGTCTACAAATCCGGGCGTTATCTCAGCTCGGCGATGCAGCAATTTTTGAGCGATCTCAAGGGAATGCCGCAAAACCAGTTCATCAGCTCGGAATAATAAACGGGAAAAAGCCCGGATGCTGTGTATCCGGTTGTTAAGTTGCGCCCATCCGGGCTACACTACTTGTTAGAATGATGGTTTGTTTCTATTTCTTGCGCTCCATAAGGAGGTGTATCTGCTTGAATTTCGATCTTCACACCCATCATGAACGTTGCGGGCATGCCCGGGGCGGTATCCGTGACTATATTGAAGCCGCTATTGGGAGCGGGCTGCAGATCATCGGAATCTCCGACCACACCCCCTATTTTGGAGAAAAGGCCGACCAGGCCCAGCCCCTGATCGCTATGGCCAAGAGTGAGTTTTCCTTCTATGTAGCCGAGGTGCTCCGGTTAAAGGAAGAGTACAGCGGCCGGATTGAGGTGCTGCTTGGGGTGGAATCGGATTTTTTCCCGGAGCATGCGGAGCTCTACCGGGGAATCCTGGAGAGTTACCCCTTTGACTATATCATTGGCTCCGTTCACCAGTCAGGCGGCGTGAGCATCTTCAATAAGCGGCGGTTCAACGGTTTGTCGACTGCAGAGAAGGTGCTCCAGAAGGAAACCTATTACGACTTGATCGCCCGCTCCGCAAGAAGCGGCATGTTCCAGATTCTTGGCCACATCGACGCCATGAAGGGCTTCTACCCCGCCTTCTCCGATATTCAGACCGATGCGGTGGACCTGACTCTCCGGATCATCGCAGAAGCGGGAATCGCCATTGAAATCAACACCTCGGGCAAAACCAAGGATGCAGGGGGCTGGTATCCCTCCGACGCCATCTTGGAGCGGGCGCTTTATTACGGCGTTGATGTCACCTTCGGCTCGGACGCCCATGATCCGTTCCGGGTGGGAGACGACCGGGAGTTGGTGGCTGCCCGGTTAAGGGAAATCGGCTTTACCCGTTGGGTTTACTTCCGCCGGAAGCAGAGAAATTTCGTTTCTTTGTTATAAGCGCATGTCCCGGAACCTTTGCCTTAGGCGAAGGTTTTTTTTATTTTCCCGCCCCGTTCACCTGGTCTCGCGGCCGCAGAAAAAAAAGGTGGCCCAAACCGGTCACGGCTGGGCCTAATCCATCATATATGAAAAAAAAGGGGGTCTTGCTTATTATCATATCCCCGGATTGTTAGGACTTGTTAACAGCCATATTTCATTTGTGTTACAAGTTCGTCCAAGGGATAGCTTGTCTGCCAAACAGACTAATTTTCATTATCAGGATCCATAAAATGATCATTTGCCATGGATTTCCTGTCTACCGTATAATGCAGATGATTGTAACGAAAGACCAAAAGGAGGACAGCGCATCATGCTGCATGACTATCATCATCAGCTTCATGTGAAGCAGCAATTCAAATCCAAACGCACCTTATGGGTTACTTTGTGGCTGACGTTGTTCTTTACCCTGGTAGAGATAGCCGGAGGGCTCATATCCAACTCCCTCGCCTTGTTGTCGGACTCGGCGCATATGATTTCAGACGTAATCGCGCTGGGGCTGAGCATGGTGGCGATTTACCTGGCCGCCCGTCCACCCAATTCCCGGTTCACCTTCGGTTTTTTGCGCTTTGAGATTATCGCCGCCTTCTTGAACGGGCTGGCGCTGGCGGTCATCTCCTTCGGGATCTTCGTGGAAGGCATCCGCCGTTTGATCCACCAGCCTGAGGTGGACTTTCCTGTGATGCTGGTCATCTCCTCCATCGGACTGCTGGTCAATATTGTGCTGACCATCATTCTCAGCCGCAGTATGAAAGAAGAAAACAATTTGAATGTGAGAAGCGCTCTCTGGCATTTTATCGGAGATTTGCTAAGCTCCATCGGCGTGATCATCTCGGCTCTCCTCATCCTGATTACCGGCTACCACTGGTTCGATCCGCTGATCAGTATGGTTATCGGTGTGATCATCTTCATCGGAGGAGCCAGAATTATCAAAGAATCTTATCTGGTCCTGATGGAAACCGTGCCCGACCCATTCGATCTGGAGAAAATCCGCCGCGATATCTCCGCAGTCGAAGGTGTGGAGGGTGTGCATGACATGCATTTCTGGACCATCTCCACCAACCACTACTCCCTTACAGCCCATGTCTTCATCAACTCGGCGATCCAGCCGTTGTGCGTCATCCTGGCTATTAATGAAATGCTCAAGACCTCGTATGGGATAGGGCACGCAACCATTCAAACCGAGCATGCCCAGATCCTTCCCCATGGGGAGTACGGCCAGCAGTTCCTCCATGCTCCCGATGAAAGAGAAAGGATGCAGCCGGATACGCTCTGAACTGGCTCTACAACACGGAATCAACTCGAATCAACGGGAAAAGCAAGACTGTCGATTAACTGGACATAGCTTAGCTGTTGAGCCTCTAGAGCTCCTCTTACCGGGCGACAGCTAGCATTTTGATAGCTGTTGCGCCTCTGGGGCTCCCCTCTCCCGCCAACAGCTAGCATTTGATGTCGTAAAAAATAATCCTGCATGGCTCTGAAGAGCCATGCAGGATTATTTGTATTTTTTCCAAGCTTATTCGTACCAGTATCCCTTATGTGCCTGTTCCAGACGCATCAGCGCCTCCAGATAATAATAATCTCCCCAGATCATATAGTCATCGGGGCTGTTGCCCAGCCGGACAGCATAGGAGCCGTGCTTGATGAGGCCTTCAGCATCGGGCTCGCCTATGGTGGAGTAATGCTTCACGAGACCCTCCATGGTTTTTTGGACCCCTTGGCTGAGGAATTCCCGGTCGGGATCTTCCTGCGGCAGATGCTTCAGGAGCTCCAGCACGCCACAGGCGGTAATGGCCGAAGCCGAGCTGTCCCGCTTGGTTTCTGGCGTAATTTCCACATCGAAGTCCCAATAAACCACATTATCCTCAGGCAGCCGCTCCAAGAAGTACCTGGCCATCCGTTTGGAGGTATCCAGATAGAGAGGATTCTTCGTATAGTGGTAAGCCAGCGCAAAGCCGTATACTCCCCACGCCTGGCCTCGGGTCCAGGTGGAGCCGTCGGAGTTGCCCTGATGGGTGCCGCCGCGGACGGATTCGCCGGTCTCCGGGTCGAACCAGAAGGTATGGTAGGAGGAATCGTCACCGCGGACCAGGAACCGGCGGGATTTCTCGGTGTGCATGATGGCCACATCCCGATAGTTGGCATCCCCGGTCTGCTCGTAGGCCCAGTGCAAGAGCGGCAGATTCATCAGACAGTCAATGATGATCCGTCCCCCGTTCACCGGGTCACCTTCCCGTCCCCAGGCCTGAATAAGCCTGGATTGAGGCCGCCAGCGCTTAACCAGCACATCCGCCGCCTGAATGGTCAGTTCACGCGCGGCAGCATCTTTTTCGATCATCCATTGGGCTTTGGAGGACAGGGAATACAGGAACCCGATATCATGGTGGTCCATGCCGGAATTAGTCTCGAGACGCTTGCGGAAGCTCTCCACGGTACCCCGGGCAGCATCCCGGAAAGTGTCGTCCTTGGTGTACTCGTAAGCCAACCACAAGATACCGGACCAGAACCCGTCCGTCCAATCTGTGTTAGGATTCAGAAGATACTTGTCATTCAGACTCACATGGGGAAAAAGCTCGCCGTACCGGGTGATATTCGCCCGGGTCTTCTCCACCGCATCCTCAATTGCTTGTTTCCATAATGTCATGCCAATCATCTCCTTATTCAGATAAATAATGATTACCCGCCAATGCAGGGACTTGCATCTGTGGACATTCTGCGCATAAGCTTCATGGGAATGTGGATCTCATGCGCGGGTCCCTCCTCCGGACGCACCGCCTTATGTCCCTGGAGCGGAATCGCTTCAAGCGCCGCGGCTTCCCCAAGATGACTAAGCAGCAGATGAACGGCGTGGAATACTTGGTTCTCCAGATCAATGGCAAGACTCGTAATCGGAGGCCAGCAATAGCTGACAAACATCTGATCGTTAATTCCGACTATCTTGATTTGTTCCGGCACCTTCACTCCCCGTTCCCGGAGCCTCGAGAGCATGATGAGGGCATCATAATCATCAAATGCCAGCAAGCCCACACTACCGTATTTCTGCACATGCTCCACCAAAGTCTGATACAGGCCCTCTTCCCCCAGAGTGACAGATGGGATAATCTCATGATGCTTGCAGGCCCCGGCAGCAAGGCCGCCGATCCCCTTAAGAAACCCCAGTTGCCGCTGATGATCCGTGGCCCTCGCCCGTTGCTTGCTGATATAAACCAAAGCCTGGCAGCCTTGCGCCGCCAGATGCTCCACGGCCTCGGCAGCCCCTCCGGCAAAATCCAGATTCACCGCTCCAAGCGTCACGTCCTCCGGCCAGTTCCATGCATTGAACAGCACCATGGGAGTGCCCTCTCCCACGAACTTGCGTGCAAGCTCAGGCGGCATGGCAAGGCCGTGACAGAACAGCCCGTCCACTCTGCGCTGGAGCAGAGTCTCCAAGTGCCGCTTTTCCAGCTCGGGATTGTTGTATGAGGAGTAGACGGAGAGATGGTAGCCGCAGCGGTGCACAGCGTCCTGCATCACATGGGCGAAATCGGCGAAGTATCCGCCGAAGCTGGGGAGTATTAGACCAAGCTCAAACGTTTTTTTTCTGCTGAGACTGGCTGCCATTACATTGCGGCGGTAACCAAGCGCCTGTGCAGCGTCTTCCACCTTGCGGATTGTCTCATGAGAAAGGGGGACGTTCCGCCGGTTCAGAACATTGGACACGGTAGCTATGGAGACACCGGCCGACTTGGCCACATCGATGATTGTAATTTGCCTGTTCTTCAAGTTCAGCCCTCCCGGTCGGTATGGCAACGCATTGACTGCAAATATTTAAACGTTTAAACTACCCTTAGTTTACCCAATCCGCCCTTAGCCGTCAATCGCATGGACAGTAAATTTTTACTTAAGAATAGGATGGATCATAGGCCTCAAAACGATGGAGAAGCGAAAAATTCCGCGGCCATGACTCATCCATGATCCATGGGATGGGGACATGGCATGAGCTGGCATTGGAGCTTGTGCCGTGGCTGGAGGGACGGGATGGTTCTGCTGGGGCGTGCGATGAGGGCTGACGGGGGCGGGATGGTTCTGCTGGGGCGTGCGACGGGAGTTGACGGAGGTGATATGGTTCCGCTGGGGCGTGCGACGGGGCTGACGAGAGCGGGATGGTTCTGCTGGGGCGTGCGACGGGAGTTGACGGGGGCGGCAGGGTTCCGCTGGAGCGTGATACGGAGGCTGACGGGGGCGGTATGGGCTACACCAGCTTCTTTGCTGGGCATAACTGCAAAAATACAGGTATTTTTCACCAATGTAGCACAATTACCTTGATACCTGTAAAAGTACATTTATTTGCAGTCACAGCCCCCCTTTTAACCACTTTTCAATGCAAATACCTGCATATTTACATTTGGTCTACCCGTTCCACTCATTTTTAGGATAAAAAGATGTAATATTGCAGTTAGCCTTCTGTTGTTTCCGCCACTACATGCGTTTATCAGCAATATCATTACTCCGCTACCCTCCCCCGGTAAACAACAGTTTGTTGTTTGATCATTAGGGATTCCCTTAATTTCACTCTGCGCTATTATGCCGAAACCTGCCGATTTTTCCATAAATCCACTTAATTAGTTGCTTGGTAAATTGCATACTCCACTTTTCCTTGCCTTGTTCCTCCTTGCCCTGTTCCTCCTTCCTCCGCCCATGCCCTGTTCCTCCTTGCCCCGCCGGGATGGCCCACTCAGGCTCTGGTCTTCGCGCTCTTTCTTGTCGCTTGCCTTCTTCGCAGCAATATGATATAGTGATTTCTTCGCTCAAATTACCATGATTGCCCTTATCATATCTATGCTTGCGAAGTGAGTTTTTCGCCATAACCGCTTCGCTTAGGTTATAGAACTCAAAACTCGGTCTATGCTTGCGAAGTGAGTTTTTCGCCATAACCGCTTCGCTTAGGTTATAGAACTAAAACTCTTAGGAGGTAACTGAATTTGGAACACGACATTCAAAGTGCCTATCAAGAAGAGCTTCTCCGGCTGGAGAAGGCCGGGGCGGCCATCAGCCGCCAACTGGAAGAGCTGCGCGCCGTTGCCCGCTACACGGGCCCCAATTTTACCGAACAAGTGCTGGAATCCCTGCGGGAGGAGACCCGGACCAAGCTGGCCGCTGCCATTCCCGAGCCGTACTTCGGACGGTTGGACTTCCAAGAAGAAGGAACCCAGACGCCCGCTCCCCTCTACATTGGCAAAACTGGTGTAGAGGACAAGGATACAGGCAAGCCGATGGTCATCGATTGGCGGGCTCCCGTGGCCAGTCTGTTCTATTCCTTTACCGGCGGCGACGGACCTGCGGAATACGATTCACCGGACGGCCTGATTGAAGGCCTGGTTTATCTGAAGCGCAATCTGGTAATCCGCAAGCAGATCCTCCAGCGGGTAACGGATACATACATCCGGGGCAGCAGCGAATCCGCCGTATCCGACGAGTTCCTGCTCTACCGCTTGGGCGAGAACAAGGATAACAAGCTGCGGGATATTGTCTCCACCATCCAGGCGGAGCAGGACAAAATAATCCGTGCAGCCAAGAACAAAGCCCTGGTCATCCAGGGCGTGGCAGGCAGCGGCAAAACCACAGTCGCCCTGCACCGGCTGGCCTTCCTGCTGTACCAATACCGGGATCAGGTCCAGGCGGACCGGATGATTATTCTTGCACCCAACCGGATGTTCCTGGATTATATCTCCGGAGTGCTGCCGGAGTTGGGTGTGGGCGACATCGCCCAGACTACCTTCAACGATTGGGCCATGGGCCGGCTGGAGGATGCAGCCAAACTGGCCGATGAAGCGCCCTATCTGGAGAAGCGCTTCGCCACCGGAGCAGCCTCCGCAGCGGGGAAGGGGAAGCAGCCCGCCGAGGAGAGCATTCCTTCGGGCCGCTGGAAGGGAAGCGCCCAGTTCTTGGAACGTCTGGATGCCGAATTGGCGCGGTATGAGAAGACCAGTTTTACCCCGCAGGATTATCATCCCTGGGAGGGAGCGACTACCCTTGCCGGGAGAACGGTCTATCACTGGTTCTATGTGGAGAACAAGCATGAGCCTCTGTTCAAACGGCGGGAGAGAGTGGTAGCCCGAATCAAGCGCTGGCTGGAGATGGAGCTGGAGGAAACGCGGGATGAGCGTGTCCGCAAGGAGCGGAAGAAGCTGGCGACAGTCCGCCTGAAGGCCTATCTCAAAGCATGGGAGGAACCGTCCGCGCTCCGCTTCTACCGCAGCCTGTTCGAGGCTTCCTCGCGGAGAGAATGGGTGCCTGCTCCCTTGGCTGAGGAGACCATGAAGCGTCTGAAGAAAAATGAGCTGCTCGCCGAAGATGTGGCTCCGGTCCTTTATATTCATAACCGCTTCCACGGCATTCACGGCAACGACCGTTTCGACCATATTGTCATCGATGAAGCGCAGGATTTCTCCCCGTTCCAGATTGCAGTCCTAAAGCAGCACAGCCGCAATCATTCCTTCACCATTCTGGGAGATTTGGCTCAGGGCATCCATGATTACAAGGGTGTCCACCGCTGGACGGAATTCACCGACCTGTTCCCGGAAGACGAGACGGACACCTTCCAGTTAAACCGGAGCTACCGTTCCACGATGGAGATCATTCATTTCGCCAACGGTGTCTTATCCCACAGCGGAGTGGAGGTGGATGCAGCTGTACCGGTGTTCCGCAGCGGCGAGCAAGTGGCAGTGGAAGCCGTTCCCGCCAAAGAAAGGCTGTCTGCCATCGTGCGGACAGTGCGGGAGCTGTCCGGGAACGAGCAGCATGGCACTCTGGCCGTTATTGGACGCACGGAAGCGGAATGCCGCGGGATTCATGAGGCGCTGGAGCAAGAAGGCCTCAGGCCTTCCCTGCTGACTGCCAACCAGCAGTCTTATGGGGGCGGATTATCCGTGCTTCCGGTATATCTGTCCAAGGGCTTCGAGTTTGATGCGGTGCTGGTTGCAGACGCGGACGGCAGCCGGTATGCGGATACGCCCCGGGACGCCAAGCTCCTGTATGTGGCCTGCACCCGCGCTCTTCACTTGCTGCGCGTCCAGTATGCCGGCTCTCCATCGCCGCTGCTGCCCCGAGAATAAACGCCTATCGGCGTCCTTTTGACGCTGATGCGTTTTGTCGAGAAGTCGAGCCGCTTCCACGTTTATACTTTCCGAGATTTTAAAGCCAAAAGCACGATCCTCCCTTGCAGGGGGATCGTGCTTCTTTGTGTTATAGTTATTCATCAGTTAAGCTAGGCATCAGTTAAGCTAGGCATCAGTTAAGCTTATTCATACTACCACAGGTACAAATCGTTGCCCTTCAGCTTGAACACCGCTTCCATGAAATAGTAGTCCCCGTATATAATGGTATGATGATGGGCGGGCGCATGGTAGGAGCCCGAGCCGCGCTGCAGAATGCAATCATTGCCGCGGCTCCAGTCGCTGCAGGAACGGTCCAGCGCCTGCAGCAGTTTCAGCGCCGCGCGCAGATACAGGTCCTGCTCATAAGGACCCACTGCCTTGGCCACCTCAATCAGCCCGCAAGCGGCAATCGCCGCCGCTGTATTGTCCTCCAGCCTGGGCTCGGCGGGCTGTCTGAAATCAATGGGAATCAGACCGTCCTCCGGAATATTGGCGATAAAATAATGGGCAATCCGCTTGGCCGTCTGCAGATACTCTTCCTTGCCCGTGTGAATATAGCTCATCATGAAGCCGTATAAGCCCCAGCTCTGCCCTCTGGTCCAGGAGGAGCCTTCCTCATACCCCTGGCCCCCGTAAGTGCGGACCACCCCGCCGTGAACGGGGTCAAACTCCACGATATGGTGAACGGAGCCGTCAGGCCGGACGAAGGTATCCATCACCGTATCCGCATGCCTCACAGCAATCTGGCGGAAGCGGGGATCGCCCGTCTCCTCCGACGCCCAGTAGAGAAGCGGGATATTGAACATGCAGTCAATAATCGCCCAGCCCCTGGTATCGCTGCCGTCCAGATCGTTCCAGGCCCGGATAAAGCCTCCGGCCAGGTTGAAGCGGCCCGCCAGCAGATTGGCGGCATGAAGCGCCCGCTTGCGCGATGCGGGATTCCCGGTCACCCGGTAGCTGGCTACGCTGGTGGGCAGCCACATGAAGCCCACGTCATGATGAAGTCCGTAAAACTCCTCAAAGCACCGGTCCAGCTGCTCCTCGGAAAAGGCGGCAATCTCCTTGTACTTCTCATTGCCGGTTTCATGATGCATCAGCCACATCATCCCGGCCCAGAAGCCGTTGGTCCACCAGCTGATGCCGTCCGCATCCGCTCCGGAGGGATTCTCCACCGCCCGGTTGTCATGCGTTCCGTCGATTGTCGTATAGGGAATCTTGTTCCCGGACTTCTCGCTGACCCAATCCAGCTTCCCGGTTATTTTCCCTACCGCATCCTGAAGCCACGCCTTATCATTGGGATGCAATCCATCAATCGGATAAGCCATATCCGTTGTCCGCCTCCTCTAAGTAATCGAAATAATCAAAGTCGGCGTGGAGCGACGTTCCACGGAGATCCTGGACGCAGACACCCACAAAGGCCCCGGTAAAAGAGAGCTTGGAGGCATACTCGTCCGCAAGCACGCCCGTATACAGCGGCGGGCCGACAGGCTTCCACTCTTGTCCGTCAGCGGAACAATAAAATTGCGCGGTCTCATCGCGGATAACAGCCCGCAGCCGGCACTTCTCCCAATCGTCAATATTCACATAATCATCGGACTCATCATACCGGCCCTGCTGATTGATCACCACAGTCAGATGCCTGCCCCGCTCCTCGTCATGCGAGATTCTCAGATAATAATGATCCGACTCATCGTAATACAGAACCAGTCCCGCCATCTGGGCGAAGCTCTCCGGCGCAAACTCCACGCAGGTTTCCACTTGGCACCGTAGGCTCTGGAGCCGTCTGGCAACCAGGCTCTGGCGGTTCCAGGAATACAGGGATTCCCGGCCGTACAATCGGAGAAAGCCGGGCCGCTCCCGCAGAGTAAGCCAGGATTCGTCGGCGGGAACACGCAAGGTATTCCAGTGGATGCCCAGCTCGCCGCCGTCAAAATGGTCCCGCTCCGGTTCCGCCGCAAAGGGATGCGGAGGCAGATCCGGTGCAGGCACGGCAAGCTGCGGCAGCCGCCCCGGCACGGCCAGACGCAGCCAGCCGCCGTCTGTCCAGACCACCTTCTGCAGAGCCGTTTCCCTGCCCAGCGGGCTCAGCCCGCTGCCATCCGGCAAAGGCCGGCTGCAGATATGCGCCATGTACCAGTCACCGTGCTGGGTCTCCACCAGACTGCCATGCCCGGCCTTCTGCAAGGGATGCTCCGGATGCCCAACCGTGGTGAGGAGGGGATAATCCGGATCAGCCTCATACGGGCCGCATACCGTTCTGGAGCGCATCAGCGTTGCGGCATGCCTACTGCCCGTTCCCCCTTCGGCAACCAGCAGATAGTACCAGCCATCCTTTTTGTATACCATCGGGCCTTCCGTAACCCCAAGATCGGTGCCCCCAGTCACCTGCAGGACAGGACCTGTCAGCTGCCGGGCAGCAGGCAGATACTCCTGCACGATGATGCCTGCGAACCGGTTGCGGTTTTTGCGGAAATCCCACTGCATGTTGAAGATCCACTTTCTCCCGTCGTCATCATGGAACAGGAAATGGTCAAATCCGCTTGCGTTCAAATAAACCGGCTCGGACCAGGGACCTTCAATGGAGGGGGCGGTCACCAGATAATTATGCAGGTCCTTGTACACGCCGCGGCGCCCCACCACATTGGTATAGCAAAGATAGAACGTATGGTTGTCCCAGCTCAGGGAAGGAGCCCAGATGCCGCCGGAGCTGGGAACTCCCCGCAGGTCCAGCAGACTGAGGCGGTCCAGCGGCCGGGTCAGCGGACGCCAGTGAACCAGATCCCGGGAATGGTGAATCAGCACTCCGGGAAACCACTCGAAGGTGGAGGTGGCCATATAATAATCATCCCCCGCGCGGATAAGGGAGGCATCGGGCTGAAAGCCGCGCAGCACCGGATTGTGAATAAGCATGATACCCTATCCTTTCAAGGCGCCTGCGGCAACCCCTTTGACAAAATATTTTTGCAGGGAGATAAACGCAATAAGCACGGGAATAATCGACATGACCGTTCCGGCAAACACCATATCCCATTGGGAGGCCAGCTCTCCGACAAACCGGAAAATCTCCACAATCATGGTTTTGGCCCGGTTGGAAGGAAGAATCAGGCTGGGCATGAGGAAGTCGTTCCATATTCCCAACCCTTGCAGCACGACCATACTGGCCGTACAAGGTCCCAGCAGCGGGAAGACGATCTGCCAGAAGGTGCGCACCTTGGAGCAGCCGTCGATGGCGGCCGCCTCCTCTATTTCCAGCGGTATCCCCTTGATGAAGCTGCTGAACAGCAGCACACCCATGCCCACCGAGCCGGAGATATAGATCAGGATGGGAGCGGTCAAGGTACCGTACAGACCGAAGGATTTCATTTCCTTGAACAAGGGAATCATATACACCTGGAAGGGAATCATCATACCCGCCAGATAATAGACATATACCGCGCCGGTCCACTTTTTGCCGGTCCGCTCAATAGCATAAGCCGCCATGGGGATCAGCAGAATCATGAACGCAATGGAAGTGAGGGTGAGAATGGCGCTGTTCAGCATGGCTTCCGGGAACTGCGTCTTGGTCCACAGGAACTTGAAGCTCTCTACATAGAAGCCGCTGGGGAAGGCCACTGCATCCCGCAATATTTCCCCGTTGGTCTTGAAGGCGGAGATGATGCTGAAGTAGATCGGGAAGAAAAAGACCGCTGACAGCAGCAGGGCTATCGCCAAAATAACAACATCGATCCATTTGTTGGACTTGTGCATCTTACATCTGCACCTCCCTTTTGCGAAGCAGACGGACTTGGATCAGAGAAACAATGAGAATCAGCAGGAACAAAATCAGGGACAGCGCCGTGCCGTACCCTTGCCTTAGCTCTCCAAAGCCTACCTTGTACACAATGTAGGTCATGGTTTCCGTGGCAAAGCCTGGCCCCCCGTCGGTCATAACGGCAATCTGGTCGAAGATCTTCAGCGCGTTGATCATGGAGAGCATCATGCTGACTGTCATGGAGCCGGCCAGGAGCGGGAAGGTGATCCGCCGGAACTGCTGCCAGCGGCTGGCCCCGTCAATCGCTGCCGCTTCATGCAGCTCAGGCGGAATTCCCTGGAGGCCGGCCAAATAAATGATCATGTAATACCCCGCGCCTTTCCAGACGGTTGTCACAATGATGGCAATCATCGCATAGTTGGGATTTCCCAGCCAATCTATCTTCAGGGCTCCAAGGCCAATTTTATCCAACATTTGGGAAATTACACCGAAATTATAGTTGAAGATGATCGCCCACACAAATCCCATTACAATGCCGCTTAACAGCACTGGGAAGTAAAAGATGCTGCGGAACAGATTTTTGAACCACCGGACCTGATCTACCAGCATAGCGAGCAGAATGGCCACTATATTCTCCAGCACTACCAGGGATATGGATAATACCAGCGTATTCCTCAGGGCGTTATGCACCCGCTTGCTGTTCCACATCTCAATGAAATTGTCGAAGCCGATGTACTTGATCTGGGGATTGATGCCGTCCCAGGAGGTGAAGCTCAGGTTCACGCTGTTCAGCGTGGGATAGATCACAAACAAGGTGTACAGGATAAAGGATGGGAGAATAAACAGAACCGAATAGGAAATCCACTTCTTCTTTTTCTTCTTGGCTGATGATTCGGCAACATGGCTAATGGTCTCTGTATGTGCCATTCTCTCACTCCTCTTGGTCCATATTCCGGAGGCGACCTCTGCATCAGCCGCAGAGGTCGCACTCCTTCCTAAGAAATCATTATTTGGCGGCTGCGTTGGCCTTCACATTGGCATCCCATTCCGCATCCATCCGCTTCAGATACTCCACGCTGAAGTCACCCTTGCCCAGCCATTCCTGAATCAGCTTGTAATACCAGTTGCGCCATTGGGAAGGCATGGTATTCTCACCCCAGAAGCCGTTGATCTGCAGGGACTTGATGGTGGAAGGATTATTCATCACCGCAAGCACCTTGGTCATTTGCTCCGTAGCTTCATAAGTGACGGATTCCTTCACTGTGGGAATGCCGTTGACCGCCTTCAGGAACTTGGAGTATTGATCCTTGTTGAAGAAGAACTTGACGAATTCATTAATGGCCGCTTTCTTGTCCGCATCCTGCGCCGCCTTGGTGGAGAGCGCCCAGCCCTGCTGGTTGTTCAGACCGTTCACCACAATTCTGCCCTTGCGGTCGGGAACCGGATACCAGCCAAATTCGAACTTGGGATCAGCCTGGGAGATCTGGGCGAACATCCACGGGCCGGAGAACAGCTGGGCCGCTTTGCCGGTTACCAGCATGGAAGCCGTCTGATTATCCGCCGTGCTCAGGTAGCCTTTATCCACATAGCCCTTGGTGAACAATTCGTTCAGACTGTCCATGGCCTGCTTGGGTCCGGCATCGGCGAAGCTGACCTCGCCCTTGGTCCGCTTGGAATTCCAGTTGGCAT
Source organism: Paenibacillaceae bacterium (assembly GCA_029256185.1). Lineage (GTDB taxonomy): Bacteria > Bacillota > Bacilli > Paenibacillales > NBRC-103111 > Paenibacillus_AR. Next base: position 93,392 of record JAQSYI010000026.1, read on the forward strand.
CATCGGCGAACACTTCATCCATCAGGAATTTATTTACCCAGAAGCCCCAGTGGAAGATGTCCTTGCCGCCGAAGGTAATCGGAGTGATTCCCTTTGCCTTCAGTTTCTCCTGAATGGCAAGAAATTCGTCATAAGTTTTGGGCTCGGCTGTTACACCGGCATCCGCATAGGCCTTCTTGCTGTAAATGATCCCTTGGGGAGCGCTGCCTACAATCGGAGCGGTATAATTCTTGCCATTGACCTTGGGCGCATCGGAGAACAGGCTAACCAGCTCAGCCGGCAGCTCGGCCAGCTTGCCCGCATCAGCAAACAGCTGGGTATCCCGCATTTCAACCAGATCTGGGAATTCGTTGACCGCATCCTTGGTCTTCAGCCAATCCAGATAAGCCTGGGAGCCGCCTTCGCTCAAGTCGGTAATCTTGATATTGGGGTGAGCCTTGGTAAATGCGGCGATGGAATCCACCATAGCTTGCTTCGTGGCAGGGTCACCGGTTGCGTAGCCGATAGTGAAGGAGACGTTTTTGGGAGCTGCGGTGGGAGCCGCCGAGCCAGTGCTTGCAGCCGGACTTGGACTTGAGGAAGAACTGTCATTACCGCCACAGGCGGATAATGCGAGCGACATGACCATGGTACCGGCAAGAACTGTGAATAATGTCTTTTTTGCCATCTAAATGTACCCTCCTTTTTAGATAAAACCAGTTTGGCCTGGGCATCGGCGGAACTTCGCTTAAGCCCCCGGCTTTTTTCATTTCCTGTATCTTTAGACTAACATACCCCTAATTTCGTTTGAATGAGCTTTTTTAAGCTCCATATGCGGTCTTTTAAGAAGATTTGCATGATGTTATAAACGGATAAATTATAAGATAATCAATAAAATGGACTATAATACAAAAATGCCCTTTATCAATTTATTTGACAAAGGGCATTGATAAAGGGGAAACAGACAGTTGTCCAAAGAAAATAAAGTATTAGACTGGGTTGGTTGATTTGACGCTGTTTCAGAGTTTGAAAAATATCAGGGTATTGTTAATTGTAGTAACGTAAATAGAGGATGGTTAGTTCATTATATGAGCTAATCTCCTCTATTTTTTTGTTTAATAGAAATATTAACTTATATAAGATGAACTAAAGATCTATAGCTGAGTGAGCAAGCGGTCAATGGTCGCCTGAGGGTTTTTGTTCACCTGGCGAACAAAGGTGGAAACATGAAGCTTGATGTGGTAGAGGTAGAACTTACTTTTTTAAGAAAAACCTGGCGGAAGACCAGCGCCAGGTCTTTTTTACGTTGCTGAGCCATGTTATCCTGATGGATTCGATTTTTCGTAATACAGGGGATGACGGCCCTCGTTCACTGGGCTCGCGGCATGAGCCTTCCCTTCTTGGTTTGCAATGATGCCCTAGCTTCAGGCAAGAGCAAAAGGGCCTAGGAAAAGGGTTTAGGAAAAGGCCCTGGAAATAAGGGGAAATAAGGCCCTGGTTTTTCCCTTATTACGCAGACAGGAGGTCATTTCCGGGAAATAAGGCCCACCTTTTTCCCTTATTCCCTTCCAAACCGCCCAATATGGGCTCCAAAAATCAGAATAAGGGAAAATATGTTCCCTTATTCCAGGGAATTGGCCGACGGGAAGGACAATAGAGGAAAAACGCTTCCCTTATTTCCCTTGACACTACCTCAACTTCCCTAGGGAGCTTAATAGATACCCATTCGGGGAACGTCTATGACCGAGCAACCGCCAGCCCCTATAATGAACCGTGACGAAAAGTCATTCCTCTACCCATCCGCCGTTCAGCAAGCATCCGGGGAAGCGCGGCAGCCCTCCATTTTTTATACTTTACTATATGTTGAGAGAAACTCCTATCGGAGTATTTCGAGGATGAACGACTGCGTTTAAGCGGAAGTTTTTATCGCCAATGAAAATGCTTCCCTTACGCGCTTTCGCGCTGTAAAGCACTTAAACATTCTGATATTTTGAAAAAAACGTTGTGAATCACATCCCGTTTCATCCATTTCCACACCCCCTCCATCGGGTTAATTGAGGTTGCAGTTCGTCCGCCTTATGGATCCCGCTATTGTCCAGTACCATCACGATAAAAACTTAGCTGTAGGTCTCTCTGACATGGACGTACCTAAGTACAAAATTCATATTCAATCGACCTCGAAAATGATAAAAGTTGCCAAACAATACGGCCGCGACGAAATTGCGGAGAAAAACCAAAAGAACCTTGATCGGCTGACCAGCATCTATGAGACGATCAGGAAAGGCAATATCGTCTTTGGGCGAATGGAGCGTATCAAAGGAAAGTAGGGTGTTAAAAATGTCCGATTATGATCGCAGAGCGCATTTAAAGCAGGTTCATGAGGCTCGCAAAGCAAAGACCATACAAAGAGTGGATGAGTCGATTAGGCGGCTTGTAAAAGCCAAAGAGAGCATCAATTTTAATAGTGTGGCACGGATGCTGGCGTAAGCAAAGCAACACTCTATAATAATCTTGAGATACGTGGACGCATTGAATTGCTTCGTCAGCAGCAAGCTCAAGTGCCGACACCAAAACAAATCAAGCGAGAAATTTAAGTTTTCATATGCGGAGGTTTATCAGAGGATTTGAAAGAATGTATGTTGCCGCCCTATTCAACTAACTGGCAGGATAGCTGAATGATTTCGCGAATAACTTAAGTCATGACGAATTTACGAAGTTCGCAAAAAGACGTTAGCCGAAAGAAGTTCTTAGTTTAGGAGGAGTCTATATGA
>JAQSYI010000027.1 GCA_029256185.1 Paenibacillaceae bacterium
AGTGATCACCGTGTAGAGCAATAAGATTCCAGGCTTCACCTGTCCGTGATTCATCCCCTCCCTGCAGAGGAAGGGGACTTCTCTCGGAATGCTGTTAAACACTTTCTTTTTGCGTTCATTCCATGCTCTAAAATGGCCAATTGCACGTTTTACATCAATCCTGGCATCCGGATCATGAAGCTGCACATGAATGGACTCCATCCAATCAGAAACACGCTTTCGATTTCGCTCTTCTATAAACAGGTAATACCGCTCTAACTGCCCTCTATCGGAAGATAATGCATCCTTGAATCTTCGAAATATTCTCTTGCCGCCACTCAATATATGCATCAATTTGGAATGCAGCTTTTTATCTTCAATCGTTGCTGCAAAATCCATCATATCCGCGAATCCTTCATCCAATCCCCTTTGCGGGATGCGAAAGTATATCTCATTAAAGCCTTCTTCTATGGTTTCACTTAGCTCTCCATCCTCTTCATCCATGTCAAACGTCTGTAACACGATTACTTTGCCAGTTTCGATATTCAGGAAGGATTCCATCCCTTCTACATACATATCGCAGGCATTTACGAGCTTCTGAAACTGCTGCTTGGTTAATTTCATTTCTTTTATGGGTTTCCCCTCAGCTTCTGTTACATCTCTCGACTCGCCAATTTGTTCCTCCTCATATTCCTCCCATGTGATTCCATATGGGAAGCCGCCATCCGTATATCCAGCGATAAAATAGAAGTTCTCGTCTTGTTCTATCATCCCTGCAGGCTCCGATTTGTGTTCGGTCCATTTCCTTTTCTTCCTGCCGCGCATAAAGCCCCACCTAAAACCATTGTATTTGAGCGTACGCTTCCGCCAAATTGTCATGAAAGCCCCAGCCGATATCTTCTGTTTGCGAAATGATCGCATCCAAACGCTCCTCGAATTCGTCGAACAACTCGGCCGTTTCATCTTCATTCACTTGATTGATGATATCGGCATACATGGAAGCCATGCTGTAATAGAAGCGTTCATCGATATCCCCATAGCTTAGGGTGAAGTCTACACCCTTTTCAACGTAGACCAGCTTCAACCATAGGGTATACCTGGCATTCCCGGTCAACCTCTCAAACTCCGAGATCGCATTCTTCGCTTCCTGGAGTCTCAGCTTGCCAAATCCCCGCTCAGGGAAAAACTCTTGCACAACTTTTTTCCGATATTCTTGAAACAGGGATTCTACCGCCTCATCACCCAGTATTCTTACGGCTAAAAATTTCTCCATATCTTTACTGGCGCCATAACAAGCCTTCAGCAAATCGATAAGCTGGTCAGGGCTTAACTGCTTCAAATGCTTATTCAGAGCAGACTTCGTTAGCTTCACAGGCTTTTTCTCTTCCAGCCGCTTGACCAGTGATTTGGGGCTCAGCCTATCCTTCTGCCTTTGAAGTTCCTGATTCACTTTTTCACTAGAGAAATGTTCGGGGTTATATTCTTCGCGAACCCAACCAATAAAATGATCCCGCTCCGGATGGTCAGGAGTAAGCAAGACTTCCATCATATGCTGATGTCCCCAAATCCCTCCCACATCCTCTTGCGGGCAGCTGCGGGCTCCATCCAGACAATATGGAGTTGGGTCCGACACTGATGAGTCAATTTTGATTAACCTAACCGTGTGCTGCCAATCGTCGCCGAAGTCATAGACATACCTAAAAACGGCATTTTCCTCTTGAACATGCTGTTTAACGGCTTCTCTCCGTGCATGAAGCGCCTCGCGATTTTCCATATACTCGAATGTGGGATCAGGCAGCCTGATAACCTGTCCATTCACATGAAATTCGTACAAATGGCAATTTTCCCATCCCATGACCCACTGAATGATTTTATGAAGCTGATGAAACGTCACGTCCGGATGAAATTGAAACTCCCGCCAAATCTTAGGGTCAATCTCATTCAATTCGATTCTGCATACATAAACCATGACTGTCAGTTCTCCTTATTAAGTAATCCGAGCGTAAACAAACCCACTATATCCCTGGCGGATTGACCTTTTCCACTGGATATCACTCTTGTCTCTGCATTGCCACTCAATTAACAACAAGTATAACATAGACCGCTTCAAATTCAGAAGCAGCGGCTGAGAGGGTAGTATCCGTCTTAAAGAAGCATCTACTGTTAGTAATTTAGCAACCAATATATGTAAAAATAAAAATTTGCAGCTTTTTTTATTAAATTTGCTTCAAATTATCCCTTTGGTCCTATATTATAATCATAAAGGCACAGTCTATCAATTTTTCATACCATAAGGGGGTATATGGGCGCCAAACTTTATAACTATTAATTATTAATAATTGGCGGCTTTAACTATTATAGGGATTCGGGAGCAACAGCAGCAGCATACGGATCAGGAGCCATTCGTTTAGCAATGTGTCTCACTTCGTAACAGTCCACAGAAAACTAACGAACATCCTTCTGCACTTACTACCACCGCAACTTTTCTGTAAAAATGCATAATGCGCATTTTCATACGGGGCTCCCCTAAAAGCACCCGAATTTGCAACAAAAGCATCTCGTCACTTTTGGGGGATGGATTTACGGTGACTTTCCTACGCTGGAGGTATGACTATGAAACTATTCTCAGACATTAGTTTCCATCTGTGGAGCGAGAATAACAAGGTATTTATTCAGGTAACAGAGCCTGGGCTAACCATAAAAAATTTGGATTCCGTTCTGGCAGGAATTCCTAGGCTGCAGCTTACAAGCTTCGCTAATCTGCGCTCCGCTCTGCATGAGGCTTCCAATCAGGCAATTGAAATCGGAGTTATGAAGCCTCTTGTTCAAATCGCGGTTGACAAGGATTTTATGGAAGCGACTGTAAGACTTCATATGACCGAAGACGAACTCAAGGAAATGAAAAGCGAGGAACTCTTCATCAGCATTGTAACGCAACTGGATGCATTAGGCGTAAAAGCAGGGATACTCTATGATATCCTCCATGGACCGCTTGCAGTACAGACCGATATTGTAATTGCCCAAGGAATCCCCCCCATACACGGGCTCGATGCAGAAGTCAGATTGTTCTCCTTGTCTGCGCGGACTCCTGTCATCCGTGAGGACGGAAGTGCCAATTATTATGAGTTGAACTTCATTGACCTGGTTCATCCGGGAGACTGGCTCGGTGAGAAGATACCGCCGACGGAGGGTACGGAAGGAAGAAATCTGGCCGGAGGTATTTTATCCGCCCGCAATGGCCGGGATAAAGCATTGTTATATGATAAAAAATCCATCTCCCTGCATGAAGAGGAGGGCAAGGTGGTGCTCCGTTCCCGGATAACCGGGGTTGTAGTCAAGGAAGGCAGGCAAATCCTCGTTGAAGAAATCCTCAGGATCCATGGAGATGTAGGGCCGAAGACGGGGAATATCAATTACGAGGGATCCGTAGAAATAAGCGGAACGGTTCTTGACGGTTATTCCGTAATAGCCACCAAAGACATCTCCATATTGGGAGAAGAGGGCATCGGGGCCGTGGAACAGATTATCTCCTCCGAAGGGGATATATTTATCAAGGGCGGTATCTTCGGCAAAGACCGGGCTCTCATCCGGGCAGGGGGCCAAATATATGTGAAGCACGCCAAGGACTGTACGTTGGAAGTAGGCGGCCATGCGCATATCGGATTATACGCGATCAACTGTAATATTAAAGCGGAATTTGTCCATCTCGATGAAACACGGGGGAAAATAATTGGCGGAGATATACAAGCCCAGGTGCAATTGGTGACGGCATATATCGGCAATGAGTCGGAACGCCCAACCAAAGTGGTGATCAAGGGCTTTGACCGGAATTCCATTATGCAGCAGTTGGACAGCCTTCTGTTGGAGTATAAAGAGGCCTTGGCTGATTTGGACCGTGTAACACGGGAAGAGCTGTATGAGGAATACATTGATATGTTGGTGCATTCCCAGAAGAAAGAGGATATTGATTATGCCATCCGTTACGATCTGGCTGCGGCGAGAGTGTTCCGGCTGGAAGAACAACGCAAGAAGCTGATGATCTATATGAAGGCCAAGGGAGACGGTGAAATATCCGTATTGCGCAAGGCCTATCCAAGAACACAGCTTAAGATCAAAAACTGGGACAAACGGATTGAACAGGCTACCACCGGCAGTTTCTACGTGCAGAAAAATACGCTTTTTCATGAATAGCAGCTCACTTCCCGACCATGCAAAACCGGCATCCTTGTACATCCTTCTCAAAAAAAGCAGGCAGCCCGCTTCTCCTCGTCTCCTATGATGACGGGAAGCGGACTGCCTGCTTCGTTTGCGCCTGCCCCTAAGAATATAGCCGCTGACTAATCCTGCGTGCCAAAACTTGATCAAAGCTCCCGTAAACTTTATAATTTCTAAACAAACCCATCTGCACAACTATGGTATTATCTCTAAATAGTCCATAACAAGGAGTGATTGCATGCCAGTCGTAGACCAGACGCCTCCCGGGGGGACATTCCGGCGTCATGCCGCGCTTTTCGGTTATGCGCTGATGGTTGTTATTGCAAGCCGTCTGCTGCTGTACGGCATCGGATATTTGGGCCTCAACCTCTTCCCTTCCTATACCGAGAGGCCGGCATATGATACGTCCATCCAGAGCGGACAGTCCTTTGAACGCATGCGTTTGCCGGAGAAGCTGTCTGACACCAGAATGCTTCATTTTTCCGATTTGTACAAATTCGATGTCTATTCCTATGCAGATATTGCTGAGAACGGCTATCATCAATATAAGCTGGATGAACCGCATCCGCCGGCTAACTGGGTATTCTTCCCGCTGTACCCCATGATGGTGAAGGGGTTGTCCTATATCCTGCCCTGGTGGTCAATCCACACCATAGGAGTGCTTCTGTCCAACCTGCTGCTGGTAGTCGCCTTATATTTCGTTCAATTAATTGCTTTGGCCCGGGGGCTGGTACGTGAGGAAGCCGGACAACTGCTGGTTATGATCGCCGTCTACCCGGCCTCGCTTTATTTTTCACTTATGTATACAGAGAGCATGTTTTTTTGCTTATCCGCCGCTACGGTATATTTGGCCTTGACCAAACGTTATTTTTGGGCTTTGCTTGCCGCAGGCTTATCCACAGTGACGCGGGTGCCTGGAGTGGCTAATCTGCTCTTGGCAGGCGGCATGCTGCTTATTGACTTGGTCATGCAGCGAAAATGGCGTTTCCGCTGGTCCGATGCCAAATATATGTTATACATAGGCCTGTCCTTGCTGCCGCTTCTCTCTTATTTTCTATACATGCAGCAGCTGACCGGAAGCTTTTTGGCTCCGGTTCATGAGCAAGACAACTGGGGCCGTGCCGAGGCGATTCCGTTTCAGGGTTACCTTCACTACTTCCGGGAGCCGTACTTCATTTTGGGCGGAGGAGGCTGGGATAACGGCGTCATCACCTTTGTCATGGCAACATTCGCCCTTGGCATATTTGCGGCATATGCCATCAAGCATATCCGGACGCTGGTGCGCGACTATCGGGAGCTCTTGTTCTTTGCATACGGATTTATGTTAATTGCTATTCCGTTCAGCAGCTCACCTACGCTTCTGACCAGCATCGTCCGGTATATGATGGTGTCCATCCCGCTTTATTTCTACCTGCATGACCTGACGAAGCGGCATGGGATGGTCCGGCAATTTGCGCTTGCCCTCATGATTATGCTGAACGTTGTGATTACGGTCTGTTTTATTAACAATTACTTCTTTGTGGTATGAGCTTTCCCGCGGCGCATCCTGGGCTTCCATGCAACAGGCGGCAGCTTGTGCTTCCCGCCCCCTGCTGTCGGCAGCATAAGCTCAGGAGCCGCTGATGCTATCTGGCCTTGGCTAAGAGATACAGAAAGTAAGGGGCGCCGATAACCGCTACAACAACTCCTGCGGGAATTTCGGAGGGCTGCAGGATCCATCTGCCCAAAGTATCTGCCACGATCAGAAGCAGCGCGCCTGTTAGGGCGGACACCGGCAGCAGCACCTGATGTTTCGGGCCCACCAGGTTGCGGGCCAGATGGGGACCGATTAGTCCGACGAAGCCAATACCTCCGCTCACTGCTACGCAGGAACCGGCCAGCCCAACCGCCGCGGCCATCAGAAGCAGCCGTTGTTTGCCCACATTAGCGCCCAAGCCTCCGGCTGTTTCGTCACCCAGATTGAGAATATTCAACGTTTGCGCCCTGGACCAGGCATACGGCAGCAGCACCAGCAGCCAAGGCAGCAAGGCCGCTACATACTTCCAGGAGGTCCCCGAGATGCTTCCCGCGATCCAAGTGGCAACAAACTGGTATTTCTCCGGACTGATTCTCAAGGTAAGGACGATCATCATGGCATTAATTCCCGCGGCTACCGCAATTCCCGTCATGACTAAACGGGATGGGGAAGCTCCCTTGTTGCGTTTATACGCTAGTACGTAAATCAAGGCGGCAGTAGCGGAAGCTCCCAGAAGCGCGAGCATGGGCAGCATGAACACTGGAGCGGCTGAGGTAGTCGGGAAAAACGCGATAAATATCATCACCATCAGCCCTGCGCCTGCATTAATGCCCATGATGCCGGGATCTGCCAGAGGATTGCGGAACAATCCCTGGAAGATGCACCCGGAAACAGCCAGACCGGCCCCTACAAGCAGGGAAATGACAATCCGCGGCAGCCGGAAATCAAACAGGATCAGCGCCTGGCGCTCCGTTCCGTTCCCGAACAAGGTCTTGATCACATCGAGCGGTGTCAGCCGGATATAACCTGTGTTCATGCTGATAATAAAGCTTGCCATGATAAGTATTCCAAGAATACCCATAGCCATGATGGCCCGGGTAGTTCTCCGCCGTTCTCCGGAGAAGGTGGTTGCCATATCCGCCATCACAAGGTCCTCCCGCTTCTGTTAGTCAAATAAAGGAAAAACGGGACGCCTATCAATGCGGTCAATGCTCCGATCGGCGTTTCATAAGGAGGATTGATCATTCTGGCTCCCAGATCGGCGAATATCATCAGCAGGCTGCCGAGAATAGCGGAGCAGGGAATAATCCACCGGTAATCCATTCCCACCAGGAAGCGGGTAAGGTGAGGAATCACCAGCCCGATGAAGCCCACCGCTCCCACTACCGACACAGCAGCCCCGGCCAGAATCAGCACCAGCAGCATAATGGCCAGCTTGACCAGGCCTGTCCGTTGTCCCAATCCGGCGGCCACATCATCGCCCAGACTGAGCAGGGTCACCGAACGCCCCAGCATGATGGCTCCTATAATTGCACCGGCAATCCAGGGAAACAGGATCTTTAACTGAAACCACTTGGTCCCGGCCACTCCTCCCGCATACCAGAACGCCAGATCCTGGCCGATGTTGAAGTACAGGGCGATTCCTTCACTTAACGCCACCAACAACGCACTGACAGCGGCTCCGGCGAGCACAAGCCGGACAGGCGTCAGTCCGCCCCGGCCCATAGCCCCCACCCCCATTACGATCAATGAACCAAGCCCTGCTCCTGCAAAGGAATAGAGAATAAGGTATATGAACGGAGTTCCGGGGAAAAAAGCCATGCAAAGCGCCAGCACAAACGCAGCGCCCGCATTCAACCCAAGCAACCCTGAATCGGCCATGGGATTGCGCGTCATTCCCTGCATCAGAGCGCCTGCTACAGCGAAGCTCGCTCCCACCATCGCTCCACCCAGCACACGGGGCAGTCGGATCTCTTGGATGATCTGATGCTGCGACAAATCCGGATTGAAGCGGAATACTGCGTCCCAGACGGTGGCAAAAGCAATGTCAGCAGCCCCGAAGGAAACGGAAATACCGATTCCGAGAATCAGCGCGATCACTCCCGCAAACAAAATAAAAGAAGCAGCCAATGGCCTTGACCGGAAATCCTCAGAGGACATTCCGTTTACGGTGGCTCCGCCGGCTGGCTTAGATGCTGCAGACATAGGTAAATCTCCTTCCCGCTTCATTAATAATGAATATCGTTATCATTATAAAGGAAGCCCCGCCAGAAAACCATGAAAAAAAATCGAACCCTTGTACTTGCTCCCGTGCGTGCCCGTCCGCCCTCCTCTACATGCCCGTCCGCCCTCCTCTAACCCGGACCACCCAAAATAACGCCCTCTATTTTCCCTTATTTATCCGGTAGCACCCTGAAAACCACAAATAACGCCCCACTTTTTCCCTTATTACTCATTTACAGCCCCTCAAACTGAATGATGATGAGCAATAAGGGAAAAAGCCTTCCCTTATATGCTGATTACCCCTCCTCCCAAATGAAATAGCGGAAATTCCCTTACCTTATTTTAGTTGGAGCCTCATGCCTGCCTTCTCTGTCCCTGCTCTTGCACCTGCCTGCCCCCCTGCCTACTCTGTTTCGTTCCCGTACGGTCTGTTAATCAGCTGCTTCTGCCTCGCTTCTGCTCCTCCCGCTGCTCTCTCGCTGCTGCTCCTCCGTCCACACATGCTCTACTGCCTCTACACAAGATGCCAGAGCCTATGCAGCGCCCCCTTAGGGCCAAGCTTGTACATGCGGATGCGCCTTTCACCGGAAGCGGGCATCAACACCTGCTTATGGACAAGATCCTGAAGATGCTTGCGGGCCGTTTTGACGCTCATCTCCAGTGCCTCGGCCACATCGCCGGGAGAGGCTTCCCCCAGAGAGATGACCACTTGGAGCATCCTCCTCTCTCTCTCATCCAGCTGTATTCCGCTCCGGCCGCTGCCATACCATTTCCCCATGACCTGTTGAATGGTCTGCTCGCAACGGCGGGGCCGCTCCTTCACCTCATCAAAAGCAAACCGGATTACAATCCAATCATCGATAATCAAATCATTCTGCCGCTGCAGTTGGTCCGCATGCTGCCAACGGCTGAGTTCACGCACATGGGGACCGTATCCGTCGATCTCGATACAAATCCGGTATGGCCTTCGAATCCAGGCAAAATCAAGATAGCGGCAGCCTCCTCTGAAATCGCTGAGCTCATATTCGGGAATCAGATGCTCAAAACCCCCTACAGCCGGCCACCACACTTGCTCCAGAAATAACCGCTCCGCATAACCGTGCCCCTCCTCCAGCCGCCGCAAAGCTTCACCTGTCCGCTCCTCCTTGTGTTTTTGTAAGAATGCTTCATATTCTTCCTGAAATCCCATTATCCCCACCACTCCCTTTTTTCTCAAATAAGGATAAACGCCTTACGTCGTACTTTACCGTCGTACGTTTGTCTAGAAATCGGGCAGCCTCCCCGTTTTTATCTTCTGGAGACAAAAAAAGCCGCTGCATCTCCACATAAAAAGGAGAGCAACGGCGTGTGCTTCACGGCCGACCATATTAATTATAAATGTATCATATCCGATAAGCAGCGTACAGGCAAGCGCCTGGATAACTGTTATACCGGAACCTCACCTGTTCCTCTACCTCCGGCATGTCGCCTGACAGCCTCGCGGTAACGGTCATCAGCCCGCTTCTTCCGCCACTTCCTCTACAGGCTCAGGAGCAGCTATGTGCAGCACCGTCACAATGACCTCCTCGGGCGGCAGCACCGCCTTAATGCCTTCCGGTAGCACAATGTCCTTCACAAGCACCGGATTGCCGCTGCGCAACGGCTCAGGATCAATCTGCAGCACGGAAGGAACCTGATCCGGCTCACACATAACCTCCAGCTCACGGTGCAGGTACTGCACCTCCAGCTGCTTATCCTGCGGTTCCAGCAGCAGCTCCAGATGGACCTTCATCCGGATCGGCTCATTGCGGTCCACTTGCTGGAAGGCAACGGACAGCACCTTATGCGCCAGCCCGTCCCGCTGCACCTCACGGACCACGGCCGTCTTCTTCAGCTTGCCTTCCACCTCGAGATCGATCAGGGCATTGGGACTGGTGCGCAGAATCTGCAGCATCTGCTTCTCATCAACGGACAGCGGTGTATCGGGAATCTTCTTGCCGTAGACTACAGCGGGAATGCGGCCGTTTTTGCGCAAATGGGCTTTCTCCGATTTACTAAAATTGTCTCGCAACTCTGCTTGAAGCTTTACGAACATAGACTTGTCCTCCCGTCGGGGCCTGAGAATAATCTTCCCAAGCCGGATTATAGACTCTTGCTCTTTTATTATATCAACTTTGGAGAGCCGGAGTCTGGGAGACCAGCCGGTTTGTGCGGCCGAATGGGAAAGGCTGCGGGCCTCTCCCCGGGATAGTTCCGGGTGACGCAGACTTTCCTCCCAATCCCTTCCTTTTTCGGACCTATTCTCCCATTCTCAAAAAAAACTGCCGCGCCCAAGATTGGCTGCCCCTGCTTCCATGAATGGGCTGCCTGCGGCCCACTTTAGCGCAAGCTCCGCCAGATCCTTCACTGAATCGGCGCTGCCGATTCCTTCATGTTTGAATCCTTGCAGCAAACCCGTTATGATTAAATCAAATCCATCATTTGCCGAGGTAATAAAATGGCTAAAACCCCATTCAAATGGACCAGAAAAAAAATAGCGGGGCTCGTCTCCCTCAGCGTGCTTCTCGGCTTCCTGTCCTTCTATCCTCTGCCGTACTTCATCAAGGCCCCCGGTTCTGCGGAATCCGTCAAGGGCAGGGTAAGCGTGGAAGGTTCTGATTGGAAGGAACAAGGTGATTTCCTGTTTACCACCGTCTTGCAGCATATCAAGCCAAGCATTCTGGAATACGGCTTTGTCAGACTTATGGAGAAGTACACGGAAACCGTACCGGTCCAGAAGGCGATCGGCAATGTATCCAATATTGAAGCGTATAACCAATTAACGGAATGGATGCGGATCGATTCTGAAACCAGTGCGGTCACCGCTGCGTATAAATATTTGGGCATGTCTCTGCAAATTGAGCACACCGGTGTCATTATCCGCTCCTTCCTGCCCGGCTCCCCTGCCTCCCGGCAGCTTCATGAAGGAGATATTCTGACCGGAGCCGAAGGCCAGCCGGTCAAGACCGCGGCCGAACTGGCGGAGCGCCTGAAGAACAAGCAAGCGGGAGATATAGTGAACATCCAGGTGCAGCGGGGCAAAAAACAGCTGGAGCTGGATATCCCCCTAGTCCAGTTGGATGCGGATACACAAACTCCACGGGTGGGAATCGGCTTCTATCATTCCCAGGTGCAGAAGGCCAGCCCGGATGTACCTGTCCGGTTCAAGCTGGATGATATCGGCGGCCCCTCTGCCGGACTGATGCTTTCCCTGGATATTGTCTCCAAGCTGGAGCGCAAAGACTATACGAAGGGACGGCTGATCGCCGGTACCGGAACTATCGACGCCGAGGGCAACGTGGGACAGATCGGCGGGATCCGCTACAAGCTGGTTGCCGCGAGCCGCGAGGGGGCAGAATATTTTCTTGCGCCCAAGGATGTGAATGAGAGTGACGGCAACCAGAAGGAAGCCGAAGCCTTCCTTACGGATTATCAAACGGATATGAAGCTTGTTCCGGTGGCCACGCTTGCGGAAGCGGCGGATTTTCTGGCGGCATTGCCCGAGAAGGCACCCGCGGCGGCTCAATGAATTAGTTGTCCGGCACCGGCGGCTCAATGATTAATTCCTGCGGTATTACCCGCTTGCCCTGAGGACGAATTCGGATATCATGGAGACAAGCGGATCATAAATAAAGAGCAGATCTTGATTTGTTTAGGAGGAAGTATCAGTCATGATGGATCAGAAGACAGCTTATTCCATTCTTGGCCTGGAAGAGACGGCAACAGAAGAGGAAGTGGAGCAGCGGTATACCGTGCTCCTGTTGAGAAACCGCGGCCGTGGAGCAGACGGAGAAGGCAACGCTCCAACCATGGAGGAAGTAAACAAAGCCTATAATTTCATTAGGGGATTGGCCATTCAAGAAGAGGTGCGCAAGAATGAGCCGAAGAACAAGACATTGGGCAAGATTGCGTACATCTGGGAGTATTACCGCTGGCATATCTTTGGTACGATTGCCGCTGTACTCATCATCTTCTACACCACAACCAGCATTATGGACAGCCGCAGGGAAGAGCAGCGGATTGAGCGGGCTGACTTGAAAGTGACCATCTTCGCCGACTTCCAGGTAGAAAACCCCGATCCTTTCGAAGTCAAGCTGCTGGAGAATATGAAGGAGTGGCAGGACATTCACATTGTCTCCCAATACGCTCCTATCGAGCCCAAGGACGAGTATGGCATGGCCATGCTGCAAAAGGCGATTGTCTCCATGGCAGCGGACAAAGCGGATGTGTACATTATGGACAAGGCCAATTTTGACAAATTCGGCAAGCAAGAAGCGTTCTTGAATTTGGGAGAGGCTCCGTCCTTGGCGTCCATCCCCAACGACAAGCGAATCAACGTGGTGACTGACGGAGGCGCAACCTATTGGGCAGGTGTGGATATTACCCAGAATGCAGCGCTCCAAACCCTGAAGCTGCCGAATATCCAGAAAATTGCCGTGGTCCGGATCAATGCCAACAAGAAGGATAATGCCGTCAAAGCTCTGGAATGGATGGGGCAAAACTAAAGCGGGATCCATCTTCCTTGCCGACATACAACGGGAGCCTGAAGCTACATGCCGCTCCTTCCTGCATGCCAATAACAGGCACAAGCAATATGCAACAAA
The DNA here is from genome assembly GCA_029256185.1 of Paenibacillaceae bacterium. GTDB lineage: Bacteria > Bacillota > Bacilli > Paenibacillales > NBRC-103111 > Paenibacillus_AR. The sequence goes on from JAQSYI010000027.1 coordinate 12,556, forward strand.
ATAACACCCTCCGTCATAAGCCGACGGGGGGTGTGCCGTTTTATTCAGGGACGGCTTTGGCCGGGCCATTCAGGAATACACGCGACATATAATATAACCGTGACCATAAATGGAGGTGCGAACCGCTTTGACAGACTCCCTTTCTCTGACTGTTTTACAGGAGCACCGGTTTTGGCTGGAAATTCTGCAGGATCATGCCTCTTTCCTTCAAGAAAGGCTCAATCCCCGTGAGGAGGTCTGGAGAGAGGAGGCCCTGCGGCATAGAAAAGCGCTTGCTCGGCTGGGGGACCGGCTGGAAACATTGGGAGGCCTTCCCTCCGCTTCCTCGCGGCAATGGATTGATTATGCCAAGGAAGCCCATATGACCGCCGCCAGTTATTATCATCTGGAAGGCAGGGTGCAGGCTTTGCTTCTGGCCAATGATATTCGGATGAATGCCGATCCCGCCCATCTCAACTGCACATTAATGGAGAATGAGGAATATCTGAGGCTGCTTGAATATTATGTACAGGGAGCCGAAGCTCCCCGGTTGCCCTTATGGAATCTGATGGAGCTGTGGCTGGACGATCAACTGAACCATGCCAGGCAGTTATGCGGGTACATGCAGCCAACAGACAGAGACCTCTCGGTGAAAGCAGGTGCCCTGGCGGACGAATTCCGCAGCCACCTGCTCCATAACAAAACAATCCTGGGATTTTTGCGGTTTACACCGCCGGGGTTCCCGGAGCAGCTGCGGTTTGCAAGAGATGCCGCGGCCAGTGTTGTGCGTATGTTCCGTTTGCTGGAGGAGGCAGCGGTTGCGCTGCGCGTAAGGGCTGAGTCCGGCTCCATTGCCGTACGTATGATCGAGCATCAACTGCCGGAAACCTCATATTTCATGCGCAAGCTGTCCTGGTTTATCCCCGATCAACCGGGGCTTGTCACAGACCGTCTGAGCAAAGCTCCTGCGGCAAGCTGAACCCGGAAGTTTATTGCACTCTGCAGGTCTGTATGGTTCTCGCGCTTCATGCAAAGCATAAGAGCGAGGTGATGGACACTTGCGTTCAGACAGCATAAACCGCGGGAACCGCTCCTGCAGCCTCCGCCGCTTGGCTGCAGCTGTTTTGCCTCTGCTGCTTCTTGCCGCCTGTCTTATACCGGCCCAGGCACATGCAGAGGAAGAGGAGCTCTATATTCTCATCCACAAGAAGCGCCACCAGTTGACTGTTATCATGAACAACGTTCCTTTGTATACGTATCCTGTGGCTACAGGCAGGGGAAACCTGACCCCTGTCGGCGAGTTCAGGATTGTAACGAAAGTCAATAAACCCTATTATATGCGCAAAAAAATAGCCGGAGGGCACCCCGACAATCCGCTGGGCTCCTGCTGGATGGGACTGAACATCGACGGTGGATACAAATACGGCATTCACGGGACAAACCGGCCCTGGTCCATCGGACAGTCCGCGAGTTCCGGCTGCATCCGGATGAGAAATAAGGATGTGGAATATTTGTACCGCCACATCCCCTTGCGCACCAGGGTCATTATTGCCGATGATTGAGAGGACCGTGAATAACATGCTGTTTCCTGCTCTAAAACGGTACCGGGCGGCGGCTTGCTGCGCCTTTTGTTTGCTCGGCGCCCATACCGCGGCCGGGATGCAAAGCTCTCCTGCAAGTCCTGCCGCGTTGCCCGTTCCGCAAGCCGGCGTCGCTTCCGACCGCCAACTCGTCTCACAGTCGGATATAATCGTTCTGGGTCAAATCCCCGAGGCTTCCTCCTCCTACCCTACAGGCCGGAGAGAAGGCGGCCGCACCGTCGTCCATTATGTCCAGCAGATCAAGGTCAGCCAGACCTGGAAGGGCAGCGCCCGCGCTGGTGTCCGTCTCCTGACCTCCGGGGTCGAACCGTTGCCCGATGCAGCGGACCCGCTCAACAAGCGTTATACCGGCCCCCTTGCAGGCGGGGAATATGTCTGCTTTCTTAAGAAGGTGCCGGGAGCCGACTATTACACACTGACCGGCCTGTGGCAAGGCTTGTATCCCGTGTTCGAGGGTCGAACCAACGCGTTGTTGGCCAATGGGGGATTTGCCTCATTTGACCAGCTGCCGGTAGACAAGCTCAAAGCCAAAGTGAAAAGCCTTGCCCCTTCTTCTTAGCCTGCTGCTGTCTTTCCCTGACAGAGCGGAGAAGAGGGCAAGGCCTTCTTTCTTTACCGGCACTCAGAAGCGGGCCGAAAACTGCTTCAGATCCTCCACAAGCTCCTTGGCATACGCCAAATCCGCCTGTTCTTCCTCTCCCTTGCCGCAACGGCACTCAAACTCCTTTTGAAGCGACTCCGTGACAAATTGGGCATTGACTCCGTAATGCTTGATAATCGAAAATAACTGTTCCAGATTATCATGATTCTCGATAATATCGTTCACTCTGCTCATGCTCATTCCCCCCTTCCCGAATCTTCACTAGGATTCCCCCTATTTTTCAACAAAAATACACAGTCTGCCGAACAATGCATCCTGATCACCCGATATAATGAAAACAGCACTGTTACATAAAAAAGGGGGCCTATCTATGTACACCATCATAAACAAATACAAGTTAAACGACACCGTTGAGCTTATGGTCGTTCATGCACCCTTCGTTGCACGCAAGTGCGAGCCAGGCCAATTCGTTATGGTCCGGGTGGAGGAAGGCGGGGAACGCATTCCCTTGACCATTGCCGATTATGACAGGCAGAACCAGACAGTGACCATTATTTATCAGGTCGTTGGCTATACCACAGGCAGGCTGGCGGCCAAGTCAGCCGGAGACACCATCACCGATTTCGCCGGTCCCTTGGGGCAGCCGGCTGACATTCATCCCGGCAAGCAACGGATTATCGGCATCGGCGGCGGAGTGGGAGCCGCTCCCTTATATCCCCAGCTGCGCAAATGGAAGGAAGCGGGTGCTTCCGTAGATGTGATATTGGGAGGACGCAGCAAAGAATTCATCATCCTTGAGAAAGAATTCTCCGCCTTCTGCGACCATGTATACATGGCGACCAACGACGGCTCTGCCGGTGTCCAGGGCTTCGTCACCGACATCCTTGCCGGTCTGCTTTCGGCGGAGAACCGGTACGATGAGGTGATCGCTATCGGCCCCTTGCCCATGATGAAAGCCGTCGTTGGCATTACCAAGCCCCAGGGTATTCCTACCGGCGTGTCATTGAACCCCATCATGATCGATGGCACCGGCATGTGCGGGGGCTGCAGAGTGACTGTGGGTGGAGAAACCAAGTTCGCCTGTGTGGATGGCCCCGACTTTGACGGGCTGCTGGTAGATTTCGACGAATGCATACGGCGGCAGGGCATGTACAAGGAATTGGAAGCCCATGCCTGCCGTATCGGAACAGGAGTGTGAAGGAAATGGCCAAGGCCAACATGAGTCCCGTAAAAGTAGCCATGCCGGAGCAGCCCCCGCTGGAACGGGGACGCAATTTCCTGGAGGTTGCGCTTGGATATACGCCGGAGCAAGCCGTCGAGGAAGCAACGCGTTGCCTGCAATGCAAGAACAAGCCCTGCGTCGGCGCCTGCCCCGTGAATGTGCCTATTCCCGAATTTATAGCGGAGATTGCCGCAGGCCGCTTCGAAGCAGCCTACCGGGTGATCAAGTCGGAGAACAATCTCCCGGCTATCTGCGGCCGGGTATGTCCCCAGGAGAATCAGTGCGAGGGCATGTGCGTCCGCGGCAAGAAGGCCGAGCCAGTGGGCATTGGCCGTCTGGAGCGGTTTGCCGCGGATTACGGCATGGCAAAGCTGCTTGCCGATGACAAAGCCCAGCCGGAGAACGGCCGCAAGGTGGCAGTGGTAGGCGGAGGACCGGCAGGGCTTACCTGCGCAGGCGACCTTGCCAAGCTGGGTTACGAGGTCACCTTGTTCGAGGCTCTGCATGCTCTGGGCGGTGTACTCATGTACGGGATTCCCGAATTCCGGCTGCCTAAGTCTCTGGTAGAGCAGGAAATCGACAAGGTCGTCGCAATGGGCGTAACGATTGAGCGCAATGTCATTGTCGGGCGTTCCATCACGGTGGACGAACTGTTTGAAGAAGGCTATCAAGCGGTATTTATCGGCAGCGGCGCGGGATTGCCCCGCTTCATGAAGATTGAAGGAGAGAACTACAACGGCGTCTATTCCGCCAATGAATTTCTGACCCGCGTCAATCTCATGCGCGCTTATGAGTTTCCCAAGAGCGCCACACCTGTCAGGGTAGGCCGGCGTGTGGCGGTGGTAGGCGGAGGCAATGTAGCCATGGATGCGGCACGCACTGCATTAAGGCTGGGTGCGGAGGAGGTATCCATCGTGTACCGCCGGGGCCTGGATGAACTGCCGGCCCGCCGCGAGGAAATCCATCATGCCCAGGAAGAAGGCATCCGTTTCCGTCTGCTCGTCAATCCGGTGAGGATCACCGGAGAGAACGGCTGGGTGACGGGCATGGAATGCGTGGAGATGGAATTGGGCGAGCCGGATGCAAGCGGCCGCCGCAGTCCGGTAGAGAAGCCGGACAGTCTGTTCGCATTGGAGCTGGACACGGTAATTGTCGCCATCGGGCAAGGTCCCAATCCGCTGATCCGCCAGACCACTCCGGGACTGTCCACCCACAGGTGGGGCGGCATCGTGGTGGAGGAGAGCACCATGGAAACCAGCAAATCCCGTGTATATGCCGGGGGAGATGTGGTTACGGGAGCCGCTACCGTCATTCTGGCCATGGGCGCCGGCAAGAAAGCAGCCGCGGCAATCCACGAGTCCATTCAACACCAAGAAAGCCAGTCCGTTTAGCGCCAGTTGGCTAGGGCGGGTTTGCAAACCCGCCCTAATGCGTGGAATAAAAGAACCACCCCCCTGTCTTGCGGCAGGGGGGTGTAGTGTATATGAAGACATGAGAATTACAAAACCTTAATCTAAAATAACTATAATCTCCTTTTACACACCATACCCGCTTATGTTATATTCATCTAAACAAATGTGTATGGAAGGTTGTGAGGACCCATGATTGTTCTTGACGTGGTGGTTAATGGAGTACACCTGGAAACGGTGAGACCCGTTAATCAAAGACCGAGAGAAATGTATTGGTTGATGGTCGACCTGCTTCACACTCTTCGATGCCAATATGGGGAAGATGTGACCCTTCACCGCCGGGTTGAATATCACTTATAGAACTGTTCGAGCTTCCATGATTCGCGGTACACCAGTTTTACTGAATCGTCGGCGGGAAATTCAACGGGCAGCCAAATATACGAACAATTTTCGAAATTTTCAGTATTATGACGCTCGGCCATATGGATGAACAGCCCTGGTCTTCCTTCCACGGGAAACACGTAGGTGCTCTGAGACTCGAAGGTGGTTCCGGTTGAATCCTCCTCACAGGGGTCTCCCATATCCGTCCAAGGGCCCAACAGGTTGTCCGCTCTGAAGTACTTGGCCGGATTGGTCTGCCAACCCGTGAGACCGGACGTGAACATGAAATAAAAACCGTTCTGGTATAAGACAGCGGCAGCCTCTCTCCTGCCAGCTGCTTCAATCCGCGCATAAACATCTGTGAAGGACAGGTAATCTTCGCTAAGCTTCATGACGTGCAAGCAGCGGTCGTCATTGACATTGCGGTCATAGATGTAATATGCGGCGCCATCCTTGTCTTTGTACAGCGTACAGTCCCTGACTGCGCCCAGGCTGTCAATGGGTCTCGTAAACCCGAGCCATTCGTACCGCCCGTTAACCGAGCTGCAGGCTGCCACCCCCGCTTCTGCTGTACCCGGATCGAACCCGTGGTCGCCGGGATGCTTGACGTAGTGAACCCACATGACGAATTGTCCGGTTTTATCATTATAAACTATTTTGGGCCGCTCAAATCGCATGGGACCGTACAAATCATCCTCCGGATCATCTGAACAATGCAGAATTACCCCTTCATACGTCCAGTTATACAGATCCTCCGAGCTGTACATGACCACGCCGGTTGTAGTTGTTTGTCCTCCCTCTCCGTTGGGGGCAAAGGGCAATGGCCGGAGCTTCATGCCATACCAGTAATACTTTCCCTCCACATAGATGATTCCGCCGTCGCTTGCATTGATGATGTTGCCGTCCGTATCCAGCCACGCGTGATACTCCTTCAACTGGCCATTCCTGAATTCGTCATATACGATTTTTTCGCCCAAAGTCAGATCCTCCATAAAAACAAATAAATTTTTAACGCTCCACTCCCACAGCATCAAATCCGTATCGAGCTTTAGTATAAAGCCTTAGGGCACCCAGCAGAATGTGCAATGGTTCTACTTTCATGTCAAAAGGTAATATAAGGATTGGAAATTGCAAAAAAAAGCCTGTTCCACAGCGTTGGCTGCCGGATCACAGACTTTTTTTATAAATGCTCATAAGTTTATCCGCGGCGGCGGCGGCTAAAACGGCGGGTCAAGACAGCGAAGTAAACAAATCCGCCCAAGAAACCGCCCAGATGGCCGTACAGACTCACGTTGGGAATAATGATGGAAGAGATGAACCCCATAACCAGAATCATCGTCACAGTCTTCCTTGTGCCTTCATCCAGAATATGCTTATGAAAGAGCGCCAAATAAAGATAGGCGGCGTAAATGCCGTAGATGGCTCCGGATGCTCCCGCCGATATGAATGGAGGCTCGGAGAACAGCATGCTGAAGGCATTGCCGGCAAATCCGGAGATCAGGAAAAAAATCGCGTAGTGCCAGGAGCCCAACAGCCTCTCCAGAGGAGCTGCGAACACATAGATGGCAAAAGCGTTGAAGAGCAGATGCTGAAAACCGATATGCAGGAACATGGAGTTCAGATATCGCCACCATTCATGCGTCTCTCCTGCTAAACTGTACATCGCCCCGAAGTCAATCAAGGTTCCGTTAGAGGTGGAACTGCCCAGCAGCTCCATAGCAAGAAATACAACCACGATGATCGCCAGCACAGCGCTTGTCACCGGGTAAAACCGCAAATATTGACGAAACGTCTCCCTGCGGAGAAAAATCATTCCTTGACGCCCCTTCCGTTTCTTATGTGCATCTCATTTCCTATAACCTCTCCAGAATAATGCCGGCTGTCTCTTCGATCGCCCGGTCCGTCACATTGATGACCAGACAGCCCAGTCTGTCCATCAGCTCCTGGGCGTAGCTTAGCTCCTCCTCAATCCGCTTCAGGTTGGCATACTTGGCGCCCGTATGCAGCCCTAATGCCCGCAGCCGCTCATTGCGGATCTTCAGCATCTGCTCGGGATTCATAACCAGACCCACGATGAGCCCCGCAGTAACCTGGTAGAGCTCCTCCGCAGGCTTGATCTCGGGAATAAGCGGCAGGTTGGCTACTTTGTAGCCCTTATGGGCCAAAAACATGCTAAGCGGGGTCTTGGAGGTGCGGGATACTCCGATCAGGACAATATCCGCTTTGAGCAGCGCCCTGGGATCGCGTCCGTCATCCGAGCTGACCGTGAACTCAATGGCCTCCACCCGCTTGAAATAATCATCGTCCATGCGGTGCAGCATGCCGGGCAGCCGGCTGGGCGCTCCGTCGAAGGATTCCATAAACGCCTGCATCATCGGCCCCATAATATCCACCGAACGGACTCCCGAACGCAGGCATGCTTCTTTCATCAGCTCCCGCAATTCCGGCTGAACCAGGGTGTAGGCGATAAAGCCGCCAGTCCCCGCGACCTCGCCTACGATATCCCGGATTTCCGTCTCGGACAGCACATGGCTGTAACGCTTGATCCTGGCGTCCGGAAGGTCAAATTGCCGGATGGTAGCTCTGGCCACAGCCTCTGCCGTTTCTCCGACTGAATCGGAGCAAATGGTAATAATGGAATGACGTTTACCGTCTCTCAAGCAAGTCCCCTCCCCCGAATCTCCAAGTTTCCCTTACCTTATCCATCATATAATGTCTATCCGCGAAAAACAAACATCCCGCCCACCGGCAAACACCGGATGGCGGGATATGGGGTCAGCCATTTACATTTTTTCAACCTTAGCCGCAGTGCGGATTTCCTCCAGCCATGCGGGAGCCTTGGCATTAACCTCTTCTCCAACCATGGCCTTGCGCACATCAGCCTTATGCGTATCGAAGTTCGGCTTGACTTCTTCCTTCTTGTCCGTCACCTTGATGATGTGGAAACCGAAGGAAGACTGCACCACTTCGCTCATCTCGCCTTTGTTCAGTTTGAACGCCGCATCCTCGAAGGCTTGATCCAAGCCCTGTCCGCGGGCTACAAAGCCCAGGCTGCCGCCCATATCTTTCGTGCCGGTGTCCACGGATTTCTCCTTGGCGACCGTGGCAAAGTCGGCTCCGCCCTTCAAATCGGCAAGCAGCTTGTCCGCGTCCTCTTTTGCTTCTACGAGAATATGGGAAACCTCCAGCTGTTCGGGAGAGCCGAAGCTTTCCTGATTCTTGTCGAAGTATTCCTTCAGCTTAGCGTCAGACAGGTCCATCTGGGATTCGAAGATCAGGCCGATCTCCAGTTGGGTGGAAATTTGCTTCTTCAAGGTATCCAGCGTGAAGCCGTTCTGCTCCAAAGCTTGATTAAATTGGGCTTCTTCAGGGAACTGGTCTTTAATCGTCTTCAGTTCCGCTTCGATATCCTCTTCCTTGGCCTTGAGCTTCTTCTTGTCCACTTCCTGGGCGATGAGCTTCTCCGTGATCAGGTTCTCTATAGCCGCGTCGCCGCCCTGCTTGTACATGATATCATATACTTCTTGCTTCGTAATTTTCTCTCCGTTTACTGTTGCGGCATTGCCTGCCAAGCCGCCCTGCCCGGACTGCCATATATAGAGGATAACCCCAATGGCAATAACGGATGCTGCGAACAAAAACCAGGGAAGTCTGGCGGCGCCGGAAGAGGTCGCTGCCGCAGCGGGATTGAAGGATTCGACGTAAGCATTCTCAGGCTCATCTGCGAACGCCTCCGGCCCGAACTCGTCTCCCTCATGCGGGAAGGAGGCTGGAGCTTGGCCGTCTGATTCCTTGTCCTGTTCGTCTGCAGCATAAAAAACCTGTCTGTCCGCTGCTTCTTCCCCGCTCCGGCTCTCATCGCCTGCCCGGCTTTCCTCTTCGTTCAAGGCCCCCTCTTCTTGCCCAGGCACATCATTCTTCTTGTTCTCGTCTTCCATTGCAACATGTCCCCCTAATTATTTCGTGATTCGGCATTTTTCTGCACTCTTAGTACTATAACATTTTTCCAGGCCGGAAACCATCATCTGTCTCCGACACGGAAAACAGAGATCATCCGCTGCATTTGATCTGCCATCCGGGACAGCTCATTGGCAGCGAGGGCGACTTCCTTCATCGAGGCGCTCTGTTCCTCGGTTGCCCCTGCCACATTCTCCGACTGTCCGGCTGTCTCTTCCGAGATAGCGGCAATTTGTTCAACGGCGCTGACCAGCCCATCCATGCGGACTGTTATATCATGGGAGGCCGAGTTTACTTCCTTGCAATGTTCAGCGGATAAGGAAATGGCCTGAAAAACCTCCGAGAATGCGGCTTCTGTAACGGTGACAAGACTCAAGCCGGCCGTTACGGCCTCCGCTTCCTCCCTGGTAGCGGAAGCCGCTTCCGCTACTTCGCGCTGCACCTCATAGATGAGCCCGCTCACCTCGTCGGATGCCAGGCGGGTCTGGTGGGCCAGCTTCTTCACTTCAACGGCTACCACGGAGAAGCCCTTGCCCGCCTCCCCTGCCCGCGATGCTTCAATCCCGGCATTCAGGGCCAGAATATTGGTTTGCACCGCAATATGGGAAATGGTGGTGATGATCTCGCCGATTGCTGCCGATTTTTGTTCCAGTGAGCTGACCGCACGTTCAATTCCTCTGACCTTCTCTTCAATAATTTTCATATGCGAGACGGACTCATTCATGGCTTTCCGGCCGTTGTCCGCAGAGCCTGCCGCCTCGGTGGAAGATGCCGTTGCCAGCTCCGAGCCTTGAACGATCTGTCTGGCGGCTTCCGTTGCAACAGCAACCAGGGAATGGACCTCCCCGATAATATCCGCCTGAATTTGTGTCCCTCCGGCAACCTCCTGTACAGAATGCGCAATCTGATCAGTGATTTTGCTGGTTTCCTCACTGCTGGCAAGCAGTTCCTCCCCGGTTGATGCTACCTGCTGGGCGGAATCGGATACACCTCCGATAAGCTGCTTCAATTGCTCCTTCATATTCGTAAAATGACGGGCCAAAGCCCCTATCTCATCCCGGTTGCGGACCTTGAGGTCGGGCAAATGCAGATGGCCTGCAGCCATCTGCTCCACTTGATAGGTAATCTGCCGGATGGGCTTGGACAGATGCCGGGCAAACAGGATGGCGATCAGAGCCCCGATGACCATGAAGCCAGACAGCATATACACCATGACATGGCGGATAACATCCGAACCGGAATTGAAATCCTGAAGATAAGAGCCCGCGGCTACTACCCATCCCCAGTGGGGATCCAGTCGGGAATACGTCACCTTCTGGGCGATGCTCTCGGTTCCCGGCAGTTGGTTCTCATAATAGGAGAATCCCCCTTCCGCCGTGCCGTTGCGGATAATGTCTTGAACGTAGAAAACGCCGTTGCTGTCCACAGACTCCCAGATATTTTCCCCTTCCCGGGAAGGATGCATCACATCCATACCTTTGGCATCCAGTGCAAAAATATAGCCGTACTCCCCTATCTTGTTCGCGATGGTCCTGGTCTTGCCGTCAGCCTGTTTCGGTCCGACCGCCCGCAGACGTACCTGCTCCTGCGCCTCCGCCAGGGTAATAGCGTTCTTCTCTACCATGCTCTGATAGGCATCTATGAGATGAATGGTCATCTCCACATTATGCTTCAGATTAGTGCGTCCCAATTCGTCAAGCTCGCTTTTGGCTGTATTGTAGCCGATCATGCCGATCAAGAGCCCCGGAGCCACAAGCAGAATCAGGCACACAACAATTGTTTTCCATTTTAATGACAACCCGAACGACTGGCGAGCCTTGACCTTGGTTCCCGCTATATTTCCGCTCATAATTGCCTCCTTTTTTTTAGGGCGTGTCTGAAAACTCGCTTGAGGGCATCTTTCACCGCCTTTTCGCCCCTAGCTTCGTTGCTTTCGCTTGGCCCGGGTTCCCCGGTACGCCTGCACAAAAGCGCCTTGCCAGAAACGTAAATTCGACTAAATCTGCTCCCCACGGAGTTTTCATACACACCCTAAACCATTTTCTCTCATCATAGCAGAATCTTTGATGATAAATGTCACAGTTTGGTGAACTATGCCTATATTTCCAGAAAAATAGCACCAATCTCCTACCAGCCGCAATGTATGCCAAGGCTCAGCACGCAGGTGTTTTCCCGCACCGCTCACTCATAACGGAAATTTTTTCCGTTATCCTTCAGATTCTTCATTATCTGCTCATTTTAGCGGAAATTTTTTCCGCTATATCCTGCTGAACGCCCGGAAAAGGGCATATCACTCGGGTTTGAGGGAATTAACGGAAAAAATTTCCGTTAATTCTCCGCAATGACCGAAAAATCTCCTGATAACGGAAATTTTTTCCGTTATCAGGAGATTTTTTCGTTACGTGGTCCACTACGCCATTTGATTCCATCTCCTTCAGTACTTGATCTATTGAGAGAGGGCTCCCCCTCCCCGGAATGATATACTTTCTTTCAACGATAAACGCCTGACGGCGTCCTTTTGATGCCGTGCGTTTGTCAGAAAGTCGGGCTGCTTCCCCGTTATACTTTCTGGCATGAGAATGAAAAAAATTCCTATCGGAGGATTTCGAGGATGAGCGACCGGGTTTAAGCGGAAGTTTTTATCGCCAATCCCAATGTTCCCTTACGTGCTTTCGCGCTGTAAAGGACTTAAACATTCTGATGTGGTTAAAAAACAGCTCCCAAAAGAGCTGCGCCTGTCTTAATCGATGTTCACTTCAGACTCACAATCCCGTGCCCTGTCTGAACAGAACCTGCCCATGGTCAGTCCGTTGCTCCCGTAACGCCCATCAGCCTTTATTGATCCGCCAGGCCAGTTTCTTGATGCTTAGCCAGCAGATCCATAACCTGGCCGAACAGCCGGACCGCCTCAGGGCCGCTTGCCTTTTGCCTCAGCGAAGCTACCGCCACCGCATACCTGGGGGCTTCCACCGGCCCGTAGCCGACGAACCATTGATTGTACAGATCCGTTCCTCCTTCCGGAACTTGCGCCGTACCTGATTTGCCGGCCAGTTGCCAGCGAGCCCCCTTCAGGGCTGTCCCGGTTCCATCCTCCACTACGTCCTTCATCCATTCCAGCAGAATGCCGGAGGTGCGCTTCCCGATGCCTTCTTGGGCGTCCTGCAGCTTATGCTTGGGGAATGCTGTCATAAGCCGGCCCGTTCCATAACGGATTTCCCGGACGGCCCTTGCCGACCGGGCTTCTCCTCCATTCAGAAGAGCAACCACCATATTGGCGGCCTGCAGCGGGGTCATGCGCACGTCACGCTGCCCAATAGCCGTTTGCAGCCGGATGCCCTCATCTACAGCTGCGGCTGTGTCTGCCCATATTCTTCCAAGCTGTTCCCCGTCCAGTTGCTTGAAATCCTTAGTTTGCAGCAGCTTGCCGGTCCATCCCGCCGGCAGTCCCAGCCCCAGCTTCCGGGCAGTATCCTCCAGTTGGCCTGGCTCCAGCCTGAGCATGATTTGTCCGAATACGATATTGCAGGACTGCTCGTAAGCCTGCCGGAAGGTGATCTGTCCATGCCCTTCCTTCTTCCAGCAGGTAAAGTGGTATTTTCCCCATGCTCCCTTGCATTCAAAAACTTCATCTGGCGCAGCTACCCCATGCTCCAGCGCCGCGGCAGCGACTATCGTTTTGAATATGGAGCCGGGAGCAGCCTCCTGAAGGGCCCGGTTATTCCAGCCCGGAGCTCCCGGATTCACATGATCGGGATTGAATGCGGGCCGGCTGACCATAGCCGCTATATCCGCATTTTCTGCATCCAGTACAACAATTGCTCCATCCTTCAATCCCGCCTGGTCTGCCAATTGCTCCAGATCAGCCTGCAAGCCGCCGTCTACGGTAGTGATTACCCGGAGGGGATAATACGGATTATCCGGTGCATGCACCCGGTAGCCGATTCCGGGAATGGGATGATTCAATGAATCGGTATACAACGAGATGAACGTACCTCCTATTCCCCGCAAATAAGGCTCAAAGGTCTTCTCCAGTCCCGAAGCGCCGATCTGGCTGCTGGGAACAAGCCGGCCAGCCTGCAGCATGGGCATAAATTCCGCGCGGAGACGGGCGGGATCCTGACTCACATAGCCAATTAGTTGGGCGGCAGCATACGGGGCCACATAGCGCCGCTCATAAGGCACAACCGCCAACCCCTCCAGCTTCAGCTCCCCGATTGCCGCCGCTGTCTCTTCGGTCAAGCGTACGGGCAAGCCTAAGGCGGACGCATCATTCCAGAAGCGGGGGGTGCTGAGTTTCTTGCAGAAGCTGTTCCACGCAGTAGAATCAGTCCCGAGAATCCGGTACAGCTTGGCAAGCTCGCCGGGTTCCGGCCGGGAATCCAGCAGCACCGGAAATACCAGCAGCGCCGGATAAGTCTCTCCGGTCAACGGCTTGCCGGAGCGGTCATAGAAGTTGCCGCGCCCTGAATGCAGCAACAGCCGCTGCTCCCGCTGGAGGACGGACTGGGTAACCAGATTCACCTGTTTGGACGAAAATCTGTCCCTGGCAATGCCTTGAATCCAAATGGTGCGAAGCAATAACCCCGCCATCAAAGCCATCATGGCCAGCAGAGCTCCGAACAGCCGGCGCTTGCTCATCCACATCCGTTCCTTTCCCTGATGTGTCGTCATCATTCCCATTATGGGCAATATGACAAGCAATCAAACCGCTCTGCTCCGGTCAAGTGGATGTGCTCCCAAAGGAATGTGTCCCAAAAAAGTACGGTGTTCCCGCTCGAAACCGGCCAGCTTACTTCAAAGGCAAAAAAACCGAAAAGCAGCTGCCTTCTCCCGGCTTGGAGGAAACCTTCATATATCCGCCCTGTGCGGCAATAATTTTGCGGGCCAGGTAGAGGCCAATACCCACTCCTTCAGTCCCGCGGGCATTCTCTCCCCGGTAGAAGCGCCGGAAGACCTGGCTGATTTCATGAGGCGCAATCCCCATCCCCTTGTCCCGAAAATCCACTCTGGCGAACAGATCGTACCGCTTCATGTCAATCACGATGGAGCCGCCCTCCCCGTCGCCGGAATATTTTACTGCGTTATCCAGCAGGTTGTGGAACGCTTCCGCCGTCCACCGCGGGTCATGAGGCAGCACGATGTCTGTGTCGCCCGCAAGCGCAAGCTCCAGTCCCTTGGCCTCCGCCTGGGGATAGGCCTGCTTCACCGCCGCCAGCACCGTATTGACCACAGCGCCATCCTCGCTCCGCAGCTCAATTATGCCCGATTCCAACCGGGAGAGCTTGATCAGGCTGTTCATCATCCAACCCAGCTTTTCCGTCTGGCCGGCCATATGGCGGGTGAATTCCCGGCGTTTATTCTCCGGCAGCGTCTCATCTTGCAGCAGACCGGCATACATGGCCAGATTGGCTGCAGGTGTCTTCAACTGATGGGAGATATCTGAGATCAGCATCCGAATTTCCCGGCTCTCCTCCTGATAGCGGCACCTTTCCCTATCCAGCCTGCGGGAGAACTGCAGAATCTGGCTCTGCAGCTTCGCAGGCAGTGTATCCTCTTGGGGCAGCTTCGCAGACAGCATATCCTCCTGGGGCAGTTCCTGCGCCGCGATTCTCCCGTTGGACAATTCCTGCACAAAAACAGACAGTTCCGCAAGCGTATGCAGCATCCTGCGCCGCAGCCCGTACATAAAGCCCGCCAGAATCGCCCCCGCAGCCAGAATGAAGAGCAGACATGCCGTCCAAACCTCCCGCCCGGGACCGTAACGGGCCAACACCAGTACTAAGCCTCCTGCCAAAACAGCATAGCTGACAGCGGTAGCCAGGATCAGTTTTTTGAATGACATGTTCATTCTCCCGCCCCCCAGGTGTAGCCGATGCCGAAGACCGTTTTAATATACTTGCAATCCTTGGGGTCATCCTCCAGCTTGGCCCGCAGCCTGCGGATATTGACACTCAGCGTATTCTCATCCACGAAATTCCCGTCCTGATCCCACAGCTTCTGCAGAATCAGCTCACGCGTCAGCACCTGGCCGCCGTTCTCCGCCAGAACCGCGAGAAGGCGGTATTCCGTCGGGGTTAACCGCAGCTCCTCTCCGCGTTTATATACCTTCATGCCAGCGGGATGAATGGCGATTTCACCGCAGTGGAGCACCTGCGGGCCGGATTCCTGCCCGCTTCTGCGCAGAACCGCCTGGATATGCCTCAGCAGCACAACCGTGCTGAAGGGCTTGGCTATATAATCGTCGGCTCCCGTATCGAAGCCCTTGACGATATCCTGCTCCGTGTCATTGGCCGTGAGGAAGATAACGGGAACCCGTGAGGTCCGGCGCAGCTTCCGGCACAGCTCCAGTCCGCTTGCGTCCGGCAGACGGATGTCCAGCAGCACCAGACACACCGGCGACTGCTCCAGATGGGCTTCCGCCTCCCTGCATGTATAAGCCTGCAGGGTTGTGAAGCCTTCCTTTTGCAGACTGTAGCATAACCCGTCGTTCAGCAAGCAGTCATCCTCCACAATCAATATAGCCGACATACTTCCATCCCTTTCCAACTGGTTATTCCGCCTGACGGAGACGCTCCACAATGCTATTGTGCCGGATTTGCCGGAAGGCAACAAGGGGTACGGTCACACAAGCTGCCCCCACCAGGATAATTACTACGGCCAACGGTAGCCAGGGAAAACGAAACACCGCATAAGCCGCCTCCTTCCGGAACAAGCGGAAGACTCCGTAGGTGGCAAGCGTCCCCAGCGTGGACACGAGGACCGTGGACACAAGCGCATAGCCCCCGCCTTCTAACATCAGCAGCTTTCGCAGTTGCCTGGAGGTCATGCCAAGGCTCTCCATCACCGCCAGCTCCAGCCTGCGCGCCATCACGCCTGTCAGCATGATGTTGATGAAATTCAGAATTCCGATCAAAGCCAGCAAGAGCCCCAAGCCGCCTCCCAGAATATACATGGCGGACTTGGCCGATTCCATCTCCTCCCTCATATCCTTTCTGGAATCGAAGACAATGGCACCATTATGGCTGATCAGGGAACGGATTTCTGCCGAGACGGCATCCCATTTCCTTTGCTCGGCATTGATTCCCATCTCCTCAATCGCCGGCTGCTCCGTCAACCGTTTGATCGCTGTCCCGCTGATGAGCACAGTGGGACTCCAATGATGGAAGGAGGTGAGAGAGCTGAAATCGCCTACGCCTCCAATCCCGTACTCCCTCATCTCCTCCGACATGTACAAGCCCATCTTGAACGTTTGTCCCGTCACCAAGCCGCCTGCCCCATGATCATCCAGCAGCGCAAGCTCCCCGTTCTCAAACCGCTCCATGTCCACCTCCAAGCCCTGCTCCTTAAGGAGCTCCTTTATCCTGCCGGTGTCCACAGCGGTAATATTGGTGAAAAACATGTTGGAACGGTTCAGCTCCGCATCGCTGGGACGGTCTGTATGGAAGGCGGCAGCGAAGCCGTCCACATATTTCCCGAACACGGACGGATCATAAGCCAATGATCCTATTTCCCTGTACAGCTTCTGAACCTGCTCCACTCCATCCAGCCCGGCGATCTTCTCAGCCAGCGCCTCGGTCAGAGGCAGCTCTTCGGTCCGGGGGAAGCTGCGGGACGGACTGTTGCTTTTCAATTCAAAGTCATGGTCCATATATTCATCAACCAGATTGCCCATATCCATGCTGAGCACCAATGTGGTGACCATCAGGAAGGTCGTCAGACCGATAAAGAGGGACAGGAAAACAATAGCCGCCCGCTTCCTGACCCGGAAAATGTTACGCCAGGCCAGCCGGTACAGCTTGGCTCCCCCCGTCGAGACATGGCTTGCGGAACGCATCTGCACCCCCGTATATCTGACGGCCTCCACAGGAGATACCTTGCCCGCCACAGAAGCAGGCTTCATGCTGCCGATCCAGGCAGTCATCCAGGCGAACAGCGCGGTGCCGGCAAAGATCAGGGGATGAAAGGAAACCTCTGTCCCCACGTGCAGATTAGAGCCCCGGAGAGCCAAAGGAACCACCCCGAAGGAGGTAGCCGCCGCCAGCGCCAGCCCTGCCGGAATGGCGGTGAGGGAGAGCCGCCTGGTTTGGCTCTTGACCATTCTGCGGATCTGCCGGGAGGTCATGCCCAAGGTCCGCAGCAGGCCATAAAACCGGGTATCCCGGGAGACGGAGATATACATCACATTGTAGATCAGCAGATATCCGCTCAGCATGACGAACAGAATCAGCAACCCGTAACCTGCCCCCGTAGACACTTTTTCGGAAGTAGTGACCTCCATAGGCAGATTGGACAACAGCTGCTGCCCGTCCGACAGACCGCCCAGCTCTTCACCCAGGCGGGCGGCCTGAAGGTCT
The DNA here is from genome assembly GCA_029256185.1 of Paenibacillaceae bacterium. GTDB lineage: Bacteria > Bacillota > Bacilli > Paenibacillales > NBRC-103111 > Paenibacillus_AR. The sequence goes on from JAQSYI010000027.1 coordinate 30,060, forward strand.
GCCTCCCCCCCGCTGTGGAACCGGATCGATGCGGAGGAGGGCTTCAGGAAGTCCAGCCCCCGTTCCCGCGCCAGCTTCTCCGATACGAACAGACTGCCCCTATTGCCATAACGCAGATGAGTGTATTCCTGGTACCAGCCGCTTAGGACGAAGACATCCTGAAGCCGGACCTCCTCTCCATTGCGCTCGGCCTGATATTCCAGCTGCAGGCTCATCCCCGGGCTGGGCTTCTCTATCCCAAGCTGCTTCAGAATCCACAAGGGAGCCGCTATTTCGTTGGCCTCCTCGGGATAATGGCCGGTGAAGCCGTCTACAGCGGGAAGACGCATCAGTTCCCACTCGGACGGGTCGGCCTGCAGCAGGGTCAGCAGCAGCTGTCGGTTCCGCACCAGCCGGTCAGCCTCCTCCATTCCTTCTTCGGGGAATCCCGATACCTTGCCGGCCTGGCTCTGCACACCCACCGCCTTCACGGCTGGCAGACTTGCCAGCTTGGCCAGCTGCTCCTCCGTCGGCTCGGTCAGGAAATAATGGGCCATACTGCCGCTCATCTTCCACTGCTGGGCTTCATAGGTTTTGTAGAAGCTGAGGCCAACGCTGAAGAAGGAAGCGATCAGCCAAGCGGTCAGCATAATCGCCGCCAGCATAAAGCCGTTGCGCCTTCTGTTGGCGGCCATGCTTCTTGCAGTCAGCTTAGCCACCACTTTCGAATTGCTGTTGGGAAGCATCATACAAACTCCCCTCCTGTCCCGGCGATCCGGCCGTCTTCAATCCGCAGCGTCCTGTCGGCCAGTTGGGCAATCTCTTCATTATGGGTGATCATGACGATGGTCTGACAGAACTGTCTGCCTGTTACCTTCAGCAATCCCATCACTTCCTGGCTGGTTACACTGTCCAGATTACCGGTGGGCTCGTCCGCTAAAATGATGGAGGGTTTGGCCGCCAGAGCCCGCGCAATCGCTACCCGCTGCTGCTGACCCCCGGACAGTTGGCCAGGCAGGCTGTTCCGCTTGTCTTCCAGACCGAGTGTCCCGATAACATGGTCCACAAAAGCTTTATCCACCTTATTGCCGTCGAGTTCAATGGGCAACACGATATTTTCATACACATTCAAGATTGGCACCAGATTGTAATTCTGGAATACGAATCCGATGTTTCTCCGGCGGAAGACGGTCAGTTCGTCATCCTTCATCGTGAAGATCCGGCTGCCGTCAATAATGACCTGCCCCGACGTAGCCCGGTCCAGGCCGCCCAGCATGTGCAGCAGGGTAGACTTGCCGCTGCCGGATGTGCCCACTATGGCCACGAACTCTTCTTTTTCCACCTTTATGCTGATGCCGTTCAACGCCTTAACCAAGCTGTCCCCTTTGCCGTAATGCTTGACGAGATCAATAGACTCCAGCACTGCCATATCTTCCACTCCTCCCGGGTTATGACGTCCATTATAACGGGGACTTCTTACAATCTGGTGACAGGCAGGCTGCCGCGGCCACAAAAAAACAGCCCTTGACCTCCGCCAAAGCGCGGATGAATCAACGGCTGCCTCTTGTGCGAATAAAGCGGCTTTCATACCTATACTTTGAACTTGGTCAATTGCTCCTGAAGGGAAGTGGAAAGGGATTCCAGATTCTCGGACAGTTTGACCAGCCCTTCACTGACACTCAGTTGCTCATTGCTTAAGGAAGCCACCTCCTGGGAGGTTGCAGAGGATTCCTCGGATACAGCGCTCACGTTGCTCATGGCATCATTGAGCGTACTTTGCGAAATCTCCAGCTTGACAATGGACTGGGTAACACCTCCAAGCCGTTCACCCAGACCGCCCATCTGGCTGCGGACCTGCTTGAAGATCAGATCCGCTTCCTTGACAGCCTCAATCTGCTGCCGGAAGACCGGGTAAGCATCGGACAAGGCAACCACCGTCTCGTCGATTTCCCGCTGGATCGTCTCAATGATCTGTCCGACAGACTCGATAGAATGCTTCGATTGCTCTGCCAGTTTGCGGATTTCATCGGCTACCACCATGAAGCCCTTGCCGGCCGCCCCTGCTCTTGCCGCCTCAATCGTAGCATTCAAGGAGAGAATATTCGTCTGCTTGGTCAGGCCATTCAGCATGTCCAGCACCTTGCGGATGGAGGAGGTGCTCTCCTTCAGGCTGTCCACCTTCTCCACCATATTGCGCGTCATCTGCTCGGTATCATTGGTTTTGGCTATGAGCTCCGCCATATACACGGTGCCCCGCTCGCTGACCTTCTCCACCTCGGTGGCAGCGGTGTCCATCTCTTCGTTCGCTTTGGCGACTTCCTTCATCTTCGCGCCGATTTCGTAAGTAATGGTGTTTCCCTTCTCCGCTTCAACAGCCAAGCTGCTGGCCCCGTTGGCAATCTCCTCGGTGGCAACTGCAATTTCCTTGGCGGATATGGCAGTCTGCTTGGATACATTCAGCAGTACATTGGAGGTGTTCAGCACCTCTGCTGCGGAATGGTTGGTCTGCTGCACCAGCTTGGTAATCTGCTCCATCATCTGGTTGAAGCTCACGCCTACCTGGCCGATCTCATCCCGGCTGCTGATACGGGTACGGACCGTAAGATTGCCCTTTTCCCCTTCCTGCATCAGATTGCGGAGAATCTTGAGGGGACGTCCCACCATCAGGACTACCAGGAACCCGGCCCCGATAGCAAATACCATTGCCACCAGCACCATAATAATGGTCAGATTAAAAATTTTGTCTGCATCCTTGACCAACTCGGATACAGGCACCGCAGCGGCAACCAGCCAGCCGGAAACCTTCATCTGCTTGTACACCGTCAGCTTGCCGCCAATGGTCAGGCTTTTGGCAGCGGCTTGGCTCTCTGTTTGCTGCTGCTCAGTCAATGTCACGCCGAAGGGCTTGCCCATATCGGCCTTCACCGGAGTGCGAACCAGATTATTGTCCGTATCAATCACTACAACAGGCGTATTGCCGTTCAGAGTCAGCTTCTCCAGACTGGCGCTGATCAGCTTTTCCTTCAACTCAATCAACAGAACAAAGTCCTTGCTTCCGGTGGAGGGATCGCGGAATAACCGGGACAAGCCGAAGCTCGCATCAGTCGCGGCATAGTATCCCTTCTCCCGGGTGGGGAGCCACACAGCGGCGCCGTCACCGGCAATCACCTTCTCGAACCAGGGTTCCTTCTTGATTTGCTCTACCGGAGTTGCAGAGCTTGCTATGCTAATGTCTTTTCCATTCTCCATCAGACTGATCAGCGCCACATTGGACACCTCATTCTTGCCCGAGAAGAATGAATTGATCTTGGTGCTGACGCCCTGCTGCGCCTGGAGTTGGTCGTAGGCGGAGATGGATGTGTTGGTAATGGTGCGCAGATTCTTCATGAAATCCTGATCGGTCAGCATCTGCATCGTGATATCTTCATACATCTTCAGCGTTTGCTCCGTACCGTCGGCAGCGAGCTGAATCGTCTTTTCCGTTGCGTCTGCCACCTTATCCTCAATGATGGCTTTCGATTGAAAATAGGAGAAAACCCCCACGGCCAGCACCAGCAATACGATGCATGTAAAGAAAATCAAGAAGAGCTTGATTCCTACCGATTGGAAGATACTTTTCGAGTCGGACAGCACCTTTTTTTCTGAGGAATAATCTGCTTGTTTTGTTTTTGAAAGCGGTTTCTCAAATCCCCTCATCTTGTCAAAAAACTTCTTCAAATCTGGAATTTTTAATTGCAATGAAACCACCATCCTATGTAGATTCTTAAAATAAATTTTATATACTCTTAACATTGTTCGACAACGCTGCCGGAACTCCTCTATCATACTACAACAAAAGTAAAAACCTCCAAAGAAAATTTTTGGAGGTTCCTACAATTGACTTTTTCACTTAATATTTGACAATTTTCGCTTCCGCATTATGTCGAATGGGCTCACTTTATGCAGAACTTTCATCCTTATCCGTTGTAGAGGATGCCGGGCAGCATCAAGCAGATTGCCTTCTTCATCATGGATGGCTTCCAGTGTCTGTTTGAAGAATGTCCCTCCGGGACCGAAAAATTCAACCTCCTGGCCCGGCTTGAAATGATTCCTTTGCTGGATGACGGCAACCCCGGACACTGCATCATACTCTTCCACCAGACCGGCAAAATCATAGTCGATCATTTTGTCCTCAGGTCCGTAAATATGATCGGCTGCTCCCGGCTCCTGGAAGAAAAAGCCCGTATTCAAGGGGCGGTTGGCCGCCTTATAGATCTCGTCAATCCACTCCTGCTTAAGCATATATCCGCCGGAGTTGCCCATATAAGCATCGATTGCTTGTCTGTAGGCGTTGACGATTGTAGCGACATAATGAATGCTCTTCATCCGGCCTTCAATCTTGAAGCTGTCCACCCCGGATTCCATCAGCTCGGGAATATGCCCCATCATGCACAGATCCTTGGCTCCCATCGTGAAGGGATCATCTCCGGCCTCAAACATGGCAGCCGCCCCGGTCTCTTGCGCTTCTCCCGCGAACAGATCGTACTTCCAGCGGCAGGACTGGCAGCAGCCGCCCCGGTTGGAGTCCCGGTCGGTGAAGTGATTGGACAATACGCAGCGGCCCGACCACGAGCTGCACATGGCGCCATGAATGAAGGTTTCGATCTGAATATCCACATTCCGCTTGATCTCGAGAATATCTTCCAGACTGGTCTCCCGGGCCAGCACCACCCGGTCCACGCCTTCATCCTTCCAGAATTGGACGGTACGCCAATTCATGGTGGATTGCTGGGTGCTGAGATGCAGCTCAAGCTTGGGGGCCGCCTTCTTGCAGGCTTCGATAACAGCGGGATCAGCCACGATGATGGCGGCCACACCTGCCTCCTGCAATTGGAGCAGATAGTCCTCCAGACCGGGTATATCCTCGTTATGGGCATAGATATTGGCGGCCACAAAAATCTTCGCCCCGTAACGCGCGGCAAACTCCACACCCTCGCGCATTTCGGCAAACGAGAAATTATCGGCGCCCGAACGCAGGCCGTATTTCTGGCCGCCGATATAGACGGCATCCGCTCCGTAGTGAACGGCGAATTTCAGTTTTTCCAGACTGCCGGCCGGGGCAAGCAGCTCCGGCTTGCTTAATTTGCGGGTATGCTGCTGCCTGACAATCGAATTAACTTCCCACATTGAAGCTGCTCCTTCCTTCCGTGTCAATAGACCTGCTCCTTGAAGTAAAAGCCGTAGGACAGGGGCCTGTCCCGCTGCTGAATCTCCTCTATCGTCTCGAGCCATTCCTGGCGGAACCGGTACTCCTGCGGATTGGCGTAATACGCATCCATAGCCGCGCGGTAAGCGCGCAGCACCGTGATATTGTATTCCTGGGACTTAAGCAGGCTTTCCACCTTCAGGCTGTCAATCTCCGCTTCCAGGAATTCGTGCAGCGTATCGAGCATGCACAGATCGTCACCGCTCATGATATGGGTGCCGGCCTGGTCCTCATAGACCGGGTAGCGCTCATCCTGGCGCTCTTCCTCGATCAGATACATGCCCTTGTCCGCCGCAAGATCCCGCCTGGAGGCCTCCGGCTGCGGCTCCTTCCCCTCCTTCGTCTGAAGGTGGTCCAAGTAACTGCTCACCATACGTCTTCTGGAATGAAAAATATTGGTCATCCCATGCACCTGCACCTGAATCTCCGCCTGGCAGCTGCGCTTGAACTCCAACACCTGCTCCATGCTAAGCTCCCGGGCCAGGATGGCGCGGACAGCACCTTTGCCCCGCCAATAGTTGGCTGTTGCATAGTTGGTAGCCGTCATCTCCGGGTTCCAGTGGAATACAAGCCCGGATAATCCGGCTTCCCCGGCTGCCGCAAGCACTGCCGGATCTCCGAATATGACAGCATCGGCGCCGGCTCTGGCTGCTTTCTCCAGATAACCGGGCAACAACGGCAATGCCGCGTTATCCATGATCCGGTTGGCCGCCACATACGCTTTGGCTCCCGCCTCATGGGCAAGCCGCACCGCCTGGTCCAGTTCTCCGCTGAGGATATCTCCGGGCAGGCGCATGCCGAACTGCTGCTCGCCGATCTGGATTCCGTCAGCCCCGGCTTCCATATAGCGCACCATCTCGGACAAGGAGCCGGCTGCCGTCAACAATTCCGTCCTTTTCAACCGCTCCACCCCTTCTCTTGCTTCAACTTGTTATTTCCCCGCTTTGCTGTTGGCGTTGTTCTTCTTATGCTCCTCGAATGTCTCCGCAAACAGATGCGCGCCTGTTCCATCCTTCTTCGTCACATAGAAGAAGTATTGGGTGGTTGCCGGCCACAGGGCGGCTTTGATGGAAGCAAGCCCCGGATTGGCAATCGGGCCGGGAGGAAGTCCTGTATGAAGATAAGTATTATAAGGACTCTCGATTTGAAGATCCTTCTCAAACAGCCTTTCCTTCGGCTTGTCGAATAAATACTGAATAGTAGCATCAATTTGCAGCGGCATTTTCTTGTCCAGCCGGTTGTAGATAACACCCGCCACGACCGGGCGCTCCTCATCCACCACAACCTCACGCTCAATCAGGGACGCCACGGTAAGCACCTCATGCAGCGTCAGCTTGCGCTCCGCCAGCGCCTGCTCCCATCCGGCAAGCTGCTCCTTCTTCTTATCCCATTCCGAGAGCATGCGCAGGAGAATATCCTGCTCTGTGCTGCCCTTCTTCATCTCATAGGTCTCCGGGAACATATATCCTTCCAGCCTGCTCCGCAAATTTCCGTCCTTGGGTATAGTGCCCGTCCAAGCAACAGGCCACTCCTTCTCTTCATTGGCAAGCGCAAGGAAGGCATCCTTGTCTATCAGCCCTTCTGCCGCCAGCTTCTCAGCAATCTGCACCACAGTGAAGCCCTCGGGTATGGTGTAGCGCATCATCTCTTCTTTGATCACATCGCCCTGATTCATCTTGTCCGTAATTTCATCCAGGGTCATTCCCGGCTTCATCTCATATCTGCCCGCTTGGAAACGGTCACCCTGCTGTTGATACCTCAAATACATGGTATAAGCCAGCTTGTTGCGGATGATTCCCTCTTGCTCGAGAATGTCTGCGATCCCTGCCGAACCCGTGCCGGCCGGGATGACGATTTCCTTGGACTCCCCCGCTGCCAGCGGCTGCAGGGAGCGGTAAGCATAATAAACGGCTGCTCCACCGGCTGCCAAGACCACAAAGACAACAGAAGCGGCCACGGCGAGCGCAATTTTCCACCGGCTGCGCTTTTTGACTGTATGCTGGTTCTCTACTTGTTCATCCAACGGTTAATTTCCTCCTTAACAATGAAACCCGCGCATGGACAAACGCCTGAAAGCGCCCTTGGCAACCGGCGTTTGCCCGGAAATCGAACACCCCGCGCTTGTGCTTTCCGGGATTTTGAGCAAAAAGAGCGGCTCTGAGGGGCCGCCCTTTCGATTCTACCACATTTTTTATTATGGTTCCATTCATGCAAGAGTAGAGTATTAATCGAATAAAACCGTCATTTCGTCATAGAGCTCCAGCACCGCTTCCCATTCATCATCATCCTCGACAGTAGCAAGCTGCAGTTCCCCTTGCTCATCGGTTACAATATGGAACAGGGCCAATTCGTCGCTGCGCTTCATCGCGGCGGATTGCAGTACGGCATATTGGCGGTCCTCGATGCGGAATTCCGCCAAAATACGCAGAGGCTTGGAATCCCCTTCCTCCCCCTCGAGCATGACCTCGTCGCCAAATGCTTCCCTCAGCAGTTGGATGGGGACCGCATCATCCGGTGTGTAGGCTGTCACTTGATTACCTCTTCCTCTTCTTCCTCTTGACCGTCCATTTCATCCATGAGCGTATTGAAGGTTTCCTCTACAATATTCCATTCTTCCTCATCGTCAATGGTGAACAGCTGCAGGTCGTCTCCTTCTTCCTCATAACGGAAAGCATACACCTCATCGCTTTCTTCCTCGTCATTCGTTGTTGGTACAGGAACCAGCATCATGTACTTCTTATCGCTGCCGTCCACTTCAAAGCGCATGATGACCTCGAACTCTTCCTCATTTCCCTCTTCATCCGGAATATAGATGATTTCTGGCTCTTCCTCGTTAATCGGCTTGTTCGTCATCCTGCTCACCCTTTCGATTTGGAATCCATATAACCTTGCAGTATGATAGCGGCGGCCATCTTGTCGATGACCTGCTTGCGCTTTTTCCGGCTGACGTCGGCACTGATGAGTGTCCGCTCCGCGGCAACCGTCGTCAATCTTTCATCCCAGAGATGGACAGGCAGATTTAGCATGCCACGAAGCTCCTCGGCGAATGCCAAGCAAATTTCACCGCGGGGCCCTATGCTGCCGTTCATATTCTTGGGAAGTCCAAGCACAATTTCTTTCACGTCATTATCTACGGCGATCCGGCCGATCCGTTCCATATCCTCTTCGGGCTTGCGGCGTTCAATCACACCGAAGCCCTGAGCGGTCCAGCCGAGCTCATCACTCAGTGCTACACCGATTCTGCGGTCGCCGTAGTCCAGTCCCATCCACCTCATGCTTGGCTTGACTCCCTTACTTTTTGTGCTGCGCGAGATAGGCACGGACCAGTTCTTCGATCAATTCATCCCGCTCTCTTTTGCGGATCAGGCTTCTGGCATTGTTATGCCTCGGAATGTAAGCCGGATCGCCAGAGAGCAAGTACCCGACGATTTGATTGATCGGATTGTATCCCTTTTCCTGCAGGGCGTCATACACGGTCAGCAGCACTTCCTTGGGAGAAGTCTCCACGCCTTCTGCCACCACGTCGAACTTCATCGTTTTGTCCATAGAACTCATGATCGGCACCTCCCGATTGAGCAGTATTATGAGACGAACCATCCAATACGATTCTCTAATACACCGATATATTCTCCAAAGGTCGAAGAAATACCTTTATTTGGAGCAAAAAATACAAAAAACTTGTTTTGTGGACAACTATCCTTAAACTCCGGGAGTTTATACAGCCGCCCCTTGACGTTCAACCAGTTCTCTGACCAGTTGAAGCGCCTCTCCCAGCTTGGACGGTTCCTTGCCTCCGGCCTGGGCCATGTCGGGACGTCCGCCGCCCCCGCCGCCGCACCGGGCAGCCGCCTCCTTCACCAGCTTGCCGGCGTGGAAGCCCTTGGCAATCAAATCCGGGGTTACAGCCGCTACCAAGTTTACCTTGTCCTCTTGTACGGACCCCAGCACAATAACCGCCGAGCCCAGCTTCGACTTCAGGGAATCCACCATGTTGCGCAAGGAATCCATGTCCCCTGCAGCAACCTGGGCAGCCAACAGCTGAATCCCGTTAACTGTCACCAGCTTGTCGGTCAGGCTTCCGGCCTCTGCCTGGCTCATCTTGGCGCGGAGCGACTCATTCTCGCGGGACAGGTCCTTGACCTGCGCAAGCACATGCTCCACCCGCTTGGGCAGCTCGCTCACATTGGTCTTCAAGAGCGCGGCGGATTGCTTCAGCAGGTCAAGCTGCTGATCCAGGTACTCATACGCCAGCTTCCCCGTTACTGCTTCAATCCGGCGGACACCGGAGCCGATGCCCCCTTCGCTTGCAATCTTGAACAGGCCAATCTGGGCAGTGGAGCCCACGTGGCAACCACCGCACAGCTCAATGCTGTAATCCCCCACCCGGACTACACGGACCACATCCCCGTATTTCTCGCCAAACAGGGCCATAGCCCCCAGCGCCTTGGCGTCATCGATGGGCATGCTGTTGATTTCCACATCCGTACTGTTCCAGATCTGGCGGTTGACGCGGGTCTCGATTTCCTGAAGCTCCTCCGGACTGATGCTGCCGAAGTGGGAGAAGTCAAAGCGCAGACGGTCAGCCGATACCAGAGAGCCCGCCTGGTTGACATGCTGGCCCAGCACCTCCTTCAACGCCTTGTGAAGCAGATGGGTGGCAGTGTGGTTCTTCACGATATGGCTTCTGTTCACGCGGTCCACCGCAGCCGTCACCTTGGCGCCCGCGCGCAGAACGCCTTGTCCCACCTTCACCGTATGAACATGCTGTCCGTGGGGAGCCTTGGAAACCTCGCTTACTTCCGCTTCCAGCCCGTCCCCGGCCAAGGTGCCCCAATCGCTCACCTGTCCGCCCGATTCGGCGTAGAAGGGGGTACGGTCCAGAATCACTTGGGCTACGGTGCCTGCCGGAGCCTCCTGCACCAATTCGCCTGCCACAACAACAGCTTGTACAGCAGCCTCGAATATCAGATCAGTATAACCAACAAATTCACTTTTAACCGTATAATCCGAGAGCGGACCGCCCTGAACCTTCATGCTCTCCGTTGCCTGGCGCCCCGAACGGGCGCGTTCCCGCTGCTCCTCCATGGCAAGCTCGAAGCCTTCCCGGTCCACGGACAAGCCGTTCTCCATGGCGAAATCCTCCGTCAGATCAAGAGGGAAGCCGTAGGTGTCGTAGAGCTTAAAGGCGTCGGCGCCGCCGATTTGGCTTCTTCCGCCCGTCTTGGCGGCAGCAACCAGCCCGTTTAGGATCGCCAGTCCATCGGACAACGTCTCATGGAAGCGTTCCTCCTCCGTGCGGATGACCTTCTCAATGAATTCCCGCTTCTCCACGACTTCGGGATAGTACACGCCCATGACTTCTCCCACGACGGGAGTGAGCAGATAGAGGAACGGCTTATCCATGCCCAGCACGGACTTGCCGTAGCGGACCGCGCGGCGGAGCAACCTGCGGATCACATAGCCCCGGCCTTCGTTGGAAGGCAGAACGCCGTCGCCCACGGAGAAGGCCACTGTGCGGACATGGTCCGCCACAACCTTCAAGGCTACATCCGTGTCGGCATCCGTCTGGTATTGAACACCCGCAATCTCACAGGTCTTGCGGATAATCGGCTGGAACAGATCCGTGTCGAAGTTGGAATCCACATCCTGCAGAATGGAAGCGAACCGCTCCAGACCGGCGCCGGTATCGATGTTCTTGTTGGGCAGCGGCGTATAACTGCCGTCCTTATTATGGTTGAATTGGGAGAATACCAGATTCCATACTTCCAGGAAGCGCTCATTCTCGCCGCCGGGCCAGCATTCGGGATCGCTCAGGTCCCCGTACTTGTCGCCCCGGTCATAGAAAATTTCCGTGCAGGGACCGCAGGGGCCTTCGCCGATATCCCAGAAATTGCTCTCGTCCAGCTTGTAGATGCGGTTCTCGGGAATCCCGATCTTCTTATTCCACAGCTCGAATGCTTCGGGGTCCTCATGGTAGACCGTGACGGACAGACGCTCGGGATCGAAGCCGATCCATTGGGGCCCGGTCAGGAATTCCCAGGCCCAGGTGATCGCTTCCTCCTTGAAATAGTCGCCGATGGAGAAATTGCCCAGCATTTCGAAGAACGTATGGTGACGGCGGGTTTTGCCTACATTCTCGATATCGTTGGTCCGGATGCACTTCTGGGCGTTGGCGATCCGGGGATTCTCCGGCTTGACCCGCCCGTCAAAATAAGGCTTGAGCGGAGCCATGCCCGCATTGATCCACAGGAGGGAGGGATCATTGTGGGGAACCAGAGAAGCGCTCGGTTCCACCTTATGTCCCTTGCTTGCAAAAAAATCCAGCCATTTGCTTCTGATCTCGCTTGCTTTCATGAGTTATCCTCTGCCTCCTCGAATTTGGCCCGCAAAAATCGGGTCCGAAAAAATAAAAAATCGCCCCCTCAGCAGGGGCGATGATTCATCGCGGTACCACCCTGGTTATCATCTGGCTGCAAAAGAGCAAGCCGAACAATTTCCTCGTAAGGAATATAACGGTTCCAACCGGCGGAGTTCGCTCCGCGCTCGGGAAAGGGCTTCGGTTATGCTTCGCCACAAGGGTTCTTGCAGCCGGTCTTTGGGCGGCGTAATGCCCCTGCAACCGGAACCCTCTCTCTGCCTGGCGGACGATAACCTACTCATTTCCTTCAACGTTTTTGGCCTATACGCTTAAAATTATAGTCAATTCTTCCCTGGTTGTCAAACGGCGAATGCCGTCTGAGCGGTTCTTATGTCGTATGCCGCTGGATAAAATACTGGGACACGTGGGAGAAAATCACCTTCAGCACCGCGAAGAACGGTACAGCCAGAATGAGCCCGGCCACCCCCGCCACCTGTCCGCCTACCATCAGGGCGAAAATAATCATTAAGGGATGCATATGCAACGACCGCCCCACCACCTGAGGCGAAATCACATTGCCCTCGAGCAGCTGGCAAAACCAGTTGACGAGAAGCACATAGAGCACCATTTTCCATGATATGGAGGCAGCCATCAGCGCAGCGGGAGCCGCTCCCAGATACGGGCCCAGATACGGGATGATGTTGAAAACAGCCACCACACTGGCCAACAGGAGCGGATAAGGCATATCTATCAGCCAATAGCCCAGGTAAGCCATCAAACCGATGATAATGCATACCAGAAACTGCCCTCGGATATAGTTGCCCAGCGCCTCATCGATTTCGAACAGCAATCTGGTGACCCTGCGACGGTGCTTCTTGGGCACAACAGTCAGCACTGTTTTCTCGATTAATTGGAAGTCCTTCAAAATATAGAAGGCCACAAACGGAATAATCAGCGCCAGGAATACCACATTCAGCTTACCGCCGATCCCGTTCAGATAGTTGGATACCCAGTCGGATACGCCAAGCTCCAGCTTGTACAGAGAATTGTTGATCCCGGAGCGGATGCTGTCGGGCAGCATCTCGCTATGATTGAACCGGTCCATGATGCCCTGGGCCCGCATGGTGAATTCCGGCATATGGTCATTCAGTTGGGTGAGCTGCGAGATGAACATGGGTGTCAGATTCATCAGAACCACCGTCAGAGACGCCAGAAATACCATATAAATCAACAGCACCGCCACCGTCCGCGGCACCCTGCGCCGGTTGAGCAGCACCACAATGGGGTTAAGCACATACGAGATGATCATGGCAATCAGGAATGGCGCCAGCACCGCCCGCAGGAAACCGTATATCCCCCCCAGTATGGGGCGGAGCAGCCACAGCATGTAGACAATTATCAATCCAAGCAGTACAAAGACCAGCACGCGGAACCACTTGTTTGACGTAAAAGAAGGCTCCATCTCATTCACCCCGTTTTCCCGTAAAAGGCACGTCCCATGCCCACTTATACAGTATATGTACGGACAGGCGAAATAAACCCCGGACTTGGGCAAATTCCGGCTTGGCCCCGGCATTTGTCTGACCGAATGAGGCTCGTTCCCGCTTATGCCATCGGCAAGTCTACCTTCCCTCCCCGGTTAGCAAACACGCCCAGCTTCAGGCAAGAGGAAAAAGGCCTGGATAGAAAATAAGGCCCGGGTTTTTCCCTTATTGCTCTTACAGGAGGTCATTTTCTGGCAATAAGACCCTCCTTTTTCCCTTATCCCCTTCCAAACCGTCCAAAATGAGCTCCAAAAATGACAATAAGGGAAAGTACGTTCCCTTATTCCAGGGAATCGGCCGGTGGGAAGGACAATAGCGGAAAAACGCTTCCCTTATTTCCCTTGGCGGTACTCCCCAAACATCATTAAGGGATTAATAAAGGGAATAGTACACACCGCTTCGTGGGAACATCTATGACCGGGCAACCGCCCTCCCCGGAATGATATACGCTCTGCCCTGTACCCGTCCCGTCATTTCATTCATCACTGATGCCCCCCAAGCGGCATTGGAAGTCTGATCCGGCAAAAAAGGGACTCCGGCGCTCCTCAATGGCGAGAGCGCCGGAATCCCTATAGGCAGGCATCATGCTAGTTGGCATGAACCTGCTGCTGCACAATCTCCTCTTCGAAGAAAAGATCATCCAGCGAGCTTAAAGTACCGTCTTCTTCTACCTGATATACGGACATCTTGTCTCCGTTTATCGTCAACTCGATAAAGCACCCCCAGCAGTAATACTGGTGGGAGCCAATTTTTCCAATATCCCGGGAATTGCAGTTGGGACACCGCATTGACAAATCCATCACCCACGTTCCTTATATATTGTCCGTTCAGGCTCCGCCGGCGGGGAGAGCAGGAACTGTTATCGCATCTTCTCCACGCCGCGCACCGGCAGGAACCGGTATTCTCCTGCGGCCCTCCTGCAAATCTGTCAGAAGCCCGTCGGATAATTCCAACCCTACTATTGAGTCTTCCATTTTTGGCGAAAAATAAACGTCCTCCAGGTGGCCCATTTGGATTCCTTCTGCCGAAATAAGGGGAAGCCCCGTTAATTTGCTCTTCCCGCTGCACAAATAATATGTACCGGGGATCTCCTTGAATTTCTTGATGGAGACCTTGCTGTTGATGATAAGCGCATCCGAACCGGCGGAGCAGATGCAGCCCCACCCGACGTAGCGCGCCGCACCGAACCATGATTTGTAGTCCAGCACGATTCCATGCATGTGCCAAGCCTGGCTTATCAGAAAATCCTTGACGGTCCCTACTCTCTTCCCCGTCACGATGTCCAGCACAGGCAATCCGATCAAATCGCGGGCGCTGCGCATACTTCTCCCCCCACCCTCCAGATAAACGTCCAGTCTGCCATGTGTATACAACAGCTATAGTTTGGGGCAATGAGTGGATAAATATCCGCAAAAACTACCGGCAATCAACCGGCATTCGCCTGTCTTTTTGACTATTGCTTACGAAGCCGCCTCACAATGGTTCCAACAATTTGACAAGCTTGGTCAATTTCCTCCTGGGAAGTGCTTGTCCCAAAGCTGAAACGCACGGCTGAGGAGGCCACCTCCTGCGGCAACCCCATGGCTGCCAGAACATGGGACAGCTCCAGCGAGCCGGACGTGCAAGCCGAGCCGCTGGCTGCAGCCACCCCGGCCAAATCCAGGTTCATAAGCAGCGTTTCCGTGCCGCATCCCGGGAAGCTGACATTGAGAATATGAGGCAGACGCTGGGAGGAGGTGGCGGGACCATTCACCACATAACCGTCGCTCCCCAATTCCCGGTCAAGTCCTGCTATCATTCTTAGACGTAAGTTTTCCAGATAAAGTTGCTTCTCCGCTAAATTTGCTGCGGCAAAACGAAATGCTTCGGCAAATCCGGCGATTCCGGCCACATCCTCGGTTCCGGCCCGCTTGTTCTTCTCCTGGGATCCGCCGTGCAGCAAGGGAGAGAGCAACACCCGCGGTGCGCAATACAAGGCACCGACACCTCTGGGACCGCCCAGCTTGTGCGCCGAGAAGCTCATCAGGTCTACCGGCAGGACGGCAAGATCAATGGGAAGGATGCCGGCCGCCTGTACCGCGTCAACATGAAGCAGAATGTTATGTTCCCGCGCAAGAAGACCGATTTCGGCAATCGGCTGAATCGTTCCTACTTCATTGTTGCCGTACATGACGGTTATAAGAAGGGTTTCAGGGCGGATAGCGGAACGGAGTTCTTCTATTGAAATAAGCCCGTCCGAATCCACAGAAAGATAAGTGAGCTCATATCCCGATTGCTCCAAACGGGAGCAGCTGTGAAGCACGGCATGATGCTCTATAGAAGTGGCGATAATATGGTTTTTGGTTCCGGGCGGAACAACGGCGGTACCGAACAGTGCCAGATTATCGGCTTCTGTTCCGCCGCTGGTGAAGATCAGCTCCTTGCTGCGGCAGTTCAACTGGCGGGCAATGCTGTCCCGTGCCGCCGTTATGACACTGCGCGCACTCCTCCCAAAACGGTGAAGGCTGGATGGGTTGCCGAACTGCTCCCTAAGGAGCGGCAACATGACATCCAGCACTTCAGGCAATAGCGGCGTTGCCGCTGCATGATCAAGATAGATGGGATTCATCTGTGCTTCACCTGCAATTTAAATGTAGAACCTGTAATTTAGCATATCTGATTAAGATTATCACATTTGAGTTAAAGCCGCAATAGGGTTACTAAAAAGTCTTTACAGCCCTAAAGCACGTAAACGGAACAAACGCACGGCATTATAGGAACGCCATCAGGCGTATATCTTCCGATATACGAGGATATACGCCGGCTTAGATCCGCTATCGAAAGAACACCAATACACCGCTTACTGTAGCTGAGAAGGCGATAAATAACAGCCCCATTAAAGCCATCTCTTTATCTATAACCCATCCGATTATGTTAAAAACGATGAATACCACTACTGCCAATATTCCCACCGCTATAGCAACCGGCTTATTGTCTTGCCCCAAAAATCCTGGACCCCAATTAAAAATAATGAACAAAAAAGCAACAAAACATCCAAAACCAATGATCAGAGCAAGCAAATAGTAAATGAGTTTACCCAGTTTCATCTTTTACCTCAAATAGTTATTTTTATCTAACCATTCGATTTATTACCATCTATACCTTCAGAATATAAACCTCATATATGACAACCTTGTGTCTATCCCATCCTCCTACCGAGTTTAAATATCCTATCGAATCAACGTACTCTTCAATGCTTTGTTCCGCTGATTTTGATTAGTTACGGGTTTGGCCGGTGGTTTGGGGAACATTAAATTTTTTCTCTCGAGATCATGAGTTGGATCTTTGGGAGCCATGGTGGGGCTTGGATTAACGGCCAGCCCGCTTACTGGATCCACAAACAGAGCATGACCGAACTCATGAGCCAGCATTTGTGCGCGTTGGCTTGAGTTTGAAGCCATTAGAATGGTTGCCGTTCGCGGTCCTTGCTTCCTATTAAAAAAATAAATTGCTCCTGTCGTGATCCTTTTGGCTTTAACATCCCTGATGGAGGAAGTATCTAAATAGATGACTGCAATATCATTCCTGGAACTGGATACAGGGTTGTATCTAATCAGCTTCTGGACCTTCTTGGGCTGCTTATTCAGAAGTATGCCTCCCACAAACTCCCTTTCCTTAAACCGGTACGCTTCCTCCGTATGCCTTGTTATGCCTTTTAGCCGAAATGAAATCCCGCTTGATTTCCAGATTCGATTGGCGCCTCTTATATCCATTTTAATTTTTCCGTCACTCATGCTGTTGCCTGTGCATACCACTACGTATACATTTACAATCCTCTGGGCGGAAATAAACACTTGCTCGTTATTCGTCATATGCTTGCTCCCTTTTTTATTTACAAGATTAATTCTTCTTATATGCATAAATTTGTTCTTCCAATACCCGCGCATGTAGGAGCGTTCCTTGCAGCCCGTCGTTTGTAAACCAATAAACGAACCTGGTCTTGAAACAATTCCGACGTGGGAGACGCCTTTTCGATAGATATTTCTGAAGAAAACAATATCACCTGGCATTTCCTTATTTTCATGCACTTTCCACCCTTTTTTTATCTGGATGGATGTCCGGCTTCCAATGTTGATTCCAACCGATTTTAGAAATATAAAATTGCAAAAACCGGAACAGTCGCCTCTTCCTGTCGCTATATTTTTTTTACCGAAAGAATAAACCAGTTTACCTACTTTTGAACGGGCAAGTTGAACGATTCTATTCCTCACCCGGATATGTTCTTTTTTGTGTGCTGCATTAACCATAAATCCCCCGCGCCATCCCAGAATTCAAATCCTATATAATTTTGCTTAATAACTAATATATGTCTCGACCGGCTTGTGGTTACATAACTTTAAGACATGAAAAAAATCCCTCTCAAATTTCTTGAGAAGGACTGGCTTAAAACATTTCAAGCGACCTGTAAGTAACCGCTGGCTTTCTTAAATGTAGAACATGTAATTGTCGTTCTTGCCTTCATCATGGTACTCGATAAGCCCGGCCAATGTGGTGGAATCCAGCACATCTGCGATAGCGTCGCGAATGCGTATCCACAAATCCCGTTTAGCCGGATCATCCTCATCCGTAAAGTCCACCGGACTGATAGGACCTTCCAGCACGCGGATAATATGCCCTGCTGTGATCTCCTCCGGTACCTTGGAGAGAATGTAGCCGCCGTAAGCGCCGCGGATGCTCTTCACCAGACCCGCGTTGCGCAGAGGCGCGATAAGCTGCTCCAGATAATGCTCGGACAGACGGTGTTTCTCGGCTATGCTTTTAAGAGAGGTCGGCCCTTCTCCGGTCTTGGCTGCAAGCTCCATCATAATGGTGAGGCCGTATCGCCCCTTTGTTGATATCTTCAAAGATAGCCACCTCAATCGACTGTACTGGGTTGTTGTTACAAAGTGCTCACGAGGATAAACGCCTGACGGCGTATATGTAAAGAAATCAAACATTGTGATCTGGCAAAAAACTTTTTTGATCAGATCATTCATATGTTATCATAAGTGAACTGCACTTGGAAACCTCCGTATGACAACTTCGCAAAAAAAATGCTTCTTTTCTTCAAAAATGATAAAATAAAAGGATGGCCCGCAATTGAAGCTGTCCTATGCCGCCGTGGGCTCTTCTGCGGAAAGAACAGCGGCATGATACAATCGACGCTTTTATAAGAAAGGTATGAAGCATATGACAAAAGCCCCTCATGAAACCCGTGTGGTCCTGGGCATGTCCGGAGGCGTGGATTCTTCGGTGGCCGCGCTGCTTCTTAAGCGGCAAGGTTATGATGTAATCGGCGTATTCATGAAGAATTGGGATGATACGGATCAGTTCGGCAACTGCACGGCAGAGGATGACTCCGAGGATGTCCGCCGGGTAGCCGAACAGATTGGCATCCCCTACTATACGGTTAACTTTGAGAAGCAGTATTTCGATAAAGTATTCGCGTATTTCCTGGAAGAATACCGCCGCGGCCGCACCCCTAACCCCGATGTCATGTGCAACCGGGAGATCAAGTTCGGTGATTTTCTGCAGAAGGCTCTGGACCTGGGTGCAGATTACATCGCCACAGGCCACTACGCCCGCGTGGATTATAAGGATGGAATCTACAGGCTGCTGCGGGGAATGGATCCCGGCAAGGACCAGACCTATTTCCTGAACCCGTTGAGCCAATACCAGTTGAGCAAGGCGATGTTTCCCATCGGCCACCTGCCCAAGCCGGAGGTGCGGCGGATTGCCGAGGAAGCCGGACTAGCCACCGCCAAGAAGAAGGACAGCACAGGCGTCTGCTTCATCGGCGAGCGCAACTTCAAGGAATTCCTGAGCCAGTATCTGCCGGCCCAGCCGGGGGAGATGCGCACCTTTGACGGCGCAGTGAAGGGACGGCATGAAGGGCTGATGTACTACACCTTGGGACAGCGCCAGGGCCTTGGCATCGGCGGATCGGGTACCGGCGAGCCTTGGTTCGTAGTGGACAAGGACCTGGAGCATAACGTGCTGTATGTCGCTCAGGGAGATGATTCGCACTTGTATTCTGCAGGCCTTAGCGCCACGAACGTCAACTGGATTCCCGGCGGCCGCCTTCCTTCCGAATTGCGCTGCACTGCCAAGTTTCGCTACCGCCAGCCGGATCAGGGAGTGGTAGTCCATTTCCATCCTGAAGACGGAAGCTGCGAGATCGTCTTCGACGAGCCCCAGCGGGCGGTAACGCCGGGACAGGCTGTCGTTTTTTACGACGGGGAGCAATGTCTGGGAGGAGCCACCATCGATAAGGTCAGGCGGGAGAAGCAGTTGTGGAGCAGTACGGAACAGATGGCTGACCGGAAGTCTGGCCGAAGTTGACTCCATTGGACATACCCCGGGCAAAGAACCGTCCGGACAGACTCCCGGCAAAGAACCGTCCAGAGTTATCCGGACGGTTCTTTTGGTCATTGTATCGGGGGGATCATCTGCTGATCCCGGCAACCCATCAGATGGTCCATCTGCCGTTGACCAGGCCCGTGAGATACCAGGCTCCGTCCTTCTCTTCGAAAACAAAGGTCAGACTGGCCCAATCCATCCCTTCCAGCTTGGGGTCGAAGCCGCTGAAATAATATTCCGCATAATGGGACCCCGGGTACACTTCTTGAATATTGTTTATGCTGTTGCCTTTTCCCATTGTCTGGTCGAGGCTGATCTTCTCTGCGGCGGCGTAATCGTGGTTGTACAGGAACTTATCGTAATACTCCAGAGGAGTCAGCTTGATGGGATCGCCGGTTCCGTCATAGCTCCCCCATACCTTGGCGTCAGAAGCATCCGCAAGCTTGGATACTTGTTCGGGAGTAAAAACCAGATGGTTCTTCGTATCCACAAAGCTGTACGGCGATATTCTTACTCCCTTATCAGGATGCACCAGGGAAGCCAGCGTCTTCATATCCTTGCCCTTGAGAGCGGCAACGGCCTTGGCGGCAGCGTCTTTCACCAATTGCTCAGGCTCGTGTGCCACGGCGGGCGTTGCTCCAGGCTTCGGGGAAGCTGTCTCTTGCCCTGAAGATGGACTCGCCGGAGCAGGCTGGTCCGGTGACGGGCTGACGGTTGCTGCTATCGGCTGGGAGGGGGATTGTCCCTGGACCGGCAGGGAATCCCCTCCGCTGTTCATAGCGCATCCTGCTGCAGCCAACAGCACCGCCGATATCGCTGCTATCTTAAGTTTCTGCATAATCATGCCCCTTTCCGGGTGTCGGTACAGTCTCTATATGTTTTACCCATCTCCCGTAATTCATAAGCCTATGGGGAATAAATGGGCGCTTTATGCTAAAATAGCTTGTATATCTGTTGTTTGTGTCAACAATTGCAAAGGTGGCGGCAGGATGGATTTGTTTGAAATACAGCAAGAAGACAGTCTGGAGCACAAGCCGTTGGCAGAGAGGATGCGCCCGCGCAGCTTGGATGAGTACACGGGCCAGGAGCATCTGGTAGGCAAGGGCAAATCCCTGCGCGTTCTGATTGAAAGCGATAAGGTCCCCTCTATGATCCTTCAAGGACCGCCTTCCTCCGGCAAAACCACTCTGGCAACCATAATCAGCCACACAACCCAATCCAATTTTGTCAAGGTGAATGCGGTCTCACTGACTATTGCCGAGCTGCGCCGCATCTTCGACACGGCGAGGGACCAGCGCAATTTCTACGGCAGCACAACCATTGTGATGATCGACGAAATCCATGCGTTGAAGAGCAATATTCAGGAGGCGCTTCTGCCGGTGGTGGAGAACGGGACCATCATCCTGATCGGCTGTACAACAGAGAGTATCAGCCATGATATCATTCCTCCCCTTGTTTCCCGGTGCAGAGTATATCACCTTCTTCCCTTCTCTCCGGACAATATCCGTACTATTGTAAACCGGGCCCTTGCTGATAAAGAACGCGGCCTGGGCGGATTGGGGCTGACTATAGCAACGGAGGCGCTGGATTATCTGGCCGATATCTCCAATGGCGATGTCCGGAATGTGCTTAATGCGCTGGAGGCCGCCGTGTATGCTTCGCATGACATGGTGCGGATTGAGCTTACCCATGTGCAGGAGGCGTATTCGTTCCGGTTGAACGGCATTACCGCCAGCGACCGGTATAATCTGATTTCGGCCTTGTGCAAAAGCATGCGCGGCGGCCAAACGGATGCGGCCGTCTACTGGCTGGCCCGGCTGCTCTACAGCGGAGTCGATCCGGAATATATCGCCCGCAGACTCGTCGTCCACTCCACCGAGGATGTGGGCATGGGCAATCCCGCGGCTCTGCAGATGGCGTTAGCCGCCAAAGACGCCGTCTTGTTCGTCGGCATGCCGGAAGCGAGAATGGCGCTGGCGCAAGCCGTCATCTTCATCTGCGAAAGCCCCAAGTCCAACAGCGCCTACAAGGCCATCAATGCTGCGCTGGATCTGGTCAGTCATTCCGCCGCTTATGACGTACCGGCAGATATCCGAGACGGCAGCAAGAGCTACCGCAATCCCATCGACAACCCGGATACGGTTATGGAATATTTGCCGCCCCAACTCAAGGCAAGCCGCTTCTATAAGCCGCAGAACAGCGGTGTGGAAGCGAAAATTTATGCCAAATACCGGGAGCGCAACCGCCTGTAGCGGTTGCGTTTTTTTGATTGAGGCGGCTTGCTTTCGGCAAAAAGCGGACGTAATTCCTATAAAATTTGGGAAAACGGGATAGGACCAATATGGTAAAATATCGTCAAATCAAGAGGGACGCGTCCAGATTTACGACAACCTGCCATAAAGCGGCCTCCACCCTAACGAATGGCGCCCCAATTGGTCAAATCCCGCAAGGAAAGGAACGGATTATGAAAATCAACCGATTAGCAAAAAAGTACTTGCCTCTGTTGCTGTCATTCTCTCTCCTCTTGGCCTTCTTGCCCATGACTGCCGCCGCGGCGGATCAGAGGCATTGGGCAGCCGATGCCGCAGACACCCTCAACGGAGTCTATGGAGACGGCATCTTCTCGGCAAGCGAATCCTTTGTCACTGTGGATGCGGCAAGAGAGCTGGTAACCCGTACATTGGGTTATCCGCCAGGGTATGAGCCCATCGACGGCTATCTGGGTCATGGAACACTTCTTACCCGACTGCAGGCCGCCCAGATTGCTTATGAGCTGTATGGACTGGGCGCCAATCTCTCGGCGGGACCGTTCACCGACACCGACAATCCGGCTGTTGTTACTCTTCGCAGCCTCGGCGTGGTCGCAGGCCACATAGACGGCAGCTTTCGTCCAAGTGATCCGGTGAGCAAGGCAGAGCTTGCGGTTATCTTTTACCGCACGTTGAGCAAGGTGGGGGGAACGGGCAATATGCTTCTCGAGCATGCGAAACCCGGCGCCTTCGGCTACAATGAACTCATGTATTTGGCAACCCGCAGCGCATTGCAGTATGACGCCGATCCCGGCGAAGCCCTTGCAACGGCAAGCATTGGCGTTTCCAATGATGAAGAGCGCATTTATTACCAAGGCAAGAAGGAGATCTGGAATGCTTGGTCGGCGCGCTTGGGTAATTTGCCGCCCCAGACTCCAAGAACCGTAACCTGGACGGTATATGATCAAGTACCGGCGGTTACCGTTCTTGACGCCGCGCTACAGATTGTCGCCGAGGACCGGGCAGCGCTTGACAATGACGGCCTTGACGGTCTTTTCAGCGATGTCCCGGCCGATTCTTATTTCTATGACGGCATCATGTACCTGTTGAACAACGGCCTTGTAGTAGGCAATGGCAGGGGACAGTTTGCTCCGAACGCCGGTCTGTCCAGATCTGAATTGGCTGCTTTATTAGTACGCATGAATAAAATCGACGTATCGAAGCCGGCAGACGCAACCGTAACGGATATTGTGTACGACCACTGGAGCTACAATCTGGTAACGAACGTAATAGCCCTGGGCTATATGGACTATACGGACGGACACAACTTCAGTCCCCTGGCCCAAGTCACCCGGCAGGAAGCATTTCAGGCCGTGTATAAAAGCTACGGCAAATACGCCGATGAAGCTGTAAGCCTTTCCGTGCTTGACCGTTTTACCGACAAAGCGGACATCAAGGAGTCCTGCAGAGCAGCTGCTGCGTATTTCGTTTCTGCGGGAGTGGTGAGAGGCAACGCCGAAGGAAATCTTGACCCGGAAGGCCTCATTACCCGGGGACAATTAGGCGTGTTTCTGGCAAGGGTTATGAACGGACCGGATACCTCGAAGATGCATGATTACAGCAAGGATGTCAGGGAGGTGCTGGAATGAAAAAGTTATGGTCCATTCTGCTGGCGACGTGCCTTTTGTTGACGCTGTTCCCTGCGGCGGGTCTGGCCTCGGACGCTGCCGGCGCCAAAACTCTTGCGCTTCGGGAGGATTGGAGGCTGACCTCCGATCTGGACCTGAATGTAGGCGAAGGTGAAGTGCTGATCTTTAACGGGACAGGCTCTTATTATGTCTATGAAATGGGCGGCATCCTGAAGAATACAGGAGCGGGCAGCGTTTACCTGAAGAATGTCGTCATATACGCCCAGGGCGACAGCCCCTCCGCCAATTCTTTGGCAGCTCTGTCCCAGGCTTCCCGCAGCATTAAAGCGGTAGCAGCCCCGGTGAAAAATGCAACGGCACTGGCCCTTCCTGCCGCGGCGGGTTTTAGCGTAAGCATCAAAAGCTCCAGCAAGCCGGATGTAATCGCAGTCAGCGGAACAATCGTGCCTCCATCATCTGACACTCCGGTTACGCTTGTATTAACACTTGCGGATTCCCGCGGCAATCAGGCCGATACGGCGTCCATTTCAGTGACAGTGCCGGCGAAGGTACAAAGCGGAGGCTTCATCAGCGGTCCCTCAGGGGGTGGTACTACTACTCCCTCTGCGCCTACGCTTCCGACCGCAGAAGGCGGGGTAAAGGTGGCCTACTCGCAAACCGGCGATGCAGTGTTACTCTCCTTGCCTTCTGACAAGGTCAAAGAAATCATCAGCAAATCCACCGGTTCTGCAATACTGGATTTGTCCGGAATCTCCGGCGCCTCGAAGGCAGAGTTGCCCAAGGAAGCGTTGTCCAGCATAGCAAGCGCAGGTCTGGGTACGGAAATCCGTCTGCCAGAGGGGGTGGTGTCCATCAGCCCGGAAGCGGTCCAATCCATCATTTCCCAGCTATCGGGGGCCAATATCTCCTTTAACTTCAACACGGCTGTTTCTTCCCAATTGAACGCTGCCCAGCAGAAGGCGTTAAGCTCCGGGGAGAAGGTGCTTTCTGTTTCCATCTCCTCAGGTACACAGTCGGTCCACAGCTTTGAGGGTACGATCAAGGTAACGGCAACGTATTCAGGAGTCCCCCCTGTTGGCGTATGGCATCTTACCGACGCTGGGGAGCGGACCGAGAAGGTGCCGAGCACCTACGATGAGACAACCGGGCGGGTCAGCTTCGATGCGCCGCATTTCTCGCTCTATGTGCTGGGGCAGGACACAGAGACTCCTGCATGGGAGAACCCGTTCGCAGACGTGCATAGCTCGGACTGGTTCTATCATGATGTGGAATTCGCCGTAACCGCGGGCCTGTTTAACGGAACAGATGGGACGGCCTTCTCTCCCGACCAATCCATGACCCGAGGGATGCTGGTTGCGGTTCTTGGACGGCTGCATGATGCAGAGATTGGCGGTTTTACAGCCAGCAGCTTCGCCGATGTGGATACTGCCCTGTACTACGCCCCTTACGTGGAATGGGCCCGGACCAACGGGATTGTGGAGGGGGTTCTCGAAGACAGGTTTGCCCCTGACGCACCGGTATCCCGCCAGGATCTGGCCGCGATTCTTCTACGGTATGCCGGATTCACTGGCCAGCCGCTCGCTGCACCTCAAGACAATGCAGGATTTGCCGATGCAGCGTCAATCTCGGATTACGCTGTCACCGCCATACAAACCTTGTATGGCAATGGTATTATCGAAGGCGGCGGGGATAACCGGATTGATCCCAAGGGTGATGCGACCCGTGCTCAAGTTGCGGCTATTCTTCACAGGTTTGTTGAGCAGAATCAGCAAGACTGAGCTTTTTTATAGTCTTATAATCACAAGAGGAGATCCTTATTCGGCATTGGAGCCGGGGGATTTCCTTTTTTTGCGCGGCATGAGCATTGACAAATAACATAAGACAGATTAATATATGAACAAGTGATCATATATCAACGTTATTAGCACACAAAAGAATGGAAGAATGCTTTTTTTCATTATTGAGGCACAATATAATCGTCCATTATCGGCAGGAGGGAACACAATGAGCAAACACAATCATACAGACCATGGACATACTCACCGGGACTGCAAACAGGAAAGAGTTGAGCACAGCCACTTGCACACACATGAAGAAAAGCACGAAGAACACGAAGAAGGGCATGAAGAAAAACATGAAGGAAGGCACGGGAAGAAGAAGAACGGAAAGTCACATGGGGATGAAGGCGGGCATGGACATGGGCATAGCCACGGAGATCACAGCCATGCTCACGGACACACCCACCACTATAATATGGACGGGAACAAGAAAGGGCTGACCTTAGCTCTTGTTATTACGTTTGGCATCATGCTGCTGGAGTTTTTCGGGGGACTCATCACCAACAGTCTGGCGCTTCTCTCCGACAGCGGTCATATGCTCAGCGATTCCAGCTCTCTGGTGCTTAGTCTGGTGGCCGTATGGTTCACCGCAAAAGCTGCATCGGCCAAAAGAACATACGGCTTCTACCGCTTTGAAATTCTCGCCGCTCTGTTCAACGGGATTACACTGTTTGTCATAGCAGGATTCATTATCCGGGAGGCCATCGGACGGTTCACAGCTCCTCCCCAGGTCTCCAGCGGCTCCATGATGCTGATTGCCGTAATCGGCTTACTCGCCAACTTAATCAGCGCTTACTTCCTCATGAGCAAGGGAGATGTCAAAAATAATCTCAACCTGCGCAGTGCATACCTCCATGTGCTGGGAGACGCTCTAGGCTCCCTTGGCGCCATCGCCGCGGGTCTGGTCATGTGGTTGTTCGGCTGGTATGTAGCTGACCCCATTATAAGCGTGCTGGTATCCTTGCTTATTCTGAAGGGTGCATGGGGCATCATTCAGCACACCCTCCATGTCCTGATGGAAGGGACACCGTCCAACATTAACCGGGAACAAGTGAAAGAAGCTCTGGAGCACATCCCCGGGGTTGTGAACGCCCATGACTTGCATATCTGGACAATTACCTCCGGTATGGATTCCCTGACCTGCCACCTGGTGATAGCTGACGGGGCGGACAGCCAAGCCATTCTTAAGGAAGCCCTTCGTCTGGCATCCCAAACATTCAAGATCGAGCACCCCACTATTCAGATCGAGGATGCAGACCTCTTCCGCGAGGAGAACATGTGTGTGTTTGTTACTTCCCCGACGGCTGCGCCGTCTCCGGGATGAACTTGGCTTTTCATATACATGGGGCTGCTCCCTCTCATTCGGGCCCCATGTATTTAGTTTTTCTACATTGGGGCTTGCTCCCGATCCTCCGGCTCTCACCAGCGACCCACAGCTTACATTTTGACAGCTGTTGCGCTGCTTCGATCCATTACTGTTCCGCTTGCTCTATAACGGAACGTATCCGCGCGTCCTCTCCTTCTTCCCCCATCTCCTATACAGGGCTGTCTTCCTTAGAATCATATACTTTTCTTCGTATAAAAAAAGCCCGTATCTCCCGCAGGCATCATGCCGCAACCGCAGGAAATACAGGCATTCCGCCCTCTATGGTGTGTATTGAAAGCGCTCTTCGCCCTCTTTGGTTAAAACTGCTTCGTGCAATGGGCGCGAGGCTGAGAATGAAACAGTTCCGCCGCGAGCCGGTTTATCCCTTCTGCGGTTCCGCCTTGGCCAGCAAATCGCGGATGACGACACTGACCATGATCAGTCCTGCCACCGGCGGCACAAAGGAGTTGCTGGAGGGCGGATTCTGCGCCTTGCGGATCTCCGGTGCGTTCTCCGGCACAATCTTCTGGGTGACATCCTCCCGCGGCTTGACCGGCTCCTCGGTAGAGAATACGACCTTGACCCCTTTGTGAATGCCTTCCTTGCGCAGCCGCTGGCGGACCACCCGGGCAATGGGATCTACGGTTGTCTTCGATATATCCGCCACCTGGAACCGGGAAGGGTCCGTCTTATTGGCCGCTCCCATACAGGAGATAACAGGGATTTTGCGTGTCAGGCACTCTTTGATCAGGTGGATCTTGTAGCCGATGGTATCCGATGCATCCACCACATAATCCAGCGGAAACTTGAACAGCTCCTCATACGTCTCCTCCGTATAAAACATCCGCAACGCCACTGCATCGCATTCCGGGTTGATATCGGCGATCCGCGCCTTCATCAGCTCGGCCTTGGGCTTGCCCACTGTGGAGAGCAGCGCGTGGATCTGCCGGTTAATGTTGGTGATGTCCACCACGTCCTTGTCGATCATCACGATCCGGCCCACACCGCTGCGCGCCAGCGCTTCGGCTGCAATGGAGCCCACGCCGCCGATGCCAAGCACGGCGACGGTGCTGTTCTTCAACGCTTCGATTCCTTCCGGACCAAATGCCAGTTCGGTTCTGGAAAATTGATTGAGCATATGCCGATCTTCCTCCACATTCGTCTTCGTCTTGTCCTTCACTTGCCGACTTAAGAAACAGCCAATGGAGGAGCCCGAAGGGGGCCCCTCCACACGATTCCCTATTACTTGGCGGCCGGTTCCTTCAGCGCCAGCTTGATGGACAGATCCTCAAGCTGTCCTTCGTCCACCGCAGACGGCGCATTCATCATCAGACAGGTAGCGCTGGCGGTCTTCGGGAAGGCGATGATTTCCCGCAGGTTGGTTTGCCCTGCGATCAGCATCACCAGGCGGTCGAAGCCGAAGGCGATGCCTCCATGAGGAGGTGTGCCATATTCGAAAGCCTCCAGCAGGAAGCCAAACTTTTCCTTCGCTTCCTCGGGGCTGAAGCCCAGAGCGGAGAACATTTTCTCCTGAACCTCCCGTTTGTAAATCCGCATGGAGCCGCCGCCCACTTCATAGCCGTTCAGCACCAGGTCATAGGCCTGAGCGCGGATTTTGCCGGGGTCCGTGTCGAAATAATGCAAGTCTTCTTCATTGGGGCGGGTAAAAGGATGGTGCTCCGCCACATAACGTTTAGCCGCCTCATCATAGCTGAGCAGCGGGAAGTCCAACACCCAGGCAAACTTGAACTCCTTCTCGTTGATCAATCCCAGGTCCTTGCCTATCTTCAGGCGCAGATTGCCGAGAACATCGTTAACCACCTTGGGCTTGTCGGCGGAGAAAATCAGCACATCCCCTTCTTCCGCTCCCAGACGCTCGGTAAGCGCTGCGATCTCCTGCTCGGTGAAGAACTTCACGATGGGTCCCTTCCATTCGCCTTCCTTCACCTGAATCCAGGCCAAGCCCTTGCCGCCGTAGCGGGAGGCAAACGGAGTAAGATCATCCAGCTCCTTGCGGCTCCAACTGGCGCAGCCCTTGGCATTCAATGCCTTGACGATGCCGCCGCCGGCTACTACCGATGCGAACACCTTCACTCCGCTCTGGGCCACCAGATCGGATACGTCCTTCAATTCCAGTCCGAAGCGCAGATCCGGCTTGTCGGAGCCGTATTTGCCCATAGCATCCGCATAGGTCAGACGCTGAAAGGGACGGGAGATGTCCGCATCAAGCGTCACCTTGAACAGCTTAACCACCAGTTCCTCCATCAGTTCAAGCAACTGGTCCCGGGACAGAAAGGAGGTCTCAATATCCACTTGGGTAAATTCCGGCTGGCGGTCAGCCCGCAGGTCCTCATCGCGGAAACAGCGCGCGATCTGGTAATAACGCTCTACTCCGCCCACCATCAACAATTGCTTATAGATTTGCGGCGATTGCGGCAGGGCGAAGAATTCCCCGGGATGGACCCGGCTGGGCACCAGGTAATCCCGCGCTCCCTCCGGCGTACTCTTCGTAAGCACCGGAGTTTCTACCTCCACGAAACCGCTGTTGTCCAGGAAATCCCGGAATACTTTGGCTGCTTTGGAGCGGAGCAGCAGAGAGCGCTGCATTTCGGGACGGCGCAGGTCCAGGTAACGGTATTTCAGCCGCACCTGCTCGTCAACCTCTATACCATCTTCAATGAAAAACGGGGGAGTTTTGGCCGCGTTCATAATCTCAATCTCGGTAATCCGCACCTCGATATCACCGGTTGCCAGATTGGGGTTCTTCGTATCCTCACTGCGCACAACTACGGTGCCGCGGACAGCAAGCACGTATTCCGTACGCGCCCGGTCGGCAACAGCCAGTGCTTCACCGGAGAAGTCCGGATTGAAGACTGCCTGAACAATTCCGCTGCGGTCGCGCAGATCGATGAACAATACTCCGCCCAAGTCCCGGCGGCGCTGCACCCAACCGTTCAGGGTAACCGTATGGCCGACATCGGCCGTGGTCAATTGGCCGCAATGATGAGTTCTAAGCATAGACATAATTTTATTCCCTCCGAGTTTTGAGTTCATAACCGGTAGTGCCGGTTATTGCGAAAAACTTGCTTCGTAAGCATCCTGTTTGAGTTTTGAGTTCATAACCGGTAGTGCCGGTTATTGCGAAAAACTTGCTTCGTAAGCATCCTGTTTGAGTTTTGAGTTCATAACCGGTAATGCCGGTTATTGCGAAAAACTTGCTTCGTTTCCGGGCATCAACGCCTATCCCCGGGCTTTGATCCAATCGGTTAACTGGGTGAGCGGCACTGGGGTCTGCTCCCCGGTGGACATCTCCTTGACAGCAATGGTGCCGGCCGCCAGCTCGTCATCGCCCAGAATCGCCACATACTTGGCCTGGAAGCGGTCAGCGGACTTCATCCGCGCCTTCATCTTGCGGCCCAGATAATCCGTCTCCGCCACAATGCCGTCGCGGCGAAGCCGATACAAGAGCTTCGTAATCTCCTGCTCGGCCGCCTCGCCCATCCCGATCAGGTACACCTGAAGCTCACCCTCCTTGGGGATGGCCACCTCCTGCGCCGCCAGCACCAGCACCGTGCGTTCCAGGCCGATGCCGAAGCCGATGCCCGGCTGGTCGTTGCCGCCGATCTGGCCTACCAGGCCATTGTAGCGGCCGCCTCCGCCGATAGTGTCGATCGCACCAATCCCCTCCGCCTTGTATTCAAAAGCGGTATGGGTATAATAATCCAGTCCGCGGACGAGACGGGGATTCACCTCATATGGAATTTCCATGTCAGCCAGATGCTTCTTCACCGCCGCGAAGTGGCTCAGGCACTCTTCGTCCAGATAGTCCAGCAGCTCCGGCACGCCGATAAAGTGATGCTGATCCACCTTGCAATCCAGCACCCGCAGCGGATTGCGCTCCATTCGGGATTGACAGTCCTTGCACAGCAACTGCTTCTTCGGCAGCAGAAATCCCAGCAGCGCCTCCCGGTATACCGCCCGGCTGGCCGGATTGCCCACAGAATTCACTTCCACCCTGACGCCGTTAATCCCCAGCTCCTGATAGATGGTATAACCCAGAGCAATCACCTCGGCGTCAATCGCCGGATCGGTAGCGCCGAAGGCCTCTACCCCGAACTGGTGGAACTGGCGGTAGCGGCCGGCCTGAGGCTGCTCATAGCGGAACATGGGACCAGTGTAATAAAGCTTGCTTACATCTGGCTCCCCGTAAAGCTTGTTCTCCACGTACGCTCTGACTACGCCGGCCGTTCCTTCCGGGCGGAGGGAAATCCAGCGCTCCCCCTTGTCCTGGAAGGTATACATCTCCTTCTCGACAATATCCGTGGTTTCTCCTACCCCCCGCTGAAACAGCTCCGTATGCTCGAAAATGGGGGTGCGGATTTCCTTGTAGTGGAATCTGCGGCACACATCCCTTGCCGTTTTCTCGATATATTGCCATGTCTCGACAGATCCCGGGAGAAAGTCCTGGGTCCCCTTAGGCTTCTGAATACTCACGCTCGCGTCATCCTTTCTTTCCTTGTTCAAAGAACGCAAAAAATCCCCCGTCACTGGCTAACAAATGCCAGGGACGAGAGATTGTATTAACAATTTCCCGCGGTACCACCCGCTATTCGGAACAAATCATGTCTTGCTCCGCACTTCATGCGGGTAACGTCCGCTACAACGCAATGCCGCTACTTCACGTCCGGCAGCTTGAGTCTGCCCTCGGTTTCACGGATTGTTCTCCGGGAGGTCCTTCATTCGCCGGTAACGGAAGCTTGCAGCCAAGGCTTCCTCTCTGGATGATGCCGGTCGAATTACTTATCCCATCAACGAATCGAAGAATATTAGTTAAAATGATAATCAAACTGTCGGATAAAGTCAAGAGCTTCCCCGAAAAAAGAAGAAACCTACAACAAGTGTGTAGGTTTAAGAAAAAATATATTTTAAAAAGGGGGTCGAGTTCTATTATAGGGAGGCAATGTTAAGGTAAGGTTAAAGACGCGTTACATTTACGTTACAAAATATAAAACGCTTTATATGAAGCGCTTTAGTTTTTTTGTGCGACGGCAAAATTTGTATGCCAAAATGCTATGAGAGGCTAACGGACCAAGAAGACGTTACTGGCGAGAAAACGGGGGTTGAAACCATGAAGCGGACTGGAAAGACCTTAATATGCCAAAATCCCACTGGATAGGCTGCATGAGAGTCATATAGGCGCAACTGAGTCCGTTAGAACTCAAAAACCTTTGTTTTTGGCAAGATAAGAGCGCTGACGTCCGTAAGCTCCTACACGATGCGCTCCCTCTCCCGAAACCCTGCCGGGTGAAGCGCTCCGTCGTAGTTATTTTTTTGCAATAGGCTAGTCTATTCTTTTGGGCCAAGCATATAAATGATAGCACAAGGAGACACCTTGTAATATCTAATGGTGGAGGGAACAGGTATGGCTGAGGAATTTAACATTGCGGAAAATGTGGAAGCCGGCGAAGAGGAAGTATTGGAGTTGGAAGAGGCTGGAGATGCTGATGAGGCAACGGCCGAGGCGGAGTTGGATAACGATGCCTGGTTTGAAGCAGAAGAAGCCGCGGCGGACGAAGAGCTGGCTGAAGGCGTCGAGTATGTGAACGAAGATGAGGACTCCTACGATCTGGAGGCTGTCTCGGAAGAGGACGAAGAAGAAGCGGATGACGAGGAACTGGAAGCAGAGTTCGAAGAAGACGATGAGGAACAAGCCGAAGAAGAAGCTATTGCTGAAGAAACCGAGGATCCGGTGGCTGAAGAGCTGCTTGATGCAGAAGATGAAGCGCCGGAAGACGCTGCGGAAGTAGACGCCTAACCTGACCGCATTCCTCGGCCCCCTATCTGAAAAAAATATTAAAAGCCATTCTCACAGGGCATCCTCTACCCTGGCAAGAATGGCTTTTTGTTACGTTTTTTTAAAAACGCAGATTCCCCAAAATCTCCACCGCATCCTTGACCAAAAGATAGGCTTCGCCGTTGCTCAGCTTCTGCTTGTCACTGATCAGCTTGACCGTCTCTTCCTTGAGCAGACTCTTCGCTGTAAGCTCCTGCACTGCTTGCTCAGACTTGATGCTGAGGCCCGCTGCTCTGGCCAGCGTATAGGCGGCTTGCTCCAGAGTCAGAGGATCGCTCTTGGCCTTCTCCGGTTCAATGCCTGCAACAGCATTGGCGGCAGTTCCTTTGAAAGCCTGGGGATAACGTTTCTTGGCCCCCGTAAGATGGTTGACGAACCGCTGGGGATTGCTGGGCTTGTCCAGTTCCTCCGGCTTGAAATACACATTGCCGTAAGAGCCGTTGACCAGCCCCATGTACACCATAGCTTTGAGGCCTTCATAAGCCTTGTGGTCCATATAATCTTGCTTGGGAGGATTGTATGGCTGCAGGCTCATCCCGCCCTTGTTTGCCAACACCTGCATTTGGGCCACCATTTCCTTGGATTTGCTCATGTCACGGAAGCTGACATTATTATCGATAGCCACCTTGGCTGCCGCCCCTGCCGACTCCGCTACCGCCATTCCCAGGGGAATGACCCGGGCACTGCCGTGGGGAATTGTGTCATAGCTGGCTGAACGGCCTACCACCAGGACACCGTCCACCTTCTGTGGCACGATGCTGCGGAATGGCACTGCATATTTGTAAGGCTTCATGGACACCGCTCCCGGATCAGACGGATTGGTGCTCTGGATATCTACGGCATAGGAGCCAAAGCCCACCCGGTCCCATTGGTCCCGGTTCTCCAGAAGATCCGTGGTGGTCAAGCGGTATTCCCCGTAGATATGGCGCGTTTCCCGGACGTAAGGTTCGGGAGCCATGCCGTCCAGCTCCAGCTTGGAAAACTCGGGATGCCTCTGCTTGATGAACTCCAGCACATGGGGGAGTTCCTGCTCCGCTACATCATAAGCCGCTTGGATCGATGCCGGGTCATACGGGTCCACATTGAACAGCTGCAAGGCGTTGATCAGAATCGTCCCGTCGTTGTTGCGCCCAATATTCAGACCGCGCATTCTGGCTTTGGTGGGATTCTGTGCCTTGTATTCCTTGATATCGCCATACCCGGCGGCGGAATATGTATCAGCGCTGGTATCGCTGTTGTTGTCATTATCCAGATACTTGCGGACTTCCTTCCAGAAGCTGTCGTCCGCATTCTTTAAGCGGAAGACCACGGTAACAGCCATCAACGAGTCGGGATCGCCCAGATCCTCGCGCCCCTTGCTGTAAGGTGCTCCCGCCGCTACGGCAATATCCCCGTCCTGGGTAGCGTCAAGCACTGCCTTGGCGGCAACGCGGCGCTTCTCGCCGTTCTCAAGGGTAATATCCAATGCATCCACCCGTTTGTTGTCGTCCTTGCTGTCGGACAGCACCGGCTCAATCGCCTGGGTTTTCAGCAGCAAATCGATATTCTTCTCATCGCGGACCAGCCTGTTGAACACATTGGCGGCTGTTGTCACATCGAAGGAAGTGCCTTCAATATGGTCGTAAAAATCCTGAAAGATCCCTTTGTTCAGCACATTGGGCTTGGGTGCAAGCCAATCGTAGGAATCCATATCGTAGTTATTGTCGAGGGAATTGAGCCAGCCCAGCGTCATGAGCCCGCCGAGAATCTCCCGGTCCCGTCCGTCCACCAGCAGTGTCTTCAGTCCGTTGCGGGCAGCGGATACCGCACCGGCGATTCCTTCCGGATCTGTGCCTACCACAATCACGTCATAGGCTTCCTTCGGTGCTTTGACCGCATGAACCTTCTCCAGTTGCTGGACATCGGCTGTTTTATTATCCAGTCCGCCCCCGTATTTCTCCTTCCATACCAGATAGGGACCACCGATTACCAGAAGCAGCGCGAACATCAATCCGAGCATTACCCATTTGTTGCGAAACAATGACACCATTCCCCCTTCATATTCTATCCGTAACGAATCATAGCCTGCTCCAGCACCTTGAGCTTCCGTTCCGTATAATCCTTGTATGCCCCGTTATACACGGCAGGGTCCTTGGGATTCGGGAAGCGCTCCACCGCCCCGTCAGGAACGAGGATCTTGCTCACCGCTCCGCAGCCGAGTCCGATGATCGTCTGCCGCTCCTCCATCATGATGATGTTGTAGAGGCTTTCAAAGCCGGTCTGGGCATATCCCACATTCTCCTGATTGCCGAGAATATTCTTCTGACGGTACATGTAATAAGGGTTATATCCGTGAAGAGCCGTCCAATGCGACGTCATCCTCATCATCTCCTGAATTTCGTCCCGTTCTGCTACCTCATAGCTGTCCCGCTGCTGTGTAAGCCGCGAGGCGCGCTTGAAGGACAGCGTGTGCACGGTGAGAGATTCCGGAAGAAGTCTTTCCGTCTCCCGCAAAGTAAGCTCCAGCTCCCGGATTCCCTCATTGGGCAGACCGAGAATCAAATCCATGTTGATGTTGTTCATGCCGAGCTCCCGGCACAGCAGGAACTTCTCCACCGTTTCCTTGACCGTATGATGCCTGCCGATGGTGTCAAGCGTAGACTGTGTAAAACTCTGGGGATTGATGCTGATCCTGTCCACTCCCCAACGCTTCATCACCTCAATCTTGGCGGGAGTGATGGTGTCCGGTCTGCCCGCCTCCACCGTCAGCTCGCGGACCTTGGCCAGACCCGGCACCGCTTCATGCATAGCCGCAAACAGGGCATCCATCTGGCCTGCTTCAATACTGGTGGGAGTCCCACCACCCCAATAGACCGTTGTTACTTTTAGACCCGCTTGCGTAAGCCATGAGCCAACCCGGAGGATCTCATAATGAAGTCCAGTCAGAAACCCGTCTACCAAACCGTTGCCGCGAATGTCATAGGCAGGGAATGTGCAATAGGCGCACTTGGTGGGACAAAAGGGAATTCCTATGTACAGGCTGACCTGCCTGTCCAGCGAGAACAGATCGGGAATGACCTGGATCTGTCTCTCTCCAATCTCCGTGAGCAGCCGCACCTTCTCCTCGGACAACAGATATTCCTCCCGCAGCTTCTCCCGGCATGTCTCCATCGGCTCCTGCATCATCATATTATGCAGCAGCTTCATAGGCCGCACTCCCGTGAGAATCCCCCACGGCTGCTCCATGCCCGTCGCTTCCTGCAAAGCCAGCAGCAAGGCCGCTCCCAGAGTGCGTTTGCGCTCCCGGCGCTGTTCCTCGTCTGTCCGCCCCTTCACGGGACGCCGTTCTGTCCTGACAATCGTCTGGCCGGTCCGCAGATCCTCATGCCGGACGGATGCCTCTATTACCGGGGACAAGGAAGATACAGCGATTTCCCCCCGCACGGCAAGCTCCGCCTGCTCAGGAGTCTCCACCCACTCCACCTCTTCATAGAAAAGCTTGCAGATATGATATATTTCGGTTAAAAAATCCTCAAATCCCACCCGCTCCAGAGCGATCTTCAATGAACACCCTCCCCTGCTTGGCAATCAACGGCTCTGTCTTGCAAAAGGCCAATCTTTTTTAGTGTACCATATCGGCGCTCCTGATGAAAATATCGCTCCGGCTCTCTCTTGGCCCCCTCTTATGAAAACCCGGTTGAAGCCTCCCCGGAGAGGCTGCATAACGGAAGGTTTGCAGGTAAAAGGCACAAGTAGAGTCCATCTCATCTTTTTAACGGGAGATTCTCCTGTCGGTTTTGGTGGGTTTGGTGGGTTTGGTGCTATCATTTTGCTAACTGTTAGCGGTCGAGAGGAGCCGGAGTCGTGCTATAGCTGTAAAAATTGCCAGCTATTTGCGTAACCCATAGTTAATCGACAAGTTCGGATTTACATGTAATTCTTTCGTAAAGGGAAATCTGGTCATATTATCGCAAGATTCTCCCTATAGTTGCGCTAAAGCGGATCGCGGGCAACCCATTCATGGAATAATATGCAATACAATCTTACTGTTGTTGAGAAAAGGCTCTCCTCCTTCAGAAATATAAATTTTCTGATTTACCGAGAATAAACGCCTGACGGCGTCCTTTGCTGACGTGCGTTTGTCAAGAAGTCGAGCCGTTTCCCCGTTTGCCTCATTCTCTCACAGAATACACCACCGTTGAAGGCGGGTCAGGTTTGACACTTAACGTTTAGCCTTTCTACCCCGAAGCAACAGAATCCCGTTCCTTCATTCATCAGTGGTGCCGCACAGCGGGCATGTAAGTCTGCTAGAGTGAAAAAGAACAAGGCGGACATAGTCCTCCTTGTTCTTTGTGTCGTACCGAAGTTACAGGTGCATAGTTCTTTGTTCGTGCCGCAGTTACAGGTGTTATGTCCTGAATTTCCCCAGTTCCTGATTCAAAGAAACAGACACTCCTGACAGGGAATGGGACATCTCCAATGTGTTCCGCAGGCTCTCCCCTTCCGAATGCAGATGTTCCGCCACCTGACTGGCGGAATCGGCTGTAAACACGGCATAGCTTGAGACTTCCCCCATTGCGGCAACGGCTTCCCGTGAGCTCACGGACATGGTTTCCACAAAAGAGGCGACATCGGCAATCTGCAAGCTGACTGCGCTAATCTGCTCTTTAATGCCATGGAAGGAATCCGTTGTCTTTCTGGTGGCCTCCAAGCCCTTGTCCGCCTCCTCAGCAACCTGTTCAATATTGGCAACCACACTGCCCATTTCCGGGCGGATATGATCGACAATGGCGGAGATGGAACCGGCGGCTTGGCTGGACTGCTCCGCCAGCTTGCGGATTTCTCCCGCCACAATCGAGAAGCCCCTGCCGGCATCCCCCGCCCGCGCGGCTTCAATCGAAGCGTTCAATGCCAGCAGATTGGTCTGGTTGGCGATACCTTTAATTAACTCGGCAATATAGGTAATTTCCTCCGTCCGCTCAGCCAATGAAGTTATTTGCTCCGCTGTAGTATTAATTTTGCGCGTTACCGACTCAATGGAGCTTAATGTTTTCCCGACAACCTGTTCTCCGTGATTTGCTCTGTCCTGCATCATCCGGGAACCAGATGATACTGCTTCGGCGCTTCCGGCAATACGCGCTATTCCCTGGGAAATACCTTCTATAGCCTTATAGATATGCTGAATATTGTCTTTTCCTGTACGGGTATAAACATTAATCTCGCTCACCAGCATTGCTGCCTTGCGGTTGGTCTCGTAAGCAGAGGCATTGATGTCCTCCGCTTGAACCGAAAGCTCATGCACATGCTGCGAGGCGGTCTGGGCGTTATGGATCAGCAGCTTCAGTTGTCCGGTCATCCCCGCCACAGCCTGGTAGAGATCCCCAATCTCATCCCGGGACCGGGAGCCGAAGGACTCCATCTCCAGATCCACCGCCAAATTCCCGCCCGCTACCTGCGTCGCAACGTTCTTCAGCTTCTTGATGGGATGGGCCATATGCCGGTTGGAGAATCCCCATACCCCGGCCAGAGAACCGGCCATAACCAGGAAGCCGGCGCCTGCAATCCACATGAATGTGCGGTTTAAGCTGTCCAGCTCTTCCTGTACCGAAAAATAAGCCTCCACCCGGTACCCGGCTTCGTCCGCAAGAAAAACCGGCGCCTGTACCAGAAGCCGGCTCCCCTGCCTTGCCGCCGTTACCCTGAAGTCCGGCCCAGACTGGGCGGCTTCCCCGCCGCCTTCAACCAACCGGAGCTCCTTCATCTGCGGATTGCGGTTCTTCACCTTTTCCATCGCAGCTTGTACATCGCTTGCAACCGCTGCCGGGGCGATCATCTCCGTCATAGCTCCGATTGCAACCGCGGCATAACGCTCCTGGCTGGAAATAACG
Source organism: Paenibacillaceae bacterium (assembly GCA_029256185.1). GTDB lineage: Bacteria > Bacillota > Bacilli > Paenibacillales > NBRC-103111 > Paenibacillus_AR. Next base: position 68,387 of record JAQSYI010000027.1, read on the forward strand.
GTACCTCTCATCTGAATATAGGTAAGTCCAGTTCCAAAGCCCACGATTAAGAGGGTGAAGACTGTTACGATGAGCATCATCTTCTTTGATATGGACATTCCAGTTAAGCCTCCTTATCCGGTTGGAGATTATTTCCCTGCATATAGTGCATCGCTTTGTCCGCCCGTTCCACTATGGCCGAGGCACTCTCCCCGTTCTCGGAATATAGGCTTGCGCCATAGCTGGCGCTTACCGGGATCATGTGCTCTTTGTAGGGAACTTCTATACACCGGATCAGAGCAGTTAGCTTGAGAATAATTTCACTTATTTCCGAATAAGAAGGCACGGCGTTCATGCACACGGCAAATTCATCTCCGCCCACCCGGCCCACAACACCCCTTTTTCCGATGACACCGGTCAGGCTTCCCGCTATGCTAACAAGAACTCTGTCCCCTCCCTCGTAACCGTATTCGGAGTTAATCCGCTTGAAATCATCGATATCAATATACACAACCATAAGCGTATGCGACAGCTTGTCAGCTTCATTAACGGTCATCTCTACTTTTTCCAGGAAAGCTCTGCGGTTCAATGCTCCTGTCAAGGAATCATGCGAGGCGCGGTATGCCAATTGCTTTAACTTACGGCTGGAGGCGGTAATATCCACGATTGTCAGGAGCACAACAGACCGGAAGCGCCCGCCGACAGGACGGCCGTCAATCCGGTACTCCCGGCGCAATCCAGCCTGGCACAATGAAATGTCGAGTCCATGAAATTCCCGGTAATCCTTCAACTTCTGCATGATAAGGGGATTGTCGAGGATGAGGGAGTCTGCCGGCTTGAAGGGTTCGGATTCAAGCAGATGCCTGGCTTGGAGGTTGGCACTCAGAATAAGGCCTTCACCAGTCACCGTCATCATGGCGACAGGGTTCTGCTCGAACAGCTTCTCATAATGGAATAAATGAAAATTCAGCATATTATTCAAATATTTTCCTTCCAACACGTATTTATGCCATATCGCAGCAATTGGCCCATATAGCAGCCTCTGTATAAGCCTCCTTCACCAGTTCCAACGGAACGGGAAGGGATTCGGACAAGGCTTGCAGCTCTCTCCATCTTCCCTGTTCATACGCCAGCATGAGTTGAAAATAGACAGACATCAGACCGTTGTCATAGCTGCCCGACATCACCCGCTTAGCTTGTTCTCCCATTGGCAGTTCGGGTAACAGGCTGCCTAACTCGCATCCGGTCAATATATCAATCATGGACAGGAGTCCTAGAGTGAAGAACTCTGTCTTGTGTTGCCCGAACCCGCTCTTCTCACAAAGCAGCTCCAGAAACTTGGCCCTTTGCACACTTGTCTTGATGATGACATCCTGGTTGTTCCCGCCTGTCTTTCGCAATGCAGTAATAAAGGCCCACTTTTTCAATTCCTTTAATCCCATGGTCAGAGCGGCCCGTTTTACGGAAGTGACCCGGTTCCCCCGGTAATAATAAACCGTATTTGCAATTTTCAGAATTTCATAGGTAAAGGCAACATCTCTTTGAATAATATCCACAAGCTCGTCAAAGTCAGGCTCTTGTTTCTCCAATACCTTGATCAGCTGCAGATGGCTTATTGTGGAAGGGGGAATGCCCTGGGTATGGACCAGCACCGGCTTGCAATAATAGTAGCCTTGAAACAAACTGTAGCCCATATTGAAGGCCGTTTGATGCTCTTCCCGTGTTTCAACCTTTTCGGCGAGAAAGCGGATTTTCCCGTTCCCGTACCGTTTGACAATCCCCATGCGCTCCGCATTGCCCGAGGTAAGCCGGAAGTCCACCTTGATGATGTCAGCCAACTCAATTAATGCTTCATAACCGGGTTTAAAGACGAAATCATCCAGTGCGATGGTATAACCGCTGTCCTTAAGATTCCGGCATGCTTTTACCACTGCCTCTGTAGGCTCTACGCTCTCCAGAATTTCAACTACCAGCTTATCTCTTGGAAACAGGGTCGCTGTCTTTTGCAGGAGCATGGTGGATGTGAAATTGATCCATGCTTTTTTGTTGCCGGATATCGCTTCAAAGCCCATTGAGAGGAAGCTGGCCGCCATAACCTGGGATGTTGCCATATCTCCGTCCTTGCTCTGGTACAACTTGCTTTCTTCTTCACGGTATAACAGTTCATACCCATAGATGCGGTCGATTCTGTCGATGATCGGCTGTCGGGCAAATAATAACGGCATGCAACACCCCTGTTTCCTTCCATTACCATAAATCATACCGTAAAAGCCGCCATATTGAAAAATCAGAAGAACCATCTTCCGCGTTTTTATCCTGTTATTCTATTCCTGCTTTATTAAGATTAGCCCGCAAATTCGAACAATTACGCCTAATAACGCGTTTTTTCTCGCGGATATCATTTATTGCGGCAAAACGTCCACCCGCGGCAGCAGAAAGGTAAAAACCGTCCCCCATTCCGGATCGGACTGAAAGGTGACCTTCCCTCCCAGATAACGCTCTCCAAACAGCTTCATGCCGTAGGTTCCGTAACCCCGTCCTTCGCCTTTGGTGCTGAAGGAACGCTTGAATACCTGCAATTGCACCTCCGGAGGCATATATATCCTGTTGTGGACACGGATTGCAATACAGTCCCCGTCTTTTCGGGTTTGGACGCGGACGGCATCCATTCCTGAGGCCTCAGCAGCATTTTTCAGCATATTGCCCACTACCCGCCGGAGCAGCACCTGATCGCTTTCCACGAACGCATGGCAGTCCCATTCGTAGCTTATTTCCGCTGCCCGGTCCGTATTCCTCCGCACCGCCTCAATCATGGAGCTCATTATGCCGTTCAGATAGACGGCCTCCATGTGAACAGCAAGCTCCCCTTTCTCGGCATTGACCAGATCGCGGTGACTCTGGATCTCATCAATAATCAGGTCAACGGCCTCTTGAGCGCAACCGCATAGTTCCTGCAGTTCCGGAAGATTGTCGGTGCCATGCGTCAATTCAATGAAGCCCCTGGCTGCCCCTGCGCTGTTAAGCAAATCATGAAGAAAAAGCTGTTCCAGCACCTTCTTCCGCTTCTCTTCGCTTATATCCCTTACCATGAACAGAACGGCATTCTGGCTGGCTTCGCCCGCAGGAGCTGCGTGTATGGACAATTCATGGCTGTATGCAGGATGCTCGCCGTCTGAAGTGGTGAGCAAGCATTCCCTGGCAACAGGCTGCCCGGTCTGCTGCACCTCCAAAATGGCGTTATGGGCTCCGCAAACCGTACAATATGGGGTTGTTCCGCAGCCGCCGGGGGTTTTACAGGAGTGGATGCAGCGGAACAGCTCCCCGGGACGCCATCCCAGCCTTTCGTGAAGAGGGATAATACCGAGTATTTGAAGCAATCCGTTGTTGGAATAGATGATCTGCCGTTGTTGATTCAGCACCATGACCAGATAGGGGATGATATGGAATAATTCCGGGATTGGACTGTTTTGGGAAAGCTCTTCTGCCTGCTGCAAGATCATCTCGCCGGATAACCGTGATCCCATATAGAACACCTCTTTTCTAAGGCTTATTTCATAATCTCGGAGGCCCGCTGGAATTTGAGCGCTTGCTCCGGTTGTCCCGATAAGCCGTAAGCAATCCCCAGGAGCCGGTAAATTTCCGGATTCGCCGGTGAGTCTGCCAGTGCAGAGGACAGAATAGGCAGAGCCTTCTCCCAGTCGCCCTGTCCCAGCAGCAGGCCCGCCTCATGGAGACTGGAAGCGCGGGAGGATTCCAGCTGTTCCAGCAAACGGTGAATTTTTTCGACGGTGAACGGTTTTTGCAGGTAGGCGAAAGCTCCCATTTGGGTGCACTCCACTGCATTCTTTACGGTTGCAAAGGCGGTGATGATAACCACGGGGGTGGTGATGCCTTGTTGGACCATCCAGCCGAGCACCTGTTTGCCGCTCAGGCCAGGCATCTTGATATCCAGAAACACCACATCATATGTATGGGACTCAAGCATCTCTATGGCTGCTGTGCCTTTATCCGCCAGTGCAACCGTATAATTTTTCAGCTCCAGGGACTTCAACATAAGCAGGCGAATCGATTTGGTATCATCTACAACTAAGGCTTTTTTCAAACGCCTGGCCTCCTTGCCGGGGAAAATGAGTATGCTAAATATTTTAATTATAGGCATGTTTGCTTAAGAGAGGCAATGTTCCCTGAGAAGGGTTTATTAAAGAATTGCCGAGATTTCTGCTAAATCGGTCTAAAGTCCCGCTCTTGCAACGTAAATTAGCCCCACAAAGTGGAGCCTTGCCTTCTATGCTTATTCCAGGTACTTTGCGGGGGCCCCAAAAACTTATAAATTCTATATGCCAAAAAAGCCGTCGCAGCGAAGGCGGCTTATGCCGCGGCGGCGACAGCTTCTCTTTTTATCAGCGAAAATCTAACGTCCCGGCTTCAAGCCGGGGTTTCTGGCGGGATGTCCGCCGGTAATGGCGGGTACGGAGTGCTCCAAGCGCGCCGCCTCCCCGAAAATAACCCCGGATTCCCTCGATCCGAAGGCGCATTCGCCCTGCATCTGGAGCATAATAGCCTCTTTGACGGATTGTCTCATATGCAACCGGTCCTTTGTTCAGAATGGAATGTGAACAGCTCTTCAGTAGCTTCTCCACATTCGCCTCTGAACATTCCCAGGCTTTCATATGGCCTGAAAAAATGCTTAGGATCGGGTCTCCACAATGAGCGTAACGGGCCCGTCGTTAACTAAGCTCACATCCATCATTGCGCCGAATACACCTGTTTCCACCGTTAGTCCCAATTCCCGCAAAAATGCGTTAAAGCGCTCATATAAGGACTCGGCCTGCTCGGGGCGGGCTGCGGCCATAAAGTTGGGACGGCGGCCCTTGCGGCAATCTCCGTAGAGAGTGAATTGGGAGACGGACAGGAGCGCCCCTCCCGCATCCTGCACTGACCGGTTCATCTTGCCCGCATCGTCCTCGAATATCCGCAAGCCGGCAATTTTGTCCGCGGCAAACCGGGCATCCGCTTCCGTATCCTCATGAGTAATGCCCACCAAAAGCAACAGACCTCCGCCAATGGCCCCTACGGTCTTGCCATCCACTGTCACAGCCGCCTGTCTGCAGCGCTGCACAACGATCTTCACGTGACTTCCTCCCCTGTTGCCGATATAACAGACCCGCGGCAGAAGGGAACCTGGGTCCCTCTTGGCGCGGGTCTGGCGTCATAAGTAATAGGGTCCTTAGGATTGCATGATCCGCTGAACGGAATACACATCCTTCAACCGCTTGATCTTGTCCACTACCGACTGCAGGTGGTCAATGTTGCGGATGAGAATCGTCATCTGGATCATAGCCATCTTGTTCTTGTCTGAACGGCCCGATACCGCGGAGATAATGGTCTTGCTCTCCGAGACAACCTGCAACACCTCATTGAGCAGTCCCCTGCGGTCGTGACCGGTAATCTCGATGTCCACACTGTAGTTGGCTTCCACAGAATCCACCCATTCCACCTCAATCACCCGGTTGCCCTCATCCCCGTCGCCCGTAGGAATATTGGAGCAGTCGGAGCGGTGCACGGACACTCCTCTGCCGCGGGTGATATAGCCGACAATGCTGTCTCCCGGCACGGGATTGCAGCAGCGGGCAAACCGCACCAGCACATTGTCCACCCCAATAACACGCACACCGTGGGTAGGCCGGCTCTTCTTCTCGGGAACGGTCTTGATCTCCTTGGCCGCTTCCTCCAGCTGCCGCTGGGTCTCCTCCAGTTCCTTCTCCTTGCGCAGCTTCTCAGTCAGCCTGGTGCAGATCTGGGAGGCGGTAATTCCGCCGAAGCCCACGCCCGACAGCATATCATCAATATCATGAAAGTTGAACTTCCCGGCTACTTCCTGCAGTTTGTCGTCCGCCATGACCACAGACGGCTCAAACCCTAGCCGCCGGACCTCCCGCTCGATCGCGTCCCGGCCCTTGGCCACATTCTCCTCCCGCTTCTCCTTCTTGAAGAACTGCTTGATCTTGCTCTTCGTGTGGGAAGACTGGGCAATCTTCAGCCAGTCCTGGCTGGGGCCGTAGGAATGCTTGGAGGTAAGGATCTCCACAATATCTCCGGTCTTCAAGCGGTGCTCCAAAGGCACAATCCGTCCGTTCACCTTGGCGCCGATCGTCCGGTTGCCCACCTCGGTATGAATCCGGTAAGCGAAGTCCAGAGGCACGGAACCGGCCGGAAGCTCGATGACCTCTCCTTTCGGGGTAAACACGAATACAAGGTCGGAGAAGAAGTCCACCTTCAGCGACTCCATAAACTCCGAGGCGTCCCGCGCTTCATGCTGAAGCTCCAGAATGTCCGAGAACAGGTTGGTCTTGCCGTTGCTGCCGAAGCCCGCATTGACCGGCTGAGTCCCGCCTTCCTTGTAGGCCCAGTGGGCGGCAACGCCGAATTCCGCTGTTTTGTGCATTTCCCATGTGCGGATCTGCACCTCCAGGGGCTCGCCGGTAGGACCGATCACGGTGGTGTGCAAGGACTGGTACATATTGGCCTTGGGCATGGCGATATAATCCTTGAACCTGCCCGGCATAGGTTTGTACAAGGTATGGATGATGCCCAGGACCGCATAACAGTCCTTGATATTCTCCACGATTACCCGGATCGCGAGCAAATCGTAGATCTCGCTGAATTGCTTGTTCTTGGCGGTCATCTTGTTATAGATGCTGTAGATATGCTTAGGCCTGCCGGAGATATCGCTGTCAATCCCCATCTCCCCGACCTTATCCTTGATCTTCTGGATCACATCGGCAATATATTGCTCCCGTTCCGCCCGCTTCTTCTGCATCAGGTTGACAATACGGTAATACTGCTGCGGATTCAGGTAGCGGAGGGCGATATCCTCCATCTCCCACTTGATCGCGGATATCCCCAGCCGGTGCGCGATGGGACAGAAAATCTCCAGCGTCTCCTCGGCAATCCGGCGCTGGCTTTCCTCCGACTGGTACTTCAGCGTTCTCATGTTATGGAGACGGTCTGCCAGCTTGATCAGAATCACCCGCATATCCTGGGCCATGGCCACGAACATCTTGCGGTAATTCTCATTCTGCTGCTCTTCCTTGGTCTTGAACTTGATCCGTTCCAGCTTGGTCAGTCCATCCACCAGCATAGCGCAGGTATGCCCGAATTGCTGTTCAACCGCTTCAAGTGAAACAGAGGTGTCCTCCACTACATCGTGTAGCAGAGAGGCCATGATGGAGGTAGTGTCCATGCTCATGTTGACCAATATATCAGCGACTGCAAGCGGATGGAGGATATAAGGCTCTCCCGATTTGCGAAGCTGTCCGAGATGCGCTTGCTCGGCGAAGTCGTAGGCTTCTTTGATCCGCATGAGATCGTTGTCTTTCAAATAAGCGGAAGCTTTCTCCAGGAGCTGCTCGATGCTCATCGCGAGAGATCCTTTCTATATTGTCGATTTTTCGCTGCAGAATTGCCGTTTAAAGTGATTTAATTCATTATGCCCTTGAAACAGGCTGCACGTCAAGAAATGCTGTCACAATGCCGCATAAAAAAGGTTGTGATTTCGCAAAGAAAATAATATCCACGGGTTAATTTTTCTGATAAGATGTTCGATGGAGAAAAAATGAGAACCATGTCGGATTTTCTTAAAACTATTCCAGGGGGTCTTACAACGTGCAACGCATTATTCAAGTGGACGAGCGTCCAAAGCTTGCGGAAAGCATTCCGTTAAGCATCCAGCATCTGTTTGCCATGTTCGGAGCTACAGTGCTGGTACCCATCATTTTCGAGGTTAACCCTGCCACCATTCTGCTGATGAACGGGATTGGCACCCTGCTTTATATCCTGATCTGCAAAGGCAAGATCCCCGCTTATCTGGGCTCCAGCTTTGCGTTTCTCTCTCCTGTGGGCATTGTAATTGACAAGCATGCTCCGGGAGAAGGCTATGAATATGCTCTCGGCGGCTTCATTATTGTGGGCATCATGTTCTGTTTGGTCGCTCTGCTGGTGAAGCTTGTAGGCACGGCCTGGATTGATGTGGTCTTCCCTCCCGCGGCTATGGGCGCTATCGTGGCGGTAATCGGCCTTGAGCTTGTCCCCGTTGCGGCCAAAGATGCCGGCTTCCTGATTGGCGAGAACGCCTCTTACGATTACAGCGTCATAACCGTGTCCATTATTACCCTGCTGATCACCATCGTCGGCTCCGTTATGTTCCGCGGCTTCATGAAGATTATCCCGATTCTGATCGGAATAATCGTCGGCTATCTGGTGGCCTGGCTGGGATTTGATATGGTGGATTTCGCACCTGTCAAAGCGGCTGGTTGGCTTGAGCTTCCCACCAGGTACACGCCCAAGTGGAGCTGGTCTGCCATCATCACTATCGCCCCCGCGGCGCTGGTCGTAGTGGCGGAGCATATCGGCCATCTGATCGTAACCGGCAACATCGTCGGCAAGGATCTGTCCAAGGATCCGGGACTGGACCGCTCCCTGCTGGGCAACGGGGTCTCTACGGTGCTCTCCGGCTTCTTCGGCTCCACTCCCAACACCACATACGGTGAAAATATCGGCGTCATGGCGCTGACCAAGGTTTACTCCATCTGGGTTATCGGAGGAGCCGCCGTCTTTGCTGTGATCCTGTCCTTCTGCGGCAAGCTGGCTGCGCTTATAACCTCCATTCCTCCCGCTGTAATGGGCGGCGTCTCTCTCCTGCTATTCGGCATCATCGCGGCTTCCGGAATCCGGATGCTGGTTGAAGCGAAGATCGACTACGGCAAGCCGGTTAACCTGATCCTGACCACTATCGTGCTCGTCATCGGCATCAGCGGCGCATCCGTTACCCTGGGCACCTTCTCCATGAAGGGGATGGCCCTGGCAACCATCATCGCCATGCTGCTCAGCCTGTTCTTCAAGGGATTGGAGAAGCTGAAGCTGTTGAACGAGTAGATTGAAGAAGTAGATTGAACCAATAGATGTTGCCAAGAACCGGCCTGCTCCTTGCAAGAGGATTCGGCCGGTTCTTGGTATTGACAACGAACAAGCCGGTTTATCCCTCTGCAGGAAAATTCGGCTTGTTCTTTATTAAGAATAATTATTTTATTATTGTGAAAAATATCACAATATGCGTTTGGCACGTGTGATAAACTATACTCATAACCAACCAACAAGGGAGTGGACGAGAATGGAACAAGATCAAACCATTGTGACCCAGAACCTGATGCGCTTCTGCTACACATGCGACCATGCCCATGGATGCGATACGGAAGAAATGAGCAAGCAATGCTGGTCGGAGCAAGATTTTGCTGCAGATGCAGTCGCCGAAGAAGATATGACCGCCGAGTTGCTCCGCCAATACGCAATGTAATTGAGCCGCGGGAATGCCGTGTGATTGATGGTCAGACCCGATACCATGTGACGAATACCCAGCTCTGATATGCCATGAATTGGTCAGCCGCGGATATGCCAGGCCGTCGTTCCTCTGAGAGGGACCGACGGCTTTTTTGTCGCGGTCTCTTAACGGAAATTTTTTCCGTTAATTCTGCCAATTGGGGTATTTCCTCTTATTTAACGGAAATTTTTTCCGTTATTCAATAATTTTCTCCCCAAAAACCCCTCAGCAAGCCAGTTCGGGCGGAATTAACGGAAATTTTTTCCGTTAAAATCCTTGAATTCCTAGCTAACCGCCCTATAACGGAAATTTTTTCCGTTACGCTCAGCCACAGATTTGCAAACACATCAGTCACAGCTTTCGCAAACACATCAGCCATAGCTTTCGCAAACACATCAGCCATAGCTTTTGCAAACACATCAGCCATAGCTTTCGCAAAGAACTCAGCAGCTGCAGTTTTTGCAAAAGCCGCGGAAGGCTGGTGCTGGGGGCGGGGACACTTCATGCGATGTCACATTTACAGTTTAAACCTTGATACATTGGCCATGAGATTGTCCGCGATGACTTTGGAATCATTGGTTGTCTGGGCAACTTCCTTGGACTTGATAATAATGTCCCCAACCTGCGCGGCAATCTGGGATGTGCCCTCCGCTCCTTCGTTGGTTGCTCTGGCCACTTCATCAATTGCTGTGATCATGCTCTTGGTGGAAGCGAGCACCTCTTCGGCCGTGCTGCTGATGTCTGCAACAAGGCTGTCCATCAGCTCAGCATCCTTGCTGTATTGCACTCCGGTTTCCACCAGAAGTTCATTGCCGCCGATCACCTGTGTGCTTACAAAGCCCAGCAGTTCCTCCGAGCTTGCCACCAGCTTCTCCACCGACAGGATCACTTCCTCGGCCACGCTCTGAATCTGCGTTACCGTGCGCTTCGACGTTTCGGCCAGCTTCCTGATCTCCGTTGCCACTACTGCGAAGCCCCGTCCCGCTTCACCTGCCCGTGCCGCTTCAATGGACGCATTCAGGGCAAGCAAGTTGGTTTGGGCAGTTATGGCCAGGATGGACTCGGAGAGGATGCGAACCTGCTCGATCTGCTTGGAATCCTCTATGGCCGTCTTGAGCTTTCCGTGAGTGAGAGCATAGATTTCATGGGCCGCCCGTTTGTTATTCTCTGCATCTTCCCTTAGGCCGGCGGCTCTTTGGTTGACTTCATTGGCAGAAGCGGCCCCTTCTTCGGCTTTGACTGTTATGTTGCCGATGGCGGAACCGATCTCCGTGGAAGTGGCGTTCATCTCTTGCATCGAAGCTGCCGTTTCCTCCATACCGGCAGAAATATAACCGGTTGCTTCCGATATCATCGCGATGCTCCCGTTAAGCTCCTGCATATGCTTGTCCGTATCCGCCACCAGACCGGAGATGGTTGTACTGGACTCCAGCACCTCTTGGATCATGCCGCGCTGGGAACGGATCATGTTATTGAAGCCCTCTGCCACAACGCCGATTTCGTCCTTGCGTTTTATGGACAACCGGGTGGTGAGATCCCCTTCCCCTATCTTCTTCATGCTCTCCACCAACTGCTTCAACGGGCGGGTAATGCCATGGATGAAGAATAGGGAAACCGCTATCCCCAATACAAGCACGATCAGAATGGATACCACTATCAGTGTGGTGATTTTATTGGCCCCTTTGTTGTAATCCTCCATATATGATCCGGCGACAACTACCCAGCCCCAGTTGTTATCCAGGCCGGAATAAGTAATTTTGGTTCCGGTATGCTCGGAGTTGGGCAAATTCCAGGAATAGTATGTAAACCCTCCGCCATTTTGGGCCTGGGCAATCTGGTCGCGGACAAAGTAGAAGCTGCTGCCGCTTTTGTCCGTCACATCCCAGACATTCGTCCCCTCAAGTGTGGGATGGGCAATCTCCAGCCCGTCCAATCCATAAACGATAAAATAGCCGTGCTCTCCCAGATTGACCTTGGCAGTAATAGCCCGTGTGCCGTCTTGATTTTTCTCACCCAACAGGTAGGTTTTCACCTGCTCCTGGGCTTCTTCCACAGTAAGCACGCCTTGTTTGACATCGGCGCTTTTGGCGTCGATCAACATCAGAGCCATATTGACCCCGTTGCGCAAAATAGTCTCTCCCTGGCCGTTCAACTCCCGCTTCGCCACATAGTGGCTTGGAATGCCGATTATCAAGCATGAAAAGAGCAGGAGCCCTACTGTAAAAAAAATCAGCTTGATTTTGATGGAGCTTCCGAACCAATATAAGCTTTTTCTCATCTCAAATACCTCCCGGACCGGAAAATGGCTCTTTGCGTTTCATATACACGTACTGCCCGCCCCCCGCCAAGCCCTTTCTTCGCAACAGATACAGATTGGGGCCATATCGCGGAAAACAGCGAAAAATGTCGAACATTATTTTAGTCTATATGGTTTTGAAGGATGTGTAAAGAGTCTGGAGAATCAGGGGATATCAGGAAAATTTGAACAAACCAAACACCCCGATGCTATGCAAAGGGGTGTTTGGTTTTAGTCAATTATGAAGAAGGCATCCTTATCTCTGCCGCGGGGCGCCGGGGGCTGCGGACATGAACGCTCCTTCGACTACTCTTCTGCTATCTCCAGTACCATATCATCGGCGAAGAAGCTGTTGGTGGTGGACCCCGTATAAAGTCTTAGCTCAGCCTCACCTATAGGTCCGGATTCATTGAAGGTATGCCGGCCGCTCAGCTTGACCCAACCGGTGCTGCCCGCAGCGGCACTGGCAATGGTTCTGTAATAAGTTGTGCCGTTAACCTTAACAACCGCTGTCAGATATACCGTATCTGTACCGGTTTCGAGCTTCACCCAAGCGGAGCCCTCATATGTTTGACCGTTCACCATGCTCACGCTCTGTCTCACATTGGCCCATGGCGCCGTGCGGTTATATACCTTCATGGAGTATTGGCCGCTGTGGGCTGCCGAGGCATCTGCCATGATGGAAGAGCCATTGGGAGACCAACCCACTCTGCCGTTTTCGAAGCCGGGATTCTGCAGCAAATTGGACGGGGTGGCCGTTTCCTCCAGCCTGACCTGGTCCGCATAGAAGCTTCCGGTAGTATTGGAGGTGTAGATCCGCAGGTACGGAGATGTGACTGCGGCTGCTTCCCGTAAGGTATATTGACCTGAGACACGCGTCCATTGGGAACCCGTTGCTTCTGCCATGCCCAGTGTCTGATACTTTACCGTCCCTCCTGCCGTATATTCCAGCACCAGCAATGCTGTATCCGTGCCTTCGCCCATTCGGACCAAGGCGGAGGCTTCATAGGTCTTGCCGTTATCCACCGCAACGGGCTGCCGAATGTTGGCCCATGCTGCCGTCCGGTTGTGCACATGGACTGCCTTGGCTCCCGAATAAACCTGCTCCGTCACCGAAGTTACGCTGGAGCCGTTGGGTGTCCAACCGGCTGTGCCATTCTCAAATCCCCCGTTGGTCAACAGATTAACCTCCGGATCGGGCTCACCGGCAGGGCTTAGCAGTATAGCTCCATTTGGGGTTTTGGCGTTGTTGATGACAGTGAAATATCCCCTGCCTGCAAGGGGCTGAACCGGATCAAAGTAGCTGAACACCGTTTCCCCGTCTACCTCCAGCCGGATATTGGCCCCGTACAGCGTATCCAGCTTGCCGAATTTCACTTGATGCCATGTTTTGTCCAGCAGCACCGTATTGGGCAGACTCATGAGCACCTTTTGACCGCCATTCCACTTCTGCAATTCCAGCAGATCCTTCTTCACCACCAGCAAGTACCCGTTGTTGCCGCTCCATGGAAGCTGCGCGTTAGAGGAACTGCCAAGCTGCAAGCCATACCACATATCGTTGTTGGGAAGATCCAAGCGGGTCTTGAAGGCAAGCAGCTCGTCACCATATTGCCCGTAGACATAGCTTACAACTCCCTGGCCGTATAGCTCCACCTTGTTATGATGGAAGGCCAGCGTGGCATTCCCTGCCAGACTGTTCAGCAGCCAATGGGCCTGATCGGCAAGCGGCTCCTGCCAATCCGTAACAGACGCAGGGGGTAAGGCAGGGATCACTTGCAGCGGATAATCGGAACGGATCAGCGGGTCATGAACGGAAGCGGCTGTCAGAAGGACGTTGCCGGTTCCGGTTGCCGTCACTCTGCCTGCCGCATCAACAACGGCTGCCGAAGGATTGCCGGAAGACCAGGTAATCCCTCCATCCACGGCCACAGGCAGCATTCGGGCGGTAAGCTGCAGGCTGCTGCCCGTCTCCAGAACGGGAGTGTTCGCCGTAATGGAGACATTGCTTACGGGAGGCTCCTCGATCAGCCCGAAATCATCGGCATATACATAATCAAGGCCCGCACCCTTGCCCAGATAGACGATTACCCCGGTATCTGCGGCTCCTGCAGCAAATACAAGCTCCTGCCGGACCCACTCTCCTCCCATAGACGGATAAGCCTGCTCCACCAGCACACCCGCTGCCGTCCGCGCTCCCAGCACAGCGCTTTCTCCCTCCGGAATTTTGAGCCAAACAAACAAGTGATGTCTGGCAGCGGGCGTTAAGCCGCCGATTGCCTGCTCCACTCCATTCTCACCCTTGCCCAGACGCAGTCCCTTGTTGGAGGCCCGCGCATTGCCCGTGGAGCTCATCATGGAAGCTCCCCAGACAATCGCCGCCTCTTGGCTGCCGGTTTTGGTCCATTCATAAATCGGCTGTACCGCGCTTGTCTGCAGATCCTGCCGTTCAAATCCGGAATTCCTGATCCGGTTGCGGTAGGATGCTTCAGACGGGACGTAACCGGGTTCCGGCGGATTGATAAAGTCCCTCCCTGCACTCCATGCGGGCAGCCCGTATTCCAGCGCCCCCAAATCCGGTTTGCTTCCTGTATAACCCTCCGTAATACCGGTCAGTGCAATGCCCTCGTCAATAGCGGATGAACCTGCCTGCAAGCGGAAATCCCCTGCGACGGGATTCACGAACAAGGGCGAAACAGCAGGGGACAAATTATGCCCATGGGCGGTTTCTCTGCCGTACAACTGCTCCGCCGAGAAGATATTATTGAACATCTGCGTGCCCAGCGTATCCTGGGTGAACACATAACCCCAATCATTTTTAACATCCAGTTCATTGCCATAAAAGGTATTGTTATAGACCAGATGAAATTCTGCGGGAAGGTTCAGACGAAGACCTTCCTGATTGTTGTAGATGAGATTGTGGTGAATGATGAAGTTGTGGGACGAATTGTCCAGATACAGTCCGGTATTGGCCTTGGTTGCCTTGTTGTCATGAATCCGGTTGTAGGCGATCTCCACATTCTCCGCGTCAACAGAAACCCCGTACACAAGACCCAGATCATGGGACAGATACCCTCCTTCGTAAAAATCATTATACTGCACGGCCATGTTGCTCAGATGCCCTCCGCCAAAGGCAAGGATGCTTCTTCCCGAGCCATAGGCGGTATTATGGCTGATGAGATGGCCGTTCCCGGAAACAGAAAGTGCAGAAGCATAGGTTCCGCTGTAGTTGGTCATGGTGATCTCGTTATTGACAATCCGGTGACCGCTGCCGGCAATATCCACCCCCCGGCCCGAGCTGTGGGAGATGACGCTGTTCTTCAACTCGTTAAATTGGCCTGCAATCCGGATGCCTGTCTCCCCCTGGGAGGAATATTTCTCCGTACTGGTTTCGCGGTGGGAAACATATAAGGCCGTAATGCGGTCAAGCACGCAGTACTCCGCTCCCTGAACCAGCCGGTATCCGCCTGTTCCCTGCCAACCGTTCAGAGTCCCCTCTTCAAAATCATGGTTGGAGATGACAGGGGCGGCAGCCGAACCGGTTTTGGGCTTGATATTGAAGCCGTCCCCATAAGCTTCGCCGATTCCGTTGTCCATCTGCAGGAAAATCTCGGCGCTGGTGCTCTGTGCCCCTGTGGTGAATTCCACCGTCACGGTCTTGTAATACAGGTTGGAGAAGACTTGGGTGACCGCTGCTCCCCCATGCTGGCGGACTCCCAAACTGCCCTTGCCTTCCGCGATGTCTACCTTGACCGAAGCCGTAAGCACATAGGTCTGGGAGGGGAGCAAGCCGGCAACCGTCCGGAAGATGGCGCTGCCCTGCCCGCCTACTGCCGCCGATCCAGTGCCCAGCGCCTGGGAGGTGGTGATGGAACCGGCGAACGCCCCGATGCCCTCAAGGTGAATGTAGGAACGGCCGGATAAGTCGAAGGCATACTTCCGCTCCTTCGCTTCCACCAGCAGCTGGTTGGGATCGGCGCTGCCCGGAGCCCACAGGTAGAGCATCTGCTCCGCGCGGTCGTAGAACATCTCTCCCGGCTCATCCAGCGCCGCCAATGTGCCGCTCAGATAATAATCGCCTCCGGCCTTGGCCTGATTGCTGCTGTCCGGCTCATTGCCTGCGAAGCTCAGACTCTGTGGCGCGGATTGGGTTACCGTGCTGGTCCACGCCGACCAGCGGGACGCGCTCCACACCCAGACATTGGCCCCGGTCCAGTCCTGCTCAGGCAGCTCGTGGTCCGTGAGGGTTACGGGTTGGCCGGAGGGATATGATACCGCTTCCATAACTGCCAATGGAGGCTCCAACAGGCTGGCGCCGCCCAGATTGGGCCAACGGGCCACATGGACCGCTTCTCCGTTGACATATACCTGGTCTTCCTCACCGAGCTTAAGGGCGGCGGGCGCCTTGTAGATGAAACCGCTGTGCTGCGTCCAGCCGGAGACCGGCTCTGCCCCGCTGATGATCACCTGCTCATCATCCATCGCCCGGAAGGTTATGGGCTGTCCGGCCGTACCGCTGCGGGCAGGTTTAACGGACTCCCGGTAGGTGCCGCCACGGATTACCGCCGTGTCGCCTGGTTCCAGCATCGCACCGGCCTTCTGAATCGTACGCCAAGGTTGCTCCAGAGTGCCGGGATTGCTGTCCTCCCCGTCCACGGCTACGTAATAGGTATTGCCGGGTACAAGGGGATCTGCCTTCACGGAGTGGGCAGGCAGAAAGCCCCATGTGCCGGACACTCCCAGCGCAAGGGCAACCAGACTGGACATTACCGCTTTTTTCATCATCAATTCACGCTCCTGTTCATTATGGAGATAAAGCCTGCGCATGGCGGGCAGGCGGCTGAAGCTCTGCTTCCCCTTTCCAACCAAACCATGCGCAGGCAGCTTGCCTATTTCTTATTGGCGGCCACCCATTGGTCCAACTGCTTCTGGATTTCCGTACGGATCTTCCCGTCCGGATCAGCCTTGCGCAACTTTTCATAATATTGGGGCAGATACTGTGCCGGGTCAACCGTTCCTGTATAAAGGCTTGATTTCATCTCGTCATTGACTGCATTCACATTGGCAATGACGCTCTTAAGCGATTCCACATCGGCATTAAAGCCCACCAGCGGAGAGACCACCGCCTCTTCATTGTATTTCTTCGTCTCCTCCCATACAGTGGGGCTCATGCCCTTGATAATATAGGCGTTGAACTGGTTGCCCATGGCCCAGGAGATGTTCGGCCAGTAGCCGCCGCCTTCCACCTTGGAAACGGTGCCGTCCGCCTCCTTCTTGTAATGCTTGTTCTCGATGCCGTAAGCCAGCAGATTGTACAGTTCCTTATCCGTATTCACCAAATTGAGCAGCATCATGGCCCGTTCGGGATTTTTGGAAGTTTTGCTGATGGTGGTTAAGGTGGACATGATGGACCCGGCCGTAGCCACCGGCTTCACGTACTGGAATTGCACGACCTCGAAGCCCAGCTTGGCAGACAGCTCCACATCGCCGCCCGGCTTATAGGTGGCCGTCCACATGGCATATTTGCCCCCGGCCAGCTCCTGGTTCAGGTTCTGCACACTGGCTACGTCCTTGCGCATGAAGCCCTGCTGGTACCATTCCCGGACCTTGCCGATGTTGGCTTCGAAATCGCTGCGGTATTCCTGGTCATCCAGCGTCTGCAGCTTGAAGGAGGGGTCTCCGATTTTCATAACCAGATGGTTTCGGTTGGCATCCCAGTGCTCCTTCTGATCCTTGCCGAAATTGTTCAGATCGATGATTCCCAGCTTGTCGGCCCCGAATGGAGTGATATCGGGTTCGCCGGCCTTAACCTTCGCCAGAAAATCTTCTACCTGCTTAAGCGAGGTGACATTCTTGTAGTCCAGGCCGTATTTGTCGGCCAGCGCCTTCTGCACCATGAAGCCTTTGCTGCTGGCATAGACCTGGTAGTTGAGCGCGCCGTAGATTTTGCCGTTGATTCGGGCGGCATCCCAATACTTGGCCGGAATGGAGGCATAATACTCGGGCGCATACTTGGCCAGCAAGTCGTCAAGCTCCACGAACATTCCCTTGGACACGCCCTCCGGGTACTTGTTCAGCCAGCTGTAGGAGGAGAAGGCCAGGTCAAATTCCTCTCCCGATGCGGCCTTCAGCTGCATCTTCTGGTTATAGGAGCCGTAGTCGAACATTACCAGCTTCAGGGTGACGTTCAGCTTCTCCTGCAGAATCTTGTTGGCCGCCGCCTCCACGCTGGCCAGATCGTTCTGCACCTCGGCCACCGGCAGGTACCAGGTCAGTGTGACCGGCTCCAGCTTCTGCTGCGGCGCGCCGGAGGCTGCCGCCGTAGCCTGGGCTGACGGTGCGGCTCCTTTCTCGTCACCGCTGCCGGATTTGCCGGCGCATCCCGTCAAAGTGAGCGCCAGTGCCAAGACAGCGCCCAGTGCCATTTTTCCCCATGACCTTCCCTTTTGTCTGTTCATAGAAATCTCCCGCCTTTTGTTATGAATTATCTCAAGGCCATTGCGGCCTTTAAGAACTGGTGTGACCTCTCTTGATTTGCGTGTTGATTCTACTGATTGTTGATTCTCCGCTTGTTGATTCTTCCCCTACTCCTTGACTGCGCCTACCGCAAGCCCCTTGACAAAATACTTCTGGAAGAACGGAAATACGAACAGGGCAGGGCCGGCCGCCAGCACGCACATGGCCATCCGCAGCGACATCTCCGGCAGAGACTGGGCCTGGGCCAGGGAGATCTGGTTCATCTGCGCCTCCTGCATGGCCTGGACGTTGGACATGATCCGGTACAGCAGATACTGCAGCGAGCTTAGCTTGTCATTCTCGATATACAGCAGGCTCAGCCACCAATTGTTCCAGTAGCCCAGCGCCAGCATCAGGGACAGGGCGGCTACAGCGGGCTTGGACATGGGCAGAATGATGCTCAGGAAGATCCGGTATTCATTGGCCCCGTCGATCTTGGCCGATTCCGTGAGCGCGTCGGGGATATCGGACATGAACCGCCGCATCAGGAAGATATACCAGGGTGAGATGAGCATGGGCACGAACAACACCCAGATGGTATCGCCCATATTGAGGTATTTGGTGACAAGAATGTAGCTTGGGATCATCCCTCCGCTGAACAGCATGGTGAAGTAAATATAGAAGGACAACGCGCTTCTGTATTTGAAGCTTTTGCGGGAAAGAGTATAAGCCGTAAGCGAGATCATCGCAATCGACAGGAAGGTTCCTGCCGCCGTCACCAGAATGGTTACCCCATATGCATTGTACAACGCCTGGCCCTGCTTGAAGACAAATTCGTAAGCTGTTGTGCTGAAGCTCTCGGGATAGACGCCGAAGCCGTTGCGGACAATGGACAGCTCATCGGTAAAAGAGGCGGAGATCACAATCGCCAACGGAGTGGCGCAGAACAGGCAGAAAATAATGAAAGCCGCATGAATCATCAGTTTGGGCAACCCTTTTGCTTCACTCATAGTCATAATCCTCCACTTAGTATAAGGCATTCTCCCGGTTGAATCTTCTGACAATCCAGTTCACCGTCAGCACCAGCAGAAGCCCTACGCCCCCCTGGAAGAATCCGGCTGCTGTCCCCATTCCGATATCCCCCAGCTCCCGCAATGTGCGGAATACATAGGTGTCAATCACATCGGTGGTTTCATACAGGGCGCCTGAGTTCTGGGTCAGGAAATAGAACATGCCGAAGTCCGCCCGGAAAATATTCCCGATATCCAAAAGCATCAGGATAATGACGGTGGGGACGAGCAGCGGCAAGGTGATGTAGCGGATCTGCTGCAGCTTGGTGGCCCCGTCGATCTCCGCCGCTTCGTAATAATCCCGGCTGATGCCGATAATCGTGGTATAGTACAGAATGGAGGTAAACCCTACATGCTTCCAGATATAGGTGACGAGCAGAATGAACGGCCAATACCGGGGTTCGTTGTACCACATGACCGCTTCCCCGCCGAATTTCATAATCAGACGGTTGATCAGGCCGCTCTCCATATCGAACAACCCAATGAAAGCATAGCCGACCACTACCCAGGACAGGTAATACGGAAAGAAGATGATCGTCTGGTAGATCTTAATAAAGCGCTTGGTAATCTCATTGAGCAGGACCGCGAACAGAATGCCGATGATCGGACCTGTGATAATGAACATCAGGTTCATTCCCACCGTATTGCGGGTAATCCGCCAGGCATTGTTCGACGAGAACAGAAAATCAAAGTTTTGCAAGCCTACCCACTTGCTGCCCAACATGCCCAGATCATAGCGGTAATCCTTGAAGGCCAGAATCAGGCCGATCATAGGGAGATACGAGAAAACAAGCACCCACAGCACTGTGGGAATATTCATGGACAGCAATTCTACATTGCGTCTGAAGTCGGCAGATAACCGCTTTCGCACTTTTTTACGCCTCCTGTTCCGTCATGCCGGGCTGCCCCGTTTTTTTACGGGCGGTGAAGATGCCGCTGCCGCAGGACGCCCCGTACAGGACGGATCCGCCTGCGTCCAAAGATATGGCCTTCCAGCGGATCGCCCCCAGTGAGGCGGGCTGAATGTTGCGCCAGGAGGCTCCGCCGTCACCGCTGTAATAGACGGAGGAAGGATGATGGGACCAGTACAGCGGCTCACAGGCCACATAGATTTCCTGGCCGCAGGAGCCGCCGACGGCAACGGAGCTGGCATTAAACGGCGTATCCCCCACAGGAAACAGCTTCTCCCAATTACCGCCGTAATCCCTGCTTCTCCACAGCCCTTCGTGAATGAAGCCCGCATACAACACGCCCGGATTGGCCGGGTCAGCCTTGATGCATTGAAGCACAGAAGTGTTGTGTTTGTGGAAAGGCAGCGCGCTGTCGCCAAGCCGGGTCCACTTGCCCCCTTCCCCGGAGACTCTCCACAGCCCTTCCGTCCGTTCCCCAAAATAAAGGACGCCCGGCTCCCATGGGTCGCAGCACATCAGTTGGTTGGTGCCGCAGGCGTTCTTCACCTGATAAACCACTACCGACAGCAATTCGGCCTCCACCCAGTTCCGCCGGTGGGGCAGGGTGCGGATATAACGGGGAAGCTTCAGGCCGAACCGGCTCCAAGTCCTGCCCCAGTCGGAACTGGCATACAAGCCCGCCTCTTCATCCAGACGGCCTTCCACATAGGCGTAGAAGCGTCCCGGAGTCTGCTCATCCCCGCACAGGGACTGGATGAATTCCCCATTATCCACCCTCATTACCGCTTCTCCGGTTCTCCCGCCGTCCTCCGAACGGATCAGCGTGCAATCCCGCCCCGGCGTGCCCACGCTGTAGAGAAGGAAGCCGGGATTATGCGCAGAAGCTGCGATGGCCGTTGAGGAACGGTCCTCCCACCGCTTCTCCATATGGAAGAAGGTGGCGGCATAATCCTCACTGACCAGGGGGGCATGGTCAGCCAGCACCGCATAGACCTTGCCCGGCTGCTTGCTGTCGGCCATAATGCTCTCCATGCAGGTATTCTCAATCCCCGCGAACTGGTGGCAGGACCAGGTGCGACCTCCATCCCGGCTGACGCATACACCGAACCAATTGGTGATATACAGGAACAGCGGGTCGGTCAGATCCACCCGGAGCTTGGAGATGGCGAGCCCCATATACCAGTGGGGCATATGCGGCGGGCGCTTCACAACATGGTCCGCAGCGTGGTGGAAGACAATCTCCCAGGTCCCCCCGCCGTTATCCGAGCGGTAGACGGGAATGGGATGCTCCCCCGCCCCCTCCGACTTGAAGGCTGGAGCTGTGTACAGCCGGCCGGGATGATGGGGATCGGCTGCGATGGTATAATAATCCTTGCTTGCGGGCAACCCGGCTGCAGCAGATTGCCAAGTGCTCCCGCCGTCCATAGAACGGAGCACTCCGCCAGGCTTCATATGAGTCATATAGAGGATCTGCGGCTCCGCAGGGCCGAAAGCCAATTCGCAGATATGATATCCCTCCAGCAGCAGCTCCCACGTCAGCCCCCGGTCCGTGCTCCTATAGAGCCTGCCCGTGCCGCTGCTTGCCCGCGGGAAGTCCTGGAGCAGCTGAAGCCGGTCCTCTCCCGCTTCAGTCAACAGCGCCTGATCCCCAATCGTTCCCGCATAGAGCACTTGGCTGGCCAGCGGATGGAATGCCATGTGGGAGATTCGCTCCCCTTCCAGCCCCCGGTAATGCCAACGTTCTCCTGCGTCCTCACTCACCCATACCCCTCCGCTGTATCCCCCTGCTGCGACGAAGCTGGCATCGAAGGGATCGCACGCGATCACCTCTCCGCACATGCGGGTAGGCCCGTTCCCGTAGAAATCCAGGGATTCGCATACCTCATGCCAGGATTCCCCTCCGTTAACGGTTTTGTGGATGGTACCGAATATGCGTCCTCCTCTGGCTTCACCCGAGCAGCGGAACAGCACCCCGGAATCATGTGGACTAAGGGCGAAGCTCTGCACGCTGTGATGATGACAATGGGTCATGCCGTTATTGGCCGTCCGCCAGCTTGCTCCGCCGTCTGTGCTCTTGTAGATTCCTGCCACGTCGCAACGGGCATATAGAATGGAGGGTTCCTTCCAATCCTGAATGATGCCGGTGATATAGCCTCCTCCATGCGAAGAAGCCGAAGTCCATTGGAATTCAATTTCTCTTCCCGGGGAGCTTAAGCCGTACTCCCGTTCAGGCTGTCTTGGCAGATTCCTTGTATCCGGCAGCACCGGCGTATTCTCTCTCTTCAACATGCGCATTGCCTCCTGATCCTGTTCTGCTACATTTTGTACTCTGTTCTCCGGCACTCATGCGGTACTCCTGACCTGCTTGCTGTTCTCTTCGGCCTACCTTTGCCGCCGTTAGCAGCGCCAGGACAGCGGTTTGTGGTATTGAAGCGAGTCTTTCTGATGATCATGGCCGGAGAGTCTTATCAACCTTAACCAGATCAGCTTGAGCGAAAAAGAACCTCTTCCGAAGCATGAGCAGAATGAACTTCCTTCCGAAGCATCAGCTGCTGTCGGTTGTGCCTATTCCTCCAGCCAGGCTGCCGGAATTATTTTGCCCAGCAGATAGTATTTGCGGTCGGGATACCACAGGATCGTCCTGCCGTTCCACTGGGTAAAACTGGGGTAAGTGGCGATTTCATTCGTACCCTTGGGACCTGTGGGCTGACCGCCGTTATCCAGGAACAGCTTGGGCGGACTGAACCATAGGGGCTGTTCGGCTCCCTCCACATAGCGGGCGATGCTCAAATAAGCCGGATGCCGGTTGTATAGCGCATCCTCCGGTCCATAAGGGCCCACATGCCCGTCATTGTTGTGAAACACCAGCACATAGCGCCCGTCATCCAGCGGATAAAGAGGGCAGGAGGCGATGGGCTGCAGCACAGGCTCTCCTCCGTCCCGGTAACGGAGCATCTTGGTCGCGCTCCAGGTAGCGCCGTCATCAGCGGATATTGAATACCATATTTTCCCGGTAAATGTGCGCATCACACAGAACAGCCTGCCGTCGGGAAGCAGCACAAGGGAGGGCTCCTGGGCTACAGACAGGCCGGAGTGCCCCGGGTAGGCGACTGCAAGCCCTTCCCCTTGCTCCGGCAGCCAGGTGACAGCAAGCCGCTGCGGATCAGGGGCTTCGTCGATATTGTCGAAGCGGATGAACAGACAGCGGGAGTCCTTGCTGTACCAGCATGCCGGAGGCGGAGGCGACACGGCGGGGCTGCTCCACTGGGTACAGCCGGCGATGGGACGGTTGCGGCTGTCCCGGATGGGCTTCTGCCAGACGATCCAGTTCCGCGGCATTTGGGGATCAGGATGGTCAAAGCGGTTGCGGGGAATGGGAATATCCTCCCCTTGAGTCCATGTCCATCCATCGTCGTCGGAGTAGAGCACACCCATGGCGCCGCAGGTTTGTTTGTCCAGATCGTATATGCCCACATCCTTGGTATAGAAAACATATATCCTGCCCTGACGGGACACCACCGGGAAGCCCCAGCTGGCCTGACCGCCCCGCTGTCCGCGGGGGGGACCCGCTATAACCCGGGGCTCGGACCAGTCCAATTGGTCCCGGCTGCGGGCAAGCACCAGGTGGTTGTCCCCGAAGCCCTCCACCGAGCTCTGGGTCCACAGGGCCAGCCAGTCTCCACAGAGAGCCTGGAAGACGAGAAAATGCTCGTTATCCCCGGTGTATTCATCCTCC
Source organism: Paenibacillaceae bacterium (assembly GCA_029256185.1). Lineage (GTDB taxonomy): Bacteria > Bacillota > Bacilli > Paenibacillales > NBRC-103111 > Paenibacillus_AR. The sequence continues at coordinate 92,208 of JAQSYI010000027.1, forward strand.
GGAGGGATATATACGGTGATATCCGGCCGGCTTTTCATCCACTCTTCACTGGAAACCGGCGTTTGCTTGCTGCTCATGCTTGATTCTCCTCTCGCGTTGTCATCGCTCAGCGGTTCAGCGGCTCATATCTGTTGGGCCGGACATGGACTTGTCAGGCTGCAAGTCCTTGGTCTCCTCCTCAGCCTCTCGCCTCCCGCTTGCTTGTATCGGGCGAGCATACGGGCGAAGATGGAGGGAATGTCCACATCCGGCTGCCCGGCTGCAGCTGCGGGATGCACATCCTCTGTTGTTGGTGTCAGTGTGACGATTAATGTGAAGCAATTTCACCGCTATCATACCGTCGGAAGCCTGCAAAGAAAAAGTGTACAATTCTCATTTAAGTGTAGGATTGAGTGTAATCGGAACAAATAGATGCATAATTGGCTTCGGTAACGGAGATTAGCTGTAAGATGCTGGGTGCCTAGGGCGTGTTTGCAAACTTCGAGGGGAGCAGATAGTGAATTTTCGTTCCAGGCAAGGCACTTTTGTGAAGGCATACCGGAGGGGACATTAAGCAAAAGTAACGAAGCAAACGGCGAAAAGGCGCTGAGAATGCCCTCAAACGGGTTTGCTAACACGGCCTAGGATTTATGTAGAGTGGAGATCCATGCTGAGGTGCATGTCTGCTTTTCCCGGGAACTGCGGCGCATTGGGGACAGACGGTTCATGTTGAGGTGCTTATCTGCAGCCTATCTTGAGGTGCAAAGACAAATAGAACCTGGGGGCGGATGCCATCAGGTTCCTAAGGATCTTCGAAGGGTTGAGAAGCGGGTAACTTAGTGGTCGTTTTTTCCTATACTTCTCCAGTATGGACACCGCCACAGGCGCTCCAGAACTAGTACATCATGTTGAAAATCGGTCCCTACAGGAGAAGAACCCGGAAGGGCTAAAACACAGTGAGCACAAAAGGGAACCGACTCCTATGGGAGTAGTTTGGCGAAGAAGAGTCATCGCTTTAGGGCGTGTCTGAACCTCTGAGGGGAGCAGATAATACCCAAATTATCGGTTCTGGCCAGGCCCTTTCGGGCAGGCGTACCGGGGACCCCGGGCCAAGCGAAAGTAACGATAGCTCGGGGTGAAAAAGCGGTGAAAGATGCCCTCAAGCGGGTGTTCAGACACGCCCTAGGCTGCAACGGACCTGAGCGCCCTTATTCGGTCAAAAACCGGGGGTTTGGAATTGTAACGGACTTGGTCTCTCAGGTCCGTTGCAAGCCGGGAAGGCCCGGCCTCAAGAATGAGGAACGAATTTACAAGACGTTGTACTAGCAATTTGCTAGCTGTTGGCCGATGCACGCTGCTGCAGGCGCTCCAGAGCTAGCAATTTGCTCGCTGTTGGCCGATGCACGCCGCTGCAGGCGCTTCAGAGCTAGCAATTTGCTAGCTGTTGGCCGATGCACGCCGCCGCAGGCGCTTCAGAGCTAGCAATTTGCTCGCTGTTGGCCGACGCACGCCACTGCAGGCGCTCCAGAGCTAGCAATTTGCTCGCTGTTGGCCGATGCACGCCGCCTCAGGTGCTCCTCGCTGTTGGCAGCGAGCCGAAATGTGTTGCGCGCCTGCTTGTCGCGTATTGCCCTCTTTATCCCGCCCCGATGATTATAGCTCATCCAGACTCTTCTTGCGGGCATACTCCCGCGGTGTGGCGCCGTACCTTTTTTTGAACAGCTTAAAAAAGTAGCTCTTGTTCTCGATGCCTACGTCCAGCATAATCTCCTCCACCTTCAGGCTGGAATGCTCCAAGAGTTCCGCCGCCTTGGTCATCCGCATTTCGGTTAAGTAATCATTGATGGAGATATCAGCCACCTCGCGGAATATTTTGCCGGCATAGGTGGAGGACAGCTTCAGCATGGAGGCAATCTGCTGCTGGTACAGCCCGCTGTCATGATAATTGTGGCGGATAATCTCTTTAACCGCCTCCGTCAGAATCACATGCTTCTCATTCTTGTCCACCGTGCTTGCCTGGGATGCCTGACCGATAGCCTGATACAGCGCCTGACCGGACTCCTCCAGCGTCTCGCAATCCATGATGCGCTGCGCCAGACTGTCCACTTGAAGTCCCGACGAGCCGAGCCGGGTACGGTCCAACTCATCCAGTGTAGATAATACCAGATAAATCCAATGCATCAGGTACAGCTTGATGGAGTTATAGTTATACCGCTTCAGCTTCTGCACAACCTCATCTATGGTCTTCCCCACCGTCTCCAGATCACGGCGCTTGATATCCTCCACAAACTTCTTCTCTGGAAGAATGGAGTAATCCAATTCCTTCAGCTGATCCATAGCCGCAACGGTCTCTTCGAAGAGAACGGCCCCATAGCCTTGGACGAAGCGGTACATCCCGTAGCGCAGCGCCTCCTCATACAGTCCGGCAATGTCTGTGCGCCGGGAGGAGGGATTGCTTACGGATACGGAGAAGGTAATCTTGTAATGCTGCCGGATAAACTGCTGGGCATTGGCGATGGCCTGTTGAAGGACGGCATGGTCCATGGAGCGGGAGGAACCGGCAAGGCGCGCATCAGCAAGGTCCATATGAGCGTGATGGGCAGCTTCCGCATTGTCAGTATGAGCGTAATGGGCAGCGGCATGATCTGCATCCGTATGCGCATCGTTGGCACGGGCTGCTGCCGGATGGGCATCATGTGCATCTGTGCCGCCTGCTTCGTCAGCCTTCCCGCGCAGCATGCTCACCAGAAGTACCAGTTGCCCGTTCTTCAAGTCCACGGAGGCGCAAGCATAATCCCGGGCAAGGCATTCGGTCAACACATTGGCTGCGGCAAAACCGTACAGCTCCTTCTGCCGTTCGCTGAAACGGGCGGACCGCCCGGCGAACCGGTCCAGATGAACCACACATACACAGAAACTGTTGCTTCCGGATAAATCCAGTTGAACCGCTTCCTCTGCCTTTTTCCATTCTTCCTCACTCATGGTTCTGCTCTCAGCCAGCATACTGCGCAAGTAGAAGCTCATCATCACCCGATTATTGGAATGGGCCTTATCCCGGAATTGCTCAATCTGGCGGACATGGCTCTGAAAGATCCGGGACAACAGGTCCAGCTCATCCTGCTGGTCCTGCTCCAGTTCATCCTCCGGGATACGGGACACTACATCCTTGACGAACCGGCCGAAGGGCATATAGATGGTGCCGGAGACCATATAAGACGAGAATAAGACCACCAGCAGGAAAATCAGGGTCAAAACAACGATGTTCACCTTCAACTGGTGCTGAAACCGGGAAAACTGATGGTCATCCTGCATCATCAGAATGGACCAGTCCGCGTTCTCCACCCGGATAAAGGCCGTCAGATATTCCCGGCCTCCCTGTTCCATCTTCATGAAATCGAAGCTGGCTTCTCCCGGGTTGGATTCCCAAAATCGGGAAAGCGTCTCCCGGGTTGCCTGTCCGCTCCCGACCGCCGGCCCTGTCCCGAAGAGCACCGAGCCTTCCTTGTCAATAATCGAGATGTAATCCGCTCCTGTCCCGTCGTTGTGGGTCAGGCTTCGTATGTGATCGGCCAGCCATTGGGTCCTGATATTGATAATGACCGCCCCGTCAGGCTTGCCGCTGGAGTTGACGGATTCGAATACGGCGAAGGACAGCAGGTCCTCCCGTTGACCGTATGTACTCTCAATGGATAGGGGAATAAACTTCATCTTTTGCAGACCTGCGCTGGAGTTCAACAGCAGCTTCAAATTATGGTCCACATTGGAAAGGCTCTGGTATGTGGAGTAGAAGGTATCCAGCGTGCCGTTATAAATATTGACGGAATGGATGAACGAGTAGGCGCCGATGCTTTTCTCCACGATCCCCATCTTGGTGATCAGATCATAGACAGCCCCCTCTGACTGGGCGAACATCAGGGATTGGGACTCATTGCTGTAATAAAGGGAGGCGCCCATGTTGCGGATCACATCATGCATATTATCGATGCTGATCTTCAATTGCCCCAATATCTTCTCATTATTGACGGCTTCCTTCTTCAATACCGCATCTTCCATGTTGATATACAGCCCCGCTGAAAAGACGATGATCAACACCATAGTAGCCAGCATGACCCATAAATAAATGCGGCGCAAATATTTCTTGTGAATGTTCCGGGCAAGTCCTCCCATACGCCAAATCTCCCCTTATTATCAGCAAATACATGTTGTCATTTCAGCTGCAGTACCGCTTCCGCCCCGGCAAGCCCGGGACTTGCCGCTTGCAGCCGCAGTATTCCCTGCCCGCCGCTGCTCTGGACCAAAACAAGGCACCATCCGTGGAATGTCCGCCTGCGGTTGGCCTTGTCCGGCTCATGGCTGCTGGGGTTGCCGTTGCCTACGCCCAGTATCCGTCCGGGGCCCGTCACCGAAAATAGAATGTCATTATCCGCATAAGGAACCACCCGGCCGTGCTGATCCGTAACGGCGACCCTCACCGCAACAGTATCTGCGCCGTCTGCGTTTATAGCAGTACGGTGGGGATACAACTCAATGCGGCAAGGAGTTTCTGTAGTGAACACTGTTGTCTCTGCGCATACCAGCCCGTTCCGCCGGCCAACCGCCCGCAGCTCTCCCGGCACATATACAACCGGCCATTGCAGTTCGCCTGGCCCTTCCGTCTGCTGTACTCCCAGACTGACCCCGTTTACGAACAGCTCCACCGCATCCAGATTGGTATACGCGCGCACATCGATGAGTTCCCCCTCCCGGCCCTGCCAGTTCCAGTGGGGAAACAGATGAAGCACCGGCTCTCCGGTCCACGCCGCCTTGATATAATAATAGATATCCTTCGGGAAGCCGCAGGTATCCATGATCCCGAAGTGGGAGTTGATGCAGGGCCACAGATACGGAGTAGGCTCTCCGCGGTAATCGAAGCCGGTCCACAGGAATACTCCCGTGAGAAAAGGATGCTGCATCACGTCATTCCAAGCCTTCTCTGGACTGCAGCTCCATGAGGGAAGATTGGTGCCATAGGCAGAGCAATAGCCCCGCTCGGGGTCATCGGCGTACTCGCCTCTGGTAGTGGTGAAGCTGGCGCTCTCCGTACCAATAACCAGCCGGCCGGGATGATCCTCGCGGTCACGGATATCCTGAGCATCGCGCTGACCATAATTGTACCCTACTATGTCAATCACGTCACTGTATCCGCCTTCATTCCAGCCGTGATTCATAGCCGCCACAACCTGGCGGGCGGGATCAATCCTGTGCGCCGTATCCGCCATGGTCTTGAGAATTCTCGCTCCCGTTACGGTCCCCTCCAGCACCTCTTCATTCTCCATACACCACATAATGACAGAAGGGTGATTGCCATCCCGCCGGATCAACTCCTTGAGTTGGGATAACCCCGTGGAACTGGAGTCCAGCTTCCGGTTCTCATCGATGACAAGCATCCCCAACCGGTCGCACAGATCAAGCAGCTCCGGCGCTGCCGGATGATGGGCGCTGCGGTAGGCGTTGCTGCCCATCTCCTTCAGCAGTCTGAGCTTGTAGTCGATCAGGCTGTCGGGGAGGGCCACCCCCACTCCGGCAAAATCCTGGTGATTGCATGTTCCCTTGATAGGAGTGGGAATTCCGTTCAGAATGAACCCCTGCTCCGCGTCAAAGGAAATGCTGCGGATGCCGAACATGACCTGGCAGCTGTCTGCGATTGCCTCTCCATGCCAGATTGTCACCAATACGCTGTACAAATCCGGTTGCTCCGGGGACCACAGCCGGGGATGCTCCACCGTCAGCTGCTGCTCCAGTTGGGTACCGGCATACCATGGAGCAAGTGCAACAAGGGAGGAAGAGGCCACCAGCCGCTTATCCTGGTCATAGACCGCCGTATGCAGGCGGATATTGGCATCCGTTGTGTGCTCATTGCTTACTTCCGTCTTGACGGTTACAAGAGCGTAATCCGGGGTAATCTCCGGCGTGGCTACTTGAATCCCATGCTCGGCAATATGCAGCCGCTCCGTATATTCCAGCCAGACATGACGGTAGATGCCGCAGCCTTCATACCACCAGCCTTCATGGTCGGTTGTGTCCACCTTGACCGTTATAACATTCTCCCCTTCATCCCCGTAACGGAGAACATCGGTCAGATCACAGGCAAATCCCAGATAACCTCCCCGATGCTCGATGAGCAGATGCCCGTTCACCCAAACCGTGCTTGAGCCGGTAATGCCGTCGAAGCGGATGCTCCATTTTTTGCCCAGCCCTTGTGCCGGGACGGTGAACAGCTTGCGGTAGAAGCCTGTTCCGCTTGGTAAATATCCATGGCTGCCGGGACGCGCCCCGATATCGTCGCTTGCCACATATTGCTGCTCCACACACCAGTCATGGGGAAGCTGGACCGGCTTCCATGCCAATTCCCGGGAATCCATCCCTCTGTCCGTATAGGCAATCTTCAGCCAGTCTCCGTCATCTATGTCCTCCGGGCATCCGGTATCCGTTATGCCTCCGGTCATGCCCGCCTTGACCGCATAGGGTACGGTTATCTTCTCCTGAACAAACATCCAGCCGTCTTCAAATAAAATTTTGCCGCGCGGTTGCTTCATTTCCACCTTGTATGCTCCTTTTCTATAATCGTATACTCTTATTGTAAGAACAGAGCGGCGGCAATGGTTAATATAGAAGCATGATTTGATAACACGAAATGAACATTTGGAGGAATACTATGCAACTGCCCTTCCGGCTCTCCCTGACCAGCCAACTGACGCCCCTGCCCCTTCAGTTGTACAGCGCAGGGGCTCATGAGCAATCTTACCAGTCACGTGCCAACGGGTATCCCGCCATGCAAATCTTTATTACATTCGCCGGGAGCGGACGCTTCGATTTCATGAACAGGCCGTTAAGAGGGCATCAGGCTGCAGATGGCGGCGTGACAGCCGGCAGGATTGCACCGGCTATGAACGGGCGCGTGGATAAAATGCGGACGGAGCAGAAGACCGTAGTGCTCAGAGCCAATGAGGCCATGCTCGTACCGGCAGGGCGGGCCCACCAGTATGCCGCGGCAACCGGGGAATCCTGGGAAGTGGGTTATCTGGGGATCAGCGGGGGAGCGGTTCATGTTATTGCGGAAAATTGCGGACTGCCCTTGGAGACGCCCCTCCAGCTTCGCGACGGAAGCTTGCTGGAGCAGCCGTTGCGCGATATATGGGAGATAGCGGATGGGGCCAAGCCCGCCCAACTGGGACAAGCTTCGCGGTTGCTCTATGATTTTCTGCTGCTGCTCGCAGAGAGCAGGGTGTCCGCCGAGGTGATGCCCCAACGGGCAAGCCAGCATCTGAGCGAGCCCCTGCAGCGGGCCACGGTATTGATGCATGAGCACTTCTGCGAGCCGCTCTTGATCTCCAACCTGGCGGCGGCTGTGGGTTATTCCGTCCAGCATTTCCAGCGGCTGTTCCGCCAGGCTTACGGCCTCCCGCCCCATGCCTACCTGAAGCGGCTCCGCATGCAGCAGGCCGCCCTCTGGATGGAGAAGCAGCCGGAGTTGCCTGTCTCCGAATTGGCCGGGCGCTTCAACTGGGAGCCGCACTACTTCATCCGCGTCTTCAGGAGCGTCTACCGTATGACACCAGGAGAGTACAAGCAGAAGCTGGTTTATAAAACAAGCACGCCGAAGAAGACATGACCGCCCTGCTGCATCTCTCCTCCTCATTCATCCGCCTGATAAATAGGCGTCCTCCCACCGCTTCTTCATATGGTTCCTGAACCATACTCCGAAGCTAAGGTCCTCATATATCTCCAGGTAGGCGGAGCGGATGGAGTTGCCGCGGGTATTCTCCAATGAGGAGATATTCACTTGGGGAATGGCCTGGTGATCCACACAGGCGATCTTCCTGTAGCAATCCTTGCCGCCCCACACCTGATCGCCGATATGGGAATGGCCGTGGAGGTGCAAGCGGACTGTATCGGGAAGGGGGAGCAATTGATTTAACAATGCGGAAGGCCTGGCTCCACCTGCCAATGCATAATGGGAAGCGGTAATCACCGGCTTGCCGGACCCGGCGATCATCTCCCGGACCCGGGCATATTCTTCCGCACCATAAGGATAGTCGGCCGCACCGCGGGCTTCCCCGTGAGTGGTGAACCACCTGCCTGCGGGGTCTCCATGATCGGAGAAGAACACCACCAGGAATTCCCCTATATCCTCCACAAAAAAGAACTGGTCCACCGATTCTATGGTCCTCCATCCGGGCACAGAACGCACCGTATTCCAAAAGGGAAAGTCCTCCCCGGGGCCTTGAAGAGAACCCTCGTTTACCCGGGAGCGGTACAAATCAAACTCATGGTTGCCCATGACATAACGGACAGGCACCGCTAACGGCTGCAAATACTGAAGATGAATTCCGCACATGGTACGGATCGCTTCCTCATCCTGCCTCTCGATGGCATCCCCCAGATACCAGATGGCGTCGCATTCCAGCGATAAATCTCTGTGATCGGCAACCGCCGTCCGCAAGCATCTCTCCGAGTTAAGGGGGTCGCTCTGCTGCAAATCCGATATGACCCAGAACCGTTTAAGAATTTTCCTGCCCAGCGCTGCTCTTGCATGTCCTAACAAAGCCTCTCCTCCATCCCTGCAGCCCGTCCTGGTACACCGGCTCAAGCTGTTAATTGACGCCACCCCGTACTGACTCTCTTGCAGCACAATGCGCATGAGGCTGTCCACCCCCATGCTTCATGATAACGCTTTATCATCATCATAGTAGAACGCATGGCCACCGCGCAACATTAGATTGTCCCATAAGCAGTTCATGCGGCAGATGCGGCACCATGACAACCGCTTCTTCCCGCAAAAAACAAGCCCGTTTTATCGAACCGGTTCTATGTCCGGCCCTTGCATGCCTCTGCGAAAACAAGGGAAATAACGGTAATAACCCGCTATTTATGAAGAAAATATTGCGTAAAAAACAGGATTTACAAATCATTTAAGCCAAGTTGATATTCCTCTCATAAAACCGGTTTAATATCTAGCTTGTAAGGAAGCAGGCGGGAGGTAGATGGTGTATTGGCAACGATTGATGATGTAGCAAGGATTGCAGGAGTATCCAAAAGCACCGTATCCAACGTTTTTTCCAAAAAGAGGCCCATCAGCAAGCAAGTGGCCGACCGTGTGCTGGACGCCGCCCGCGAGCTGAAATATAAACCCAACTACTGGGCGCGCAGCCTGGCCGGCATGGAAACCCGGATCATCGGATTGAATATGGAGGGGGAGAAGGTCAAGTTCGGAGCCTTTCATATGACATTGCTGAACGGCGTATTGAAGGAATGCTACAGCAGAGGATACCGGCTTCTGGTGAACACACTGCCCAAGGATTTTGCAAGCCGGCCGGAAAACTGGTCTTCCGATCCGCTGGACGGCGAGATTTTGTTGGATCCGGTCATGAAGGATTCCCGTCTGGAAGAAAGAGTCATGAACCGGACACCCGTTGTCGTAATCGGCAGACCCCCCATGGCTTATGAAACCGGAGTCTCCTACGTGGACAATGATAATGTAGGTGTCAGTTGCCGGGTAACGGAGTATCTGTTGCAGTTGGGACACAGGCATATTCTGTTCCTGAACGCTCCCAAGAACCGGACGGTGGCTTATGACAGGGAAAGCGGCTACCGCAGAGCCCATGAATCCCTGAAGCTGCCGGTCGACCCCAGGCTGGTAGTGTGCCGGGAGGAGAAGAATAGAAGCTCCTTTGATTACGGCTACCGCACCGTCCTCCAGTTGTTGTCGTCCACCCCCGCTATTACCGCCATCATGACTGACACCGATAAAGTGGCACTGGGTGTCTACCAGGCGGCGAACGAATTGAAGCTGTCCATTCCGGGGGACCTGTCCGTATTTTCCTTCAGCGTGGAACCGGGATATGGGACCGAATTCATTCCTCCCTTAAGCTGCGTCCGGCTGGACGGTGAACAGCTGGGAGCAGAAGCAGCCAGGCTCCTGCTGGACCAATGCGCCCAGAAGTCCCATGCCGCCAAGCGGGTCATTATACCGTCAGAGCTGCTTTACAGGGAGTCCTGCAGTAAACCAAGGCAATAATTAAATACGATTATAAAGGAGTGCAAACCATGCTGAAGAAAAGTCCGAAATTGACCTCTACCCTCCTTCTTTTGGCCTCGCTGAGCGTTGTCGCAGCCGGTTGCGGCGGTTCAACAGAAGGAACAAACGGAGAGGGCACTGCCAGCCCAAGCCCAAGTGAAGCCGCAAGCGCCGCTGCCACTGCCAGCGCCAAACCTCCGGAACAAAAGCAGAAGCAGCTCCGCATGATGGTGGGTGTCATCGGCGGCAAAACAGCAGAAGAGCATGAGCTGTTCCAGAAGGAGGTGGAGCGCCTGACCGGGATCAAGGTCACCATGGAGAAGCCCAGCGGCAATATGAATGACAAGCTGCTGCCGGCCATTTCCTCCGGGGAGAAATACGATCTGATCCAGGTAGACAAGCCGCTGATGGAAATCCTCTACGATCAGGGTGTGCTGATGCCTTTGGATGACCGGATCAAGGGTTCCTCCGTCATCTCGGATGCCGCTGTCTTCCCGGCGGCCGAATGGGATCAGGTGAAGATGAAGGACGGCAAGGTATACGGGATTTTCACCAAATTCCAGGGAGGCACCATGCCCACTGTCCGGCAGGATTGGATGGACAAGCTCAATCTGAAGGATCCGAAGTCGCTGGACGACTACTACAACGTGCTGAAGGCCTTCAAAGAAAAGGACCCCGACGGCAACGGCAAGGATGACACCTATGGCTTGTCCACAGCGGGACTGTATGAGATTCAGGGCTTCATGAGCGGAGCCGGTGTCAAGGCAGGATATGTCATGAAGGATGGCAAGCGCACCATCCCTTATGCTACGGAGGCCGCCGTTCCCGTATACGAATGGTTTGCCAAGCTGTACAAGGAAGGCATTCTCGATCCCAACTTCGCCACCAACGATTCCGGCAAAATGCGCGACCTGTTCCTGACCGACCGGGTAGGCATGGTCACTTATTGGGACGCCTGGGTAGGCATGTTCAACAATACCAGACAACAGCAGGACCCGAACACTTCCTTCCGGGCAAAGGGACTGTTGCCGGCAGAAGGGCCGGACGGCAAAATCATTATGCGCCGTGGCGATCCCAATGTGTGGATCATTCCGGTCAACTCGCCGGATCCTGCAACCGCTATGGAATTCATCGAGTTCTGGAGCACGGAAAAGGGCAATATCCTGGGAACCCTGGGCATTGCGGAGCATGACTTTACGGTTAAGGATGGAAAGTATGAGCTGACGCAAACCGGCAAGGACCACAGCATGGATCACGGCTCTCCCTTCATCTACAACACCAAGTGGCAAAATCCCTTCGGTCTGCTTCCAGGTGTGAAGGAGGCGCAGGAGTTGGTGAAGAAGCACGCCACTCTGGAAACAACCGGCGCCAACTGGAAGGAAGTCGAGAAGATTCTCAACAACTACGCCCTCCAGGCCATGCAAGGCAAGCTTCCGGCGGCGGATGCCGTGAAGAAGATGAACGATGAGTTAAAAGCGGCCAAGCTGATCGATTAACAGGTCAGGGAGGGGGGATCAGGCTCCCTCTTCCCTTTTTCCGCCTTGAAGGCGGAAGCGGCACATTCTTTGGGCAGGCGGTGAATGAAGCTTGATAAGAGCTGCAAGACGCTATTATATTTTCTACCTGATGATGATTCCGGTGATTGTCTATCTGGTCACATTCTCCTATTATCCTCTCGCCAGAGGACTTCTGATCAGCTTTCAGAAATTCAGGGTGATCGGCGACCGGCCTTTTGTGGGACTGGATAATTACAGGACGGTTCTGACAGACCCGAACTTCTGGCGGATGCTGGGCAATACGCTCTACATCGGCGGGGGAATACTGGCCGGGGGCTTTCTCGCCCCATTGATCGTAGCTCTGTCCTTAAGTGAAATTACCAGGCCCTGGTTCAAGAAGCTGACGCAAATGACGATTTATCTGCCCCATCTGTTTTCGTGGATTGTGGTGGCGGGTATCTGGATCTTCATGCTTACCCCGGACGGGGGGCTGGTGAATGAAATCCGCGGGTGGTTCGGTTTGGAACCGGTGCATTTTCTGGCAGAAAAAGAATATGGACGGCTGATGCTGGTGCTTGCCGCCATCTGGAAGGATGCGGGTTATGTATGCATCATCTACCTTGCCTCCATCGTTAATCTGAATCCCTCCCTGTACGAAGCCGCCCGGATGGACGGAGCCAACCGGCGGCAATTGATGCAGCATATTACCCTGCCACAGTTAGTACCGACTATGCAGATCGTGCTGATGCTCAATACCATGAGTGTGCTGCGCATCTTCGACCAGGTGTTCGTGATGAAGAATCCGGCTATTGAGCGCTATGTGGATGTAATTATGATTTACACCTACGAGAAGGGCATCCTGAAATTTGATATGGGCGTGGCCAATGCGGTGGGCTGTCTGGTTATTGCGGCAACGGTGCTCTTGACCATGGCTGTCCGCAAGATGACACGATATGATGAGGGGTGATCGGATGCTGCCGACGAAACAGGCTGGCGCCATCAAACGGCAGACTATGGAGGAGGACCGCAGGGGCAGGAAAACGGAAGCGGACGGACTCGGCAGTGGTGCGGCTGGACACGGCAGGAATGAGGCGGGACTCGGCAGTGGTGCGGCTGGGCACGGCAGGAATGAGGCGGGACTCGGCAGTAGTGCGGCTAGGCGCCGTCAGCAGCTCCGGGTTGTCAATCAATCTGCGGGAAGCAGAAGTTTTGGCGGACTGATTTTCGACATAGGAAATGTGTTGTTTCTGCTGCTGCTGGTCTCTACGATGATCATTCCCCTGCTGAATACACTGGCGCTATCCTTCTCTACCCCTCTGGATTCCATGGAGCCCACAATTATTCTGTGGCCCAAGGAAATTAGCGTGGAGGGTTACGCCACAGTCTGGAATAAGGTCAAGCTGTGGCAGCCTTTTTGGAACAACACGATTGTGACGGTCTGGGGTACGTTGGGTCATGTGCTCCTCTGCTCGCTGGCGGGATATGTGCTGATCCAGCGCAATCTGCCCGGGCGCAGACTAATGGTAACGTTTATTCTGCTCACCATGATGGTGCCCTTCGAGACAGTCATGATTCCGGTTTATATTGTCAATAAAGAGTTGGGGCTGTTGAATACTCTCACTTCCCTAATCTTGAACGGTATGGTATCCGGATTCAGCATTCTGCTCATGCGCAACTATTTTCTGGCGGTGCCCTGGGAGCTGGCGGAGTCCTCACGGCTGGACGGAGCCAGCGAGTGGCGGATTTATGCAAGGCTTTATCTGCCCCTTGCCGCATCCGGCCTTGCTACAGTTACCTTGTTTGAGTTTGTGGGCAAATGGAATCACTTTACCTCTGCCGTGCTGTTTCTGAGCGATACCTCCAAATACACGTTGCAGGTAGCGCTAAAGGCGCTGATTATCGATACAACGGCTACCTCCAGCAATTTTATCATCACCAAGAACGTAAGAATGGCGGGAATTGTAATTGCCCTCCTGCCTCTTGTTGTCATTTATCCGTTCGTGCAGAGGTATTTCGTGAAGGGCGTCATGGTAGGAGCCACTAAAGAATAAGGAGTTATGCCCATGCGGTTGCAGCCTGTCAAGGATCTGAAGCTGACCAGAGTCATTGAGCCGGCGGAGGAGAAAGCATATATTGAGGTTCCTTTTGTTATGCCGGAAGGGATCGAACGGATCAAGGTGGAGTATTGGATTGCGGAACAGGGCGGGGAGCAGCATGTGGTTGATCTTGGCATCCGGGACATGAAGCGGGTGAGAGGCTGGAGCGGGGGCGCAAGACCCGGCTTTGAGATCGGACCGGAGACGGCGACGCCCGGATATCTTGCCGGGGGGCTGGCGGCCGGAGAATGGGCCGTGTTGCTGGGGGCTTATCGGATTGGACCCTCCGGCTGCCGGGTGGAGCTGGCCGTGGAGCTTACACCGGAGACGGGGCGCTGGCTGAAGGGTGAGCTTCATGCCCATACAGACCATAGTGACGGAGCCTATTCCCTGTCGGCGGCAGTAGAGCTGGCCGAGCTGGGGGGGCTGGATTTTCTGGCCCTGACGGATCACAACACGGTCAGCCAGAATTTAACCCGCCCGCGCGGGGACGGCGGATGCGGCCGAAAAGGAGAAGGCGGTCGTGGGGATGGGATCGGTAGTCGCGGGGATGATGCAGATGGCAGCGAGCATGACGGGGATGAGGACATTGGTCGCGGGGCCGACGGCGGTGAAGACGGGGCAGATGGCGGGGATGGGAGAAACGGGCTTGTTCTAATCCCGGCAATGGAACTGACGACTAACTATGGTCATTGTAATTTTTACGGAGTGGATGAACCGGTAACGGATTTTCGGGCAGAGAGCCCTGAACAAGTGAGACTGCTTATGCAGCAGGCCAAGGAGCGCGGGGCTTATGTGTCCCTGAACCACCCTCATTGCCGCAGCTGCGGCTGGCTGTGGGGCTTCGATGCAGCGTATGATTGGGTGGAACTATGGAATGGTCCGTGGCGGGAGGACAACCAGGCGACATTGGACTGGTGGCAGGAGCAGTTGGCTTCGGGACGAAGGTTAACGGCCATCGGGGGCAGCGACTTTCACCGGGACCATCCCTTTATCCGGCACGGCATGCCCTGCACTTGGGTCTATGCAGAAAGCCGTTCGGCAAGGGGGATACTGGAAGCAATCGGGCAGGGGCATGCCTCCCTCTCCTATGCGCCTGACGCACCGCGGCTGGAGTTAGATGCAGGAGCCTATATGATGGGTGACACTATTCCGCGGGAGACCGTCTTCCCGCAACAAATGAACGTGCAGATAAAGGTGCACGGGTGCTTAAATGAAGGAGACAAACTTCGACTGCTTACCGACCGGGGACTGGAGGCGGAATGGCCGGTGGAGGCGACATACCCGCTGGCGACGCACGAGCTGGTGGCGCACGGGCTGGTGACGTACCCGCTGGCGGCGCACGAGCTGGCGACAACAGACCCGCTGGCAGAGTCGGGAATAAGCCCGAAGACAGTCGGGTTTCCGGAGGAAGCCGGACTTCGAAGCGATCCTCCCTGCTATTTGTGGCAGACGGAGTTGAAGGAGCGGCTGTTCTACAGGGTCGAGCTGTGGCGGCGTTTCGCGGAGACGGACACCCTGCTGCTGGCGGCTGCGACCAATCCCCTCTATATCCGCTGAGGATTCCGGACAGCCACGGCTATGCTTCCATGGCTTCCCCTCTCTCTATCAGAGAAAATCCGGTTTTACCTCCGGCTTAGCATCAAGATAAGGGTTTAAAAAATAAGACCCCATAATTTCCCTTATTCGCCTTCAAAACCGCAGAAAAGTAACCTGCAGACCGGAATAAGGGAAAATACGTTCCCTTATTCCGGCAAACAGGCTGGCGGGAGTGACAATAAGGGAAAAACACTTCCCTTATTTCCCAGATCGCTCTGAGCTGCGCCAATATGGAGGTCCGAACGGACAGGAAACAACAGGAGCCCTGGGTCCACAGGCCGCAAGCAAGCAGGGACATAATCTGCTTGCTTGCGGTTGCGGCTCCGGACCAAATCCGAATTAGTCAACAGTCATGTACCGGATCACGATTCCGCCGTGGGCAAGCAGCGGCTGTTCCAGGCTGCGGCGGCGGAGTCCGATCCTCTCTACGGACTGCACCAGCCGCTTATCTCCCTCATCGGAGACGATCTCCTGCATATAAGCTTGTTCCGCCGACAGAAAAGTCAAGGGAATCTCCACCGTTCCGGCAGTTCCTCCGTTTACCCCCGCTACAAACCAGGTTGTGCCGCTGCGCCGCGCCATCAGCGCCCATTCGCCAATAGAGCTGGGCGGGAGCACCACCGTCTCCTCCCATACGGTTGGCAAGGACATAAGCAGGCTGAGCGCCGGAGCCACACTCTCCTCCTCCAGCAGAATCCGGGGGTCCTCGGCAATCACCTGCATGGGTGAGGTGAACAGAATGGCTGTAGCCAATTGGTGGGCGCAGGTGGTCTGTCCGGGATTGGAAAATCCCACCGGAGTGTAGTCTCCATGGCCTGCCAGGAAGCGGGTAAAGGGCAAAGCCGCATTGTGAAAGGATGGAATGGGCCCCTCGCTCATTTTATTAAGCTCCAGCCCCCGGATTCCCTCCCGTGTAATTTCATTGGGATACGTTCTGGATTCTCCCGTGGGCTTGGAGATGCCGTGGAAATTGATCATAAGCCGTCTTCGGGCAGCCTGCTGCAGAGCCGCTGTCTCAAAATCGATGCAGGCCTTGGATTCACAATCGATGAAATCGATTTTGAGTCCCGCCGCCCCTGCCTCCCGGGCTTGATCCATGAAGCTGCGCAGCTTCCCCCAGTTGTCCGCGGGGTCATTGATTTCCTTGGACCGCTTCCACAGGAATACGCCCACTCCCCTGGCACGGGCATAGCCGGCCAACTGCCCAACCGTCTCCCACTTGTGCTCCCATGCCTCCCAGCCCTCGTCCAAGATCGTATACTCGAAGCCCAGCCGGGCGGCATAATCCACAAACTCCCGCTCCTCCTCCGGCATCCCCGTTCCCCGGCACCACCAGCGGAATACCGAGCGTCCCGGCCGGACATAGGAGATATCCGGGAATAGCTGCGGATCGGGAGGAGGATTGAGACTGGCGATCAGGTCGCTGTTAACCAAGCCGTTCAGATCCGGACTGGACAGCAGCACCCGCCACGGAGTCACCACCGGACCGTCAGCGTCAAAGCCTGCCTCCCCTTCCCAGAAATCCGCTGTAAACCGGTTGCTGCCAACCGCCTTCAGCCGCATGCCGCTGTAATTGTACAAGGCCGCTTCCATAATGGCCCCATAACCGCCACCTTCACCGGGATATTTCAGCACCAGAGGCATTCCCTGAACCGGCCCTTGCGCCGACACAGAGGCCATCTCCTCAACGGGAGCGCTGATCCATTCTCCTGCATAGCTCTTCAGCTTCCATTGGCTGTTCCGCTCGAAGAACCATACCGTGGTGTCCGCGGGAAGTGTCCAGCTGGACGCTTCTTGCCCCACATGCTGCGCTCCTGCCCCCGGTACAGTATAGCGGTAGGCAATACCGTCATCATAAGCCCGGACCTCCATGAAAAAAGGGGAATCCGCTCCTTGTTGTCTGAAGGCCAGACGAAGCTCGTTGCAGGCCGTCCGCGCCAGCTTATGCACTCCTCTTACGGGGAATTCAAACTCGGATGTACTGTAACGGGCGGACAACAGCTCCACATTGGTCCCGTAAGCCATGTTGCCCACAGTCAGGCCGACAGGGGAAGGCTCCGCTATCTGAGTCAGCCCGTCGGAACATCCGCTGCTCCTCCTGCCTGCCGACAGCTCAAGCTGCCCCCGCTCAGGGATAATCACCCCGGCCTGAATATTTCCTTGCGGGCTGACGACCCTGTATTCCTTGCTGCTTTCCGTATTCATTGTCTATAGCTCCTTCCAAAGTGCTGCTGCCCCGCTCAGGCAGGTTGGTGCGTTCCTTACGGCATTGCATCCGCCGTTAGGGGACGCAGCTCCTTCACCGAAGAGACGCGGTCCGGCGAGCCTGCCTTCAACGCCTCCAGGAAGAAGGTGAAGGGATCGGCAGCCGAGTCCACCCGGACCGTGGCCTCGAAGGGATATTGCGCCAGCACCTGCTCCTGCCACGAGCCGTCTCCGATCCGGTAATGCAGCTTCACCCGGTCCGCTTCCTGGGGCAGATCAGTGGTATACACATAAGCGTGATAGAAGCCAGGCTCCAGTTGCAGCACCGCGCCGTAGCCGAAGTCCCCCGGGCCCGACGGAGCCGCCGTGGTCTGCTCTGAGGCCACCGATGCCTGATTCAAGGAGGCCGATGCCGCATAAGCAGGCGCGGCAACCTGGGGATGCTCCAGCACCAGCCCCACCAATCCTCTACCGGGAATGGTCACAGTAATTTTTCCCTGAACCACCTGCCCCACAGTGCCGGCGCCCTGGCTGTCGTATACGGCCGCCGTTACGTTCAGGGCCGCACCGCCCAACGCCTGCCCCAGCTCCACCGTGACCGTCGCCGCTTCGCCTGACTCGTTCATCAGAGCAACTCCCAGCACGCCGTCCTTGCGGGCAGCCAGCCAATCCACCTGCAGGTGGTCCACGGTCAGCAGCCCCTCCTCCAGCCACGGCCACATTCCGCTCTGGCCAAAGAATACTCCCGGCTCATGACCGTACACTCTGCCGCTGAAGTAGGCATAACCCTGCTGCCGCAAAGACGGGAAATCCACCCGCCCGTCGGACCAGCTCCAGGCCTGGGCGAACAGGAAGTCCGTCAGCAGCCCGTAATACACCGGGATGTGATGATAATAGATGCTGGTCAGGTCAGGTCCGGTATACGGGTAATCCACCCGCTTCTGGTGAACCATGTTCTGGTTCTGGTAATATCCCGGGTAGCTGCCGCCCCGCCCAAGGATGGCATTGCGGGCATACATGGCGTAATCCGGGTCTCCCGTCAGCCTGGACAGACGCATCAGATCCGGCGCCCAGTAGGACATGGTGATGTAGCCGGAATCCGTGGACATGAAGGTGCTGCCCTGCTCCAGTCCAAGACCGACGGGAGAAGGAATCCAGGCGGCAACCGTCTCATCCTGAAGCTGAGCCAGCCCTTCCGGGTAACCCAGCCGGTCCTGCACCTCTCCCTTCCACCAAAAATTGGCATTGGGCAAAAACAGGCGGCTGCGGATATCGTCTCCATACACCGTCACGTTGCCGTCAGGGACCGGGAAGGCCCGGATCGTCGTCATCAGCCAGCGGGCCGCCTCCGCCGCTCCCTGCAAATACCTGCTCTCACCGCTTATCTCATACAGATCCAACAGCGCATTGAAATTGGCGTAATAGCTGATATAGATAAAGCGGCTGAAGGGAGGCAGGGCCGTGGATGGAGCATCTACCTTTTCGGCCAGGTACCGGTCCGCTCCTGCTTTGGCCGCATTCAAGTAAGCGGTATCCCCCGTATACCGGTACATCCACAATTGCTCGGACCAGGCGGGAACTTCCGTGGACGGCCGTACTCCTCCATCTATTCCTATTTCCCGGAACACAGGTGCCAGCCCGCCTGCCATCTCATAAACCGCCCCGAAGACACTGGTGCCGTAGCCGGCCACCGGCGCACCGATGGGCAGGGGATCGGGATAGGAATGGGAATTGCCGGTGGAGGTATAATGCATCTTCTGGCGGGTAAGCAGATTCTCCATCGTGGGCAATACCCGTCTCTCATACAGTTCGTCCTCCCCCGACAGCAAGTACGCTTGAATAAGCGACAGGGGGTGGGCGGTAGTCACCACATTTTGCGCTTCCATATTATAGTAGCCCTTCATCTGCGGGTCCCATCCTCCGTACTCATCATCCAGCAGCAGCTCCTGGACATGGAAGATCGTATCCGTCAGACTGGCCTCCACATTCTCCCGGTAATCGGCCAATCCTTGGATTTCCTTGGTGACATGACTGTACGTTTCATACCAGCCTTCCGCACGGACAACGGGACGGTAAGCAAACCGGAAGCTGTCCTCCGTGTCCATCACCGAACCTGCTCCTCCCATCAGGGGGGCGAACAAGGAGGGCTGCACGCCTCCATCCCGGCCCATAATCCCCAGACCGAAGGAGGCATTGGCCGCATACGTCCAGCCGCTGTTTACAGAAGACGGGTCTACGCTTACCGCATAGGTCACCTGTTGCCCCTCCGGCCACCCCGTACCCCCGGGCAGGGTCATATAGCTGGCCGCATTGGAGGAGGTCTGCTCCGTGACAAGCACCGGCTCCACCGGCATGCGCTTGCTGTGGTAGCGGAACGGATTCAACAGGAATTCCACCTCCTCAAGGGGAGTCTCCCGGCCGTTGAAGATTCCCAGACTGAAGGCTCCTGCCTGCTTCGGCTCCAGACGCAGAGTAACCAACGGCTCCTCCGCATCTGTCGGCAGCTCCCACTGCGCCTCCAACACGGCATACTCATTTTCCCCACGGAGAAGCACCGTTTGCCCGTCAAGCTGCTGCACAGAGGAGGGAATGAGCCAGCCGGGAAGACCGCCGTGGAAGGCGTTGACCGTTGCAATCCGCGAGGCCGGCTGCCCCCCAACAGCGGGAACGGTTGTATCAAAGATAGGAGTCTGCTCGCTTTGTCCCGCGAACTTCCCTGTCTGGCTGTACAGAAGCAAATAGCCGAATTCATCCTCCAGGGTCTGTACCGCCAGCTCCTCTTCCCCTTGCTTCAACCAGGACTCCTGACGCACCACAGCTCCGGCAGCGGTGGAATCGGCCTGAAAGCGCAGGCGCATATGAGCATTCTCCAGGGTATAGACCGCCTGGGTTACGGAAGCCCCGTCCAGCTCAGACGCGGGATAGGCCAGCCGGTCTGTGTATGCGTATTCCGGACGGGACAGCTTCAGCGTCTCTTCATAAGAAGCGGGCGGCGCTGCGCTCAGGTCCGTAGTCAGCAGAATGGCGTCCGTCCGGGCAAAGAAGCCTGAGGCATCCACCAGTGAAAGTGTATTTTCCCCCTCCGCCAGCTCCACTACTCCCCCGTCCTCCCAGGCCCAGGCATCGGCCCCATGGGTGCCGAAGGAAGCCGGCAGCAGCTGTCCGTTCACCTCTACCGAGAAGTACCGGACTCCCGGATTGACTGCGAAATCCCGGGAGCGGACCCATACCCGGTACTCTCCCGCTTCCTCCGCCGGAAACCGAGCGACGGCCGGACTGGCGGTGGACGGATCGAAGACCGAGGATTCGCTGGTCATCAGACCGATCAGATTGAGAGCGCCGAAGGAATCCCGGTAGGATTGAGGCTTCCAGGTGCCCAAGTCCCCGAAGCTCTCCGGACGCAGCAGGATATTCCGGGACGGCTCCGGTTGAACAGGACGGGACAGGGCCAGTTCCTGCTTAAGCGTGGCATAATCCGCAGAAGGAACATAATGGCGGTCGGCAGTAAGCAGCACACCGTCCACCAGCGGCTCAGTCCCGGCTTCACGGATGAGTCCAAGGTATGCTTGACCCGACGGCAGCTTCACTGTCCCGCCGTACTCCCACGCCCAGCCTTCCCCATGGTGCCCCAGCGCAGCTCCCGCATCATTGCCAGCTCCCCCCGCCCCCTGAACCTGAACCGTGAAGCCGCGTTCCGGGGCAGCTCCCGGCTCATCGTAGGAATGCACCCACAGCGAATAGTAACCAGGGACGGCAACGGGAGCATAAACCACAGCGGGAACGCTCCCCCCGGCAACGGCTCCGGCTTCGGTTGCCGCCAACTGCATCAACCGGTAAGCCCCTGGGGCGCTCTGGGCCTCCCATGCTCCGCCCACAACCGGCTGGAACTGCTCCGGCACGAAGAAGTGATGGTCATAATATCCTTCTACAGGAACAATGTCCGGCAGATCCGGCCACTCATGCACCGTCTCCCGGCTGCGCTGCTCCTCCAGCTCCTGCTTCAAGGAGGCATAGTCCTCATTGGGGATATAATAGGGATCTGTAGTCAGGACAATTCCGTCCACCCGGGCGTAATAAGCCGACGTATCCCGCAGAGAAAGCGGGAGCTGTCCGCTGTCGAGCTTCGCCTTTCCCGCCAGCTCCCACTTCCAGCCCTCCGTGCCGTGAACACCCAAGGACAGGGGCAGCTCCACCCCGGCCAGAGCCACTTTGAAATGCCGCTTGCCGGGAGACGCGCTGAAATCCCGGGTGTGGGCCCAGACATAGTAAATATCCGTTCTTTCTATATCCACCACAGCGGTTGCCTCCAGATTGGTGGCAGGAATCATATCCTTCTTGCCGAACACCACCTGTCCCCGGAAGGAGCCGCTGTAATTGGGGAGAGTCCAGGTACCCGGACTTGCGGCAAAATGCTCCGGATCGACAAAATACTGCTGGTGCTTGCCCGGCTGGTTGTCTATATCCGGCAAAGCAGGCTTGCTGGCATATGCGGTCCCGGACAGACCCGCCACGGCAAAGCTCCACAACAGACAGCAGACTGCCAATAAACAAATCCATTTTCTCCCTCTTGCTCGATACATTATAAATCATCCCCTTTTAGCCTTATTATTGTTCCACGCCTGCCCGCAAAGCTGCCGCCCGCCCCTTGCAGGACCGGCGGCCTCTTGCCGCTTATGCCGCTCTATTGGATGGAGGCAATAAACTCATTCATCTCCTTCACGTATTCCTCGCCGCCGTGCTTATACCAGTCAGCCAGCACCTTGTCGAAGTCCTCTACCGGCCTTTCACCGATCATGATCTTGGTAACCAGCTCATCCCAGGTCAGCTTGTAATCCAGGAAAGCCTGCTTCTTGGATGCCGGAGGCACATACCCCCGGTCCTGGGAGAAGATAACCGATTCCACCGCCTTATCCACCCAGGGCTTGATCATATCCCGTTCCTTCTGTGGCAGCGAGGGTGCGATAAAGAAGTCCCCGTCCCGCGCGCGCCGGACCACGGACTGTCTCCAGGGAGCCTTCGCGTTGGGATCGTACACCTTAATCCCGTTCTCCACCTTGTAGTCCACGTTCTCCATGCCATAATATACATAGTCCCAGCCCTCGTCGGAGAGGAGCCAATCCATTACCTGAATAATCTTCTCCGGATGCTTGGCGGATTTGGTGATGCCCCATAACCCGTAAAGCGCCGTTCCCTGAGTCGCCCCCTGCACCTTGCCGTCCTGATTTTGGACGAACAGATAGGTCAGCTCCGCCTGGGGATTCAGTGCCTTCATCTCCGCCTCATTGCTGGATACGTGACCGGCAAAGCCTCTCAGCACGCCGGTAATCCCTTTTTTGAACCGCTGCAGGGCGGCATTGGAATCGTTGACGGCCGAATCCGGGTCAAGCAAACCTTCCTTGTACAGCTTCTGCGTATAGGCGAGCAAGTCCTTGTATGCGCCGGAGGAGCGGTCATACTCCGCTGTCATATACCCGTATTCCCCCTTGGAGGGCTGCCAGCCCATGTATCCCCATTGGGAGCTGAGCACCGGGGTCAATACCTTGCTGCTGTTCAGATGGGCGGCAAAGCCGTAGGTATCCTTCTTGCCGTTGCCGTCGGGATCATCCTGGGTGAACTTCCGCAGAATCTCTGTGAATTGGTCGATGCTCACCTCATGGTTGTCAGGAATCTTGTAGCCCAGCTTATCCAGCCAATCCTTGCGGACGATAAAATGGTCGTTGCGGGCAATGGTTGTACGGGGAATCCCGTAGATGTTGCCGTCCTGCTTCACCTTCAGCCCTTCCAGGGAGACCTCATATGAATATTCCTTAATATTGGGGGCCTTCTCCAGGTAGCTGTTGAGCGGAATCACCATGCCCCCGTTCACGGCGTTGAGAAAGGTCGTATTAGTAGCGCCGGGGAAAAAGACAACGTCCGGATGATCTCCGGAAACCATCATCAGTTGAAGCTGCTCCTGATAGCCGCTGGAGGGGGGAACCGTAAACTCCAACTTGACATTGTTGGCCTCCTCCACCTTCTGAAAAAAGGCTTTGTCCGCCTCGGAAATGTTGGCGGTGGAGAAATTGGCCATCATCTTAATGGTAACAGGCGCTTCCTTTACCGGCGCTCCTGTGGGAGAGGCGGCAGCCTCCGGCTCCGGCTCCGCAGAGCAAGCCGACAGCACCGCCAACGCTGCGCCCAGGGCCGCAATCATCACCTGGCGTTTTAATCCAATTGTTTTTGTCATTGCAGTGACTCCCCTTTCATGTTAGGTATTACCCTTACCCCTTCACAGATCCCAACATAATGCCTTTGACAAAATACTTCTGCATAAACGGATACACACACAGGATCGGTACCATCACAATCATAAGTGTAGCGTACTGCAGCGTCTCCGGCATGACAAGCTGATTGGCCCGCTCCGCTAAATTCTCACCTCCTCCCGCAATTTCCATCATCTTCGCCCCCTGGATGATTTCCCGGAGAAACAGCATCAGCGGCCACCTGTCCACAGAACGGATGTAAATAATCGCATTGAAGAAATTGTTCCAATAGGAAACCGCACCGAACAAGCATAATGTGGCAATGATCGGCTTGGACAGGGGAACCACGATACGGAAGAGAATATATGGGTCGGAGGCCCCGTCAATGCGGGCAGCTTCCTCCAGCTCCTCGGGTATATTCTCCATGAACGTCTTCATCAGAATCAGATTGAACCCGGAGAAGAGCATAGGCAGGATCAGAGCACCCAAGGAATCCAACAAGCCCAAGGTACGGATCAGATAGAAATTGGGTATGAGGCCTCCGCCGAACAGCATCGTAAATACCACGAGCAGCATGAACAGCTTGCGGCCCTTCAGATGCCTCTTAGACAAGGGGTAGCCCGTCAGAATATACAGCAGCACACCCCCTGTCACACCCGTCACGGTAATAATCAGCGTATTAAGATAGCTGGACCATAGCACCGGATGGGACAATATTTCCTCATACGCCTCCACATTGAAATCCTTGGGCCATAGGAGCAGCGGATTATCCAGATAGGCCGTGTACGAGCTCAGGGAAACGGCCAGCACATTCAGAAACGGGTACAGCATGGTTATACTAACCAGACAAATCAGGGCATAATTCACCCCGTCGAACAGCTCCAGCCTGCGCAACTTTTTCATGGCGCACTCCTTTTACCGATTGAATTTCTTGCTTAATGTCTTTTACCAGATGGACTTTCCGCTTATCATCCGGGACACACGGTTGGAGGAGACCACCAACACGAACCCTACAATTCCCTTGAACAGCCCTACAGCGGTGGCGTACGACATTCTGCCTTCCTGCAGCCCGACCCGGTACGTATAGGTTTCGAAGACATCCGCAGTTTCATAGGTCATGGGATTGTACAGCAGGAACACCTGTTCAAAGCCGTTATCCAGAATATGTCCCAGCTTCAGCAGGAACAGCACCACAATGGTAGCGGCAATGCCAGGCAAGGTGATGTAGATAATCTTCTGGATGCGCGACGCACCGTCCATAGTAGCCGATTCATAGAGGGTTGGATCAATTCCCGTCATGGCCGCCAGGTAGACGATGGTTCCCCAGCCTACCTCCTTCCAGATTTCCGCGCTGACCAGGATGGTCCGGAAGTATTGCGGCTTCAGCAGGAAGGCGATAGGCTCATGGCCGCTTGCCGTAACGAAGTGGTTGATGATCCCGGTGGACGGGGACAGGAAACTGGTCACGATGCCCGCCAGAACCACCCAGGAGATGAAGTGGGGCAAATAAATAATCGTCTGGGTCATTTTTTTGAATGCCAGATTCCTCACCTCATTGAGCATGAGCGCCATAATAATGGGAGCGGGGAACCCCCATATAATCTGGTAGACGCTGAGCAGCAATGAATTTTTCAGCACCCGGTAAAAATGGGAAGAGGTAAATAAGTACCGGAAGTTATCCAGTCCGATCCAGTCGCTGGCCCAGATTCCCTTCAGCAGATCAAGCTCCTTGAAGGCAATGACAATCCCGAACATGGGAATATACCTGAAGATGAGCAAATAAGTCATTCCGGGAATCAGAAAAAAATACAGCCATTTATTGCGGACCCAATATTTCGTGTCCAAAGAAAGCTGGCTCATGCGCGTCTTTCCTCCTTCTTCTGTTCTAATGCTGCTGTCATATGTCCATTATAGAAGGAGGACAAGAACGAAAAAATCCCCCTGGATTTACATTTGGTAGGGGGATGGAAGCGTTTTTATAAAGCGTTTACAGCAGATGTGGGGTACAATCAACCTTTGGTTGGAGCATCTGTACCTTGAGGAAGACGCATAACCACCACTGTCCCTTCCCCGATTTGGCTGAAGAGGAGCAGCCCGTATTGATCGCCGAAGATCAGCCTGATTCTCTGGTTCACATTGCTTAGACCAATATGGGAGTCCTCGGCAATCTCCATAGACTTCAGGCGTTCATTCATATCCGCCGCCATTTCCGGGGACATGCCCGCGCCGTTGTCCCTGATTTCCAGCACAAGCTGCTTCTCCTCCTGATAGCCTCTGATGCAGATGATCCCCTTCCGGCGGGAGGGCTGCGTGCCATGGAGGATCGCATTCTCAATCAGCGGCTGCAGCGACAGCTTGACGATGGAGCAATCCAGCAGCTCCTCATCCACCTGCCACACCACCTCCAATTCCTCTCCGTACCGGAGCTGCTGAAGATCGGTGTACAGCTTGGCATGCTCCAGCTCCTTGCGCAGGGGAATAATCCGCTCCCCGGTCATCAGGGCGAGCCTCAGCAGCCGGGACAGAGAATGGAGCATGACGGAGGCGTCGTTCTTGCCTCTCGCCAGACGAAGCACCTTCCAATTGATGGCCTCCAGGGTATTGTACAGGAAATGGGGGTTGATCTGGGCGTACAGCGCGATGGCCTGTGCCTTGTTAACCGCCTCATAGCGCCGTTCCAATTCCTCCTCCAATTGCTCGTTGTGGACCTTGGAACGGAGAATGGCCGAGGCGATATACCTCAGCTCATTGAGAGCGCCTTGATGCTTTCTGTCCTTCTCCCACCACCCTCGGGGATCGCTCCCGTTCTCCAGCAGATTATGAATAGCCCGGATGGGCTGGTAGGCTGAGACGGAGATGAGAAAAGCCAGGACCAGACCGGAGGCGGCAGCAACCAGGATCAGGGTGGCGATAAAGGAATTCAACTGGCTCTGTCTGGATTGGTACAGCATCAGGGGCTCGGCGGAGATGTAGACCCAGTCCTCAATGGAGGAGGCTGCTGCCGAGATAACCCGGTTGCCCGCGTCATAGGACTGGGCTGCTTCACCGGAGATGCTCCCCGTTTTCTCCCACAGCTGGGGCTCCACCGCTTCGAGAAACCGTCCTGCCCGCTCCTGCTCCTGGGCATACACGATCCTCCCGTTCCTGTTGACAATATAAATCTGCTGCTCCGGGGAATGCTTGCGCAGCAGCCGCTCCAGGTGAAAGACATCGATGGAGGCCGTAACCTGCCCTTGATTGCCATTCTCCGCCCCGGAAATCTCTCTCATTATGGGGATAGAATATGGCCCCTGCCCCACTGTGGATGCATCAAGACGCTCCGGCTCCAGGTCTGTGACCGCCGCTCCCGCCATCCCCCGCGTATCCTCCGGGCTGCCCAGATGCTCTGAAAGCGTCTGCCCGCCTGACTCTGCCTGTTTTGTCCCGGGACTCTCGTCCTCTGAGCGCGTCTTCTGATCCTCTGAGAGCGTCTTCTGATCCTCTGTGCGCGACTGCTCCATCCCTCCTGCCTGATCCTCTGACTGCATCTGCTCCGCCGGTCGTATCTGTTCTGACGCTCGCACCATATACTTGTCCGCGGTTCCGCCGCTGCTCTCCTGAATCATGTAATCGCTTTCGTTTAGCTTGATCTGAATGCCGCTTACGTAAGCATTGGTCACGATAGCTTGTTTCAACCCCTGCTGCACCCGCTGAATCTGGGAGATGGTGGCATAATCCATGGGATATTCGATTTGTTCTTTGGCCAGAAGCGTCTGGACGTCGGCGCTATAGGCTAGCCGCAGCGTCAAACTCTGGATCTCCTCCATGATAATATCGATGGTATCCCTGATTCGCAGAAGCTCGCTCCTGCTGCTGGTGCGGATCTCCTCCCGCATCAGCGAGTCATTGTACTGAAATACAAGCAGATGAATCAATCCCATGGGAACCATCAGCAAGAAGAAGATTTTCAGAAAGTTTTTAATAAACAGGCTGTTGAACTTGTAATTCTTGATATAAGACCACAAAGACGGCTTTCTGCCCACCCTGCTCACCCCCGGAATGATTATGCAATACCAGCGGCTAACGCAACTCCCGGTATTCGGTGGGCGTATGCCCGGTGTGCTTCTTGAACACCTTGTAAAAATGGCGGATATCCTTATACCCGACCGACTGGGCAATGCTGTAAATCTTCAGATGGGAGTTCTTCAGCAGCTCCGCCGCCTTCTCCATCCGGCAGGAAATCAGATAATCACTGAAGGTCACGCCAGTCTCCTGCTTGAACAATCTGCTGAAGTAGACCGGATTGAGATAAATGAGCTCCGCCACCTGCTGCAGCGTCAGGTCTTCAATCAGATGCTCCTGGATGTGCTGCTTGGCCAGAGTGATGACCCGCCTCTCCGCCTCCTCCGGCACCCGTTCAGCCGGATTATTACCCGTTTCGTGCGGCAGTTCACTCTTAAGCCCAACAGCCTGCGCACGTCCCTCTGCTTGTCCCCTATTCCGGCCCGTTTCCGATCCCGTTACCCGAATCTTGTTGCAATCCTTGCCCGTCTCATCCTCCTGCCCGTGCTCCTGCTCCCTCTCCCTCTTCCTGTCCCCCCCGTCTTTTTGCTCCCGCTCCCTGTCCAACTGGGATTTCAACCGCCCCAGCACATGATAGACCTCATCCAGATCGGTAGGCTTCAGCAAATAGTCAAAAACCTGATACCGCAGTGCCTCCTTGGCCCATTCGAACTCCTGATGGCCGCTGATCAGCACCACCTTGCAATCCAGTCCCCGCTCATAGATGAACCGGGCCAAACCTAGTCCGGAGACAAAGGTCATCATAATGTCCGCCAGCACCACATCCGCATGATGGGAGCTTAAATAGGCTATTGCCTCCTCCCCATCCTTCAGCTTGTCGGCTACTTCAAATCCGTATTCCTGCCACTCTATGACCTCCGACAGACCCTCACGAATCGCCTTGTCATCATCGACAATTAACACCCGATATGCCATGATCAGCCCCCTCTTTGCAGTATCTTCATACTAACAAAGTGCATTTGTCTAGTAAATAATGAAAATTGCAAAAAGGGAGATTTAGGCATGCCGCGGGTAGGTGAAGTTTATACTCCGTATGGGGGGCGGGCTTCTGCCTAATGCTGCCGTTTAGAATTTCTGTCCCTGGGCGAGATACATGCATACTTACTTAAATGCATACATAGCGTTCACACCAAATGGACATTTAAGCGATTTTGTCTTTTAGAGCGTGGACACGGCAGCAGACTTGCTTGTCGTATTTATCAGCGACCCATTTACAATATATAGTGGATGCATGTCGGCATTGACACCAGATATAGCATTGTATTTTAAATTGCCTCTTGCCTTGCACTACTTCTACCCGTGTCCACTTTCCTACGGACATTTTTCGCGATTTGTCCACTGCATAAAAACAAAGCCGAATTGCTGATCTCAAGCGGAGAGCCGGGTCATGTCCATTCCTTTTTTGACAGCCGCCTTGCACGGAAGCATAGTAATATTTACAGTGCCTAGGTCGACCAACTCCGCTTCTGGCGGAATAAGATCCGGTCCCGCGTTATTTCTATCCACACTCCCGTACGGGGAGTGATATACTTTGTAACGCTGGAAAAATATGAACATCCTGTTTTTCAATCCACGCTCCCGCGCAGAGAGCGACCCGCATCCTGATCAACGAGGCCGTGGAGCTGAAGTTTCAATCCACGCTCCCGTACGGGGAGCGACCAGTAACGGAGAGTGTCGCCACGGTCCGACTTGTCGTTTCAATCCACGCTCCCGTACGGGGAGCGACCCGGGACTGCTTCGATAATCGGCTCTAGTGCAGGTTTCAATCCACGCTCCCGTACGGGGAGCGACCAGCCGCGGAGAGCGTTCCGTCTGCGCTAAGACGCGTTTCAATCCACGCTCCCGTACGGGGAGCGACTCTCTTCAATGGCAGCCTCGCTGGCGATCTCGACGTTTCAATCCACGCTCCCGTACGGGGAGCGACAGCATGCACCGCAAAGCCTTGTGGTTCAAGGCTTTGCGGGCTTATTTCCGCGAACCTATCTTTTGCAACTGCTAGAGATAGTTTACCATAACCAAAAACCACCTGTAAACCCAGTACTGGCGCGGATCGCGAACCTCCCAGAGATTTTATGTGAGCTTGAGGTTCGCGGAAATAATCTGGCTATCGATCATGTGGCTCAATGCCTATTTGAGTTTCTTCAACTACCTCGTATCCACGCGCTCAATTATACCCAAAAACAAAATTCATTTGGCGATTGGGGCCTGCTGTGCCAATACAATTTGCGGACCAGCAGCTCCGACTAATTTGATCGCCGAAGCCATTTAATCTCTTGCTGATACCACTTCCCAGAGAAAGTGTATCCAATTCGACTGTACTCTGAAAGGAGCAACTTTTTTCGAAAGGAAAGAGCCACGGCTAAGGCCCCATATAATGTCTCTTCCCTGTCTATATTGTTAACCCTGTTTCCGATTTGTTTAGCCCAATGATCCATTTTCACTTTTATACAAGCTTCTCACTAGTGCTACAAATTGGTGAAAATCGTCAAGATGGTTATCAATAATACTTTGTACAATCGGGATTTGAACAGATCTGTAATCGTGAGCAGCTATGTTGCGGAAACCAACCATGGCCTTTAAATTCCGGTTCAACTCTGCGGGGATGATCATCTTCTGATGAATCAAGTCAAAAGCATCTCGGCTGCTTTGGGGAATGCCCAACTGGTTCTCGGATACCAAGTGCATGGCTAAATCAATGCATGCTTCACATACCCGCTGCAAATTCAGAATAATCGAATCTTACTTGGTCAGGTTAAGTAAATGTGCAGGGTCATTTCCATATTCCTCAAGGATTCGTCTAACGCACCGGAGAATAGTTTCAGTTTTATTGAGCAGAATGTCCTGATTCGTTGTAACCCCCTCCTTCTGGCGGATTAATCCTACGGAGTACCTGTTGCCGTTCCTCATTTAACCTGGCATATTCCTTCAAAGCGTACATATACGCAGACTTTCTGGAGAATTCATCTTTTTCAAATAAAACAATGCCATATTCCACAATCTGTGCTTTAAAAACAGAACTTGCCTCCTGAAAATGAACCAAGTCCACTTCCCGTCCCAGCTTATCCGCAAGCCGCTGAGAGAGCATAGAAATGTCATATGGGGAAGTCCTGGAATTGCTCATATAGGCAATATCAATATCACTGTCAGCCCGAAGCCGGTCCTGCGCGGCGGAGCCAAACAATATAACTGCATAAGCATCCGTATATTCTTATAGAACATTGATGATAGTTTCCTTCTGTTCCTCTGATAAACCAGACATTGATAACCATCCCCTTACTAAAAAATATACGTAGAGTTGCAGCTACCATTGTGCAGTTTATTGAAACTAAGGAGTTGAAATGACTTCTTTTTCTGGATCATGAACGAGATTCTGACTTTACAGAACCTAGCTTTCGTTAAATATGGCTATGTTCGTTCTTAATGTTGATTACCAGCCAAACATATAGCCACCCTGCAAGCGCGGTTTATTATTGGATGCTGCTCCATCCGTTTACATCACATTGTCCATAATCATTATCACCCACTGCCACCACCGTTCCGTCAGTTTTAAGTCCGAGAGTATGGGCGCACCCCGCCGAAACAGCCCTAATGTCGTGCCAACCACTTACATCGCATTGGTTATGTTTATTTAAACCTACAGCGACCACCGTACCGTCAGTTTTAAGACCCACGGTATGATAACTACCCGCCGAAACTGCTACAATATCGCGCCAGTCGCTTACATTGCATTGGTCATGCTTATTCCAACCCACAGCCGTAGCCTTGCCATCCGATTTAAGTCCAACAGTATGAAGATAACCCGCCGAAACAGCCACCATGTCGCGCCAATCGCTTACATTGCATTGGCGATACTTATTGTTACCCACAGCCGTTACCGTTCCGTCTAATTTTAGGCCCACCGTATGCCAGTCACCCGCCGTGACCGCTACAATATCCTGCCATCTGCTTACGTCGCATTCACCTTCATTATTTCGGCCTACTGCCATCACCGTTCCATCCGATTTAACCCCAATGGTACGGCACCAACCTGCTGCAACTGCTACAATATCGTACCAGTCGTTGACATCGCATTGGTTATGCCTATTCCAACCCACGGCTGTCACAGTACCGTTAGATTTGAGACCAATTGTATGAGCATTGCCTGTATTCGTCGCCATATGAACATTACCAGCAACAACTGCGACGATATGGCACCAATCGCTTACATTACATTGACCGTATTTATTATCACCCACTGCCGCTACCGTACCGTCAGTTTTAAGACCAACGGTATGACGACGCCCCGCTGCTATGGTACCGTTACGCAATCGTTTCGTCTCAAACACCGCTTCCTTCCGTGAAATGCGGTCCATATTTTACCTCCACAAATGAAAAAAATCTGCCCGTCCCTCAGTTAGCTGAACAGTTTAAAGGGAACCCAAAGATGAGGTCGCGCATCCGCTGGAGAGGCTTATTTGTCAGGTCATTAAACGTTTGGAGGTTGGTTCCTGACTGCAAAGGGAGACTAAGTTGTTGCTTGTCCTTACCTTCCAAGCCTTTGGCGAGTTTTATCAGTTCCTTTAAATCCATAGGGTAATCAGCTCCGAGTCATATGACCACCCTTATCACAGAACGATTGTTCGCAACTTTCAAATATCAACATTCAAGACTAACATAGCCTTAAATATAGCAGTTTTCAGAACGGCTACTTAAGGCACATTATTTCAATCTACACCCCCGCACGGGGAGCGACCTTTGATGCGGAGTATAAGCGCGCTGTTGTACGGTTTCAATCCACGCTCCCGCACGGGGAGCGACTCCCATAGCCTTGGCCGCCTTATCCAATGATCCAGCGTTTCAAAACCTTGTGGCCCAAGGCTTTGAGAGCTTATTTCCGCGAACCTAGTTTTTGTAATGATTAAAGATAGTTTACCATAACCAAAAACTTCCTGTAAACCCAGAGCTGACGCGGGTCGCGAACCTTCCTGGGATTTCATGGGAGCTTCGGGTTCGCGGAAGAATCTCGCCTCCCTCCCACCCGCGCAACAGCTGTCATTTTGATCACTATAGCGCCACTCGGGCTGGACTCCCCGCCTCCCCCCTCTCCCGCTCCGGACCCCTTGCTGTTTTATCTGCAAAATAACACGATTTCTTTACACAAGGCTTACAGACCATTAACTCAATGTTCCGGTTAGTATGATAGAATCTGTTCAATAAACGGGTCAACCAGCATTTTTCACTACGGGTTGGCCGCTTCATGAGGGAGGAAAGCCGTGGATTTATTTACGAACGATTATTTTACATTGTCGGCAGACAAGGATACGGTTGCTATTCTTGTGAACAAGCCTCATTTTCCTCTGAAGGACTTCGATGCTGTGCTGAAGAAAGTGCCCCGGCTGCTCTTTACCAACTTCGCCAATCTCCGCAATGCCCTGGCTCAGGCATCCGGGGAATCCGTAGAAATTGGTACGCTTAAGCCCTTAATCGAGCTTCAGATCAGCAGAGACTTCATGGAGGCGTCGATCAGGCTGAATATGACAGAGGAAGAGCTGGAGGAGCGCAAGCCTCTTTTGCCGGAGGAGATTATGGAGCTGCTCAAGGCCTACGGGGTGATTGACGGAATTTCGTTCCATACCCTGAAGAATGAACTCTTGCCCCAGCAGAGCATCGTTGTCGCCCAGGGAATCCCTCCCGAGCCGGGAACGGACGCCGCGGTCAGCTACTTCTCCTTCTCCGAGCGCCGTCCCACTATTCGGGAGGATGGCAACGCAGATTATTATGAGCTCCACTTCATTGATGAGGTGCAGCCGGGACAATGGCTTGGCGAGAAGATACCCGCAACCCCCGGGAAGAGCGGGCGCAATCTGGCGGGCATTAGCATTCCCGGACAGGGCGGCAAAGACCAGCAGCTGCATTATGACAAGCAATCCGTCTCCGAGCATGAGGAAGATGGAAAAATTGTCCTTCGCTCCAAGCTGGCCGGAGTCGTACTAAAGCACGGTAAAAAAATCACCGTCCAGGAGCTTTTGACTATAACAGGGGATGTAGGTCCCAAAACGGGAAATATCGACTTTACCGGGTCCATTCAAATTACCGGAACCGTGCAGGACGGCTACATGGTTACGGCTACCAAGGATATTTCCATTCTGGGGGAGATTGGAATCGGCGCGGTGGAGAGGATTGTTTCGAAGCAGGGAGATATCTATGTCAAGGGCGGTGTCTTCGGCAAGGAACGGGCAGTGATACAAGCCGGACGCAATGTTTACCTCAAGCATGCCAAGGATTGCAGCATTGAGTCCGGCGAGAGCATTCATATCGGGTTATATGCCATTAATTGCAAGCTGCTTTCCAAGTACATTTATCTGGACAAAAGAAGAGGCCGCCTTATCGGGGGGCTGATCCAGGCCAAGGTGCAGCTGGTAACCGCCTATATCGGCAATGAGTCCGAGCGTCCTACCAAAGTGCTGATTGAAGGATTCGACCGCAGCCATATTATGAAGCAGTTGGAAGCTGTGCTGCAAGAGTACAAGAGCGTCTTGGCGGATCTGGAGCATATGCGCAAAGAGGTGGATGTATACGAGGGTTATGTGGACATGCTGAAGGACTCCCAGAAGAAGGAGTATCTGGACTTCACCATCCGCTACGAGCAGGCCGCCGAGAAAATTCTGGCGCTTGAGGATCAGCGCAAGAAAATGATGGCCTACATGAATGCCAAGGGCGATGGAGAGGTTGCTGTGTTGGAAAGAGCCTTTCCCCGCACGATGCTGCAGATTAAGGAGCTGGAAAAACGCATAGAACGGATAACCGCAGGCAGCTTTTATGTGGAGAAGAATGTATTCTTCCATGAATGAATGGAGGTGTCAGCTCTGACTGAAACAAAGCATGATCATATGTACTACCGGTTTGAATCTCTTCTGCTTGCTATCGAGCTGTTTACCCAGCGGTTCGATATGGAGCACCTGTCCTTATTCTCCTTCGATTTCGTCAATGAAATTCTAACCCTGAACGCATCCGCCCTGTTCATCCGGGACAAGGACCAGTTTATTCTGAAGCAAAAGCGTCTGTATGCTGAAATAGGCCCCTATTCCATTGCGGATACAGAACAGCTGAGACAATTAGCCACTTTCCGCGGTCATATTATTACCAAGGACTTGGATCAGGTGCTTGATAGCCGGGATATTGAAGCCCTGCAGATTCAATGGATCATGCCGTTGATCACCGATGATATTCTTCACGGGTTTATTGTGGCTAACGGCAACCAATCGGGTGAATTCACCGACGGGGATCTTATCCTCTCCAGCACCGTGATGCGGCTGATCAACAACTCTCTGGAGAACAGCAAGCATCTGCTGGAGCTGCAGGTCTCCAATGCCAAGCTGGACCACAAGAACTTTAATTTGTTCGCCATCAACCAGAGCACCAAGGTGCTGCTGTCGGAGATGTCCTTATCGCGACTTCACGAAACGGCAACGGATATATTCAGCGAGGTCACAACAAGCCAAGTGACGGCCTTCGGCATCGTCGATTCCCTCACTCTGAAGCTTAAAATAACCGGATTCCGCAATGTTCTGGCTTACACCCGCTATTTCGGAGAGTTTGAAATGCGGACCACCAGCTATAACGGTCCGGTTGTGCTGCACATTGATCAGGATCGGGAGCGTCTGGAGGAGCTGTTCGTCAATTACGGCCAGTTTAGCGAGCTGGAAGCACATTACATTATTCTGATTATCAAGAACAGCAGCATTATGGGCATGGTCACACTCAGCAGGCCGGTCAACGATGAGCGCAAATACGACGATTCCATCTTCGAACTGGTGGAGTCCCTGGCCAATTCCGCTGTGATCGCCATCTCCAACGCCATCTCCTTCGAGGAAGCGAACCGCCAGCGCATCAATGCCCAGAACAAGCTTCGGCTGCTGCAGACCTTGAACCGTCTGGTCAAGAATATCAACGAATGCTCCACTCCCGGGGAACTGTGCTATTTTACCCTGAAGACCATGCAACTGGCGTTCCGGCTCAAAAAAGCCTTCATCTGCCTCCGGTCGGATCAGCATTATGTGGTGGAGGAGTCGATAGGACTGACGGAGCACAGCCAGACTGCGAACGGTCACATCATACATATGGAAGATATCTCCTCTTTTTTGCTTGAAGGGAGAATGCTGTGCGATTACACTAACGAAGGAGTTGCGCGATACTTGCCGGCAGAGACGGTGCAATGGGCGGGGAGCAGCAATTGCTGCATCATCGCTCCGCTTGCGGTAGCAAACAAGGTTGCATTGGATGACGACCTGCACCCCCTCGGCTTTCTCATTATATTGGAGACGGAGAGCTCTCTGTTGGAGGAAGAGACGCTGCTGGTAGAGACTATCGCCGGCAACATTTCCCCGATTCTCTACCAGATGAATATAACACGGGCTCTGCAGCAGCAGATCGACCCTGCCGGGAAGCAAGCCTTTCTTCAGGCATTGAAGGATAAAATATTCAGGAGCGAACACTATATGCTGCCCTTCTGTCTGCAGTACAAACGGTATGATCAGAGTCCGTTTGCCACCCCCGGACCAGCAGAGGCAGAACTTGCGGAATTGCGCAAGGAGTTGTGGCGTTTCTCCTCCGAAGAGGAGGCGGATTGGTCAGAGGAGCCGGAGCTGTATGCCTTTGACGGCTATTTGTTTGCTTTTTCCCCTTCCCCGTTGCGGGTGGGGGGGTGGTGCGAAATTCCTGTAACCAACGGTCTGAGCTCCGTTATGACCTTTCCTTATGTGAATTTGCCCGTCTGCGGATAATCCTTGCCGTTCCCGGTGAACCTCAAGCGCAAGGCAGGCGTGCGCCTTATAACGCGGTGGAAGCCAGAACAAGCGCATGTGTATTCGAAAAAAAGAACAGAACGGGCTTGCCAGCTGCCGCTGTATGGGACTGTGCTGGCCCATTCTATGCGAAATTTCATACAGAATAGGCCTCGCCAAGGACTCGCCGACCCATTCTATGCGATATTTCATACAGATTGGAATGCAGTCGAAACACTAAGTACAATAGGACCCTGAGCATGAGCTGTTGGTTCGACTCACAGGGCTCTGCTTGCATTTGCTCCTCAGGCGGCGCTTGGTTTGTTCCCCAGACGGCGCTTAATCGATGCTTAATCGGTGTTGGCACACTCCAATATCAGCCTCATGCGGAATAAGAGATGCCTCCCCCTCCGCAGTATTACATCCTTTCTGGATGCGGAGGTTCTCATAACAAAACGCCGGGAGGCCGCTTGTGTTCTTAAACAACAAGTGGCCTCCCGGCGTTTTGGGGCTCATAGAATAAACCGGGAGGATATCTGCACAGGCATTCCGCCGCATCTCCAATCTCCGCTTACAGATCCTTGATGCGCCGCGGATCATGACCGGCGTCTATTCATATTGCATCAGACTGAACACATCGATGCCATCGAGCTTGCTGCGGCCGTTCAGGAAGCCCAACTCGATGAAGAAGGCTGTACCGACAACTTCACCGCCCAAGCGGCGGACCAGATTGATGGAGGTGGCAATGGTGCCTCCCGTCGCCAGCAAGTCGTCTGCAATCAGCACCTTCTGCCCCGGCTGGATGGCATCAGCGTGCATGGCCAGCTTATCCTTGCCGTATTCCAGATCATACCCTTCCTCGATGGTCTGCCCGGGGAGCTTGCCGCTCTTGCGGATTGGTACGAATCCTACACCCAAGGCGTAGGCGAGAGGCGCGCCTACTACAAACCCCCTTGCCTCGGGACCTGCGATCAGGTCGATTTGCTTCTCCTTGACCATTTCCTTCAGGGCATCAATAGAGGCTCTGTAAGCTTCTCCTTGTCGAAGCAGGGTGGTAATATCCTTGAAGCTGATGCCTGCTTGGGGAAAATCCGGAATAACGCGGATATAGTCTTTGAAATCCATGGACTTAAACCTCCGTTTGTCGTCTTAATGCTCACGCGCGGCGCCTGTTGCAAGCCGGTCATTCGGTGCATCCGTACTCCTTGCCAATGCTGCCAGCAGAATCTCTGTCAGCTCCGATGCAGTGGAATAAATGTATAATTGCTCCATCCGTTCCCGGTTGGATTGACGGAGGTACAAGGTCGATTCGGTTAACTCCCGCTTGGCCGGACTTCGGACGAAGGCGTACCCGACCCCGTCCCGTACGGCAAAACCTAGTTCCTCGAAGACGCCGAGAATCAACAGTGCGGCTTGCTTGGACAGGTCCAGACGCTTCTTCAGTGCCGGCCAGATCCGCTCATCCCCCGTCTGCAGCCGCCCTTGCTTGGCCAGCAGACCGTAGAGGTTCTTGAACGACTCCCGGTCGGGCAGCAATCCGCCCCACTCCGTGTTGGCATCGGCAAATACCGCGTATATTCTGCGGATATCCCCCAAGCGGGCCAGCGCCTCCTCCAGCCATTCCTGATAGGGAGGCAGGGAATACAGCACCAGATCCTTCAGCTTGGCATAATCCGCTTGTTCCGCCGCAGCGTTCTGTGGAACCGGCAAACCGGTTCCATCCACAGTCCAGACGGGAGCGCCGCGCCGCCACTCCTCCCGGATGCCCGCTTGACCATCGGGCTCGAACAGCAGCAGCCCGCAGCCCTCAGGAAGCGCAGGCCCCCGGCCGCTGCCTCCCGCTCTCGTTCCCCGCCAGTCAAATACCTGGACGCCGGAAATCCGCATATCCTGAATCACGATCTGTGGCTTGCGCGCTCCGTTCCACTCGTTAACGGACAACTCGCCCAACACATCAATGGACGACGTGGGGGCGATCATCTGCGAGGAAGACCCGTAGTTAAAGCCGATGGCTTCCATGCTTGCTGCGGTCTCCGCTTGAGCCTCCGCCAACAGCAGCTTCAGATGCTGCTGCTCCCGGCCCATGGTCCGCTTCTCGGAGATGCGCAGTCCCTCGAAGACGAACCGGGGGGCCGGGTTGCCGTTGCCGAAGGGAGCCAACTGGGCCAACTGTTCAATGCAAGTCAGTGGTGTGTCCGCAAGAGAGCAAGCCATATCCGCCCGGATGACGGGAGTAAGATGCTCTTCCGTAAGCCATGCCTGTGCAAACTGCTCAAGCCGCTTCTCCAGTTCAGGCAACCTGTCGGAGGAGAGAGTCAGCCCGGCCGCCGCCTGATGGCCGCCGTAATGGTCCAGCAGATCGGCGCATTCCGTCAACGCCCGGTACATATCGAACCCGGGGATAGAGCGGGCAGAACCCTTGGCCAAGCCCGTCTCGGGGTCCACAGCCAGCACGAGAACCGGCCGATAGTACTTCTCCAGCAGCTTGGAAGCGACGATTCCCACTACCCCTACGCTCCAACCGGAGCCGGAGACAACAATAATGCGCTTGTCAGCGGGATTTTGCCCGCTCATCCGGGCCAGCGCCTCCCGCATAATCTCTTCAACAATCTTCTGGCGTTCCTTGTTCAGCGTATCCAGCTCCAGCGCAAGGAGCTCCGCTTCCTGGACATTAGCCGTAGTCAGCAGCCTGACTGCAAGGCTGGCGTGGTTCATCCGGCCGCTGGCGTTGATTCTGGGGGCAAGCGAGAAGCCGATATGAGTCTCATTCACCGCCTGCCGGTCCACTCCCGCGATGTCAAGAAGCGCCCGGATTCCCAGATTGGAGGTGCTCCTCATCTGCGTGAGCCCCAGCTTTACAATCAGCCGGTTCTCATCAATAAGCGGCATCAGATCGGCAACGGTGCCGATAGCAGCCAGCTCCAGCCATTGCAGAGGGATCTCTCCCAGGACAGCATGGGCCAGCTTGAAGGCCACCCCCACTCCCGCCAGTTCCTTGCAGGGATACGGGCAATCCGGCTGCTTGGGATTGACCACTGCGGCCGCGTCGGGCAGCAGCTCCGGCGGCTCATGGTGATCCGTTACCACCACATCCATCCCCAGTTCCCGGGCATAAGCAATCTCTTCCCGGGCGCTGATGCCCGTATCCACCGTAACGATCAGGGATACGCCGCAGCTTTTGGCCAGATCAAGCGCATCCCGGTTCATGCCGTATCCTTCGTGAATCCTGTGGGGAATATATGTATCATAGTCAGCGCCAAGCGCTTTCATCAGTCCGTCCATCAGGGTGGTGCTGCTGATTCCATCCGCATCATAATCGCCGTAGATGCGGATCTTCTCCCCGCGGCTTACGGCCAGCGTGATGCGGGCGGCCGCTTCCCTCATCCCTTTCATCAGGAACGGATCGTGGAACTGTTCTATTCCTCCGTAGAGGAAATGCCGTGCCTGTTCAATCTGCCCGATTCCACGGGCCGACATCAGCCGGGCAATCAGCGGATGAAGCTGCAGCTCCTCCGCCAATTGAGCAGATGCCGAATCATGGGTTTCCGGTAACATCCATCTTGCTTTTGCCTCCAGCATGGGTCCACCTCAAACTTTAATGCAGCAACGTGGGCATTTCGTCCTGCTCGGGATCAACATTATTCTTGTAGGGATAGCCCGGATCATAGGGATTCACATGCACCATGACATCGGATACATGTATAAACCGCTTCATCAAATGCTGCTTAGTGATTTTGGCAATTTCATGCCCTTCGGCAACTGTAATCTTCGGGTTCACACTTATTTTCACATCAACCACTACATAATGCCCATGCTCGCGGGCACGGAGACCGTCCACGGTAATAATGCCTTTGATCCTCTGCACGGTAGCAATGAGCTCGGCAGCATCCTCATCATGCAGCACATGGTCCATCGTACTGTGAACGGATTCCCTGATGAGCTTGTAGCCCATGCGCAGAACCAGTGCGGCCACCAGCAGCCCCGCTGCCGGGTCCAGCAAATACAGCTTGGGCTGATTGATCCATTGGCCGATCAGCGCTCCCAGAACTCCCGCTGCAGCCGCGACAGAGGAGAATACGTCTGTCCGGTGGTCCCATGCCCCGGCAATCAAGGCGTGGCTGGACAGCTTCTTGCCCAATGCGTAGCTATAGCGGAAGAGAAGTTCCTTGATGAGGACCGCAACGCCAAGCGCCACCAGCGCATACCATTGGGGTGGTTCGTCTACCCCCTCGCGCAGCGCCTTGAAAGAAGACTGGCCGATTTCGAAGCCGATCAGAATCATGAGCACAGAAACGATAATAGCTGCGATGGTATCCGCTTTGCCATGCCCGTACGGATGGTCCGCATCTGCCGGACGTTTCGCTGCACGAAGCCCCACCAACACAACAAAGGAACCGGCCACATCGGTGGCCGAACTGGCAGCATCCGCCAATAAGGCTTTACTGCCCGCCATGATACCGATCCCCCCCTTGATGCAGGCTAATGCCACATTGCTGGCAATTCCGAGCCAGGCTGCCTTTTCCGCTTTCCCAAATCGTGATTCCGACATGCCGCCACTCCTTATCGTTCTATGAAAGAAAGGACCCACCTTCCGCAAGGACGGATAGCTTCCGTCTTCAACGTCTAGGGCGTGTCTGAAAACTCGCTTGAGGGCATCTTTCGCCGCCTTTTCGCCCCTTGCTTCGTTGCTTTCGCTTGACGTACCCCCGGTACGCCTGCACAAAAGCGCCTTGCCAGAAACGAAAATTCGACTAAATCTGCTCCCCACGGAGTTTTCAAACACACCCTAGTGGGAATGCACCATTCTTTTTAGCAAAAGTTCCAAGTCTACGGATTGCTCAAAGCGGGCTTGACAGCGATGATCTTGCGTCTTCTCAACAAGTACCACATCGGTGTGGTCAGACAGATGGAGGAATACACGCCGCTTACCAGGCCGAAGATCTTGGCCAAGGCGAACAGCTTGATGGCTTCACTGCCGAATATGAACAGACAGCCTGCGGCAAACAATACGGTAATAACCGTGTTGATGGACCGCGACATGGTCTGCCAGATGCTGTGATTGACCAGATCGGCCAGATCCTGATCGGTCTTGAGCTTGGCAAACCGCATGTTCTCCCGAATCCGGTCCAGGATAACGATCTTGTCATTAATGGAGTAACCGACTGTGGTCAGCACCGCCGCCACAAAGGGCAGGTCCACCTCAAACCGGAAGATGGAGAAGATCGCCAATACGAAGAAGGCATCATACAAGATGGTAACGATCGCCGATACGGCAAAACGCCATTCGAAGCGGATCGTCACATACAGACAGATACACAAGCTGGCAATAGCTACAGCAAGAACGGCCTTCTTGCCCATCTCCGTGGCCATATCCGGCGAAACAGCGTTCACCTCGGCGGAAACCGCAGAGCCGTAGGCTTCAGTAAAGGCACCCTTGATCTTCGTAACGGTCGCATCATCCAGCGTTTCGTCGAATCTGGCCGACAGCCGGTCATTGTTCCCGCCCAGGGTCAGCACATTAGGCTTCATTTCCACATCTGCAAATATCTTCTCGCCATCCGCTTTCTCGATGGCCTTGCCGACGTTGATATCAATCGTGGTTCCTGCCTTGAAATCGACTCCGTAATGGAGGAAATCCACATCGGTAAATGTAGCTACAAGCAGCATGACCAGCCCGACCAAGGTAACTAGAGCCGATCCAATGAAAAAGTAGTTGCGGTTTTTGATAAAATCAAAATGGATTTTAGAGTGCACGGATCTCGGACTCCTTTACACCGTAATAGGAAGGCTTCTTGAATACATTGGCCTTAATCAGGAGCTCAATGAGCACCCGGGAGAGAAACACGTTGGTCACCATGCTGACGACGATACTGATGAGCAGCGTCAGGGCAAACCCGCGGATCGCTCCGTTGCCGATGTAATACAATACGGCGCAGGAGATGGCGTTGGTTACATTGGCGTCGACAATGGTGCGGAAGGAATGCTTGGCCCCGGATTTCAGCGCCGAGAGCATGCTCTTGCCGGTTCGAATCTCTTCCTTGATCCGCTCATAGGTAATGATATTGGCATCTACCGCCATGCCGACACCGAGCACCATCGCCGCAATGCCGGGAAGAGTGATCGTCGCCTTCATATAATAGAAGACCACGATAACAATCCACAGATAAGTGATCAACGTAATCGATGCCACTATTCCCGGCAAACGATAGAAGAAGATCATGAACAAAAGAATCAGGGCCGCGCCGATCAAACCGGCTTCCACGGTCTGGTGCAGGGACTGCTGTCCGAGAGTCGCTCCCACGCTTTGGGTGTACTTCTCCGTCAGATTCAGGGGAAGGGCGCCCAGATTGATGATATTGGCCATTTCCTTGGCGCTGTCGTAAGTATATCCGCCTTCAATAGAGGCGGTATCGGAGTTGATCACGGAATTGACCACAGGGCTTGCTTGGACTTCTTCATCCAGATAGATGGAAAGGGGTTGTCCTACCAGCCTGCCGGTTATCTCGGCGAATTTGCTCGCGCTCTTCAGCTTGATGCTGATATACGGTTGATGGGCTTGGTTGAATTCCACGCTCGCTCCGCCGGGCACGAAATCGCTGCCGTTCAGCTCCACCTTGCCGTCAGGTCCCCGGAAGGTCAGATTGGAAGGCTTCTTCAGCGTCTCCCGCACCTTCTCTTCATCTGTCACGCCCGCGAGCTTGACCCGGATGCGGTCGCTGCCCTCCGTCGTAATTTCCGGCTCGGCAATCCCCTGGGAGTCAATCCGCTTTTGCAGATTGCGTGCGGTTTCAAGAAGCGACGCCTTGGTAACCTTGGCGCCTTCCTCTACCGGAGTCGCCACATACAAAATCTCAAAGCCGCCCTTCAGATCAAGACCCAGCCGAAGGTTCTTGACCAGGTGCGGACTGGTAATCCCCGCAGCTGTAAGACACAGTACAACAATTGCAATAAACGCAATTAATCTCTTCTTAACCATCTGTGCTTCTCCTTCCTAAAACTCAATATTCCTATTATAACCACCCGCAAACTTCGAGTCAATTTACGGAAATCCGCCAAGGCCGGATCTTGAATTGCCCTCCTTCTTTCTATTTTTTCCCCCATACAAAAGCATACATACAAAACAGCCCCACAAGGTGGAGCACGTGTTTTGGATGCATAACGATTCGATATCCAAAAAGAAAAAGCGCCGTTGTTACAACGGTCCGCCAGTGTAGGCGCGCATCGTCATCCAGTTCATAAACTGGGTGGTTTTGAGCGACAGAATATCGTTTACGATCTGATGCAAGGGAGGAGTGCCGGTCTTGGCGTATTTGCTGCTGATGCAGTCCCATATATCCAGACCCGACACATGCTCGTATCCAAGCAAGCGGAATTCATCTGCCTTGCTGTAGCACAAGTTCTCGATTACGGTACTAAGGTCATAGCCGGAATCATCCGGATCGTGAGCCTGTTCTTTATCCTGATCGGTCATGGGGGCACCTTCTTTTTACTGGGATTGCATACGCTGCTTGACCCTTATACCTTTAAGTAATTCGGTAGCCTGTCCCATATTCCTGCCTGTCCCCATCAATTTCACAAATTAAGCATGAGCCTGGGCCAACACCGCATATTGTGGTAGGGAGAACAAGCTATGCGGGAAGAGGGATAGGCGTGTCCAAGAAAACCTCCATTAACCACAAAACCAAGCAGACTTTCATCGGCGGCGCACTCATATTAGTCGCAGCAGGCATTATCAATCGAATCTTGGGATTCGTGCCCAGAATCCTCCTTCCCCGTATTATCGGCGCAGAGGGGGTGGGTCTGTACCAATTGGGATATCCGTTTCTCATCGTAGTTTTGACCTTTATAACGGGCGGAATTCCCCTCGCGGTGGCCAAGCTGGTGGCGGAAGCGGAGTCAGAGGGCAATGAGAACCGGGTCCGCAAAATTCTCAAGGTGTCTCTGGCTTTATCCTTGATGCTGGGCATACTCCTCACCTCGCTGTGCTTGCTCGCTGCAGACTGGATTACCAATCATCTGCTGACCGACGACCGGGTATACACCACGTTCCTCATGATGAGCCCCATCATTTTGCTGGTAGCCGTCT
Source organism: Paenibacillaceae bacterium (assembly GCA_029256185.1). Classification (GTDB taxonomy): domain Bacteria; phylum Bacillota; class Bacilli; order Paenibacillales; family NBRC-103111; genus Paenibacillus_AR. The sequence continues at coordinate 136,792 of JAQSYI010000027.1, forward strand.
CCTCTGTTTTCCGCGGCTATTTCCAGGGCAGGCAGAACATGATTCCCACCGCCGTCTCACAGATTACCGAGACTGTGATCCGGATAGCAGCCGTCCTGTTCTTCTCCTGGCTGATGCTTCCCTATGGCATTGAGTATGCAGCGGCGGGAGCCATGCTGGGGGTATTGACCGGGGAGTTGGGCGGAATGCTGGTCATGCTGGGGATGTATGTATGGACCAGGAAAGCTTACCATCTTTACGGAAAGGCGAAGATTGGGAAAAACCCGCATCACATGGGTGGAAGATCGGCGCTGAAGCATATTATCCGGATTTCAATTCCCGTTACCGCAAGCAAGCTGGTAGGGTCTGCCTCTTACTTGTTCGAATCCATCCTCACCGCCCAGAGCCTGGCATTGGCAGGAGTAGCCACTGCTGCAGCTACTGCGCAATACGGGGCCTTGCAGGGAATGATCATGCCCGTTCTGCTGCTGCCCAGCGCCCTGACCTTTTCCCTGTCCGTCTCCCTGGTCCCCTCGCTCTCCGAGGCCGCGGCCCGAGGCGACATGCGCACCATCCATAAGCGGCTGCACCAATCCCTGCGGCTTGCGCTGGTAACTGGAGCACCCTTTGCGGTTATTATGTTCATTCTGGCCGAGCCGCTCTGCTTTTACTTATACGGGCAAGGCGAGATCGGGGTCATGCTGAAAATGCTGGCCCCCACCGCCCTGTTCATCTACTTCCAGGCTCCGCTCCAAGCCGCGCTGCAGGCGCTGGATAAACCGGGCACGGCGTTGGTCAATACCACTGTCGGCGCCGTGGTCAAGCTGGGTCTTATCTACGTGCTGGCCTCCAATCCCAAGATGGGCATTCTGGGCGCAGTCATGGCCATCTGTGTGAATACCATCCTGGTTACAATGCTGCACTATTCGAGCATTTCCCGGCTGCTTCGCTTCAGTATGAAGATCAACGACTTCATCAAAACAGCTGCTGCCATGTTGTTGATGGGAGCAGCCTGCTATTACATCATGGATATGGAATGGACTTCGTTTGCCCTGGTCCGTTTTTTGGCCAGCATGGCTGCGGGACTGGCCGTCTACTTGGCTGCCATCGTCATCTTCAAGCTGGTGGACCGCCATGATCTGAAGCGGATTCCCGGCTTCCGCGGCAAACCATGATCGGACGGAGGCGGATACTACCTTTTTTTGTCCAGGAACAGGCTCCCCCGGTGATCGATGGAACAGAAGAACACATCCTTGAAATCCTTTACGCCCTTTTGCTGGATTTGGGTCTTCAGCCAAAACCGTGTTTTGTTCAGCTTGGCCAGATTATGATCCTGAACCTTGCCATCCATAATTAAAGGAAGCGGCAGCCCTTCATAACGGATGGTATCAAATTGGTCAGCAACCGGCTCCCGGGAAGAATGCCGCTCCTTCTCCACCACGGACAGCTTGCCGGAGGTCTCCAGAATGGCAAATTCCACATCGGCCACGTTGGTAATCTTGTTCTGCCTGAGCTGCAGCATCAGATCGTCCAAATTATAGCGCTGGCGCTTCATCTCATCGCGCAACAGCTTGCCGTGTTTGATCAGATAGCTGGGCTTGCCGTCAATCAGCTCACGCGCCTTCTGGCTGTGCAGCGCCAGCTTGGCGGATGCCACCTGGATCAGCACAAGCGTGGCGATAGGAATCAGGCCATGAAGAATCGGTTTGTTTAGATCCTCAATGATAAATACGGCAATCTCCGCAATCATGATGGAGATCACCAGATCAAAAATGGACAGCTTCCCGATTTCCCGTTTGCCCATAATCCTTATAGTCGCAAACACCACCAAATAAATCAGCAGCGTACGAAGAAACAACGGCAAGCTGTCCATAACGAATCCTCCCCGCTCACGAATGGTCAATGAATAGTGTGACTCTCACCCAAAAAGCTCATGCACGTGGGCAGAACCTCAATTATTGCCAATTGACCCGGCGTCTCGGGAGGTACTATTTAGCCCGGCTCGGCCATACAATGTTGGTAGACAAGTTGGCGTACCCGGACTACACTTCGGAGCTTCACTTCACTTTGGCGGGTCTACTCGCTGGGCCCTGCCAAAGTACCAGGACTACACTTCGGAGCTTCACTTCACTTTGGCGGGTTTACTCGCTGGGCCCTGCCAAAGTACCAGGACTACACCTCGGAGCTTCACTTCACTTTGGCGGGTTTACTCGCTGGGCCCTGCCAAAGTACCCGGACTACACTTCGAAGCTTCACTTCACTTTGGCGGGATTATCTTAAGGAGGGATGCATGTATGAACATTAAGCAGGTTGGTCAGGTGCGTATCGGTTCACCTATGCTGTCGGGCCTTATTTATGCTTTTTTTACCATGATCATTGGTGCTCTTGCCGCTTCAATCATCATGACCCTGGGCAATCAGGGAGAAGAGGTTCTCCCGGTCTATGCCTATATGATTCACGGGATTGCCGCTTTGGCGGGCAGCTTTGCCAGCGGGCGGAAATCGGGCAGCAAGGGATGGTACCACGGTGGGCTGCTCGGGGTGCTCTATAGCATCATCGTGATGATTATCGGCTTTCTGAGCTTCGACAAGGGATTGGACTGGAGCATCCTGACTTTTGCCGCTGGAGCCTTCGTCATTGGCGCCATCGGGGGTATCCTGGGTGTTAATACGCAGAAGTAGCAGCGGAAGTTGCTTTATAACTTTTTAAAGAGTCAGGTGTTGTACATACTTATAAAGACCCACAGGTATTGCTTCTTGTTAAAGAACTGTCGCTGTTTCCCGGAAGTCGCTTATTTTTTTGATTATTATTACGATATATAGTATACTAAATATTAATAAGTTAATTATCCATAGTACCTGTGGTGAAAAAGAACTTTAGGAGGAAGCAAACATGCCAAACCTTAATATCGGGATTATTCTGGGAAGCACACGCGAGGGCCGTGTAAGCCCGCAGGTGGGAGAATGGGTCAAGAAAATTGGTGACGAACGGGGCGACGCCAATTACGAGATTGTGGACATTGCCGATTATAAGCTCCCTCTGCTGGGGGAGGCCGATGCAACCGAGCAGGCTGCAGCGTGGAACGCCAAGCTGGCCAGCCTGGACGGCTTTGTGTTCATTGTGCAGGAGTACAATCACAGCATCTCCGCATCCTTGAAGAATGCATTGGACTATGCCCGTGAGGCGTGGAATAATAAAGCGGCCGGTATAGTCAGCTATGGTTCCGTTGGCGGAGCGCGCGCCGCCGAGCATCTCCGAGGCATTCTGGGCGAGCTGTCCGTGGCGGATGTACGGGTTCATCCTGCCCTGTCCTTGTTTACCGATTTTGAGAACTTTACGGTGTTCAAGCCCTCCGATCTTCACCTGACCAATGTGAACGGCATGCTTGATCAGGTATTGGCTTGGAGCGGCGCGTTGAAAACCTTGCGGCAATAATTGCAGCGCTTTAATTTTTCCTTTTTTTGAGAAAACCTGGCGGAAGAACACCGCCAGGTCCTTTTTACGTTGCCGAGCCCTGTTATCCCCATGGATTCGATTTTTCGTATACATCATGGAGGAGGATGGCCCCCGTTCACTGGGCTCTCGGCATAAACCTTCCCTTCTTGGTTTGCAACCACGCCCTGGCCTCAGGCAAGAGGAAAAGGGCCTGGATAGAAATAAGGCCCCGGTTTTTCCCTTATTGCTCAGACAGGAGGTCATTTCCTGGAAATAAGGCCCTTCTTTTTCCCTTATTTCCTTCCAGGCCGCCCAAAATGGGCTCCAAAAATGACAATAAGGGAAAATACGTTCCCTTATTCCAGGGAATCAGCTGATGGGAAGGACGATAGCGGAAAAACGCTTCCCTTATTTCCCGTGGTACTTTCCAACTTCACCAGAAAGCTTAAACCTCAGATTGATATACTTTGTGATCTTACAAAAAAGCCGGAGCACTCCCGCAGGAGAATTCCGGCTTTCATCTTCAGCTCATGTTTTGTCTTAGGCTTTCATATTTTGTCTTCGGTTTTCATGTTTGTTTTAACAGACTGTTAACTTGGCTTATGGTTATCCGGTTTATTCTTCCGTTGCCGCGGCTGTGCTTTGGACCACATTGTTAATGGCGGAGCGGTCAAAAGTCAGCTTGGTGGAATCATTGACGCGCAGCAGCACGATATCGTCAGCCAACTCCATAATAGTGCCGTGCATCCCTCCGATGGTGGTGACCTTGTCGCCCTTCTTCAGGTTGGCCAGCAGCATATTGCGGGACTTCTGGCGCTTCTGTTGCGGGCGGATCAACAGGAAGTACAAGAGTGCGAACATGGCGATGAAGGGAAGAAAGGTAATGAGCATGTTCCCGCCGGCGGGTGTTGCTTCCGAGGCTAAATTAAACACGTTAGAACTCCTCCTAAAATTTTTTTGCCTGCTCATGCAGGTGCTTGCTCCATACAGGCATTGCATCCGGGCAGAACGCAGACATGACTTGCAGAGAACTATGTATAGAATAATGCTGTTGAAACCGTCTCTTTAGAACCCCCTGCTGTTCTCGTTATTCATCCCGTACATGTCGAAGAATTCATCCCTGAAATCAAGCAGCCGGTCCTCACGGATCGCCTGACGCACCTTCCGCATCAGATCGAGCAGAAAATGCAGGTTATGGTAAGTGGTCAGCCGCAGACCGAAGGTCTCATCCGCCTTGATCAAGTGCCGGATATAGGCGCGGGAGTAATTGGTGCAGGTGTAGCAGCTGCAGTTCGGATCCAACGGACCAAAATCGCTCTGGTGCTTCGCATTGCGGACAACCAGTCTGCCCTGGCTGGTCATGCATGTCCCATTGCGGGCGATACGGGTGGGAAGCACACAATCGAACATATCGATCCCGCGGATAGCGCCTTCAATAAGGGCATCGGGAGAACCGACTCCCATCAGATAGCGCGGCTTGCCTGAAGGCAGGATCGGCGTCGTATGCTCCAGCATCTCGTACATCATTTCCTTGGGTTCGCCTACACTGAGCCCTCCAATAGCATACCCCGGGAAATCCAGTGAAGTCAACTCCATAGCGCTCTGTCTGCGCAAATCCTCAAACATTCCCCCCTGGACAATACCGAACAGCCCCTGAGCCTCCGGTCTGGCATGGGCCTTCAAGCAACGCTCCGCCCAGCGGGTGGTCCGCTCCAGGGATTGTTTGGCATATTCATGGGTGGCCGGGAAGGGAGGGCACTCGTCAAAAGCCATCATAATATCCGATCCCAGGGCATTCTGGATTTCCATCGCCTTCTCGGGAGACAAAAACAGCTTGTCCCCGTTCAGATGGGAGCGGAAGGCCACACCTTCCTCGGAGATCTTGCGCATCTCGCTTAAGCTGAACACCTGGAACCCTCCGCTGTCCGTCAGGATCGGTCTGTCCCAGTTCATGAATTTATGCAAGCCTCCCGCCTGTCCGACGATCTCATGACCGGGCCGCAGGAACAGGTGGTACGTATTGCTGAGAATAATATGGGCGTCCATTTGCTTAAGCTCTTCCGGACTCATGGTTTTGACCGTGGCCAGGGTTCCCACCGGCATGAAGGCCGGCGTGTCAATGACGCCATGGGGGGTATGAACCCTGCCCAGCCGGGCGCCAGACTGCTTGCATGTTTTGATAGATTCATAGGTTATGGTCATGTCGGCCCTTCCCTTCCTAATAGATAAACATGGCATCGCCGAAGCTGAAAAACCGGTACCGCTCGGCAACGGCCTGCCTGTACGCTTCCATCACATGTTCCCTGCCGGCCAACGCGCTGACCAGCATCACCAAAGTGGACTTGGGCAGATGAAAATTGGTGACAAGCGCATTCACCAACAGCACCGGAACTCCGGGATAGATGAAGATATCCGTCCAGCCGCTGCAGGCGCGGATGGGACCGGTCCCGCCTGTCTCGTCTTGGCAAATGCGGGCAGCGGTTTCCAGTGTGCGGGCCGACGTTGTCCCCACAGCCACTATCCGGCCTCCAGCTGCTCTGGCGGCATTGATCTGGTCCGCCGTTTCTCCGGACAGCTCGAAATACTCCGCGTGCATCTGATGGCCTTCCACAGTCTCCACCGATACCGGCCGGAAAGTGCCCAAGCCTACATGAAGCGTCAGAGCCGCAACCCCCACGCCTTTGGCCCGGAGACGGTCCAGGAATTCCTCTGTAAAATGCAGCCCCGCCGTAGGAGCCGCTGCGGAGCCTTCATGCTTGGCATACACCGTCTGATAGCGCTCCTTGTCCGTGAGCTGCTCCTTAATATAAGGAGGCAGAGGCATTTCTCCCAGTTTGTCCAGAATTTCATTGAAGATTCCGTCATACCCAAACCGGATAATCCGCGCCCCCATCTCTCCCTCTTCTTCAATTACCGCCTGCAGCAGGGGCTGCTCCCGGTTATCGCCGAAGTGAAGGACGGCGCCCCGCTTCAGACGTTTGCCGGGCTTGGCCAGCGCCTCCCAGCGGTCGTCTCCCAAGGCCTTGAGCAGCAGCAGCTCGGCTTTGGCGCCGGTGTCGGACTTGTAGCCGTATAATCTGGCGGGAATCACCCGGGTATCATTAACAACGAGCAAGTCCCCCGGGCGCAAAAAATCAGCCAACTCCTCAAAGCGGCAGTGGCCGATCTCTCCTGTTTCCTTATTCAATGCCAGAAGCCTGGAGCCTGTCCGCTCAATCAGCGGAGTCTGGGCAATCAAGGCCTCCGGCAGCTCGAAATCAAATAGATTGACATCCATTCCTGTTTTTCATTCCTTCGTCAAGGTTACACCTTCGTAATAGTAGGACAAAATCTTCTTGTAATCCTGCCCCAGCTCTGCCCATCCCCGGGCGCCCCATTGGGACATGCCGACGCCATGGCCATTCCCCGTACCCTTAATGGTGAACAGCGCTTCGGAATTAGCAAAGTCTACTCCACCGTCGCCTCTCAGCACAAAATAGCCGGAGCTGTCCACGGGCTTCGTCTGCCCGCTTCCAGTCAAAGCAGACATGGTACTTCCCGCTTTGGCGGTGATTCCGTTAGCCCTTTGTATAGTATACCCTCCGCTCCGCTCAATTTCAAACCGGGTGCTTGGCAGCCCGCCGAATACAGAGCGGTAGGCATCGGAGGTGGAGACAGGGATGACCTTGCCGTTGGCCTTCATCTGCGTGACCCGGCCCGACTCTCCCCTCCCGGTAATCTCCAGGCTTGTGAGGGGGCCTGCGACCGGTTCTGCCAAAACCGCATTCATCAGCGCCAGAAGCTCCGCCGCCGTATAAGGACCTCTGGTCCATGAGTAGGAATTGGCCTCACGTGCCCCGTCAAATACCGTCACTTTGTCCCCCGTATTAAGCTTGGCCAAGGGAGCATTATTGGTATTGTCCACAAAAGGAGCCTTGCGGGCGTTCACACCCTGCTCCGTAATCTCATAGACAGGCAATCCGGCAGTGTTGTTCTGCCCTGTCGCCCTTAAATAATCAGAATGAATATAGGCCACCTGCCCATCGGGGAGAACCCCTCTGTGCCACAGTGCCTTGCTCTCTGCCGCTCCTTCGTCGGGACTGGGCCCCACCTTCAGATAAGGCACCGCCGTCCCCCATACATCTGCTCCGTTGCTGGTCATTCCACCGGAATTGGCGGAGAAATAAGCCAGGATCGGCCCGTTCCCGTCAACCAGCACCTCTCCCGCCGTCGCATCCACAGCCCCGATGGAATCCGCATCCTCTTCACCGTCATACACCTGATCCAGCGACGAGTCGGACACATGGGCAATCTCATACTTCAAGCCGGACTTCAGGGCGTAGGACCGGGCAGCCACCGCTTGGGCCTTCAAGGCTTCCGCAGGCCAGCCCACTCCCATTTCCTTGCTTACCACAGAATACAGATATTGTTCGAAGGGCAACTGGTTGACTGCAGCCAGCTTCGCATTGTGGTAAGAAACCTCCACCGTTCCCCGGTAGGTACGGCTGGCCTTCTCTGCTACCCGCACCTCTCCCTCCGGCGCTGCGAACGTGAGCTTCACGCCCTGAACAGGCATGAGCAACAGAGACACGGCATCCGTTCCATTGGCCGAAGCCGTCACATCGTTGAGCTTCAGGATATAGGGCTTGGAAATATCCGCCTCCGACAGCTTCAGAGTGGACTGAAGCTTAAGCGCGTTCAGCTTGTAGGCGGCAAGAGAGCCGCTGTCTGTCTCCGAGCCGATCCACACCTCGTAGGAGAACCCGCCTCCCGCCTTGGGCTTCAAGGCGACAGCAGCCTCCAGACCAATGCCTGCCAGCGCATCCCTGGCTTTGTCCGCATCAGCCTGCTTCGCATAAGCGCCCGCGTTCAAACGCCAAGGCCCCCGAACAACAGGCTTCTCGGCCATGACGGAGATTACAGGCTGCAGCTTAAACGCGGCAAGCGCGGCAGAAGCGGCCTCCTTGGTGGAATATCCTCCGGCGGTTACCTGATAGACAGGCTTGCCGCTTCTTGTAAAAGTAGTAATGGAGGCCACAACACCCGTACCGGATATCTGCTCCAGCAGAGACTTGGCCTTGGCGAAATCAGCCGTTTCCAGCAGCCTTACCTGGTACTGGTCCCCGGTTGTGCGGACGGATGCAGTAAGGGCCGAATCTGCAGGCCATGGGGAAGTGGTTGTCCCGGCGAGAACGGTCAGTGCCAACCGGCTGGTTGAAGACAAGGTTATGGCAGGAACAGCCGACGTCAGCTTGCCTGATTCTAGGATCAAGGCTACCCGGATCTGCTCCGGAACAAGAGGGGCGGCATGCGCACGGCCAATGAAGGGGGCGTCCGCTGTTGACAGCAGAGCTGCTAAGACAGCAACAGCCGTCGCTCTGCGGATAGGCTTCCAGTTCATGATGAGTCTCCTTTATCTTTTGAATCCTTGTTAGTAGTGAGTCCTTCCGTCTTACCCGAGTGCAGCAGGCACAATCCGTTGCTGCAGCTCTCATCCTGCCTGCCGAACAGCCGGTAGCGGTGCCTGGCCACAAGCCGGTACAAAACTTGGGCCAGCCTGCGCAGTCCAGGCAACCCATAGAGGGGAGCAAGCCACGAGAGCGCGGGAATAGTCCGGACAATCCTGACGATCGCCTCCGCTCCTCTGTAGACGGTGCCGTCCTCCTCAACCACATGCAGCTCCTTCAGCAGCTCCTCCATGGACACGTTGGCAGGCAGCATATCGGGACTGGCGGTCTGCAGGGGCACCATTGCAAGCTCTGCATTCGTGCGCAAGGTGCGAAGCTTGGCCACAGTCGCCAGGCACAGATTGCATTGCGCATCATACAGAAGCGTCAATCTCTCCCGGTCCCGCCTGCTCATTTGGCAGGTTCGGGAGGGGTAATCCCCAAGTGATTGTAGGCGAGCACCGTAGCCGTCCGTCCCCGGGGGGTCCGCTGAAGAAAGCCCAGCTGGAGCAGGTACGGCTCGTACACATCCTCAATTGTCTGGCTTTCTTCTCCGATGGTGGCGGCAATCGTATCCAATCCCACCGGACCTCCCTGAAAATTGGTAATAATAGCCTCCAGCATCTTGTAATCGATCTGGTCCAGCCCCTTCTCGTCCACCTGCATATGCTTCAATGCCATTTGAGCGAGTTCCAGGGTGATGATGCCGTCTCCCTTCACCTGGGCATAGTCCCGAACCCGCTTCAGCAGCCGGTTGGCGATCCGGGGAGTGCCGCGGGAGCGCTTGCCCACCTCCCGGGCTGCTTCGCCGATGATTTGCGCGCCCAGAATGTCCACCGTACGGGATACGATGAAGGTCAGCTCGTCCTCGGTATAATATTCCAGCCGGCTGACAACACCGAAGCGGTCCCGCAAGGGGGCCGACAGCAGCCCTGCCCGGGTTGTGGCGCCAACCAGCGTGAATTTGGGCAGATCAAGCCGTACGGAACGGGCGCTGGGACCCTTGCCGATGATGATGTCCAGGGCAAAGTCCTCCATGGCGGGATACAGCACCTCCTCCACCGTCCGGTTCAGGCGGTGGATCTCATCCACGAACAGGATATCTCCCTCCTGCAGATTAGTGAGGATGGCGGCCAGATCCCCCGGTCGCTCAATGGCAGGACCTGAGGTAGTTCGGATATTAACACCCATTTCATTGGCGATAATAACCGACAGGGTGGTTTTGCCCAAGCCGGGAGGACCGTACAGCAGCACATGATCCAGCGGCTCCCGGCGCATTTTGGCAGCTTCGATGTATATCTTCAGGTTTTCCTTGACCTGCATCTGACCGATATATTCGGCAAGATAGCGGGGACGGAGACTGAGCTCCGCTACCTGGTCCTCCATCATGAAGTTGGCGGAGATGATCCGGTCTTCCATTGCTTCTCAATCCCCTCGTTGATCTTATCAGCCTGCAGCGTCAATGCAACCGTTCCTGCTCCCGGGGCAGCGCACAGGAGGCAGAATCTGTCTACCCCCGGTACAGCTCCTTAAGCGCCAGCTTCACCAGCACATCGGCGGCTGCGCCTTCCTTGGCCTTATCCTGCAGCTGCGGCCATACCCGGTCGGCCTCCGATTCCGTATAACCCAAGGACAGCAAGGCTTCCTTGGCCTCCAGCCAGGTTCCCGGCGATCCCCCCGGCATGCGCACCGCTGTCTTGGCAGCGCCCGCACCCGAGGCGGCGACGGCTGAAACCGCCATAGGCAGATCAGCCAGCTTGTCCTTCAGATCGAGAATAATCCGCTGGGCCGTCTTCCTGCCGATGCCCGGCAGCTTCATCAAATAGGCCACGTTCTCCTGATAGATAGCTCCCGCCACCTCATCGGGCCGTCCGGAGGACAGAATGCCGATGGCCACCCGCGGGCCGATTCCGGATACATCGAGCAGCCTGCGGAACAGAGCCTGCTCCTCCCGGGTTTCGAAGCCGTACAGCTGCACCGCATCCTCCCTGACATGATAATGGATGTAGAGGAGCACCTCCTCCTTCTCCCTGGCATAAACCGCATAGGGATTGGCGCAGAACACCCGGTAGCCTACCCCGTGAACATCCAGAACCACAAAATCCGTATCCGCAAAAGCGGGCTTCCCCCGCAGAAAATCAATCATGTTCCCGATACCTCGTTTATTTTTTGCGTAAGCGTGCAGGAATGGGCGTGGCAGATCGCCACCGCGAGGGCATCCGCCACATCATCCGGTTTGGGCACCGTCTGCAGCTTCAGGAAGATCCTCACCATCTCCTGCACCTGCTTCTTCTCCGCATTGCCGTAGCCCACCACCGCCTGCTTCACCTGCAGCGGCGTATACTCCCCAATCTGAAGCCCCTTCTGCACAGCAGCCAGAATCAGTACCCCGCGGGCCTGGGCCACGGAGAAAGCCGTCGTCACATTCCGGTTAAAAAAAAGCTTCTCCACCGCCATCGCCTCAGGCTGATACTTGTCGATCAGCTGAACGGCCGAGTCGTACACCTGCTTAAGCCGCAGCGCCGGTTCTGTTCCTGCTTCCGTCTGAATGGAGCCATACTGGACGGGCGTAATCTTGCTGCCTGCCTTATCGATGAACCCGAAGCCCACGATGGCGATCCCCGGGTCAATTCCCAAAATCCGCACAGCGTCCTCCTGTCGTGTCCGCCGCTCTTCTACGCGAACATATGTATTCTTCTAGCCATTATAGCAGAAAATAAGAGGCTTGAGTACCGAACAGAAGAATCATTCGGGCAAACATGCAAACAGGCTGTCCCGGAAATCCGCCGCCAACACAGGCCCGCCTGCCCTGACTGCAGTCTCCCGAAACAGCTGCAAGAACTGCCGCTATGCCTAGTCGTGAATCGTAAGCTCCGGCATGACCGCCTGAAGCTTCTGCTTGGCGCTCTCCCACGTGGCTCCGATAGTCTTCCAATCCTCCTGCTCCAGCTTCTGCAGCGGAATGACCCGGTAGGTGCGCCAATTTTTGTATTTGTTGTACGTGGGAATGAATTCGGGAGACTGCAGCGCTATCGTTGTCTTGCCGTTGTCCACCGTCTTCACAACCTCCACCTGGCCGATTCCCCCCAGCAGCTGGGGAAGCTTGGACTGGGCGGACAGAAAATTGCCCAGTGAATACATCACCAGCGTCCTGCTGCCGTCGGGACGGCCGATCCATTCGAAGGTCTGCAGCACATGGGGATGGGTGCCGATGATGATGTCCACTCCCCACTCCGCCAGCTTCGCAGCAAGAGCCTTCTGGTCAGCATTGGCTGCCAGTTGATTCTCCGCTCCCCAGTGCATGGCGACAACGGATACATCCGCCGCTTTTTTCGCAGCCTCTACCTCCTGCCGGATCCGCTCCGGGTCAATCAGATTGACCAGATAGGGCTTGTCCTGGGGAACCGCAATACCGTTGGTGCCATACGTGTAGGAAAGAAACGAGAAGCTGATGCCCTGGCTGGTCAGTGCCCGGAGAGTTTGCCGGTCCTCCTCGCTGCGGAAAGCACCCGTGTACGGGATACCCAGCTTGTCCCAGTAGGCGGTGGCGGAGAGCACTCCCTTCTCCCCTTTGTCCAGCGTGTGGTTGTTCGCCATGGTCACCAGATCCACTCCCGCGTCGAGCAGCGCGTCTCCCACCTCATGGGGGCTGTTGAACATGGGATAAGAGGACAGGCCCAGCTCCTTGCCGCCGGTGATGCTTTCCTGATTGGCTACCAATACATCCGGCTTGAGCAGAAACTCCCGCACCGGCGCAAGCATCGGCTTGAAATTATAGCCTCCGGTCTGAGGATCGGCGGCATCTTGATAGACAGTATTGTGAATGAGCACATCACCAATCGCCGCCAAGGTAGCCTTATATACAACAGGAGGCTTCGGTGTGGCAGGGGAAGGGGAAGGGGTGAAAGAGACGGCTGGAGACACGGGAGACAGACTGGCCGCTTCCGGAATCCCTGGAGAATTCCGGCTCTCGCATGCCGCTGCAACCGCGACAAAAAACACAAACAAGGCCAAGCGTTTCATCATATGACATTTTACTCCTTATTATGACTTGTACCGCTAAAGTACCACAGAAGTTGAACCTCCGCACCCTTGAAAGGGTGGGATTCTTAGCTAGTTAACGGGCGCATACGTTTCCGCTTTGCCCAACTGCTAAGTTAAGGGCTAGTTCAATA
>JAQSYI010000073.1 GCA_029256185.1 Paenibacillaceae bacterium
GAACCACGAGCAAACGAGCCACGAACAACCGAACCACGAGCAAACGAGCCACGAACAACCGAACCACGAGCAAACGAGCCACGAACAACCGAACCACGAACAAACAAACTACGAACAACCGAACCACGAACAAACAAACTACGAACAACCGAACCACGAGCAAACAAACTACGAACAATCGAACCACGAGCAAACGAGCCACGAACAAACAAACCACGAACAACCGAACCACGAACAAAAGAACCATGCCCAACCGAAAGGTGAACAAACCTAATAAGGGATTAGCCATAGCGGAAATTTTTTCCGTTATGGCGTTGTTAGGGGATAATATACAGAAATTAACGGAAAAAATTTCCGCTATTCTGGTTTTCACCTCCCATTTACCTCAAAAAACGTGATTTTTTCAACTTTAACGGAAATTTTTTCCGCTAAAAAATGAAATTTGACTCAATAAGACCAATTAGCGGAAAAAATTTCCGTTAGCAAATTTGCAAAAGAGGGTAGCGCTGCCGCACACCCCGCCAGCAGGTGATTGCCGCTTAGCCATACGCAGTGAAGCATCTGCATAGCCACGCGCGGGTACAATTGCCGTGCATCTCTGCTTGCGGGCTACCAAAGCGCCGGCAGTTCCGTCTGCGGATTAAGCTTATACCGCCTCACCCGCTGTTTGCCGGACACGGGAAGGATGATTTTTTGCGCGGCCAGTGAATGCAGGAGGTCTCTGGCGCTTCGGTCGCTTACCTTAAGCCGCTGCATCACTTCAGCAGACGTGATCTCCGATCCTCTTTGAACAAGATGACGGATGATCTCGGACTCCTTAAGCTTGAACTGCGGCAATTGAAGCTGGCTTCCATACCATCGGCCCATTATACGCTGGATCATCTGCTGGCAGCTCCGCGGCTTTTCCTTCACCTCTGTGTAGGCAAACCGGAAAATAAGCCATCCATCCATTACCAGATCGTTTTGTCTGTGCAACTGGTCTGCGTGCTGCCAACGGCTGAGATCGCGCAAGTGAGGGCCGTAGCCGTCTATCTCTATGCAGATTCGGTAAGGCGGACGCAAAAAGGCGAAGTCCAGATAACGGGAGCCGTCCTTAAAATCGCTGACCTCGTACTCGGGAACTAGTCCGTCAAAATGCCCCATCACCGGCCACCACACCTGTTCCAAAAACAGCTTCTCCGCATGGCCCAGCCCCTCTTTCAGGCGAGTCGTTTCCTCCTCTGTCCTATTATGAAGATGCTTGAACAGAAAATCTTCGTATGCAGTATGGAAATCCATTATAGTCCTCTCCTTTGCAAATTGAAAAAGCCGCTGCATCTCCGGCAGGGAGAAGAGCGGCGTGTGCTTCACGGCCAGTTCATATTACATTATTTTGGAAGAAGCAGATACTTCTATCATACCGGATCGCGCCACCGCAGGCAAATCCTTTTCCGAACGATCACCAGACGGCCAACAAACGATCACCGAACGATCATCAGACGATCACCGGACAATCAATAGTCGAACCACAGGCCAATCACCGAACGATCACCGAATGATCAATAGTCGACCACAGGCCAATCACCGAACGATCCGGATCGATCTCCAGCCGACCGCCGACGATCACGAAATGCATGCTTTTTTTACTTTCATTTGCAAATAGGCTATGATATTTCATATTACTATAGCATCAGTCAGGAGGAGAACCATATGACCCCGCAAACGATTCTATTCGATCTGGATGATACTCTGATTCATTGCAACAAATATTTCGATGCTGTTCTGGACCAATTTGCCGATCTCTTGGGCACATGGTTTGCTTCTCATAAACTTGCAACCGAAACAATCAAGCAGAAGCAACTGGAGATTGATATAGCCGGAGTAAATTTGCATGGCTTTACCATGGATCATTTTCCGATCTCATTTGTGGAGACATACCGGTATTTCTCCGATGTGCTGGGCCGGTCGAAAAATGCGGGTGAAGAAGAGCATCTGCTTACATTGGGGCAATCCGTATACCAGCTTGAGGTGGAACCCTATCCGGGTATGATAGAAACCCTGGACAAGCTTCAAGAGGAAGGACATCTGCTGTATCTGTATACAGGAGGGGTGGTAGCCCACCAGCATAAGAAGATCAAGTCAGTTCAGCTAGACCGCTATTTCGGCGACAGGGTGTTTGTCCGCCAGCACAAGACGGCCGAAGCGCTGGAAGAAATAGTGAGCAGCAACGGCTTTGACCGCTCGCTGACGTGGATGATCGGCAATTCCATGCGAACCGATGTGATGCCTGCGATAAAAGCAGGAATAAACTGCATTCATATTCCCGCGTTTGTGGAATGGGAGTACAACATCATTGAGATCACCGAAGTGCCCAGAGGCAGATTCCTCAAGCTCGGCTCCCTTGGCGAGGTGCCTGCGGCCATCGCGGAGTCGATCAGCAAGCAGCCCTATTGACCAATCGTGACACCCAACAGTCCACCAGATCAAGCACGTAGCTTGCCAGGTCCATAGCACGCAGCTTACCAGGTCCATAGCACATAACTTGCCAGATCAAGCATGCAGTTCATACCATATAACCTGGCATACCCCTTACCAGCCTGCGGATTCCCGCAGGCTTCTTTGTTGTATAACCAAGTCGCTTTTTCGCCGGGAGCATAGGCCTATGCATACCCGCAGCATACAATTGAAATTAAAAGCCGGAATCGCAATTAATCAGGTTCTATACTCTCGTAATTATTCATAGATTACTAGTACCAGACTTTGAGACGGGGGAATCAAGGATGAAACGGCCGATATTTACACTGGATTTGGGCAAATACCGCAAATTGACACAATCCGCTGGTTTTATAGGTAAAACATATTTGATCCTCACAGCGCTGACCTTCTTCATCTTCATGCTGGTGGGGGCGGTGGGATACGGGCAGCAAAAACTGAACACTTCGCCCGCAGCTTCAATGAAAGGATTGGCTGCGTCCGTGTCCAATAACTTTTTCCTGGATATGCTGGGACTGGAGGTTCCTCATCTGGCAGAAGCCAAGAATACCCCTTCCTCCTTCTCTCAGGAGAATGTCCTGGGGTTTGTGTTCCGGATGCTGACGGATATCAATCCCCGCGATCCCAAGTCTCTGCTCGCCCGCGAGCTTCCTGGGCTGAATATGGATTCCTCTTACCTGCTCAGAAAGCCCAGCGGCTCTGATATTGTTGCCGGACCGGTGGAATATCCCCCGGGAAATCCCGGCAGCGGCTCTACGGGTGGGCAGCCCGGCAGCGGCCCGTCCGGCGCCGACCAGCCCGCGGCAGCTTCGGTTTCCCCGTCTGCTCCGGAGCCAACGCCTACACCTGCTCCAACCATTGGCATACCCAGCACCAACGGCAAAAAGGTGGTCCTCATCTACCATTCCCACAACCGGGAATCCTGGGTGCCGGAACTGGGACTGTCCGACAAGGAGGCCAATGTGGCCCAAGACGCCAAAACCAACATCACGCTGGTCGGCAAGGAATTGGCCGACAGGCTGGAGGACAAGGGAGTCGGCGCGGTACACTATGCGACGGATTATGCGGGCACCGTGGACAAATACAATTGGTACTATTCCTATAAGTATTCCAACAAAACGGTAAAGGAAGCCTTCGCGGCCAATCCGGAGATCAGCTTCGTGTTCGATCTGCACCGGGATGATTCCTCCAAGGAGAAATCCACTCTGACCGTGGATGGCAAGAGCTATGCCAAGGTATTCCTCATCATCGGGCAAAAGAACCCCCAGTGGGAAAAGAATGAAGCCTTCGCCTCCAAAATGCAGGAAAAGCTGGAGCAGAAGATGCCGGGCATTTCCCGGGGCATATGGGCCAAGGAAGCTCATGACGGCAATGCGGAATACAATCAGTCTCTGTCGACCAACAGTGTGCTGATCGAAGTGGGCGGGGTATACAACACGCTGGAGGAATGCAAGCGTACCGCGGCTGTGCTGGCCGATGTGATCGCCGATATGTACTGGGATGCCGCCAAGGTGAATGCGGCTCCAACGGCTGCTGCAACAGCAGCCGGAACAGGCAGCTAATATTTCGAAGCAGAGGGAGAGGGAAACGGACATGAGCAGAATCCGCCCGGGCAGATTGCTTGTAAGCCTTTTTGCAGTGGGGTTTGCGATATTCTTCGGACTGGACCTGGCCAACAGGGGGATGGAACGGGTTCAGGGGCCCATGGAAGAGGCCGGAAGACCGGCGTCCGTGGCTCACCAGCCCGAGTCCGGATCGGGCGCGGCGGTGAAACCATGGCCTTCATCTTCAACAAAACAGGGCGGTACAGCCGCCGCATCCTCCGTCAAATCGGGCGCAGCCCAGCAGACTCCGGTTCAGGGGAAAACAGCCGCCGCCAATTCCCCGGGAAAGACGGCCTCTCAGACAGCATCCGCTCCAAGAGTAGAGGTCAAGGAGTCTTTCCTGAATCATCTCTGCAACAGGATTGGGGACGCGCTGCAAAAAACATCCAGAGCCCTCATCGGCGTTATTGTGGACGGTCTGAATGCGATCATCTCCTGACTATTCAAGCGGATCAAGGTTTCTATAGGCATGCGGGGACATGCCGGTTTTGCTTCTGAATAACCGGCTGAAATACCGTTGGTCCGCGTGTCCGGTCATCCCTGCGATCTCCGCGATACTGAGAGGAGAGTGGCGGAGCAGATCGCAGGCGCGGTTGATCCGCTGCAGCAGAATATATTCATACGGCGGTACGCCCACCATGTCCGTAAATACAGTCCGGTAGCGGCTCACGCTGAGGTACTCCATATCGGCAAGCTGACGCAGCGTCAGGGGCTCCCGAAAATGCTCGTGGATATAGCGGATGGATGCCTCAATTGGGTTGGCGCTGCCCGAGTCGGGAAACTGGGCATGCTGTAAGGCCCGGCCCAACAGTGTAAGCAAAGCCAGCAGATGCTGCACCGCATCCATCTGATAGAAGGAATCCCGCTTGGAGAACGCCCGGAAAAGCGAATGGAACAGGCTTGACGCGTTTTCCATACGGCCCGCATAGAAAACCCCGCCGCAGGTCAATCCGCATTTCTCCAATACCTCTTCTGCCGCGCTGCCGGAAAAATGGACCCACAGGTATACCAGCTCCCGGTCTGCTCCACCTTCATAGAAGAATGGCACGCCGGGCGTAAAAATAATGCATTGTCCAGGGGTCACAACGGCGGAGAGGCCGCCGGAATTGACATGGATTTTCCCTTTGACCATGTACAGGAGAAAATAATCCTTCCGCACGGAATCGGCCACGTACCGCCGGGACATGACCTGACAGCCGGTACAGTTTACAATCAGCCAAGTGTC
Source organism: Paenibacillaceae bacterium (assembly GCA_029256185.1). Taxonomy (GTDB): domain Bacteria; phylum Bacillota; class Bacilli; order Paenibacillales; family NBRC-103111; genus Paenibacillus_AR. The sequence goes on from JAQSYI010000073.1 coordinate 5,302, forward strand.
CGAAACGGCATAATCGTTCTTGTTGTCCATAACGTTGCGGTAGTAAGCCTGCTGCTTCATAAATGATTGTCTCCAGTCGATTTGTCCACATTTCCAATCGGTTTCTCACTCTTCATGGCTGTATATCCCATTATATAATAAGGGAAATACCATATCCATGGGAAAGAGGGATTTGAATTGAAAAGGCAAATTGTCAACATAGTAAACTTCATCCGCGCTGTCGAGCCCAGGCCGGGAAGGGATATTGATCTGGTGAAGCCTGTGAAGGAGCAAATTGCGCTGCTGAAGAGGCACGGCTTAAAGGGAACCTTTCTGTTCCAGTTTGATGCGCTGATAGACCCCGTGTTCACTTCGCTGATGGAGCAAACAGACGGCCGGATGACAGAGATTGGTGTGTGGCTGGAAATCGTGGAACCGCTTGCGGTCAAGGCGGGTATTCCCTGGAGGGGCCGTTATTCATGGGATTGGCATGCCCACTGCGGGTTTACGGTGGGATACACGCCGGCTGAGCGGGAGCGTCTGATTGACACGGTAATGGATGATTTTTACCGGGTATTTCACAGATATCCCCGTTCCGTCGGTTCCTGGAGCCTGGACGCCCACAGCATCTCCTATCTGGAGCGCACCTACTCGGTTGATGCCATATGCATTTGCAAGGACCAATGGGGAACCGACGGGTACAACCTTTGGGGCGGCTATTACAATCAGGGATACTATCCCAGCCGCAACAACTACTTCTGCCCGGCACAGACGAAGGAAGGGCAGATTCATGTCCCCGTCTTCCGCATGCTGGGCTCCGACCCCATCTATCAATACGATGCCGGCTTGAATCCGGATTCCGGCGCAGCGGCCCGCCAGCCTGTCATTACGCTGGAGCCTATATGCCATAAGCTGGGAGGCGGGGTTGATGCCTGGACCGACTGGTATTTCCGGGAAAACTTCAGCGGGAATTGCCTCTCCTTCGGTTATACGCAGACCGGGCAGGAGAATAGCTTTGGTTGGGAAAAAATGGCCCACGGTTTGATTTATCAGTTTGACCTGCTGGAAAAGCAGCATAACGAGGGAAAGCTGGAGGTGGAAACCCTGGGCGAAACAGGGCGCTGGTTCAAGCGCACCTATGAAACAACGCCGGCATCCGTTGTTGCCGCTTTAAGCGACCCTATCGGCAACGGGCATAAATCGGTGTGGTACAGCAGCAAGCATTACCGTGTAAACCTGTATGCGGAGCATTCCCGGTTCTGGATCAGGGATATCCACCTTTTCTGCGAGGATTACCGGGAGCGCTATTGGGACGAGGTATGCGCAGGCGAACAATTGCAGTTTGACAACCTGCCGGTGATGGACGGAAACCGGTGGAGCGGCTCCGGAATCCGTGCAGGCATTTATCCCTTTTACAGCAGCGGGGGACAGTTGATGCCGCTCACCTTTGAAGGGATGGAGTATGAGGAGACGGATGCTTACGCGCTGGTTTCTTTTACAGGTACGGCTTGCGGCACGGTTTCCTTGCGGCTTTCTGACTATGAACTGACTATTCAATCGGAGAAAAATAGTGACCAGCTCATCTGGATCCCCCAATACAATGCCGGTTCTCCCCATCTGCCCCGGGTATTGGCGCAGGACAGCGGGGAATTGCAGCTGGAATATAACCGACATGCCTACACAGCGGTCAAATTGGTGCAAGGAGCTATGGACGAGCATTACAGGGTAAGGCCGGAGGGGAACCGGATCAAGCTAACGTTCCTTCCCTGATGACCATTGCCGGCATTGATGATGTTCCTCCATTGATGATGTTCCTCCTAACTGCTATAATTGTGCTATTGTGCAAGCTGCAACATTTGGGAGGGTCTCATGAAAGACATAAGGGCTAGACAGGAAAAAATCCGCAATTTCTCGATTATCGCCCACATTGACCATGGCAAGTCGACGTTGGCGGATCGGATACTCGAATATACCGGGGCATTGACCCAGCGCGAAATGCAGGATCAAGTCCTGGACCAGATGGACCTGGAGCGGGAGCGGGGGATTACGATCAAGCTGCAGGCGGTGCGGCTCTCCTATAAGGCGGACGACGGAGAAACTTATTTTCTGAATCTGATAGACACCCCGGGCCACGTGGATTTCACGTACGAGGTTTCCCGGAGCCTGGCTGCCTGCGAGGGAGCGCTGCTGGTTGTGGATGCTGCCCAGGGGATTGAGGCGCAGACTTTGGCCAATGTGTACCTGGCCTTGGATAATAATCTGGAGATCATTCCGGTCATCAACAAGATTGACCTGCCCAGCGCCGAGCCGGAGCGGGTGAAGGGTGAAATTGAAGAAGTCATAGGATTGGACTGCAGCAAAGCTGTACTTGCTTCGGCCAAGGCCGGCATCGGCATCAAGGAAATATTGGAGCAGGTGGTAAGCCAGGTTCCGCCTCCGTCGGGAGACCCTGAAAAACCCCTCAAGGCCCTGATCTTCGACTCCCACTATGATCCCTACAAGGGCGTAATCGTCTATGTCAGAGTGGTGGACGGTTCCATCCGGTCCGGCTCCAGAATCAAGTTTATGGCAACCGAAGCGGTTTTCGAGGTCATTGAAGTGGGAGCCTTCATGCCGCGGATGGGAATTGTGGATGAGTTGAATGTGGGCGATGTGGGCTTTATCGTGGCCGGGATCAAGAATGTCAAGGATACCCGGGTGGGTGATACGGTTACCGATGCCAAGCTGCCTGCCGCGGAGGCGTTGCCCGGTTACCGCAGAATCAACCCCATGGTTTATTGCGGCCTGTATCCCATTGAGAGCACGGAATATAATGATCTTCGGGACGCGTTGGAGAAGCTGGTTCTAAACGACGCTTCGCTGAAGTTCGAGCCGGAGAGCTCCACAGCGCTGGGCTTTGGCTTCCGCTGCGGCTTCCTCGGACTCCTGCATATGGAGATCATTCAGGAGAGAATCGAGCGGGAATTCAATATTCCGCTCATTACTACAGCGCCCAGCGTGGTGTTCCGCGTAACTCTGACCAACGGCGATGTGCTGATGATCGACAACCCCTCCAATTATCCGGAGGTGGGCAAGATCGATTATGTGGAGGAGCCTTATGTGAAGGCGGCGATCATTGTGCCCAAGGATTTCGTGGGAACGGTGATGGAGCTGTGCCAGCACAAGCGCGGGGACTTCGTCAATATGGAATATCTGGACGCCAACCGGGTGACGCTGACTTATGACATGCCCCTGTCGGAGATTGTCTATGATTTCTTCGACCAGCTGAAATCCGGCACCAAGGGTTATGCCTCGTTCGATTACGAAGTATCGGGCTACAAGCAATCCAATCTGGTGAAGATGGACATTCTGTTAAACGGGGATCAAGTGGATGCCCTGTCGGTGATTGTGCACCGGGACCGGGCTTACCAGCGGGGCAAGGGGATCTGCGAGAAGCTGAAGGAAATTATTCCGCAGCAGATGTTCGAGGTACCGATCCAGGCGGCTATCGGGCAGAAAATCATTTCCCGGGAAACAATCAAGGCTATGCGCAAGAACGTGCTGGCCAAGTGCTACGGCGGGGATATCTCGCGGAAGCGCAAGCTTCTGGACAAGCAAAAGGAAGGCAAGAAGCGCATGAAGCAGGTGGGCAATGTAGAGGTTCCGCAGGAAGCCTTCATGGCCGTACTGAAAATAGACGAATAGCATCCCGTGCAGACGGATCATGTGGGAGTATCCCTTACGGGGAGCTCCCACATTGTCATATCCGGCCGGGCCACAGGAACGCCTGTTTAATAAAAGGAGGCCGCCATGAGCAGCAGCAATCTTCTACAGCCGCCGACGGCGGTGTATATTCATATCCCCTTTTGCTCCAACAAGTGCCATTACTGCGATTTTAATTCTTATGTGGTGAAGGGACAGCCTGTGGACGAGTATCTGGATGCGCTGGAGCAGGAAATGGCGCTTACCGTGGAGCAGCTTCCTCCCGAACGCATCGAGACCGTCTTTGTGGGAGGCGGCACACCCACGGTGCTGACGCCGCCCCAGATGGAGCGCTTCTTGGGGCTGGTCCGGCGCTATTTTCCCGTCCGCACCCGCGATTATGAATTTACGATGGAGGCGAATCCGGGCACCACCGATCCGGACAAGCTGGCGGTGATGGCCGAGGGCGGCGTGAACCGGGTCAGCTTCGGCGCACAGTCCTTTGACGATGGGCTGCTTGCGGCAATCGGCCGGATTCATCAGGCTGAGGATGTATACAGAAGCCTGGAATATGCCCGGGGCGCCGGATTTCACAACCTCACCATCGACCTGATGTTCGGTCTGCCCGGGCAGACGATGGAGATGCTTAAGGAGACGCTTGAGCGGGCCCTCTCCCTGGAGCTGCCGCATTATTCCATCTATGGCCTCAAGGTAGAGGAAAATACCTTGTTCCATACCCTGTACCAGAAGAATAAGCTGATTTTGCCCGAGGAAGAAACGGAGGCTCTGATGTTCGAGCGGATTATGGAGTGTCTGGCCGCGGCGGGCTACCGTCAGTACGAAATCAGCAATTTCGCCAAACCCGGCTTCGAGAGCCGCCACAATACGGTGTATTGGAAGAACCGTCCTTATTACGGACTGGGGGCGGGCGCCCATGGCTATGCCCGTGCGGAGCGCCACATGAATATCAAGGGCGTTCATCCCTATATAGACGCCTGTACCGAAGGGCTTCCCAGGCTGGAGCGGCATAAGGTTTCCCGTGAGGAAGCGATGGAGGATTTCATGATGGTGGGATTGAGGCTGCTGGAAGGCGTGAAGCGCGCGGATTTTGTTGACCAGTTCGCAACCTCCGTTGAGAGCGTATTTGGGCCGGTGCTGGATAAGCTCATGGATGACAGGCTGCTTGTCCGTACGCAGGAAGGCTATAAGCTGCCGCAGGATAAGGTGATTCTTGCCAATATGGTGTTCGGTGCCTTCGTCGGCTATTTGACCGCTTAAATTTTACTTGTAACATTATACGTCATGTTGTATATTTATTCATATCATATTGAATTCACGGGTGGGATGAATGATGGCGACGATCGCGGTTGTGTGCAGAAGGGCAACAGAGAACGATGTAGAGGCCCTGTACTTATTGATCCAGGGATATGCGGAGAAGGGAATTATGCTTTACCGCTCCCGGGAAACCCTCCGCGCGATCATCGACACCTTCGTGATTGCAGAGGCGGACGGCAGGCTGATAGGCTGCGGCTCCCTAAGCAAGCTGGGCAAGGATCTGGTAGAGGTCCGCTCCCTGGGGATGACGGAGGGCTTCAAGGGCCAGGGAATCGGTTCATTGATTGTGAACCGGCTGGTGGAAGAGGCGCGGAACCAGGGAATTCCCACGGTGATGGCGCTGACGTATGAAGTGAAGTTTTTCGAGCGCAACGGATTTGAGGTTGTTCCCAAGGAAATTTTCCCCGAGAAGGTCTGGAGAGACTGCATCCATTGCAAAAAGCAGCATTGCTGCGATGAAATAGCGGTTCAGAGACGCCTGTAGTCACTTGACACAGGCGTTTTTCTTTGCTATTTTTGTATTAATGGTTAGCACTCATCTTTAGTGAGTGCTAACGAGCCGGATCAGGGAAGCCGCTGAACAGGGATTTTTGACTAACGTGGGGAGGCTGAGCGAGGATGTTGTCCGAACGTCAGAAGATGATTTTGAGCGCCATAGTGGATGATTATATCCGTTCGGCTGAGCCCGTGGGCTCCCGCAGTATTTCCAAGCGGGGGGATGTGGCCTTCAGCCCTGCAACTATCCGCAATGAAATGTCCGATCTGGAGGAGCTTGGCTATCTGGAGCAGCCTCACACGTCTGCCGGGCGTATTCCCTCGGAGAAGGGGTACCGGTACTACGTGGACCATCTGCTGCGGCAGGGCATGCTTTCCAAGCCCGATCTGAATCAGGTGAAATCCTACTTCGCCGAGAAGCTCCAAGAGGTGGAGCAGGTTATCCAGCAGGTCGCATCCGTCTTGTCCAGTCTGACCAACTATACCTCCATCGTTATGGGGCCGGAGGTTTTCAACACCACCCTCAGATTAATCCAGGTGGTGCCGCTGAATGACTCCAGCGCGGTGGCCATTATTGTGACCAGCACCGGCCAGGTGGAAAACAAGGTATTCCAGATTCCTAAGGGCATCCGCATGGACGAAATTGAAAAATTCGTTCATATACTGAATACGCGGCTCTCCGGCGTGCCTCTGCTTCATTTGCGTTCGAAGATGTACACCGAGATCAGCGACGAGATCAGCAAGCATGTCACAGGCTATGAGGAATTGCTTAGGGTATTCGAGAATGTGGTAGAAAATGACAAGGAAGACCGCATTGTGTTAAGCGGCGCGACCAATCTTCTGATTCATCCCGAATTTAAGGATGTGGAGAAGGTGAAGAGCTTTCTTGATCTTCTGGAGGAGACTCCCACTCTGATCAAGCTTATCACCTCTGCTCCCGCGGGTCTTCAGGTAAGAATCGGAAGCGAGAATACCGTAGCCGCCATTAACAATTGCAGCCTGATTACCGCGACCTATGCGGTGGACGGCAAGATGCTTGGCACCATCGGCATATTAGGGCCTACCCGGATGGAATACGGCAAGGTCATTGGGCTGTTGAATTATTTTTCCCAGGATATGGCGCAGGTTATGCAACGGTGGTATAAATAATGTTGTCTTAAGCATTTGCCTTGGGACTGCCTATTGGCAGGTCATTCAATTGGGCACAATGGTTATAAGATATATGATGGGCATTAGCTTCGCTGTAAGCGAAAAACTTAGCAGATGCTTCCGAAGCCAGCTTTTCTTTCACGCCGCTGCGCTTCGCTGTAAGCGAAAAACTTTAAGGAGGTGAACACAAGGGTGAGCGAACAGGCAAGACAGGAGATTAACGAAGAACATGGGGCGGAATCCTCCGCTACATATACAGAAACAACCAGCGACACCCGGCCGCTTCAGGAAGAGGCTGAGCAAGCAGCGCCAGAGTCAGGTGAAGCGGCAGAACCGGTTGCAGCCGAGCTGAATGAATTGCGCAAGCAGGCCGAGGACAACTTGGAGCGTTTTTTGCGCACTCAAGCGGATTTTGACAATTTCAGAAGGCGTTCCCGTCAGGAGAAAGAGGATTTTGCCAAGTACGCTTCCTCCAAGCTGGTGGAGCAGCTGCTTCCCGTATTGGATAATTTCGAGCGTGCCATCGCGGCCAGCAAGGATTCCAGGGATCTGGACTCGCTGCTTAAGGGAATCGAGATGACCCAGCGTCAACTGGGTCAGGTTCTTGAGCAAGAAGGACTGAAGCCGATGGAGGTTGCCGGAGAGCTGTTTAACCCGGAATTCCATCAGGCCATCATGCAGGTGGACTCCGATGAGCATGAGGAAGGCACCATCATTGAAGAGTTGCAGAAGGGGTATGTTTTTAAGGATAAAGTGCTTCGTCCGGCAATGGTGAAAGTAACGAAGTAACATACATTTTTCATTTAATTAGGAGGAACTACGAACCATGGGTAAAGTTATCGGTATTGACCTTGGTACAACCAATTCCTGTGTAGCTGTAATGGAAGGCGGCGAAGCCGTTGTTATTCCCAATCCGGAAGGCGCCCGCACTACTCCGTCGGTAGTAGGCTTCAAGAAAGACGGCGAACGCGTTGTAGGCGAAACAGCCAAGCGCCAGGCCATCACTAATCCGGACCGTACTGTAAGCTCCATCAAGCGTCATATGGGTTCTTCCCACAAAACCAAAATTGACACCAATAGTTATACGCCTCAGGAAATCTCCGCCATGATCCTGCAAAAGCTGAAGGCCGATGCGGAAGCTTATCTGGGCCAAACCGTGACGCAAGCGGTTATTACCGTTCCCGCTTATTTCAACGACAGCCAGCGTCAGGCTACCAAGGATGCAGGCCAGATCGCCGGACTTGAAGTGCTGCGGATTGTCAACGAGCCTACTGCAGCGGCGCTTGCTTACGGATTGGAGAAGGACAAGGACGAGACCATCCTGGTATATGACCTGGGCGGCGGCACCTTCGACGTATCCATTCTGGAGCTGGGCGACGGAACCTTCCAGGTGCTGGCCACAAGCGGCGACAATCACCTGGGCGGCGACGACTTCGACCAGAAGATTATCGACTGGCTGGTAGCCGAGTTCAAGAAGGAGCAATCCGTTGACCTGAGCAAGGACCGCGCGGCCGTGCAGCGCTTGAAGGATGCGGCCGAGAAGGCCAAGAAGGAACTGTCCGGCATTCTGACCACTTCCATTTCCCTGCCGTTTATTACGATGGTTGACGGGGTACCGCAGCACTTGGAAATGAATCTGACCAGAGCCAAGTTCGACGAACTGACCGCTGATCTGGTTGAGCGCACGATGGGTCCTACCCGCCAAGCTCTAAGCGATTCCGGTTTATCCTCAAGCGAGATCCACAAGGTCGTGCTGGTCGGAGGCTCCACCCGGATCCCTGCCGTTCAGGAAGCCATCAAGAAGCTGTTGGGCAAAGAGCCGCACAAGGGCGTTAATCCCGATGAAGTGGTTGCTCTGGGCGCTGCGATTCAAGCGGGCGTATTGACCGGCGATGTGAAGGACGTGGTGCTGCTTGATGTAACTCCGTTGTCCCTGGGTATTGAAACAGCCGGCGGTGTGTTCACCAAGATGATCGACCGCAACACGACGATCCCTACCAGCAAGTCGCAAGTGTATTCTACTTATGCCGACATGCAGACCAGCGTGGAAATCCACGTGCTGCAAGGGGAACGCGCCATGGCCAGCGGCAACAAGACCCTGGGGCGCTTCATGCTTAATGAAATCCCGGCTGCTCCCCGCGGCGTACCGCAAATCGAGGTTACCTTCAACATCGACTCCAACGGGATCGTGAATGTTTCCGCCACAGATAAGGGGACCGGCAAGAGTCAAAAGATTACCATCACTTCTTCCGGCGGCCTGAGCGACGAAGAAATCGACCGCATGATGAAGGATGCGGAAGCACATGCCGAAGAAGACCGTCTCCGCAAGGAACTGGTGGAAGCGAAGAACACTGCCGACCAACTGGTATATACGGTTGAGAAGACTATCAAGGACTTGGGCGACAAGGTGGATGCCGGCGAAATTGCCAAAGCCAACGATGCCAAGGAAGCTGTCAAGAAAGCGCTGGAGTCCGATGATGTGGAAACCATCAAGAAGGCTTCCGATGAATTGTCCGAGGTGGTGCAGCAGTTGTCCGTTAAGCTCTATGAGCAGATGGCGGCCCAGCAGCAAGGTCAACCGCAGGGCGCGGAAGCGGAGCAAGGCGGCGCATCCCGCGATAATGTGGTGGACGCCGACTACACCGTGGTGGACGACGACAAGAAGTAAGCGTACCGGAAGTTGAAGCCTGCAGTTGACGGAAGCATCCCAGGCTTATAGGATAGATACTGGAGCACATGCCAAAGCCGGGTATTCCCCGGCTTTGGTTTTGCGCTAAGGCGTGTTTGCAGCACGGCTTAGGCGGGAGAATAAAGAGGTGGTGGAAGAGTGAGCAAGCGGGACTATTACGAGGTGCTGGGAGTCGAAAAAGGCGCCGGCGCGGAGGAAATCAAGAAGGCCTTCCGCAAGGCGGCCCGGCAATATCACCCGGACGTGAACAAGGCTGCGGATGCCGAGGAGAAATTCAAGGAAGCCAAGGAAGCCTACGATGTGCTGAGCGATGATCAGAAGCGCGCCCAGTATGACCGGTTTGGCCATGTTGATCCCAATCAGGGGATGGGCGGCGGCGGCTTCAACGGCGCTGATTTCGGCGGCGGCTTTGGTGACATATTCGATATGTTCTTCGGTGGCGGCGGCGGTCAGCGGCGCAACCCCAATGCACCGCAGAGGGGCAATGATCTCCAGTATACGATGACCGTCGAGTTCAAGGAAGCGGTATTCGGCAAGGAGATGGACATTACCATTCCCCGGACAGAGAATTGCGAGACCTGCCGCGGCACCGGCGCCAAGCCGGGAACCAAGCCGGAGACCTGCTCCACCTGTAAGGGCACCGGACAGCAGGAAGTGATTCAGAATACGGCCTTCGGCCGGATTGTCAACCGCAGAGTGTGTTCGGCCTGCAACGGCCAGGGCACGATCGTCAAGGAGAAATGCGGCGATTGCCATGGTGCAGGCAAGCTGAAGAAGCAGCGCAAGATCCACGTGAAGATCCCTGCAGGTGTGGATGACGGGGCTCAACTCCGGGTAACCGGAGAGGGGGAGTCGGGCACCAAGGGCGGTCCTTCCGGAGATCTGTATATCGTGATTCGCGTCAAGCCCCATGACTTCTTCGAGCGGGAGGGTGATGACATTTATTGTGAGATTCCCTTGACCTTTGCCCAGGCGGCGCTTGGCGACGAGATCGAAATTCCGACGCTCACTGAGAAGGTGAAGCTGAAGATTCCGTCCGGAACCCAGACGGGAACCTTCTTCCGCTTGAAGGGAAAAGGTGTGCCCCGCCTCCGCGGCTATGGCCAAGGAGACCAACATGTCAAGGTGGTGATCGTGACGCCAACCAATCTGAATGAGGAGCAAAAGGAGCTGCTGCGGCAGTTTTCCGGCGGCACGAACGGCGAATTGATGCATGACAAGCAGCAATCCATTTTTGAGCGGATGAAAAAAGCGTTCCTGGGCGAGTAGAACAGCGTGGAATCAGCCAGCCCGTCTTCACCGGAGCCTGTGTGCTTCGGGAAGGCGGGCTGTTTCGTGCTGTTCCGCGTATGAAATCCTCCCGTTTGGCTGAAATTATCATCGATACAATAAGATAATTCCGGGAGGAATGAGTATGAATCAGGTTAAAAGGCAAAACGGTGCAACCAAACAGCTTCCGGTGGCGAAGGCGCAGGATGTGGAATTCTCCATGGATCAGGCGGATGACGAGGACCTGGAGGCAATGGAACGGGCGGAGGCTTGCGACAAAAGGCAGGATAACGGCTGATGGAAAAAAGCATACTGGCGTATTTCACATCGCCGGAAGCAGCCGGAGAAGCCAAAGCCAAGCTGCAGGCGCTTAGAGTCGCGGACGCCCGCATCGACCGGGTTGTCCGCTACCCGGAAGAAGAGAGGGAAATCCAGCTTAATCCGTCCACCGGCAATGTCAGCGGATTAGGCTCCTTGACCCAGGACGCCGGGGGCAGCACCGGTGATGCGGCGATCCTGATGGCAGCCGACCCTGCTGCCAGCGGCTTAAGCAACAGAAGCGGGGGCATGGGTACAGTAACAGGCCGCGATATATTGCTCACGGCGGTCATGGATGACTCGGTGCATTCCAAAGCTGTCAGGCTGGTGGAGGAAGCCGGAGGCCTGCTGTAGTTCTTGCGCGGGCTGAGCCCGAACCGAACCAACAACCCGGGAGGAAGGGAACAGCCTGTTCTCCTCCCGGGTTGTTGGTGTGCAGTATCGTTTTTGTTCCTACTTGGAGGTCTCCAGCACATAGCTGTATTCCCGGTCCAACTGGGCCAGCTCGGATTCGCAGCGGCGGAGCTCTGTCTCCAACTGGTGAACCAAATGGCCAATCCGGGATATTTGCGCGGCGATCTGTTCTCTGGAATCGTTAATCCGCCCCTGCACGGCATAGTCCACCAGCAATCCGTCCAGGAAGTAATCGGAAAATCGGAGCAGCTCGCCCAAGTCCAGAGAATAGTCCGCCAGCTCCAGTTGCACATCCTTCAGCTCGTCTTGAAAGCGGATCAGCCGCTGTCCCGCCTCCCGGGCATAGGACACAGCCTCGTCCATACGGCTGTGCTTGATATGAGTGGAGATCATCCCGCCTCCCATCATATCGTACACTCCCCAATTTTTGGCGGAATCCAGGCTTTTGGCTGCCTCCTCCAACGCGTTCAATGCTCCTCTTCCTTCGTAAACCGCTTCCTTCCATTCCTTCAGACGGACAGCAGACTCCGCCTTGCGGTCGGATAAGGCGGACAGCATCTCCGCGTGTGCGGGATAATGTCTGTGGATCAGCCGTTCTTTTTCCAGCAGCGCCCCCTGGTATTCGGCTTCCGCATGCCTGACCTGCTCCCAGCGCTCTTGAATCGTCTTCCGCTCGTTGACCGTGTCTTCCAGAAGCTGCGCCGACTGCTGAAATTTCAGCTTGGCTTCCAGCACCTCCAGCTCTTCTTGCTTCAACTGCTCCTCTCGCTTTCCCGTGAGGGAATACCACAGATTGGCGAAGCTGACGGAAGTCAATTTTTGCACATCCGCCTCTTCCTCGGACAACTGCCGCTGCCACATGTCGGTCTGGTGCTTCAATTCTTTCTCCCGCAATTCCAGCGCCGCAAGCCGCTCTTTCCATTTGTCCCTGTAATGGATGTTCTCCTTGCACTCCGCCAGTCTCTGATTCATCTCTTCCAGCATTTCGCTCATCTCCCGCCAACAGATATCGTATATGGTATATTGTATATCGGAGTTTGTAATCCTCATACGCTTGTTTTGCCTATGTGGTTTCGAATGTAGTAGAATAAGGGAATGTGCGGCCGGAGGGCCGTATTTAATCGACAATGGCTGCGGGAGGACACAAAGCGATGCTATGGCATGAAATTACCGTTCATACAACGGAAGAAGCGATAGAAATGGTCTCCAATTTTCTTCATGAGCTTGGGGCAGGCGGTGTGGCAATCGAAGAATCGGGGACCCTGAACAAGGAGCGGGATACCACATACGGCCAATTATACGACAAGCCGCTGAACGATATTCCGGAGGGAAGGGCTGTGATTCAGGGATACTTCTCACTGGACATGGAGATGGACTCCGTTATGGGCCAATTGAAGGAATCCGTGGCGCAATTAACAGACTTTGCTATTGATACGGGGAATCCGGTATATGGCTTGCGCACGGTTGATGATGAGGAATGGGCGGATGCCTGGAAGCAGTACTTCAAGCCGGTGCGGGTCTCTGAGCGTCTGACCATCAAGCCCACATGGGAGGATTACCAGGCGTCCCCGGAGGAGATTATCCTGGAGCTGGACCCTGGTATGGCCTTCGGAACAGGAACCCACGCTACAACGGCATTATGCTTGCGGGCGCTGGAGCAGGCGGTCAAGCCCGGAGATGAGATCATTGATGTAGGCACAGGCTCCGGCATATTGGCCATTGCCGCAGCGAAGCTGGGAGCCCGGCACGTGCTTGCTCTGGATCTTGATCCTGTAGCGGTGACGATTGCCGGGGAGAACACGGCGGTGAATCAGCTGGAAGAACAAATTACCGTCGTACAGAGTGATTTGCTGCAGGCCATCCGCACGCAAGAGTCGCAAGGCAGCGCCCATGGCGTCACTCTTCCCGTTGCTGTGGTAGTGGCCAATATTCTGGCGGAGATCATCGTGCTGTTTACCGATGATGTATACGAGGCGCTGCAGGAGGGCGGAACGTATATTACTTCGGGCATTATCAAGAGCAAGCAGGAATTGGTTCAAGAGGCGCTGGTTAAATCCGGCTTTGTTGTGGAGAGTGCTGCGGAGGAAGCGGATTGGGTGGTGCTGGTTGCCCGGAAGAAGGCAGGTGCCGGATGAATAATCTTACCGGATTCAATTTTGAGCATCTGCCGTTTCTGATTGTGGTGGTTGTGCTGGCTTTTACGCTTCATGAGTTTTCCCATGCCTACGCGGCGGACCGGTTCGGAGATCCTACTCCCCGCTCCATGGGCAGGGTCACGCTTAATCCCCGCTCCCATCTGGACTTGCTGGGGATTATCCTGATTGCCATTGTGGGCTTCGGCTGGGCCAAGCCGGTGCTGATCCGCTCCAGCTTCTTCAAGAGACCCAGGCTGATGAGCGTAATCGTCTCGCTGGTGGGCCCGTTGTCCAATTTGCTGCTGGCTTTTATCGGGGTGTTTATCGCTTTTCTGCTGTCCTATTTTCATGCGTATGACGGCATGTCCATTGGAGTGCTGCGGGCCGTCGCCCTATTTTTGCAGCTTCATATCATGATTAATCTGCTCTTGTTCATCTTCAATCTGCTTCCGCTTCCCCCGTTGGACGGCTACCGGATTCTGTACGAGTTCTTTCCGTATAACCTGAAAGTGAGAATGCAGGTTTATGAGCAGTATGCTTTTCTCATTTTCCTGCTGTTTGTCTTAATCGATCCTGTCTACGAAAGGACCCTTGGGCCGGTTTTGGATCTGCGTTGGGATGTTCTTGCCTTGTTCAATGATTTTTTTACAATGATCTTCGGCAATCAAGGACAATTGGCGGAAATTATCGTTCCCTTGCTGTAGAGGGGATAAATTCTGGCATTCCCGCCGGAATGGGTGTATGATTGAAGCTTGGGATTTCAGGTGAATGGGGAAAGGCGGGCTGTGAGCCATGCAGCGATATTTTGTGGCCCGGGAGCAATTGGAGCCCGGCCTTGTCAGGCTGACCGGCGATGATGCCCATCATCTTGTGAAGGTGATGCGGGCCGGGCCGGGGGACGAGTTCATCTGCTCCGATGGATGCAGCCGCGAAGTGCTGGCCAAGATCAGCTCCATCGACCGGGGGCTGGTGGAAGCGGAGATTGTCCGCGAGCTTCCCATGGACAGCGAAGCGGCCGTGGAGGTTTGGATTGCCCAGAGTCTGCCGAAGGGCGACAAGCTGGAGACCGTGATTCAGAAATGTACGGAGCTGGGAGCCGACCGGTTCATTCCGTTTATCTCGGAACGGACCATCGTATCCTATGATGAGAAGAAAGAATCGAAGCGGCTTGCGCGTTGGGACAAAATCGCCAAGGAAGCGGCGGAGCAGGCCCACCGCAACCGGATTCCCGGGATTGACTCTCCGCTGTCCTGGAAGCAGCTGCTGAAGCTGGTCCCTGAGGCGGATTTGGGCCTGATCTGCTATGAGCAGGAGAGCGGCCTGAGCTTGCGGCCCCAGCTAGCCGAGCTGTTCCGGCGCGGCGAGCAGGGCCAAGCAAGTCACGGGGGGAGAGGCCCGCGGCCCCGCGTACTGGTGCTGGTGGGTCCCGAAGGCGGGTTTGCTGCCAAGGAGGTGCAGGAAGCGGTTGACGCCGGCTGCGCCAGCGTGAGTCTGGGCCGCCGGATTCTCCGTACGGAAACGGCGGCCATGGCGGCGCTGACCTGCATTATGTACGAGTCCGGAGAGATGGGAGGCTAGGTGCCGATGGCAACAGTAGCGTTTCATACGCTGGGCTGCAAGGTGAATTTTTACGAAACCGAGGGCATCTGGCAGCTCTTCAAGAAGGAGGGCTACGAGCAGACCGACTTCGAGGGCCGCGCGGATGTCTACGTGATTAATACCTGTACCGTAACCAATACAGGGGATAAGAAGAGCAGGCAGATGATCCGGCGGGCCATCCGCAATAACCCGGATGCCATAATTGCCGTAACCGGCTGCTATGCCCAGACGGCCCCGGCAGAGGTTGCCGCAATTCCCGGCGTGGATATTGTCATCGGCACGCAGGACCGGGATCGGCTTATCTTGTTGGTGAAGCAGGTTCAGGCAGAGCGCCGGCCTGTTAATGCGGTGCGCAATATTATGAAGACCCGGGAATTTGAGGAGCTGGATGTGCCTGAATTCAACGGCTACACCCGGGCTTTCCTCAAAATTCAAGAGGGCTGCAACAACTTTTGCACCTTCTGCATCATTCCCTGGTCCAGAGGACTTATCCGCAGCAGAAAGCCGGAATCCGTTCTAGTCCAGGCCCGGCAGCTGGTCCAGGCAGGTTATGAGGAAATTGTGCTGACGGGGATTCATACCGGCGGCTATGGCGAGGATCTGGACAGCTACGGACTGGCTGAACTGCTCGGGGAGCTGGATCAACTGGAGGGCTTGCGCCGTATCCGCATCAGCTCCATCGAGGCAAGCCAGCTTACGGAGAAGATGCTGCATGTGCTCTCTTCCTCTACCAAGATGTGCCGCCATCTCCATATTCCTCTGCAGGCCGGGGAGGATACCGTGCTTCAGGCCATGAAGCGCAAATATACAACAGAAGAGTATGCCCGCAAGCTGGAACTGGTGCGCAAGGCCATTCCCCAAGCGGCGATAACCACTGATGTAATCGTAGGGTTTCCCGGAGAAACAGACGCTATGTTCGAAGCCGGCTACCGGTTTATGGAGCAGATGAATTTCGCGGAGATGCATGTGTTTCCGTATTCCAAAAGGACGGGGACGCCGGCTGCCCGGATGTCCGGCCAGGTGGATGAAGCGGTGAAGAATGAACGGGTCCGCCGTCTGATTGAGCTGTCGCAGCGCATGCGGCTTGCATATACGCTGCCGTTTGCCGGGCAGGTGCTGGAGGTTGTTGCCGAGAAGGGGCATTATGAGGGTGAAGGCCAAGTAGAACTGGTCGGACAATCGGATAATTATCTTCAGATCGCCTTTCAGGGTCCGAAGGAGCTTGCCGGCCGTATGATACAAGTGAGAGTGACGGAAGTGGATATGCCGCTCTGCAGAGGCGTGCTGGTCCGGGAGGGGGCGGCCTTCAAGCCGCGGCGTGCCTCTGTTGTAAACGGGTCCTTCTGATTACACTAAAGCAAAAGGTCAGGTGTTCGGATCATGGGAGAACGGCTGGGTATTGGAATCGTGGGCTGCGGAGTGATTGGCCGCGTGCATGCTCTGCAGCTTCAGCGGCTGGGGACGGCACGGGTTGCCGCTTTCGCGGATTGTGTGGGTGAGCGGGCGGAGGCATTCGCCGCAGAGTTCGGCGGCAAGGCTTATGCAAGCTATGAAGAGATGCTGCTGGATTCGGAGGTGGAGGCGGTATCGGTCTGCACGCCAAGCGGGATGCACGGGGAGATGGCGGTGGCCGCCGCCCGTGCCGGCAAGCCGGTGATCGTGGAGAAGCCGATGGATGTGAAGCTGGATGTGGCGGACCGGATGATCGCCGCCTGCAGGGAGCAGGGGGTTATCCTCGGCGGCATTTTCCAGCACCGTTTCGATTATGCGACAAGACGCGTGAAGGAAAAGCTGGCCCAGGGCAGCTTCGGACGTCTGGTCCTGGTCAATGGAAGCGTCCATTGGTACCGCTCTGACCAATATTATGCCAGCGGCGACTGGCGGGGCACCTGGGCGATGGATGGCGGCGGTGTGCTGATGAATCAGGCGATTCATACCATGGATCTGGTCCGTTATTTCGGCGGTCCGGTTGTGGATGTAACCGCGCGGACTGCCAATCTGACCCATCCGCAGATCGAAACCGAGGATACGGTCGCGGCCATGCTCCGCTACGAATGCGGAGCCATGGGGACGTTTACGGCAACCAGCAGCGCCTATCCCGGTCTTGATACCCGGGTGGAGATCATCGGCGAGAACGGCACCTGCATCATTGAAAATAACAAGATTGTGTATGAGCATTACCGTGATGGCGAGGTTGCGGGAACCCACGGCCTTGATCCCAAGTTCTCCAATCAGTGGAAGCCTGAGATGGAGACGGAATCTGCCGGGATGAGCCACCGGGTTTATGGCAATGCCCATTATGACCAGCTCGCCGATTTTGTGGAGGCTGTCCGTACAGGGCGCGAGCCATTGGTAACAGGCAGGGACAGCAGAGACGCGCTGGAGCTTGTGCTGGCGGTATACCGCTCCCAAGAAACTGGGGCGGCCGTCCTCCTTCCATTGGACAGCTGATCGTTTGCAACTGTGAGACCGCATATTATTCGGCAAGGGGATGAACAATGAAGTGAAGGAAATATCCGCTGGCGGTGTCGTGTACCGGATGTTTGAGGGATACCGCCAATTGCTGCTCATTCAGGACCGGTACGGAAAAATTACTTTGCCCAAGGGGAAGATGGAGCGGGGAGAGACGGTTTCACAGACTGCGTTACGCGAGATCAGTGAGGAAACCGGGATAACGGGCCGTATTGTCAAACCGTTGGAGGTCATTAAATACCAGTACCAGCTGCCCCAGATGGGTCTTGTGCATAAAGAGGTCCATTATTTTCTGGTGGAGGCGGTTGGTGGCAGGCTGCAGCCGCAGGTGGAGGAAGTCCGCGGTGTGGAATGGCTGGAGGCAACGGAAGCTTGGCACAGGCAGAAGAAAAGCGGCTATGCCAACAATGAGTCGGTGATGCTGAAGGCGCTTAAAGAGTTGGGATACCAGATGGAGGGATAACTGATGACAGGAAGCTGCGGGAACATCGCTTCGTTTATCGATCATACCCTGCTGAAAGCGGATGCTTCTTCCCGGGCCATCGAGAAGCTGTGCGGGGAAGCAAGGGAGCACGGCTTCTTCAGCGTCTGTGTGAACGGGATATGGGTGCCTTATTGCGCCGAACTGCTTGCAGGCAGCAGTGTGAAAATAAGTGTAGTTTGCGGGTTCCCCCTGGGGGCCAATGCCTCCGAGGCCAAAGCCTTCGAGGCGGCCAAAGCTGCGGAGCAAGGAGCACACGAAATCGATATGGTCCTGCAGATCGGACAGCTGCTTGAAGGCCGGTACGCCCAGGTGGAGGAGGATATCCGCAAGGTGGTCCGGGCCGTGCAGGGGGTTGCCATTGTGAAGGTCATCTTCGAGACCGGATTCTTGAATGAAGAGCAAAAGATCGCGGCCTGCAAGCTTTCGGAACAGGCTGGCGCCCATTACGTGAAGACATCCACCGGATTTGGCCCGGGCGGGGCGACTGTGGAGGATATTCGTCTGATGCGGTCATCCGTTTCCTCCCATATTGGGGTTAAAGCCTCCGGCAGTGTTCGTGACCTGGAGACCGCCGGGAAGATGATCGAAGCGGGAGCAACCCGGCTAGGCACCAGCTCTGGTGTAGCGATTGTCCGCGGACAAGCCGGGACCGGGGGATATTAAGCCGTTGGGGCATACGGGGTTGACTGGGCAGGATTCATCCGGCCCTCAAGCGAGTTTTCACACACGCCTTAGGTGCGGGTGCGGTCAGGCCGGCTTTCCGCCGGTTAACTGGATCCGCCTGAGCGCTGGCAGATAGCAGAGAGGCAAGGCGGCAATTGAACAGATCACATTGAACAACGTCTGGGCGTGGGCCAGTTGAGCGCCGGGTTCGTGGGAGATAAGCCCGGAGATCCACTCCAGCGGGCCGATTAACGGGTAGAACAGGACAGCACCGCCCACGTTCAGCAGAATGTGGGCCCATGCCACGTACACGCCGAACCGTGTGCCGCCGATACTGGCTATAAGTGCGGTGATGCAGGTACCCACATTGGCTCCGATGACGATGGCAATGCCGAGGGCGGGACTGACCGCCCCAACCGATGCCAGTCCCATGGCAATGGCGATGGTTACGGCCCCGCTGTGAAGAAGAGCCGTAAGCACCGCTCCGGCCAGCATGCCCCATAGCAGGCTCCGCCGGGATTGCTCGATAAACCAGGAGAACATGCCCATGGACTCCAGCGCCGGGGCGATGCTCTGCATAACCCTCATGCCCAGCAGCACACAGCAAAAGCCCAATATGGCCAGCGGCAGCAGACGCATGGAGCGCAGCCGGGAGCTGCTGCGGAATTGGTAGTCGGGCATGCTCAAGACGATGAACCAGAAGACCAAGGCAGCGAGCATCAGCGGCAATGCGATCCGGTTCAGGTTAAGCCCAACCAGCTCAGTGGTCAGGCAGGTGCCGATGTTGCTGCCCAGGATAATCCCCAAGGTCTGGGGAAACCTCATCACACCTGCGTTAACCAGACCGATAGTGATTACGGTGACGGCGGTGCTGCTTTGCAGGACGGCCGTTATGCCGGTTGCTGTGATCAAGCCTCTGGCAGGGGTGCGGGTGAAGCGGCCGAGGAGGCGTTCCAGATAACGGCCTGCCCAACTGTGCAGCGCCCACTCCATCGTTTTCATGCCGAACAGGAAGATGGCAAGTCCGGCAGCCATTGGTACAATAATGGAAGCAAACAAGAGGCAAGGCTCCTTTCAGAAAACGTCACCGTCACTTTGTGGGGTGATGTCTGCGGGGTCCCCGCAAAGTACCCGGATTAAGCTCCGGAGCATTCCCGTCACTTTGTGGGGTGATGTCTGCGGGGTCCCCGCAAAGTACCCGGACTAAGCTTCGGAGCATTCCCGTCACTTTGTGGGGTAGTGTCTGCGGGGTCCCCGCAAAGTACCCGGACTTGTGGGGTTACTTATGTATATGACAAGCCTGGAGGGGACATGTTTCCTCCGGGGGAGGTTTAAATCTGGTTCGCCGGGAGTTGAATATAGTGGCAGAAGTATATTTGGATCGAAAACGGAAAAAAAGAGTAGAAGAGGGTCATCCCTGGATCTTCGCCAACGAAATCGAGCGTATGGAAGGACAGCCGGTCCAAGGTGGACTGGTGGACGTGTTTACTCATGCGGGAGCTTATTTGGCAACAGGCTATTACAACGCCAATTCCCAGATCCGGGTTCGGGTGGTCAGCTATGAGCCTCTGAAGGAACTGACCCGGGAATTTTTCGTGGAGCGGCTGACCCGCTGCAAGGAGCTGCGGGAGCGGTTTCTCGGAGAAGCGACGGCTTATAGGGCTGTTTATGGAGAAGCCGATTTTTTGCCGGGAATCGTGGTGGACCGCTTCGGCGGCGTGCTGGTCATCCAGGTGCTTACGCTGGGCATGGATCTGCGGCGGGAGCTGCTGGTGGAATCTCTGGTGGAAGTATTCCAGCCTGAGGGGATCTACGAGCGCAGCGATGTGCCGGTGCGGGAGCTGGAGGGACTGGAGCAACGGACGGGTCTGCTGTACGGGAATTGTCCTGAAAAGGTGCAGATTGTGGAAAATGGCCTGATCATCGAGGTGGATATTATCCACGGGCAGAAGACCGGATATTTCTTCGACCAGCAGGCCAACCGTGCGCTTCTGGCGCCGCTTATGAAGGGCTGGGGACGCCGCAGCGGCATCACCCTGCAGGAGGTGGACGCGGAAGGGCGCAAGGAATTGCTTCCGGTCAACGCCAACGGCAAGCCCGTTACCTTTCCTCTGTGGGACGGTGCGACTGTGCTGGAATGCTTTTCCCATACGGGGAGCTTTACTGTCAACGCCTGCCGGTTCGGGGCCAAGAAGGTCACTTGTCTGGATATCTCCGAGCATGCCATTGTGTCGGCCAAGCGGAATGTGGAGCTGAATGGGTTCTCCGACCGGGTGGAATTTGTGGTGGCGGATGCTTTTGAATATCTGCGGACACAGGCTAAGGGACAAGAGGAGCGCAAGCGCCGCGCAGCCGCAGGGGAGAAGAAGGTGGATACATCGGCCAAGCTGGCGGAAGGCGGACGCACCTGGGATGTGGTGATTCTGGACCCGCCCGCTTTTGCCAAAACAAGAGGTGCGGTGGAAAGTGCCTGCCGCGGCTACAAGGATATCAACCTTCATGGGCTCAAGCTGGTGAATGAGGGTGGCTTTCTGGTAACGGCCAGCTGCTCGTTTCATGTCCGGCCCGACCTGTTCCTCGCCACCATTCAGGAGGCGGCCAAGGACGCAGGCAAGGTGCTGCGGCTGCTGGAATACCGGGGAGCAGGCAAGGATCATCCCCAGATTCTCGGCGTGGAGGAAGGCAATTACCTGAAGTTCGCTATCTTTGAAGTCAGGAGCCGCCGTTAGGGGGGCCTCTCCTCGGAGGGAGCCACTGTTGGGCGAGGTTCCCTCTCCTTGAAGTTAGGAGCCGCCGTTTGGTGCGGTCCCCTCTCTTTGAAGAGAGTCCCTGTTAGGTGCAGTTCCTTCTCCTTGCCGCTGTGGAGGATTCCCGCTTTAAACGGACAGATTATTTCTGGCTTTGCGTTGACAAGAATGGACAAGTTGGTCATGATGAGGGTAAACCACTTTCGGAAGGGGAATGGATATGGTAAGCGATAACCTGCTTAAGGAACTTAATGAACAAATGAACTTTGAGTTTTATTCGGCCCATGTGTATGTAGCAATGGCAGCGTACTGCTCCTCGGAGAGTCTGGACGGCTTCGCCAATTTCTTCCTGGTGCAGGCGGAGGAGGAGCGCTTCCACGCCATGAAGATTTACAACTATATCAATGCTGTTGGCAAGCGCGCCACGCTCTCGGGAATGGAGGACCTTTTTAACGGCTACGAATCGGTGCTGGATTGTTACAAAAAAGGTCTGAAGCATGAGAAAGAAGTAACCCGGCGTTTCTATAAGCTGATGGATCTGGCCATGGAGGAACGGGAGCATGCTACGATCAATTTCCTGAAGTGGTTCATCGACGAGCAGGTGGAAGAGGAAGACAACTTCGAGAAGCTGATCCAGAAGCTGAAGCGGATTGACAAGGACAGCAGTGCTTACTATGCATTGGAGCAAGAAATGGCTGCCCGGGTGTTTACGCCTCCGGTGGCGTAGGACTGCATTTGTACAAAGCGGGTTGTCCGTGCGCTTGCGCTGAAGCAGTGGATGGAGCCCTCATTTTTAGCAACAGCGAAAAAGCCTTCAACACCACGGTTCAGTGGGTTGAAGGCTTTTTTGTTTTTCGGCGCGTAAGAGTGTGAGGCGGTGCCGAAGGAGTAAGCGGGGGAAGTGCGGACTTGCGATGTGCAGAGGCGCAACAGCTGTCAAAATGGACCTCTGTCAAGAAAGTAGACACCTGTTAAGAGAATAAACGGAGCTGCTGGTAATAGTGGTTCTCGAATTGGACGGGCGAAACGTAGTCTA
>JAQSYI010000003.1 GCA_029256185.1 Paenibacillaceae bacterium
TCACGGGATAGGAAAGAAGTATTTGCAGGTGTATTTGAGTGAATTTTGCTGCCGGATGAATCTGGCATTGGCGGGGAAGTCCATCTTTGAAGGGCTGAGTCGGATTTGCGCCCAATCACACGGACTATACTAACTTCAGCAATCATATTGATCACGCCTGAAGAGAATTTCAAGAATTATTCGTTCCTTCCGCGCTGTTTTTAGTACTAGAGCAATGCGAGTGAGTTTACTATTACCCAAGCCTAAAACTTCCATATTTCATATCAGACTTACATGCCGATGTGCGGCACCACTAGGGCGTGTCTGAAAACTCGCTTGAGGGCATCTTTTACCGTCTTTTCGCCCCTGGCTTCGTTGCTTTCGCTTGACCCGGGGTCCCCGGTACGCCTGCGCAAAAGTGCCTTGCCAGAAACGAAAATTTGGGTGTTATCTGCTCCCCTCGGAGTTTTCAAACACGCCCTAATAAATGAAGTAACGGAATTCTGTTATTTCAGGATAGATAGTCACTAACCCCGTAAAAGTTGCGCTGTTGCATTTAGGTGCTTGTCCCCCCATATTTTTTTGATCGTCCCAACTTGGATAATAATTGAGTAAGAAGCAACGAATTTTCAGTCGTCGAATCCAGTATTAAGAAAACGAGACTGAGGGCCAAGTTCTGTACATGAGAATTGATGGTAATTGAGAATTTTAGTAATTTTTTGGAAACCTGAGTGAAAGGGATAGTCTCCAAAAGCTCTGTGAAATGAGATACACCAGCATGGACTCGGAATGAACGGACTTGGGTGAATGGATTCCTAGTGAATGGACTTGGAATGAAAGGTCTTACAGTGAACGGTCTAAGAGGAATGGACTTACAATGAACGGGCTTAGAGTGAATGGACATAAAGTGAACTGTCTTAAGGTGAATGGGCTTAGAGTGAACGGGCTTAGAATGAATGGACTTACAGTGAACCGACTTAGAGTGAACGGTCTTGCAGTGAACGGTCTTGCAGTGAACGGTCTTGCAGTGAATGGTCTTGCAGTGAATGGTCTTGCAGTGAATGGTCTTGCAGTGAATGGTCTTGCAGTGAACGGTCTTAGAGTGGACTCAGACCGAATGAACGGACTCCGGGTGGGTTTTATTGATTACTTTCCCACCATTGCAGGTAAGGGTAAGGATCAATGGTGTACCAAGCTGCCTGGTCCGTCTTGTATATGCCAAAGTGCAGATGCGGATCGAATTGCCCTTCTGTGCCTTCAGGTCCATAGCCTGTGCTGCCTACATATCCCAATAACTGCCCTTGGGTTACTTGACTGCCTTTGCCGATTCCCGGCGCATAACGGCTCAAGTGGGCGTAGTAAAATGCGGTAGTGCTGTCTGTACGGACGGTGACACGCCAACCGCCATATGCATTCCAGCCGAAATTGATAATCTCCCCATCCAAGACGCTGTAGACAGGCGTTCCTGTCGTCGCAAAAATATCCACTCCTTCATGCTTGCGGACAGCATCGCCGGAAGGCGTCCAAGATCGTCCGTCATTGTAATTATTAAGGAGCGGAACATGATAGGCACCCTTAGGCAGTGGAAACATACCATGCTGCAGCTGATCGGGTTTGGCTGCGGCCGCTTTAACAACATCCGGGATCATTACGGTCATTCCTTCCGCTACACGGTCTGGAGCGGTGATCTGCGGATTGGCTTGCAGCAAGGCAGCCAAGGTTACTCCAAACTTCTGGCTAACCAGCCATAAGGTGTCATTCTTTTTCAGTGCATACGGTGTAGGGCCGGGTACCTTCAAAACCTGACCGGGATAAATCATAGTCGACCCTAAGGCGTTGTCTGCTGCCAGTTGGTCGATGGAAATATGATATTGATTGGAGATTTTCCACAATGTGTCTCCCGGCACAACAGTATAAGAAGCAGCATTGGCCGTACCCGCGAACAGGAAAATACCGGCTGTTAGACTTATAATCTGGTTTCGGATCTTCACAATATCAGCTCCCTTGATACAAAGATAGTCTTCTATCTAAATTATCGAGGTATTGGAAGCTGGAATAAAGTATTAAATATTGGTAAATTAGCGCGGATACCATATCAGAATACATCCAGGGCAGAGAGGCAATAATGAGTCAGGATGTTCCATAAAGTGGAGCATGAACCGAAAGTGTTCTATTAAAGGGGGTATAACGATGACTTCAATTTCAACGGATAACATTCAAGCGGATTTTCCAGATCTCCCGCAGTCCTTTTGGCTGGCTTCTTCAACCATCCCAGAATTTCCGTCGTTGTCATCAGATATTAAGACAGACGTGGCGGTGGTGGGAGCAGGGATCACCGGGATTACTGCAGCTTACCTTCTCGCTGAGAAAGGCTATAAAGTAGCCGTTATCGACAGCGGCAGGGTCCTGAATGGCACTACGGGGCACACAACGGCCAAACTGACCGCCCAGCATGATCTGATCTATGATAGCTATATCTCGCATTTTGGCCGGGAACAAAGCCGTCTTTATTACGAGGCGAATAATGAAGCGCTGCAATTCGTCAAGCAGATGGTAAAGGAACGGGAGATTGATTGCCAATATTCGGAGGAGGACGCCTGGGTATATACTTGCTCGGAGGAATATATAGAGAAAATCGACTCCGAATACAGGGCCTATGAAGCTCTGGGGATTCCGGGAGCTTATAACAAGCAGATTCCGCTTCCTCTTAAAACCTTGGCGGCAGTAGTGATGAAAAATCAGGCTCAGTTCAACCCTGTGCCATTCCTGCTCTATCTTATTCAACAAATACTTCGGCATGGAGGACAGTTCTATAGTCATACCACGGTCAACGGTATAGAAAAGGGGCAGCCTGCCGTTGTAAAAACAGCTGGGGGATCAAAAATTGTATGCGACTATGTAATAAGCGCTTCCCATTTTCCGTTCAATGATATAAGCGGATTCTACTTTGCGCGGCTGCATGCTGAGCGTTCTTATGTGCTCGCGGCTAAAACAGCAGCCAAGTATCCGGGCGGCATGTACTTGAGCGCGGAAGATCCCAAACGCTCTCTCCGTTCCGTACAAATCCACGGCGAGCCTATGGTGCTCATTGGAGGAGAGGGTCATAAGACAGGCCAGGGCATCTGCACCTTCCAACATTACGAAGCCCTCCGCGAGTTTGGCAAGACTGAACTGGGGCTTGAAAAGATAGCTTACCGCTGGTCTGCCCAGGATCTGTACTCGCTGGATAATCTGCCATATATCGGCCAGGAGCTTGCCGGTGTACCGAATCTGTTCGTAGCCACAGGTTATCGCAAATGGGGAATGACTACCGGCATTGCAGCAGCCATTCTGCTCTCCAAACTGATTCATGGAGAAGAAAGTCCTTACGAGGACTTGTTCGCTCCTGTGAGATTCCACGCCAATCCCAGTATTCAGACCTTCGTCATCCAAAATGCCAATGTGGCCAAGGAACTGGTCGCCGGCAAGCTGGGTATGATTCATCGCACTGTAGAAGAACTGCAGATCGATGAAGGAGCGGTGGTACGGATTAACGGCAAACGGGCGGGGGCTTACCGGGATATGGAAGGTGCTTTGCATCTGGTTGATACTACATGCACCCATTTGGGCTGCGAGGTGGAATGGAATGAGGGCGAACGCAGCTGGGATTGCCCCTGCCACGGGTCCAGATTTTCATACGAAGGAAACGTTCTGGAGGGACCGGCTAAAAAAGCACTCGGTGCTGTCACTCATCCCGTATGAGTTGACCTATGCGGTGTAACTGACTGAATAAAAAGCAGCAGCCTTTCTTCTTCCAAGCAACTTTCAATGCGGTAAATCCGTCTATAGTTACAGATGATTTTTCTGTAAAGCACGAGCACTATAGAAGGGAATCCACACATGAAGAAGAGCATGTTGTTCATTTGGGCAGCCATTCTGGTCTTGTCCGCCGCTTGTGACGACAGCGAGAGCAAGTATACTGCCGCGGCTCCTAGTTCGGCGGTCGCTTCAATGTCGCCTGCAGTATCTTTGCCCGCAACATCCCCGTCCGCAATACTTTTGCCGGCCGTATCTTCGCCCGCAGCTGCTTCTCCGGAAGCCTCTTCATTCCCTTTACCGGAAGGAACTGTAGAAGACATGTCTATCCGGGCGGTGGGAGAACATCCTTCGGGGCAAATTCTCGTTCAGCCCGCCAGTCTCGCAACCCGTGCCCCGCTGGGATCTCCCAGCTGCTATGGACAGGAAACAGACTTGGGTTGGAGAGGCGACTATGAGGCTGTTTGGCAAACTGGCGATGGCGCAAAGCCGGTGGGAGTATTCACTTTCCCGGCAGACTTCGAGATCATCCAACGGAAGAGCGATACGGTGAAGATGGAGAAGCATACGTTAGGAGATACGGATATTTTCACCTATGTGCCCCGCTATACCGATTGCCACGGTTTGGAAACGTATCTGTTTGGTGTGAGCGGCAAGGAGGCTTTCCCGATTTCGTTAAAAATGGACAGTGAGCGCGTTCTTACTCGTTTGAGTCACTTGCCTAATCGCTCCGTACAATGGAAGAACGAAGAAATGATTATAACCGGCGGGTACGGTGCGGGGCAGGAATTTATCTCTGTATATCATTTTCACTATGATCCCAAGGAGCGGTCCATGATTCTGAAGACAACGGATCTGGTCAGTCCCAATGATATCTATAAAGATTAATTGAGTTTGCATGTGTGCCAAAGAGAGTGGCATGAATATAAGGGAAGAACATGCAGGAAGCCAGCGATTATTCGCTGGCTTCCTGTGTTGCTTGGAGGAACTTAATCAGGTGATTGAGAGATGGAGAAGTATTAATTTCAGTGTTTATTTCACTGCGTATTGAGTTAGGGACTTGTATTGCTCATCGGTCAGATCCTTGCTGTGGTAGAACAGCTTGTAGAAGCGGTTTACTTCCTGCTTCATATCATAGTGAAAGGCATCCGGGTACAGCAACTGCGAGAGCCATACCATACCTATGTATCGGTTGATGGAAGGGGGAGAGCCCAGCCAGTTGTAAGGCGTGGCGGGAACTTCATAGAATTTGCCTTCAGCAATAGCCTTCATTTGCTTCCATGTGCCGTCCGCCGCGGCCTTGCTGTAAAAGCTTTGCGGAGCAAACAGGATTACATCCGGTTTCCACTGGACAATCTGCTCCAGGGAAACTTCATTTCCGGTCCCCTTGCTGGAAGGATTGTCGATCACCGCCACATTATCTCCCATCAGATCCAGCACCTCCGCATGGAAGGAGCCCTTGGCAATGACGTTGGTGCCGGTATCTCCCAAGCTGTAAAGCACTTTTACTTTTTTATCCCCGATGGTCTTCATGGTCTCGGTGGTATTGGTATAGATTTCCTTGCAGTAATCCGATAATACTTTGGCTTCCTGAGGCATTCCCAACACTTGTCCCAGAGTCTCATAGCTCGACGACATGGTGGCGAGAGTCGCTTCGATAAAGATCGTGGGAATGCCGAGCTGCTTCTGTACGGAATCCATATCGTCCACTATGCTGCTTTTCTTCTCCCCGATATCGATGATGATCTCCGGAGCGGCTGCGGCCAAGGCCTCCTTGTTCAGATTGGCGGAGCCGTAAAATTGTCCAAATACGGGAAGGCTCAAATATTTGGAGTCCAAATAAGTGCCGGAGTCCTGACTCCATTTGTTGGACAGGCCCACCAGTTTATCAGGGGCCAGGGCGAACAGCACCATTTGGGCCAATTGTCCCGAAGGGGCGATTTTCTTCACGTTCTTAGGCAATTCTACTTGGCGGCCTGCAGAGTCGGTGAAGATGTAAGTCGCTGCCGGGCTCTGTGATGCGGCTGCAGACGGGGAGGGCTGGATGCTTGAAGAGCCGGAGGCGGCGGTTGACGTTGCACCGGTTGTGGCGTTCACTGTTGCACCGGCCGCTGAGGTGCCTTGATCCTGTGATGATGAGCCGCAGGCGGCCAGCAGAGATGCGGCAAGAATCAGCGAAAGCACGGTGGGGGAGATGCCGGATAAACTTTTTTTCATTAGAACACGCTCCTTATCAGATGATTGCGTTTGATCTCGGGGATGGCAAATTGGGGAATGCAGAGGGAAACGGCGCCGTCGTAGAGCTGCTCCAGAGCAATCTCGATTCCGTACAGAGAATGGATTAATTCTGCGCTTATTACTTCACGGGGCGAGCCAAAGGCCAATACCCGGCCCTCCTGCAGGGCAAGCACCTGGTCAGCGAACAACAGCGCCTGATCCGGGTTATGAGTGGATTGCAGGATGGTATAACCAGTCTGTGCAAGCTGCTTGACGGTCTGCAGCACCCGGAGCTGGTTGCCGTAATCCAGATTGGCGGTGGGCTCATCCATAATCAGAATCCGGGCCTGTTGGGCCAATGCCCTGGCGATCAGCACCAGCTGACGTTCACCGCCGCTCAGTTGCATGAAGCTCTGCCGGGACAGCCGGGAAATCCCCACTTGCTCCAACGCTTCTTCCGCCTGTCGGCGCTGCATGACCCCCGGCACAGAAAGCACGGAGAATTGGGAGGTGGTACCCATCAGCACCATATCCATTACGGAATAGCTGAAGGCGGGAGAATGGGATTGGGGAACGTAGGCAATATGCCGGGCCAACTGGTTGGCGGACAGCGTGTCCGCTTTTTGGCCGCTAATCCTTATGTCTCCCGTATATCCTGCCAGCAAGCCCAAAATGCAGCGGAACAAGGTGCTTTTGCCTACACCGTTGGGCCCCAGCAGACACAGCAGACTATGGGCTTGTTGACTAAAGCTGATGTCATGAAGCACCTCCCTGCTGCGGTAGGAATAGCTGAGCCGCTCTACCTGAATGCTCACGCTCAATCACCTGCTCTTTGTTGGGTTCAATGCTAATCACTGTTGAATTCAATGCTATTCATTGCTGGGTTCAATGCTACTACTGTTGAATTCAATGCTGCTCATTGTTGGTTCAATCCTGCTCTTATTGGGTTCAGTCACCTGCTCTTA
Source organism: Paenibacillaceae bacterium (assembly GCA_029256185.1). GTDB lineage: Bacteria > Bacillota > Bacilli > Paenibacillales > NBRC-103111 > Paenibacillus_AR. The sequence goes on from JAQSYI010000003.1 coordinate 6,957, forward strand.
TAATCAGGCCAAGAAAAAACGGGGCTCCAATAAATGCTGTCAGGATGCCGATGGGGATCTCGCTGGTCCAAAGATTGCGGGAAACGTTGTCCACTCCCAGCAGAAAGATGGACCCAGCCAGCATGGATACAGGGAGCAGCCGCTGATAGTTGTTGCCCGCAAGCCATCTGGAGATGTGGGGGATTACCAGTCCCACCCAACCGATCATGCCGCTTACGGCGACGCTGGACGCTGTAATCAGCGTGGCGCATAAGATGACTGTGAGGCGGACAGCTCCTGTATTGACTCCCATGGTACGGGCTTCATCATCTCCCAGGGTAAGAATATTGATCCTCCACCGCAGCAGAAGCAGGGGAATAAGACCGATCCCCATGGGGATCATGCTGAACCACACATCCGACTGTCCGGTTCCCGCCAGACTGCCCATCAGCCAGTAGGTGATGGCCGGGAGCTCATCGTTGGGGTCTGCGACAAGCTTGATGTAGGAGGTACAGGCAGAAAATAAGGAGCCGACCATAATCCCGGACAGGACCAGCGGCAGGATACGGGAGCCCCTGGTGCGGTTGCTGATGATAAATACGATGCCAACAGACAGGATGCTAAAGACAAACGCGCTAAAAGTAATCTGTTCCTTGGTCCCCTCCAGCAATATGGCCAGTGCGGCGCCGAAGGAAGCGCCCGCTGATGCTCCCAGAACGTCTGGAGCCGCCATAGGATTCTGGAATATGCCCTGGTACGATGCCCCCGCCGCCGAAAGACAGCAGCCTACCAGGCAAGCCAGAAAAATGCGGGGCAGCCTCACATTAAAGAAAATGGCCTCCATCTGAGGATCGATATGGGCAGCAGCCGCAGCTTGTCCTGCCATGATTCTGGAGGCCACAAGCTTTAGCACCTCTTGAGGGGAAATGGGGTAGCGTCCCAGATTCAACGAGACCAATACCGAAACGAACAGCAGCAGGGCGAGGCCGGTTATCACCCATACATGCCTGTATGATTTCAATGGCATCCCCCTTATTGTGAAAGTGATTTTTGTCGATCATTGTAGCAATTGATTATTGTTATGTCAATCACAAAAATATAATTAGACATAAATGATTATAATTGAAATGATTATTTTTGAAAATTTAGATTGAAATTTCAGAACTTACGAGTTAAATTAGCACTATTAGATATATTTGAATAAGGTTGATTGTGAAGGGTGGAGGAGAAGCATGAAGCTGGTAACGGTGGCGGGACCCCCATCCTCGGGGAAAACATCGGTGATTCTGCAGCTTGCGGAGATTCTCCGGGAGAAGGGCTGGAAGATCGGTGTGGTGAAATTCGATTGTCTGACCTCTTTTGACCAGCTCCGCTATAAGGATGCGGGTATTATGGTGCAGGTAGGATATTCCGGGAAGGTGTGCCCGGACCATTTTTTCATCAGCAATATTGAGGATGGGGTGGAATGGGGCAGACGTATGGGACTGGACCTGCTGATTACAGAAAGCGCAGGGCTGTGCAACCGCTGCTCTCCCCACGTGCGGGGGATACTTGCCATATGCGTGATTGACAGTCTGTCCGGTATCCATACTCCCCGCAAGATTGGTCCCATGCTCAAATTCGCTGATTTAGCAGTAATCACCAAAGGGGATATTGTCTCTCAGGCAGAGCGGGAGGTATTCCGCTTCAATGTCCGCCAGGTGAACAGCCGGGCAGCGATTCTTCATGTGAACGGGATTACCGGGCAAGGTGCTTTTATGCTGGGCAAGCATATAACCGGCACTGCAGATACGTTAACGCTGCGGGACATGCGCCTCCGTTTCACCACACCGGCTTCGGTATGCTCCTATTGCACGGGGGAGACGCGGATTGGTGAAACCTACCAGATGGGCATGATGAAGAAAATGGATTTCAGGTGATCATGATGGACTATAAGCTGCTGATCGAGACGGCAACTATTGCGAGGATAACGGAGCTTTACCCCGTAACCCGGGATTTCGTACTCAATTACAATCTGGAGGAACTGCCGGAGCAAGAGCTTCTGTCTGATGCGTTGCTTCAGGCGAGTGAGGAGAGGCTGGCCGAATTCGGTTGTACCCGGCAAGATATTGCCGAACAACTGGCACAGTTTCTGGAGACCATGCAGGAGCGGGAGCTGTTGGACCGGGAAGTCCGCTCCCTGACCATTCTGGGCGGCCGGGACAAGCAGGGCAACCCGGAGGATATCACCCTGACGGTCAGCAGCGGAGAAATTATCAGCATCGTCGGCCCCACAGGCTCGGGCAAAAGCAGGCTGCTCGGCGATATTGAGTGTATTGCCCAAGGGGATACTCCCACCGGAAGACACATATTAATCAACGGCAAGCCGCTAGACGATGAGGAACGCTTCAGCATGGAGGGCAGACTGGTAGCCCAGTTGTCGCAGAATATGAATTTTGTGGTAGACCTGACTGTGGCGGAATTTCTGGAGATGCATGCGCGAAGCCGTTTGTGTGAGGATACGGAGCAAGTGGTCCGGCAGTGCTTTGACTGTGCCAATGAGCTGGCCGGAGAGAAATTCAGCATGGTTACCAAGGTCACCCAGCTCTCCGGGGGCCAATCCCGGGCGCTGATGATCGCCGATACAGCCTACATGAGCGCCTCTCCCGTCGTGTTGATCGACGAGATCGAGAACGCGGGCATTGACCGGAAGCAAGCGTTAAGCCTGCTGGCGCGCAAGGAGAAGATTGTGCTTATCTCGACCCATGATCCTCTTCTGGCCCTGAGTGCGCACAAGCGGGTTGTCATCCGCAACGGCGGCATTCACAGCATCATGGAGACGGACGCGGAGGAACGGGAAAGTCTGTCTCTCATCGAAGCTTTGGATCAGACATTGATGGCAATCCGTCACCGGTTGCGGATGGGGGAGCGGATTTTGCGGCAGAATTTGGAATAATCAGAAGCTGGTGAGAGGAAGTTTGGGGTGAAAATGCTAATCAATCGATACTGGAGAGATAAATTGTCTCAAGGGGGTGTTCCGGAATGTGGGAACTATATGATGCGCTGATTGAAGGAATACCGGAGGATTGCAGCGTTATGGATGTACTGTGCGGCAATGGACGGGTGCTGGTGGCAAGCGAAGCGGGTTATGGCTTCAGTTCACTTGTATCAGGTAAATCACGGCCGGTCTCCATGGCTAACAAAACACCGGGAATGAGCCTTCGTGAGCTGGCGTCCTGCATCAAATCGTGGAATTTGCAGGAGGCCAGTGTAGGGCAGGCGGCGCTCAATGCTTATTACAATGCTCCGGCCACCGCCCTGGCCAACGGCGTCCCTGTCTCCTCCATCCGCTTCGCGGAGGACCGGATTCATGATCCGTTTATTTCCTATCAGAACGCCATCCGTGGCAAGAAGGTGGCGGTGATGGGGCATTTTCATTATTTGGACCAGTTGTTCCGGCCGGTGTGCGACCTGTCAGTATTGGAGTTCGAGCCACAGGAGGGGGATTATCCCCAGACCGCCGCCGAATACATCCTGCCGGAAGCGGAATATGTGGTGATTACAAGTGTTGCGCTGATCAATAAGGCATTGCCGCGGCTTCTGGCCTTATCCCGGCAGGCCAAGGTAATTCTCGTGGGGCCTTCAACTCCCATGGCTCCGGCGCTTCAGGGTTTTGGCGTGTCCGATCTGTCGGGCTTTGTCATCAAGGACGGAGAGAAGGCCCGGCGGCTATGCTCCGGGCAAGAGAACGGCAAGATTTACACCTCGGGGCAGAAGGTCAGCCTCCGATTCCAAGCGGTCAATGGAGGAGTATGATATGCATTTTTCCTGGAACGAAGCAACGATTGCCTGGTTTAAAGCGGCAAGTGATTATACCGGATTTCACCGGAAGCTGGCAGACCGGCTGCGTCCGGTGGTAGCGGGCAGCAAGTCCATGTATGATATGGGCTGCGGCCTGGCGCTGCTGTCCCAAGAGCTAGCAGGCAGCGTGGACCGGATTGTGTGCGTGGATATGAACGAAGCCGCTCTTGCCGATCTGAGCGGAGAACTGGCGCGGAAGGGAATCAACAATATGAAGCCGCTGCTTCAGGATTGTTATGCGGACGGACCGGAGTGCGATGTGATTCTGTTGTCGTATTTCGGCAGCAGCACGCTGGACCGCTTCCTGCCCCGCTGCCGCAAGCTGATTGCCATTGTGGACCGGGATGAGAGAAGCAGCTTGGCCGGGCAGGTGTTAACCGGAGTAGACCGGAAGCGCCAGACTGCCAACCGGGTAGAGGAGCAGCTCCAAGAGAAGGGAATCCGCTACACGCTGGAGGAAGTCTCTCTGGAATTCGGCCAGCCCTTCTGTTCCCGGGAGGATGCTGTCTTGTTCTTGAAACAGTATTACCGCTGCACCTCTTCCGAAGCGGAGGAGTTTACGGAGAGGCGCATTCAGCCTGCCGTGAGCGCCCCGTTCACCCTCTACCTTCCCTATATGAAGAACATGGGTGTGTTCGTGGTTGAAGGGATGTGCGGCTGATGCATCTCTTCCTGACCGGAGAGATTCAAGTGGGCAAAAGCACGCTGATCCGTCAGGCGGTCCGGCAGCTCGGAGTGACCCCCGGCGGGTTCGTCACCGGATTCTGCAGTCGGGAGCGCAGCCTGCCTGACCGTTCGCTCTATCTGAACCCGGCGTGGACGGAACCGGCATATGATCCGGCGCATACGGTGGTCCGCTTCAGAAGCGGAGAGCGCCCTAGCCCCGATCCTGCTGCCTTCAACCGGCTGGGCTGCCGGTTCATTGAAGAAAGCCGGGGCTGGGCCAACCTCATGATCATGGATGAATGCGGACAATTGGAACAAGAGGCGGATGCGTTCCGTCAGTGTGTGCTGGACAGCCTGAACGGGAGTGTGCCTGTTATCGGCGTGTTGAAGCGGGTACGCTGCGAGTGGTTGGATGCCATAGCCCGTCATCCTGCCGTAACGCTCATCGAAGTGACCGTACATAACCGGGACGGGCTTCTCCCGCAAGTAACAGAACGGCTCGCCCGCGCGGTCAACCCTTCGTAAGCTTTTTATAGCCCATGCAGCAGGCATTGTGCAGAATGCCTGCTGTTTGTGTTGACCTTTTCCCTTATTTTTACTAAAATGCTGATTGCGGCATTTTCATTCGGGGGCTCCCCCAAAAGTACCCGGATTTTGCATCGAAGCATCTCGTCACTTTTGGGGGATTGTTTTTTGTTGTATAATAGGGATTGGACTGGAAGGAGGCTGCTGAATGACTGAACCGGGCCCATATTTATTGAGGCTGTATGCAGAGAATAAGCCCCGTTTCGAATTCAAGGCGGAGACGGATTGGACAAGCTGGCGAGAGGAATTAAGGGAGAGCTTCGCTGCCAGGATTGGTGTTGTTGCTAATTGTGAACGTGTGCAAGATACGAAGGAAACTTCGGTCATCCTGCTGGAGCGCAAAACATGTGAAGGCTACATCCGCGAGCGGGTGGAATGGACCACCTTCGACGGAATGAGGATGCCCGTCTACCTCCTGATCCCGGAGGGGATGAGCGGACCGCGGCCGGCTGTTGTGGCCTGCCATGGGCATGGATACGGCAGCCGGGAGATTGTGGGGCTCATGCCGGACGGTTCCGAGCGGGAGGGGAACCCGGGGCTGCACAAGGATTTTGCTGTGGAACTGGTAAAGCAGGGGTATGTGGTAGCGGCGCCGGAGCTGTTGGGCTTCGGAGACAGGCGGCTGGAGGAGGACGTGAAGGCCGGTCCCCGGCAGAGCTCCTGCTTCCGCCTCTCGGCCCATCTGATGATGCTCGGCAGGAATATCGCCGGGGTGCGCGTGGCCGAGACCATGCAGGTGGTCAGCTATCTGCAGTCCCGGAAGGAGGTTAACCCGCGGCAGATCGGCTGCATGGGCATATCCGGCGGGGGGCTGGTGGCCGCATTCGCGGCGGCGTTGGACGAGCGGATCGGCGCAGCTGTGGTAAGCGGATACGCCAATACTTTTGAAGACAGCATTCTGAACCGGGCCCACTGTCTGGATAATTACATACCCGGGATTCTGCTTGATGCAGAGCTTCCCGAGCTCATCGGCCTGATTGCGCCCCGACCGCTGTTAATTGAGTCCGGAGACCAGGATCTGGTTTTCCCCAGAAGGGGTGCGGAGCGGGCGTTGGAGCGGATTTCCCTGATCTATGCAGCAGTGGGAGCGCAGGAGTCGCTTAAGGTGGATTATTTCCAGGGCGGCCATGAGATCGGCGGAGCGCAAGCCTACAGATGGCTGAAACAGTTGGAGAGCTTGTAGACGCTTCATAAGCATGGAAAATTAGGAGAGCTGAGGAGAAGATGACAAGGATGGGGGAAGAAACAATGGAGCAACAACAGCTAACGGTATACTTGGCAGGGGATTCCACGGTGGCGGATTATCCGCCGGAAAGTCTGCCGATGCTGGGGTGGGGAGCCAAGCTGGGCGAGTTTCTGTCCGGACCGGTGCGGGTCGTGAACGCCGCCACAAACGGCAGAAGCTCCAAAAGCTTCATCGACGAAGGCCGATTGGCAGCGGTTCTGGAGACCATGGGAGCAGGAGATGTGTTCCTGATCCAGTTCGGACACAACGACAGCAAGGAGGATGCCGAGCGGCGCACAGAACCGTGGAGCACCTATCAGGAGCATTTGCAGCAATATATCGACGGGGCGCGCTCCCGCGGGGCCGTCCCTGTATTGGTCTCCTCTGTCTGCCGCAGGCGGTTTGACGACAGCGGAAGACTGGTTGACACCCATGAGGATTATCCTGAGGCCATGCGGGATTTGGCCAACCGGGAACGGGTTCCCTACATCGACCTCTGTGCCAAGAGCGGTGTGCTGCTCCGCCAGTTAGGCAGTGAGAAATCCGTGGAGCTGTTCACCTGGCTTGCTCCCGGAGAACATCCCAATTACCCGGAGGGAAGCTCCGACAATACCCATCTCAATGAACATGGGGCAGAAGTAATCGCGCGGTTGGTTGCAGAAGAACTGGCTGTTCTCGATATGCCGCTGCGCGACAGAATTGTATTGGCATAGACGGCATCTGCCGGTTGTTCATCCTGTTGCCACAGATTCCACCAGCGTCTTCTCGGGCGTCTGGTGGTTTTTTTGCTGCAGATTCAGGAAAATTATTGCAAAAGAACAGGGGAAACGGGCAAAATAGAAGAAGCTGTCCTTCCCTGCCGCCGGAGTGCCGGGGGAAAGCGACGGGAATAAATCACAAAGTTCCTGCGATTGATCATAGGCGGCTCCAAAAACTGCGGCTACCATGATAGTAGAGAATAAAATGGCGGGTTTTTTTGCCTGTAAAGGATGGGCTCCATGTACAGAATTCTCGTGGTGGATGATGAACCGAGGGTAAGCGCGGGCATTAAAGGCTATCTGATGGCCTCGAGGCTTGAGATCAGCCATGTGGAAACCGCATCGAACGGCTTTGAGGCGCTGGACTGCCTCCGTATGGATACATTCGATCTGGTGCTGACGGATATTCAGATGGGCATGATGAACGGAATTGAGCTGATGGAAGCGATTCTCCTGGAGCAGCCCCATCTCCCCGTGATTGTGATCTCCGCCCATGAGAAGTTCGACTTCGCCAAAAAAGCGATGCGCCTGGGCGCCAAGGATTACCTGATCAAGCCGGTGGAGCTGGAGGAGATGACCCGGGTGGTCAGCCGGGTGCTGGAGGAAAAGAAGGAGTCCGGCAGACTGACCATGCAGCTGCCCTATCCCGAAACCGGGAAAGAAGCGCGGCAGCATATGAGGCGGCACGAAGCGCTTATGGAGCTGGTCACGGAGACGGAGCTTCAGGAGAAGGACTACCACGATTTGCTTCAAGATATTGGCGGTCCGCTTAAGGGGGAGGGGAGCTTCTACAGCATCGCCGCCGTTCATCTGAATTTAAGCAAGGGCGGTTTCAGCAACCAGGAGGTTACCTTGAAGGACCGGAAGCTGCTGAAATATGCGTCCATCAACATTCTGGAGGAGAGCCTGTCCGACTGGTACGGAGTGGCCTTCAACGGCTTCGGCAATCAGCTGGTAGCGGTCATCCAGCTTGGCGATGGGGAGTCCTCCGCGGGTACCCGCCAATATATGAACTCCCAGCTGAATCTCATCGGGCAGACCATTGTGATGAATTTGCGGCAGTATCTGAACGTGGAGGCTACGGTGGGCATCAGTACGCTGAGTCCGGATCTGTCCATGCTGCCCAAGCTGATGGAGGAAGCGGGAGCGGCCGTGGAATGGCGCAAGCTGCATCCCGATAACAATGTATTGTACTATGAGGATATGGCCGCGCTGGGCAATCTGAAGATGATGGAATGGGTGGGCATGGTGGAGGAGCTGACCCTGCAGCTGAAGGCGGAGGAGACAGCACAGCTGTCTGTGGATACGGAAGGCATCCTGCGGATTCTCTCGGGATTGAACCAGACAGAGGGGCTGTTTCACAGCTTTTTCGGCCTGCTGGTCTACCGCCTTTACGGCCTGTTGTTTGACTATGGCCTGGAGAACAGCGCTTCCTTCCGCCATTTTGACCCGGATGTATACTTCCGGGGGACAGAGAACGAAGCCAAGCTGGAGACTCTCAAGACCTATATCCGCGAGCTGGCGGCTTTTCTGCGCCAATGCATCAGTGAACGGGATCAGAGCGTGGTCTCCCGGGTGAAGGCTTATATCGAGCAGCATTACGGCAACCATAGCCTGAAAATTCAGGATGTGGCCGGGGCGGTGCATTTCAGCGCGGCTTATGTCAGCTATCTGTTCAAGAAGGAAACCAATAAGAATCTGTGGGATTACGTATCCGAGATCCGGATCGAGGAGGCCAAGCGGATGCTCGCTGTTACGGATATGAAGCGGTATGAAATTTCCTACCAGGTGGGCTATCAGTCGCCGGAGCACTTCAGCCGAATGTTCAAGCGCTTCACGGGGGTATCTCCTGCCGATTACCGCAAAAGCGTTCAGGGGGAATAACACTGAGACTCCAATACAAGGTTATCTTGGCGTTCTGTCTGTTTATTATCGGACCGTTCCTGATCGTCGGATGGGTCAGCACCTGGAAAACCTCGGATACCATAAAAAACGAGGTAGGCAAAACCATGCTCCAACTCGTGAAGCAAAATCACGTCACAATGGAAAATACCCTTGCTTCCGTCCGGGACAAAACCCTGACCTTTCTGGACAATCACTTCTTCAGCAATACCGGCCAATTCACCTTCTGGACCCGTATCTCCACTCCCGGCGAGCTAAGTCAGGCCGATGCCGTTCTGGACCGCTGGTCCTCCGACGGAACCGAATACAGCCTGTATCTGTACCAGACAGAGGAGCTGCCTTTTCCCGTGGACGTCTCCTACAAGAGCAAGGGACTGATCTTTCTCCAGGAGGGTACCAGCCTGTATCCCGAATGGGCCGAGCAGACCCGGCAGGACAAGGGGGCAGGATCATTCCGGCTTGCCGCATCAAGCAGCGGCCAGGCTACCATCAGCTATACCCGGAGCATTCTTAACCCGGAGCGGTACAATGAGCAGCTGGGCTTTCTGGTGGTGTCCAAGCTGGAGGTTCTGCTGACCAAGAATCTGCTGTCTGTTCAGCTTCCCGACGGGGCAGCCACCTATTTGTTCAACGACCGGGGGGAATTGCTCATGTCCGCGGGGGCGGAGGAGGCATTGGAGGCCGGCAATGCGGCAGACAATCTGCAACAGGGCCGAGTCAAGGAAAGCCAGGCGGAAGCGAAAAAAGCCAGCGCCGCGGACAACAACGTCCTCTCCCAATTGCCTGCGGAGCTGAGAGACCATCAAACCGGCTATTATTACGGCCACGACGGCAGACAATCCTATCTGTACGCGATCTCCTACAATACGACGTTCAACACGAGACTGTTGTACAAGATCCCCGTGCAATCCATCACAGGCAACCAGCCGGAATTCCAGCGGATGATCATGATCATGCTGGCGGTATATCTGCTGTTCGTGCTGCTGTTCGTCTTGTATCTCATCCGGGATATCATCAAGCCGCTGGGACGGCTGGTGACCTTCACCCGGGTGTATGAGCCCGGCAGGCCGTTTGATTTCGGAGGATACACCGCACGCAAGCGAACCGACGAATTCGGGTTGTTATACGATGCCTTTATCCGGATGACCCAGCGAATGGACCAGTCCATTGAAGAAAACTACGGGATGAAGATCAAGCAAAAGGAGCAGGAGCTGTCCACGCTTCATTCCCAAATCACGCCGCACCTGCTGTACAACACCCTGGACTCGATTTATTGGTACGCCCTGGACAGCGGTAACGCCAATGTGGGCAGCATGGTGAAGGATCTGTCCAAGCTGCTTCGGATTGGACTCAGCAAGGGGAAAAGCATCATCACCGTAAAGGAGGAGCTGGAGCATGTTCAGGCCTATATCCGTCTCCAGATGCAACGGTATCCCGGGATCTTCGAGGTGTTCTGGGATATCGAGGAGGGGATGGAGGATTATACGCTCCCCAAGGTGATCATCCAGCCCCTGGTAGAGAACGCCATCTTCCACGGTATTCAGAGCATGGATGGGGAAGGCATGCTGTGGATCAGAATCAAGCGCCTCACAAGAAGCGGGCTGCAGACAGAAGGGGTGGAGGAGTTAGAGGAAAATCATCCGGAAGATATAACCATTCTCATCGAGGACAACGGCTTCATTCCTGTCGATCTTGACAAGCTGGAGATGATTGTCAGAGGCGAGCTGCAGGACAAGGGCTATGGCATCCGCAATGTCCACCAGCGCATCCAGCTTCACTACGGGGAGGCCTATGGGCTTAGCTACAGCCTTCGCGAGGGTGGGGGGCTTGTGGCGGCCATTGCGCTGCCTGCCCGCCCCCATGAATAGATTATGCTCCAATCCGGCTGCTGGCCGGATTTTTTGTTCTGCCTCTTCCCGGGACAGTCAAGGAAAGGGGTGCGAAGAAAGATCACGTTTTTGCGGGGATAGATCATAGCCAGGGAATAATTGTCATCCTATACTTGAATCGACAGTTGAAATGTGGAACAAATGGAATAAGGCAGGAGACAATGGGAGGGGAGATCATTTGGAGCCAGTCAAATTGCCATTAGCTAACCCCGTTATTACTTCTTATCCTACAACGACCGCCGTTTTGTCCATTACATGGACAGATCCTGCTTCCCAAGCGTGGTTTTACAATAATTTCATCCAGCTATACAGCAGGGGGAGGGAATTTATCCGGACGGGCCTGGAGTTTTACAATGATTTTATCTATAAATTTTGTCCCCTTATCAGAAGGGAGTACCTTAACAGAGAAAGTCTGAATGTTCTGAACATGGATATTGCAGAATTGCTGGCAGGTTTCCTGAAGGCCGGAAAATATATTCTGATCCATCTGAACATGTTTCATATCCGCGCCTACGCGTTTGCCTACAACCAAGTACAGGACTATCATGCCACTTTTATTTATGGATGCGATTGCAGGCAGCAATTGTTTTTTATCGCAGATTTTTTCGAGGGAAAATACAGCCGGAAAACAGCTACGTTCGAAGAGGTCCGGCATGCTTATTCCTCCATGGTGCAGTTCACCATTGAGCATGATATCAGCGGGTTAAGCCTTCTGAGCCTTAATCCGAGCCCGTTCAATTTGTACGAGAACGAGAAATGGGTGTTCAGCCCTGAACTGACCGCTTCCCTGCTGCGGGATTATCTGTCTTCGACAGACAGCTATGCTCTCTTGAATTTACCGAAGGACAATCTGATCTGCGGGATAGGAGTGTATGCGCTCCTAATGGAGAATTTGCAGCAGCTGGTCTTGGGAGAACTGTCCCTATCCCAGTTTCATATCAAGCCATTCCATATCAGTTGGAACCATAAGACTGTCATGCTGGCCCGGATCAAATATATGGGAGAAGCAGGCTGCCTGGAGGAGCATATCCGATTCTATGAGGAATATCAGGAAATCGTCAAGCTGTCCTTCATTATCCGGAGTATTGCCTTGAAAAGCTTCGTTACTCAAGATGCAGGACTGATGGGGAAAGTGATTGATCACCTGCACAGCCTGGTAGAGAAAGAGACGGTTATACTGCAGAAGCTGGCGGATCAAATACACGTATCCGGGCCGGAAGATTGCCGGTATAAGGACGTACAAGCTGCCGCGGCATTGGAAGCGAAGGGAGGCTGGAATTAAAACATCCATGATCACAATCAATGAACATTTATATACCGGAGAAGAAATTGAGGAATTATTCCATGAAATGGATCAATTGGAAGCCTACTCATCCTGCGGCGGGAAAATATTTATGGTTTGCAGCAACGAGCCGATTGTGGTGCTTGCGGCTGTTATGTATTTGCGGAGCCGAAACGCCTCCGTGCTGCTGCTGCATGGGGATACGCCCCATGAGACGGCGCTGGCGCTTGCCCGGGAAGCCGGATGCGATTATGCAGTGATCCGGTTGTACAAGCCCCTGGCGTTGCGGGAGGCAAAGTCCGGGCCGGCTGCATCCTCATTCGCAGCTTCGCTGTACCAGTTCAGCTCGGGGACCACCGGCAGACCCAAGCTGATCGGGAGAGCATGGACCGAATTGGAGCTGGAGATTCAAATGTATAACCGGGCTCTGAGAGCCAGTCCCGATGAGGTGCCGCTTATAATGGTTCCTCTTGCCCACTCCTTCGGGCTGATTACCGGTACATTGTCCGCATTGGAACGAGGGGCTGCGCCCGTTGTCATCAGTGAGCGAAATCCCAAATTTGCAGCCAGGATACTGCGCTCTTATCCCAAATCCATCCTGTACACGGTTCCCTTCCTGCTGCATCTGTTGTGTTCCCTTCATGCAACTACAGTCAATCTGCATAAAGTGGTCTGTTCCGGCGCGCCTCTTCCCGAGTCTCTGTTCCGGCAGCTAAGAAGCCTATCGGTGTATCTCCTGCAACAGTATGGTTGTACGGAACTGGGCTGCATCTCACTAAGCCATGAGCCGGACTCTGTAGATGATGTGGGGAAGGTGCTGGATCATCTGGAAGCCGGCATTCAAGAGGTTGAGCCGGGATGGGGTGAGGTTGTGATCCATTCTTCACGGGGAAGCATCTGTACCAACGATATCGGCTTCCTGGACAGTGAAGGCCGTCTGCATATAAGAGGCAGGAAGGATGACTTGATCAATGTGGCCGGCCAGAAGGTAATCCCCGGGGAGGTGGAGGAGGTGATCTGCCTAATGCCGCAGGTCGCAGAGGCTCTTGTCTATGCCGGACGCCATCCTGTGTGGGGGCAGTCGGTCAAAGCGCTGGTGACGTTAAAGCAACCGGAGATTCAGCTTCAGGATACGGCAATCCCTGACCATATCCGGTCATGGTGTCACGGGCAATTGCCGGCGTTTAAGGTTCCAGGGGAAATTCGCATCGTTGAGATGCTGCCACGGACAGCCACGGGCAAAATTACCCGCAAAGGTCTTTAGGGCGTGTCTGAAAACTCGCTTGAGGGCAGATTTCACACACGCCCTAGGACCCCGGGCAGAGGAGGTATTGTGAAGATGAAGCGCGAAGAGATGATTTCCAAGCTTGGGGATATCATGGTGAATCAGTTGGAGTTAGTGCTTGCCGGGCCGCTATCCGAAGCGGACCGCTTGAATGAAGATCTCCATATCGACTCCATTATGGTGCTGCAGCTGATCGTTTATATGGAGGAGGTGTTCCAAGTATCCGTACCGGAAGAGGAGATTGATCCCTCCAACCTGCAAACGGTGGGGTCACTGGTCCGTTTTGTTGATAATCTGCAAGCCTGCTAGGAAGGGTTTGCAAACACGGACTAGACCAAAACAGCACAGGAAGGCGGCTATACGATGAAGAGAGACGCAGTAATACAGTTTATCCGGGCATGCGTTGCCCATCTGACAGGCCGTCCCGAACTGGAGCATGTCCTTGATGAGCAGGGACAGCTTCAGGAATACGGGATTGACTCTGTGGCATTGATCAATCTGGTTGTGATGATTGAACAGAAATTCGCTATTTTCTACGAGGACGAGGAACTGATCGAGGAAAACTTCAGCTCCCTCCATATTGTAGCCGAGCGTCTGCTGGAGAAGCTGGGCGCCAAGATATGAGGGAATGGGTCCATATCCATTGTTTGCTTGACTGTCTGAGACATATTCTGGTTGAGGCTGATATCCAGGATGTTCTTCCGCTTTATTTCGGTGTATGGGACACGCCGTTTGAGACCACTCCCGAAGGATTGCTGACCTACAGCTCTGCCAATCTGGACGGAGATATTTCTACGGAAGCCATGGAATTTCTCTATGGTACCCCCTTGACCTGCTGGTACAATTACCGGGGAAGCAAGCGGCAGAATCTGGAGCAATTGGACCGGCTGGCATCCGAAGGCGGACAAGCGGTCTATCTGCTCCCGCAATTGGACTTGTATGAGCTTTCTTATCACCAAAGATGTTACAGGCAGATTCACAGACCTCATTATGTGATTGCTGCGAGAGGTACGGGGGGAGGGTGGAAGATAACGGACCCTTCATTCGGATGGGAAGGGGAGATAGCAGAGGCAGAATTTGATGCCGCCTTTTGCAGCAACTCCCTGGGGGGCGGCTTCCTTGTTCATGCCGGTTCTTTGGTCAACCCGAAGCCTGAGCAGGCGGGGGCTTTCTTCGAAGAGGGTTGGAGCCGCAAGACTTACAGACTGTCCGAGGCCTTTCTCTCCCTGCTCGAACGCATGGGGCATCACGAACCGGAATTGATGGGCCGCTTGTCCGCCAATGTGGAGCAGCTTGGGATTCTGGCAAGCCGCAAGCAAAGCTACTTGCTGGCGTTCTCTTACTTCGATCCCCGTGCAGATTTGCAACGGGAACAGGAACTGGTCCATAACCTGCTCAAGGGCTGGCGTTCTGCCGCTTACGCCGCCATTCGAATCGCGATTACCAAGGACCGGACTGCCCTGCAGCGTCTTGCTGCCAGAGTTGTTGCCTTGGGGGAGGAAGAAGAGGGGCTTAAGCAGGAATTATGGCATTCCTATGAGCGCTGGAGGCTGGTATTCCCAATATGAATGAGAGCCGATTATTACGAATAGGTTGTGTAAACGGCCAGTCCAAACGGGTAAACGAAAGGGCAATAGACGACCAATGGCTTGCTTATTTGGCAGAATCGGTGGATTTGGTCCGAATCTCCAGTTATGCGTTCATCAAGTTGTTCGGCGGCTCCTTCCGGCGCTGGTCGGAGCAATATCCCGCTTCTCTTAAAGAAACTGCCTGCCGGTTGGCTCAATTATGTGTACAGGAGCAGCTTGATGTCATTTATGTCAACTGGCCGGAGTTGATGCCTTACTTAATGGCGGCCAGGAATTATGGTCAATTGAAGGTGTCCTTCCTGTTAATAGCGCATTCGGTTGGCTCCGAGCAGTGGCTCAAATATTGGATCAGTATTGCGCCTTTGCTGCAAAACCGGGATACGCTGCTGACCGGGACCTTCTCGTGCAAACAAGCGCTGCTTCATATTTCCTCCCTGTACAGCGCTGCTGTTGTCATTCCCTTATGCATCAGGCTAAACGAGGTGGACGGACTGCATGTATGCGGGCCGGCAGAAGACAACCAAACGCCGGCTTTACTCTCGATCGGGAGAATCGAGGATGTCAAGAACATGGAGCTGCTTTTAGCGGCTTTTGCCCTGATCCGTCGGCATACGGCAGGTGCAAGACTGATCGTGGCAGGGGAATACACAGGCTTCCACCCGGAACAGACGGCGTACTACCGGCAGCGGATCGAACAGTCTGTCCGGCAGCTTCATCTGGAGCAAAGCGTAGTCTTTACCGGCCCCGTGCAGGGAGCGGAGAAGGAGCATTGCTTCCGGCAGGCCGATCTGTTAATTAATCTGTCTACCGATCCCGGTGAAACCTTCGGATATAATCTGCTGGAGGCGAAGATGCGGGGGATTCCTGTGGTATGCACCCGTTGGAATGGATTCATGGAGCTTGTAGAAGACGGCGGGGATGGGGTGCTGATTGACTGCGAATGGACGGGGGCAATGCCGTTTGTGGATGCCGTTCATGTTGCGGATGCCTGCATAGCCCTGCTCGGTGATCCGGAGAGGCGCCGGCTCATGAGCGGGAGGGCCATTGCTCAGGCAAAAAAATATGATTACCGCCGCCTTATGCCGATTATCGTGAATACGCTGGAGGCCCGCAGAAGCTTGCCCTCCGAAACGCCGCCGCTGCCGTCCGATCTGTTGAATGCTTGTCCTTTGGGCAGTCTCGGCCATATTTATAACTTGGCCCTGCTCGCGGATACCGGCTGGAATGGGGAGACGCCGCTTTCACTGCTGCAATCGCCTGTACAGTATACTTATCCGGAGTGGATGCAGCGGGTCAAACCCATTATCCGGCACTTCGCTCATTAGCGGCCGATGCTTACGATGCCAGTTTTTCATACAAACACTCCTTACGTCGTATTTGTATGAAAAACTCAGTTGATGCTTACGATGCCAGTTTTTCATACAAACACTCCTTACGTCGTATTTGTATGAAAAACTCTTAGGAGGTTCCTATGCAGAGTTTTAAACTTCTGAAGCAGCTGGCTCCATTGATCAACATCCGTTGGAGGCTCACCTTGCTGGCTTATGTATGTACATTGGCGGGACTGGGCGCCACACTGCTGCAGCCTTTAATCTTCTCTTATCTGATTGACGAGGTATTGGTCAAGGGAAGGCGGGAGCTTATCTCCACTTTGCTTCTGGGTTTTGCCGCGCTGGCCGTCATTTCCGTAACCACTACACTCATTCGAAGCACCTTGTTTCGCTATCTGGGGATACAGAATATGCTGGATTTGCGCAAGGTCCTGACCAAGCATATCCGCTCGATTCCCATGTACCAAATTGAGAAGGATGGAGTAGGCAAATACACGGCGCTGCTTGGTATGGATACCAGCATCATGGGCAATTTTGTGAATCACGTGATGGTGGAATTGATCTCCAAAATATTCATGTCCGCCGCTGCCTTGGGTATGATGTTTATGCTGGATTGGGGCTTTGCCCTCATGACACTGCTGTTTGTTCCGGTGCTTGCGTATATTCCCCGGCTTTTACGCAAACCCATGCTGCGTTACTCCTCTCATGTCCGGACCCATAATGAGCAGATCGGAAGCCACTTGATCGAGAGCATGGAGGGCTCCAAGGAAATTCGGGCATTCGGGCTGGAGGGATGGGAGGAACGGCGCAATGACGAGTTGTACAAGGATCTGGTGAAATCCAGCACCAAGGAGACCATGATGAATGTATGCTCCGGCCAACTCAGTATTCTCCCGATTACGGTGATTCTGATGCTGATCTATTGGTATGGGAGCAACCGGGTGCTGGATCATCAAATGTCCATCGGGGTGCTGGTGGCCGCCGTGACTTACATGCAAAGCGCACTTAATCCCATCAAGGATATGAACCATTACTTTGGAGAGATCCAGAGATCGCAGGTAGCGTTGCAGCGGATTACCGCATTCCTTCAACTCCCTGTGGAAACCGCTGCCGAATGCCGCCAGCAGGAGGAAGAGCCTTCCTCAGGCAGCCCGGGTGAAGCCATTTCCCGCTTCAGTGTGCCCGCCGTCCTCTGCACCGGCTTATATGCTGTCTACGACAAGATTCCCGTGCTTAGAGATGTGGATTTCACGGTCCAAAAAGGACAGATGGCCGCTTTTGTGGGACGCAGCGGTGCAGGGAAATCCACATTGTACAAGATTCTGATGGGATTCTCACCG
Organism: Paenibacillaceae bacterium; assembly: GCA_029256185.1. Taxonomy (GTDB): domain Bacteria; phylum Bacillota; class Bacilli; order Paenibacillales; family NBRC-103111; genus Paenibacillus_AR. The sequence goes on from JAQSYI010000003.1 coordinate 24,628, forward strand.
TATGAGAGCGGGGAAATCCATGTGGACGGAATACCGTTGAGGGAAATGAGCCGCAGCCGGTACCGTTCGCAGATCGGAATTGTATTTCAGGAGCCCTTCCTGTTCAAGGGGACCCTGGGCGAAAATATCCGCATTGGCAATTTGGAGGCGGGCCCGGATGAGGTATCGGAGGCAATCCGCCGTGCCCATCTTCATGATCTGGTGGCCTCGTTGCCGGATGGACTGGATACCCCCCTTGACCACAAGGGCTTTCAGTTATCCGGCGGGCAAAAGCAGAGAATCTCCATCGCCCGCGTCATGCTGCAGAAACCGCAAATTTTGCTGCTGGATGAGCCCACTTCCGCCCTGGATCAAGAAACGGAAAAAGAAGTGATGGAGGCTCTATTGGAACTGACGGCCGGGAAAACCACCCTGATCTCCGCCCATCGGCTGGGGATGATCCGCCGGGCAGATATGATCTATATGATGAAGCATGGTGAAATTGTGGAATCGGGAACTCATGGGCAGCTGATGAGCCAGCGGGGGGACTATTATGATATGACAGTTAACGGATATGCCCAGGACCTGGAGGAACAACGAAATATGGAAGTGATCCGATGAGCGGATTAATCGATTTCTTTGAGTCAACCGGACGCAAGGACAGGGGAATCAGCTATGAGGCAGGAGGAAGCTGGCATCACATCACTTATGATGCCATGGTCTGCAAGGCCTCCCGTCTGGCCGCACGTTGGCTCAACCATACCGGTGGACGGCGCTGCATCTGCCTGATCCGGATGGAGACGGGACCCGATTATCTGCAAGCGCTGATGGCCGTTGTGCAGATGGGCAGCATCCCCGTTCCGCTCCATGCCAACTGCCGGGAAGAAGAGATTCGCCAAACCGCCGATTGGCTGGAGGCGGAGATCATCATTGCAGACGCTGCCAAGCTGAAGCAGTGGCCGGCGGGGTGGATGCCGGCAAGGCTTATTGGCCTGGATGGCCGGACTGGTGACAGAATCGATTGCAGCACAATGGATAGCGTCGGGAGCGATGACAGTGCTGCCGGCCCGGCGCCCGAATGGACAGAGCGCGTCTATGAGCCGCCGCCTGAAACGGCCGTCATCATGATGTCCTCCGGCTCTACCGGCAGGCCCAAGGCGATTATGCTAAGCGCCGACAATCTCCTGACCAATGCGGCGGCCATCGCCGAATATACCGCCCTTACTGACCGAGACCGGGTATTGATCTGCAAATCGTTGGGTTATCTCTCCACCATTACAGGAGAATGGCTGCTTGCTCTTCAGACAGGCGCCGACATCTGCCTGAACGGACCGCTGTTTCACCCCCTGCAGCTGGTAACCCGGATTCGCAATGCCGGAGCGACCTTCGTATGTGTGGTTCCATCGATGATTATTCCATTGCTGAAATCCGGAAAATGGGACATAGCCGAGCTGGCAGCCTTGCGCCGAATGATCATCATCGGAGGGGCGGTATCCCCGGATATTCTGCTGGAGCTGCAAGCAAAGCTGCCCCATGTTGAGCTCATCCCTTCATATGGCCTGACTGAAGCTGCTCCCAGAGTCACCTATCTGCCCGCTGCAATGCTCAAGCGGATACCCGGCTCGGCCGGAAGGCCAATCCGCAATGTCCGGGTAGAGATACGTCAGGATGGTGAACTGCTTCCTGCGGGAGAAATCGGGGAGATTACAGTGTCCGGCCCCAATGTCATGCTTGGCTACTATCGGGACCGGGAGCGGACAGACCGCGTACTGCAGCCCTATGGACTGAAGACTGCGGATATGGGCTATCTGGACGAGGACGGTTTTTTGTTTATCACCGGGAGAGCCGACCGTGCCGTGAATATTGCCGGACAGACCGTTTACCCGGAGGCCGTCGAGCATATCTTGCTTGCCCATCCTGAGATAGAGGAGGCGGCGGTTTGCGCCGTTTCCGATCCGGTATGGGGCAGCAGGCTGATCGCTTTTGCGGTGCCCTGCTCCTTACAGACGCCGACGAAGCCGCTGGAGGATTACTGCCAGGCCAAGCTGCCGCCCGCCCTAAGACCCAAGCGCATCATTTATAAAACCAGCTTGCCCAAAACGGCTTCCGGCAAGCCGGACCGCACACAACTGGCGGAAGACGCCGCTAAGGAGGAGCAGGATGCCGCTTCAACATCAGGATAAAGAGTGGGTTATTCGTGAAACCGCCGGAGTGATAGCCCGCATCACCCGCAGAGATCCTTCTGCCATACAACAGGGCCACTCCCTCGGGAATGACCTTGATATTGATTCGCTCCAGTTGCTGGAATTGATCGCACAATTGGAAGAAACCTTCGGATTTGAGGTGGAGCCGGAGGAACTGGAGCCGGAGCACTTCCGCTCGGTTCAGGCCGTGACTCATTATGTGGAAAGGAAGCTTCGGATATGACCTCATCAATGGCTGAGCGGCTGGACGGATTATACTCCTTTCTGACGGAAACATACCCTTATTACCGGCCCCTGTCCGGAAGGAGGGAAGGGTTCTTTTCCCTGCCCTTTTTGAAGAAAGCCGCCATTGGGCGCAACAGGGAGCTGTTCGCGCATCCTTTTTTGCAGCCGGAATTGGAGACCTATACTTCGGGAACAACCGGCATTCCCTTCCGGTGTGTAAGAACGCGGCAGGAACAGCTGGCATTGTCCATGGCCCTCTTCCGCCAGAGAATTCCGTGGGGGCTTCCGGCAAGGCACCGGCTGCTGCTGCTCAGCAACCGCATGACCGATGAGCCGCATATGCTGCTCCATTATGAGAAGCTGCTTCAGCAGCAAGAGCCCCACCTGATACAAGGAAGGTCCGCTGCTCTGTACGCTTTGGCTGTCCATTGCCTGGAGGCTGGATTCAGACCCGCCAAGTCTCTGAAGCTGGTGCAGAACTGGGGGGAGCCGATTCAGCCGGGGCACGCAGCAGTCATTGAAGAAGCGTTCGGGGTCCCTTACACGGATTATTACGGGCTGGAAGAAATCTGGCTGATTGGGTATAGCGATTCCAGCGGAAGGCTGCGCATAGATGAACGGTCGGTTTATGTGGAAATCATCGATCCCGAGCGTCAACAACCCCTGCTTCCCGGGGAATACGGGGAGATTGCCGTAACGTCGTTTGTCATGCAGAGTCTGCCTTATATCCGCTACCGGACAGGTGATATCGGAAGGCTGCTGCGGGATGAACAATCCGGGGCCAGCTATCTGGAATTGCTGCCGGTGCGAACCGCCCATATCCGCTTGCCCGACCGGAATGTGCATGCTTCGATTTTCCGCTACCTGGACAAGTTCTTCCATACCTTAGCTATGGAGCAAGGGGTAATCCAGTACCAGCTCGTGCAGGAGCAATATCATGTGTTCCGGCTGCTGCTGCTGGTGAATGCCGCACTGAATACAGAGGAGTTGGAGAGGAAGCTGGGGCCTATGCTAAGCCGATATTTATCGGCCCCCGTGGAAGTCCGGGCTGAGATCGTTCAGCATATTCCACCGAATCCGGCAAACGGAAAGACCCTTTCGTTTATAAGTCTGATATCTTGAAGGGCAGAGGGGGAGCCAGATGGCCGTAACCTGGCATAATGAACAAGTCGTTAATATCGCTCCTACTGAATGCGGCGCCTCCTGTGTGATGACGGCGCTGAATATGTTGGGGAAGGATACTGCTTTTTTCTTGCTGGATTATTGGAATATCAGCTATAAATCCGGGCTGCTGTTCTCCAGCAAGTCCTTGCGACTCTTAAACCTGGACTATATGTACGGAGTCCGGTTCGATTATTCCTTGGGAGATTGGGCCGATATAGAGGAATGGCTTGATGAGCGGCTTCTGCTCATTGTCGAATGCAGGGCATCGCGGCTTGCCTTTTTCTCCCGAGAAAATCTGGTGCTGGAGGACAACAACGTCATTAGCCACTACATTCTGCTCCATGGACGTGAAGGGGGCAGCCGTTCATTCCTGGTAACTGATCCTATTGCGGGCTATGAGGGCGCCATGACCTGGGAAGAGCTGAGCAGGGCCAGTGTGGAGCCCGGAAGAGTGCTGGCATTCCGCTTGAAGGATTCCCATTCCTCCTTCTTGCAGCCGCCTGGGAAGGAACTGTTCTGCAGTGCGGTTGCCCGCAATGGCAAGCTGTATAAGTCCATGGCCATCAGCTCTTTTGCCCGGGATCTGGAGCGTTCGCTCCAGTGGACGCCGGATAAACGGAACAAGTGGCTGGACTCCAACAAAATTACCATTACTTCGATCATTAAGCTTCGGAACGCGGTGTGGAATTGCTGCTGCAAGACGGATCTGTTTGACGGAAGGCACAGAGCGGAAGGGGCGGCGCAGGTTGCTCAGATCACCAAGACATGGACTTTAATCAATTTTCTGTTAATTAAATACGGCCGCAAGCCTGAAGGGGAGCTGGTACATGCGCTCACCGGCAAGTTGGAGCTTGTCAGGCGGCAAGAGCTTGATTTTCTCAACAGTCTGGAGGAATTAGCCCATGATCTCGCCACAGATTAACTTGTGCACCATTTCGTTCCGCCATGAATTGGCCTCGTTTGGCGACTTGATCCACTTTTCCGCTTCCGCCGGTTTTGCCGGAATAGAACTGTGGGGAGTGCATGCCAGGGCGCTGCAGGAGCGCTCCGGTCCGGAGCTTGCCTCTCTGCTATCCGGTATGAAAGAACGGGGTCTCGGGATCTCCATGATCAGCCATTATATAAGCGGTATCGGCGCCGCTGTGGACCGCGGACATATTCTCCGGCAGGGGGAGAGACTGGTGGCGGATGCGCTTGTTTTCGGAGCGGACAAAATCCGGATATTCGCCGGGAATCAAAGCAGCCGGAAAGCATCAGCGGAAGAGTGGAGGCGGGCGTTCAGCCAGATCGGGGACTTGGCGGAGCTGTGCCGGGAGCACAATATAAAGCTCGTACTTGAAACACATCCCATGACGCTTGCCGATTCCACTTTCTCCGCACTGATGATTCTGGAAGAGGTCTCTCACCATAATTTGGCGGTCAATGCCGATCTGCTGCATTTGTGGGAGGCAGGCGATGATCCCCTGGCCGCTATCGAAGCGTTGTCTCCTTATACGGTGTATTATCATTTCAAGAATATCAATTGCCGGAGCAAGCTGAGCGTATTTGAGCCAGCCAATATTTATTCCCCCGGCGGCACCAGAGAGGGGATTGTTCCCCTCCGGGAAGGGATGCTGGACTATCGGCCGCTGATCGGGAGAATCCGGGAATTGAAGGAGCCGCAACCGTTCGAGGCCTCCATTGAATGGTTCGGTCCGCGTCCTTACCTGCATTTGGCAGACGAACTGATTTGGTTGAAGGAGCTGTTCTCTTGCTCGAGGGGGGAGGTAGGAGTATGAATCACTGCGGAGGGATGTCTCAATGGACCGGAATAACGGAAAGCAAGGTGTGGTATTCCAATTTGAATTGGGAGCAGCGGGTCCGGGCAGGACTGCGGCTGCCGCAGGTTCACAACAAAGCCGGGGAAGCGGTCATCCGCCAAATGGACGTGCACCAGATATACTTGGCCGATCCTGAAGATACGGTCATCTTGAAGGAGCAGCCCGATGAGGAGTTTATCGATTATGTCGAGGGGCAGCTCCAGAGTCTGCCCAGGCTGAGAATCGGTCTTCCCGGCCATTTCCCGGAGGAGTTGGCGAATCGGCTGGCGGTTCCTTACCTGGTTGACCGGGAAGAAGCGGATTTTCTCCGGAATCTGAATGCCCGATGGATTGGCCCCGATCCCGATTTGGCCTGGCGGCTGAACAACAAGCTGGAGACGCGGCTGTTGTGCGAACAGCATCACATCGATCTTAGCGACGGATATATCTGCCGGAACCTCAAGGAATTGAACGCCGCCTATAAGAGCCTGAGCAAGCGGTACCCTAATAACCGGCTTGTCTTGAAGACGGAATTCGGTTCGTCAGGGAAAAATATGATGCATATTTACAAGCCTGGCGACTTTGAACACATCGAAAGCCTGTTGGCTCACCGCTCCGGCGGCAGGGACTTCTCCATTTCCATAGAACGTTGGCATGAAGCGGAAAAGACCATGTCGGCGCAGCTCTTCATCTGGAGCGGCCACGCTCGTCTATTGGCAGTAACGGAACAGTTGACTAATGAAGTGGGGGTCTATAAGGGCAGTATTCTGAATCCGGCATGGCCGGATGCGGTGCGGGAGAGGTATGAGGAGCAGTTGAATTTAATAGGCAGCGTTCTGGCCCGGATGGGCTATGAAGGAGTGATCGGGGTGGACTCCATTCTGGACAAGCAGGGGCGCTTGCTTCCGGCAATCGAGTTCAACGCGAGATTAACCCTGGTCACCTATTTGCTGAAGATCATCAACAAACTTATTGAAGGAGGCTTCCCGAGCATCCGCAACCAGTATTATGATCTCAAGCCCGGGCAGTTCCTGTCATTCTCCCCATTCCTGGCCGGGGCGCGGGCCGCAGCAGCCACCGCCAAGGGAGAGCGGGAATGTTTTTTTGTTTATGGGTTTCATGTGAGCAAGGAAGATGAGAGCTCCCGGCTTTGCCGGATTTTCATTCTGTACTGGGGCATAGACCCGGCTCACCTGCAGCATACCAAACAAGCAGTGGAGCAGTATATATCGCAGACCGGGAGAGGATGACAGGGATGAACATGATGAACGGACTGTTTCTGTCACCGGTTGCAATGGAGCAGACGGCCAGGCAATGTGCGAAGAAGTATGGGACCCCCTTGTTTATGTATAATAAGGACCGGCTGGAAGAGTCGTACACCCTGCTCCGGCAATCCCTGCCGAAGGAGCTTGTCATCTATTATTCCATGAAGGCCAATCCGAATCCTCGTATTATCCGCTTCATGCTGGAGGCAGGCTCGCCGCTTGAGGTTGCTTCAGCAGGGGAATACAGGAAGGCGCTTCAGGCGGGGGCAGAGGCCCATAGCATTGTTTTTACAGGCCCCGGCAAGAGCAGGGCGGAATTGGAGGAATGCATAGCCGGAGGAGTCTATGCCGTCAACGCGGAGTCCGAGCAGGAAATTAGGATAATCGGCGAAATTGCCGCCAGCCAAGGTAAGAAAACTTCTGTCCTGCTCCGGGTTAATCTCCATGTGAGCCGTCACGGCTCCCGTATGGCATCGGGAGGTTATGCAAGCCCTTTCGGGATTGATGAGGACCAGCTTCCCGGTGTAATAGCAACGATTATGTCCATCCCTTCCATCCAACTCATTGGGCTGCATACCTATCTGGGGACCCAGAACTTCAATATCGAATTTTACAGGGAGTCCATTGCTTTGATGTTCAAGCTGTGCCGGCGCATAAAAGACGAATACCGGCTCCCTCTGCATACTTTGGGCCTGGGAGGCGGATTCGGCGTTCCCGCCTTCGCGGGTGATCATCCGTTTGCTGTGGAAGAGTTCGGACGTATTGCGGGTGAACAAATAGCAGAGAACAGGGATTTGGGGCTGGAGCGGATTTTCATCGAATCGGGGAGGTTCCTGACCGCAGAGATGGGGACCTACATCACATCTGTTCTATATGTGAAGCAATCCTACGGCAGACGCTTTGCCATTCTGGATGGAGGCACCCATCACCGGGCGTTCTCCACTCTTATGGGGCGGAGCTTCAAACAAACGCTGCCGGTCACCGTTCTTCCCGTAAGCGGAGGCAGCTATCAGGAGGGAGGATCAGCCGGGACAGAGGTCTACACGCTGGCAGGCAAGCTGTGCACACCGTCGGATGTTCTCCATAGCGGCGCGCAACTGAGGGCGGGGCTTGCAGAAGGCGACCTTATTCTATTTCCCTCCGCCGGGGCCTATGGCTTGTCATGCGGCAATGTTCATTTTCTCTCCCATGGAATTCCGCGGGAAATTCTTGTTTCTGGAAGAGACGGAGAGAAGAGGGAAGATATCAGCTGGTTAGGATAGAATCCATCACATTCATGCAAACATCCATCATCGTCAAAGAACTGCTCCTATCCTATACTAAAAGCAACAGAGAAAGGAGTGGAGCCAGTGAGCAAGACAGCAGCATCTCCCCGGCAAGCCATACGAATGCAGACGAAGACGCGGGGACTCGTTTTTTTCCGCAATCTGTGGAAATTCAGATATTTAACCCTGATGGTTCTGCCAGCAGCCCTGGTGCTGGTGCTGCATAACTATCTTCCCATGTTCGGACTGTTCATCGCCTTCAAGAAGATCAATTACATTGACGGAATCTGGCACAGTCCATGGGTGGGCTTCGAGAATTTCACGTTCCTGTTCAATAACGGGTCGTTGTGGAGGATCGTACGCAACACCGTGGGCTACAGCCTGACCTTCATGGTCCTCAATCTGGTGCTTGCTGTGGCCGTAGCGGTAGCCATCAATGAACTGCGCAGCAGATTAGCGGCCAAGACGTACCAGACTTTTCTGATCATGCCCCATTTTCTGTCGATGGTAGTCGTCAGTTATCTGGTCTACGCCTTCTTGCATCCGACCAGCGGCTTTCTCAACAGCACGATCCTGGAATGGTTGGACAAGGATCCGATTCCTTGGTATATGGAGAAGCAGTACTGGCCGTATATTCTCACCTTGGTCAGTGCATGGAAGGGCATCGGCATGGGGGCGGTCATCTATATTGCGGCAATCTCCGGCATTGATCCCGAATATTACGAGGCAGCCGTGATCGACGGAGCGTCGAAATGGAAGCAAATCCTCCATATAACGCTGCCATCCATTCGTCCCATCATCATTATTATGACCATCTTGAACATGGGACATGTGTTCAATTCCGATTTTGGCCTGTTCTATCAGGTGCCGATGGATTCCGGGATGCTGTACCCGGTAACGGACACGGTGGACACCTATGTATACCGGGTCATGATGCAGTTGAATGATATCGGCATGTCCTCTGCCGCCGCATTGGTGCAGTCGGTGCTGGGCTTTATCATGGTGCTGGCCACCAACGGAATTGTACGCAAGATCGACCGCGAGCAAGCATTGTTTTAATATGCCAACTGGAGGTGAGCGCAAGTGGCTGGAACAGCCTACCGCCGGGAAAACCGGATTTCCCCTATATCCAATGTACTGTTGAATCTCGCATTTACCCTGTTATCTCTTGCCTGTGTGATGCCCGTTATTCTGGTTATCGTCGTATCCTTCACGCACAGCGATTCGCTGATCAATCAAGGCTACAGCTTTTGGCCCGACCAATGGTCTCTTACGGCGTACAGAACCATGTTCAAGGATGCATCCACGATATTTGACGCCTATCGGGTGAGCATCACGATCACCGTATTCGGTACCTTGCTTAGTGTACTGCTCATGGCCTTGTACGCCTATCCCATCTCGCGCAAGGATTATCCGCTGCGCTCCTTCTTTACCTTCTTCCTGTTCTTCACCATGCTGTTCAGCGGAGGGATGGTCAGCCGCTATATGGTCTACACCCAAGCGTTGAGCCTGAAGGATTCTTATATGGCGTTGATCTTGCCGCTCCTGATCGTCCCGTTCAACGTGATCATCATGCGGACCTTCTTCCAGACGACGATCCATCCGGCCCTGATTGAATCGGCCAAGATCGATGGAGCAGGGGAGCTGCGCATCTTCTTCCGGATTGTGCTGCCGCTGTCCCTGCCTGTATTGGCGACCATGTCACTGTTCGCTACCATTCTTTATTGGAACGACTGGTTCAATGCGCTGCTGTTCATCAATACGGAGGCCAAATATCCGCTGCAGTTCCTGATGATGCGCGTTCTGAACGATGTGCAGTACATCCGGGAGAATATGATGCTGGCCGTGCAGAATCCGGAGCTGTTCAAGGATCTGCCCAATGAATCGCTGCAGATGGCCATGGCTGTCATCGGTATGGGCCCCATTCTGGTAGTTTACCCATTCTTCCAGAAATATTTCGTCAAAGGTCTGACTGTCGGCGCTGTGAAGGGCTGATTAACGGTAATGCCGGCGGCCGCTGCACTTCTATTGCATCAGGCTGCCGTTTGATATAACATCCAATACAGGAGGGTCTATCATGAATCGTAAAAAGTCTGTTATAATCGCGCCTTTGGCCTTGGCCGTAGGGTTGTCCGCCGTCTTGTCGGCTTGCGGCGGCGACAGCAAGGAAGGCTCGGCCAGCACAGCGCCCGGCGCCAGCGCCGCCAGTTCGGCTGCGGCTTCCGCCAGCCCGGCTGCTGCCAAGCTCGATCCGTATGAGGTTTCCTTAATCTACTACGGAAAGCCGCAAAAGGATGATGCCCTGATTCAAGATGAGCTGAACAAGTATCTGAAGGAAAAGATCAATACTACTGTTGCGCTTCAGCCCATTGCTCCTGCCGATTACAAGAAGAAAACCGAATTGATGATGAATACGGGAGAAAAGATGGACTTGATGTTCACCGCCTCCTGGCTTGATTTCTCCGCTAATGTGACCAAGGGTGCATTCCTTGAGCTGGATTCCCTGGTAGAGACGCACGGCCAGGGCATTAAGAAGGAGCTGCATCCCCTGTATCTGGAGGCTCCACGGTACAAGGGCAAGCTGTATGCCATTCCCACCAACAAGGAAATCACCCAAGGCAAAGCCTTCACGTTCCGCAAGGATATTACCGACAAGTACAACATTCCCATCGACAAGATCAATAAGGTGGAAGACTTGGAGCCTTACTTTGAGACCGTGAAGAAAAATGAACCGGACATGATCAACATGTATGTGGCCGGCGGACCGACAAGCTTCATGATGTATGAAGCCAAATCCAACTACCGTCCCATCGGACCGCTTCCCGGCAAGCTGCCCATGTTCTTCATCGACTACAAGACCAAGGACATGGTTGTTAAGACCATACTGGATCAGGATATCGTCGATCTGAATAAGGGCGATGCGGAAATGTTCCGCAAATATTATGAAAAAGGCTATATTAACGCTGATGCGGCCACAACCACCACTAATGTAGAGGATATTCGCAAACAAGGAAAAATATGGATGCAAACCACAGTCTGGAAGCCCGGCGCGGATATTGAGTTGAAGCTGAAGGACAACTACGACTGGGTCTCCCACGTCATCGAGGAGCCCATTGTCACCACAGATTTGGCTACCGGTTCCATGCTTTCCATCTCCAGAACCTCCAAGAATCCGGAGCGCGCCATGATGGTGCTGAACTATCTGCACAGCGATCCGTATGTCATCAACCTGCTGGTGAACGGCATTGAAGGCAAGCATTACAAGAAGGTAAGCGCTAACCGCATTGAACCGATCAAGGATTCAGGATATGGGGATACCGCCTTCTTCTGGGTGCTGGGCAACCAATTCCTGAACTACCTGAAGCCGGGTCAGCCTGACGATCTTTATGAGAGCTGGAAGAAGTTCAACAATGAAGCCACCCGTTTCCCGCTGCTCGGATTTACCTTTGACGACACGAAGGTAAAGAATGAAATTGCCCAGCTTACTACCATCATCAATGAGTATAAGGTCATTAGCACAGGCGCTTTGCCCAATCCGTCCAAGATGATCGACGAGCGCAATGCCAAGCTGAAAACGGCAGGCCTGGAAAAGGTAAAAGCGGAAATGCAAGCCCAGATCGATGCCTGGTGGAGTGAAAATAAAAAATAGTCTGGGGTGATTTCTGTTGAAACCGGAAAGGCTCATCTATACCTTCGTCAGCTATGCTTCCCATTATAACGCGCCAGGGATGCAGGGAACAGCGGTGGAGGGTGTGGAGAGGACAGCCAGATTGGCTCACCGATATCAAATACCCGTAACCTGGATCGTGAACCGGGGCTCCATCCCGGTTCTCGAAGACCGAATCCGGCAATGGCATGAGGAATACGGCGATGACGTCATCCTTCAATGCCCGTTCTTCATGGAAGATGCGGGCATGTCCAAGGAAGTGCTGAAGAACAGGCTGGAGAGCGACTGGCAGCTTGTACAGGAGGCGTTCCCGTGGGCGGTTACCAAGATTGCAGGCCGGGGCAAGATCTATAACGAAGTGATTGAAGTGCTGGAGGAATTGGACTTCCAGGGCATGTGGGGCTATTGCTGGGAGCAGGTCTGGTGGGATGGGATTACCCATAAGGGAATCCCGTGGGGCTCCTGGTATGTGGACAGCAGCCGGTATAAGGTACCTCATCCCGGCAAGGGCAAGATCGTGGCCTGCGAGTGGACGGCCCGGGATCTGCATCAGACCTGGCATACAGGCAGCCCGGTTCTGTACTCGACCGATCCCAATGATGTGTTCCGCGCCGGACTATGCTCAGGGGATAATATTGAATACTGGAAGCAGGTATTCGACGAATACTTGGACAATACGGACCATAACGACCAGGTGTTCTTCCTGCAGCAGCAGGAGGGACATGAGATGGAGTACAGCGACAGCTTCTCTGTATTCCCGGTCTCTCACGTGGAGGCATGCGAGGGGATGCTGGACCTGTTCTTCCGGTATGTGGCCGGCAAGGGAGTAACCATGACTACTCTGCCCAAGGCGCTGGCGCTTTATCACGACCGCAATGAGGTGACGGCTCCGGTATATATGCTGACCCGCGATAAGCCGGTCCGCCCGGAAGTGAACGAGTATACCATGACCCTGGGCGGAGTGGGGCTGGGCCCATGGCCCGATACCTTCCTGTATTATGACAACCAATGTCAGATGGTATTCGTGAAAGGGGAATGCAAACCCCGCCTGCTGCGCAATTACGTGGGACAGTGGAACATGCAGGAGGAGTTCACGGAAGAGATTCCCCCGGTATTCGTTACCAAGTACGAGAAAAGTCCGGATGTAATCGAGCTGGAGTTCAGCATTGGCAACTGGAAGCCTATTCCATTCGGTCTGGTTTATTGGGATGACCTAAGCGGCTTCGAAGCCGTCTCCTGCCCGGAAGGGGCAGAGGTGAAGCTGATCAAGGACGAATTGGCCTTCCTGCGGTTCAATCTTACCGGCAACAAGAGCACACTCCGGCTCCGGTTGGAGCGGAAGAACTAAATAACAGGACTTGCGGATTTCAGCATGAGTCTACGCCAGAGCACACATTCCCGTGGGAAGTCAGAGTGTGCTCTGGTTTTTTTGCATGAATGCAAGCGTTTTCGAAATAATTACATAGGGAGGAAAAATCATATGATTCCTAATATGCACCCCTCATTTCGCACCGGCAGGGGACGGAGAACGCTCCGGTACAGAGGACGAATCCAGCAAGTGCTCAGTCTGCTGCTGGCAGCGGTGTTGCTGCTGTCCATTCCCTTGCCCGCGGTTGGAGCGGTCGCGCCGCTGCCAGGGCCATCCTATCCCATGCTATACGACGACTTCTCGGGAGGGGGAACCTTCAAGCAGAATTGGGCCAACTGGTATAATCAGAGCGGAGGAACAGGAACCTTCGCCAAAACCACTGTGGAGGAAAGAGCGGTAGGCCGGTTTACCCAAACACCGGCTTCCGCCTACTCGTGGGCCAAGTTCGAGCCTCAGCACGACAACGGCAATTTCAACGGCTATCAATATGTGACGGTTGTGATGAAAAACCCCGGCTATCCCGATGCCAGAATCCGGATGGGCATCAGCGACGGAACCCATGACTATACCCTCACAGGGGATTGGATCTCCGTTCCGGGGGAATGGACCTCCTTTCACTTTGATCTGGACCAATTCCCGGTTCTCAATAAGAAAAGCATTCATTTCTCCATCTGGCTGAAGCAGAACGGCGGACAATACGGAGAAATCCTCATCGACAGCATCAGCGGCTCCTCCCAGGCCGCAGGAAGCGCGCCCGTCCTCTCCGCTGCCGGGGTCAGTTCAAGCTCCGGGGATGCCAACACCCGGTTCACCTTCGGGGCAGTCTATACCGACGCGGATAATGATCCGCCGTTTGCCGTGCAGATGGTGTTGAATGATTCCACTGTCTATGACATGGACGAAGTCGACAGGGGAGACTTCAACTATGCCGACGGCAAGGCCTATACCCTGTCCGCCAGATTGCCTGCCGGAAACCACACTTATTACCTCCGGGCGGCAGACGGGTACAACGACCAGACTGCAACGGCCGGCCAGCCCCTTGCGGTGGCCGCTGTTGCGCAGATTGTGGATATGAACGACAGCACGGCCGTCATGGGGCATAACCGGCTGGAATATACAGGATCCGGCTGGCAATACACAGCGGCGCCTGCGGGCAGCTATGGCTCCGACCAGCATGAATCGGGCACAGCGGATGGCACGGCGGTATTCACCTTCGTCGGAACCAAGGTGCAGTTATATGGGGCAAAGGATCCCTCCTACGGCATTGCCGCCATTTCCCTGGATGGGGGAGAGGAGCTGAATGCGGACAGCTATGGAGCGGCCAGGCAGGAAAATACGCTGCTGTACACCAGTCCGGAGCTGCCCAATGGCCTCCATACCCTGAAGGTCCGGGTAACAGGGCTTAGCAATCCCGCCTCCACCGGGGCGCGCATCTCCATTGACCGGATCAATGCGGCAGTCTACACCGGCAGCCTGGTGGACAGCATCAATGTATCCCAGGCGGGATACGGAGCGGCAGACCACAAGCCGGCCACGGTCACCGCGGTTGCCCCTTTGACCGATCTGACGTACAAGGTGATGAACGGGACTGCCACCGTTTCCACCGGCATGATGAAGGATGAAGGCGTTGTCTGGGGCAAACAGGTATATTCCCTCGATTTTTCCCAGGTGACCCAGACCGGTTCGGGCTTCACGATTGTGAGCAACGGGGCGTCGTCCTATCCGTTCCCCGTTCAGACGAATCTGTGGAATTCCTATAAGGATGAGATGACCGCATTCTACCGGCTGCAGCGGTCCACGGACACGAGTGTGGCCTATCCTGCCGGCTACAGCGATATCGCCCCGTCTGTTAAGATATTCCATCCCGATTCCTTTCTGGATGACGCGGTGGCTGCCGACGGCACCCATTATGATCTGACCGGCGGCTGGTTCGATGCGGGCGACTACGGCAAATACGGGGGCAACCAGTGGGTGACCGGGGAGATTGCCCTGGCTTACCTCCGCAATGCCGGGTCGGCCCAGGTGCAGTATGACCATGACGGCAACGGCATCCCGGATCTGCTGGACGAAGCCAGGTTCGGCAGCGAATACCTGCTGAAATTCGCCGACCAGATGGGGGGAGCCATCTACAATATCAAGAATTACACCAGCTTCCAGCATCCGGAGAAGGCGACGGACAATATTGTGGGCACCGCGGACGATCCCACTCTGCGGGAGCTGTGCGTGGGCGGCTCGGGCAAAGCCGCGGGGGCGCTTGCCGCTACGGCGCGGGCGATCAACCACGCCATCGCCAATGGCAGAATTGCTTCCGGCAAGATCGCGGAGATGCAGGCATTCTCCGCCGAGATCGCTTCCGCGGCACTGCCCTTCTACCAGTTCGCGCTGAACTATGAGGGACCGGACCCGGGAAGCTACACCACCACAGGCGGAATCCCCAATACGCTCTTGTGGGCGGAGACGGAGCTGTACCTGCTTACGGGCGACTCCGCCTACAAGGACGCGGCCGCCGCGCGGATCGCGGAGCTGGCTCCCGGGGATCTGCGATCAACCAACTACTGGGATATGCGGCCCATGACACTGACGGAATTTTACCCTGTCGCCGATGCCGCCACCCAGGCTCATATTCACAGCATTCTGAAGAAGCAGATGGAATATTTCATCACCTCCCTGGATGATACGCCCTACGGCGTGCTGGATGAATTCAGCGCCTTCGGGGTCAACGAACCGCTGGCCTCGTATATCGGAGATGCGCTCCGCTACAATCAGCTGTTCCCCGACCCTGCGGTGATGAAGGCGGCGATGAAGGGCCTGTACTGGATCTTCGGCAATAATCCCTGGAACAAGAGCTGGGTATCCGGCATCGGAACCGACTATGTGAGATATCTGCATACGCGGCTGGATGAGGAATCCCGCAGCACCGCCAATCGGGGAGTGGTGCTGCCCGGGGCGATGGTGGCCGGACCCAACATGAAGGATACCAAGGACAGAACCAGCGTCAGCCCCTGGTACCAGGACCGGCCGTTCCTGGAGGATGACATCAACCAGTGGAGATACAACGAATTCAGCATCAGCATTCAGGCGGGATTGCTCTATTCGGTGATGGCCCTGAGCGCTTCCCAGAGCGGTTCTGTCGGCGGGGTCAGCCTTCCGGCCCTCCCTGTAACCTCTCCGGTCATCGGCGATTATGTGACCGGACCGGTGACGGTGTTCGCCGAGCCGCAGGCCGCCATGGCCGCCATGGACTACCGGGTGGACGGCGGATACGAGCCCATGGCCATATCCGGGAGCGCCTATGCCGCCCAATACGATACCACGGCGCTGGCCCCCTACACCAACAAGCGGGTCTATGTCAGGGGGACTGCGGCCGATGGCCAATCCACCTACAGCGCCGCCCATTTCACCGTGGCGCCGCCGCTGCCTGATCCGGATCATCCGCTGCTCTACGATGATTTCAACAACCAGGGTACCTGGGGAACCGCCAAGCTGGGCTGGGTCAACTGGTACAATCAGGATGGGGGAACAGGGGCGTTTCTGCAGACGGCGGAGGACGGCCGGACCGTCGGGAAGTTCACCCAGACTACCAGCTCCACCAAGTCCCAGGCCAAGTTCGAGCCGTGGAAGGACCGGGTGGACCTGTCGGGGTACCGCTATCTGACGGTGGTGATGAAGAATCCCGGCTATCCCGGCCTGCAGATGAAGATCACCGGCTCCGGCGGCTATATCTCCGTCCCTGCGGAGTGGACCACCTTTCACTTCGATCTGGACCAGTCCGCCACGCTGGACAAAAAGTCCGTTCATCTGGAGCTGTGGCTGAAGCAGACCACGGGGGTTCCGGGGGAGCTGTGGGTTGACGAGATCTATGCGTCCAACCAGCTTGCAGGCACGGCTCCGGTTCTGACGGATACCGCGTTGAATGCGCAATCCGGGGATACGGATACGCTCTTCACCTTCAGCGCTACCTACCGGGATGCAGACAACCAGAAGCCCCACCGGGTCCAGGTGGTAATCGACGGAGTCATCCGGGATATGGCGGAGCTGGACACGACGGATACCACTTACGCCGACGGCAAGCGGTACACCTATTCCGGCAAGCTGGGCAACGGCATCCATTCCTACTACTTCCGCACAACCGACCACCACGGGGGTAGTGTCCACCGTTCTGCAGACCGGCCCGGTTGTGAGTCCGCCCGCGGCCCCGGCTGAAGTCCTGCTGGAGGCGGAAAACCTGCAGGTAACAGCCATCTCCGCCGGAGACAGCCACTCCCTGCGGTCGGACCTGAAGCTGAGCGGGGGAAGAGGGGATAATTTTGCCGCCAACGGAGTCAACGATTTTATCGAATACCGGCTGAGTGTGGACAACAATGTCTATAGCAGCGTATACGGCAGCGTGACTGGCGGGGTGTACGGAGAAAGCCTGTACGGGAGCATCCTGTACGGCGACGCCTCGGGCGATAACGTCCAGGACGGCAACGGCGTGTACACCGACGGTGTAACCGGCAGCGTTTATGGCAACGGCGTATCCGGCGGAGTGTACAATGTGAAAATCAGAGTGATGAAAAGCGATGACAGGGGCATCTACCGGCTGTCGGTAAATGGGGTTGACGTAAGCCAGGCGGTGGACAATTATGCCTTGCCCTCCTCCAATGTCTACCAGGAGATCGATCTGGGCACAGTCAGCCTGACCTCACCGGGAGACCAGCTTTTCCGGTTCACCTGCACCGGCAAGAACGGCTCCAGCAAGGGATACCGGCTGGTGCTGGATTATATCAAGCTCACGCGGCAGTAGGTTTATCCATATTTATACGTTCTAAGATTTTAAGAAAGAAAATCCCCGGGCGGGTGTGAGGCGCCGCTTGGGGATTTTCTTTTGCTGTAGTATTTCACAAATGCTAAAATCTGTGTAGAATAAATAAGGAGTTCTATATACCATTGTCTTGACTGAAAGGGGAAGGAACAGACTTGGACAAGAAGAGATACAACCTGGTCATCGTAGGCTATGGCGGAATGGGCAACCACCACAACAAATTGATTCAGCCCATCGAGCAGCTTCAGGTCGCCGGCGTATACGATATTATGCCGCACCGCATGGAATTGGCCCGCTCTCAGGAACTGAACGGTTATGGCAGCCTGGATGAGGTATTGGCCGATGAAGCAGTGGACGGAATCGTAATCGCTACTCCCAACGATGTCCACAAGGAAATCGCCATCCGGGCGCTGGAAGCCGGCAAGCATGTCATCTGTGAGAAGCCCGTTACCATAACCAGTGGGGATCTGCTGGAAATTGTGGCTGCAGCGGACAAGGCCCAGCGGATTTTCACCGTGCATCAGAACCGCCGTTGGGATTCGGATTTTCTGATCATCAAGGATCTGGTGGAGAAGAAAAAAGTGGGCGAGGTCTTCCATGTGGAATCCCGCGTTCAAGGCGGAAACGGCATTCCCGGCGATTGGCGCCAGCTTAAGGCCTACGGCGGCGGCATGCTGCTGGACTGGGGCGTGCATCTGCTGGACCAGTTGCTGCTGCTCACCGACAGCAAGATCGAGAGTATAAAGGCCGATCTGAGCACGGTGCTGGGCACGGAAGTGGATGACGGGTTTACCACTATCATTAAGTTCAAGGATGGCCTGTCCGCCTTGATTGAGGTGGGCACCACCAATTATATCAAGCTGCCGCGCTGGTATGTGAAGGGGACGGAAGGAACTGCCGTGATCCGCGATTGGGATCTGAGCGGCGAGATTGTCCGCACCAACCCGGATGTAGCCAAGGTGGAGCCGCAGCCGATTCAGGCCGGACAAGGCCTCACCAAGACCATGGCGCCGCCGTCGTCCAAATCAACCCTGAAGCTGCCTATTGAGAAGGTAGATCCGCCGGCACAAAGCTTCTACGATAATTTCGTCGCCTTACTGGAAGGGCGCTCCGCCCAGATCGTCAAGAATGACCAAGTACACCGGGTGCTGCGCCTGATCGAGACCATCTTCGACGCGGCCAATACCCAGACGGTGATCAAAGACATTGATCTGTAAACTATAGGGCCGCTACAAGCGGATAAGGACGCTTCTCCCAAGGTTATGAAGGGTATACCTTGGCTGTGGGATGGGGCGTCTTTTCCCTTGATTCTTAATTGCGCAGCTTGCAACGGAGGGTTAACATCTTGGGACAACATGAACATACCAATGCCCGCGGCGCTTCTGCTTCCGGCAGGTACAACTATGCCGTTTTGCTCGTTGTAGTGTTTGGGGGCTTCCTCGTATTTGGATTTTCCGAGAACATCAAGGGACCCGCAATCCCCCGGATTCAGGCGGATTTCGGTCTGGATGAGATGCAATTGGGCCTGCTGCTGGCGCTGAATTCCCTAGGCTATCTGGTTGCTTGCTCGTACACCGGCGCTTTGACCCGGCGAATCGGCATCAAGCTGACGGGGATTCTCGCCTTCGGCTCCATGGCTGTTTCAGGAGTGCTCATGTATGTGTCGGCCAATTATGCCTTTCTGTCCCTGTCCTACTTCCTGATGTATATCGGCAACGGGATGCTGGAGATCGGCCTTGCGATTATGGCGGCAAGAATCTTTACGAAGAACACAGGCACCATGATGAATCTGTCCCATTTTTTCTACGGGCTCAGTTCCACCGTGGCTCCTATCTTTGCCTCGTCCATGATGGGCTGGCATATAGCAGGGGGAGAGTTGGGCTGGAGGGGCATGTATCTGGTCATGCTTTCCTTGTCCATTCTGCCGATCATCCCTTCCGTCATCGGCAGGTTTCCGCAGGATCAGGCAGAAGCAGGCAACAGAATTTCCTTTAAGAGCTATGTGCGGGATCCTATCGCCTGGTTGATCATTGCCGTTCTGTCCTTCGGGGTGGTATCCGAGCTTGCGGTGGGCAGTTGGCTGGTCAATTATCTGGAGAAAGCCTACGGCTGGAGCGCCCAGTCCGCATCGTGGATGCTTTCTGCCTTTTTCCTGTTCTTTATGCTGTCCCGCCTGTTCGTGGGGCCAATTACGGACAAGATTGGATATACACTGTCGATCATGATCTTCTCGGGCTTTGCCGGACTATGCAGCCTGGCAGCTGTGATTATCGGGGAACAAGCCGCAATCTTGTTTGCTGTAGCCGGGATCGGCATCGCTCCGGTCTATCCCACCGTGATGGCACTCTTGGCCAAGCGCTATCCCCATGGAACCGATGTAGCTATCACCTTCACGGTCACGCTCATGGGAATAGCCAGCGTAATCGGCAACGTACTGATTGGGGTGATCATCGATGGAGTCCGCTCCATGGCAGCCCGCTGGGATACGGGGGACGGCCAACTGCTTGGTCTCCAGGCAGGCTATGTTTTCATTGCCCTGATGGCGCTTCTGTGCTCAGGCGCATGTGTCATTCTCTATGGCATCATGCGCAGGAATAAGGAAGTGCTGTAAGGTTTCTTAAGCGAAATCCATAGGAATTCATAATGGGAAGGAGGATTTGATTTGGAAATAAGACCTGACAATTTGACCGGCAGCCAAGTCATGGCCTTGATTAAGGAGCATCTTCACAATATGAGCTTGGATACGCCTCCGGAGAGTGTGCATGCCCTGGGGCTGGACGAGCTGAAAAAACCGGAAATTACCTTCTGGACCGTTTGGGAGCAAGACGAGCTGCTGGGCTGCGGTGCGCTGAAAGAGCTGGATTCGGAACACGGGGAGATAAAATCCATGAGGACTGTTATCTCCCGGCGCAAGCAGGGCATCGCCAGAAAGATGCTGGAGCACATCCTTGCGGAAGCACAGCGCCGCGGCTACCGGCGGCTGAGTCTGGAGACAGGCTCCATGGATTCCTTCGCGCCGGCCAGAAACCTGTATGCCGGGATGGGTTTTCAAGCCTGCAGTCCTTTTGCCGATTATACCGATGATCCAAACAGTGTGTACATGACCAAAGAATTATGAGATGCTTTTTTGTCAAGTGAACCTCTGATTGCCCTTAAGGAAGCTATCCTTCCCAGGGGCATTTTTTTGTTTTGTGATGGATAGAGGAGTGTTTGTTCACATTATATACATATTCTATTGGTGCAATAAAATAATTTTATCGAAAGCGAAAACAGTCGAAAAAAGTTGCATCACGCTTTATGTAATAAAACATAACATGACAATTGACTCCTGGTACGGTTGGTGTTAATTTATAACAATGAATCCGCCGGATTTCGGCAAATGCCGCTTCGCCGGCAAGGAACTCAAAACTAGGCTGATGCTTACGAAGCGAGTTTTTCGCCAATGCCGCTTCGCCGGCAAGGAACTCAAAACTTTTAGGGGGCGCCACCATGAACCGCCAGACTATTCTTTACTTTGATCCCATGACCGAGGATATGAAGGAGCTGCTCCGGTCACAGCTGCCTTCCGGATACGACTTGTATTTCTGGGATGAGCAGAATGATGTATCTAAGCCAAAGGTTTTGGCGCAAGCCAAGTATCTGATGGCCACTGTATTTCCGATCACTGGAGAAATGATTCGCGCAGCCGGCCAAACACGGCATATCCAAAAATGCGGAGTCGGTCTGGACAACATTGACATGAACACAGCCTCCGGACATGGTATCTCCGTTTCCAATATTCCCGGCTGCAATGCGGTATGCGTAGCTGAGTTGACTGTCATGTTCATCCTGTCGCTATACCGCAAGCTGCCTTATGCCAATAACCGCACCAAACAAGGAGAGTGGCTGACCTGGGCGCTACGCCCGGATTCCTTCGAGATGAGAGGAAAAACCCACGGTCTGGTGGGCATGGGACATGTGGGCTGGGAGACGGCGCTCCGCTCCAAAGCCATGGGAACAAGCATCGTTTATTATGATAAGAACCGGTTGCCACTTGAGAAAGAAGTGGAACTCAATGCCGAATTCTTGGGGCTTGAGCAATTGCTGCAAAAGTCAGATATCATAAGCGTGCACGTGCCGCTGCTGCCGGCTACCAAGGGTCTTATCAATTCCGCTTCATTCAAGCTCATGAAGCCTAACGCCGTGTTGATCAACGTGGCACGTGGAGGTGTGGTAGATGAGGCGGCTTTGTATGAGGCGCTGGTGAATGGCGAAATCAAGGGAGCGGCTGTCGACGTCTGGGAGCAAGAACCGGTCAACCCTGCACATCCGCTGCTTACGCTGGAGCAGGTGATCGCTACCCCCCATATCGGTGGAGGAACCCGTGACACACTTATACATGTATACCATGAGGCCTTCAATAACATTCAGCGGGTCGAACACGGATTGGAGCCATTGTATGCGGGCAACATGGAACTGCTAAGAAGCTACGCCGCCGTGGCTGCAACCAAGCAAACCTTGAAGCAAGTCGAAGTAAGCTTTTGAAGCAAGTCGAAGTAAGCCTTTGAAGCAAGTCGAAGTAAGCCTTTGAGGCAAGTCGAAGTAAGCCTTTGAAGCAAGTCGATGCAAGGCCTTGAGGCAAGTCAATTCTGCTGCCGTCTATGACGGAAGGGAAGAGGAGCATCTATACCTATCCTGGGTTCTTTTGGACACTCTCCCCTTGGCTCAGGAAATGATACCAACCCAGATGAGGCCCTTTTTGAATCAGGTAAATGATACCACCAGATGAGGCCCTTTTTGAAAAAGGCAACTCAAAAGAGGGCCTCTCAGTATCAGATAAATCAAAAGGGGGCCTCTTTGTATCAGGTAAATCAAAATGGAGTCAGGTAAATCAAAATGGAGCCTCTTTGTATCAGGTAAAATATCCAATAGGTCTCCGGAGGTTTCTTGATCTCTCTTATCTCTCTTATCTCTCTTGATCTCTTGATCTCTCTGCAGGCCTTTCTCCTGATTGAAGGGGATAGTATCCGGAGGATAGGAAGACTGCTATAACCAGCCGATTTACTTCATTGATTTAAAGCGTTAATTTATTAAATTAATAATAAAGTGATCATGCAACTTGCATACCCGTATTATTTTCTTTTTCTAAAAGGCCTTGACTTTTCCGTAATGACTTAGGTAATATTATTGCCAAGTCACATATTCAGGCGTTGACCAAAGACATGATTTCTCCTACGGACAGTCCAGAGAGAGAAGCGAAAGCTGAAAGCTTCTCCAGCAACCGGCGGGAAGTTACCCCTTTGCAGCCGTGGCGTTGAACCCGTGATCTGATCTCATGGCAGTAAGCGTCACCGTCTTATCCCCGATAACGGATACCAATAAGGGTCTTGCAGCTGTATGCTTGGGTGATCAGTCCAAGTGTGTCGTGCCAGGCTGAATTAGGGTGGAACCACGAGCTTAAACGCACTCGTCCCTTTGGGGAAGAGAGGCGTTTTTTTTGCGTTCCCGTTATCTGATAATATCAGGAAAAGGAGGCTAAATCATGCAGATCAACGCAGCACTGCCGGACGGAACAATCAGGAGGTATCCCCAAGGCACCACTATTAGACAAGTAGCTGGATCGCTTAGCAAGAGCTTGATGAAAGACGCCATAGCCGGTAAAATCAACGGCAAGCTTGCGGACTTGGATCAGCAGATTAACGATGACAGCCTCATCGAGCTTATTACATGCAGCAGTCCGGAAGGACTGGAAATATACAGGCATACTGCTGCCCACATTCTGGCGCAGGCTTTGAAGCGCCTATACGGAAGCCAAACTGTCAAGCTGGGGATCGGCCCGGTAATTGAAGACGGCTTCTACTACGATGTTGATATGGGCAAATCCCTTACCCCTGATGATCTGGCGGCGATTGAGCAAGAGATGGAACGGATTGTTCAGGAAGATCTGCCCATCGTACGCCAGGAAGTTGGCAGGGCAGAAGCGGCGGAACTGTTCACAGCTCTTCACGAGCCGTTGAAGCGGGAGTTGGTTGAAGCATTGAATGAGGATGCAACAATCTCCCTCTACCGGCAAGGGGAATTTACGGATTTGTGCCGGGGGCCGCATCTTCCTTCTACCGGCCGGATTAAAGCATTCAAGCTGCAGAATATTGCGGGAGCTTACTGGCGCGGTGATGCCCGCAACAAGATGCTGCAACGGATTTATGGAACGGCCTTTCCCAAGAAGAAGCAGCTTGAGGAGCACTTGCATTTCCTGGAGGAAGCGAAGAAACGGGATCACCGCAAGCTGGGGAAGGAACTGGGGCTATTCATGTTCTCCGAGGAAGCCCCGGGCATGCCCTTTTATCTGCCAAAGGGGATGGTAATCCGCAACGGGCTGGAGAATTTCGCCCGGGAGCTGCAGAGAGAGCGGGGATATGAGGAAATCCGCACCCCGCTGATGATGAACAACCGGTTGTGGGAGCAATCGGGACATTGGGACCATTACAAGGACAATATGTATTTTTCCCAGGTGGATGAAGCAAAATTTGCCCTAAAGCCAATGAACTGTCCCGGAGCGATGCTTATTTTCAAGAACAGCCTTCATTCGTACCGTGACCTGCCTGTGCGGCTGGCAGAATTCGGGCAAGTACACCGCCATGAATTTTCAGGTGCGCTGAATGGGATGATGCGGGTGAGAACATTTTGCCAGGATGATGCCCATCTGTTTGTACTGCCGGAGCAAATTGAAGAGGAGATCGGCCAGGCCATGGAGCTGATTGACCATGTCTACCGGGTATTCGGATTCGAATACAGGGTGGAGCTGTCCACCCGGCCGGAGGAGTTCATGGGCTCGGAGCAGCTGTGGGAGCAAGCGGAGCAATCTCTGGAGAATGTGCTGAATAAGCGCGGGATCGCTTACCGGATTAACGCGGGAGATGGATCGTTCTATGGTCCGAAGATTGATTTTCACATCAAGGATGCGCTGAAGCGCAGCTGGCAATGCGGCACGATTCAGCTGGATTTCCAGATGCCCGAGAAGTTCGACCTCACTTATATAGGCGAGGATAATCTGAAGCATCGTCCTGTAGTGATTCACCGGGCCGTGTACGGTTCGATTGACAGGTTTATGGGGATTCTGACGGAACATTACGCCGGTGATTTTCCGTTGTGGCTTGCCCCCGTGCAAGTGAAGCTGCTGGCGGTGTCGGAGCATGAGCACGACTATGCCCTGCGCGTGAAAAAAACCTTGGAGGGAGCCGGAATTCGCGCTGAAGCGGATGTCCGCAAAGAGAAGCTGAGCTACAAGATCCGTGAAGCCCAGTTGGAAAAGGTCCCGTACATGCTTGTGCTGGGGGAAAAGGAGCGAAGCTCTGCTTTAGTTTCTGTCCGCAAGCGGGATACGGGTGATCTGGGAACGATGAGCATCGAAGCGATTATTGAAAGGATTGCCGGAGAGCTCCAGCAGAGATGAGAGGGAGATGGATGCAAAATTGGGCATTCCCCGTTCAGACTTTCTCTGAAAAGGAAACGCCCATGGTGCTACTTCTGCTCACGGAACTGCTGGGGGGACACCTGCTCCAGACGCTTGAACATTCTGCTGAAGTAGAAGGGATCGTCATAACCGATCTGACTGGCGATTTCCTTCACACTTAAGGATGTATGGTGCAGCAGATGCTTGGCACGCTGGATCCTGAGCTGATGGATGTACTGATTAATCGAGGAACCGGCATATTTCTTGAACACCTGGCACAGGTATTCGTATTTCCTGTCCAGCGCCGCTTCCAGCCGTTTCCGGTCCAGTTGTGTCTCATGACCGTTGTTCAACAAGTCTACCAGCCGGCGAAAGGTGATGTAAGAGACCGGGAAGCTGGTGTCCAGATGGCTGCGCTGCAGGAAATCATCCGCCATCATATGAAGCATCCGGGCGAGAAGCAGCGTAGCCTCCAGCCGGAAGTAGCCAACGGGTTCTTTCATCGTTTCCACAAGCTCCTGGAACAGACCCAGGAGCTTGTACCGTTTGGTACTGCGGTCGAGCCGTGGCAGAATAACCGGGTCCTCATAACGGGTATTCACGGTACGCAACTCTGTCCGGGGGGCATGGACAATTGTAAGCTCAGGGGCCCGGTGCAGCGCGAATTCCTCCAGGCCAGGCTCACAGGAAAACTGCGCCCAGAAGAAGGAGCCTCCGGAAGAAGCGTTCCCCCAGCCTCCATGCCGCTCCCATGGCTTGAGGATAATAGAGTCTCCAACCGACAGGGTCAGACTGCTGTCCTCGACCTGAAAATTGACGGTGCCTTCTGCGACAATGATCAGCTCATAATAGGGGTTATAATGGTACTTCATAAAGGTCGGTGCCGCCGTGGCATTGAACAGGTCGGCCCACCGCACATCCAATACGGACAGGCGGGACATGGAGTAATACATGGATCTGCTCCCCTTTCGGAATAGATGGGAAACTATATTTTTGATTCGAAAATCTCATTTCTGTTTATGGATGCCGTCTTGTCTCTCTGTATATAATCTAGGCATGGTGTAATCGTAACCATTATAACACGGAACAGGACATGGAGGCGCAAACGATGAGCGTAAGCATCTTGAATGAACAGGACTATTACAGGATTGTGTACGGCGGCTGGCTGGGCAAAAATATCGGGGGAACGCTTGGATATGCGGATGAAGGGAAGAAGGAGCTGCTGAATCTGACGTATTATCCCAAGCTGCCGGACGGGCCGTTGGAGAATGATGATCTGGACCTGCAGCTGGTGTGGCTGCACGCGCTGGAGCAATACGGACCGGGCTTGACCGCACGGGAACTGGGCCAGGAATGGCTGGAGCATGTCTTCTTTCCATATGATGAATATGGATATGCGTTGGCCAATCTGCGCCGCGGCCTGCTGCCTCCGGTAGCCGGGGCTTTCAATAATCCTTTTACCAATTGCATGGGTTCGCCGATCCGCTCGGAGATCTGGGCGATGGCAACTCCCGGTTTGCCGGAGCAGGCGGCGTACTATGCTTATCAGGATGCGATTGTGGATCACGCAGGGGGAGAAGGGGTATACGGAGAGATGTTCTTCGCCGCCATCGAGAGCGCTATTTTCTTCGAGCGGGACCGGGACCAGCTCATTTCCATCGGGCTCACCTATATTCCTGAGAACAGCCGGACTGCGCGTGCTGTCCAGGATTTGCTCCGCTGGCACAAGGAGGGCCACTCCTGGACGGAAGCCCGTTCCCTGATTCTCGAGCATCATGGCAGCGATAATTTCACCGATGCGCCGCAGAATATCGCCTTCACGATTCTGGGCTGGCTGTATGGCGAGGATTTCGAAGATGCGATCCTAAAGGCAGTGAACTGCGGCTATGACACGGACTGCACGGCCGCCACTCTGGGCGCTATTCTGGGCATGCTGCTTGGACCGGAGGCACTGCCGGAACGTTGGGCCAAACCGCTGGGAGACCGTGTCGTGGTCAGTCCTCCCATCAAGGGATTCCCCGCGCCGACCAGCCTGGATGAACTGACCCGCCGCACCATTGCCGTAGGCAAGGAGATTCTGGCTTATGCCGGCGGGGAAATCCTGGTGCATCCCGAACTGGCCAGCTCCTGGAGCCCGCAGCACCGGAAGGCGGAAGTATCTGCGGCTGTCCGGGAGCTGTGGGAGCACGGGAGCACAGGAAACCGCTATCTGCTGCCGGAAGGAACGCGGCGCCAGCCTGATCTGGAGGCAGTCATCGAATACGGCAACGAAGGGCCGGTGATTGTGGAGGGGCGAAGCAAGGAGCTCGGCATCACGCTTATCAACCGGGCCACAACGGCGCTTACAGGCGAGTTGTCTCTGATTGTACCCGAGGGATGGAGCGCTTCGGAGGCGGTCGTGGTGGAGCTGGCACCGGGCGAGTCCCTTCAATGGAAAGCGGACGTATCCGCGGCTCATGTAACGGGAGCTTATCAGAAGCTTCAGCTGATCTGGACGCGCACGCATGACGATTCCATATGGAGCCAACAGACGATTCCGTTTACGCTGATCAGTGCATCCCGTTGGACTCTCTGGGGACCGGAGGATAACGGAGCCGGGTTGGAAGCGGCAATCGCAGGCAACTGTCTCCATTGGGGCCAGGTGGCAGACGCTGGAGCAGATGGTGTATACCGGGCTCGGACACAGCTTCATATCCCGGTTGACCGGGAGCTCAGACTGATCGCAGCGGCCAACGCCCCCGTGAAGGTAAAGCTGAACGGACAGACGGTAATCGACTGCAAGATCATACCTGAGTTCATGCCTGCGTATCATCGCCCGTACAAAGAACAGCGCACAGAGCTTGAACTGACCGCAGGCAGCCATGATCTGGAGATTGAGCTCATCCGGTCAGGCACCGAAGGGAAAAGCGCTGCCATGCCGGAGGTCTATGTGCTGCCGGTAGCCGTCCTCAAGACCAAATCACCTGGACCGCACTACTATTACACAGATGTAACTTTCGGTTAACAGAAACCGATCCTCAATAAAAGCAAAACCAATAAGCCGCCATCTGTTGAATGGCGGCTTATTGGTTTTGCTGTGCTTTGCCCTTACTCCTTTACCGCCCCCATTACAATGCCCTTGACAAAATACTTCTGAAGGAACGGATAAACAGCGAGGATGGGGAGCATGGCGATGAAGATTTGCGCCGCCTTGACACTCCGGTTGGACAGCAGCTCCAGATCCTCGAAGTCGATGCCGGTTTTGCTCAGGTCCCGTTCCACAACAATGGTCTGGAGCAGAGTGGCCAGCGGCCACTGGTCCGGTGAGCGCATGTACAGCACCCCGTCAAACCAGTTGTTCCATTGCCCCACCAGCGAGAACAAGGACAAGGTGGCCAAAGACGGCAGGGAGATGGGCAGGTAAACCGAGCGTAGAATCCTGAACGATCCCGCCCCGTCCATAATGGCGGCTTCATCCAGCTCCTTCGGGATCGCCCGGAAGAAGTTCATCATCAGAATGATATTCCAGACATTAAGCATATGGGGGAAGATGTAGACCCAAAAGGAGCCCACCAGATGAACCCGCTGAATCATCAGATAGTGCGGGATCAGCCCCGCATCGAAGATCATGATGATCACGAAGAACCAGACGTAGAAATTACGCATTCTGAACTCTATGCCGTTTCTGGACAGGGGGAAGGAGGCCAGCACGGTTACAATCATCGCTATGACTGTGCCTACCAGGCTGCGGATCACGGAAATGCGCAAGGCATTGATGAAGTTGTTATTCTCGAAGGTTTTCACATAGCTGTCCAGGTTGAAGTCAATGGGAATGAGGCTGACCAGATTGGACTCGGCCGCGGTTTTTCCGCTTAGTGACACGGCAAAGATATGCAGCATGGGCAGAATGCACAGGATAGAGACCAGGATCAGCAGGGCGGCGTTAAAATAGTAGAACACCTTGTATTTGGGGTTTTTATAATACACGGCAAGTACCTCCAGGACGGATGAATTTTAGAATACGCGGTAGTTGGTCCATTTGTAGGCACAGTAATAGCCGCCGCCCACCAGGATAAAGCCCACCACCGACTTGAACAGGCCCACTGTGGCGGCAAAGCTGTATTGTCCCCCTTGAAAGTTGCGGAATACATAAGTGTCGATAATATCTCCCTTTTGCAGCACCAGAGGGTTAATCAGATTGTAAATCTGGTCGAAATTGGCGCTTAGCATGCTGCCTAGGGATAAGGTAAATACGACGACCATAATGGGCAGCAGGGAGGGAAGAGTGATATGAATGGTCTGCTTCAGCCGGCTGGCCCCGTCGATCTCGGAAGCTTCGTACAGATCGGGATTGATCCCGGACAGAGCGGCCAGAAAGACAATAGCGGAGAAGCCGAATTCCTTCCACAGATCGCTTACGATCACCGTCGCCCGAAACCAATTCCCTTCCCCCAGGAACATGACCGGCTCCAGATGCAGAGTGGTGAACAGCCGGTTGACGATTCCCTCCAGCGACAGCACATCCAGCAAAATCCCGCCGAGAATGACCCAGGACATAAAGTGGGGGAGGTATACCATGGTCTGAATCGACCGCTTCAAGGACATCTGGCGGATTTCGTTGAGCAGAAGCGCGAAGGTGACGGGGACGATCAAGCCAAAAATAATTTTCATGGTGGAAATAAGCAGCGTATTGGTGATTACCTGCACGGAGTCCCTCATGCTGAAGATCATGCTGAAGTTGTCCCAACCTACCCAGGGGGAACTGCCAATACCGAGCCACGGCTTGAAGTCCTGAAAAGCCATCACAATCCCCGGCATGGGAGCATAGCGGAAGATGATGGCAGCTACCACAGCGGGCAGCAGCATGAGATGCAGACTCCAGGTTCTGCGAAATAATCCTTTTTTCTTCATTTTTGGTCTTGCCGATATGGTGGATGATGATATAATGGCGGTATTCTTCACTTTGGTTCCTCCTAAAAGTTTTGAGCTCATAAACCAGGCGAAGCAGTTGTAACGAAAAACTTACTTCGAAAGCAACTCAACAACCGGTATAATCCAATTTTAGGTTGGAAGCGTTTTTTTGTATAGAATACATATTCAAGATGGCTGTCAATATCTTAAGGAGGCTGTCCATGAAACGCAACAGGCCCATATTCGTCCGGATGAGCGGCGTTATTCTGCTTCTGCTCGTTCCAACGGTAATCCTCTATACCTATTTCAGCAGATCGAGCATCGAGGTTATCGACAAGCAGATGTCGGCGAACAATGAGAGCCAATTGCTGTTTCTGAAGAGCCAGATTGAATCCCATGCCGAGCGCCTCTCCTTCTCCTCCAGTGTGCTTACGCGTGATTCCTCTCTGCTGGACTTGCAGATCAGCACGCTGACCAAGGACTATTACCAGATGATCAATTACCAGACGCAGTTGAAGGAGAAGATGCTGCTGCAGAGCCTCTCCAGCAATTGGACCAATGAGCTGTCGGTCTACTTGCCCGAGACCCAGACCCGGGTATCCACCAACCCCGCCAAGACTTATGATTGGAGCGGCCTTGACCGCAAGGACAACGGAATATGGCGCTTCAAGCCGGGCAATGGGAATGAGCCGCCGTATTATCAGCTGTTCATCTGGGATCCGTTCTTGCCGGGGAATGGTGTCCAGCAGGATAATGCGGTCTTCGAGGTGCGGTTTAGCCTTGACAATATCCGCAAGATGCTGCAGCATTACAAGCTGGAGAGTCCGGGCAGCTGCTTCCTGCTTACGGGCAGCGGGGAGGTATTCTCCCATACGGAGGCAGGAGATGGACGGTTCAAGGAACTGGGCACGGTGCTCCTGCAAAAGGGAATGGAAGCGATTGGGCACCTCAGCCTGCAAGTGGAGGAGCAGAATGTCTATTTAAGCTACGCCCACATTCCCGGATTGGATGCCTGGCTGGTGGATTATGTGCCGCTGAATGTATTCCATGCGCCGATCATCAAGAACCGGAATTTGTTCTACATGAGCATGATGCTGCTGATTGTGCTCGGCTTTATTTCGTCGTATATGCTGTATCTTCATGTACAGAAGCCCATATCGTTTATTGTGAGGGGGCTGAAGCATTTTGAGATGGGGGATTACTCCTTCCGGATCAACCGGAAGTTCCATAATGAATTCGACTATATGATGCTGCGCTTTAACGAGATGGGCAATGAAATCCAGCATCTGATCTTGAATGTGTACGAAGAGCAGAAGCGTTCCCGGCTGGCAACGCTTAAGCAGCTTCAGTCGCAGATCAATCCCCATTTTCTGTATAACTGCCTCTCCTTCATCGCCGCCTGCGCCAAATCCGGCCAGACGGGCACCATCAAGGAAATGACGTATCATCTGGGCGGTTATTACCGTTACACCACCCGGGTAGAGAAGCAGATGCCCCTGGTGAAAGAAGAGGTGGAGCTGGTCCGGCACTATCTGCAAATCTATTCCTTCAGGCTGGAGCGGCTGGATTATGCCATCGATATTCCGGAGGAAATGATGAATGAGCCCGTGATGAGGCTGATTCTGCAGCCTGTTGTGGAGAATGCCATTGTCCACGGCATCGAGCCCAAGCCGGGAAGGGGACAGATACTGATTACAGGGCGGCAGGAGCCGGAGTGGAATGTGATTCAAGTGGAAGACAGCGGCATCGGCATGACCGGCAATGAAATCCGGGATTATATGCTGCGCTTGGATCAGCCGATGGACGAAACCATGGGCTGCGGGCTGTGGAACGTCCACCAGCGGCTGGACCAGCGGTTCGGTCCCGGTGCAGGTGTGCTGCTGGCGCCGTCTGAACGGCTGTCGGGAATATGCGTATTCCTCAGATGGAGAAGAGAAGAAAATGAAGCATAAGGAGGACAAAGCCAATGTGTCAGCTGCTGCTTGTCGATGATGAGCCGGTCCTGTTGAACAGCATGGTGGACAATGATTGGGAGAGCGCCGGGATCGCCCGGGTCCATAAAGCGGCTTCAGGGTTGGAGGCGGCTGAGCTGCTCAAGCACGCGCCGATAGATATCATCGTCACGGATATCCGTATGCCGGGCATGAACGGATTGGAGCTGTGCAAGCATGTGCAGGAGCATTATCCCCGTACGAAGTGCATCCTGCTGTCAGGGTACGGAGAATTCGAATATGCGCGGCAGGCCATCCTGCACGGCACAGTCAGCTATCTGCTGAAGCCGATCAAGGATGAGGAGCTGCTGGAGGAGGTAGGCCGGATCAGACAGCAGCTGGAGCAGGAATGGAAGCAATCCCTGACCTCCGAGCAGGCGCGGCATTCCCTGCGTTCCCATCTGCCCCTGCTGCGGGCCAACCTGCTGAACGCCCTGTTGGCTGGTGATGGCTTGGCCGCCTTGGATTTGCCAAGAAAGCTTGCGGAGTATCAACTGCCCTTTGTGCCGGAGGCTCCCTGTCTGTTGATGCTGATCCGGCCGGAGGGAGGCTTCGGCAATTCCGAAGAGGATTCCCTGCTGTACGAATTCGCCGTCCACAATATTGCTTGTGAAATCCTAAGCGGCCGCTATACTGTCTGGTATGGCAAGGACCCCTTCGGCTATATGTGCTTCCTGCTGCAGAACAAAGAAAAAAGCGACTTGCGCGGCAATGAACCCATACCTGAGAAAGCAGCGCAGCTCCTGCAAGGGAAGGTGGCCGCCCATCTGAAAGGCCAGCTCTCCGTGATCGTCAGCGGCTGGAGCGGCTTTCCCGGAGAGCTGGCCGGCCAGTACCGCAAGGCGCTCAATGAATTCCGCAAGCTTCCCCACAGCGACAGGGGAGGAATTCTCCACTCGGGAGCGGCGCGCACCCAGTCCAGATCCCTTGATTGCCTGTACAGTCCCCCCAGCTTCCAGCAGCTCATGGAGGCAAGAAGATGGGAGGATGCCCGCAGCAAGCTGGACCAGGTGTTTGAGAGGATGAACGCGGACCGGCTGGATACGGAGGAGCATATCATGGAGGTAGGCTATACTCTGATGAACGCCTTTCTTTATTACGCCCACATGCGGGGTCATACGCTGCTGGAGCTGTCGGGACAACAGCTGGATCTTACCGGGGACCCCCGGTTATTCATGCGTTCCGCCCGGGTGCGGGAATGGGCAGAGAAGCTGCTGGCCAGCCTGGAGGCCTCCGATGGCGGGCTGGAGCAGCGGGACGGCAAAAGCCAGCTGATCTCCAGGATTCACCGATTTATTGAAACGCGCATTGCCGGGGATGTATCGCTTCAGACCATTGCCGATCACGTGAATCTTCATCCTGTGTATCTGTCCTCCATGTACAAGCAAGAGCGGCAGGAGAACATCAGCGATTTCATCATGCGCTACCGGATGGAGAAGGCAGGGGTGCTCCTCCATACAACGGACATCAAGATCTATGAGCTGGCCAGTCAGCTGGGGTTCCAGAATCCTCCTTATTTCAGCAAGCTGTTCAAACAATATTACGGCGTCACTCCCCAGGAATACAGGGACCGCCAGACCCCCTGATCTTAACAATTTTGTATGCCATCTTAAAACTTTATCTCTTACCCGTTTGTAAGCGCTGTAATAAGCTAGAGATGCAGCCAATAAAGCTTAAAGGGAGGATTTTTGGTAAATATGAGAAAAAAAATGACTCTGCTTGCGCTTGCAACGGTGATGATCTTCTCGCTGGTCACTGCCTGCTCGGACAAAACAGACAGTTCGGGCAGCACGGACAGCCCTAGTACAGCTCCAGGAGCCTCACAGACGCCTGCTGCCACGAAGGCAGACCCGGTCGAAGCCATCCGGAAGGGAACCTACAAGTTTGACCCGCCTGTCACCATCACCACCGTGAAAGCTACGGACACCACCATGAAGTTCAAGAATGGGGAAACCTTCGAGAACAACGTGCATACCAAGTGGGCGCATGACCAGCTGGGAGTGGATATCAAGCTGCTGTGGCAATCGCCGGGAGACCAGTTCAACACCAAGATGAGACTGATGCTGACCGCCAACGAAGACTTGCCCGATGTTCTCACCACGCAGGATATGACCTTGCTGGATGAGCTGATCCAGTCCGGGAAGTACAAGGATATTACGGCGGACTATGAGAAGTATGCTTCCGACAAGATAAAAGGCATCTACGACTCCAATCCCCTGAACTGGAGCCAGGTCACTTACGGCGGCAAGAAGATGGCCCTGCCCAACTTTGCCAATGCGGGCAATGACAACGCCGTTATGTGGATCAGGCAGGATTGGCTGGATAAGCTTGGCATGAAGGCTCCCGCCACCTTTGAGGAATTGGAGGCATTGATGCAGGCGTTTCTGGACAAGAAACCGGGCGGCTCCGACAACGTCATCCCCTTTGGAGCGAGCATGGGTTCAGGCAGTTCCTCCCCCAATCCCTTCGCCAGCTGGCTGGGAGAGACCACATGGGTGTTCGGAGCTTACGGTACAGTTCCATACCAATGGCTGGAGAGAGACGGCCAACTGGTTCACGGCTCAACGCTTCCCGCGATGAAGGAGGGCTTGGCCAAGCTGAAGTCCTGGTATGACAAAGGCTATATCTCCAAGGAAGCCGGCCTGCATGATGAGAACAAGCTGGCTGAACTTATCGCCCAGGGACGTGTGGGCATCGTGGTAGCCCCCTCCTGGATGGGCGGCTGGCCCACATCGGATCTGAAGAAAAATGTGCCGGGAGCGGCCATGAAGCCCTATCCGCTGCCGACGCTGAATGGCAAGATCATGGCCCGCGACACCATCTACCTGCGGGGCGGCATGCTGGTGAAGAAGGATTTCAAGCATGTGGACGCCCTGTTCTTGTACCTGAACCGGATCTTCACTGTGGTCAATGCGGAAGAAGGCAGCGAGTTCGTCAATGGCTGGTACAAGGATTATGATTATACGATCAAAGCGGACGGAACGGTATCCCAGGATGAGAAGGACATCCCGGGCGGCAAGGTGGGTCCGGCCAAGTATGTGCTGATCGAGCCCAAAAATCCGTTCTCCGGAATGAAAATTCAGGCGGCATTAAGCAGAGGGGCTGCACCGTCAACGCCAAGCGAGAAAAGGGCGGCGGCGGGCCTTCCCGAAAATCTTAAGGCGGCGGAAATTGTCGATGACGGCTGGAAAGCGGGGATTTATATTCCCCAAGCTTACACAGGAGCAAATACCCCGTCGATGCAATCCAAGGGCGGCATCCTCACCAAGCTGGAGGGGGATACGTTCCTGAGCATCATCTACGGCAAGAAGCCTGTCGAGGAATTCGACAATTTCGTGAAAGAGTGGAAGAGCTTAGGCGGGGATTCCATCGCCAAGGAAGTCAATGAATGGTACAAAAAGACGAAATAGCCCATCCGGCACAATCTGAATAGACAGCTTCGGCCCGCGGAAGATTCTCCGCGGGCCGGTTTGCTTCACAAGGCTTGCAGCCTGTTTCTTGGTTGTGGAGGTTTGTTACGAAGGTGTATAAAAAGCGGGTATGATGTTACCAAATGCGGGGTGAAGCCGTAAAAGAAGTATGCAAAACAGGAGAGGAGAAAAAATAGTATGGAGCAATGGGAATACAAGACAATGAAGTTCAAGACGGGCGGCTTCTTTGGCGGGAAGGTTGACGAGTATGAATTCCAGGAGGAGCTGAATCAACACGGCCAGTTGGGCTGGGAATTGGTTTCCTGCTTCGATACAAGCCAGTCCCAGGGAGCCTCACGGGATATTATTGTGGTCTTTAAAAGAAAGAAGACCTAGGGTGTGTTTGCAAACACACCCTAGTCCCCTGATGGGCCTGGCCTTCAGACTGCCATGAAGCTAACGGTTAACAGGTGCCGCCATATTGCCAAACCAGCCGGACATTGTGCCGGCTTTTTGGCTTGGATGCGTGGACGACTGCTTATCAGCCTTCGCATAAAGGGATTTCAAGCAGAGCATGAGCCGCTGCATCAATCTGGAAGGTCTTGCATTCGAAGCCGTTCAAGCTGACCGGTTGGCTGATGCCCATGGAAGGAATCCGCACAACTGTGCTTCGTGGCAGTCCCGTGGGCTCGAACAGACGGAGGATGCAGCCGCTCCCCTGTTCCTTCTTCTTGAATGCGCTCAATTGAACCGCTTCGTCCTCCAGCAGAAGGAAGGGGGCAAGCGGTTCTCCTTCTCCCGAGGGGAAGAAGGAGAGGGCGTAAGGCCGCTCATTATGAACGGCGGCTTCCCGGTCCACCCGTTCCCGGCGCTCCCGGCAGCTGCCCGCGTTGATCCAAAACGTATAACACCGCTCTCCCTGGTCCATTCTGGGCAAGAAGCGGTCCTGCACCATGATCGGGCGGTCATGGATGGGATGTGCGCAATATCCGGCTCCCCGCAGAAGGGAAAGACGAATTTCACCATTGATGCAATCGGAGCCATATATGCCGTTATTGATGCAGCTCAGCGCCAAGTCCTGCCCTGGGGATTCCAGCGCCACCCACTTTTGCGCCACGGTTTCATGTCCTGACCGGTCCAATTCGCTGATGCCGAAGGCCGTTTGCCCGCGGTAGCTTCCCTGTTCCAGCACAGTTGGAACGGAGAGCTTCAGCATCTTGTCCTTCTCATTCCAATACACGCGAAGCTGAACTTCCAGCTCCGTTCCCTGCTTGGGCAGCTTGTAGGTCTGGCAAATATACGAGTGATTATACCGGAATACCGCTTCAATCACCGTCCGGACCTCTCCGTCCTCCACAACCCGTACTGAGGGAAGCAATCCCTTCACACCGGAGAATGCGCTGCCTTCTTCCTGATCCATCAGGGTAAAGGCCGCTGATTCACGGGGGAACGCCGCCGTATCCATCCGCCAGGGATCCTCGTTATCCGGCACAGCCAGGGGAGTAAATGCATTCCGGTGCAGAAAGGAAACGCCGCGGACCGCATATTCATCGATCAGCCCGGTCTGTGCGTTCACAACCACCCGAAGATCCGCCGTCTCAAATACATAATATCCGCCGCACTCCAGCAGCCGGGGAACAGGCTTGCTCTCCAGCATCTCAATCCGGCAGTCAAACCGGTTCATGGAACAGGGGGCAAGCTCGGCCTCGAAGACGACCCGCTTGCGCCAGTCCAGATTCAGATTGCTCAGCTCCTTCTCCGGCTGGCAGGGGATGCGCTGCCCGTTGCGGAAGACTACCGGCAGAGAAAATTCTTCCTTCCAGTTCTGATCCTCCAGCATGAATTCGCATTCGAATACACCCTTGACTGCAAAGGGGTGGGGGTTGTAGACCAGCACCGGATATTCCTTGAGCGCCGCGCGGGGCTGGCCCGCCGCAAGGGCGAAGAAGGCGCGGGCTTTCAGCCGGGCGGCAATTTCCAAGCCGTGCTCCAGCAAGCGGAGGGAGGCTTCCTCGGCGGGCTGTACGGAAGAGCCGGGGAGAATATCATGGAACTGGGCGGTCAGCAGATCGCACAGCGCTTCATGCATCTGTTCGGCAGGGTAGGACAGCAGTCCCTGCAGAACAGCGGCAGACAGCATTTTCTCTGTCATGTACAGCTCGTTCTCCAGTTGGCGGTGCTTCTGCTTGATCCGGATCATGGAGGTGTAGCAGCCGACGAAGCGGGGATTCAGATCACCCTCATAGCGGGGAAGCGGACCAGATTGGGCCACCTCACGGAAGTAGTCCTCCGGAGTGGAGTGAACAATCCGGAATTCCTCCGTTTCCTCCATTAATTGGCCGATTGCCGCAAGATCCGCCCGGGACGGACCGCCGCCGTGGTTGCCCACCCCCCATAGAATAAGACCCGAGCGGGCATCCTGGTTGGCGGACAACCAGCCCTTAATTTTCTCCGCAGCCTGTCCCATCAAAGTATTGTAGCCGCCTTGAATCTTATGTGCCATCACCTGGCTGCCATTGAAGCCGCACCACACGAAATCTCCCTGGGGCAGCCCCTCCATTTCGTCGGGCCGCATGAAGATATAGGAGTCATAACCGGCCTGCTGCATAATTTGCACAAGTCCGCGGGTATGACCGAAGGAATCAAAGTTAATGGCCGTGCCAGGCTCGACGCCGAATTTCTCCCGGAAGTAGCTTTTGCCGAGCAGAATCTGGCGTACGAAGGATTCACCAGACGGCATGTTGCAGTCCGGCTGCAGGTACCAGCCGCCCATGATATGCCATTTCCCCTCGCGGACCAACCGCTGGATGCGGGCGAACAGCTGGGGTTCATACTCTTCTATCCACTTATAGAGTATGACCTCGTTGTGGTTGAAGACATATCCGGGATACTCCTCGCAAAAATCCGCCGCTGCCCGAAAGGTGGATACGGCCGCCGCCGCTCCTTCTTCCCATTCCCACTGCCACACCGGGTCCAGATGGGCATTGCTTAACAGGTGAAGCCGTTTCATTCTTGTTGCCTCCTCCAAAGTGCAAGACTTTTGGGCCTGCCGGTTACAGGATCGGTCAGCTGCAATGGAATGCTTCCGCCTCATTATGACCGTTGCAGCCGCTCCCCCAAACCGCAGGTTC
Organism: Paenibacillaceae bacterium; assembly: GCA_029256185.1. Lineage (GTDB taxonomy): Bacteria > Bacillota > Bacilli > Paenibacillales > NBRC-103111 > Paenibacillus_AR. Next base: position 63,223 of record JAQSYI010000003.1, read on the forward strand.
TGCCTTTATTGTCAGTCAAAAACACTCGCGAGTACATTGCCAATTCTCACTGTTTCTTGTCTTATTATGATATAGTGGTGATGGAACAGAAGAGGTGGAAGTCGGGACAGAAAAAAGGGGAGGGAAGAGATATGGAAGAAATCAAGGATATCGCTATGTGGAAAGGCGTACTGCCGCCTGTCTTCAGCCGGGTGTGCCAGGAGATTCAGATTAACGACACGGTGATTGATTGGGTGGATATTATTTTTGAACAAATCGGCAATGCCAGCCGGTGCCCGCCCCATACCCATACCTGGTTCGAGTTCAATTATATTCTGTCGGGACAGATGGAGACCCGGTTTGGCGGGGAGTCCCTCTTGATGCGGCAAGGAGAATTTTTCCTGATCCCTCCGGGAATGCTCCATTCTCATGTCTACAACCGGGGGAATCCCCATGAGGGTCTGTGCATACGCTGGAGAATCCGGCCGGCCGGAGCCATCGACCCGGAACAAACTCACTCCTCTTTCTATAACCGGCTTCGCCGCCTGCATCAGTGGCAACCCGGAAACTACCGCGATGAGCATGGCGTTGGCAGCTTGCTGCAAAGCTTCTTCACCGAAGCCGCATCAGGGTGCTCCGGACTGTCGCTCCAGTTGATGCTGGTCCGCCTGTTGGAACTGCTTGGCCGGCTTCGGCAGGCGCAGGAAAGCAGCCCTTCTTACCCATTGGCCCCTAACGATTCCCTGGTCCGCAAGGTGGAGGTATATATGGAGGACTTTCAGGACGGCAAGCTGAATGTTCATGACCTGGCGGCCTCCATGCATATGAGCTACGGCCACCTGTCCCGCTTGTACAAGAAACGGACGGGCATCACCATCGTGGAACGGATGAACGCCATCCGTCTGGACAAGGCCAGGGAACTGCTGGCGCAGCCCGGCCTGCTGGTGTCCGAAGCGGCGGAGCAGGCCGGATTCCCCGATATATGCTACTTCAGCAAGGCATTCAAGAAACGGTATGGTTTGAGTCCCCAGGCATACCGGCAGAGCAGGCAGCAGCCTTCGGTCACACCCGTCTGACAGTCCATGCTAATTCTTGGCAGGAATAAAGATATATTTTGATATACTCATGAAATAGGTGTCGATGTAAAAACGAGTCAGTGATAGGATAAAATCAAAGTAAAGATGTAAAGAAGTAAAGAAGGTATGGAGGTAACGCGTATCAGCTCCAGCAAACTATTGGTGTATGTGATTAAAGAGCATCAACTGATTATTTGCAGTCACTCCATCACAGAGGTTTCAAAAGTGCTGTATAGAAAGTTTCCCGGACTATTGGCCAAGTGGGATCTCTTCCTCACATCGTTGGAGTTCGAATTAGCTTATACCCCATCGGACTTATCTGCCGTTAGGGTACCGCCCACCCGCGATGCAGCTGATCTTCCTATACTGGTATCCCGCTTGAGTAGATCGCTTCGCTCCTGCAGACCGCCCGTAACTTGCTCGGACAGAGGCGATGAACCGTACCAGCCGCGGACAAAAGAAAATACCTGCAAAAATACAGTTATTTCGCAACAGCTGAAGTCACTTCAACGACTACCTGCAAAAATACAGTTATTTGGAGCAAAATGCGAGGCAAGACTGGGCTAGGAGCCCTAATACCTGTAGATTTGCAGGTAAAGCCACGCTAATAAGGACTATGGGAGAAAATACCTGTAGATTTGCAGGTGACGTTCAGCCGAAGGCACCGGACTGACTCCAAAACACAGAGGACGTAAACGCTGTGCAACGGTTGGCTTTTTTACGCAGACCAGCACTAGGGCCGTCTACCTGCCAATCATACACGCGCCGCGGCAAAATTCAGCCTTGCTCCTGTCCCTCTCTGAACATACCGGGAGTGAGACCCGTATGCTTCTTGAACAGCCGGTGAAAGTAAGCGGGCTGGTATCCCACCCGTTCGGCAATGTCGTTGATCTTATCATTGGTCTGGCGCAGCAATTCCATCGCCTTGTTCAGACGGTAATGGGTCAGGTAATCAATGAAGGTGAATCCGGTAGCCTGCTTGAAGGCAATGCTCAGCTTGCGCGGATAGGTGCCGTACAGGTCAGCGCAGCCTTCCAGGGAGATATCCTTCATATAATTCTCATGGATAAAGGCGACAGCCTGCTCCACCAATTGCCGGGTTTGCCGGTATTGGTTGCGTTCGAGCTCACAGGAGAAGGGAAGCAGCACCTCCAGCTTCAGCCAGGACAGAATGGCTCCCGGCTCCTTCAGTGCGGCCAGCGCTTCGTTAAGAATCACCCCCTCATAGAGCTGCAAGGGATTGTAGCCGCTCATAATAATGGTTTGTTGAACCGCATTGAACAACTGGTACAGTCCATGGCGGACATGAAGCTCCGTGCGGGCCTGTTCCCTCAGGCGTTCCAAGAAGATATCCGCCAACAGCTCCAGCTCAGCCCGGGGCAGGCCCATTCGCATGCCTTGAAGCAGCTTTTTCTCCTCATCAAATGGATATTCCATCACATGATCCCCGTGGGGCAGCAATTCCTCCATATCAATCACCTGAAGGCGCTCATGCACCTGCTTGTGCTTCAGGGACTCCGTTGTCTCCCGTGCAACCTCCGCCAATTCCCCAATGTCCTGCACAGGCTTGCTCACGCCAACCGTCACATCGGTGTTCAAATGCCGGTGCAGAGATGATGCCAGTTCCTCGGCCTGCTTGAACAATCTCCCCTTCTGCAGCTTGTATTCCGGCAGTGCAGGCAGATGAAGCAGCACAGCCAGACTCAGATCATGAAAGTTCAGCACATCCGCAGGCTCCGGCCAGGTTTCGGCCAATTCCTGAATAATATTGCAGGCGGCGAAGGTGACCAACTGCTCGTCGCCAACCTCGAATTTGGCTCCCGCCCGGGATAACCCGGCCAAATCCACCACCAACAGCACCCATTGCCTGTCGGCAGTATCCCGTCCATAGAGCCGCAGCTTATCGGCAATTTCCTCATCGCTCAGCGAATCGTAGTGGCCTTGCAGCAGATGCAGCAAGAACCCTTCCCGCAACGCGGGAAGCTGGGACAAGAGCTTCTGCCGCAATTGCTGGCTCTCCAACGACAAGTGCCGCCATTGCCCGGCAATCAGGTCAAATTCATCGGAGGCGGGCTGACCGGCAGACTTCTCGGGAGCAATCACCCGGAAGAGGGCCTGAACCGGCTTGTAGATCCGCCGGGAATAGAACCAGGACAGAACAAGACCTACGGCAAGCATCAAAGCGCTGATACCCATAATGTAGCGGGACAGCATCACAACCGGCTGGATCAGTTGGGACACCGGAGTGATCGTAGTCAGGAACCATTGGGTGCGAATTCGGCGCATAGGGCTGTAAGACACGGAATATTTCTCCCCGTTGGTCTCCATAATGAAGGATTGCTTCTCTGCCTTATTCTTCCCCAGTTCCTGCAAAGCGGCCAGGCTGACCGAGCCCAGGCTTGATGTCTGTTCCAGACCGGCGCTGATGACGGAGTGATCCTCGTGTAAGAGCAAGGTGTACCCGTCGGAATTGGATCTGGCCCCGTCGATAAACGCATTGAATTTCTGTTCGTTCAACTTGATAATCATTAGAATGTTGGAGCCGCTGGGGCCCCTGCTCATCCTGACGATCAACGAATAAGGGGCTACCGTACTGGCCGTTGAAGACGCAAAGGAATTTGTCCAAAATATCGGCAGCGCAGTCCCGGCCAGATTCCGGTAGGCTTGCGCCGTCTCCTTTTCCGGCAATTGAATACCGTAGGTGTCCGAGATCAGGGCGTTATCCTTTTCCAGATAAACATACACCTCTTCAATCAACGGGTCCGAGGATTTGATGATGGTCAGGTTGCCGGTCAGCTGCCATACCAGATCCGGATCGCGGTACAGATCGATCTGCTTCAGAGGGGAAGTAAACGGCGAATAAAATGCCCAGAAGGTAGCCAGGATCTCCAGGTGGTCCAACTGCGTGTCGATCCGCTTGATGGCGTTGGCCGTCAATTGATGATGGGAATTGTTAAGCTCTGCTTCCATATGCCGCGTTCCAAACAGATATATGAAAAGTCCAACCAATAAGACTGGAATGGTTGAAACCAGAATGGCAAGGATAAAGGTTTTGCGGTAAAAGGTGCTTTTCCACAAATGGTCGTCCTCCTCTTGGGCCAAAGATAAAACGCTTCCATACTATTATAAGCTTAGCCCGACTTCCAGGCTATTGCACATTTGCGAATTGGCGGCAGGAATAAATGTGCAGTCCCGATTTCCGAAATGTCGACTAGGCGTAATTCAGTTTTTTTGACAAAATGAAGCCAGAACAAATCATGAGGAATGAGGCTGGTGGTCAAAATGAATAAAACAGGCGCGGAAGCAAACCTAGTCCGCCCAAAGGAATTAGAAGCAATAAAGAAGGGAAAATGGTCTGTGTCGCGAAGAGCCATAATCCGGGACAAACAGCTCTACCTGCTGGCGACCCCCGCTATTATGTTCTTTCTTTTGTTCAAGTATGTTCCCATGTGGGGAGTGCTGATCGCCTTCCAGAAGTATTCCCCCTTCCTAGGTTTTATGAAGAGCAAATGGGTGGGTCTGGATCACTTCATCCGGTTTTTCTACCATGATGACTTCTGGATGCTGCTGCGTAACACGCTTGCAATTAATCTGCTGAGCCTGGTTCTGTTTTTTCCGTTGCCCATTATATTATCCTTGTTGCTAAACGAACTACGGGGCAAATATCTGAAGCGGACCATTCAATCGATCATATATCTGCCCCACTTTCTGTCTTGGGTGATTATTGTGGGGATCACCTTCTTGCTTCTGGGTTATCAAGAAGGGATTATAAACAAGCTCCTGGAATACTTCGGTATGGAAAGAATTGAATTTCTCACTGACCCCAACAAGTTCTGGCTGCTGCTGACGGTACAGTCAATCTGGAGAGAGGCAGGGTGGGGAACGGTCATTTTCCTAGCTGCCATAGCCTCGGTTGACCCTCAGTTGTATGAATCCGCCAGGATGGACGGAGCAGGCCGGTTGCGGCAGATGTGGCATATTACTTTACCAGCCATCCGGTCTGTCATTGTGATTCTGCTTATCTTGCGGATCGGGCACATGATGGATGTAGGATTCGAGCAAGTCTATCTGATGATGAATGGCGCTGTATCCGACGTGGCCGATGTCTTCGACACCTACGTCTACCGAAGCGGTATCCAGCAGGGACAATTCAGTTACAGTACAGCAATCGGCTTGTTCAAATCCATAGTAGGGCTGTTGCTGGTGGTAGGCTCCAACTGGTTGTCCAAAAAATTCGGAGACGACGGAATTTATTAAGAGAGGAGCGATTGAGGTGATTTACAAACAAGAACGTTGGTTTGAAGCGATGGTGATTGTCATACTCTTGCTGGTATCGGCTGCCATGCTGTTTCCTTTTTATTATGTACTAGTGGTGTCCTTTACAGCTCCTCTGGAATTTTTGACCAAGGGTTTTGTCCTGTTTCCCCGGACCTGGACCCTGGATTCCTATCGGTACCTGCTGTCCAATAATGTCTTCCGCGATGCTACCCTGGTCAGTGTGTTTCTGGCTACGGTAGGCACTGCCTTGAGCCTAGTGGTTACGTCGGCGGGGGCTTACGCTCTGTCCCGAAAGCGTCTGTACGGCAGGCGAGTGTTTCTGCTAATGATTCTCATGACAACGCTATTTAATCCAGGGATTATCCCACCCTATATTCTGGTCAAATCTCTGGGTCTGGTCAATAGCATCTGGGCCATGGTTCTGCCTGTCCTTACCAGCGGGTGGTACATGATCCTGATGAGGGGCTTCTTCGACAGTCTTCCTGAAGAGCTGGAAGAGGCGGCCAAGATTGACGGCGCCAGTGATATCGGAACTTTTGTCCGGATTATATTGCCCTTGTCCATGTCCTCCCTGGCTGCCTTCGGCTTGTTCTATGCCGTGGCGTACTGGAACACCTTCTTCTCTGCCGTTCTGTACATCAACAAGCCGTCTCTGCAGCCGCTACAAATTGTGTTGCGCCAGTTGCTGATTGACTCCACCAGCACTGCCTCAGGGGATGCTGCCCATGAGCTAAGTGGAGGAGATGTCAAGCTTCCCACTGAAACAGTTAAAATGGCGGCAGTTATGATTGCCACTGTTCCCATTCTGCTGGTCTATCCCTTTTTACAAAAACATTTTGCCAAGGGGGTGATGGTAGGCTCCATCAAAGGGTGAGCACATGCGCATGAACATGAATGTTTGGGGTCAGCGGCTTTTCAACAGGGGATCAAAAGAAACAAGCAAGAAAAGACGTTAGTTGTCCGTAATCGAACCAATTAAAGGAGGATAATTAAAATGATGTTGAAGAAAACGATAGCTTTGGCGACTGCTACTGTGATGGTCACCTCACTGCTGGCTGCTTGTGGAAGCAAAGAAGAGGCAGGTTCGGCACCAGATGAGACCACACCGCTTGAGATCAGGATCTTCACCCGGCAACAGGCTCCCGAAGCGACTGCGCCCGATAACCTGATTCTGAAGGAACTGGAGAAGCTGACCAACACCAAGATGGATATTATCTGGGTACCGGTGAATACGTTGCAGGAGAAAACCAAGGTGACCATTGCCGGCGGGGATATACCGGATGTCATGTATATCAATGATCCCTTTGATCCCCTGTTTGTGCAAAGTGCGCGGGAAGGTGCATTCTGGGATCTGACGCCGTATATCAAGGACTATCCCTTGTTGAAGGCATTTCCGGAAGGAGCATGGAAGAATTCCCAAATTGACGGGAAGAATTTCGGCGTTCCGCGTCCACGGCCTGAAGAGGGAGGGGGAGATTTCCCGTTGATCCGGAAAGACTGGCTGGATAAGCTGGGGCTCCCGGTTCCCAAGACGGCAGATGACTATTACAAGGTGGCCAAAGCTTTTGCCCATAATGACCCGGACGGCAACAATCAAGCGGATACCCAAGGGATTATAGCGAATGTATCTCCCGATGGGATGGGATCATTTGGTTGGGTCGAAGTTCTTCATACTGGCATCAGCACCGGAACATGGACGCTGAAGGACGGCAAACTATCCCTTACGCAATTCGATCCCGGGATCAAGAAGTCCCTGGAGTTCATGAAGAAGTTGTATGATGAGAAGATTATCCCTGCGGATTTCGCCGTGATCAAGAATTCCCAGGTGCGGGATGCCTTTATGGCTAATAAAGCAGGGATCATGCCCGGAGCCGTAAATCTGAGTTGGCTGACATTGTCGACTTTGATGAAAGTTGTCCCCAGCGCTGATGTGATAGCGGTGGACTACTTGCAAGGCCCTCAAGGTCCGGTCATAAGCAAGACAACAGGTCTTTTCGGCATGTTCGCCATTCCAAAGTCAGTGCCTGAAGCCAAGATGAAGCGTGTGCTTGGATTTTTGGAAAAGACCGTTGATGTGGAAATTGCCAATGTGGCCAAATACGGTTTGAAAGATGTTCACTATACCCGTGAAGGGAAGGATCCTCTTTTTGTAACCTCCACCGAAAAGGCCAAGGCAGATAATATTGCAGATACTGGAAATAATCTTTCGCAAATATTTAGCATCTATGATAAATATTTCTACGCCTATTATACGGGCATTCCCACGGACAAATATGAACGAAACAAGAAAGTCATTGACGAACGAACCAAGGTCAGCGTTGCTCCGCTTCCAAGCGGTATGATTTCGGAGACGTGGACAATGGTTGGAGCAGATTTGAATAAGAAAATCCAGGACCTGAAGATCAAAATCATCATGGGCAAGGAGCCATTGTCCGCATGGGATTCCTACGTAGAGAGTCTGAAGAGCAATGCCGATGTGATCAAGGCCACCGAAGAAATGAATGCTGAGTACAAAAAGGTAAAGTAATGCCAAAGAGACTCCCTTCCTTCCAATCGTCGATTGTGCTGGAAACGGAAGGGCCGAGTGAATGGTTGCCGCGGGTGAACTGGTGTACGGGAATCTCCGAGGAGCAGATGTCCATGGGCTTAATGGGACAATTGAGGACGGCCATTGAATATTAAGTGACGTCCTCGTATTCCCAGTCATCGCGATTAAAGCAGACGAATACCAGGGAAACAGACTTAAGATGTTATGCTTTGAACATATTCTATACGAGGAGAGAAGGCTATGAAAAGAAGGATTGCCTTATTGCTGTCTGTTCTTATGGTGTTTACCTTGCTTTCCAGTGGCGTATCCCTGGCTAACGAAGATGTACTTGGGCCGGTTCTGGAAGCAGCGACGAATACCCTTACGCAGTCTGCAAAAATCGTGCATGAAGAGAATTTTGACAGCTGGACCGGTGTCAACGGGAATGGTGGCTGGAGAATGACTCCAAGTGCAACTGGCAAAATCACCCTGGAGACGGATCCGGCCAACGGGAATCAGTATTTGAGGCTGGAGGATAATGGCGACAAAAGTCCCATGGCCACTTTGACTTTTAAAGAGCTTTTTAACGGAGAGGTGTATAAGGGAGGAACCGTCCTGTTGGAGTTTGATGTCAAAACGGAGGAAATACTCTTGCCTGATGCCAAGCATGAGTGGTTCGGGGCAGCCGTTTATGCAGAAGGAGGGAAACTGATCACCAAGGTAGAAAATGATGTTAAAGATAAGGGGTATGTTTTTTACATGCAGTACCTGAACGAAGCAGGAGTGTCAGCGAATAACCCTCTGCTATCGCAGGAAGCGTATCAGGATGGGGAATGGTATCGAATTGGCATCGAGATAGATACCGATGGGAAAAAGGTAAAAGGTTACTTTTATGATAGGACAGACAACCTGCTGGGGTTCGTTGATTTCGGAGGATGGAAAGATGGGACTGCGAGCGGAGTGGAATCCATCAAATTCCAGGGCGTATCGAAAAGCATGGGTTACATCAGTATCGACAACTTGACAGTCACGCGGATCAACGCTCAGGAGGATCCAGGTGGGGAAGAACCGGGAGCGGAAAAAATTCTCATCGACCCTTCAAAGGTCCTGAATAATGTATCCCATAATCCCATTGGCATCGTGTCCAATCATTTGTATGACTCGGATATATATTATCCCGACAGGGCCAAGAATCTGGCCCAGTCCGTGAAGGAACTGGGTGTAAAAACCATGCGTTTCGGAGAGGGGGAAGCCGGTGACCGGTATCTATGGACGGGTGCGCCGTATCCTACCGAGCCAGGTAGCCCGCTGACACCCCAGCTATCTTATTACTCCGAAACGAATTTCAAGTTGGATAATTCCGAAAAGGACAGGCTGAATCCAGATGGAACCTATAAAAATACCCAGGATTTCAATGAATTCATGCAGATCGTGGAGGAAACAGGGGTTGAACCCTTTGTTGTAGTAGGGCTGGATGCCATCGTCGCAGCGCCAAAGGCCGACTGGGCCAAAACCAGGGAACAACTGAAGGAATCTGCGGTACAGTGGGTACGCTATGCGAATGTCACCAACCAGTGGAATGTGAAGTACTGGGAAATCGGCAACGAAAGCTATCTTGAAGGCCATACGATGACGAAATGGGACCCTGTAGAATACGTTGCGGTATTCAAGGAATTTGTCGCCGCCATGAAGGCAGTGGATCCCACCATTAAGGTCGGGGTTCCCATTCATACGTTTGCCGATTGGAACCGGGTGATCTTAACCGAGTTGTCCGATCAAATCGACTTTCTGATTGTTCACCTGTATTCCGGTATCAGTACCACTGCCCTCGATACGGTGATCAGCGATATCGAACGGTATTGCAGGCCGGAGGATCGTGAGCGGATTAAAATCTCCATAACCGAAACCAGTGTATATGCTTCCGGAAATGCCGAGCCTAACAATATTAATGTGGCAGTGAATTATGCGGCCAAAATAGGCATGATGCTAGAGTATGAAAAAGTAAACTATTTTCATTTCTGGGTTACTAGAAGAAATTTGACTAGCAAGGACGTACGATCTGCTCTGGATGATAATGGGAATATATTGCCCATAGGACAAGCCATGAGCATCTGGTCCCAGTTCTTGGGAGATACCATGGTCTCTGCGACCGGTGCCAAAAATTCGGATGCCTTTGCCACGTATTCACCTTCCGATGGAAAGCTGAATGTTCTGCTAACCAACCGGCAGAGTGTAGCGGTGGATGTGAATGTGCAGCTGCAAAACTTTGTTGCGGCGGAGTCCAATGAAAAATGGGTGTATAAAGGAACCAGCCCCGAGGATATCCAACCGGTTTTTGCAAAGAGTGATTCGGTTGCGGTACACAATGGTACCGCCAGCCTGACACTGGAGCCATGCACATTAACGGTGATTACCTTCCTGGCTCCCGTTACCGGAATCCAGCCGGTGAGTGTGAGCACCACCCCAGGAACGGCGCCGGAGTTACCCACGGTAGTAACCGCCGTATACAATGGTTCGCCGGCGGGGAGCAGAGCCGTTATATGGAATCCGATTGATCCGCAGCAATACACGCAGCCCGGAAGCTTTACGGTGCAAGGAGCGGCAGAAGGCACGGACATACCGGCAACGGCGGTGGTGACGGTGACTCCGGCGCTTATGGAAGCGGATACAATCGCCCCCATATGGATTAATCCGACACTGACGGCATCTGCCATAACCAGCAGCGGGCTGATCCTTAGCTGGAACGGCGCCCATGATGATACGGACGTAGTCACTTATGCGGTATATAAGGATAATGTGCTCTTTGCTGCACTGGGAACGGAAAGTACCTATCAGGTGACAAATCTGACGGCGGGAACCCGGTACAATTTCAAGATTGAAGCGGGGGATGCTGCAGGGAACTGGAGTGTGAACGGCCCTGATATAACGGCGACTACATTGGCAAGCGGCGGGGTTAATAACAGCAGTTATCCTGGCCCTGCGGCACCGACTCCAGCGCCCACGCCAAGTCTAACGCCAACCCCAACCCATACTCCGGCGCCTGCCATCGACTTCCCGGATGTGGGAGAGCATTGGGCGGCAGAAGACATCAACAAGCTGGCAGCGTTTGGTTGTATCTCCGGATATCCGGACGGAACCTTTAAGCCTGGGGGCTGGATAACAAGGGCCGAGTTTGTCAAAATACTCGTTTCCTGTTTGCAGTTGAAAAAAAAGGACAGCAAGATATTTTCTGATACAGAGGCGCATTGGGCAAGAGATATTATTGCCACGGCCTATTCACATGGAATTGTCAGCGGATATGACGGAACTATTTTTGGCCCGGATAAACCGCTGACCCGTGAGCATATGGCCATTATGATTGTGAATGCGCTAAAGCTTCCGGTGGCTGATGAAGAAACGGATTTCCGGGATGTGGCGGATCTGTCCCACCGCTCCAAGGCGGCCATTGCAATCGCCAGGAAATACGATGTTATCAATGGCTATCCGGATATGACATTTAAACCTATGGGAAGTGCCACCAGGGCAGAGGCGGCAGTTGTGGTGGCAAGAGCTCTTAAACTAGCCGAATAGGAGCATGCTGCTGCAGCCGCTCCGTTACCTTGTCGGGAAAGGGACGGCAACAGCATGCATGTCTGGTCGGAAAGATCCTTTCGAACGGATAGGGAACGAATCCTGGCAATAGCGCGGGAGCCATGTAACGGTGTTTGTTCTGCCGGGACATGGTTCTATGTGCTGTTGACGAAGAAGCTTCCCGGTCGCTTGGGTAAGGGGCAGTATCCAATGGGAAGCGGCAACCTCTAGGGTGCCCTTTCCATCTATTATCCCACTCACTCAGGATGCAGACCGTGGGCGCTCTGACCGCCGGAAGTCTCTTAAATAAGGAAATCAAGTCGTTGTGTGATGTGTATTTGTCCTACGATGAAAAGCCAGGCATCCTGTCTATTGAAAATACGGTGCCTGATCCAGATCTGATCCAGTCCACCAAAGAAATGAACGAGCAGTACCAGAAGAACAAATAAATAAGCAGATTGTGCAAATAAGCAGGCATCCCATTAATGGATGATCCGGACACGGGGGCGTACAATCAAGGTGAAGAAATCAAAGGAGGCGACGATTATCAAACGGGAAGCTTATGAAGCAGAACCTCTCTTCCGGATGATTGCTATACCGAACCGCTGGTGCATCCACAGCTACTACACTTTGTCGCCGTATGCCCCCGATGGCTCGGGACGCCTGCTCCTGGCCGGAGCTGATCTGGAACGGGGAACAGGGGAGGTGCTGGTCACCGACAGCTCCGGTTCTGTTCTCGACCGGTTCGGCGACAGCCCGCTGAACTCATCGTTTTACCATACGGGACATTGGCAGACATGGGGGCCTGATGGCAAAAGCGTCTATTACCGGGGCGGTACGTTGAAGGAGCCGCTGATGATCCGGCGGGAGCTTGCGACAGGCCGGGAAGATGTGCTGGAAGGGGATATGGAGGGAGCTCCTCCCTTCGGCGAGCCCATCATCTCAGGGCTGCTTGGCATGCTGTATGCGGCAGGCTATGGCGAGAACCGCTACCAGCCGGAGCAAGCACCGGTTCCGTTCTCACACCGGGATAAGCACGGTTTGTTCCAGTACAGCTTTCCGAATCCGGGAGAGGCTGCAGGAGGGGGAAGCAAGCTTGTATTAAGCATACAGGATGTGCTGGAACGGCATCCTGACCGGGATAAGCTTGCGGCAAGCGACAGAGAAATCCGGGAGCGTCTTGGAGCAGACGAGGGGCTTACCCTGATGTGCTATTGCGTCAGATGGAACCAGGACGGCAGCCGGTTGTTGTTCTACTTCGGCAATCATTGTGTGGTCGCAAGCCGCCAGGAGCCCCGGTTGGCCTATATTTTCACCGCAGACCGGGAGTTCAAGGAGATTCACCTGGCGGTGGATTTAAGCTATGGACGGCGGGGAGTGCACTGGTACTGGCATCCCGACGGGGAGCATCTGCTGGGCTATGGGCCCGATCCGGAGCAAGAGGGAGGCATGTGCTTGGGCTCGGTGCGTTATGACGGGAGCGGTTACAAGAAGATCAGCGCCCACGCCAGCGGCGGGCATCCCAGCATCTCTCCGGCAGACCACAACCTGCTGGTGACCGATGAGAGTACCATGCCCGGAAGGGTCCTGCTGATTGATCTGCGGGAAGACCGGGTAATCCGCAGCCTGAGTCTGCCCCGGGTCTATGGAGCCAAGGAGCCGCCTGGACGCAATCCGTTCCGGGTCTGTCACCATCCTGTCTTTTCCCGTGACGGTGAGCGGCTGCTTATCAATATTTTACCGGGACGGCATGCTGCATTGGCTGAGCTGAATCTGAAGGAGGCTTTAACATGAGTCTGTGGACGCTGCTCGAAGGTGGACACAGCATGCCCGGCAGGCAGACGGCGGGCGCAAGACTGGCCGCCCGCATCGGCTATTGGCTGGCCAACCGTCACAAGCAGGCTTCCGTTCATCCCGGCTGCCTGATCAGCCCGGAGGCCAAGGTCAATCCGCGGAGCGGCCGCATCGAGATCGGTGAAGGCAGCCTCATTGCGGCCGGAGCCTTGATACAGGGCAATGTGCGGATTGGCCGCAATTGCTCGGTGCAGGCGTACTCCAACATTGTCGGTTATGGTGATCCGGATAACCGTGAGGGATGGATCACCATCGGCAATGATGTGAGAATCGCCTCCCACGCCATTATGATTGCGGCCAATCACCGGTTCGAGGACGCGGGCAGGACCATCCGCAGCCAAGGGGTGCAAGCTGCGCCGATTACCATCGAAGACGATGTATGGATCGGCGGCAGAGTCAGTATTACGGCCGGCGTAACCATTGGCCGGGGGTCGGTGATCGGCGGGGGGGCCGTGGTTACCCGGGATATCCCCCCTTACAGTGTGGCTGTCGGCGTTCCCGCAAAAGTGGTGAGGCAGCGGGGAGAACAAGCGCAGGACCATCCAGAGGAGGAAAAACAGTGAATCCCTTATATATTTCCCAAAAGCTGTACGAACATTACGAGCATATCGAGGAGGTCAAGCATTATTACGGCGTTCTCGCCATATACAGCCTGGTCATGACGGCAGAGGAGAAGCAGGACCCGGTGCTGCTGGACAAGTGCCGGAGCATTCTCTCCCGGTTTCCCGACAAGATTCGGCATCCCCACTATAATTTCCCCAGCTACACCATCGGCGGAATCGCCCGGGCCTATGCGTTCCTGCAGGGGTACATGCCGGAATCCGCAGAGATGGTCCGGGAATACGCGGAAGAGATGCTGACCGCAGCGCGGGACAGCAAGGGCATCATGTCCATGCCCAAAGTGCCGGAGCAAGAGAAGATCTGGATTGATGTAGCTACCGCCGTAACCCCTTATCTGATGTATGCCGGGCTGGCGCTCCAGGAGCCGCGTTATATTGACGAGGCAGTGAATCAAACCATGCTGATGATTGAGGAATTCCGCAATCCGGAGAACGGGCTGCTGCATCAGAGCAAGAATTTCGCCGGACCCGGCCTGTATTCCCAGGATCACTGGGGCAGAGGCAACGGCTGGGGCTACTTCCCGCTGGCCGAACTGGTCCGCCTGCTGCCGCCGGATTCGCCCCATAGGCCCCGGGTAGAAGCCGCATTCTGCGATCTGTCCCACTCCTTATTGCCCCACCAATCCGCACGGGGACTGTGGAGACAGGAGATTCCCTTCGAATACTCCTATGAAGAAACATCCGGCACCGGCCTGATCCTCTATGGCTACGGGGTGGGAATCCGCACGGGCTTGCTCGACCGTGACACCTTCGTGCCCGCATTCAAGCGCGGCCTGGAAGGACTTAACAGCGTCAGCATCAACCCGGATTTCTCCACCGAACACAGCTGCCCCGGATGCCTGTGCCCGGGAGAAGGGGAGGAGAAGGGGACTGTCAAGGCTTATGTGACCCTGAAGCTGCCTCACCGGGACGAGCATCACAGCTTTGCCCCGCTCATGATGGCTATGGTTGAGGCACATCGCAACGGAATTTTTGATTTGCCCAGATAGGAGGAGAACACAATGGCAATATGGATACAGGATTATAAGCGGCTGCGCGGGGATTTGGAGGCGGAGCCCGGCCTGAAGGCCCTCTGGGAGACCATGCAGGACAGAGTGGCTGCCAGTACAAGCGTCCCCGGAGTGCTCCAGCCGGGAGACACTATGGAGTGGTGGCATCTGATATGGGAGCGTCTGGGCGATGCGGCCTTCGTGCAGGCGGTCAAGCCTCATGCAGAGTTAGAGGCTTGGGTCCGGGACGCGGTGCTCGGCATATGCCGCAGACCTGCAGACGACTGGATCGGACCTTGGTTCCGCAAGCGGACCGAGCCGCTGGAAGGGATGCTCGAGACCGCCCACATAACCGCAGCGGTTGCCAGTGCCATGGACCTGTGCCCGGAGCTGTTCAGTGATGAGGAACAAGAAGAAATCCGGGCAGCGGTCCGGGACAAGGGAATGGAGCCGTGCCGGAGGTCCGCTGCGAAATATGCCGGCAACCGGAATCATATCAATAACTGGTTCATGGTGTTGTTGAACGGATTCGGAACGGCTGCGGTTATGCTCGATGACAGAGAGGCGGTGCGCGAGGCCGTTTCGTACTACAGCCTCGCAACCAGCTTGTACAACCAAGACAGTTATGGGGAATCCCTGCAGTACAGCAATTATGCCAGCATTCATCTGGTTCATCTGCGGGAGCTGCTGATCCGGTATGATCCGGCCTTGGAAGCCGAGCTTGATCCGGGCTGCTTCACCCGCCTGATGCCCTGGTATGCGGCCAGCCTGCTCTATATCAAGCCCCTGTCGGGATGGGGCAGAGAAGGGGATGCCTATCCCCGCAGCGTGAACTTCGGCGACAGCTCGGCTATGTTCCGCCCTTCGGCAGATGTACTGCTGCATGCGGCGGCAAGATCTGCCAAGGAATATCCCACGGAAGCAGGCCTGGCGCGCTGGCTGTTCGATGCCACCTATGCCAATCCCCGGCTGGGACCTACGGATTCCGCAACCTTCGGCTTCGTGAATTCCTATCAGTTCCCGAGCCTGCTGCTTTATAAAGAAGCGGTGGCGGCGGTATCCCCGGAACAGGCGAATTTGCCGCTGCTCTCCCAGTTTGAGACAGGCACGGTTACGGCCAGAAATAGCTGGACGGACCCGGTGACCGTGCTTGCAGTACAAGGCGGCTTCCTTCAGCATAACGTTTCTTCGCACCGCCATCTGGACCAGAACAGCTTCATGCTCACTCACAAGCAGGAGCGCTTCTTCGTTGATCCCGGCCATTGCTGCTACAGGCTGCATGCCAACCAGGTGTCCAAGCTGAGTTCTTCCCACAATACCTGGAGCTTTCTTGCCCAGACCGAGGATGAAGCTGCCACGTCTTTGATTGAGCAAAAAGAAGTATATGGCAATATTCACAATGCGAATCCTTTCTTCAACCACAGCCGGATCCTCCGGCAGATGGATGATGTGCAAATTATCCGCTCCGACTGCGCCGGGGTATACGGTGCTCCCATTCTCAAGGCGGAACGCACCTGGATTGCAGTGTTGCCCCATATCCTCTTCGTGGTGGACCGGATCGAGAGTGCAGCACCGGTTAAAGTGCAGAGCCATTTTGTCGTAAACAACAGGGATAACCGCTTGAACGTCAATGTGGCGGCTTCCAATAAATTGGTATTCAGAAGAGGCGGAGCAGGCATGAAATTCTTCCTGCTGTCCTCACAATCAGAGGAGCAGGCCAATCCTTGCCGCCTTATCCGGGACTGGGGCTATGTTCATGACTCTTACCATCCCCAGCCGAATCAGCAGGGGCAAGGCAAGGAGGGCAGCGGTCTGATCTTCCGCTACGAGTCGGAGGGCTTCCGTCATAGCCATACTCTGGTGTACGGCATGGCTATGGACAGCAATGAAGGAGTCAGAAAGTGGCATATGAAGGTGTTGGAAGACGGCAGCTATCTGATCGAACCTCCGTCCAAAACCGGCGGGGTATCCCTCAAGCTGACGGATGAAGGACACTGGCTGCTCCATAATCTGGACAACAGCCGCACTTACAGGATTGATGAACATCAGGCGGAACGGGTTACTCTATAAGAGTGGACGGATTAAGGCCCAGCGTCTTCTTGAACAGGCGGCTGAAATAGAAGATATCCTGAAAGCCTACCTGCAAAGCCGCTTCGGTCACATTGCATTCTCCGCTTAACAGCAGGTCCTTGGCCTTATGGATGCGGATATAATTATGATATTGCACCGAGGTCATGCCTGTGATCTGCTTGAACAGCAGGCGGAAGTGGGAAGGGCTGAGCTTGGCGTGCCGGGCCAGCTCTTCAATGGAATAAGAGCGGGTATAATCGGACTGAATCAGGCTGATGGTCTTCTCAATCGCTTGATATTGGACGGAATTGAAGCGGGAACGGTCCCGTTCCTTCAGCATGCGGTACAATATTTCCATCAGCAGCCCCTTGCATCTGACGCGGTAGCCGCTGCGTTTGCCGGTCCATACGTGGTACAGCTCGGAGAATTGGGGCTGGAGCATGGCCAGATTGTGATGGCGGAGAATCCATTCGATGGAGTTGAGATAAGCTTGGCTCGTCTCATCCCCGAAGCCCAAATCAAAAGAGATGGTGTAGTAAGTCCAGGGATTATCGGGGTTGCTGCGGGCTGTACGGAGGGATTCCTTGGGGAAAAACAGCACATCTCCCTTCTCCACCACATGCATGCGGCCGTCAAAATAATAGAAGGCTTCTCCGTCCATGCAATAGGCCAACACATAGTTAGGGCCCGGATTGGCTTTATCATACCGCCATTCCGGGTTGGGCTTGCTCTTGGCAACGTGATTAATGCTAATCACTTGAAAATCGTAATCCTGTCCCGTGTGGATCGAAGACATAACAGACGTCCTTTCCGGTTATCCTGCCGTTGTTTCACACATACTGCCAGTATAGAGGATGGCCGAAGGTCCGTCCAGAAGCATATTGCCGCCGGCATGCCGGTCCTGCAGGGAACAGAGGCGGGGCATGCCGGCGGCTTGTATAATAAGACATCGTCTTCCATTAATAGGCCGATACACCCAGCCTGTTGATGATTTGTTCAATAAAAGCAGGCTCATCCTCCGGCCGGCGGGAAGTGATCAGGTTGTTATGGACCACCACTTCACGGTCGACGAAGGCAGCGCCGGCAGCTCTGACCTCATCGGCGATGCCGGGATAGCCGGTCAAGGTTCTGCCTTGCAGCAAGCCGGCTTTGGCAAGCAGCTGCGGGCCGTGGCATATCGCGGCAATGGTAATCCCCAGCTGGTCGGCCTCTTGGATGAATTTCACCATATCCCCGTTCTCCAGCAATTTGGCGGGCGACTTGCCCCCGGGAATAATAATCGCCTCATAATCCCTGGGGTCCGCTTCCGCCGCTGACAGATGGGAGGTATAGGAGATGGTTTCCTTCTTGCCCGTCAGAACGGCCTCTTTCTCCAGACTGATGATGACCGCATCATTTCCATTCTTGGTAATTGCCTCGTACGGGTTTTTCATTTCCGAATCCTCGTAGCCTTCCGCCAACAGAAACGCCACTTTTTTCCCCATCTGTTCCATGTCCAACCGCTCCTTTACTCCATATTGGTTTGTCTGCAGTTCCCTACTAGTCTATCCCCAGTTTGGCAAGGGAATAAACATTTTAACGATTCATCTGCGTCTTACGGCCTGCAGACGCCCCGCGGCAGCCAAGCCTTCCCGACGGCCCTTAAGCTTTTTTACCCTGAAATTCCCGTTTCTTGTCCCGCCGCATCCGGCTTCTGTCCGGCGCTGTGTCCCCTTTTGGGTTCGTTTGCTTTAAAAAAGCAGGCTCATGCGCTATAATGAAGTTCAAAGGAGTGTGACAGCCGACATGGACGATGAACCTGAGGGCGATAGTATCAGGCTTGACCCCCACTGGTTTATTTGTAAACCGACTGTTTGCAGAAAAGTAAATTTTTATTTGCGTATTTAAAATCCTCCATTTTTTCATATGCTAAGATTATTTTTCAATTAGCAAAATGGAGGGATGATTCACTTGTTCGTGGAGATAGCAGTACTGATTTTGCTTATTTTGCTCAATGCCTTTTTTGCCGCGTCGGAGATTGCATTAATTACTTTGAATGACAACAAGGTCAAGTCGATGGCCGAGAAGGGCGATAAGAAATCGGTTATGCTGCTGAGTTTGCTCAGCGAGCCCAGCCGTTTCCTGGCTACGATCCAGATCGGAATTACCTTGGCCGGTTTCCTGGCGAGCGCCTTTGCCGCGGAGAATTTCGCCGGCAGACTTGCCCAATTCCTGTACGATTCAGGCGTTCCCGTACAGCTCGGGATATTGAATACCATTTCCCTGATTCTGATCACGCTTATATTGTCTTATTTCACATTGGTACTGGGGGAACTGGTTCCCAAGCGGCTGGCTATGCAAAAGGCGGAGGGCATATCCAAAGTTGTGGTTGGACCTCTTACTATTCTGTCGAAGGTATCTGCCCCCTTCGTCAAGATGCTGACTCTATCGACCAATCTGCTGGTTCGCATGATGGGAGTGGATCCCAACGCCAAGGATGAGCAGGTGACGGAAGAAGAAATCCGGATGATGGTGGACGTAGGCAAGGAGAACGGCACCATTCTTGAGAATGAGAAAGAAATGATTAATAACATATTCGAGTTTAACAACAAATACGTATCCGACATCATGACCCACCGCAGATCTGTAGTTGGCCTTTCTTCCGATATTGCTTCCCATGATCTAGCCGAGCTTATCGTTTCGGAGAATTACACCCGTTTTCCCGTATATGAAGGCTCCCTTGACCAGGTTATCGGTATTCTGCATGTCAAGGATCTGATGCCTTATCTGGAGAAGGGTATTCCCGCGGGCTTCGATCTGCTGTCTATCATCAGGCAGCCATACTTTATACCGGAGAGCAAGCCTACGGATCAGGCTTTCAAGGAACTGCAGAAGCACAATGTCCATCTGGCTGTTGCTATTGACGAGTACGGCGGGATGGCCGGCATCATTACCATCGAGGACCTGCTGGAGGAAATCGTCGGCAGCATTCAAGACGAGCATGATGACGAGGAGAAGGAGTTCGAGTTGCAAGAAGACGGATCGTACCGGGTTGACGGTCTGGTCAGCCTCCGCGTGATTAACCAGCATCTGCATACCGGATTGCCCAGTGATATCTATGATACGCTTAGCGGGTTTATTATCGGCTCGCTCGGGTTCATCCCCGGTCCGGACGACCGTCCAACCCTCTCCCTGAGCGGCTTTTTGTACACGGTAGAGGAAGTGGACAATATGCGGATCAGCAAAGTCATCATTAAGATGCAGGCAGAAGCGGAGTCAGACACGGAGGATTGACGCGCTTTGCCTGGGGAGCGTCATTGCCATCATTTGGATTGGAGCTAAGAGCATGAGACAATGTATGGATGTTTCCAAGGTTCAGGCAAGATTGAAGCGGATTGAGGGTCAAATCCGCGGTATTTCCGACATGGCCGACAAAGACGTGCCCTGCGAGGATATTCTGGTGCAGATCAACGCAGCCAAGGCCGCTTTGCACAAGGTGGGACAGGTGATTCTGGAGGGGCATCTGCAGCACTGTGTCCGCGAAGGAATCGAGCACGGGGATCCGGAGAAGACCATTGCCGACTTCGCCAAAGCCGTGGAGCATTTCTCCCGTATGGGTTAATCAAATGCAATAGCCGGGATTTTCTCCTTGGCGGCATAGGCCGCCAAGGTTTTTTCATTTTCCGGTTGGTCCGGCTATTCCAGGCCCGATACAGAAGGAAGAGCGGCTCCTTCGGATACGGCGGGCTACCGGGTTTTGAGGCGAACCGGCCTGAATCAGATTCAGATTCTGTTCCGCAGAAGCAGCCGGTCCCATTCCTTCCTGGAACGGGATATTTTCATTATCGCAGAAAATGAAGAGAACCCGAGCATAAAGAAGAGATACAGGAATTCTCACGCAATGTAAGCGCAATCTGCCGTGAAAATCAGACGATTCGTGCAGGATTGGCGGTATGTCCGCCTTTACACAATTATTTAAGCGATGTATGATTCAATCTATAATTATGAATTGAATATGTAACATATATTCGCTTAATTTCCGTTATGGAAAGCGGGGGAACCAACAACCGTAAGCCGGTCTGCTAACAACCGGTGCGGTTATGGGGTGAATCCTGAGCATGATGCGCCCGGCGCATTCATGGCAGGTAGGGCAACTCTCAAAGCCCGAATCCGGCAGCTAACCTCGTAAGCGTTATGGAGAGAGGATGAAGTTCATGTGACTGTTACAGCCACAGAGAAGCCCTCTGTGGCTTTTTGCTGCGCATTTTAAGAGTTTTTTGACCAGTGGAGGTGTTGAGGTTGCCAGTCGCACAGTTAAATGGAACCTCTCTCTATTATGAGGTGCAAGGAAGCGGCATGCCTATTGTGTTTGTTCATGGAACGGGACTGACCCATACCATGTTCAAGCCCCAATTGGAGCATTTCTCCAAAAAGTATCAGGTGATTGTGTGCGATTTGCGCGGCAACGGCAAGTCCGGCAAGCTGATGCAGCAGCCGGAGGACATTATCGAAACCCAGAGTCTGGATTTGATTATGCTCATGAACAATCTGCATCTGCGGGATGCGGTTTTTGTAGGGATTTCTTACGGCGGTCTTGTCGTACAGCATATAGCCAAGCAGTACCCCGAGCGGGTGAGAGCAATGGTGGTTGCCGACAGCTTCTGCCGGAGCGAGGTATCCACGCTGATCGGGAAGCTCCAACTGATGGCCGCCTATTGCAGCCTGATCACATGCTTTGCCCCTACAGAGCTTGTATTGCCTTCGCTCCGGTTGCTGTACCGCCGTTGGAACTGTGCCTACAGCGAGATCAGAAAATGCATGCTGGAGAAGCGTCCCAGCGAGCTGTACCGGCAGAGGCTGGCCGCTACCCGGCTGGATTACTCCCTTCATCTGAAGCTGTTTACCCGTCCGGTCTTATGCATATCCGGCGACTTTACGGAATATGGCATCCATTGCATGAAGGAAATGGCTGAACAGCTGCCTCATGCGCAGCTGGAGATTATTCCCGACTCCTCAGACCCCAGCAATCTGTGCCAACCGGAGATGTTCAACGGCATTGTCGCCCAGTTTCTCGAGAAGCAACATGAGGAGAGGCAGATACTTTAGCGCAGTCCTTATTGCGTTCCAAAGGAGTCCCGCCTCGGGTGTTTTAAGCCAGAAAGTATAAACATGGAAGCGGCTCGATGTCTTGACAAACGCGTCAGCGTCAAAAAGACGCCGCTAGGCGTTTATCCTTGGTAAATCAGAAAGTATATAATTCTGAGGAAGAGAAGCCCTTTCTCAGTAAATCAAGTAAGCGGAGCTGGACCGCCATAGGAAAACGGCGGGACTCCTTTGGAAACGAAAAAAAGGACCTGGCGGTGAACTTCCGCCAGGTTTTTCTCATGGAAATCAAAAAAGAACCCGAAAATACAATCAGGTTCGTAGTTATTGCATATGTGCAGACACGGTGATATAATCAGTTTACAACTGATAAAAAAACAAATAAACAAAATAATCTCATCTTATACTTTAACTTTAGCATATCAGCAAACCCTTGTCAATTGTTTTCTCAATTTACTGATGGGAGAGATGTTGAATGGGATCTCTGGTTCTCGGTCTTCACGAAATGGAAAAGACGGAGCTCTTGCTTGTTGGCGGAAAAGCACTGCATTTAGGGAAATTATCTAAACTTGAAGGAATACAAGTACCCGAAGGATTTTGTGTTACAACAGCAGGATATCAAAAAGCCGTCGGACAAAACGGGATGTATCAAGCTCTGCTGGCTCAACTAACCATGTTAAACGCAGAAGAACGGGTGCAAATTGCTGAAATCAGCAGGAAGATCCGGCAAATCATTGTGGAGGCAGAAATTCCTTCCGATGTTGGAGACGCAGTTACCCGCTATCTCTCCCGGTTTGGCGATGAGCACGCCTATGCAGTGCGTTCCAGCGCAACTGCTGAAGATTTGCCGCATGCCTCTTTTGCCGGTCAGCAGGACACTTACTTGAATATCATCGGCAAAGAAGCAATCCTGCAGCATATCAGCCAATGCTGGGCTTCCTTGTTTACGGACCGCGCGGTTATCTACCGGATGCAACATGGCTTTGACCACAGCCAGGTTTATTTATCCGTCATCGTCCAAAGGATGGTTTTCCCCCAGGCTTCAGGGATCTTATTCACCGCGGATCCCATTACCTCCAACCGCAAGCTGCTCTCCATCGATGCCGGCTTTGGACTGGGAGAAGCGCTGGTCTCCGGCTTGGTATCCGCCGATTGTTATAAAGTGCAGGAAGGGCAAATCGTCGAAAAAAGGATCGCAGCTAAAAAATTGGCTATTTACGGACGTAAGGAAGGCGGAACAGAGACCAAGCAAATCGAGCCCCACCTGCAAAAGACTCAAACCCTTACTGAACCGCAAATTTTACAGCTGGCACAGATCGGAAGACAGATTGAAGCTTATTTGGGTTGCCCGCAAGATATCGAATGGTGTTTGGTAGATGATGCATTTTATATTGTCCAGAGCCGGCCAATCACAACCTTGTACCCGGTCCCTGAAGGGAAGGATCAAGAAAATCACGTTTATGTATCTGTCGGCCATCAACAAATGATGACTGACCCCATGAAGCCATTGGGACTGTCTTTATTTGAGTTAACATCTTTGGGACCGCGGCATAGAGCCGGCGGAAGGCTATTTGTTGATCTTACACCCATGCTGGCTTCATCCGACGGCAGAGACATGCTATTGAATAACCTTGGCCAACACGATCCGCTCATCAAAGACGCACTCATGACCATTATCGACCGGGATTATATCAAATTGTTGCCAAGTGAAAAGAACCAACCGAGTCCCCTGAAAAGCAGCCGGCAAATCGAAAATGATCCTGCAATCGTCGCCGCTCTGATTAAGCATAGCCAAGCATCAATAGAAGAGCTAAAGCATAATATCCAAATGAAATCGGGGTCAGAAGTATTGGATTTTATTCTGGAGGATCTCCAGGTCTTGAGAAGTATTTTATTTGCTCCCCAAAGCTCCGCCGTATTTATGGCTGCTATTGATGCTTCATTATGGATCAATGAGAATATGAACAAGTGGTTAGGTGAAACCAACGCTGCCGATACGCTTTCTCAATCCGTACCAAACAATATTACTTCAGAGATGGGCCTGGCTCTCTTGGATGTCGCAGATGTGATCCGTCCTTATCCAGAGGTGATCGAATATTTGCAGCATGCAAAAGATGACAGCTTTTTGGATGGTCTGGTTAAGTTTGACGGCGGACAGGAAATTCGGGATGCGCTTTATGCCTATCTTACCAAATACGGAATGCGGTGTGTGGGAGAAATCGATATTACGAGAACCCGTTGGAGTGAAAAACCAATAATACTAATCCCCATGATTCTCAGTAACATCAAAAATTTTGAGCCTAATGAAGGTACCCGGAAATTTGAGCAGGGGTTGCAGGAAGCTTCGAAAAAAGAACAGGAGATATTAGAACGGCTGAAGCAATTGCCGGATGGTGAGCAAAAAGCGAAAGAAACAAAAGCAAAGATTGACCTGATCCGGAATTTCATCGGGTATCGTGAATATCCCAAATACGGCATGGTTAACCGCTACTTTGTTTATAAACAGGCTTTGCTGAAGGAAGCAGGGCAACTCGTGGCAGCAGGGGTTATTCATGAAAAAGAAGATATCTACTATCTTACTTTTGAGGAACTTCGTGAAGCCGTACGCACGAATGAACTGGATTACCAGATCATTGGTGTCCGAAAAAACCAGCACAAATTATATGAAAAACTGACTCCGCCGCGGATTATCACATCTGATGGTGAAATTATTCCAGGGAAGTACAAACGGGAAAAGCTCCCAACCGAAGCTATCGCAGGCTTGCCTGTTTCTTCGGGAGTTATAGAGGGACGGGCTCGTGTGATCTTGAACATGGAGGATGCAGACCTGGGAGAAGGGGATATATTGGTCACCTCCTTTACTGATCCCAGCTGGACGCCGCTGTTTGTATCCGTAAAGGGCCTGGTCACTGAAGTTGGCGGGCTGATGACCCATGGAGCAGTTATCGCGCGTGAATATGGCTTGCCGGCAGTTGTTGGAGTGGAGAATGCCACCAAGCTGATAAAAGACGGGCAACGAATCCGCGTGCATGGCACAGAAGGGTATATTGAAATCTTGCAAAATTTACAAATGTAAAATATCTATTGACTTGGAGTTAACTCCAAGGGGTAAAGTAAAGAGGTTGCTACGATCCCGCGGCTGTCGAATTCCTGACCGGGCCCGGCAAATGATTCCTGCCAAGGACGCTTCCAACGAGAGATGAACCCTGGACAGACAGGAGGTGGTTGAACGTATGACGATTGCAGAAGTGAGCAAAAAATTTACACTTTCGCAGGATACGCTCCGGTACTATGAGCGCATCGGGTTAATTCCCAGCGTTAGCCGCAATAAAAGCGGGATTCGGGATTACTCGGAAGAGGACTGCAGGTGGATCGAATTCATCAAATGTATGCGGGATGCCGGACTTCCGATTGAAGTCTTGATTGAGTATGTGAGGCTGTATCAACTGGGTGATTCCACCTTCGAAGCCAGAAAAGAGCTTTTGATCGAACAACGTGATTTGTTGGCTGCCAGACTAAAAGAGATGGAAGGAACGCTTGAAAAACTGAATTACAAGGTCAGTTCTTATAAAAAAATTGGTCTTGCAAAAGGAAATGAAGGGGAGGATTAAAAAATGGAATATGTAAAGCTCGGAAATACAGGCTTGGATGTATCACGGATATGCTTGGGTTGTATGGGCTTTGGCGTGGCTGAGCGTTGGACTCATCCATGGGTAATCAATGAGGAGAACAGCAGGCCGATTATCCAAAAGGCGTTGGAGCTCGGCATCAACTTTTTTGACACAGCCAATGTTTATTCGGATGGAACCAGCGAGGAGATTGTGGGACGGGCGTTGAAGGATTTTGCCAACCGGGATGAAATTGTCCTGGCAACAAAAGTGCACTTCCGCATGCACCAAGGTCCCAATGGCGCCGGACTGTCCCGCAAGGCCATCATGAGCGAGATCGACAAGAGCTTGAAAAGACTGGGAACGGATTATGTGGATTTGTACCAAATTCACCGGTGGGATTACCATACGCCCATCGAAGAAACGATGGAAGCCCTGCATGATGTAGTGAAGGCCGGGAAGGCAAGGTATATCGGAGCTTCGGCCATGTATGCCTGGCAGTTTCTCAAGGCTCTTCATACAGCGGAGAAGAACGGGTGGACCCGCTTCGTATCCATGCAGAATCACTATAACCTGATCTACCGCGAGGAAGAGCGCGAGATGCTTCCGCTATGCAAAGCGGAGAAGATCGGCGTCATTCCATACAGCCCTCTGGCATCAGGCCGGTTGACGAGAGACTGGTCCGTACAAACACACCGCTCCGAAACGGATAAAGTCCAACGCTCCAAATATGATGCCACTGCAGACGCTGACCGGCTGATTGTGGATCAGGTTGCGGAGATCGCGGAAAAACACGGCGTTCCCCGCGTCCACATCGCCCTTGCCTGGCTGCTGCAAAAAGAGCCCGTCACCGCTCCCATTATCGGCGCCACTAAAATATCCCATCTGGAAGACGCGGCAGCCGCCTTATTGGTCAAGTTATCACCGGAAGAGATAGAGTCGCTGGAAAAGCCGTATATTCCCCACCCGGTAGTTGGCGCTTTGTAGACAAGGATTTCCGGGTTGGGAGAGAGTCTCCCAACCTGATTTTCCATCCTGGTCAACGCATTGACATTCAAAATAGAGAAAGGTATTATACTATGTAAGACAATTGTAGAAAATGGGGAATGCGGTTTGAATCAAATGAAAAAACTTCCTGATGCTGAATTTGAGATCATGAAGATTGTATGGGCTAATGAGCCGCCCATCACGACAAGCATCATTATGGAGCAGTTGGGTAATGAAAGGGCATGGAAGGCGCAAACGATTATTACTCTGATGGCGAGGCTGGTAGAGCGGGGGTTCATCCGAACAGAAAAAAAGGGGAAGGAACGCACCTATTACCCATTGATTGGCAGAGACGACTATCTGAAGTTTGAGTCAGGCGATTTTATGGACAGGTTCCACGCCAATTCCTTTAGAAGCCTGGTGGCCACGTTGTACAACGGCAAGAAGATTAACGACAGCGATCTCGAGGATTTGATGCACTGGCTAAAGGAAAAGAGGGATTGATATGCCGGCATTCTTGGCAACATTGTTGCGCTGTTCTGTTGCTATGTCGGTGATTTCCTTCGTTTACATGGCTGCTATGCCTCACTTGGCAAAACGTTATTCCGCAACTTGGCTGTATTACATTTGGCTCTTTGTAATCATTGGCTGGATATTTCCTTTTTGGCCCCATATCAATCAAAATGTCATTCCTCTTCCCATACCGGAAATACCGGTTATCGAACTGAAGCATTTTAATATGGATGAGTCTATCAGGGTTGCCAGCGGAATGGGCCAAAACTCACTAATTTCCCTATGGTGGATAATAAGCGGAATATGGGGAATTTGTACGGCAGGGATTATCGCCTACAATGTTTGGCGGCATAAACGGTTTATCGATTTGGTCAACCGCTGGGGAGAGGCTGTAGAGAACCGGAGCATCTTCAATATACTGGATTCTTTACGGGCAGAAATGAAAATAAGAAAGCATGTTGATTTGAAAACTTGCCCGTTCATCAGCAGTCCCATGTTGGTTGGCTTCTTCCGGCCGGTTATTTTGTTGCCGTCTATTGAAATGGATCCGGAAGAGCTGACCTTTATATTGAGGCATGAGCTAATCCATTTCAAACGGCATGATTTATGGCATAAATCATTAATTCTATTAACCACTGCGGTGCATTGGTTCAATCCTGCGGTATATATCATTGCTAAGGCGATCGAAGTCCAGTGTGAGCTGTCTTGTGATGAACTGGTGGTAAAGGAAACAAGCATGGAACAACGCAAACGGTACAGCG
The DNA here is from genome assembly GCA_029256185.1 of Paenibacillaceae bacterium. GTDB lineage: Bacteria > Bacillota > Bacilli > Paenibacillales > NBRC-103111 > Paenibacillus_AR. Next base: position 91,137 of record JAQSYI010000003.1, read on the forward strand.
AAACCATCATTGGCTTAATCAAAAAGGGCTCCAAAGTTCAAACCGCCCTGTCCACGCATTTTTACCGGGAAGGGTATAGCATCAAAACAAGAATTTTCCGGATTATGGACAATACCAAGAAGGAAGCCGGGATCACCATCTTTTTTGTTGCACTGATGACCATAATGGGCTCCAGAATGGTATTTGCCAACACCCCGGTAAATCATGAGACAGCATCCATTCAAACGGGACAAGCAGCGGCCCGCGACGCGAATAATGTCCAAGTCATCGATGTGAATATCAAGAGCCTGGCCAGTAAAGAACTGGTACGTCTTGAAGGGAAGTACAGCTTCGAGGCAGGTGACGTGATCCACTATAACATCCTTACCGAAGGTTACAATGAGGAGCTGACTATCAAGCTGGTCCGGGAAAATCACAAAGAAGCGGGCGCCCAAAAAGCCTGGATGGTGGTTCCCGAACAAGGAATCGAAGTCTCGCAAGACCAAACCGGAGGTTATTATTTGATGATTTACAATAAACAAGGAGAGTCCTTATGCAATATTAAAGGTACGATCGAAATTATTAAAAAAGCCTAAGGAGCAGATGTGATGAATGCGATAGGGAAAGAAGACAACATCCTCCTAAGCCGGTTAAAGTCCAATTTGGAGGCTTGTATTATGGGCAAGGCTGCAGAATTAGAATTGCTTCTGGCAGCAGCCCTGGCAGGCGGCCATGTTCTGCTTGAAGACGTTCCGGGAACAGGGAAGACAGTCCTGGTCAAAGCAATGGCGCAATCCATAAGCGGCGGGTTCCGCCGTATTCAATGCAACCCCGACCTGCTGCCTACTGATATAACCGGTGTTTCTATTTATCATCCCAAAAAAGAGGAATTTGTATTCCGTCCCGGCCCAGTCTTTACCAACATTTTGCTGGCTGACGAAATCAACCGGGCCTCTACGAAAACTCAATCGGCGCTTTTCGAAGCAATGGAAGAGCATCAGGTAACGGTGGATGGCGAGTGCCATCCACTTCCAGAGCCGTTTATCTTGCTGGCCACTCAGAACCCGATTGATTTCGAAGGTACCTACGCATTGCCGGAGGCACAACTGGACCGGTTCATGATGAAATTCAGTTTGGGATACCCTGATCATCAAACGGAGAAGAAGATCTTGCTTTCCCAAGAAAGCGCCCATCCTCTCAGCAGGCTCAACCCGGTAGCGGCAGTTGAAGATTTGGTCCATATGCGGGAGAGAGTGAAGCAGGTTCACGTAGACGAGGCCATTACAGACTATTTGGTAACAATTGTACGGAGTACCCGTGAGCATCCCGCCGTATTTTTGGGGGCCAGCCCCCGGGCGGCCATTGCTCTCCAGCAGGCTTCCAAGGCGCTCGCCTATTTGCGGAACCGTTCGTATGTAATCCCGGATGATATCAAGTATTTAACTCCGTTTGTGCTCGGCCACCGGATTATTCTGAACCCGGAGACAAGGATGGACGGAAGTACGTTGGAATCCGTCTTCAATTCGATCTTTCAGCAAATCCATGTACCGGTTGGTGTGGTGAAATAGCCGTGGGAAATAGGGGGGAAGGCTTAGTGGGTACGTTCTTTAAGTTTTCACTCCATTTTTGGGGAGTAGCTATGCTGTTTGTTCTATGCTTGTTTTACTTCCTGTACCAAGGCGGCAAACTTGCATTCATGTTATTCATCATCATTACAGCGCTATGCAGCTACTTCATCATATGCCGCTGGAATGGGATCTCCCAGTTGACGGGTGTCCGTAACCTGTCAGAGAACGGACATGAGCCCTTCATTCAAGCAGGTGCAGGGGTTACTGTGCAGCTTCAATTGAAAATACCCGGCTATTGGCCGATACCGTACGTTAAAATAAAAGAGACCATTACCGGCGGGGACGGGGAGGAGCATGTCATTGAGAGCTTGGGTATACCCAACCGGAAGCGGATAGTGGAATTATCCTATCGAACATCTTCTTTACGCAGAGGGTTTTACCAATTTGACGAGATGATTTGCTCAACGGAAGATGTGTTTGGTTTGTTCAAAAAGGAACAGCGGCTTGGTATACCAACTCAATTGGCTGTGATGCCGCAAAAAATCCGAATTCGCGACTGGAGATATCTGAGCAGGATGTTAATGGGCGTTAACCGCCAATCGAATAATTCCTACCGGGAAACGGCTCAGTTCAAGAGCGTCCGCGAGTTCGTTGCCGGGGACCGGCCGTCTATCATTCATTGGAATGCCACGGCGAAGACGGGAACTTGGAAATCGAGGGAATTCGAGCGGGAGTCCCATGCCAAGCTCATTGTTGTCCTTGACCGTAACAGCAACGCCTATTCTAACAAAGACCATTTTGAATTGGCGATATCCACTGCGGCTTCCCTTCTGGATTATGCCATAAGCCGGGGTGTGGCTACCGGTATGTTATCCGTAGGCAGCGACAGGAAATATTTCGAACCCAAGTCAAATGCAAACCACGGGAAAGTGCTAATGAATCATCTAATCAGCGTGGAACCGAACTGTACGGATGCAATAGCCGATGTGCTTAAAAACCATGGGCACTTGCTTTCTCCTGACAGCTTCTTCATTATAATTTCTCCTCATTTCGGTAACGCGATGATGCCCCTGGTCACATGGACCGAACAACGGCGAATGAAAATATGCCATATGTGGATTGCTCCGGAAGCCTCAACTGCTGAGCGGGAAGAGTGGAGCGGGCGTCTGCGCCGCAAGGATGTCCTTGGGTACCCTGTAACGTCTATCGAAGGACTGGCTCTTGCATTGGAAGGAGCATGACTAATTGGAAAAACAGCCTTGGTGGCATAAAACTCTGATGCGGGATTGGGAAAACCAGGTTTCCGTTTTTCTGACGGGACTGATCTTACTGCAGTACATCACCTGGCTTCAACAAGAAGACGGGGTATGGTTGCCGGAAACAGTCGTTATTATGAAACTTACGCTGCTTGCTGCAGCCGTTATTGAGATGATCCCTTCCCTGCATTGGACACTTCGCCGTTTATTGCAGCTCACATCCGCTTTGTCCGCAACAAGCTATATCCTTGGGATTGAACCAGTGGGCCGGGAGATTTCCAAGCTTCGTGATCTGGGAATCCTTATTCACGATAATTTTATGCAACTTACACCATTTATTTGGTTTGCCATATCAGTATGGCTCATCCTCCTTGCTGTATTGAAGATCATGCGGACGAAACGGATGATTTGGTTGGTTCTGGTGGCGACAGTGACGGTGATGGCTATACGCGATTCGTACAGCTCTCTGCATCTGTGGAAGCAGGTGGCGACCGTTATTTTATGCAGCTTATTCTTGCTGATTATCCGGCATTTCACCGAATTACACAAACAGCTTCCGGATACCCGGTTCATACTGGCCTCCCCTCGGACTATTCTGCCTATTGTATTGCTTGTATCATCCGTTGTCTATGTTGGAACATTGGCTCCGGAGGTAAAAGCTGTTCTGACTGACCCCTATACGATGTGGAGCGGTTTGCAAGGAAGGCAGCTTTCGCTATTCAATAATGGCAGCAGCACAACAAGCTCGTCCGGTGGAGATTCTGTTTCCGGCTACAGCTCGGATGATTCATCTATCGGCGGCCAATTGACCCTTGATACAGCGCCTGTCATGTCTGTTATTTCATCATACCCGAGCTACTGGCGGGGAGAAACACGCTCTTCCTATACAGGCGACGGCTGGACCGCTCAAGGTCAGAACGGAGTGTTACTGTCATCCGTCCCGCCATCTGTCTCTCTGCTGCAGGACCCGGAATCCATTCCGGGCGGCCTAAGGACAATAGAAGTGACCCAGACGATGACGATGGCGAGCGACTCGGAACAGAATCTTCCGGTGCTGTTCGGGGCATATGCAATTGATAGCGTTCAGAGTGTTTCCAGGGAGGGCAGGGACGGGAACTTTCCACAGCTTCAATGGTCTTCCCGGGCAGGAGAGCTAAGATGGAAAGAACGCCGCTGGTATCCTGATTCCTATACGATTATCTCCAAAGTGCCGATCGTTGATGAGGCTGAGCTTCGCAAGCTGCCGGCAGAACCGCCCATTCCGCCCGGGCTTGGAGAATATCTGCTCCTTCCGGAAACTCTTCCGTCACGGGTGCGTGAGTTGGCATTGCAGGTAACCCGGTCCGGAACAAATATGTACGATAAAGTAAAGCTGATTGAACAATATTTGGCTAATACGTATCCGTACACCACCAACCCAAACGAAGGGGTTGGCAACAGCCCTGATTTTGTTGACCGGTTTCTTTTCGAGATCAAGGAAGGCTATTGCGATTATTACTCGACAGCCATGGCTGTTATGGTACGCTCCATCGGTCTTCCAAGCCGCTGGGTCAAAGGGTTTGCAACGGGTGAGGCAGGAGGAGAAGGGATCTATACGGTCCGCAATGCTGATGCCCATTCCTGGGTGGAGGTCAACTTCCCCGGATTCGGATGGATTCCGTTTGAGCCTACCTCCGGCTTTGTCCTCCCGGTTTACACATCTGCAGAAGAGGTCCCGACGGAGCCAATCCAAGAAGCCAGCCCTGAGCCGGAAGTGTCCTCTGATTCAGAAACCGCCCCGCCGCCGATTGAGGAGGAGAAAGGTTCAATCTCCCGTTTGAGCGGATGGGCAGCAGGAATAGCGGTATCAGCGGTACTGTTAAGTATCTTGTGGATCAACCGCCGCCGCATTCCGGTATTGCAGCATATCGGGTTTAACAATAGCAATGGCCAGTGGGACATCAACCGGAAGGCAGCACTCGAATTCGACCGCTTCTTTCGTTACGCGAAGCGGAGAGGTTATTCCCGTCTGAAGCATCAGACTGTAAGGGAAGCATTGTTTCTTTGGGGCGACAGTGAGAAAGGGATGGGGAAAGATGATTTGGAGTCCCTGCTTATGATCTTCGAAAAAACCCGGTACAGCGGTTCCGACATCACTAATGAAGAACTGTCCGCAGTTAGAGGAAAGGTACAAGAGCTGCGGTTGGGTGAGAATGAGAGAACTCCATCGTAGGAGGAACCATTATGGTAAATAAAAGGAATATACCTGTATTAGTCATATTATCAGGCGCAATTTTGTTTATGTTCGTCACTTTTACCTGGCTCAAAGGTACACCGTTTCAACGCACAGTATACGCCGCGGCTGCAATTCCCAGTCCTGCCGCCGGCAGTTTGAGGCCGACAGCAATAGAGGAAGAGGTCCTATATCTTGATGGAATGTATACAGCAATCGGTGAGTATGAAAACCTCAGCACATCGGTCATTGTGACGATCACGTTAATCGACGATGTTATTACTGGTGCAGAGGTTATTCCTCAAGCAAAGAACCCGGCCATCCTCAAGAGATTGCACCGCTTCCCGGAAACCGTTCCAGAGTTGATTATCGGCAAACGAATCGGGGACGTAAAGTTGGAACCTGTTCCAGGCTTATGCAATATTCATATGGCCTTTAATGATGCCATCACGAAGATTAAGCAGCAGGTTCGTATTGGGCCTGAGCTTGATCAACAATGATTCGATAAATGTAACCGGGGAAGAGGGGGTAAAATGTTTACTATACTGATCGTGGATAACGATACAGAGATTCGCATTGTTCTGCAAGAATATTTGCGAAATGAAGGTTATGCTGTTTTGGAGGCTGCAGATGGAATTGAGGCTTTGCAGATGATGAAATCCAACACGGTTCATCTGGTTATTCTGGAATTGATGATGCCCCGTATGGACGGAATTAAAACATACCTAAAAATCAGAGAAACCTCCATGCTCCCGGTTATCTTACTTTCCGCGAAGGAAGAGGATATCGACATTATTACGGGGCTGACCATCGTGTCTGACGATTATCTTAAAAAGCCGTTTCATCCCCAAGAATTGCTAGCCCGGGTCAAGGCGCAATTAAGGAGCCATTGTGACGCGGAAAAAGAAGCAGACGGTTCCTTAATCTTCCTCCAGGATCTAATTATCAATAAGATAAGGCATAGTGTAACGTTGAGGGGCACCGAAATTTCTTTAACACCGTTGGAATTATCCATATTATTATTGTTTGCCAGTCCACAGGGTCAAGTATTTAATGTAGACAAAATTTACGAAACTATATCGAATGAATTGTTAGGATACTCTGAGTATCCAAGGTTTGTTCAAAGCACCTATAACATAGCCATTCACTTAAAAAGACTGTTTGATGATTTGTTTGAGTATGCCCGTCTAAAAAATTCGGATAACCCCATTCCTTCCAAATCCGTTGATCTGCAACAGCTTCTCGGTCAAATTCTGGTTGAGTTTGAACCGCTTGCACAAAAAAGGGGAATTACTCTGGTTAAAAACCTGGGGGATACTCCTGTCATTGCCTCCATCGACAGCAGCAAGCTTGGCAGAGCTATTGATATCCTGTTAATGAATGCCCTGAAGTACTCCATAAATACCGGGAATGTGCATGTAACATTAAAATCAGACAATCAAAGATACTATATAGAAATGGAAAGCATAAGCCAACCCATTACAAAGGAACAAGAAGATAAGCTGTTCCACCGATTTAATAAAGCGGATTATTCGGAGAATAGAAGCAATAATCAAATCGGCTCCGGATTAGGACTTTCCATTGCCCGGCAATTGATAGAGCTGCACGGAGGCGTGTTGAAATTGACCTCTATGAATGGAATTTACATCTTTAGTATTGCTGTTCCTTATACAAAGCCTTTGATGGCCTGCAGGGAAATTGAAGACAGATTTCTTGATTGTTGTAATAGAATGGATTGTGATGTCATTTGATTATGGTATAATTGTGTGACAAATTTAATTGGTGGAGGATCGTATTCATTATGATTGAAAAAAAGGCGTTGATCATTCAAACAACCCATCAATTATTTAAAGACAAAGGTTATCTGGAAACTTCAGTTCAAGACATATTAAATGCCAGCAATATTTCCAAAGCTACATTCTATAAGTATTTCACCTCCAAAGGCTCTTTAACCCTTGAGTTGTTGCAGCAACTTCAAGAAAAAATGAATGCTGCATTAAATATTATGGTACTGAATGAATCCGAAAGTGCAGAAGATGATTTAATCCGTAAGACTATTTGTTTTATTAAAAAATTTGAAAATGACAACGCTCTTCGGCCGATCATATCAGAAGCGATTGTAGAAAGAGAGCCTGAGCTTATTTCATTTATCAATCAAAGAAGACAAAAGTCCATCCATTGGTTATACGAACAAATGGATAAAGCCTTTGGAAAAACGTATCCAAATGCCATACTAGACGCCACTTTATTTCTTCAGGCATTAGTTAAGGAGTTAATGAAAGTTAATTACTCATCCAACCCCAATGTTTCAATTGAGATGATCGTTAACCGTTGCTATGACCGCATGTTAATATGTCTGGAGAATATGAATCAACATCCGATTTTTGATTCTAAAAGTATCATTGAACAATCTGATATTATATTTACTGGCATGGAGCAATTTATGCAAGAAACAATGCAATTAAATAGCTGGCTAAAAGAAAATTATGAGGATTCAGAAAATAAAGAATTATTCGTGGAATATTTAAAGTTTTTAGTCACTAACCGGGAGCATCTGAGTGATTATCCTGGAATGTTGAACCAGATCACAGCGTCACTTAAAAGTGAATTAATTAATCAATATCCAAAAATTGGGAATTATCTTCAAATATTAAAACACCTTTAACACAGAGACGGTTGGATTTTCAACTGTCTTTTTTTATTGCTTGCATTTTTATATATAGGCTGATAACATACATTAAGTATGAAAACTAAACTGTTAGTATACAAGGAGAGAAAATTTATGCCGTCTAATGATTCTACAGAAAAAAAAGGCTATGGTTGGCTGGTTATCTTAATGATTGGCGCCTTTTTTACCGTATTAAGCACTACACTAATGAGTAATGTAACTCCTATAGTGATGACCGAGTTTAATGTATCTGCAACTGCGGCTCAATGGTTAACGACGATTTATATGTTAACAGCAGGCATTATAATACCAACATCGGCTTTCTTAATGTCTAAGTATGCAACAAGAACGCTATTTCTGACGTGTATAGCAGTCTTTACTATTGGTACAATGTTGGGCGGCTTTGCGCCTAATTTTGCTGTATTGCTTATTGCGCGTGTCGTTCAAGCTTTGGGAGCCTCGCTAATCATGCCATTGCTCATGAACATTGTATTTAAAGCATTTCCCGAGGAAAAACGGGGAAAAGCAATGGGGCTGTTTGGTTTAGTATTGATCTTTGCTCCAGCCATTGGACCTACGCTTGCCGGATTTATTCTGAAAATAGCGAGTTGGCCTGCGTTGTTCCATCTGGTATGGCCGGTTACTCTGATTGTATTCTTATTTGCTTATATCAAACTCGAAAAAGATAAAGAAACCCAGCCGGGGAAAATCGATATTCTCTCCGTCATTTTATCTATCATAGGTTTTGGTGGTACGATCTATGGATTTAGTAGTGCGGGCAAGTCTGGCTGGGGAGATTCGATAGTAATCACTAGCTTAGTTATTGGTATACTGGGCATCGCCGGTTTTATTGTCCGACAATTACGGATGAAGACACCAATGCTGAATTTTAGAATATTCTCAAAAGGTCAATTCACACTATCGATTATTGTATTCTGTACTATTATTTTTGCGATGTATTCTGTTATGATTCCAGTACCCGTATACTTGCAAACTGTACGTGGTATGAGCCCTCTGGAAAGTGGCTTAATTATGATGCCTGGTTCCATTCTTATGGGGCTGCTGATGCCTGTTAACGGAACGCTCTACGATAAATTTGGTTTCAAGCCGCTGCTATGGATTGGTTTCCCTCTGATGATTATTGCATCGATTATGTTAAGCAATTTTACTTTGGAAACATCGTTTGCTTTTGTATGTATCGCCTATATTTTGCGTATGGTTGGGGTTGGGATTGTTCAAGTCCCGATGCAGACCAATGCTTTAAATGCATTATCTGAGAATGAAGTAACACATGGATCTGCGATGGCAAGTATGTTACAACAAGTAGCAGGAGCTATTAGTACGAGTTTAATCGTTTCAATCATCTCGAGCCGGGCTGCATCACATGGCAAAACATTCATGGCAACTGCAATGCAAGAGGGCAAGGTGATTACAGAAAGCATGAAGGGAAAGATATCTTTAGAAGCAATGGTTGCCGGTAACAATGATGCATTTTTGATGTCAATTGTTGTTGCTTTAACAGGACTAATTATTGGATTATTTATCAAAAACCATAAAGTCGGGCGAAAGAGCCATCATTGAGTATGAACGGGACGCAGAATTAATACTTTGTTAATACTTCATTTAGAAGGAAGCAATACCTCTGCTATACAATGAGAACTAAGGAAACGTTTCCCCAGTATGAGTAGAAGGAGATCCGACATGAAGTTAAACAAAAAAACGGTAACCGTTCTGTCGTTTACGCTTGGAGCAACCCTGTTTCTCTCCACTGCCTTCGCCGACGCCCTCATCGGTTCCGGGTATGACCAGTTGAAGGGATCCATCAAGACCACCGCAGCACAAATGGAAAGTGGACTCAGCAACTATACGATGGAAGCGATGTACACGATGAAGGATAATGGAGAAACCATTATGCAGGTTTCCCAGCGGGCGAAGATGGACAATGCTGCGAAAGCGATGGAGAACACCACTGTTACCCAATACGCCGGTGAAGAACCTTACCAGAGTTACTCCTACTCTGATCCGACCCGTTCTGTCTGGAAGAACAGCCAGGATGATACTTACTATGTAACGGAGTATGCACAGGGATTAAAGGGGAGAGAGAAGCCGGTCTTCGAGGATCCGTTCAAGGAGCAGGGAGCGGCGGAGCTGGAGAAGATATTCGATGCAGTGGTAGGCAATCTGAAGGATTACGTCCAGGTGGAAGAACGTACGGATGGAGGCAAATCTTATTCCGCCAGCCTGTCCGAGGTCCAGGTGCCAGCTGTGGTCAACGCGGTGGCTTCCTTTGGGATCAAACAGATTCTAGCGGATGAGGGCCGCTCTAACCGGGAGATACAAGTCCCGCAATTCGAGAGTGACATCTATGTGAAGAAGGTTACGGGGCTGGCCTCCCAACTGAAGGATGGTCTGTTGGAGAATATAACCGGCGAGGTAATCCTCTCAGGGAAGGACAAGAATGGTAGTGTTCATGATTTGTCCGTCTCTGTAACGGTAAGATTGACAGGTGCGGGCGAGACGAAGATCGTTCTGCCGGACCTGACCAATGCGAATGTGTCCAAGGTGGAGCAAGCGGCTTACGGATTCAGCAGCAAGTATGTGGGCACATATAAGAATGATATCATTCTGGAAAAGAACAATGAATTCATTAAAGCGGGCGAACGGAAGCTGGAGATCACCCGTGTAGAGCAGAACAGCATTACTGGCACCTATTCCGAGACCGTGAAACCGGGCTTTGAAGCGGAGATCCGGGAACCGGTAAGCTTTACGTTCAGTAAGAAGGCGGATCAAGAGCAGGAACATGCTCTCTCCTTCACTTATACCACGCCGAATGGGGAACAGGGAACCTTCCAGATTTTCCCCAACGGGTTTGCTAAACTTTTTCTGCAGATGGACCAGAACGAGCTTTTCCGGGATAAGCAAGTGTTCTTCGACGCTGAATTTATCCGCATATTCGAATAACGGCATTCCGCAAGGAGCCGGGACCAGGGAAGCCGCCGCGGCGGCTTCCTGATTATGCTTTTGGAGGAGAGAGCCGCTTATGCATGCCGTAATGGAAATCAACGGACTGACCAAGATATACAAGAACGGCAGAGGAATCAGCGATATGAACCTGACTGTTGACCGGGGCGATATATTCGGATTGCTTGGACCCAATGGTGCCGGCAAGACCACGGCCATGAAGCTGATTACCGGGCTTCTGAAGCCGGACCGTGGAGGCGTGAGGATTTTCGGAGCCGATGTGCAGGAAAACATGGTCCAAGCGATGAAACATGTGGGCTGTATTATCGAAACCGCCGAGTCATTCCCATACCTGTCGGCCAATGACAATATGAAGCAGTTCGCCAGGTTTTACCCCGGGGTGGATCAGAACAGAATTGACGAGTGTCTGGAGTGGACCGGGCTCTTGAAGTACAAGCATGAGAAGGCAGGGAAATTTTCCCTTGGCATGAAGCAGCGGCTGGGCGTGGCCGCAGCCATTCTCTCCAGGCCGAAGCTCCTGATTCTGGATGAGCCCTTGAATGGTCTGGATGTGGAAGGCATGCTTGCCATGCGCAAGCTTATCAAGCAGTTGGCCATGGAGGAAGGAACTACCTTCCTGATCTCCAGTCATCTGATCCATGATGTGGAGCTTACATGCAACCGGATTGGAGTGGTGTATAACGGGAAGCTGGTCCATGTGGAGTACACCGACAAGATCCTCTCCGATTATTCATCCCTTGAGAATTACTTCGTCAGTGAGGTGGAACGCAATGGAAGGATTTAAAGCGGCGTTGATGAATGAAATCGTCAAGCTGGTAAAAAAGAAAAAAATGCTGGCAGCAGCCATCTTTTCCATATTGGCGGTTTTAGTCGGGCAGGCGGCTGTAACATCCATCAAGCACGGACTGGGCCTGCGGGTAGTGGGCAGCACCGAGTTCCCGCTGGTGGTTCTTTCGCTGGTTACTTACAGCATCCTGCCGTTGTTCGCCGCCTTCGTCGCCATTGATATGTTCAACGGTGAATTTACCTCCAACACCATGAAGCTGACGCTCTTGCGTCCTGTCTCCCGGTTCAGCGTCTTTTGCGCCAAGGTAGTAAATTTGGCTCTGTTCATCATTGCCAATCTGGCGCTGGTCATGGTGCTGTCGTTATTGGCTGGATTCTTGTTTAATATGACCTCGGTCAGCATCATCGGCATTGTTCGTGTTTTCTTGTCGTATACCGCGACATTTTTACCCGTATTCGTCTTTTCTTTGCTGGTGGTCTGTCTGGGGAATGTAATCCGGGGGGGCTTGGCGGTATTCTTCCTGTCTGTTGTCTCCTTTATTGCCCTGTGGGTCCTGGGCGCAGTTTTTTCGGCATACTCCAGCTTTTTCATCACCTCCATGTTCGATTGGTATACCCTGTGGATTTCGGATTCCCTCAATCTGACCAAAATTCTGCGGCAGACCCTGATTATGTCGGGATGTGGTATAATGCTGTTTACCGCAGGTTTTTATTGTTTTGACAGGAAGGAGATTTAGTGGGACCTCCATGAACTTAACCAAACGTTTCTATGCTTTGAACCTGTTGACGGTGTTGGGAGCTGTTGCACTGACCCTGCTGGGGTCGGTTATATTTATGGCGTTCTATACCAAAATCCTCGGACGGGAGACACGCCTGGACGAGATGGCAAGGGCCTTCGAGGTGAAGCGCAGCTTGCAGCAGATCAAGAACGAGATGCAGCCGTATACCTTCGAGCAATTGGCGGGTGCGGCTGTTCAACAGGAGCTCTCCCTCCGGGCACGGGCGTCAGGCGCGGAAGCTGTGCTGGTGAAGAACGGGGAAGCATTGTATGCCACCATTTCCTTAAATCAGATGGATTTGGCCAAGCTGCTGCTTCTGACGGACAATACACCGGAACAGGATAGTTTGGTTATTGATGGGAAGACGTACTTCTATGAGCGGATTACGTACCGTCTCACATCGGGGACGAACGGGGCGCTGGTGCTTTTGGCTGCCGTTCAGTTGAACACAGATTTTTACAAGCTGCTGGGGCTGCTCGCTGCCGCCATCTTCATCCTGAGCCTGTTGCTGCTGAATGCTTGGGTGTCCTACCGCTTCTCCAAGGCCATTATCCGGCCCGTTGCCCGGTTGAAGGACGCCGCGGCGAAGATCAGTGAAGGGGACCTGAGCGGAGGAATCGCCGAAGAGGGCGAAGGCGAAGTCCGTGAGTTGGGCAAAACTCTGGAGATCATGCGGATCCGGTTGAAGGAATCGGTACATCTGCAGCAAAAATATGACGAGAACCGCAAGTTTTTGGTTTCGAGCATCTCCCACGATCTGAAGACTCCGGTTACGTCCATCAAGGGTTATATTGAAGGAATTCTGGACGGGGTAGCCCGGACGCCGGAGAAGACGCGGGAATACCTGGAGACGGCGCGTTCCAAGGCGGTGCTGGTGAATACGCTGATGGATGATTTGCTTCTGTATTCATCCCTTGACTTGAATCAGTTGCCCTATCATTTCGAGCCGACGGATCTGGCCCGTTACTTCGAGGATTGTGCGGCCGACAATCAGTATGAATTCCAGCAGGCGGGAGTCAGCCTGGAACTGGTGGCAGAGCTGAACCAGCCGGTAACAGTCCGGATGGACCGGGAGAGGTTCAAGCGGGTGGTCCAGAATATTCTGGATAATGCATTGAAGTACAGCGACAAGCCTCAGGGGCGTGTGGCGGTTATTCTTAGAGAAACCCGGACGTCTGCCATTATCGAAATTCAGGATAACGGCAGGGGGATACCGGAGAGCGATTTGCCTCATGTATTCGACCGCTTCTACCGGGTGGATGCAGCACGCAAGAATGCAAGCGGCAGCGGTCTCGGCTTGGCCATTGCCAAACAGATTGTAGAAGGGCATGAAGGGAGCCTCTGGGCCAGGAGTGAACCCGGGGAGGGCACCCGCATGATGATTTCCCTGAAGAAGTGTTGATCATGGAGGCTTGCATGAATACTGTGACGAGAAAAATTCTGATCATAGAAGACGACCAGAGCATCGCCGAGCTGCAGAAGGATTATCTGGAAATTTCCGGATATGAAGTGACGGTTGCAGGCATCGGTCCGGAGGGACTCAGGGCGATGGAGAAGGCGGGGTATGACCTTGTCCTCCTGGATATTATGCTGCCGGGAATGGACGGCTTCGAGGTGCTGCGGACCATCCGCGAGCAGGACCTGCTTCCCGTTCTGCTGGTATCGGCCAGGGGAGAGGAGCTGTACAAGATTAAGGGCCTGGGACTTGGAGCGGATGATTATATTACCAAGCCCTTCAGCTCCGGCGAGCTGGTCGCCCGGGTGAAGGCCCACATCCAGAAGTTCGAGCGGATGAAGGAGAGATTCGGCAATGGAACGGAGAACCGGAATCTGCAAATCCGGGGCTTGGAGATTGAGAAGGAGGCCCGCCGGGTGCTCATGAACGGCCGTGAAATCCCTCTGCCCCAGAAGGAATTTGAACTGCTGCTGTTTCTTTTCCAGCATCCCGGCCGGGTGTTCAGCAAGGAGGAGCTGTTCGAGCGGATCTGGGGCTTCGATGCTACCGGAGACACTTCCACTGTCACGGTCCATATTGCCCGCATCCGGGAGAAGCTCGAGGAGAATCCCTCCAAGCCCCAATACATCGGAACCGTCTGGGGGTCAGGGTATAAATTTCTGGTATGATAATTTATTTGGGGTTTATAATAAATGGTTCAAGAGGGAGTATATGCCATAACGAAGGAGATATTGGATTTTCCAATGTCCCCGTTATTGAGGCATTTCTCCTTTTTTTGTTATCTCCAGCAAGAACGAGAGGAATAGGCAACAAATTGGGACGAATTAGATACCTGTTATTTACTCAGTTATAGCATAATAAGGGTACAACATACCGTTTTTTGCGAAGCTTGATATCTCAATGAAGCAGGGGGAGAAAGGTAAATGAAACAGACTTATTTGACCCTAAATGACGGAAACCGAATCCCGCAATTTGGCCTTGGCGTATACCAAATAGCAGGTGATGAAAACACTAAAAAGGCTTGCCGGGACGCTCTAAATGCAGGATATAGGCACATTGACACCGCACATGCTTATCAGAACGAGCGCGGAGTTGGCGCGGCGGTGAGAACAAGCGGTATTCCACGCGGGGAAATTTGGATAACCTCAAAATTGTGGCCCAGCGAGTATGGAGAAGGGAAAACTTCGGCAGCCATTGATAAAATGCTGGAACGATTAGACACTCCCTACTTGGATTTGCTTTTGCTGCATCAACAGTTTGGAGATTATCTAGGTGCATGGAAAGACATGGAGAGAGCAGTGGAACAAGGTAAAGTAAAATCCGTTGGCTTGAGTAATTTTGAATCGGAGCGGCTGGAAGAAGTGTTGGAAGCGGCTGTCATCAAGCCTGCTGTATTGCAAGTGGAATGTCACCCTTATTACCAGCAGCATGCATTGAAACAGCGGCTAGCCCCTTACGGTACAATCATCGAAAGTTGGTATCCGATCGGTCATGGCGACACCGGATTGCTGAATGAACCGATTTTCACTGCGTTAGCCCAAAAATACGGGAAAACTAATGTACAGATTATTCTGCGCTGGCATATTCAGGAGGGCGTCATCGTATTCCCTAAATCCTCCAACCCGCAACATATCAAAGAAAACATTGACATCTTTGATTTTGAATTGACTGATGAACAGATTGCTTCAATCCGTGGTCTCAACAAAGATATTCGCTTCTTCAATATGAGCCTTGCAGAGCAGGAAGCAAACCTGGGAAGATTCGTACCTGCTGATTAACGGGTGAAGAGATTATAAGGTTTGCTTTTGGTCATATTTTTCCTTCAGCCGTTTGATATCAGTTCTCGGGGGAAAACCAAACATTCTAGCATATTCACGGGTGAATTGAGATGAACTTTCATACCCTACCCGGAATGCCACTTCCGCTGCATTCTCTGACTCAGTGAGCAGAAGGCGGCGGGCTTCTTGAAGCCGTAACTGTTTTTGAAATTGGATTGGGCTCATGGCAGTGACTTCTTTAAAATGACGGTGGAATGAAGAAAGGCTCATATTGGCAGTCTCAGCAAGCTCATCAATCCGCAGAGGTTTATCGAAATTACCCATAATCTGTTCAATTGCCGCATGGACACGATAGCTGCCGCTGCCTTCCAAGGCGCTTTGCGCCAAAGCGACTCCGTAATGTCCTTTTAGAAGCCTATACAGGATTTCCTTAGTGTAAATTGGTGAAAGAAATGGAATATCGCCAGGCGTATCGAGTAAACGAACCAATCGAAGAAGTGCATCAAGAAGCGACAGTTCAATTTGACCGACAAATAATGCTCGTTCTGCATGCTCATGAGGGGAGATTTGAATCTCGGTATCCTGTAACACCCCTAAGATTTCTTTCTGTGAAAATTCTAGCTTAAGACTTAAATAGGGTATATCCGGTGACGCCTTTATTACTTGTCCCTTTATAGGTAAGTTCATAGATGTAACCAGGTAGTCGGCAGGGCCATATTCATAACGTTGATTTGCGAGATATATTTCTTTCCTGCCTTGAGCGACGAAGCAAAGGGATGGTTGATAAATTCTATAGGCTTTTCCTGTTGAGTTATTGAATTGAATGAAAAATAAGGAAGGTATTGCGGTTTCCATAAAGCTGTTTTGGTATAAGTGGCGCTCAATTAGTTTGGCAAGTTCTACTTGTCGGTTTCGTATTTCATTGATCATTGGCTTCCTCCCGTGTTAATCCCATCATCCCAAAAAAAACAATTAACTTACGTAATTTATGTACTCTCAGATTTAGTTATAGCATATCTGATGTAAAAAAAGGAGCACCAAATAATGAAAAAGAACCGATCTTTTATACTGGCTTTGCTGTTTTCTTGTATTTTGACTGCATGTGGAAATGATGCTTCTCCGCTCGCTGAACAAACTCAACCATCCTCCCCAAACCCGCAACGTGAAGAAAAGTCATTGGAAGCTGCTCCTTCGGATGGAAATAACAAAGCGAAAACGCTCGTAGTTTATTTTTCCCAACCCGAGACAAACGATGCTAATAAAATGACGAAGGAAGAAGACAACAGTACTGTTGTTATTGATGGAAAAGTTCTAGGCAACACACAGTATGTTGCTTATGTGATCCAAGAAAACACCGGTGCGGACATCTTCCGGATCGAGCCGGAGATTCCGTACCCTCTCGACCATACAACCTTAATAGATCAAGCGAAAGAGGAGCAAAACCGGAAGTTCAGGCCTGCCATAAAAGCCCGGATTGAAAATATGGATCAATACGGAACAATTTTTTTGGGTTACCCCAACTGGTGGAGTGACATGCCCATGATTCTTTACACCTTCCTAGAAAAATACGATTTAGCAGGCAAGACTATTATTCCGTTTAATACACACGGAGGCAGTGGTTTTTCGAATACGGTTAAAACCATTGCAGAACTTGCGCCTGAAGCAAAAGTAAATAAGAATGGTTTAACAATATC
Organism: Paenibacillaceae bacterium; assembly: GCA_029256185.1. Classification (GTDB taxonomy): domain Bacteria; phylum Bacillota; class Bacilli; order Paenibacillales; family NBRC-103111; genus Paenibacillus_AR. The sequence continues at coordinate 108,295 of JAQSYI010000003.1, forward strand.
CAGGAACGTTGTTCAGGAAGCGGAAGGGGATATTATCGCTTGGCTGAAGGATTTAGGATATTGAAAGCAAGCTGCAATTGAGTTCCTCCGCTTCAAAGAACAAAGAGGGGGTAAATGTTCTGACCGGTAAGAGGAAGGCACAAATTATGATTGATTTAGCAATGACTGTTATGTTGCCCATACTTATGGCGTATGAGCTTGTGGGCAAAGCCGCACATGAATGGGTGGGAACAGTTATGCTTTTAATGTTTATCCTGCATCATACAATAAATCGGCATTGGCATAAAAATTTTTTCAAGGGTAATTATACACCTATTCGTATTTTGGGAACTATCATAAACATACTGCTCTTTTTCATTATGATCTCATTAATGCTAAGTGGCATTATCATGTCCCAATATACGTTCTCCTTCTTATCCATTAACGATGGTAAGTCTTTTGCAAGGATTCTCCATTTGCTTGCTTCATATTGGGGCTTTGTTCTGATGTCTCTGCATGCAGGCCTCCATGTGAACAAGTCAATTGGCATCATTCAGAAGCATGTTTATCAATCTGAAGCATCTAAGCTCTGGCTCATTTTCCTGCGTACTATTAGTCTGTTGCTTGCATGCTATGGTGCATATGCTTTGTTCCAGCGGCAAATCGGCTCGTATTTGTTTCTTCAAAGCCAATATGTATTTTTTGACTACAGTGAGCCGTTGATTCTTTTTTTCGCAGATTATATCGCTATGATGATGCTTTTTGCCTGTATGGGTCATTATGCTGCCAAATGGCTGCGCAAGATCTCAAGAAAAATAAAATATTCATGAAGGCATTGACTTCGAGTTAACTCCAGAGTGTAAGATCTTATTATGATATGGACAAGCCTCCTATCACAACCAATTCTAAACGGAGGGTTATATATGATTAATGCCAGTGCACGTGCTGTATTCAGTTCAGAAGGCCCATTCAAACTAACCACTGTTGAGCGCAGGGAGCTTCAACCGCATGATGTCCTCATTGAGATAAAGTTCGCAGGCATTTGCCACTCTGACATTCACACGGCTCGTGGCGAATGGGGGCCGGTCCAATATCCACTCGTTCCGGGACACGAAATCGCCGGAATTGTCATCCAGGTGGGATCTGAAGTTGTTAAATATGCTGTTGGCGACCGGGTAGGAGTGGGCTGTATGGTCGATTCCTGCGGAGAGTGCCCAAGCTGCCGTAAGGGTGAGGAGCAATATTGCCTCAATGGAATGACCGGCACCTATGGAGCTATCGACAGATACGGGCACTACACGCAGGGCGGTTATTCCACGCACATCGTCGTAACAGAGGATTTCGTCGTTCGCATTCCAGACGGTCTAGAGTTGGATGTTGCCGCACCGCTTCTGTGTGCCGGTATTACAACGTACTCGCCGCTGCGTCATTGGGGAGTTGCTCCAGGCAAGAAAATAGCGGTTGTTGGTCTTGGCGGACTTGGACATATGGCGGTAAAGATTGCTCATGCCATGGGGGCGGAAGTAACGGTATTATCGCAGTCCTTGAAGAAAAAAGAAGACGGCTTGCGTCTCGGCGCGGACCATTATTATGCCACAAGCGATCCGGAGACGTTTCATCAATTAGCCGGTTCGTTTGACCTGATCGTCAACACAGTGAGCGCGAAGCTCGATATCAGTGCTTATCTTTCTCTGCTGACGCTGGACGGCACCATGGTCAACGTCGGTGCGCCGGCGGAGCCGTTGTCCGTTAACGTCTTCTCCCTGATCGGTCATCGCCGGTCGTTCGCCGGTTCCATGATTGGCGGAATTCAGGAAACGCAGGAAATGCTTGATTTCTGCGCAGAACACCATATCGCTCCAGAGATTGAAGTCATTTCTGCCAAGCAGATTGATGAAGCATGGGAGCGTGTACTGGCGTCAGACGTCCGGTACCGTTTTGTCATCGACATCAGTACGATGGAGAATGAATAAATAAATTCTTAACTTGCGGACATCTGTTTCTGAGAAACAGATGTCCGCTTTTTATGGAGAGGAAGGGAGGAGGAGGGAAGAAAACGGCTTCGTTTTGCCATCCGGAAATTTAAGTACTTGATCCATCCATTCAAGTGGTGTATATTAATTTTACATTGACATTACCGCAGGTCTAAAAAAGGAGGAGCCATGTCACCACGTACCAAAGAACAGAATGATGCGATCCGGGAATTGCGGATGAACCAAATTATGCAAGCGGCTGCAGAAGTTTATTTGGAGAAGGGCATTCAATTGGAAATAAGGGAGGTTGCGGTCAAGGCAGAGCTTGGCTACGGAACCGTATATCATTACTACAAAAATAAGCATATGCTGCTGGAGGATTTACTGTGGGATGCCCTGAATCGGACGGAGGAGGCCGTGCTGCCCGCTTTGACGGGGGACGGCGGCAGCTTGCTTAAAGCGGAGGCGTTCACCAGGCTGCTCCTGCAGACATGCATCCAGGAGCTTCCGGTATTTATTTTACTTAAAACGGTTTCGGATAATTTTCATCACTTCCCGGGAAACCGGTTCAGCAAGCTGTTTGCCGATTTTCAGGAACGGATCCTCCTGCCGTTTATAGGAGTCATTCGTGAAGGAATCCATCCCCAATCACCGGAGAAAACAGCCAATCTGATATTCGGCTCGCTTGTTGGCTGCATAGCCTTGAACATTCACCACAATATGCGGGACGAGGTGGATGCGGAAGGGATCGTCCATATGATATTTTCAGGCATACAGCCAAAGGAGAGAGGAATGGAATGGTCATCCTGAAATCAAGAGCGGAAATTGAGGAAATGAGGAGAGCCGGCCGAATTGTCGCTGCCTTTCATCAAGCAATTGCGGGTATGATCCATCCGGGGGTCACAACGCACGATATCGAGTCGTTCGCGGTGCGGTTCCTGAAGGAGAATGACGCCAGGGCTTATACAATAGGCTACAACGGCTATCCGTTTGCGACATGTGCGTCTGTCAACGACGTCATTGCGCATGGCTTTCCGAACCGGAAGCCGCTCAAGGAAGGCGACATCGTCAAGATCGACATTGTCGCGGAAGCGGATGGCTGGATCGGCGATTCAGCTTGGTGTTATGCGGTCGGCGAGGTATCGGAAGCAGCCCGTAATCTGATGCGGGTAACGAAGGAATGCTTATATCTGGGTATCGAAAAAGCTGTCGCCGGAAACCGGATCGGCGATGTGATGCACGCGGTTCAAACCCATGCCGAGCAAAACGGCTTCTCGGTGGTGCGCGATCTGCTCGGTCATGGGGTAGGGAGGAAGATGCACGAGGAGCCGAGCTATGCCCACATTGGGAATCCGGGCAAGGGGTTTCGCATAAAGGAAGGGATGGTTTTTACGATTGAGCCGATGCTGAATGCCGGAAAAGCGTTAATGACCGTGGATGCCGACGGATGGACCGCCAGAACGGCTGACGGCTCGCTTTCCGCCCAGTACGAGCATACGATCGCCATTACCGCGGATGGCCCGATTGTATTGACGGCACAGTAGGATTTAATCTAATAGCACGCTAAGATAAGTATTTGATTAATTTTTGATTAATTAGAAGCAATGCCATGCTTTTTCAAGATTTCCAAACCTGTTTCCAGCTCTTTCATGGAGTTTGCTGATGCCAGTGCTATACGCAAAAAATTCCCTGGAATGCTGGCACCGCTTCGGAATCTGTCGGAATGAAATACATGAACACCTTGAAGCTCCAACGCATACTCCAATTGCACGGCAGATTCTTGATTTTTTACCGGCAGCCAACGGAAATAGCTTAACGGATGTCCGGTTCTGGAATGCTGTGGAAAATACGAAGCATACAGAAGATTGGCGGTATGAGCCAGTCTCTTTTTTTTCTCCACAATTTCCTTCGCTTTCCCCGAAAAAATCAGATCCGCGATAATTTCAGCATCTAAAGATGAAGTTTTGACATTAATCGTAAAGATTGCTTTTTCGATCCTGTCTTTAAATCGTTCACTATATACCATGTAGGCTACCCGAAGCCCGGAGCAAATGGATTTGGATGTCCCACAAATGTAAATGGTTTGATCCGGAAGCAACTGGTGAAACGGTTGACCGTAATCCTCCATCAAACCTGCCGTCAAAAAGGCGAGTATGTCATCTTCAATAACAATCAAATGATGCCGTTGTATGACGGCAGCTAATTCCTTCTTACGCTTGTCCGGCATCATTACAGTGGTAGGATTTGAACAGGAGGGCATAAGGAAAATGCCATGTACCTCCAATAAGCGGCATTGCTGATCCAACCCGTTTGGCAGCATGCCGTTGCTGTCTCCCGGAATGGGAAGCAGCTGTATTCTGTACAATTTCGATATTTCGATAAAGTTGGAATAAGTAAATTCATCTACTGCGATCCGGTTTCCGGGTTCGAACAAAGCCAGCAGTGTAATGGCCAATGCATTTTGGGCACCGGAAACGATGGCTATTTGCGTTGGATCAGCCCGTATTCCAAATTCCTTGATCCAAGCTAAGCCTGCATATTTGTGCCGCGGAAGACCACAAGGATCATTATAATTGAGTAATCCCTCCAATGCGTTATTCTCTGTCACTTTTTGAATAGCTTCCGCAACCAGGATATTGCTTTCTTCAAACGATGCAACGAATCCAAGGTCAATGCGGTCTACAGAAACTCTATCCTTGGAAATGGCTACCGAACGTGCGGCGTTGGGAGATACGAAAGTGCCTCTGCCGGTTATGGCATAGATCAAACCTTTCATTTCACAAGTTTTATAAGCCCGGGTGATAGTTGTGAAATTTACATCTAAAAAATCTGCCAATTCACGCTGAGGAGGCAACTTGGTTCCGGGTAGAAGTAGTCCGGACGTGATATCATGCTCCAGTAAAGCAGCGAGAGACTGGTAAACAGGGCGCTTTAAAACCTCCCTGACGGGGCGCCATGACATTGGGTAATTCTCAAAGGAGTTAACGGGCACAGCATATATTACCTCCCAAAATTGTAATCCATACAATTATAACATTGATTGTATGGATTTACTCATTTATGATTACATGAAATATAACTTTTATTAGGCTAAGGAGACTAGGATGGCAAAACAAAAAGAAATTTATACGGCTTTTCGCACGGCATTTCCATCTACAGTCCCCATTCTAGCGGGATTCTTATTTCTTGGGATTGCTTACGGGATTTTTATGAATACATCAGGCTTTAACGCGTTATATGCAATTTTGATGAGTTTGCTGGTCTTCGCCGGCTCTATGGAGTTCGTAGCAGTGAATCTGATGCTCGGTGCATTTAACCCTTTAGGTGCCTTGTTGCTTACATTGATGGTCAATGCACGCCATCTGTTTTATGGTTTATCCATGCTTGAGAAGTATAGGGGAACGGGTCTCAAAAAGCTGTACCTGATATTCGGTCTGTGCGACGAATCATTTTCAATTAACCTTACAGCCGTTATTCCCCAAGGAGTGGATAAAGGCTGGTACATGTTTTTTGTAACGCTGCTGAATCATGCCTATTGGGTGATTGGGGCCGCGATTGGAGGGATCTTCGGAACAATGGTGCAAATCAACATGAAGGGGTTGGAATTCGTGATGACCGCACTGTTTGTAGTGATTTTTCTGGAGCAGTGGACAAAGGAGACGTCCCACACCAGTTCTTTATTGGGGATCGGATTATCTGTTCTAAGCCTTATTTTGTTTGGCAGCGCAGGCTTTATTCTTCCGGCAATGATCAGTATTCTGCTGGTACTGGCATTATTGAAAAAACAATTAGAAAGGACAGGAGACCTTAAATGCCAATGACATTAATGGAGAGGTGCCTGATTATAGCAACGGTCATTCTTGGAACAATGATTACCCGATTTCTTCCTTTTATAATTTTCCCTGCAGACCGGCCAGTTCCAGTATTTGTACACTATCTCGGGAAGATGCTGCCGTCTTCAGCACTGGGACTATTGGTGATCTATAGCATGAAGGATGTTAATCTGTTGGCCCCTGATCATGGAATCCCTGAGATTTTGTCTGTTTTGGTTGTTGCATTACTTCATATCTGGCGTCGAAATATGCTCATATCCATAGCTGGTGGTACTGTATTGTACATGTTGATGGTCCAATTAATGTTTCAAAGCATCACGTAAATCAAAATAAATTAATTGTGAGGTGAGAGGAAGGAAGCGGATTTGTGATCGTAGGTGGAGGTGCGGGGTTGTCAGCGGCAGTGGGTCTCACGTACAGCGAAAAGCGTTTTACAGGGGAATTTATAAGCAGTCGGAAACTCAAGCTCCAGTAAAACGTCAATTACGCCAGCAACTGGACACCAACCTGGTGGGATCAATCCTTACAACGAGGATGGAGCTGCATTGCAGTGACACAGCGCGGAAGAACTCTCCGGTGTAGAGGGATCGGCATGTTGGGAAAGTTATGACTCTTGGCTTGTCCCACGTTCACAAAAAAAGAAAGGGCAATTGATCTGTAAAGTGCCCTTTCTCCGGTCCTTACTCAATTGCTTTTAAAGCCCAATGACAAGCGCGCTAAATGATATGGGCCCTATTACAAAGGCGGTGCCTCCGTTAGCTCCGTTTTGATTTTCAACAGCGATCGTATAATCCTGGAAGCCAAGCGGAGCATTCTGGTCCACAAATTCAATGGTTACTACCTGAAAAGGATCAAAGAATGGAGATACGGACTTCAGAAAATAGCCAATGGTTTGGGTTCCTCTCAATACACGGAACAGCACGTTGGAAAAGAGTGAAAAACCTTGAATGCCGATGCTGGCCGTTAATTCAACCCGATTAGGGCCACGGCTCACATTTACGTTCACATGCGCCACTCCAACCCCTGCTGGTGAGGTGGGAATCGGAATGGAGACTCCGTTCGTCACCGGAGTGGGAACTGTCGTTACAAAATTCAGTATTTCAGTCATGAGTTTTCAACTCCTTTCTTCTCTTGATAGAATATAATATGAGAGAGAGGGGGATGGTGCCCCCGGCCAATCACTCCCTGCAAGAGTTGAATTTTGTCCAAAAAAGCAGGCAGAGGTTAGTCAAAGACTAACCTCTGCCTGCTTTTTTAAAAACTGTAAGCCTGGCAAAATCCATAATAGGAGATAGAATGGGGTGATCTACAAATTCATCCAATGGTGCAAACGCTGCTGGTAGCTGCAATCGCTTTTGTTTTATCTATGATTCCAGCTACAGGTCAGACCTAAAGTTCAATCTTTACGGAATCTTAATATAATATGCATTTTAAATATAAGCGAATAATTATATAATGATTTACAAATGAACAGGAGTGTGGCAAAATGAATTTGCCCATCCATCCCAATATGAAATACTTCATACATTCCAATGTCATTATTAAATAAGGTGATGGAGCTTCTGAAAGGACTTCATATCCCGCTGAAAGAATGAGGAGGTTGATGTGCATGCTAACAATCGAAAAATTGGCTGATGAATTGAAGCTTGCTGGAGATAAAACGAGGCTCACTATCTTGCTGTATCTATATGAGCGTGAATGTTGTGTTTGTGACCTGTCTGATTTGCTCCAGACAAGTCAGCCCAATGTAAGCCAGCATATGCGCAAACTAAAGGACGGTGGCTTAGTAAATGAATCCAGGAAGGGACAGTGGATATATTACTCCTTGAATATGGAAGACAAACCTTATCTCAAGGAGCTGCTGCAGATTCTCCCCTCCCAGAAAGACAAGCTGGATCAAGCAGGGATCGGCAATGCCGATCGATGCAAATAGATAAGATAGTTTGGGAGTGATGATGTTGTCCGAACAGAAGAACAAGAGACTATCCTTCTTGGATCGGTATCTAACCTTGTGGATTTTTATTGCCATGGCCATTGGGATCTTACTGAGCTATGTTTTTCCGGGCTTTGTTGATTTCTTGAACCGATTCCAGGTTGGAACTACCTCTTGGCCAATTGCAATCGGTTTGATCTTAATGATGTATCCACCGCTTGCGAAGGTCCGCTATGAGGAATTGGGGAAGGTATTCCGGAATGGTAAGATCCTGCTTTTGTCTCTGGTTCAAAACTGGGTTATTGGTCCGGTCCTGATGTTTTTTCTCGCCATCATATTTCTAAATGGCTATCCCGAATACATGGTAGGTTTGATTATGATCGGCTTGGCCCGCTGTATCGCGATGGTCATTGTATGGAATGACCTTTGCCGGGGAGATACCGAATATGCAGCTGGCCTGGTTGCCTTCAATTCCATCTTCCAAGTTTTGTTTTATTCGGTCTACGCCTATGTTTTTGTAACGGTGCTGCCAGAATGGTTCGGGTTTGAGGGAATGTCCGTTTCCATTACGATTGGTGAAGTTGCCCAAAGCGTGCTGATTTACTTAGGGATTCCCTTCTTTGCTGGGATGTTGACCCGCCTTATCCTTGTTAAGGCCAAAGGGCGGGAATGGTACGAAGCCGTATTTATTCCTAAGATTAGCCCGATTACGCTGATTGCCTTGTTATTTACGATTATTGTTATGTTTTCTCTGAAAGGAAACACAATTGTTGAGCTTCCGTTCGATGCTGTAAGAATTGCAATTCCCTTACTCATCTATTTTGTGGTCATGTTCCTGATTTCATTCTATATGGGAAAACGCTCAGGCGCTGGGTATCCGGTTACTTCCACGTTAGCTTTTACCGCGGCAAGCAACAACTTTGAACTGGCCATTGCCGTAGCGGTTGGCGTGTTCGGTATTCATTCCGGGGCAGCCTTTGCCGCGGTAATCGGACCATTGGTCGAAGTGCCGGTGATGATTGCACTGGTCAATGTGGCCTTGCGGTTCCAACGCAAATATTTTCAGAGTAAAACCATCCAAAACTAACCTCTTATAAAGGAGAACTTCACACATGGAAAACAAAAAGCTGGTTTACTTTCTTTGCACCGGCAATTCTTGTCGCAGCCAAATCGCTGATGGGTTTCTGAAGGTACTCGGAAGCGAAAAATATGAGGTGAAAAGTGCGGGGTTGGAAGCTCATGGCTTGAATCCCCGTGCTGTCCAGGTCATGCAAGAAGCTGGCGTAGACATTAGCTCCCATACATCCAATGTAATCGATCCTGAAATTCTAAACCGCGCAGACTATGTCATTACGCTCTGTGGACATGCAGATGAGCATTGCCCCGTTATCGCCAATAAGAATGTAGTGAAGTGGCATTGGGGCTTTGATGATCCAGCCAAAGCGACAGGAACGGAAGAGGAGATCATGGCCAAGTTTAGGGAAGTGCGGGATGCCGTAAAAGCACGGATTGAAACTTTTGTAGCAGCAGCTGGTTGCCTGTAGCCACAACAAAGTCCGTCTTAACTCGACGTGCTCGATTTGAAATTAGGTTTACAACAACCGGAATCGTGGAGCATGAACAAAAAGGAGTTATGAAAGCTAATAAAAAATGAAATCCAATGTATAAGCCGTTGGTATATAAGGGGTTATAAGCTACCACAGACATATGTATAAAATACGAATTTTGTGAAAATGTATTTATACAATTCTAATACTGCCGGATTCCTTTATCCTTGATTCTTAAGTTTATTTATCAATGCCAGTATTCGGTTGTTCTTTGTTTCCTCCTTTTTAGCAAGTTCAATATAATTGATCTGCTCGCGCTTGATGTAATCAGGCTGGATTAGGAATGTATTCAGAATGTGATGGTCTTCAAGGTTTTTACTAATGTAATCTGGCAAAGCAACACTTCGGTTTTCCTCACATTTTTTAAGAACTACATGGAGGTTGTCACCGAGCTCTTTATGTACGGCTCTGCGAATAAATTCGTTATAAACAAAATAATGCCCATTTTTTGACGGCAACAACGTGTGATCGAACTCGTGCCCGTCAACCATTATTTTTATAGCCACTCGACCATTAGTATTGAATATATCACTTACTGAATATGGAAAATAAACCACTTTCCATTTCATTTTTCCCTCAAGCATCTTTATCTCACTATCAAACTCATAAACCATACTGAGCTACTCTCCTTCATGATACGAAATAATGTGGATCACCCACGGTTTTCTCAATATATTCCAATTGTACAACTACCCGCCAAAGTTTGCAATGACGTGTTACTTTTGCTGCATTCATCGCGCGTCTTCCGAACTGCTTTGTTGGCGTCAGCCTCCATTCCCTTTTTCGCGTATAACGATAAACGGCACAGAGCAATGCGCTCTATGCCGCTTCACCTTTTTATAATCCGGATCCTGCTATTTTAATTCCGGCTGCAATAATAAACACGAGTCCGATTAAGATAATGGCACGATATATTTTTATCGAATCCTTATCGCTTTTCTCCTTTATCAGATAATAGATTCCAGCGGCAATCAAGCCAACTCCCAATAACAAACCAAATATCGACACCATTTTCCTTACCTCCAATTTGATAAAAGTGCTGAATTTACGATCACAACAACCGAGCCAATATTATGTACTAATGCTCCTAACACCGGGTTTAGAATGCCTGTCATAGCCAAGATGATGGCCACGAAGTTAAGCAGCATGGAAAGGGTTAAATTCAATTTAATCGTCTTCATTGTCTTTTTGGATAACCGCAGCAAGTGGGGAATACACTTGATTTCATCACCGATCAACGCGATATCTGCAGCATCCACAGCAATATCACTGCCGATACCGCCCATTGCTACTCCTACATGCGCTTTCTTTAGTGCAGGTGCATCATTAACTCCATCACCAACCATACATACCATTTCATCTTTATTTTGATATTGTTCAATAATGGACATTTTGTTTTCAGGCAAACAATTGGAATGAATATTGGAAATTCCCACGGCCTGTCCAATATGGGACGCTGCTTGAGAATTGTCACCGGTCAACAGTACACTTTTTACACCGATTGCCTGAATCCCGCTAATCACATCGACAGCATCTGCCCGCAAGGTGTCCGAGAGGGCAATAAATCCTGTTGCATTGTTGTTCACGGCAACATACATGATCGTAGAACCCGCATTTTTATATTCCTGTGCTTTATTCATCAGCTCTTGTGGCGGAGCAATCGAATACTCCGATAGCAGTTCTTCATTTCCCGTGAGAATAACGTTATTCTCTACCGTCGCCTGTACACCGCGTCCTGGAAGCATGGTAAAGGATTGCGGTTCTTGAAGCGCTTCTTTTGAAACGGATTTGTAATGAGTAATAATGGCTTTTCCCAGCGGGTGCTCCGAACGCAATTCAGCAGAGGCGACCAAAGATAATACGGTTCCGGCAGCGATGTTTGGATCGAAGCTTTCAACAGCTGCAACAGCAGGCTTGCCATACGTAAGAGTCCCTGTCTTATCAAAGGCAATATGAGTTACTTTGGCCAGTCTTTCCAGCGCATCGCCTTCACGGATTAAAATTCCGTATTTGGTGGCATTGCCAATACCGGCCATAATAGCGGTCGGAGTGGCGAGAACCAATGCACAAGGGCAAAATACAACCAATATAGTAACCGAACGGATAATTTCCCCTGTCACGAGCCAAGTGATAAAAGCCGAGCTTAAAGCGATCACCACAATCCAGGTGGCCCATCTGTCTGCAATTCCGACGATCTTGGCCTTGCTGGCATCAGCCGACTCCACCAGCTTAATCATTCTCTGCAGCGAGCTGTCTTCTCCAACCTTTGTAGCCCTCATATCGAATGTCCCGTATTGATTGACGGTTCCGCTGGATACCTCGTCCCCAATCCCTTTGTCCACAGGTAATGATTCGCCGGTCATAACCGCTTGGTTAATCGAGGTCTGCCCATTGATAATCACACCGTCCACCGCAATGGTTTCTCCTGCAAGCACACGGAGAATGTCGCCCACTTGCACCTGCTCGGCCGGAATAATGGTTTCCCCGGTATTCTGAACAATCCTTGCCGTGCGAGGCGTGAGCTGCACCAATTTTTCTATACCTGCACGGGCTTTGGAAACCGTCCGCTCCTCGAGTAAAGCGCCAATGACCATAATAAAAGCCACCTCGCCCGCGGCAAAGGTCTCCCCAATAAATACAGCAGCGATCAAAGCGATGGCTACCAGTACATCGGCTTTGATATCAAACTCCGTAATCAGCCCTTCTATAGCTCCTTTGATGATAGGAATGCCGCATAACAATATGGCTGCCCACGCCGGGTCAACCGGGAACTCCCGTCCGAAGAGGTTGAAAAAACTCACAATAAGGGACAACCCGGACACTACTACAAACAGTACCGTTCGCCTCTCCTCGTCCAATATCCAATTTTTCATCTAACCGTCTCCTCCAAATCATCTCCGACTATACCGCATACCCCTATATGGTATTATGGATGATAATGATTGTCAATATCTGAAAAACGAAAAAATCTTGACGGAATATTCTCCATCAAGATTCATATAACACCGGTTTGCATTAATTTGTCCAAGCCTGCCCTTTGAAATCATCCTTACATTGTAAAACCCGCCTTGTGGACCAAAGCGGGTTTCGGATATTTCCGTCATTTGTTAATCTGATAAGCGCCAAATTGTTCTATTTCTTCGAGAGCCTTGTAGCCGAAAGTTTCCACAAGCTCATCCTTGGTAATTTGCTTGCCGTGCAAGGTAGTGCCGTCATACCGGATTATCTTGCCTTCCTTCACCAGAAAAATATCATCCATCCGAATTCCTCCGTTCAGGTGTACTGGTAAAACCAAATTGGCAAAATCATGGTCATGTCATGTTTAGTATAGCATAGTAACAGATCATGATACCAGAGAGCTAACCAATTTTTATGTTGGTTTCATTTGCTTTCTTTTGCAGCAAAGCCGCCCACAGGCCCGATCTGCCCAAATAATCGCTGGGTTGTTCTATCTCGTGCATCCTCCGTATTTCCATACACTCAAAATCACTGAATATCAGAGCTAATTTTTCCGGGGTATAGCCAAGTCCGCCCTTCAGACTACGTTGGCGGTAAACCTCCCAATCTGAAATACCGGTTCCGTAGTTCCAGTACCTTTCCTACTGATGAGAACGCATTATTCTTGAAATATTGAACCAAATTTTCATCCGGAGCATTTACGAAGAACGGTATCTCCCTTCCTCTCTCAGAGTAAAAAGCATCCCAATTAAATTTCGATTGTTCCTTCAATAAAGCATCCAGCATGCTTAGGATATCTTCATTGCTGTAAATCGTCTCGGCCATAATCTGCCCTCCTGATCTAATGCAAATGCACGGTTAAATTCGGGTACGATATTGCCAATCGTTCCAACTGCTGAAGGATTGTATCTCTGTCAAAGCCTTTGCGGAATAACTCAGGATCAGGTCTGAAGGTAATGCTGGTACCGTTGGATTGAGTTATGCCTACTGTGATCAGATCGGATTGGGGAATACCATGACTATAATCTTGACGGTAGATATAACCATCCTTGTGGACCTCAACCGTAAGACTATAGGCCAGAGCATTGACAATGGCAATATTGATCCCTTTTTCCGTGCCAGGTGCCTGATACGGAGTCTGATCACTAAATCTCTCAATGTCCGTCAATACAGTCTGCACAGTGGATGTATTGCTGTTTTGAAATATTTTTACAGGAATTCCCCTGCCGTTATCCGCAATGCTAGCTCCCCCATTTGCATGCAAGAAAATGTGAATTTCATTACCGAAGCCTGCAACGTGCTCAAGAATGGAATTCTCCACTACTGCCCATAACAGCAAATTAACATCGTAACCATCCTTGCCGGATTTCCCCAGATATATTCCTGCGGAATTTCTCACTTCGGCCATGTCCATATAATTGCTGGTATCCAGCATATCCACAACAGCGGATAATAACAAAAGAAGAGGCAATCTCCGGTGATTGGGCAACGTATAGCGTCCATTGTTATCCTGTATTAACAAGTCGGCTCCCTGCAATGCCTTCAAATGGTGATATAACTGCCCGGTAGTTCCTAAGCTTAATTTTTCCACGATTTCTGCGCCGGTAAGGGATTCCACAAGTATGGAGGTTATGATATCCAGCCGGGGTTTACTTCCCAGGGCAGAAAGAATTTTTGCTATTCTGTCGTTGCCTGTGCCAAGCAACTGCTCCAATTGTTTTTCCTTAGGCTCCCAACGCCATACTTCTCCATTGGAGTGATATTGGCCGGCGTAATAAACCGATCCTGATGTCCCCACATCCTTGATTTCGTTGCTATCATTGGAAAGTTTGATGTAAGAGCGGATATCCGTCATATTTTGAACAAGTTTTTGAAGTTCCGCCATTTGTGCTTTTAGAGCATTGATCTCCTTACGCCACTCTTCGTCGATAATTATCGCCTCCATTTTTACGATATTACGTAATATTTTATAGATTTATTATAACAAAAATTTAGACGGCAGTAAAGAATTACCATGCTATGTTTTTATCAATTTTAATAAGCCATTGAACCTTTCCCTGTGCAGCAAATTGACGCATTAATTACATAAATAACGAATAAATGCTGCCGCCGTTGAAGTTGTCAGATGTATAATTACATAACTTATATTATGTAAACTTATATTGCCAAGAGATACCGCCTCTTGGCAAAGCCCTCATGGAAAAGTTATTGTTCAATCCGGATATACTGCCGGTGCTTTAATTCAAATTGTTCACTGATTTCAAAGCTGGAGAGCTGAATGGTTGTGGACAGACTCTCGTCTCCCGGCTCCTCTTCCTCATCGAACCAACAGGAATACAATTCGAACCAAGCGTTCCCCTCCCCGGTCTCCCTGAACAAGTCGAACAGCACCTGAATGCATCTGACATTGGCCTCATATTCATCCGGAAACCATTCCTTCATCCCCGGGTTCAGATGAAAACCTCCCATATTGGCGCCAACCCCGTATACATAAGGCTGCTGAAAATGCCGGCGGATTGCCTCACTTTCCCTGCCTAACTCACTAATATAGATCCCTGCGGCATCCGCCATCTTATCATAGACCGCAATCCGATCCTCTTGTATCCAGGACAGATCTATCACCTGTTCCAAGGGTACTGCCCCCTCCATAGGCTGATGGGACAAAAACCGTATAGCCAAGGGTTCATGATTCCCGCTTCGATCGTGGGTTGATTTTCTGGAGCCCCGTTCCCCCAAAGGAAGCGGGCTGCTTGAACCAATATAATGAAAAAGACTCATTCTCTGCCTCCTCTCTACATTCTTTTGGGAAATCGAAGGCCCTTGCGCCCTCTCTTTGCTCAGAACAGTTCAACGCAGCCGCCGCGGCTATAACTATTCTGCCGATCCACTTACTGGAGTTATTTCCCGCCAAGGTTTCTTAGAATCTCATGATAGCGTTTTGTGCCCAACAGGCTTGGTTCACCTTTTTTGCAAAAGGCAAGCCCGGATAACTTCGGAACAACACGTTCAACTACGATCTGCTCACCGGCCATCTTGGATTCCAGCGCTTCCAAGGCTTCGAGAAACCGTTTGTCATGCTTCGCCCGGTTATAAAAGGATAAAACATAGACGTATACAAAAAGGTTATAGTTGCGGAAGGGATATTCCACCTGCATGAATAATGTGCCTATTCCATAATGGCATGGGCCGATGGGCATCCTGATAGTCCAATGTTCCAGCAAAAAATCCACAGCCTTGTCAAGCGCCGGCTCTTTGTTAAGATAATCGCTAAACCGGAATGAGTTCAAAGCGGTTAGTGTTGGGAACGGATTGGAATACTCGGTTTCCGGGCCCCGGCCAAAGGAAAACTTATTGCAGCGCCAGCCACCGTCGGTATATTGGATTTCCAAAAGATGCTGGAAGGTTGTTTGCAGTCTGGCATCGGAAGCATACCCCATGTGGCAAAGCACATTGGCGGCGTGAATCGTCTGGCAGGGGTAAATGGAGCCTTGCGGGTACAGCTTAAACCGCCCATCCTTCTGCCATGTGCTGAAGAACAATTCAGCGGCTTCTTTCAGCAATGGCTCAGCAGGTTCCATTCCTAATTCCAATAAATAAAGTACGCTCTCCAGCGTTGAAAACGGCGCTCCTTTTAACAGGCGTTTGTCGGGTGTAGTCCACAGATCGCCTCCATTATCGTATCTATGGGATAATATGGCTGCAATATCGGATTCATACTGAGACTCTAATGGCACTTTCTTCGCCTCCATTACGTGCATTCAGTATATAAACTTTCATATCCCCAGCTTTTTCAGTGAAGCAATATCATGGGCGGACGTTAAGAGCTCCAGATGATCGAATATCCGCTGTTCAGTCCAATCCCACCAACACAGCTTAAGCAACAATTCAACCGTTTCTTCATCAAACCGCTTCCTGATCAGTCTGGCAGGAGTGCCTCCAACAATGGCATAGGGATCCACATGCTTCGTCACCGTGGCATTGGAGGCAATGATGGCGCCGTCTCCTATCTGTACTCCGGGCATAATCGTAACGTTCTGTCCGATCCATACATCGTTGCCGATGACTGTGTCGCCTTTAAAGGGGAGCTGCTCCAAATCGGGAGTAACCTTCTCCCATCCCCCGCCAAATATATTGAACGGATACGTGGTCAGACCGTCCATGCGGTGGTTGGCTCCGTTCATGATGAAGGTTATCCCTTCGGCAATAGCGCAGAATTTGCCGATAATCAGCTTATCGCCCAGAAATTCATAATGATGCTGAATGTGATCGTAAAAATTCTCGGGATTGCTATGATTGTCACTATAATAGGTGTAATCGCCAATCTCCACATTCGGGCGCTTCGGCAAATTAGCGATATAGCAGACTGTTCTTATGCTTTCATTGGGATAAAGCTTATGTTTGTCTGGTCCAAGCATCACGTTACTCCCCCTTGTAAAAATGGCGCGTGAAAGGTTATTGGCCCGTCTATCTATAATGTTTTCCGGGCTAATGCATGCTATATTTTACCATATCATAAAAAAGCCTATGCCATTTATTCGATACGCATGCCCAGCTTCCTTTCGCCAATCATAGCCGTTTCCATGCTTCCATCCCTGGAGTAACGGATGCCGGTCAAGAGCAGATTTTCCAGCAGGATACCATCAAAGCGCACCAATGCCTTCTTGAGTGCTTCATCTGCGTCCAGAACCAGCTGCACCCGCTTCTCGATAGGCAGATCCAGCTTTTTGCGGTAGTCCTGAACGGCGCGCACCACTTCCCGCACCAGTCCCTCCTGCTCCAACTCCTCGGTGATGGCCGTATTCAGCGCTACCGTAATCTGATTGCCTGATGCAGAAGCGAAGCCTTCCTTGGCCCGTTTCTCTACAAGAAGCTCTTCCAAAGCAAGCTGCACGGCCTCTCCGTCTATAATCAGGTCAAGCGTGCCTGTTTCCACCGCTTTTTTGGCCTCTGCCGCGGATAGCTGCTTTAACATATTTTGCACCGGCCCTACTAGCTTGCCGTATTTCTTCCCCGCTGCCTTCAGATTCAGTTTTACCACAAAATCGACGAAACCTGAATCCCCTTCAACAAGACGAATCTGCTTCACATTAATCTCGTCTTGGATAATGGATTCGAACCGGCTCAAGTGAAAAGTTCCCTCCAGTGATACCAGCAGCTCGGACAGGGGTTGTCTGGTTTTGATTCCTGTCTCGTTGCGGATATTGCGGGCCAGTTCCACGATTCGTCTGGCGGTCTCCATATCCGACTCAAGTGCAGCATCTATGGCTTCTTCCTCCACCTGGGGATAATTTGCCAGATGCACGCTTCCTTCTCCATTCAGATTCCCATAGATGTCCTCCGCAATCAGGGGAGCGTAAGGAGCAATCATCCGCGCCAGCTTCAGGAGCACACTCTCCAGGGTCTGGTACGCCTGCAGCTTGTCATCTGTCAATCCGCTGCCCCAGAAGCGGTCCCGGGAACGGCGGATATACCAGTTGCTCAGCTCATCAACGAAGGCTTCGATGTGCTTGGCCGGATTCAGGAAGTCATTCACCTCAAGCCCCTTCAGCACCTGGGCCAGGGTACTGTTCAGCCTGGAGATAATCCAGCGGTCCAGCTCATTGGCGGCCTCCTGGCGCGGATGGTCCTCCGGCTTGTATTGGTCAATGGTTGCATACAGGGCAAAGAATGCATGGGTATTATGAATGGTATCGATCAGCTTGGACTTGGCTTCGGCCACAATCTGCTTGGAGAACCGTTTGCTGCTCCATGGAGCACTGTCCGACAGAAGCGCCCAGCGGAAAGCATCCGAGCCGTACTCGTCGATGATTTCCCAGGGATCAATGACATTGCCCTTGCTCTTGGACATTTTCTGGCCGTTCTCATCCAAGACGTGTCCTGTGGAGATAACCGCCTTGTACGGCGCTTGGCCGTTATATAGAGTAGATACGGCCAGGAGACTGAAGAACCAGCCCCGGGTCTGGTCGATGCCTTCGCAGATCATATCCGCCGGATACTGCTCCTCGAACTGCTTCTTGTCCCCGAACGGGTAGTGATATTGGGCGAAGGGCATAGAACCGCTGTCGAACCAGACGTCGATCACCTCCGGCGTCCGCTCCATCACTCCCCCGCAGGAGCAGCGCAGCTTCACCTCATCCACGTAGGGCTTGTGAAGCTCCAATTCTTCGCCGATGGGGTGAATGGACCGTTCACGCAGAGCTTGGTGGCTGCCCGGGGCAAACTCCCGGCCGCAATCGGAGCATACCCAGACATTGAGGGGCGTGCCCCAATAACGGTTGCGGCTGATATTCCAATCCACCAGCTCCTCCAGGAATTTGCCGAAGCGTCCCTCACGGATGTGGGAAGGATACCAGTCGATGCGGTTGTTATTCTCAATCAGCTGCTCCTTGACTGCGGTTGTCTTGATGAACCAGCTCTCCATGGCATAGTACAGCAACGGAGACTTGCAGCGCCAGCAGAACGGATAGCTGTGCTCATAACGCTCCTTGGCGAACAACAGCCCCCGTTCGGACAGGTATTTGACAATATCCACATCGCAATCCTTGACGAACCTCCCTGCGAAATCCCGGACCACCTCGGTATAGCAGCCGGACAGGCTGACCACATTGACATAATCCAGCCCGTGCTGCCGGGTTGTACGGTAGTCATCCTCCCCGTGGGCGGGAGCGGTATGGACGATCCCGGTGCCGCTGGTATCGCTGACATAGTCCGCATCCACAACCCGGTGTCCGTTGCCCAGCTTCAGGTATCCGAAGGGGGGCTCGTAAGCCATGCCGATGAAGTCGGAGCCCTTGTGGACGGACAGCACCTCATAGTCCGCCTTCATCACCTTCTCCACCAAGCCGCGGGCTACCACATAAACCTCACCGCTCTGCCTTACCTTGGCGTATTCAATATCCTTATGAACAGCCAAAGCCACGTTGGCGGGGAGTGTCCAGGGAGTTGTGGTCCACGCCAGGAAGATCACACTGCCATCCTTGCTGGGAAATTTGACCGTAGCGCTCAGGTCCTTGACATCCTCGTAGCCCTGGGCTACCTCATGGGAGCTTAAGGTTGTCTGGCAATCGGGACAATAGGGGCTGACCCGATGGCCCTTGTAGAGCAACCCCTTGCCGTGAATTTCCGACAGAAGATGCCATACGCTCTCGATATACCCATTAGTTAAGGTGACATAGGGATGATCCATATCGGTCCAATAAGCGATCCCTTCTGTCAGCTCCCGCCATTGCTTTTCATACTCAAATACGCTGGACTTGCATTTTTCCACGAATTCCGCCACTCCGTACTTCTCAATTTCCTGCTTGCCGGAGATCCCCAGCTGCTTCTCTACTCCCAGTTCCACAGGCAGACCATGAGTATCCCACCCTGCCTTGCGGATCACGCGGTAGCCCGACATGGTTTTGTAGCGGCCGATGAAGTCCTTGATCACCCTGCCCAGCACATGACCGATATGGGGCTTGCCGTTGGCTGTCGGCGGTCCCTCGTAGAAAACAAACCGCGGAGCTCCCTCCCGGTTGTCAATGGACCTGCGGAAGGTATCCTCTCTCCTCCACTGTTCGAGAATCCGCTGCTCGCGCACTCTGGCCTTTTCTTTGACGTCCACTTTTCTCATATGAGCCACCCTCTCTTGTTCTCATCTAACCAGACGATGCATCGTTCTGGCACTGCCAAACAAAAAAATCCCGCCCCCAAAGGGACGAGATTGATCTCGTTCTACCACCCTTATTCCATATTGCTCCTTAAGAGCAATACGGCTTCTCCTCCGGCGTACCATCATACGCGGCCCGTATAACGGCGGGAACCCGGGTTAGCTTACTGTTAGCCTTCAGCTTTCCTTCTCGGAGAGGATATTCGGCTAGCTCTTGCACATCGGCTTTCAGCACGGGACCGACTCTCTGGAGTGCAAGATGATTAGCTTACTTGTTCTCGTCGATGAATTTCAATGGAAATGCAATTATCTCTTTTGTACACCAACCCTGGAGGAATGTCAACCGCCTCCACTCTCTGTCCGCATATTTGCATATTCGCTTCCTTCATCCAGTGTCAAAGCAGCTTGTCATAGAGCGGTGGTTTGTGTCATGATACAGATAGCTCTATCCGAATGGATATAGAAATAACAGAATTCGTGAACAGGTGGTCCCACAATGAGAGAGAAATCCCGTCCCCAACCGAGAGGCCGCAAGGAAGCAGCCCCCTCTCCCCATAAACAGCATTCTGAACGATCCGGACAGCAGCGGCGTCAAGGCCAAGGGCAGCATAGAAGGCCAGGCCAAGCGGAGGAGCCCAGAGTCCATAGCGGCCGCGCTCCCCAGCCGATTCCCCTTCGTACCGGCCGCCGCAAGGGCGAATGGTACGAGCTCAAGCTGCCGGACATCTATACAGCTGCGCCGGCTACAGGCGTTCTCAAATATTTGCCGCTCCCGCCCAAGCTGACCGGGAAGCTGCTTGCCGAGCATGGCGTCCAGAAGAACGGAGCGATGCTCAAGCTGCGGCTGTTTCCCAAGGAGCGTCCTGGAATCGAGCCGGATTGGGCAGATATGAATGTGCTGTTCGAGGATGATTTCATGCTTATCGTCAACAAGCCTGTCGGTCTGGAGGTGCATCCCAGTTCCCACGGGCAAAAGGGCACATTGGCCAATGCCGTCTCCGCCTATTATGAAATGACCGGCAAGCCCTGCAAGGTTCGTCCCGTGCACCGGCTGGATAAGGACACAACCGGGCCTGTTATTTTCGCCAAGAATGAATTGGCCAACCTGGTGCTGGAGAAGGCCATGAAGGAGAAGAAAATCGAGCGTCTCTACACAGCCATTGCCGAGGGCCGCATCGGCGGGCAGCACGGCGTCATCAATGAGCCCATCGGCCAGGACCGGCTTCATTCCACGCGGCGCCGGGTGAGCGAGACAGGCGAGCCTGCTGTTACCCATTATGAGGTTGCCGAGCGGTTCCGTGACCATACGCTGCTCCGCCTGCGTCTGGAAACCGGCCGCACCCACCAGATCCGCGTCCACCTGTCCCATATCGGGCATCCCATTGCCGGAGACGGCATGTATGGAGGAACGCGCAAGTACATCAGCCGTCAGGCTCTGCATGGGGAGAAGCTGATCTGCTTCCATCCCTGGACGGGGGAGAAGATCCATGTGAGAGCCCCTCTGCCTGACGATATGTCGGAGGCGCTGGAGCAGCTCCGCTCAGGCAATGGAGGCGATGGCGGAAGAGGCCGGAGGCAGCCAGGCCGCAGCAGCAGCGGTAATGACGATAGCGGAGCTGAATAAGGCGCGGCAGCAACAGCGGCAGTCGCATTAGTCTACGTGTGCCGCACTTGTGTTGGTCCGGGAATGCGCGGTACCCGGACCAACATTGTTTCTCTTTGGCTCCCCACTGCAGAGGTTAATTCTCTCTCCTGTAATCCCATGTCTGCCTTATCCCCCACCATCTCCACATCACGCCTGCATGCTCAGCTGTTAATCGAGATCAATTATGTTTACATAACTTTCATTACGTAAATATATGGTCTTTATGAGATTATAACTATGCAAATGAGCACCTGTTCCCTGAGGAAACAAAGTGCTCATTCACAATAGAAGCAATCCGGGTAAGTAACCGGTCCCTTCACCAGAAAGCAAGTCTTGCCGGATGGAGCTTAGTTTGCCGGAGGGCGATTGTGGTCGAAGATAGCTTCGGCGTCAAACAAAGGGGCCAGCCGTGCTTGCTGCGTGCGCAAAGCGATCCCGTCTATGTGCCGGCGGTCCATCTCCGCTACAGCGCCGTCTGACCGCAGATAGGGGGCGGGACCCACTCCGCAGAAGAGCTTGAAGCCTGCGTCAGTCAGCAGCTTGAACTTGGGGTCCGTATGCTTGAGCCGCGCTCCGTACGGATAAATAAATACAGGAGTTTCCCCGACAATCGGCTCCACCTCCCGGGCCCACCGCTCCGTATCCTGAAGCATTCGCTGCAGGCCGGCCGTTTCTGCATTGGGATGGCCCCAGCTATGGGATGCGAAGCTCCATCCTGTCTCCTTCAGTCTCTCCACTACTCGTACAGCAGCTTCCTTCTCCATTGGGTATTCAGGGTCCTCCAGCTTCTGCGTCCGGTAGCCCAGCACTCCCTCGTAGCCGGTAACGGCCAGCACGCCTTTCGCTCCCTGAAAGGAGAAGTCAGGATGCTCCTCTACGAAAGCATCCACAATCGGAACGATCTCATTGTCCCGCTCAACGATGGTTTGACCCTCAGGCGTTACGGATTGTGTTGCAATATTGCCTTGTTGATCCAATACCAGCTTGCTGGCAGTTCCATTCTTGATCATGTAGTCATAATAATTCAGATCGTCGACGGAGAGAACCAGCGGTTTCTTCCCTGCAGGCAGCTGCAGGCTTGTTATTTCCATAGCTTTCCCATCAGCAGTTTCTTCTTCCCGGTAAAGAGTGCGGATATCAACAAGGATGTAGTCCCGTTTGTACAGTTCATCGATAATCCGTTTGAATTCGGGAACGGTTACGAACCAGTCGTCGAACCCTTGAGCCATTTGGTCGCCATCGAAGGCCAGTTGGGGATAAAGGATCAGCGGGTGGAAGAAGATATGCTCGATCGGACCCTTGTAAGGGACCAGCTCATCTGTGCTTCTCATGGGCAGCTGATCTGTTGTTATCCCGGCAGAGCCTGGAGGGACATCATCCGCTGTGGTTATGCTGGTGCTGATGGAAGTGTTGATGGAACTGTTGCCCTCCGCCATTGCCGTAGTGTTGGAATGCTCTCCTGCCGCTTGGCTGCCGCCATCATCGGCTGAACGTGTACCTGAGACAGCCGAAGGGGCAGGAGTGGCGCTAGCGTTAAGTGAGACTGCAGCGAGACTGGGTTTTCTTTGCCAACCGATTTCCTTGCTTAATGCATGAAGTTCCGATCCGTTGAACCAGACTGCCAGCAGGGCTATCCCCAACGCTGCCATGCCTGCCGCAATCCATCTCCTTCTCCCCATATGCTTCGCCCCGTTCTTCCATGAATGGATATTCTTCTACATAATTAGACGAGTCATATGCGGGAGCGGTTTATTGTTCTGACAAATAATATTCTGGCAACGCCTTATCTGCCTTGGTATACTTAGAAGGTATAACCTGACAGCATATACCATCCAGGCCGGCCAATCCCGGCCGCTCTCCAAAAAGCAATGAGGTGAACCAACCCATGAATATCATTAAAGCCAAAGACCGCAAGGAACTGGACAAGAGGCTTCCCTCCATGCCCTGGTATGTGGAGAAATTCATCAGCTACAAGCTGCCGGACCTCTCTCCGTCCTCCCTGCTGGAATACATAAGAGATTACGAGATATTCCTGAAATGGATGATGGCCGAAGGTCTGACGGAAGCGCAGGATATCCGGGAGGTGCCTCTCGGTGATTTGGAGCGTTTGCGGATGGACAATATCGACAACTTCCGGATGTTTCTGTCCAGCGGCGAGGCCCATGCCAATAGCAGAACCACGATCATTCGCAAGCTCTCCTCTCTCCGCTCGCTATTTCACTATCTGAGCCAGATTGCCGAGGACGAAGAGTTTTACCCCTTGCTGAAGCGCAATATTATGGCCAAGGTGCAGATCAAGCGGACTCATAAGCCCAAGGATACGGCTGCCAAGCTGGAAGGCAAGCTCCTGCAGGAGCATGAGATCAGCGAATTCATTGAATACATCGGCAGCGGCTACGGTGAGGATGTGGCTGCCAATAAGCAGGCTGTCTATTCCCACAAGCTGAACATGGAGCGGGACACATGCATCGTCAGCCTGATCCTCCATTCCGGACTCCGTGTATCCGAGGTTGTCAATCTCAATGCGGATGATCTGGATCTGAAGAAGAAGCTGATCTACGTATACCGCAAGGGGAAGAATGACGAAACCTTCAAGACGCCGGTATACTTCCGCCAGCTGGCCATGGAACATTTGAACCGCTATCTGGGACTCCGCGCCACCCGCTACCGGCCAGCCAAGCGCGAGAAAGCGCTCTTCCTCGCCATCGCCAACGGCAAGCATGAGGGAGAACGGATGACGAAGCGGGCCATTCAAGAGATGGTCATGAAATACGCCAAGCGCTTCGGCAAGCCTTATCTGTCCGTGCACAAGCTCCGGCATTCCTTCGCCACGGATTACTATGTACGCAACGATCTGTACAAAACCCAGGAGCAATTGGGCCACGCTTCTCCTGAAACCACACAGATTTATGCCCATCTGACGGATAAAACTATGGCCGAGGCCATTGACCGGAAGCAGGCGGATGAAGCCTAGCATTCAAACGTTCGCCTCATTCCCAACTAATTTAATACAGTTAATTATTTATGGTCTAATTTTTAATTGTATAGCTTTTTCTTCTCCCGCCTTAAGTATAGTGGCATTTGTCTGACAGATCGGAGGAGGTGCCATGTTTAAGACCTGCAAATTAAAATTCATTTTGCCATGTGTTCAGACCGTCTTGACCTTTGTATCCGTGTTGGTGGACCGGAGTGTTAATCAGGGGCATGGTGAGGGAATAAACCAAGTCATAGCAAACCTTCTAAGCAATTTGGAATTTTTAGTTAAGCAGGCTCTTGGGTATGATGACATCGTAAACTATAACTTCAGAATAATAACGGTGCTAATTGCTGTTGCTTTTTGGTTTATAGCCGGTTTAGTAACAGATAAGCTAATCCGAAGGAAATCAGTTACTCTTCTTCAAAGCGTGCACCAAAAAAGCCGGCAGCCTATGCAACTGGCCAAGCCGGCTTCGTCTCTTATTCAGCAGGTTCTTAGGGGCGGATGAACATCTGCGTCCAGTAATAACGGTAGCTGCCGCCAGTACAGTAGCCTACCCCTATCTCCGTGTAGTTGGCGCTCAGAATATTGGCGCGGTGTCCGGAGCTGTTCATCCAGCTGTCCATCACAGCCTGGGCGTCAACCTGGCCCGCCGCAATATTCTCTCCGGCAGAAGAGTATGAGATGTTGAAGTTCTTCATCATATCGAAGGGACTGCCGTAAGTAGGGGATGTGTGGGAGAAATATCCCTTGTCCCGCATATCCTCGGACTTGTATCTGGCGACTCTGGACAGCTGCCAGTTCAGAGTCAGAGGCTGCAGACCGTTCTTAGCCCGCTCTATATTCACTAGGCGGGTTACCTCCGCTTCCACGGATTTGGTAGCCGTATAGAGAGGAACCGTCACCTTGTCTCCGGGATAGATCAGCGCAGGATTGGGAAATTGGGGATTGGCCGCAATAATCTCCGAAAGGCCCACCTGATACTTCAGCGATATTTTCCATAAACTGTCGCCTGACTGGACAATGTACGTATCCGTATCTGCGGGAGCGGAATAAACAATGCGGCCGGAAGAAACGGCGGCCAGCAATATCAAGAGGAAACCAAGCAACAAAACAATAATTTTCTTACGCCACATAGGGAGTCTCCTTTGTTATTTGTAGGAACCTCCCTAATATGCGCCCTCTCTCTCCAATTTATCCCGCTTATCCCTTCAACTCGGCAATAAGAATTCCGCTTAGGATCAGAATGCCTCCCAGCGCTGTCTGCATGGTTATGCTCTCTCCTCCGATCACCACTGCTGCCGCGGCGGCAAATACGGGCTCAGACGAGAAGATGATCGCGGTATGAGTGGCAGAGGTATAACGCTGAAAATGGGTTTGTGCCCAATAGGCAAAGGCAGTGGCAAACACAGCCCCGATCACGACCGCCCGCAATACCAGCGGATTCAGCCAAATCTCCGGGCGAAGCAGCTGTCCCACATCCTCAAACAGGGCAGCTCCGGCCAAGTTAAGCACAGCTGCCGCTGCCACCTGGACACATGCCAAAGCCATGGGATGATGATGCGCCGCGTATCTTCCCGTCAACAGAATATGTACGGCGAAAGCCACGGAGCCGAACAAGACAATGATATCCCCTGCCGCAACCGGCTCCGATATGTGCAAGGACAATACCGCCATCCCGGCGAAGGCGATGCCGATTCCGGCCCCCGTTATCCTCGTAAGCTTGATCTTGAACAGCAGCGCGCCAAGCAACGGCACCAATACAACACATAAGCCGGTAATGAATCCTGTTTTGGAAGCGGTTGTGTATTGGGTGCCCACCGTCTGGAACATGAAGCCCAGGAACAGCCAGAAGCCCAGAATGCCGCCATGACGGAATAGCCCCCGGTTTATCTGCTCTCTGCTCCGTCCGCAAGCTGCATACCCTCCCAAAAGAATGAGCGC
Organism: Paenibacillaceae bacterium; assembly: GCA_029256185.1. Classification (GTDB taxonomy): domain Bacteria; phylum Bacillota; class Bacilli; order Paenibacillales; family NBRC-103111; genus Paenibacillus_AR. The sequence continues at coordinate 134,792 of JAQSYI010000003.1, forward strand.
CGCCAGTGCGAAACGCACGGCCAGATGCCCCAGCGGCTCCATGACCCCGACCGCTTCCTTAATGAATACAAACATGATGCCCCAGACGAAAGCCACAAATAACAGGACTCCGTCCGCCCAATACGTCTTCTTCAACACTTACGCCCCCGTCATCTGCTGCGAAAAAGGTCTGGGGTTATCCTTCGGCTTCCAGCCCCATAGCTCTAATTCTTATTGTTGATCCGAATTCGCCTTGATATAATCTCCAACCTTCACGTCAATCCTCTGAATATGATTAAGCAGCCACTCCACCAGCACCCGGTTCAGTTTAATCGTAGCCAGAACGGACGTTCCCTTCTCCCTCACCTGTTGGATTAGCTGTTCGATCTGAGCCACAAAATTGTCATGCTCTTTCTTGTGATCGTCATATTCGGGATAGGCCACCTGCTTCATCAGCGTCTCCTCATCCTGAAAATGCTCCATGGTATAGGATTTGAGAAACTCCAGCGTCTCCTCAATCTTTTCCTTGGCCTTCTGTTGCGCGCAAGCCTCCATGAAGTCATTCAGCCGGGCAACCAGTTCCTTATGCTGAGAATCAATCTGGTCGACCCCCACATTGTAATTGTCTCTCCATGTGATCATCTCTGCTCCAGCCCCTCGCTCCAATTTGAGCCATTATTTCACATTTTTCAACTAATTTCTGTTACAAAACTCACCCGTTCCTAAGTCAAACCGGATAAGCCTGCATGTGTTCATACACGCCCAGCACCACACTGCTCAGGCCAAATATCTCAATGGGTCCTCCGTTGATTCTGTCGAAGCTGCCGCATTGTCCCAGTCCCAATATAACCGTCCATGCTCCGGGCAACGGAAGATTCAGGGTTATAGGGTATGGATTGGCGTTATGCACCACGAATATATGTTTGCAATCATCGTTATTGGCATGATCGCGCAGAGTGAATGCCACAGAGCCTCCGGGTGCCTGCTCAAATACCAGATGATTCCGAATCTGCCCGGCCGTCCGCATACGGAAGGCGGGATGGGCCTTGCGCAGCGCGATCAGCTTCTTCATATAGAGAACACTGTTCTGGTTTCGGGCACACAGCTGCCAATCCAGCCAGTTTACCGGATCAGGCGATCTATAGCTGTTGTCATGCCCTTCCTTGGTCCGCATGAATTCCTGTCCGGCGTGAAGAAAGGCTATCCCCTGAGAGGTCAGCACCACCGCACTGGCCAGCATGTGGCGTTGCCGGCGAATCTCATCATTCTCTTGGGGATTGGACAGCAGCAGCTTATCCCATAGCGTATGATTATCATGTGCCTCTACATAGGATACCGTCTGAACCGGTTCCAACGCGAAGCCGCGGATTTCGTAATTATAGGCAACAGCGGCGGCTATTCCCCGCTCTATCTGCCGCTCCAGTCCGTGCTCTCCTCCGGCAAAGCCGGAAGCGTGGCTGTTAAACAAACTGCCCTTCAGCGCATCGCGCAGGTGATCGTTGAAATGGCCGATGCCCGGCAGCTCGCCCGCATTGATCTGATTGGCCCGCATGGATTCGGGCAGCTCCGTCTGCATCACCCATCCCTCGCCCAGCGTCACGATGGTAGGGTCCAGTTCATCGAGCCTGCGGCGGATTTCGTTCATGGTTTCCACATCCAAGAGCCCCATGAGATCAAAGCGGAAGCCGTCCAGATGATATTCCTGCGCCCAATAGAGCACCGACTCCACAATGAACCTGCGCATCATCCGCCGCTCCGACGCCGTGTCGTTGCCGCAGCCGGAGCCGTTGGAGAATCTGCCGTTGTTCTTGTAGCGGAGGTAGTATCCCGGAACCAGCTTGGTGAAATGAATCCGGTAGCCGTCATACACATGGTTGTACACCACATCCATAATCACCCGCAGACCGTTGTCGTGAAGGGTCTGAATCAGGGTCTTCAATTCAAGGATGCGTGTTCCCGGATCATAAGGATTCAGAGAATAGGAGCCCTCCGGAGCGTTGTAATTCTTCGGATCGTAGCCCCAGTTGTAGCATTCGTCAGGGTTCGTCTCGTCCACGCTTTCCGTGGCGTAATCATAGACCGGCAGCAGCTGCACATGAGTGACGCCAAGAGAACGGATATGGCTAAGCCCCGTAGCAATTCCCTCCGGTCCCGTGGTGCCCGGCTCGCACGCTCCCAAATACTTGCCCTTGTGCGTAATGCCGCTTAAGGGATGAATGGACAGATCCCGGATATGCACTTCATAGATGATTGAATCCAAAGGATGGTCAAACGGCGGCCTGTCATTGGTCCAGCGGTGCGGGTTGGTCTTGGACAGGTCAATCAAGGCGCCCTTGTCCCCGTTGATAGAAACGGCCTTGGCGTAGGGGTCCACCGCTTCATTCCACTGATCGCTGACCAGCACCCTATACGTATACAGCATTCCTTCCAGATTGCCGGGAATAACGGTGTTCCACACGCCCTTATCCCCGCGGGTCATGAGAATCTCCCGCTCGGGACCGCCATCCCAGGACGAATACAGCACCACCAGAGCCTCGCTTGAGGTGGGAGCCCACAAGCTAAAAGAAGTTGCTTCAGGAGTATAATGGGCTCCCAGATCCCCGCCCTCATAGAAATAGGCATCGTCAAACTCCCGGGAAAATACGGACAGTCCGCCTACTACGGCAGGGTCCCCATACTCAATCTGGTAGTCGATTTCCTTTTGCACCGCCATATGTTTGCCGCCGCCCTCCGGATAAAAGTTGTCATCTCTTCCCAACAGTTCCAGTGACCTCATTATAGGCGGAAAAGCCCGCTCCTGCAATCGGAACGGGCTTGCCTTCCTTGCTCACCGGGCTATATACAGCACCGGCTGGTGCTGGGAAGAAGCAAGGTGATTGTGCCCTCTTCTGTGGAGGCGAACCTGCGGAACACCCACTTCCAGTTCCCGGTTCGGGAGGCGCGTCTGCTGGATGAAGGGATGAAAACCGGCAATCTGCCCCAAATTGAAGAACAGCTTCAATCGTTATTCGAGATGTTGCGGCATCTTCAGATTGTCTTATGCGCTTTCTCTCTGATCAGCAGCTCCCTGCAGGAAATTAACGCGCATTCCGCCGGCTCCATGAAGGTAACGGTTGATCTGAAGCAGGGTCTATCAGGGAAATATATTACCAGTTACATTACCTAAATCCGCTCGGACCGCGCCAAGCGTCTGCTGGAGCTTTGATTTACGTATCAAAACCGCCGCGGAAACCAAATCATCCAACTATAAAAGCGCCTCATTTATCGAGTATTGAACCTCAATCTGGTCGCTCATAAAATAGGTGTCGTCCCCATCGGGCAGCATCCAGTTTACACTTACGCTTCCCGGCTGAAAGTAACCATTCTGCTCTTTGTAATCATCATAAGTTACATACCACGGCACCAGTGAGCTGCCCTTCCCGTTTTCGTCCATATATCGGTCATTGGTATCAAAACGAATAATATTTCCACTGGAATCAAAGGTAAATCTTCCTCTGGCCGAAACGCTCTTCCATGTAATCTCGCCTTCAATGGTGTGATCGTCAATGACGGTCCATGACACATATTCCTGTAAAAACAAGGACGGCATATATACTGCGTCTGCCAACGCCGTTATCAGCTGCCCCTGATCCATTTCTGCCCCGGTGGAACGGAAGAGCTGAAACTGCTTGGCAAGTACACCTGTCATAGAGCCGAACCCGTCCAGCACACTGTCCTTAGCCTGCAATGGAATCCCCGCTATTCGTGCTGTCAGGAAAGCGTGCCGGTCAGGTCTGCTTGCAAAGTTAACCTGCATGAATGTAATGGGAATGGGCTCTTTCCCTGCCGACATGCGAAATTTCGTATTGTGAAAACGGATCAGCATGTTTTCCATGAAGGGCCTCCCCATATAGCCCCCATTGATGATGTGCCGACGCAGCAGAGCAGGCAGCTCACCGACAGAATCTTCCGTAAATAATATATTTTGCGAGCTTCCTTGCCTGCTTGTTTCGGTCAATGAACGCTTTATATCTGCCAGGTATTGCTGCCACAGCTTGCCGCCGGGTATAGCCAAGTACACCACTATGATTGCCAGCATAATCAAAACAATCACGATCCAAAGCATATCTTCCACCTCAAGTTAAAGTATATAGCTTCGTGCCATGTTGGCCTGAGCAAACCGTAAATCTACATTCTTTTCGTCGGATTCCCCACTGAAGACTTAACAAATGCTTTAGCCTTCCTCCCGATTGCGGCTGCGAATCCGCTTCACAACCTCCTCCAACTCCTCGGGATACAACAGCTCCACCGGGGAAAAGTCCTTGTCGAACTGGAAGGAGTCCCCTTCCAGCAGCACGACATAACGGCCGTCCATTCTGGCGAAATGCACCCGGCTGCCATAATCGGCCAAACGGGTCTTCACGAAGGTATCGTCGATGCGGAACTTCATCTCCAGTTCCGGCTGAAACTCCACAATCCGCTGCGCCGCCTCTACTACCGTCTGATGATCCCACCGCTCTTGCAGCTCCCGCTTGTCGCTGGCTGCCCACACCTCATAGGCCTGCTCCTCTTGCTGGCGGGCATAGGCCAGATTGTGGTCCTTCACGCCAGAGCCCAAGCGTTGCGTAGCACCCTGTTGCGCCGTCCAGGCACCGTCAGCGCCCCCTTCATGACCATAGCCTGCGGGATATCCCGCATTTCCCTCATCTCCTGCGTTCCCGTAAGCAACCCCTGCATTCCCGTTCAGGAACTCCGCCCCATTCATGCCGGGATTCCCTTCATAACGGGCGCGCTCCTCCTCCCCTTCCACTCCTTCGTCTCCGTCAGCTCCTCCAATCCCCCTAAGCCCCCCGGCAGCGGAAGCGGCCGCCGCAGCCTGGAGCACCTGCTCCGGCTGCAGCGCACTGTCATAGGGCTGCTGATACTTCTGCTCCATATACTCCTGCACCAGTCCCATTACTTGACTGGCCACCAGCTCGGGCATGGACTGCTCATAGGAGACGAATGCCAGGAATTCCTCGAAATAACGGGCATGGGAAGCCTGATGAATCTTCAGCTCCCCCGGCTCCAGCATCCCGTCCTCCGGCATATGGGGGTATTGGATGGATTTCATGCTCTTGGCGCTGATGGCCATGTCCACCTGCCCCACCAGGCTCTCTTCATCGGTGATCCGGGCAATCTTCGGCTCGAAGTCGCACTTGAGAATAAACAAAAACGGCGCATCAAAATACTTGGGAAGGGCGGCGCGCGCCACAATAAACGCTCCGCCGCGGACAGAGCTTGTCCCGATATAGGCCCGCAGCAGATCGTCGCAGCCGTTGTGGTACTGCTCCTTGTCCGCCGCCTCCCGGCAACGGGCGATCATGTTGTAATTGGGATTGCTGTCCAGCTCATACCCGGGCTCCACCGTAAACCGTCCGATCTTGGTGGGAGCGGCTTCCGTCGCAGGATGGCGCTCGGCCTTGCGCTTGACGATCCGCGCAAATTCCCCATCCAGAAAATGCCGGAGTTCACTGCGCTCGTATTCTTCTCCATCCAGCGTCTTAAAGTGTCTGTAGCGCTTGTTCTGCTGATCTGTGGGTCCCTCGGAATAAATCACGAAAAAAGAAAGGTATTCCATTGCAAAATCCATCTGGCTGCTCCCCCCAAATAAAAGTCCAAATAAAAGCTCCCGCGTCAAGGCGGAAGCCGTGTTGATCATTCGGTTGCTCCTTACTTCTTGCCCGATACCGGCACGGCGTTGAAGTATTCCTCCAGCGTTACGCCGCGGTCCGTCATATCCTTGGCCAGCTTCACTCCCACATAGCGGATATGCCACGGCTCATACTGGTAGCCGGTTATCTCTTCCTTGCCCTTGGGGAAACGGATAATGAAGCCATATTCATGAGCGTGCTTAGCCAACCACTTGGCCTCCGGGGTACCATCGAAGCAATCCTCAACCGCACATTGGCCGGTAATGCCGGATACGTCTATGGCCAGCCCTGTCTGATGCTCGCTGTGACCGGGCACCGCACTGTAGGTTTTGGCTTTTTCCTCGCCGTCCTTCTGTACATACTGGTTAAACAGGATCCGTTGCGTGGCTTGGGAACGGAAGCCGGATACTCCGGCCAGCCGGTTGCCGTCCTTCTCTGCGGCGGCAAACAGCTGTTCCAGCGCCGTGGCAGCTTCCTTGCGCAGCATGCGCTTTTCCATCTTTTCCTTGAACAGAAACGCCACATCCGGGTAAACCAGATCATCCGGCTTGTAATTGTCGGGAAGCGCCAGCTGCTTATTGACGATCACCGCCACACTGTCCGGGTCCGTATCCGGCTGCTGCCCGGACCCCCCTGCCTTGGCAGACGGCTGTCCTGCTGCCTGCCCGCCGCTCCCTGCAGAAGCGGACGGAGGTGTTGCGCTTCCTGCCGGGCCAGTCACGCCGGGCTGGGAGCCCCCCTCCTTGCAGGCGGCTGCAAGCATGGCGAGCAGCAAGAGCAATGCCGTCACCCACACGATACGGTTGTTATTTTTTCGTATTCTATTCATTTTCGGAACAGTCTCCTTAACTCCCGGATACAAGTGGCCTTCCCTTGCATCCGGTTCTTTTATTCCACCGATTTCAACGCTTCGATCATATCGATGCGCTTGAGCTTCAGATGCATGAACGCCATGACAATTCCCGAGAATACGAAGGTCAAAACCGCCGCAAACACGTAGCTTTGCCACTTGATCACCGGACTGAACATGGTGGCGTCAAGCTCCGCCGTCTTCAGGACAAAACGGTGCAGCACTTTGCCCAGGAAGCTGCCGGCCAGAGTCCCCAATAAGGTGAGCAGGATGTTCTCCCGGTAGATGTAGAAGCTCACCTCCTGGTCATAGAAGCCCAGCACCTTGATCGTGGACAGCTCCCGCACCCGCTCGGATACGTTGATGTTGGTCAGGTTGTACAGGACGACGAAGGCCAGAGCCGCTGCGGATACGATGAGCACCACGATAACAATGTCCATGCTTTTTACCGTTTCCTCAAATGCACTGCCCACCGAGCTGGCAAAACTGGCCATGGCCACCCGGCCGTTCCCCGTCAGCTTCTCTCCGAAGCTCTCCTCCCACGCCTTGTCGTTGGTGCTTGCGAGCAGCATCTGCGAATTATATACGGGCTCCTCGCCAAAGACCGAGGCGTAATAAGCCGGTGTCATATACAGATAGTGCAGCACGTAATTTTCCGTAATGGCGGCAATTTTCACTTCAAAGGTCTCATTATCCTTGCTTAATACGGATAGAGTGCCTCCCGGAGCAAGCCCGTAGAGCTTGGCCAGCTTCTCCGAAACAACCGCTCCCTCCTCCGTCAGCTCCTGTTTCTGTCCGGTATGGCGGTCCTGCAGCTTAATAAACTCATCTATCCGGGACAGCTCGGCAGGAACAAAAATGGTCACGTTCTGATTGTTGACCCCCTTCTGCTCCACGACCATGGTTTCCTGGGATACATCCAACCGGGCGGTGATGGCGCTCTCCTCATCCAGCAGCTTCTCATAGGCTGTGCGCAATTCCGGCGGGGCTTCTTCATGAAAACCGACGGCCACACTGTATTTCATAATCTCGCCAAACTGCAGCGGGACGATATTGCCGATGGAATCCCTCAGACCGAATCCGGTAAGAATCAGTGCCGTACATCCCGCCACCCCGATAACCGTCATAAACATCCGCTGCTTGTAACGGAACAGATTGCGCGCCGTTACCTTCTGCACAAAGCTGAGCCGCTTCCAGATGACGGCAACCCGCTCCAGCAGAATCCGCTGGCCCACCTTGGGCGATTTGGGACGCATGAGCACAGACGCATTGCTCGCCAGTTCCACCCGGGAGGCCACCAGCACGGTCATGGTTGTGCAGAGCAGCGCAACCGCCAGAGAAATGACAGAGTATGAGGTGTAGAAGCGAATCTCCAGATGAGGCAGATTATACAGCTCGCCGTACGCATTGTAAATAATGGGAGGAAACAAAGTATAGCCTACCGCCAGTCCCGCGATGGTGGCAGCCACACTGGCCAGCGTGCCGTAGATCAGGAATTTGAGCATTATTTCCAGATTGCTGTAGCCAAGAGCCTTTAAGGTGCCGATCTGCAGACGCCGTTCCTCCACCATCCGGGTCATGGTGGTCAGACTGACCAGGGCAGCGATCAGGAAGAAGAACACCGGGAAAGCCGTAGCAAGAGCGGATACCCGGTCTGCATTGTTCTTGAACTCCAGATAGCCCGGATTGGCGGTGCGGTCGGATACATAGACCTGCACTTGCGGAGCGCCCTGGCCGGCAGACTGCTGCGGCACGGCAAGCAGCGCTTTCTCCACCGCTTCACCGTGAGCCTGAACCAACTCCCCGTATTCTGCCGAATAAGGCTCCAACCCTGCCGTATCGCCAAAGCTCAGATAGGCTTGCGTATAGACCGGCAGCTGAAAGTCGCCTTCCGGGATAACTCCGAAGGCATCTGCAGTTCCCTTGCCGATCCGGCTCATCCCGCGGTTGGCCCGTTCAATATATTCCGGACTGTTCACAAAGCCCACTACCTTGTAGGTTAAGGTGCGGAAACTGCTGTCCAGAACCGCAGACGCCTCCTGATTGGTGAAGATCACCGTATCCCCCAGTGAATAATCCCGGCTTTTGCCCAGCTCGTCATCCAGCGCAATCTCTCCGGTCTGCCCGGGCAACCGTCCGGAGGTGATGCGGTATTGATTCAGCTTCTGGTCGGGGCTGTAGGATTGGATCCGGGCGATAATCCCGCTGTCCCCGAGAAACACCTCCGCGCTATAGCCAGGCTCTACCTCTTGTACACGGGTAACTTTCTCCAATGCGTCAATGCTCTCCTCCGTCAAACCATGGGAGGACTGCACCTTCAGGTCGCTTAACTGTGTATTGCGGTAATACACATGAGCGGTATGCAGCATATCCGGTCCGGTGGCCCGGAGGCCGGAGAAAAATCCCACACCCAGCATCACAATGGCAAAGATGGAGAGAAACCGGGCTTTGGTGTGGCCGATTTCACGAAAAATATCTTTCCACAAGGATCGTTTGTTCACAGGTCCCGGCTCCTTACCATTCAATGTCATCGACCGAAACCGGCTGGGGGTTCTTCACAATCTTGCGTACCTTGGCGTTATTGATCTCGATGACCCGGTCTGCCATAGGCGTAATTGCCAGATTGTGGGTGATAACAATCACGGTAGTCCCCGTTCCGCGGCAGGTATCCTGCAGAAGCTTCAGCACCTGTTTGCCGGTATGGTAATCCAGAGCGCCTGTTGGTTCGTCGCACAGCAGCAGCTTCGGCTGCTTGGCCAGCGCCCTGGCGATGGCAACCCGCTGCTGCTCGCCGCCCGACAATTGCGCAGGAAAGTTGTTGAGCCGAGCTCCCAGCCCCACATCCTCCAACACCTTGGCCGCATCCAGCGCCCGCCGCGAAATCTGCGAGGCCAGTTCCACATTCTCCAGGGTGGTAAGGTTGGGAACCAGATTATAGAATTGGAACACGAAGCCCACATCATTGCGGCGGTAGCCGGTCAACTCCTTGGCTGAATAACCGGCAATATCCGTTCCGTCTACAATCACCTGGCCTTCGTCGGCCGAATCCATTCCCCCCAGGATATTCAAGACCGTGGATTTCCCGGCTCCGCTGGGGCCGACTATCACCGCAAACTCCCCTTTTTCAATCTCGAAATTAATGCCGTCATTGGCGACGATAGTGGTTTCACCCATTTTATATCGTTTGTACTCTTCCTGAATGGTTACAAAGCTCATGGTTTCCTTTCCTCCTGGCAGTATGTGCAGATTATCTCTTAGGACAGCGGCGGTCCGGTTCACGGATACCCCGGACTCCTCTATCCCGTTCATTGTGTTCTATTCTAACACATGGGCAGGGCAATATTGTACTCTACCTTTTGCCCCCCCTGTCCCAACCCGCACTGCTGCCCCATATTTATAAGAATCAGGATATATTTTGAGGAATCTTCAAACTTTTCACAAAACATTCCATGCTATAATGGGGAATAAACCTTTGGTCCCAAGGATAAACACCCGAAGGCGTCCTTTTGACGCAGTGCGTTTACCCGGAAATCGAACAATCATCCACGTTTATACTTTCTGGAGATTTCAGAAAAGGGGGCTTGCTGCCTATATGCTTTTTACAGTGTTATTGTGGGTGTTTTCATTCTTGATGTACATAGCGAATCCCAAAAATAAGGCTAACATCTGGTGCTCTCTGAGCGCCTTTCTATTCAGCTTCGGTGCATTGAAGGAATTCTACTTGTTTGATCTGGTCCCCTGGCTCCATACACTCTCCTCCACCTCCGGCATGATGGAATTTCATACGGCGGTCTATTCGGTCATGACGTACATCGTCTATAATTACGGCGCACCCGCCCTGCTGGTGTTCGCCTGCTACTTCAGCAAGCTTGATCAGCGGAGGCCGCTCTTCTTCAAACGCCTTCTGGCCGTCATCTGGCTTCCCAGCCTGTGCCTGGCGTTCATCTACAATCCCCTAATGACCCGCGCGTTCCAACTGGAGGAGTCCAACCGTGTCTTCTGGTATATCTATATGGCCTACAACCTGGCTTTCTGTGTAGGAGTTACCGCACTCATGGTATCGTCTGTCCGCCATGAAACGCGGCCCGCTTCCCGGCGGCAGAAGCAGCTGGTCTGCCTCAGCATTCTTCCCTCCGCATGGTTTTCTATCTTTGCCATCTACTTGATACATAGCCTGAAGTTCAAGACGTTCTTCAAGCTTTGGCAGCTTAATACCCTAATAATCGGTCTCTCCGTGGTTTTCTTCATCTACATGGCCTTCCGGGAAGGCATGATGGGACTGCGGCTCAAGAGCGAAAATTACAAATGGGATGAAAATATGCGCATGATCAACAAGGGTGCCCTGTATTCAGGCCATGTCCTGCAGAATGAGACCGCCAAGATCGAATGGTGTGTTGACCGTCTGGAGCGCAGCTGCCCGCAGGATCAACCGGAGGAACTGAGCATCATCCGGCGCTCCGTCACCCATCTCCAAAATTTTGTGCATAAGAACCAGCTTTATTCCGGCGAGATTATTCTGAACGAGGAACTGCTCCCTGTTTACGATATCATCCTCCAATCCGTAGAATTGACCAAGAGCCTTGTCCGGGAAACGATTCAGATCCATGTGGAGAAGCTTGAGGGTGTCTATATCCGGGGAGACCGGCTGCATCTTGTGGAGATGCTGAATAACCTGATCATCAATGCCGGTGAGGCCATGGATCAGGGTGTAATCCGCATCGGGGGCATGCTGCTGAACGGAAAAAAATATCAATTGGCCGTGGAGGACAGCGGAGAAGGGATAGCGAAGGAGCATCTGGCAAAGGTATTCGAGCCTTACTTTTCGACGAAGAACAACAAAGGGAACCACGGACTGGGGCTTGCATATTGCTCCAATGTGGTGCGGAAGCACGAAGGCGCAATTACTGTCAACAGCCAGCCGGGCACAGGTACTGCGTTTCTGCTTACCTTCCCCCTCAACCGCCGCATCACGCTGCTCACCCAAGAAAGACAGACAAAGGAGAATGTCCATGTGCCGACCGATTCGGGTATTACTGGTTGAAGATGATCCGGACTTCCGGATGCTCATGCGGGGCATGATCCGGGAGACCTCCGATCTCGAGCTGGCAGGCGAGGCTTGCTGCAAGGAAGAGGCTGTCTCATGTGCTGCGGCTTTGCAGCCGGATATCGTCCTCATGGATTTGAAGTTATCGTCTGCGGATATGGACGGTATTCCGGCTGCCAAGCAGATTCGTCTGGACACCCGGGCCAAGGTGATTATTGTAACCGGTTTTGAGGACCGGGATATCACTCTGGAGGCCTGCAAAAAATCCTTTGCTTCGGGCTATATTTACAAATCGCAGCGGCTGCTTCTTGTACCGACTATCCGGCAGACTGCTGCCGGGCTCACACCCACGGAGATCTTCATCCAGTCGCTGATGTTGGCGGAGCTTTCCACGGCGGAACGGACCGTTTTCCACTTTATGACCGGAGCGCCGGTTCAGTTGATTTCCTCGGAGAAAACCATCGCCAACCAGAAAACCAGCATTTTCCGCAAGCTGGGCGTCAAGAATTCCCAGGAGCTGATCCATCTGTTCGGCAGTTCCTCATAATAATATATTTTGGTATAATGAATCCAAGAAATGGAGTTGACCGATGTGGAATTGCTTGATCCAAGAGTGGATTTCGTATTCAAACGCATTTTTGGCAGCGAGAATAACAAGGATGTGCTGCTGGCCTTTCTAAACCGGATATTCACCAAGGCCGGAGAGCCCCCTCTCATGGAAATTATTCTGATGAATCCTTATACTGACAAGGATGATCCGCTCGACAAGCAATCTATCTTCGACGTTTTTGCCAGGACGGCAGAGGGAAAGCTGATAGATATCGAGATGCAGCTTTTCAACAAATACGACATCGAGAAACGGACACTGTTCTATTGGAGCAAGCGGTACGCCAGCCAGCTTCAGGAAGGCGAGAAATATCAGGAACTGCAAAAGTGCGTCACTATCAACATTTTGAACTATTCCATCCTGCCAAACAGTGAGTACCACAATGTGTTCCATCTCCGCGAAGACTGGACGCTGATACCACTAAATGACGATATTGAAATGCACTTTCTGGAGCTAACCAAGCTGGAAGATGTTATCCCATCCCGAGGCGGATTGGAAAACTGGCTGTTTTTTTTGAAAGGTGTAAGTACAGAGCATTGGGAGGTGCTGAAGATGAATGAACCGGAATTAGAGAAGGCCATGGATACCCTGCAATACTTGAGCCAGGATTCGGAGGCCCGCCGCTTGTATGAAGCCCGCCAGAAATATCTCCATGACGAAGCGTCCATGCTGGAAGGGGCCAAACAGGCAGGGATAAAGGCAGGGATCAAGGAAGTGGCCAGGAACATGCTGGAACTGAATCTGGATATTGCCACCATAGCCAAGGCGACCGGATTATCGGAGCCAGAGATTCTTGCGTTGAAGAAATAAAGTAAAGGGAGCTTCCGAATGCGGAGCTCCCTTTCTTCTTTTTATAAATTCTATATCGAGACGACAGGATTTGAACCTGCGACCTCTTGCTCCCGAAGCAAGCGCTCTACCAAGCTGAGCCACGTCTCGAAAGTAGGATGCGGTCGAGAGGACTCGAACCTCCACGGAGTATTAGTCCACTGGAACCTGAATCCAGCGCGTCTGCCAATTCCGCCACGACCGCATGTCACTTGTTGAATCGAACGAGATTTAATATATCACAACATTTAGGAAGGATGCAATAGTTTTATTAAAGAAATAAACCAGCCCGTTAAAAAACTGTTAGGAAAAATAATGTATCTTTGATATCCCCGTAAAAGCAATCTAACGTTTACAAGCTATGATAGATTCATAGATTAGAATATTTAAAAACAGAGTCTAATTCTCCTGAAAGGAACATGTTTATGAAACCTACCGTGATTCGATTCAAGGAACACACGATCCCCGTCACCTTTTTCAATCAAGAATCCGCTCCTGTTGCTTCTTTAGAAAAATTATTCGAGTCCATGCAATATAACTTCGAATTCAGACGGAAGCTGAAGAAGATCTCTTCCATCGAGATGATCGGCGAGGTTGCTGTATTCAAATATTTTGACGGCACCAAGCTGTATATGGAAGTGTCCTGACCCTTTTGCCCGATTGGATGGGCAGAAGTCTGTCTCGCCAATGATGTTGCTTCAATCCCGCCACTCACCTTGTCAGCCATCCAGCCGCCAACAGCAAAACCGCAGCGCCAATACCGGCCAGACACGCCGCTCCATCCTTCCGTCTCCACTGAAGGGGAGCGGCATTCGTGCGTTGCGCCCCCTTACGGCCATAGCCCTTGGCTTCCATTGCCATGGACAGTTCCTCCGCATGGAGCATCACCGCAAGTATCAACGGAATGAAGAAGGCCGGAAGCTGGGCAAGCCGCAGCTTGCCTGGCGCTCTCCCCCGTTGCTTGCCCCGCGAGGAGGCCAGCAGCGAAAAGCGCGCAAGCTCTCCCGGTATGAACCGGATGAAGCGGAACATCAGGGAGACGGTCAGACCAATGGTCTGCGCCGCGCGCGAGAAGCCCGGAATTCGCGCAAGTACAACCTCCAGCCCTCTCTGCATAGACAAGGGAGTGGTGAAATGGTTAAACAGCACGCCCCCTGCTGCTACCGGAAGCAGCATCCCCAGGCGTTCCAGCGTGGCAAATGCTGTCTTCCAATCAAATCGGAACCCCGGCAGGCTGAGGGGGGAGGGAATCTGTATACCGGCAATAACGAAGGCCAACAGCATGAACGAAAGCAGCGGCAAAAGCGGCTTTGACCATTTGCGAAGAGGCACCTCCCCGGCATAAGCCACCGCCCAGACCAGCGCCAATCCGACCGCAGTCACCACTCCGCTGCTCCCCGCCAGAACCGGGATGGAGAAAAGCAAATAAATGAGCCATTTGGCCCTGGGGTCAAGGGAGGCAAGACGTTCCCCGAAGGAGGTGTTAACAGAGTCACCGCTTCGTGAGAACGGGCGCAGCCGGTCTCCCTCCTGCTCTCCGGGCTCGCTTTTGCCCAAAAGCAGAGCCATTGGCTCCTCCGCACGCGGACTCTCTTCAAGCGCATCTCCTGCTTCACTGGAACCGGCATGCTCCAGTATCCGCTTGAGTCCCAGCGCAACAGCGTCCGCATCCAGGCTGGGGGCAGCAGCGAACCTGGCCAGCTTGAGGCTGGCCGGTATGCCAAGTCCAGCCGCTTCCAGAATTTGCGGTTCGGCAACAAGCTGAGCCGTTGTCCACGGCCCGTTAGCCTGTCCATGGCTCAGTAAAATGACCTGATCCGCCACCGGCAGGAACAGCTCCAGATCATGGGACGCCGCCACGATTCCCCCGCGCCTTCCGGGCCCGCTCTTCCATGATGCCAGCAGTTGCGCCAGCCAGGAGGCCATATTCGGATCGAGTCCGGCAGAGGGTTCATCGAGAATCAGCCAGTCGGGAGAGGCGACCAACACGGAGGCAAGTGCCGCTCTTCGCTTCTGGCCACCGGAGAGCTGGAAGGGAGAACGGCCGGTCAGCTTGTGCTCCAGACCGCAGCTCTCCATGACCCGGCTCACTCTCCGCTCCCGTTCCTCCGCCTTCAAGCCAAGCGGCTTCAAAGAATAGGCCAGTTCATCGTAGAGTGTAGGCAGAAAAAATTGCTGCTCGGGATATTGATGCATAAATCCCACAGTCCTCTGCACATCTCCAATCCGCTTCCCCTTGCTCCACAGCGGTGCGCCGCCTATGTATAGTTCTCCCTCCGAAGGTGCTCTCAGCCCTGCCAGCAATTGCAGTAACGTTGATTTGCCCGAGCCGGTGCAGCCGGCAATGAGGGTGAAGGTGCCGGGCTTCAGGTCTACTCCCACTCCATGGAGCAAGACCTTCCCCTCTCCCCCTGGCGTTTGCACCCGGTAAGTCAGATGGTTAGCCAATATGTTCATACGGTTATGACCGCCTTGATCAGTTCCTCCGGCGTGGCCGGGCATCCCTGCAGAATAACTCCCTGCCGAAGCAACGAACGGGCAACCAGCACGGAATAGGGGGGAGCAAGCCCTGCCTCCTCGCAATAACCCGCTTCTCCGGCAAATGCAGGACCATAGAAGAAATCTCTGACTCCGCCGCAGTAACTGATTGTTCCCTGGCTCAACGCAATAATCCGGTCCGCATGGACGGTCTCCTCCATGAGTTGGGTAAGCATCACAATAGCCGTCCCCTGGTGATGCAGATTGCGAAGCACTTGAATCACCCTCTCTCTGGCAAGGGGGTCCAGCATGGAGGTGGCTTCATCCGTCACAAGCACGGCAGGCTCTGCCGCAATCGCCCCCGCCAGCGCCAACAGCTGCTTCTGTCCTCCGGACAGCTGTTGAACCGGTCTGTGCAGCAAGCCGGATAAGCCTACCCGTTCCAATGCGTCCCGGCCCTTCTTGCTTATGGTCTCTGCCGGTAGGCCGCGGGCCTCCAGACCGAAGATCAGGTCCTCCCATACGGTATCTCCTACCAGCTGAGCGTCCGGGTTTTGCATAACCAACTGAATCTGCTCCCGGACGCCCTGCTTGAAACGGCGGATTTCGCCGGAATAGCTTCCCTCCAGTCCGCACAGCAAACGCGCCAGAACACTTTTGCCGCAGCCGTTGGCGCCGGCAACCGCCAGCCATTCCCCCGGATGAATCTCCATATCCAGATTGGATAGAACGGGATCAGGCTGGCCCGGCAAGTAAATACTGACATCCTTCAACTCTACACAAGGCTTCAAAATATATTTCACCGCCGCTCTAGTCAAGCTGGAAAAATCATGCTACAATGACCAACAGTCGATTGTTAACCTGAATCAACAAAATTAGGTTAACAAATAAAAGGAGGTTTGGCAATGGTTTTTCGGCCAACAACCAGAGGAATCGTCTTCATGGCTGCATTCAGCGCCTTGTTCGCCCTGTCCAGCTATATGAATATTCATCTGGGCTTCTCGCCTGTACCCATTTCATTGGAGAACTTCACCGTCATGCTGGCAGGCGCGATTCTCGGCCCCGTCTACGGCTTCGGGAGCATTGCCCTGGTGCTGGGACTGGCCGTGCTTGGCCTGCCCATTATGGACGGGCGCGGCGGTCTCGCCCTGCTCACCGGTCCCACTGGAGGATTTATCTGGATGTTTCCCTTTGCCGCGCTGTTGATCGGGTTGGTCTCCCGCTGCGTCAGAGGAAACCGCAAGTTCTCCCTTGCCGTTATGTTTCTTGCCATGACATTATTCGGCTCCCTGCTGCTCTATGTAACCGGCATTCCCTGGCTGGCTCATGCGGCCAACCTGTCCTTTCCCAAAGCCATGAGCATGGGCTGCTATCCCTACTTGCCGGGAGACGCGGTTAAAGCCGCGCTGGCGGCTGTGGTGGCCGTAACCGTGCGCCAGGTATTCCCGATCCAGCGGATTACAGGAGCCGGCCGCTACAACGGCAAGGAAACCATCGAAACCGTCTAGCTTTGCAGTTCCCATAGGCGCCTCACCTACATATCATATAGCATCTCTTTATATTATTCATGGAGTGAGGTGACGCTTATGTGGGATGAGTGGGAGCGTCTGTTCCGGCAGGTAGCCAAAACCTCCCAGCAGGTCAAGAAGGCTCTCGATGATTTCCGCGGACCGGAGCCCCAGGTGCGGGTATATGAGCAGGAACGGCAAATCAAGATTGTGATCAATCCCGTTCCCGAGCAAAAGGTTCACCGGTGGTCTGTCCGGGTCTCGGATGACAGGTTGTTTGTCCGGGGCCTCTATACAGCGGAGGTTCAAGTGCGCGACGATGAAGGAAACGCCTACTGGGAATCCCGTTCGGATGAATTCGTGAAGGCGGTCCGGCTTCCCGCCCCCGTAGAAGCGAAGCCCTCTGCGTTCCGCAAGGAAGGGGATACCTTGATCGTCACATTCGTAAAAAAGAAAGAGCCGCTCAATGAGGGCTGGTATGACTTGTGAAAATCCAAAAACCAGCCGCATTCTCTTTTAACGGAGAGCCGGCTGGCTTTTGGGATTCTGCATGATGAAAACGACATAAGAATGCTGATTATGGGAGACGCAGCTTGTTCCTAAGTAAGTCCAGGCTGGCGCTCTCCATCAAAAACCATAAATAGTCATGCCTCCATCAACAAATAGGGTTTGTCCGGTTATGTAATTGGCTGCTTCAGAGGAGAGGAAAACCACCGGACCTACCAGATCGCGAAGGTCGCCGATCCGTTTCAGCGGAGTACGGGACAGTACTTCGGCAACAAATTCATCATTTTGCAGCAGCTTTTCAGTAAGCGGTGTGCGGAAATACCAGGGTCCGATCGCATTGACCAGAATATTGTGCTTGCCCCACTCCAACGCCAGGATCTTGGTCATCTGAATCATGGCAGCTTTGGTGGAGCCGTAAACCACCCCTGTGCGAAGCGCCATATGGCCTGCGACCGACGCTACATTGATGATTCTGCCGCCTCCGGCTTCCTTCATATGGCGTCCTGCGCATTGGGACATCAGGAACGCCGACTTCAGATTCGTCTGGACAATGGTATCCCACTCCTCATCTGTTACATCCAGAGCAGGAGTACGGATGTTCATCCCCGCATTGTTCACAAGAATGTCCAATTGCCCCGCCTGGGACACTACCTCCGCAAGCGCCGCCTCCACCTGGGACCTGTTGGTAACATCGGCTCTGCAAATATAGGCTTTGCGCCCGGTCTCCCGGATTTCACCTGCTACCTCCAGCAAATCCCCCTCTGTTCGGGCGACAATCGCCACATCTGCTCCCGCTTCGGCCAGCCCGACGGCAAGCGCACGTCCAATTCCCCGCCCCGCTCCTGTTACTACCGCTGTCTTGCCTTCCAATTGAAATGATGGCAGCCACATATTCCTGTCTCCTCTCCTTTATTTTCCGTTAGACTTGAACCGCCTGCGGTTCTTCAACCTTTCCCTTCAGCATAAAGGCGCTTGCCAATGCCAGAAGGCTTACCAGAAATCCAAACAGGAACAAATGCTGAATTCCGCTATACAATGACGCAGCCCGGTTCAGCAGCGTTCCCATAATGGTCACGCCAATTGCCGTGCCGATATTGCGGGAGAACATCTGCAGCGAGGTAGACACTCCCTTCTGCTTGGGATGCACCAGCTGTTGCGACCCGATAATCGAAACGGTGACGATCAGCCCGAAGGCTACTCCCTGTACAATCAAGGCCAATGTGGTGTACACCATGCCCCTGCCCTCGCTGAGCAGGGCCAGCATTAGCCCAGAGACGGCCAGCACCGCATTGCCAATGATCAGGAGCCGGCGGTAGCCCCAGCGGATCACCCACTTGCCCGCGAAGACGGCCACAGCCATCCATCCAAGGGAATGCCCGAAGAAAGGAATGCCGCTCCAGGTAATGGAGTACCCTTCATTCTGCAGAAACAAGGGAATATAGCTGGAGGTGCCGAACAAGGCGCAGCAGGCCAGAAAAGAATTGACGATCATCCAGGCAACAGGAGGATTCTTCAAAAGCTCCAGGGGCACCATCGGCGATTTATGCCGGCTCTCAAACCTGACGAACACGAACACCAGGGCCGCTCCCGCAACGCCATAGAGAAGCCGGTAGCTTTCCACCACGGTGGTGAGAAGAATCAGGCTGATCCCCGAGGAGAAAAGCACCGCCCCCCAGCCGTCAATCCGGGAGCGCCGCGGCTCGTATTGCTCCTGATAAGGAAGCAGCAGGACAAAAGACAGAATGCACACCGGTGCATTAATATAGAAGATCCACCGCCATGACAGCTGTTCGACGAACAATCCACCCAACACGGGGGCCAGCACCGCGGACATTCCCCACATGGCGGAGAAAAACGCCTGTATTTTGCCCCGCTGTTCGATGGAAAACAAGTCTCCGGCGATTATATTGGGAAAGGGCATCATCACACCCGCCCCCAGCCCTTGAACAGCACGGAAAATGACCAGCTGTATCATGTTTCCCGCAAAGCCGCACAGGAGAGAGCCCAGCATAAAGAAGATAATGCCTCCGGCAAATACATGCTTGCGACCGAACATGTCGGACAAACGGCCGGCAATGGGAGCAGCCACTGTAGAGAAAATCATGTAGGCGGCGAAGGTCCAGGCATACAGCTCCTTATGCCCCAGCTCAGCCGCCACAACAGGCATTGTGGTATTGATGATTGTGGTATCCATGGAGGATACCAGCATAGCCAGAACGATGCTGGCCATTACAGGCAACCGGTTTTTTCTCATGCTTCCGCTCCATTGTTCCGGGACCTCTGCCCCTTAATATCGCCATAACTTTACCACCGGCCTCTTCCATAAGTCAACGCTTATTATGGTGTTGCATCCCGGATGGGCAAACAGGGAATCCTCATTTTAATGAAACCTTTTTACGTTTGCGCACGTAGAAGCAACATCCGCGTTTTTCATACACATAAGGAAGGAAGTGACAGGATGGAAGTTTATCAAGGCGGGAATGACGGCAACACAACTAAGGTCCCCCAGTTTCCCAAGGGACTCGCGAAGAAAATAATCGTGGGGGCGATTGTCCTGATTGTGGTGGGGCTGGGTTGGAGCAGCTTCTATACGGTACAGGAAGAGGAGCAAGCGGCTATTATTACCTTCGGCAAATATACCGAAACCCAAGAGCAATCCGGTCTCCACTTCAAATTGCCCTATCCTATCCAGCAGGTGGTTATCGTACCGGCTTCTTTGACCCAAAGAATATATATCGGGTACAGAGAGAATAACGGTAAGGTTACTCCTGTGGAAGAAGAAGCCCTGATGATTACGGGCGATGAGAACATTGTCTCCGCCGATGCCGTTGTGGAATGGCGGGTGGCTGATCTGCACAAGTACCTCTATAATATTGAAAATCCCGAACACTTCCTCCGCAATTCCGCCATTGCCGCCATTCGTTCGGTGATGGGCGCCACCAAGCTGGATTATGCCATTACCGAAGGGAAAACGGTGATCCAGACTGATGTCAAGGCAAGGCTGGAAGAACTGCAGGCTCAATACAACACGGGAATTCACATCATCGACTTGAAATTCCAGGATATTGAGCCTCCCGAGGGCCAGGTGCAGGACGCCTTCAAGGAAGTTACCAACGCCCGGGAGGAGAAGAACACCAAGATCAACCAGGCGCAGAAATATGTCAACGAGCGTCTGCCCAAGGCCAGAGGCGAGGCACAAGCGCTGATTGAAAGAGCCGAGGGTGAGAAGCAGTCACGGATTCTGAACGCTCAGGGGGATGTATCCAAGTTTAATGCCGTTTATGTGGAATATGCCAAGAGTCCCGTTATCACCAGCAACCGCCTTACTCTGGAAACGCTGGAGAAGATCATGCCCAAGGCAAGAGTGGTTCTGACCGACGGCACAGGCAACACGGTTAATTATTTGCCGTTGAATGAGTTTATGAAGCCTTCCGGCTCCGCTGCATCCGGTTCCGCCGCTACTGGTTCAACAACACCCGCCGCAGGAGGAGCCGCAGCCGGCACAGGAGGTGCAGCCAAATGAAGAAATGGATTACAACAGGGATTGTAGTCGTACTGCTGATTATTGTGGCCTCCGCCTCGCTGTTTATCGTTAATGAAGGCGAAGTGAAAGTCGTTCTTAAATTCGGTGAAGCCGTCCGGATTCATGAGGAGCCCGGAATCAAGATTAAGATTCCTTTTATTGAGAATGTCTCCTCCCTGCCCAAATACCAGAAGGTAAGCGACAGCCAGCCTACCACTATCATGACGAAGGATAAGAAGCCGATCATTGTGGATAATTACACAGTATGGCGGATTAACAACTCGAGAAACTTCCTTCAGACTCTGAAAACAGTGAGCGCTGCCGAAAGCCGGATTGGCGATGCCGTCTACAATGCGGTCCGCCGGAAGCTCTCCGAAATTGATTATGGCAACATCATCAGCGAAGACTCCGCCCGGGGCAATCTGAATGACGACATTACCAAGGAAGTGGCGGATATTGTTACCCGTCAGAATTACGGTATCGAGATTATTGACGTACGGATCAAGCGTACCGATCTGCCGGAAGAAAACAAGCAAAGCGTATACAACCGGATGATCTCCGACCGCCAATCCATTGCCGCGGGATATCTGTCCGAAGGCGATGAGGAATCCCGGAAGATCACCTCCAATGCGGACCGTCAGGCTCAGGAGCTGATGGCCCAGGCGGAGGCCGATTCCAAGAAGATCATTGCCGAAGGCGAGCAGGAAGCCGCGCGTATCTACAATGAATCGTACAGCAAGGATCCGGAATTCTACAAGCTGTACCGCACACTGGAGAGCTACACCACCACCCTTCAAGGTGAGCCGGTTATTCTGTTGCCCATCGACTCGCCGTATACGCGGATTCTGCTCGGACAGGAATAAGGCGTTTTTGCTTATCGTTAAGCCATCGCTGCAAAAGAAACCTTCGGGAAGTTTGCCCCGAAGGTTTTTTTGTTAACTCATGTTATGTCAAAATTTAGTGGAGACCCGCAGCTTGCTCCTGCTTCAAATGCGCCTTGCGGAACTCGCTCGGTGTTACTCCCTTCAGCTCGCGGAACAGCCGCGAGAACGTCTTGAAAGAATTGAAGCCCACCTCCACCGAAATATCAAAGTAGGACATATCGGTAGACAGAATCAGACTGCAGGCATGCCGGATACGGATTTCGTGGAGCAGACGGATAAAATTCTGGCCGGCTTTCTTCTTGATCTCCGAGCTGAGGTAAGGCACGCTAAGATGATACTCCTCCGCCAAGGCGGACAAGGATATGGGCTGCCGGTAATGGGCATGGATATGCTGGAGCACTTGCCAGACGGCCGTCCCCGGTCCGGCCTCCGGATAAGAAGCCGCCGCGAGGCCGACACAGCGCAGCCGGTCGAACAGAATCAGCATTTCATTGAGCTTGATCTGCAGCATCTGTTCCCGCCAGACATGGTTGCTCTCATATTCCTTCAACATATATTCGAAGATGGAGGCGAACAGGGGGCGGTTCTCTTCTGCGAATGTCAGGTAGGACGGCTTGCCCTCATTCAGCAACAGCCCGCCCAATTGGGCTCCCAGCCCTGAGGCCGGGAACAGGAGCCTCATATCGAACATGCAATTATACAGGCGCAGCGGCTTGCCCGCCGCGGCAGTAATTTCGTGAACCTGATAAGGCAGCAGAAACGTAAATGTACCCGGAGACATATGATGCCGCTTCCCGTTAATCGTCTCATACCCCTCCCCTTCTATCACCATGGAGCACTCCAAAAAATCATGGCGGTGGGCCGGAAAACGATGGGCCACTTCGTTAATGGACAGATAGAAAGGGAATTGCTCCAGGATTTTCGCATAGTCGGTTAAATGCTTATTCTCCGGATAGATTGTCATCGTTGGGCAGCCCACCTCAAATCGCGTGATATGCTCTATTTTCTCATAACAGGCCAAGTTTTTCACCAAGAGTTTCTTGAAGAACCCCTTGAGGCAACAGAAAAGATCAGGGATAATGAAGAAAGAATCGTTCAACAGATGCTGCATATGAACAATGACGGCATTCGGAGGAGTATGCGATGAATACTTACCATACGGCGCAGATTGCACAGCTGGTCCGGATTCACCCCAATACAGTCCGGCTCTATGAGCAATGGCAGCTGATACCCAAACCTTTAAGACAGGCAAACGGCTACCGAATATTCACGGATGTTCACCTGAACCAGATAAGTTTGGCTCGCCTGGCTCTGCAGGGAGAAATAACCCAGAACGGACTGCGCAAGGAAGCGGTAACTATCATCAAGACGTCAGCGGCGGGAGATTATCCCCGGGCAATGAGGCTGGCTGAAGGCTATCTGGCTCATATTATCCGGGAGCGGCAGTATGCAAAAGAGGCTGCAGAGATGGCGCGGCAGCTTCTCTCCAGTCCGCCGGAAGCAGCAGCAAGCCGCGGCCTGACCCGCAAGCAAGCCGCAGATACCTTGCAGTTGACTATCGACACCATCCGCAATTGGGAGATGAACGGGCTGCTGACAGTCCGCCGGAAGGAAAACGGCTACCGGCTGTATAACGAAGCGGATATCCGGACCCTCAAGATCATCCGCTCCCTTCGCCTGGCGAATTACTCCCTGTCCGCTATTCTGCGTATGACAAACGCCCTGTCCGGCGGTATGGACATCAATGTCAGTGAGATTCTGGATACCCCGCAGGAAACAGAAAGTATCGTATCCGTATGTGACAGGCTGCTTACCTCACTTGCCCAACTGGAGCAGGATGCCCGGGATATCATCCTTCTCCTGGAGGAAATGAACGTATAAAATGACATACCCTCCACTATAACACCAGACTTCGGTCAGGTGTTATTCTTCATTCTAGAGCAAAGGAAAGAGGAGGATGTCTGTGGAGGAAGTATTGAAGGTTCACGGTGTATGCAAGACATACGGCCCGTTGAAAGCCGTGGATGACGTGAGTTTTTCCCTTAACCGGGGGGAGGTGCTCGGGTTGCTGGGAGCTAACGGAGCCGGGAAGAGTACGGTGCTGGAATGTATTCTCGGCACCAAAGAGATGGACAGCGGAACGGTCTTGCTTCTCGGTGAGAATCCCCGGGCAAACCGGAAGCAACTGTTTCAACGCATTGGAGTGCAATTCCAGGAATCCGGCTACCAAGATAAAATTACGGTAGCGGAGCTGTGCGAAGTGACCCGGTCCCTCTATAGGAATGGAAAGAATTACAGGGAACTGTTAGTCCGGTTCGGTCTGGAGGATAAAGCCG
Source organism: Paenibacillaceae bacterium (assembly GCA_029256185.1). Classification (GTDB taxonomy): domain Bacteria; phylum Bacillota; class Bacilli; order Paenibacillales; family NBRC-103111; genus Paenibacillus_AR. Next base: position 159,008 of record JAQSYI010000003.1, read on the forward strand.
GCAGCACGGTGAATGAGCTGTCCGGCGGGCAGAAGCAGCGCCTCTTCATTATCCTGGCGCTTATTCCCGACCCGGAAATCGTCTTTCTCGATGAGCTTACTACGGGACTTGACGCCCGGGCGCGCCGGGAGGTATGGAAATACTTGGCCCAGTTGAAGGCCGCGGGGCTCAGCATGCTGATGACCTCCCACTTCATGGATGAAGTAGAAGCGTTATGCGACATAATCGGCATTATGAAGCATGGCAAAATCATCTTTAAAGGGACCGTGGAAGAGGCAATCGCGAACAGCCCCCACAGCAGGTTGGAGGAGGCATATCTTTGGTATACGGATGAGGAGGTCTGCGTCTATGAGAGCATTTAGCGCCATGTTCCGAACGGAGCTCAAGCTGTCTGTCCGCGGTCTGGATATGGTCATTTTCACAATCGCCATGCCGCTCGCGGTGGCTGTCATCCTGGGAATCATCTACGGCAGCAAGCCTGCCTTTGAAGGGGCGGACCATTCCTTTCTGGCACAATCCTTCGGAGCGCTTGCGGCAATCGGCATCTGCGCCTCGGGTCTGATGGGACTGCCCCTTGTTATCGCGGATTACCGCCACAAAAAGATTCTAAAGCGCTATAAGGTGACGCCTGTCAGTCCAACCCTGATTCTGGCGGCGCAATTTGCTGTGAATCTGCTGTATTCGGCACTCTCCTTAGTTTTGATGTACGGGACCTTGGCCCTGTTCTATGATTACCGTATGGCGGGTTCCCCGCTTGTTTTTACCGGTGCATACTGCCTGGTGTTGCTCTCCATCTACAGCCTGGGAATCATGGTAGCCGGAATTGCTGCCAATATCAAGACCGCCAATCTGTTATGTGTCGTGCTGTATTTCCCCATGCTCATCTTCTCCGGAGCGACACTGCCCTATGAGGTGATGCCGCGGGCGCTGCAGCAAGCTGCCAATGTGATGCCGTTGACGCAAGGAATCAAGCTGCTGAAGGATGCCTCACTGGGCTCGACCGGCGGACAAACCTGGCTGCCTGTTATAGTCATGGTTGCCCTGGCGGTTATCTGTACAGGGGCTGCGGTCCGCTTCTTCAAATGGGAATAACATCCCTGTAACTGAAGGGGATATTCACTACAGCAGTGAATATCCCCTCTGTTACGCATATTGCTTCGTTTATCCCTGTGCTTTTGTTGAGGCTGATCCGCCTCGCACTCTGTTGAACCAGAGCATGCCCAGAACGGTCACCGCCAAAGACAGAACAAAAGAACAAATAAGCACAGGCATTGCCTGGGCTCCTGCCCGGAAAAGCTCATTGTGAGTCTCATAAAGCGAGAATACATTCCCGTTTACATGTAATTCCAGCTTGGAAATAAAAACAAGAAAAGCTGTGGTTAAGCTGTACACTGCGCTGAAGACCAGACTCCGCCCCAGATGAGCTGCTCCGCTTCCGCCATATGCAAACATCCGCTTCCCCGCCCAGAGAAGGACAGCCAATGTCAGTAGAGGACTTAACCTTACCAATACATGAATGACCGGCGATGCCAGCGGGCCTCCCCAATCCAGGGAGCCCTCCAGTCCTGACCAGACAGACCCGGCGAAATACTCTCCCTCCTGCACCAGCGAGAACGTGCCCAGGTTAGCTATGCCCCATATATAGCTGCCCAACTGAGGAGCAAGCAGCAGAAGAGCGCCGAAGGAAGTCCCCTCCTCCTTGTTAAGAAAGAGCAGAACCAATCCCGACACAGAGGCTATTGCCAGACCCTGCACAACGGTGAGAAGTGCTTGATGAACAGCTATTGCTCCACTTCCGGAGCTTCTGCTTGTTTGCCTGCCATATAGAAGGGAGCCGGTCCAGCTAAACAGAAATCCCAGCACCAGGCCGTTTAATAAAGCGCTCCCCCAGGAAAACGAATACTCCACAGAACCTTCCACAGTCAGAATGAAGAATGACCTCTCCATCCGATAGGAACCCCCTGCAAGCCAATCCATGACCAGCAGGAATAACGCGTAAAACAAGGCTATCATAGCAGAAACAGGCAGAGTCTGAGCAGCACTGACCGCTTTCATGCGTCTTGCAGCCAGGTAGCCGCCGATGCCCAGGGAGATAAACGGGATGATCAACAGCGGAATAAAGCCCGACTTGATCCAGGCACCGCCTGATATCTTATCCGAAAAACCGTTTACGCTCAGTTTAGAATTCACCAAATTGGAAAACATCACCGCTTCAGGGACACCGAACAGCTCGCCCGCCGTTTCACCAACCCATTGATCCGACAGCTTCGCCAGCTCGTGAATCCCTGATATTTCCTCATTTACCGCATTGGAGAAGAACGCGCTGAGAGCGAAGCACAATAGCAAGAGGCTGACAATGGCTACAGAGGCTCCGAATGAGCCTCGTTTCAATAATGACCCGTAATCAAGCTGGGGGAAAACCTGGTTTTTATGCATCTTTTCTTATCATGACCTCTCATGACCTCCTCTGTATATCCTCCATGATTATAGCACGAATGCTGTCGGAATATAGGCGCTTATGATAAAATCCGGGAGCTGCTCACAGTGACCGTGAACAGCTCCCGGATTTTATTGTGCTCCGATCATGCGGATATGCCGGAGCTGTACCTTTCTGCGTCTGAGCCATTTCTGCAGCGGATTCGCGTGATCCGGCAGCAAGTCCAGATTGGAGCGGGCGGCGAGAAAATCGATTATTTGCTCAACGGACAACCCGTCCGTCACGATCTGATTCTCGAAGACCGGGTTTTCAAATCCCGAGAGGCAATGGGGAATCTGCCTGACAGACCATGAATTCCCGAAGCACAGCCGGGTCCGCCCTCTTCTCACCAGCGTTTCCCCGCTTGCCCCGAGAACGTAATGGTCAATCCGGTGGCCCTCGCTTCTAAGCCGTGTAATGATTTCATGATAGTAGCTCTCGTTTATGATGGTCATGGGGATGATCAGCGTCCCATCATACTCCGACGCAATGCTATTGATTATCTCGTAATTAATCCTGCGCCACTCCGGTTCATCCTGGAAGTTTCCCTTCCGCAGCTCCTTGGGCTTATTCTTCATGAGAAAGTAGCCGACATCCTCCGGATCGTAGACAGACGCTTTGGTCAGACGATTGCGCAGCTCATAGGCAGTCGTAGTCTTGCCGCTGCCGAATGCGCCGTTCAGCCATATGATAATGGCGGCTCACCTCGCAAAATGGGGAAATAAAAGCAATTCTCTCCATTATTATAAGGCTTTTTTCGCAGGTTTGCTTGACCAAAATGCTTCAGATCCCCTTGCAGAGGCTCTTAACCGTGCTGCCGCCTTAATCCGAGATCAGGCTGTACACGCTGATTTTGCGGATGCGCCGCGACACCAGCATGGATACGCCATAAGACATTGCGACTAGCGTCAGACACAGCAGCAAAGCCTGAAGCGGATTGAATGAGAAGTGCACATTATAGATGCCCAAGCTCGACAGCAGCAGCACGAACAAGCTGTCAGAGTAAAAATACCCCAATACGCAGCCCGCGGCAACACCCAGGACAATAACCGGCAGCAGACTCAATGCTACCTGGGTCATCAGGTGCCGGGAGGTAAAGCCAAGCCCCTTAAGAATGCCGAATTCCCTTCTCCGCCTCAGAATCAGCGTCTTGATCACCAGGTACAGAATCAGGCTGACCACAAGCATGGTGACGGCGGTAATCGTCCAGGTGATGGAGGATACGGCGCCGGAGAACGTGCTGAGTGTTCCTTCCAGCCATTCCTCCACATTCAGGATATCCCACTCCCCCGGATACCGCGCTTCCACCTGCTGCGTGAACACCGCCGGCTCCATGCTATCGTCCAGGTAGATGTTGATGGAATGGAGACTGTATTCCGGGACCAGTCTGTGATACCCCTCCTCTGTCATGGACGCTACCATGCCCAGCTGGGCAATCTGCTGGCTCAGCCCGGTGATCAAATAGTTCAATGTGACGCCGTTCACTGTTACCGGCATTTCGTCTCCCACGGATTTGCCCTCCCGCTTGGCCACCACGCCGGACAGGGAAATCTCGTTGTCGTACTGCGGATGTCTGCCGCGGTAGACCGTCTGTGTCTCCAGCTTGCCGAAATCCTCCGAAACCTGAAGCAGCACCGTATTATCGGAGACTGTGGCGCTCAGGTCATCCAGAACCGATATTTTCTGCACGCCTGCCATCCCTTCCAGCTCTGCGAACCGCCCGGCCGGAATCTCCCCTTGCTTCAGTGTGAGCCGCACGCTGCTGCGCTCCACCCCCACCAGATTGATGACCTCTCTGTTATCCCGGCTCATGTTGTAATTGAGGATGACACAGAAGATACTGGAGAACGTCAGCCCGGCCACGATCACCGCCAGCATCACATTCTGCTTCGTCTGCCGGCAAAGCGCCTTCAGGCCCATGGCCAACTGCAAGGGAAGCCGCGAGTTTGCCAGGGGCAGCGGATTCCGCTTGAAATTATGGGCCTGCAATCCGTTCTGGAGCGCATGAACGGGAGTGATGGCCCGGATCCGCCTGCTGGAGAGCATGGTGACCAGCAGCACCAGAGCGACCACCGAAGCCAGGCTGAGCAAAGCGCTGGCAGGATCAAACGACGATGGCCACAACAGACCGAGAGACGAGGAAATCAGGTTCCCCGCCAGGGGCATCACCGCTTGCGAAACCGCCAAACCCGGCAAGCCGGCTGCAAAACCCGCGAGGAAAAATTGCAGCGAAATGGCGCCCCTGATCTGCCGGGAGGTATATCCGTTGGCCTTCAACACACCGATATGAACCATATAATCCTCAATCTGCACCAGAATCTGAAAGCGGATTACGATCAGGGCAATGAGGACCATCAGCAGGGAAAAAACAACGAGAATAGCAGCCAGCATGTCGATCAGGAAGCGGTTGCCTTCCACGGCGGATGCGGCGTCCATCACCACATAGCTGCCGCTGACCCCTGCGGCGGCCAATTGCTCCATCAGCAGCTGGTTCAGCTGGTTGACGGAAAGGACCGGGTCCGTCAAGGATACGGACAGGAACCGGTAGGCGGCATCCTGCCCCAGCTCCCGCTTAAGCTGCGAGAAGGCGGAATCGTCGGCAAATACCTTTAGGGCTCCACCGGTGAACGTTCCCAATAGGGCCTCCTCAAAAAAACCGCCGATCTGAAAGGACAAGGATTCCTTCTCATCGGAAAACCGGAAGGAATCGCCAACCTCGTATCCGCCGGACAAGTGAAAGATATACGGCAGATAGACCCGGTTGCCCGCAGGTGAAGGCAGATCGTCTCCCTGCTCCGCAAGCGCCAGCGGAGACAGGGAACGGGGAGTCTGCGCGTTCAGAATCAGCAGTCCCGCAAGCACGCGGGAATCCCCGTATTCCAATTTCCGCTCCGGCACCAGGAGAGCATCCTCATCCTCCCAATGATCGGTATCGGGATATTCCTTCACCAGATTCCGGTAAGCCTGGGTATTGCTGCTGTCCTTATAATAAGCAACCAGATCGGGAGCATGGAGCTCTTCTATCTTTTCTTCCTGGAACGAACCAAGCTTGAGACTTACGGACAGCCCGATGTACAAAAGCATGACAGCCAGCACAATTAAGGCCATCAGCGTAATCGTGGCGCTTTTGCGCTTGCGGATATTGGACCAGGCGAGCTTAACGGCTGCGTATCCCATGCCTACCACCCCAGCTTCGTCAAGAAGCCGTGCAGCTTCTCTTGCCGGTCCGGCCCGTTATGATTGCTGTAAGGAGCAAGGCGCAGCTCATCCATAACCACGCCATCTTGCAAGAAGAGAATCCGGTTTCCTCTCAGAGCCGTCTTCAGATCATGGGTTACCATGACAATGCTCTGTCCCTGCCCGTTCACCTCCGTCAGAATCTCCAGCACGCTCTGGCTGGAGGCGCTGTTGAGAGCTCCTGTGGGCTCATCCGCGAACAGAGCCTTGGGACTGTTGATCAGCGCCCGGACAATCCCGGCCCGCTGGGCCTCCCCGCCGGAAATCTGGGAGGGAAACTTCTTGTGCGTGTCCGGCTTGAGTCCCACTCTCACCAACAGCTCCCTGGCCTTGGACAGCGTCTGGGCCCGGTTCTTCTGCACCAGATAAGCGCTGGACAGCACATTATCCAGCACGCTCATGGTATCGAGCAGATGGATCTGCTGGAACACGAACCCGCAATTGCTGCGCCGGAATACCGCCAGCTCATCATTATTCATGCCAGTAAGCTCGCGGCCTCCGAAATGCACCTCTCCCAGCGTCGGCTTATCCATGCCCGAAATAGCGTAGAGCAAGGTGGACTTGCCCGAGCCGGAGCTGCCCATGATTACGGTGAAATCGCCCTTGTAGAGGGTCATATCCAAATTTTTCAATACATGCTGCTGGGTTCCCCCGTGGGAGAAGGTTTTGCCCAGCTTCTTGGTCTGCAGCAGAATTTCGCTCTGGGCCTCTCCAATCGCTTCTGTCATTCTCTTCCACCCCGTCTTCGCTTGTGCTCATTATCCGTCCCGTTCACCTGGCGCAGACACAATAATGGCTGCAACTGCAACAGCGGTTCTGATTGCAATTACAGCCTTATGATACAACAAAGGTTCTTACCGGGGCTTTGCCGGTTCCTTAACCGTTTCTTAAATCGCCGGCCAAGGGAATCAGCAGCCTGACGGTGAACCCGTCGGGACGGTTCGCACACTCTACCTCTCCGCGCATTCTCCGCATCAGATGACGGGACAGATACAGCCCCAGTCCGGAACCGCTTTGCTGGGCGGCCAGACTGCCGCGGTAATACTTATTAAACAAAAGCGGCAGCTCCTCCTCCGGCACTCCCGGGCCGTAATCTGCGAATTCGGCTTCCAGATACCCCTCCCGGATCAGGCAGGTTACATCAATGGCCGTACCCGCATATTTGCGCGCATTATGCACTACATTATCCACCACTTGCTGCAGCCGTATGGCATCAACAGCAATAAGGCACTCCGGTACCCGACCGGCGGAGATGACCCCGGAATAATCGGCATTGGCGATTAATTCATATAGCAAGCCGCTGTGCTCCTCCGTTACATTTACCTGCAGCTCATTAAGCTCCTCCAGCGTGGAATGAAACATGTCTGTGACCAGCCGGTCAATCTGGTCGGCCTTGGAATACAGCGTGTGAAGCTTCCGCTTCGTCTTCTCATCTCCCGCCCCCGCCAGCATCAGCTCGGTGATGGCCTTAATCGATGCCACCGGCGTCTGGATATCGTGGCTCAATCCAGCCACCAGCTCCTTCTTGCTCTTGTTGGCCAAATATTCATTGCGGCGGGACAGCGCCAGCTCTTCACGCATCATATCGAAGCTCTCCGTGAACGCCCCGAACAGATGATTCCGGTCCATCGTCAGGGGAAAATCCAGCTCCCCCCGGGCAATATGGCGGGCAAACCGCTGCATCGCTTCGAAGGGACGGAGTACGGTCCGGTTGAGATAACAGATGTAGAGCAAGCCCAGCAGAAGAACCAGCAGAACCGTTATGCCGCCTGCAACGGTGAATTGCCGCCGCCAGCTTTTGAATACCTCGCGCTCATCGTTATGAACAATTACCTTGCCTCTATTTTGCCCGTCTACAATCAGATCAACCGGTGTTTCCCGATATTTGAGCGCCTCGTTCACCGACCCGGATAACCCCGCTGCCGACTGGAACAAAACTGCCCCCGCGCTGTCGAGAACGGTATATTCATAAGGACCCTCAATCCGTTCGTTAAGCTTTAGGGTACCCCAATTATGCTCAACTTGCTTCACGATGGCGTTAACTATGATCCTGTCCGGAGGCGGCGGCTCCTCCAAATTGGACAGCAGCGCCCATAGAGCCATACCCGCTGCCAAGCCGGCGCCCATAAGCGCAAGCAGCAGTTTGCGGAACATCGCTATCCCTCCTCGAACACATAGCCGACTCCCCAGACGGTACGGATAAACTCCGGCTCGTTGGGATTGCGCTCAATCTTCTCCCTCAGATGGCGGATATGGACATTAAGGGTTCCGTCACCCGCGAATATGTCCTGCCATACCGCTGCGAACAGCTCTTCCTTGGGAATGACCCGGTTTTTATGCTGGACCAGGTAACTGAGCAATTTATATTCCATCGCCTTCAGCCGCAGCATCTCTCCGTTCAAGCTGGCCTTGCGCAAACCGGGCTCGATCTGCACCGGACCTGCACGCCATTCCCCGGATTCCTCCGCAGCAGTCTCCTTGCTCCAGCGCTTGAGCACCGCCTTCACCTTGGCCAGCAGCACCCGCAGCGTATAGGGCTTGTGGATGTAATCATCCCCGCCAATCTCAAGGGCGACCAGCACATCGTCTTCCGAGCTGCGGGCGCTGACGAACAGTATGGGAATGCCCGTCTCCTGCCGCAGCTCCTTGCACAGCTGGAAGCCCGAAGCATCCTCCAGATTAATGTCCAGCAGCAGCAAGGACACGGTGTGCTCACGCAAAAAAGCCCGGCATGCCTGGGCGCTGGTCACAAACGCCGTCCGCACGTCGAACAGATTGAAATATTCACAAGTGCTCTCCGCCAGCTCCAGCTCGTCATCTACAATCAGGCAATCATAATTCATCGTGATTGTCCTCCTCCGGATACAGCCCGGTGTGGTTTCTGAACCAGTGGAAGATATGGGTCATAACCACCTTCAATACGGCATAACCGGGAACCGCCAGAATAATGCCTACAATTCCGAACAGCTTGCCCGCGAATACAATTACGAATATGATCGTCACCGGATGCACCCGCAGCGTCTTGCCCATAATCTGCGGCGAGATAAACTTCCCCTCCACCAGTTGAACAGCCGTCCAGACCACAACCATCTTCAGGAGCATAAACGGCGAGGTCACCATGGCCACGATTAACGCCGGGGTGATGGCAATGGCGGGACCCAGATAAGGGACCACCGCTGTGCACGCGGCAACAATCGCCAGCACCAGGGCATATTTCAGTCCGATAATGATATACCCGATGTAGAGCAGCATGCCGATGCAGCAGCTGACGATGATTTGCCCCCGGATATAGGAGGCAATCTGGCTGTTCATCTCCGCCATGACTTGCCTGGTGCGCTTCTGCAGCCTGGTGGGGACGAACCTGATCATATAATCCGGCAGCTTCTTGCCGTCTTGCAGCAGATAGAACAGGATGAACGGTGTTGTGATCAGCCCAAGCACCACCTGGGTTAACGCTCCGACAAAGCTGCTCACTCCGTTAACCGTACCCTGTAATATGGAGCTGCCCCACCCGGCGACATTTTCGGCGATGCTGAAGTCGGCACCGGTAGTCCGCTGCAGCCATTCGAAGAAATCACTGCCCACCAGGTTGTAGAATTGAGACTGGATCTGCTCGCTGTAGCGGGGAAAATTATCCGACAGCTCCACTACCTGGGTGCGGATAATCGGAATAACCGTGAGCAGAATCAGCGTTATCCCTCCTGCAATCAGCAGATACAGGACGATTACGCCGAAGCTGCGCTTCAGACGGCATCTGCGCTCCAGATAATCCACCAGCGGATTAAGCAGATAATAACCCACTCCGGACAAGATCACCGGCAAGGCCACCGTGTGCATCAGAGCGGTCAGCGGCTTGAAGATAAAGGGGATTTGGGAGAAAATAAGCACATTGCTCCCGATCAGCAGCAGCACAAGCAGGGATACGACCAATTTATTATTAAGGAAAAATCTTTTGAACCGCTCGGGCCAAACCTGAATCTTCTCCATTTCTGCACTTCGCCTCCCGGTGATGTTATGTTAATGATACCTTTTTTTGCGCCGTTATTCCAGAAGGTTCCGGGAGTATAGATATCTTCTGTGAATTGTATTCATGCATTTTGGCATTCACGCGAGGATAAACGCCTGACAGCGTCCTCTGACGCTGACGCGTTTGCCCAGAAGTCGAGCCGCTTCCTCGTTTTATACTTTCTTGCTGAGACTTCAAAAAAGGCAAGCCGGAAGCTGTTTAAGCTTCCAACTCACCCTGAAAAGGAATATTAAACTAATTTTGTATATAAGTTTCCTCTTCAAGAAGACCCGCTTTGGTCATGAACCGGTATACCACCGTTGCGGCTTGAGCCCTCGTCGCCAGCTCTGCGGTACCGAAGTATGATGCTTCCATTCCTTCCATCAGGCCTAGACTGAGCAACTCCTCAATAGAAGGTCCTGCCCATTCGGGAATGGCCTCCCTGTCTCTGAACGAAGAGTAGGAAGACGGCGCTTCCTTCAGATTCTGCTGCAAATCCGTATAGCTCAATGCCCGAGCCAGCATAACCGCCATTTCAGCGCGGGACACGGACTGATCCGGCCTGAATGTGCCGTCGGCATACCCGTCTGTCAATCCGGCTTGGAATGCAGCTTGTACAGCCTGAGCATGCCAGTCCGTTTTCCCCACATCCGGGAATGGCAATATGGCTTGATCAGCAGACAGCCCAAGACCGCGTACCAGCATGGCCATGAATTGCGCTCTGGTCAACTCGGCCTCCGGCGCAAAAAGCTTGTCGCTAACGCCGCGAATGATCAGACTGGAGGCCAGCTCCCGTATTTCGTGTTCAGCCCAATGCCTGTGACTATCCGCGAAATTTTTCTCCCAGTCTATAACCGTATAGATCCCTTGGCCCTTGCGTTCAAACACTGCAGTCACGCTGCCGTCTTCAGCCGTCTGCATTCGAGCGGACGCAAATTCGAACTGCTCCGTACGGGCATCATAGGAAATACCCGTTTTCCGGTCTGCTTCACCGGCCTCCGATAGCAGCAGCGATTGAACGGCGGGAAGCTTCTCTATGCCGGGGGTCGCTATAGGCATACCGGCTTGGGTCCCCAGGGCAAGCTCGAATTGCGCCACCGGCGTCAACAGCCTTGCCTGGTTCCTCCAGCCTTCTTGCTGCAGCAGCACACTCTTCTCCTGCTCCGTCACAGCCCCCATCCGCACCCAAAGCAGCAGATCCTTCGTTTCTGTACCATCCTTGGTACCACCCTCCAGCATCGCGCCTAATCTCTTTAATTCCGGCAGCAATAGCTCGTAGCGGTATTGACTGGTGCGGATAACAAGACTTTTTATCCCCTCTTCGCTTATCGAGGAGATCAGCGGAGACATTGGAATCACAACCGTATAATGCTCCTGCTGCGCCGGGATATAGATATCCACTGATCCGGCAGTTTGCCCTGCATGGCGAAGGGCATTCCCGAATTGCTCCGCCGGAACCTGATAGGCGGACACCGGATTTCCCTTCCAGATGACGTGCCGGAGATCAGCGGCGCCCAGGGCAAGGGACGCGGAGGGATGAATGCTTGGAGGTAAAGTGAAAATACGGAGCGGCGGCTCCTCCTCTTCATTCGTTGCAGGATAGAGTATCTGTTCGACCACAGGCTGATGGATACCGGTGCCACCAATACTGACCGTGTATAACCCGCGTTGCCTTCCATCCAGAGGAAAATGAAAATGGTACTCCCCCATTCCTCCGCTGACTGTCTGGTCCACAGCGGCAACACGCCCATTGGGTTCGGTGATCATGAATGTCAACTGCTGACCGGAGCCAGAGGAGATTGCTCCGGTTGCATGAATGGAGTGATCTGTGATTCCCACCTGTACAGACAAGCTTGGGCCAGCAGCATAAATACGGCCGTTGACCAACAGCAGCAGCAGGATCATCAAGCAGGCTGTTCGTTTCATCTTGCACCTCTCTTCCCCTTACTGCGGCAGTAATACAACCGCTTCTGACAACGGCCTCATGCTTGTATCTCCAAGATGCTTGCCTTCCCATAGGAAAACCTTCAACCGGAATCCCGTAAGCTCAGCAGGAGTGCGGAAGCCTGCTGTCAGCGTGGAGGGGGCATGATCCCCCTTTCGTACGGACAGGAAGGAAATTTGGCTCATCTTGTCCGTATGGTCGTAGAGGGCTGCAATGACCATCGTATCTTCCGTCAGCCCCCTGGCTGGATCCAGCTCCAGCTCCACCGTGACCAGTTGGTCAGACGGCAGTCTGTCAACAGGCTGGCCGGATTCATTCCGGAACACCGCTGCAAGCGGAGCATTCTCCTCCACCTTAGCAGCCTCAAACTGGACAGCCGCTTCAAGCCATATCCCATACAACCTCTCAAGCTCCGAAGAAGATAAGGCGCCATAATAGAAGGTAATGGGATTAGCGGTTGCGTATACGCTGAAGTATCCTTCTGTCCTAATCGGCTCCAGCTCATCGACATAATCGAATACGGTCTCGCCATCTACCATCATGAGTAAACGAACGCCATTCTCCACATTCTCCGCCCCGAACCGGAGGCGGTGCTTGACACCGCTTTCTATATGGGTATTGGCAAGGGTTCCCCAGCGGGGCGTATAGCCGCTTACCGCACCGATGAGCATAGTACGCTGTCCATCGACCCATTTCTGCAGCTCCCAGACATCCCGCTTGAAGCTGAACAGATAGCTCGTTTCCCCTGCCCCTACAGTCGTATCCAGAGATTGGGAGCGGATTGCAAAGCCGGGCCAATCCCCGGAAGATACATATTGGTATTCCAAATCTGTCTCAAACATCTCGTTTAGGAAGGTTTGGCCCGTATATTTAAGTCCTCTGCCTTTAATCTGTGCCTGATTGTCTCCCTGCTCCACAGCTCCGTTCCTCCAGCCCGTCGGGTCCTGCAGCATGCCGACGACAGCAGCCGTGGCTTCCCTCGCTTCTGCCAGCTGTGCTGACACATGGTCTATTGCCAATTGAAATTGCGCCTTGGCGCCCGCAGCGTACTGACCCGGTTCGCTCCCTTCTTCGGAGCTGTCGATTGCCTGCTGCGAATCTTGGAGCAACTGCTCCAGCAACGTCTCATCCAGCACTACACGCGCAGCCTTGAATGTATTCATGGCTTGCTCAAGGGCAAGGAACCCAGCCGATATCTGCTCCGCCGCCGCTTCCTCTGCATAGACGGCCTGAGCTGACGCTATTGCCCCGAGAAAAGAGGATTGCGCTTGCTGAGTCACCATGCCGGCCAACTTCCCTACAGCTGTTTCCACAACCAACTGATTGCCTTCTTGGATGAGCGAGCCTAACATATCCTTATTGTACTGGGCCTCCTGTTGGCTCCGGAACCATATCTGAACCGCATACAGCTGCTTCAAGGCGTGATAGGCCTGCCCGGGCTGCGGATTAGATCCTGCAACAGCTGCAGCATCATTAATACCCTGGAGGAGCTGGGATTTGGAGCCGCTTGCATATTGCCCGGGACCCGCTCCCTCCACAGCTCCGGCATGAAGCTGGCCCGCTTCCTGTACAGCGGCCTGGAGCAGCGCCTGCCCCGCCTCGTTGTTTTCCGTGAACCGGATCTCATCCAGATAATAGGGAGCTGCTCCGCCCTCCGCCGACAATTGGACATAGATGCGGGCCGAAGCTGAGAGTTCGGTTCCTGCGTGCGTATACTCCCCTTGCAGGTATACCCAGCCATCCGTTCCCGCCAGTCCCTCTGCCAATTTGACCGGTGGCTGCCCTTGGCCAAAGTCGGCATAAAGTCCGGCTAAGCGGCTTTCTCCCTCAGCCAGCTTCACCCAGGCCGAGGCCCGGTAATTCAGCCCCCGGTATAAGGCAACGTTTTGGAAGAGATGCCCTTGTGGACTCGCGGGGGTTACCCGTGCAGCCTTTACACCCTCACGATGCTCGGAGGAAACTGTCTCCCAAGCTGCCGATTCCGCCTCCCACACATTGCTTTGCCGGGTTTCGAAGCCTGAATTAAGCAGCAGATTGAACCGGCTCTCCGTATCCCACAAATCCCGGTACGGCTCCTCCAGTCCCGCGTTGGCGATAATCCTCAACGCCTCGAGCGGCCATATTCCGTCCGGATGCAGCTGCATCTGTTCGATGGTGTTGTTCGTTCCGTTGAACATCTTCTCTTCTGTCGTCACGTAGTTATTGATAAACCGATGGTTGGAGGATTCCACACTGTGAATGTGAATCACCCTGGGAGAAGCGCCGTTAGTCCAGACGGGGCTGTCCTTCAGATCAATCACGTTGTTGCGTGCCAGCCACCAGGTGGAACGGTTATCCGGGAACAACGCTCCAGACAGATTCAACTGGTTGCGGATGTAGTTGTTCTGTACGGTATAAGCAGGCTGATTCAGGCTGCCTGCATTAACGCCTAATGTATAAATCGCCCCCCCGTCATAGATGCTTCCCTGCATCAAATCATGAATATAGTTGTTCTCAATGGTGATATTTTCCGTTATGCCGTCTGTATGCCAGGATGTATGGATGCCCGTATACGGAATGTCGCTGATTTCGTTGTGACCGATGTAGATGTTCTTGCCCAGCGCCATGGATATGCCCGTCGATGCCCGGTATTCCACTCCGATCTTCCGGATGTAATTATTGCGGATGGTTACCCGCTCCAGCATGAGCCGGGGGTCTGCCTGGACAGCCTCCGGCAAGGCGATCATCGGGTCCTCCATATTGATCCCGCTGCCGGATATGTCATGGAAGGTATTGCCTACGACAGAAGAATCCCGGATTCCATTTTTCATCAGCAGTCCCGTGCTGCCCATTGCGGCAAACTCATTGCGCTCGAAGGTGATAAAAGCGGCCGTTTCAATGGTTACGGCTCCCTCGGGCAGCACATTCCCGGCCTCCCGCATGGTATTGTTCTGGTTGCTGTGATGGGCCTTTATTTGATTGGGCCTCAGCCAGCCCGCATATTCGAATGAAATTCCTTCGAACCGGACATGCTCAAAGCGTTGATCAAGACCGCTTCCGCGGGCAGTCAGAAGCTCATCCACCACGGGGATGACTGCATCAGCCGCAGACATATCTTCTCCGCTGCGAGGTTTGTAGTACAGATCTCCTGCCGTCTTGTCCAAGTACCACTCGCCTTCCGAATCAAGCAGCTCGTAAGCATTTTCAATATATTGCAGATTGGCTGCTTCCTTTATACTGGGAATGCCTGTGTTCAAGGCATACGCCCAGCGGTCAGGATTCATGCTGATTCTGGCAAGCCCATTGTCTGCTGTAATGGCGTCGGCCTTGATGCGGTGCTCCATCCAATGGGAGTGGTAGACAAATTCGATGTCGCTCTGATTGTCCCATCCCGCCATTTGAGCAGAGGTGGTTGTATGACCGTAACCCGGCTCCAGCGTTAGCCCGGGCAGGCTTCCTTCACTCCTGGCCACGATGGCCCTCGTTCCATTGACATAGAATTGCCTGGTATCCGTTCCAACCCCAATATGGGCCTTGTAGATATTCAGACCGGCATCATGCAGCGTCCAGCCCTCTACTTGTCTGCCTCCGCTTATAACCGGCTTTTCCCCGGGGTAGGCCTTATAAATCACGTCATAGCCGTTTTTGCCCGAATCCCGTTGATCAAAGGTTAGCTCGCTTCTGCGGATCGTATAGGCGGATGTTCCCTGTCCCACCTGACGCACTGTGTACCGGTCGGCGTAATTATATTCTCCGCCACGCAGGAATATGGTGATGCTGCCGGACATGAGTGAATTATATAAGCGCACCTCATCCCGCGCTCTCTCAATGGTCTGGAAGGGGGCCGCCTCGGTTCCCGGATTGGAATCATCTCCATGGACCGGATCAACATAATAGGCCGGACTCCCTGTGTCAACCGTACCGATTATAATCTGCTTATCGGTGAAGACAGCCCCGTTGGATGCCAGAGCCGCTCTTAGGGAGACCACACCGGCTAACGCCTCCGCATATACGGACAGGCTGACGCTTTGCCCGCCCGTTGGCTGCAAGAGAACACCGGCGGCGGGTTCAACCAGCGACCATACCACCTCCTCATCCTCCATTCCGGCTCCAGTGCCAAACTGGTTGTAAACACCGGCGGAATAAGAAGCGGCAGCATACCCCTGCTGCGGAATGGGCAATGACGCCTCACCCGTTATGCTCAGAGAATAGGGAACCGGTACCGGCTGCACAGACACATCATCCAGATACACCGGACTGCTGCTGTCCCGGCCAGGTTCAAAATACAGCCAAAGGGTTACCTGTGCAAGATTGCCCTCATATTTGTGTGTGCCCTGCAGCTTGATCCATTCCGAGCCGGTATTTTCCACGGAAGCCACCTGGGGATACGAAGAGCCTGCCACCTTATAGGTTTTATCCGTGGAATTATTGTAGTCCAGCTTCATGGCAACATTGTTGCCGGTTGCATAGGCATTATTGAATCTTACCCAGGCGGTAAACTGGTACTCTACTCCCTTCACTAACGTAATCTGCTGACGCAGGTTGCCGAATTGCCCATCTCTTGGCGTAAACCGGATGGAGGCTTCCCCGGTGCGCTTGATTGCGGTTTCCCTACTGATTCCCACACCTGTGGCCGGTGAGGTGACCCAAGGCTCCAGGGTCGTTGATTCGCCCCCGGGATTGCTGACCAGATTGGGAATGGAATTGTCCTCGCCGGCCACCGCATGAGCTGCTGCTGCGTTATTCAGCAGCAGAGCGGCTACCAGCACATATACCAATGCAAGGGATATTTGTTTTTTGATAATCCGGATCATGGCATAACCTCGCTTTTTTAGCAGATTTATTCCTGGTTTAGCTTCTGTTGACCGCAACGGGCACAGGAATCTTTCCCTGCGGCTGTAGTGTTCCTTTCAGCGTCCTCGCCACAGAATCGACCCACGGGCCGCGGTCATAGCAGAATAAATATTGTTCAAGCGGAGGAAGCTCTTCTGCCGCATAGGGATTTCCCCAAACCACGAACGTATGGATCTTGCTTCTCATTCCCCTGACCATAGCCCGGACACCAGGCATATAGGTGTTGGTGCCCATATAGCAGCGGGTTGGCGTATGGGCAATATAACAGACCTGCTCGGCTTGAAGCCCCGCCTGCAATACCTTCTGCACCTCCAAGGTGCTTGGCTGCAGGGGGATAACCTCGCAACGCGCATGCGGGAAATCCTCTCTCAGCCTGAGGATCAGCTCCGAGGTGGGATTCTCTCCGGCAGACAGCTCTCCCTCCACATCAACGGAGTCTTGAGAGACAATGACGAACAGGATGGAGCGGTCCGCTTCCAGCGCCTGGAATGATTTCCCATCGGTTCGCAGCCCTGTCATGGAGCGGTCAGCAATGGACTGGTAGAAAGCCGCTGTCTGCGGTCTGTCCACTTCCTGTGCCGCAATATTTTCCAGTATTTCCTTCATCCGCAATATCCGCAGCACCTTCCGGTCAAGCAGCTCCTCCGGTATCCGGCCGTCCTCTACCGCCTCCTCCAGATACGCAATTCCGAGTCTGTCGGGAGTCTGATAGTCGGCCAGCAGCAAATCATGGCCGGAGATAATGGCTTGCGGATACAGATGCTTGGCCTCGTAATGATACAAGATTCCTTTCATGGCAAGAGAATCCGTAACGGTAAGTCCATGAAAGCCCATTCTGGACAAGAGCCCCATGATAGCTCCGGACACTGGGGAGGGCAGGTCCGCATCCACCGCAGGAGCCAGAATATGACCGGTCATCACTCCCCATAACCCCTGTTCGACGGCCTTACGGTAGGGCAACAGGTCGTTCTCCCACAGAGTATTCTCATCCGTATCCAGCACCGAAAGCTCAATATGGGCATCCTGAGGACCCCTTCCAAATCCGGGAAAATGCTTGGCGAAGGGCAGCAAGCCCGCATCCTGGTAGCCTCTTGCCGCCGCCGCGCCCAGGTCCGCAACTCTATGCGGATCGGCTCCGAAGGTTCTTATGCCGCACAGCTCCCCCCGCGGATTCATCGCGATATCGAGTACCGGACCAAAAACCGCATTGGCTCCCGCCTTCCTGGCCTCCAGCCCTTGCCGGTACGCCCACTCATAGGCCAACCGGCTATCTCCGGCCGCCGCCACGGACATTGCGGATGACCACTTCAGGCTGCCTGCTGTAAAGCCAACTTCCAAATCCTGGGCGATCAGCAGAGGGATGGAGGACATGGATTTCAGCTGTTCCAACCGTTCGGATGAAACATGATTCGCGGCGAAAAAACCTCCTACCAGTCCCTCAGCCACTAATTCCTCGATATCCTGCACAGAAGCCCTGGTCAGCAGAAGCTGTCCCAGCTTTTGCTTCAGAGTCATGCGGCTTAGTACATTTTCTGCCCAATCTCCAATTGCTTTATGGCGCATTGCGGTACACTCCTTAATCATTACACCGTTATGCTTGTATACGATGCACTTATACAAGCTTGTATTTTTCCCGGTACTGACCCGGAGTTATCCCTTCTCTCCGCTTGAACAGGCGGTTGAAGTACGAAGGCTGATAACCTACACTCTCTGCCACATCATTAATCTTCGTATCGGTTTCTACCAGCAGGCTCTTCGCCTTCTCCAGACGGTATTCCGTGAGGTAATCGATAAAGTTGGTGCCGGTTGCCCGCTTGAAGGCCGTACTAACCTTCTGGTGATAGGTTCCAAAATGATCGGCCACGGATTCGAGGGACAGATCGGTCTGATAATGCTTGCTGATGTAATCCATTACGTCATGAGCAAGGCGGAAATACTGGTCTACCTGAGCGACTGCAAGCTCTGTCAGATAGGGGTGTATCACGTTTTCCTTAAACCAATCCTTCATTTCTTCTGTTCCCGTGACAGCAAGCAGCCTGGCGTAGAGATTATCCCCATCGGGCGTATGAGCCGAGCTGTATCCAGCCTGAAGCATGGCGAATTGGATATTGCCCAACAGCTGCAGCATCCCCTGACGGATTACGGCCTGCTTGCGCCCGGAGGCTTCCAGTTCCGTCACAAACCGCTCCAGCAGTTCTTCCGAATTGGGTTCCAGCCCCATTCTCATGGCCTGGATTAATTCCTTCTCCGTATCGAATGGATAGGATATAGCAGCCCCGTTCCCGTCAGGCAGCAGCTCCTCCATATCCATGATCTGGCTGGGACGGTTGACCTCGCGGTATTGGGCTGCCCGGCGGCCTTCCTTCAAGGCTTCAGGTATAACACCATACTGCTGCAGCAATTTGCCGATGCATACCGTCACTTCCATCCTGATCAGATACCCCAGTGTATCGGTCAGCTCCTCTGCCAGATGGAAGAGATCCCTTCGAACCGCAGCCGCTTCCTCCCGGTCAGGATACAGCAAGATGATGCCTACCGATAAATCCTGGAAGTTGATGATGCTCGATTGGGCATGACGCTTATTGGCCAGCTCCCCGGCGATGTTCGCCGCGGCGAAGGTAACCAGCTGCTCATCCCCCTCGGAGAACCGCCCTGTCAGATTGGCAAATCCGTTGAGCTGGACAAATACCGTAGCGGCTATCTTCCCTTCGGTATCCCAGCCTAATTGCTGCATCCGAAGACGCAGCTCCTCTTCCTTCAGAAATTGCAGATGGCCCTGCACCAGCTGCAGCATGAAGCCTTCCCGCAGCATGGGCAGGCTGGCCTCCAGCCGCTCCTGAAGCACAACGCTCTCCCGCGTCATATACGACCACTGCTGCTCCAACAGATCGAATTCATCCTGCGCCTGGATATTGGTTTTCACGGTTCCAGCGCTTGTTGTCTTATCCAGCAGTCTTCGAATCGGACTGTAGAGTCTCCTTGATCCAAGCCATGCCAGAATGAGCGCTACAATAAACCCAAGCAGACTGAATCCGCTGATAAATTGGGACAGCTTCACCACCGGCGCCGTGAGCTTGGACATGGAGACCGCTGTAGCCAGAACCCATGTTTCGCCCAAACGGTTGAACCGCTTGATATAGACCGAATACTCCTGGCCTTCCCACTCCATTATTCGGGACAAGTCGCTATCCTTATACGCCAAAGCCATATCACGAAGACTGCTCTCCACAATAGAGCTTGCTGCGGATTGGCCCTTGCCCCCGGATATGATGCTTCCCGCTTCATCCAGCAGAAGCTGTGCACCATCCTCTCTGGGGTTTAACTGCCGCAAAAGCATGCTCAGCTTCCTCGTATCCAATGTGACGATCAAGGCGCCATATCTGGCCGAGCCGTTAGCCGGAAGAGCCACCAGCAGAGACTTGGCTGCAATGTAGGAATTTCCCTCCCGCAAGTTGGCAGGGGTAGGCACCCAACGCACGGTTGGGGATTCCCGAAGCAGCTGCATATAAGACTCCCGCTGAGTCTCATTCATTCTCACGACTCCAGTAATATCCGAGATAACCACACCTGTGGTATCCATGTACAGGTACATATCCTGAATCAGTGAATCGGCGCCTTTCATGACAGTAAGCGCATTAAGAATACTGCGCGTCACATCGAAGTGGATATTGAAATCCACCATGTTCATATGATTGTCTATAGTGGGATTAAGCACCCACTGTCCCGCCTTCGTCTCCAAATCAGACAGCGAGGTGTTAATGGCGACAAGCGACTGGACGACCTGTCCTTCGTGCATCTCCATGACCTCGCGCTGAATGTGGGTCGTTCCGAAGATGTAAACGAAAAATCCTATTAAGAATGTCGGAAGACATGAAATGAATAGGACAACATAGAAGCTTTTGCGATAAAACCGGCGTGATTTCATGACTTCCCCCTATTGACCGTCTAAACTGACCTTCGGCTTTGGCAAAGGTTTTTGCGGCTTTCTTAATAGGATTGTAATCGAATACATCCGGATTTGAAAGACAGGCCGGATGATTTGCGGCCTGTCTTTCAAAATGCTATTTGCCCGACTTCTCTTTCAGTGCTGCTGTGAGCTCCTCTTCAATCTTCATAAACTCGGCATTTTTCTTCAGCTCATCTTGATACTTGTCCCAGCTCTCGATGGATTCTCTGCCCAGAATCACCTTGATCTTCATATCTTGAATCTTCTTCTCCATGTCCTTGCCAACCTTCAGATAGGTAGCCGATTCCAGCCCCACGGAAGGATCTCCCACACTGATCGCAGCCCGCTCATCAATAACCTTCTTGTTGCGGTCGTACATTTCCTTCGGAATATTGGGATGGTAGGCCCGCAAATATTTGTCGTAAGCCCCGAAAATGACGTTCAGGTTCGTTCCCACCATATCCGCCTTCGCTTGCTCTGTCGCCACCTTCAGGCCGTCCACCACATTATAATGAGTGCCTTGCAAGCCGTGGTTGGCCAGATCGGATCCTTCCTGGGAAATGCCGAAATCCAGCAGAGCGAGCAGCTTCTTCACCTTGGCCTCCGGCACCTTCTTCGGAATGACGAACATACCGAATGCTCCGGAGGTTTTGGGGGCATACTTCTTGCCCTCGGGTGTCAGCATATAGGACAGGGGGAACATCTCCGCATCGGGCGTTTTCTTGCGGATCTGCTCGGTCAGCAGCCATTGGGCGTTCAGGTACTGCCCTTGAATGCCCGCCTTGCCGGCCAGCATCTCATCTCTCGACTGGCTGGACTTCAGGATGGCAAAATCCTGCGACAGCAGCTTCTCCGTATACGCCTTGTTCAGCCAGACCAGGGAATCCCGGATGCCTTTCTCAAATACCTTGTGGCGGATGGCTCCGTCCTTCAGCACATAATTGCCGGGCACGCCTGTGAACGCCTCGTCTACCCACATCAGGGAAAACATGCTGTCCTCAGCCACATATCCGCTGATGCCCCAGGTGTCCTTCACGCCGTTTCCGTCGGGATCATTCTCGGTGAATGCCTTGGCCACCTTGTACATGTCGTCCATGTTCTCCGGCACCTTAAGCCCCAGCTTATCCAACCAGTCCTTGCGCACCAGCGGCATATACAGATTGCCGTCCATGGGGCGGAGCCTGGGCACACCGAACAGCTTGCCTGCGGTGCGGGTATCCGCCCAGATCTGGGGATCAATCCCGCTTAAGTTCTTGTAATCCTTGATGAACGGCTCAATGTCCCAGAAGGCGCCCTGCTTGGCCATGGTGATGAACTGGGGGTCGCTGATCGTGGAGATCAACATGAGATCGGGCATATCACCCGAAGCCAGAATGACCTTGGACTTATCGGCAAAGTTGTTGTTGGGCACCCAGTTGATATTCAGCTTCGTGTTGGTCCGCTTCTCAATTTCCTTAATGATCACATTGTCCGGCGGGATGGCCTCCGTGGCTAATTGCTGTCCCAGAATGCTGATCTCCGTGGGCGGTTCCGATGCGGCCGGAGCAAGGCTTGCTCCGTTCTGCGCCGGGTCACTGCTCCCGCTGTCGCTGCCGCCGCAGCCGGCCAGTCCGGCGGACAGCGCCAGTACCGGAACCAGGGACCATGCGCCCCATTTGCGTAACTTCATGAATTGTTCCTCCCTTTTATCGTAGGCATATATATTTGGAACGCCTGACGGCGGTTTCCACTACCTTACCCTTTGACCGAGCCGATCATAACTCCCTTGGCAAAGTATTTCTGCAAGAAAGGATATACGCATACAATCGGCAGGGTTCCCACCACAACCGACGCCATCTTCAGCGTCTCCGAGGGGATCTTCTGATGGCCCGACATCTCGGCGGCCGCGCCGCCGGAAGCAGTTGACGCCGAATCAATCAGGAGAATCTGCAGCAGAATTTGCAGCGGCCGTTTCACCGGATCATTGATATAGAGTACTGCAGTCATGAAGGTATTCCAGTAACCGACAGCGTAAAACAGGCCAAACGCCGCCAATGAAGCTAATGACAGAGGAAGGATAATCTTGAAGAAGACCCCGATATCCGAAGCCCCGTCGATCTTGGCCGATTCCTCCAGCTCATCGGGGATGCTGTCGAAGAAGCCCTTCATCAGCAGGACATAGAAGCCGCTGGACAGCACCGGCAGGATCAGGGACCAGAGACTGTTGATCAGCCCCAGCTCCTTGACCACGAGATACGGGGGAATCAGGCCCGGATTGAACAGGGTGGTAATCAGCACCATCACGAGCATGGTCTTTCTGCCTGCCAAGCGCTTGCGGGATAGGGCATAGGCTCCCGCTGCCGTCACCATCAGGCTGAGGGCGGTTCCCACCACTGCCAGGAAGGTGCTGATGGATATGGCGTTAATGAAGGAATCGTTGGACAGAATATAGCGGTAGGAGTCCAAGCTCCATACCTTGGGAAACAGCACCAATTTGTTCTCCAGATACTCCAGCGGATCGGTGAACGATACGACGGTGACATAATAAATCGGGAAGAAGGTAATCACTGTGACCAGCGCCAAAATAACATAGATGAGCGCGCCGCTCCATCTTTCTGCAGTCCTTGCATTCATTCCGGTTGCTCCTCTCTAGTAGATGCCTTCGTCGCCGAATTTTTTGGACAGCTTGTTGGCAATGACCACCAAGGTCAGCCCCACCACCGATTTAAATAACCCGACGGCCGTACTGTAGCTGAATTGGGCCTGCTTGATCCCCACCCGGTATACATACGTGTCGAATACCTCGGCCACGTCCGACACCGCGCCGTTCATCATCAGGAACACCTGCTCAAAGCCCACATCCATCATATGGCCGATCCGCAGAATCAGCAGCACGATAATCACATTGCGGATGCCCGGCAGGGTGATATGCCACATTTGGCGCAGCCGCCCGGCTCCATCCATCCGTGACGCCTCATACAGGCCAGGATCAATACTGGCAATGGCGGCCAGGAACAAGACTGTTCCGTAGCCCGCATCCTTCCAGATGTGCTGGCCGATCAGCATGAACCAGAACAGATTGGGATTGGTCAGGAAATCCACTCTGGCAAACCCCAACGCCTCCAGCAGCTTGTTCACAATCCCCTCTGATTGGGAGAACAGCAGCAGGGTAATCCCGGCGATGATGACCCACGACAGAAAGTGGGGCAAATAAATCACCGTTTGCACGATGCGCTTATAGGAGGAAATTCGCACCTCATTCAGCAGCAGAGATAATACGATGGGTAATGGAAAATACAGCAGCAGGCTCAAGAAATTAATCGCCAGGGTATTGCGCAGCAGCAGCGGAAAGTCCGGATTGCTGAAGAAACGCTGAAAGTGCTCCAAGCCGACCCATGGACTCTTGATATATCCAATATAAGGGGAGAATTCCTGAAAGGAAATCACCAGCCCCAGCATGGGCAAGTATTTGAATACGATAAAGTACAGCACCATGGGGGCGGCAAGCAAGTAGAGATATTTGTCCCGAAGCAATCTTTTCCACAGCTTGCTCCTTGTCCGATTCCCCACCTGCCGCATGGCAGCCGCACCGTTTTGCTCCAGCTTGATACCGGTGCCGTCGATCATAAGGCTTCACTCGCTTCCTGTTTGTATTTGTCTGACCCCAAGTCTATACAGGAAAGCCGTTCCCGCCTATAGAACATTCTTCAAAAAGCCGTTTCCGGCGGTTGCACTTTCTTCACAGACCTCAAAAACGTGGAATCAAGTTCCAAAACACCTAATTGCAGGGGATAAAAACACAAAAAACCCGCTCCATGACGGAACGGGTCGACTTCGAGCCTGAGTGCAAGATTCCATGCAGAGTCTGCTTCTTGAGTCGCTTCATCAGTAAAGGGGGCTTTTTGAACCTCTTAAAGCTGCCCCAACGCCGTTTCACTGGGCCTGCCTCTTCAGCAGCTCCTCCGTTGCTCTGAGCAACCCCGGCATATCCAGCTTGGCATCCCCTTTGTACCAGTTCTCCCATGGTCCCCATTCCGCTTCCTGCCTACGCTTCAGCGCATGGCGCAGAGCCGAGGCCGCGGACTCCACGCAGAGACGGTCCTGTAAGCATACGGCCTGCAGCAAGCCATGCGCCCACGAGCATAATCCGTACATCAGCTCCGCCTGAACCAGGACCGAATCCCGATAAAAGCGGCTGCGGGCAGGGTGGACATGGGGCAGATAGCGTTGTGACTCGTTAAGAACCTCCTGCCATTTTTGCCAGCCCAGCTCTGTTCTTTCAAGGTAATAAGCGGCGAACGCCTCTCCGGAGGCAAAGTCCGTAAGCTTGCGGTTCTGAACGCCGGTTACGGGGCGGAAGGGCTCTCCCTTAAGCAAGCTGATTGCAAGCATTCCCACTCTTTTGGCCATCCCCTCCAGAAACCGCATTTCCATGACGCCGATATGATAAGCTTCATAGAAGGATTGGAGCACCTTCACCCCCGCTTCGACCTGCTGCGGCTCCGGCTGGAATTGCCGGCGGACCCATTCTTCCATGAACAGCTCCTCCGAGAAGTGTTCTCCGTCCCATTCGATTGCAGCAGCCGCCTGTATGCCCAGCACCAATTCCCGGATATTGCCCACATTAATAATGGAATACGCAGTATCTCCCTTGCGGATAGCTTCTTCGTAGTTCGCCGTGATATTGGCCAGCGGATTGCCTTGAACCAGATGGGGGCCGTCGCTCCAGAAACCCAGATGATAATAACCCCCATAGGCCGTTCCCGGTTGCCTCGCAACGGAATAGAAGTCCCTGCCCCAGGTCTGGGTCGGTCCGAAATCTGCGAATATGACCATCGTGTCCTCAGGAAAGGCAAGAAACCCTTGATGATGCAGCATGGACGCCTCCATCCACAGGGTGGAGGTGGAATAGATGGGACGGTCTCCGACAATACTCCGGACAAGCTCCAGCTGCCTGGAGATCGCCTGGGAGATGATTCGTCCTCTCTCTTCCGGCTCACGGGGAAAGTCCGGATCATGCTCCCATACAGGAGCGTCCCCCCGGCCCCGCAAGCCCAATTGCCAGATCACATTGGGGTAGATAGCCCAGCGCTTGGCATAATGAGTCCAAATTTCCTCCAGCAGCTCGGGGTGTTGGATGTAAGAGGGATGGCCGGGACAACTGCCGCGGTCCTTCCAATACTTTTCCCAGGCGAAATGGCTGACCCCAAGCGGCTCCACATGATGCTGGGTGATGTAGAGTCCCCTGCGGACGACCTGGCGGACCAGCCGTTCCTCGGCGGGGTTGTCGATGTCCACAAAGGATGCGGGGATCAGCAGATTTTGCTTCAGCCGCAGAGCCGTCTCAATAACCATCTCCATGACGTCTTCATGCACAACTTGATGGTAGTACGGATAATCCATGGTGCGGAACCCGCCCCCGTCCTTCCATTGGGTCAGCAGATCCTCGTCATTAATAAACCACCCGCGGAAGCGGTAGGTTTCCGGCCCTCCCTGCCAAGGCAGCTGCGCCACCGTTGCGGTAATCTTCTGCTCCGGGATGCTTCCGGTCCAGAGATACAGAGGATCGATGCCCAGCGCCTTCCCACTAAGCTCGTAGATGCCCCACATCACTCCTCTCGGATCGCTTCCCAGAATGAGAAGAGTCTGGCCGTCACTGCCGCATGGCACAATCTCATAGCGCTCCCACTTGCCTTGAAGCTTGGAAGCATCCACGCCATGCTTGCGGGCGAACGCGCAAAACCTGCCATTGCCCACCGATCCGGCGATGATGCTCCTTCGGCCATCCGGATTGTTATCCGCCAGCCTGGCGGTGATGCCCCTTCTCCCGATTGAGCAGTCCTCCGCCTTGCTCCCTCTCCCATCTGAACTGTTGTCGGCGGCCCCGGCAGTCGTTTCCCCTTCTCCGCCTAACCCGGTCGGACCGGCTTCGTAGCAGACGTCTATGTTATCACCTGGCAATCCTAACATAAGCTTGGCCGGATGGACCGCCCCAGCCTTCACCAGGTCCCCTGCCAGATCCGCCGCGGCCAGCCTGATACAATCTTCCTCGGATGCATCCACATACAAGTCAACCGTTTGTGCTTGGTCAAATAAAATGAACATATTGTCTCCTCCTAAAAGCTTTGCTTTTAGCAAAGCTGGCTTCGTAAGCATTCTCTTAGAGCTTTCCGCAAGGAAAGCTGGCTTCGTAAGCATTCTCTTTTACCCGTTCCTGCTGTTATAATACAAGTAACCAGTACAACCCTTTAGATGCGAGAAGAGGTTTTCATTATGATGCCACCCGTCACCAGACAGGGATATGACTTTGTGGTAACCGATATTGGCTTTATTGTAGAACGCTCGCCCGACCGGGATTGGAAAATCAGTGAGCTGAAGCATGCCGACTACAGCGTACTTGCTTACGCCTTGGGCGGCAGCGCCCAGTATTGCTTCGCAGGCAAGGAGTGGGATGTGCGCAAGGGCGACCTGCTGTTCTTTCCCAAGGGCTTCGTGCATTCTGCAGCTAGCGACGCGGATGATCCGTGGTCCTTCATGTCCATCCGCTTCGATACCATGAATATGGGAGCAGACGACGACTCCTTCTCCGGCTTGCCTAATGTGGTGAGCGGTATGAATCCTGTCCTTATGACCGCCAGATTCAATGAGCTGCTGCATTGCTGGACGGGCAAGCAGGCGGGCTATATGATCAAGTGCCGCAGCCTTCTGATGGACATTCTCCACGAAAGCATCCGGCATATCCATTATTCCGACCAGCGCATTCAGCATGCCCAGAAAATCGAAAGCATTATGGTGATGCTGCAAACCCATTTGGAACACAGCTATTCCGTTGATGAGCTGGCTGATCTTGCTGGACTGAGCGCCTCCCACTTTCGTATGGTGTTCAAGAAGGTGGCGGGCATGTCGGTGATTCAGTACCATAACCAGTTGAAGATCGGCAAAGCCCGCGACCTGCTGTTAAGCGGCGCCTGCAATGTAACGGAGGCCGCGGATCAGACGGGATTCAACGACATCTTTTACTTCAGCAGACTCTTTAAGAAATTAACCGGACACA
Organism: Paenibacillaceae bacterium; assembly: GCA_029256185.1. Taxonomy (GTDB): domain Bacteria; phylum Bacillota; class Bacilli; order Paenibacillales; family NBRC-103111; genus Paenibacillus_AR. The sequence continues at coordinate 186,484 of JAQSYI010000003.1, forward strand.
ATCCCTCGGAGCTGATCCGGCAATGAAGCATAATCTGCCGGCAACACTCTCCGCGCGGGGGGGGGGGATACTAGTACTGGTCTTTCGTAAATATCCCAACAGTTGCCGCGTGAGAAGCTCATCATCGCTCCCACAGACTGCCCCTAACTGGCTCGACAGAAAGCGCGTACCTGCCGGGGACAAAAGAAAATACCTGCAATAATACAGTTAGTTCGCAGCAGAGGAAGTCACTTCAACGACCATACCTGCAGTAATACAGTTAGTTGAAGCAAAATACGAGAAAAGACTGGGTTAGGAACCCAAATAACTGCAGATTTGCATGTAAAGCCTCACAAATGGGGGCTACGGGAGAAAATAACTGTAGATTTGCAGGTTGACGTTCTGCAGAAGGCGCCGGAAGAACTCCAAACGGCAGAGGATGTAGACGCCGTGCAACTGTTAGCTGTTTTACGCAGACCAGCACTAGGCATGGCTTCATCAACGAGAATAACGCCCGGCTGTTTCCCTTATTCCCTCTCCGCTACCGCCGATACCCCAAATAATGGAACGTATTTTCCCTTAAGGCAGCCTAGAGAGCGAAAAATACAGGCTCAGAAAGAGAATAAGGGAAAAAGTATGGTCTTATCGCCTAATTTCCTTGCCTCTCCCCTCCAATAGAGGAAAAACCAGGGCCTTATCATTCTGCCGTAAGATGAAACAGGCGGCTATGACAAAAACCTCTGCCCGTAACAAGACAGAGGTTCTTGGCACTATCTTGCAAAATGTCCGCAGCACCCGCCAACAGGGCAGAAGGGGGCAGGAGGAACAGGCAAGAACGGTTGATTTTCCCGTCGCCGGGCAAAGCATCTCACTAGAAAGTCTCAGCCATAGCGGATCTTAACGGGCCAGCCAACCGCCATCCACGGCCACGGTGTAGCCATGCAGGTACGAGGCCGCTTCGGAGGCCAGGAATACCGCCGCACCGGCCAGATCCTCCGGCGTACCCCAGCGTCCCGCGGGAATCCGTTCGAGAATGGCCTTCTCACGTGCTTCATCCGCCCGGATGGGAGCGGTATTGTTGGTGGCCATATAGCCTGGCGCGATTGCATTAACATTGATGTTGTGCTTGGCCCATTCGTTGGCCAGCAGGCGGGTGATGCCCATCACCCCGCTCTTGGAGGCGGTATAAGACGGGACGCGGATTCCCCCCTGATAGGACAGCATCGAGGCGATATTGACGATCTTCCCGCCGCTTTGCTGCTGCAGGAATTGTTTGGCCGCTGCCTGACAGAAGAAGAACACCGTCTTCAGATTGATATTCATCACATCGTCCCAATCCTGCTCGGTGAAATCGATGGAATCGTTCCGGCGGATAATTCCGGCGTTATTGACCAGAATATCCAGGCGGCCGAAGGTTTGCACAGCCGTTTCTATGATGCCTGCAATTGGCTCAGTAGACAGCAGATTGGCCTTCACCCCGACGAAGCTCCCACCCTTTTCCTTAATAACCGCCTCTGTTTCCGGCATATCCACGTAGTCGACCCCAACCACACGGGCTCCCGCCTCAGCCAGACCAATAGCCATCCCCTGCCCCAGACCGGTGCTCGCGCCGGTGACAATCGCAACCTTGCCCGCCAAACTGAATTTGTCCAATATCATAGATAATTCCTCCTCATTTATCCCACCAAAGTGACGCGAATCCTCCGAAGCCTATTCCGGGTACTTTGGCGGGGACCCTAGTGATTTTATATCTGCCCTGGAATGGCCGCTTTGCGGTCTGCTGCAGGATCTGCAGCCCATGGCAGTTGCTGATTAAGTACACTTCATACTCTCAACACGGATGATTCCAATTCGATTAATGAAATTAATAATTAGTCAAGTTAATTAAAATAGGCAGTTAGGTTAGGTTAGATAGTTAGGTTAGATAATCATTAAGACAATTAATCGGGTTAATCGTCCACTGCAATGATTCAACTCATACCCCGCAGCAAACGGATGTGTCCAGCTTAGCTCAGAGGATGCTGCCGTTCGATCAGGTGGCACAGATTCCCTTCCCCATCGCGGAACAGCACCAGCTTCAGATCCTCCCGGATTACGGGCTCAGCCGCGATCTCCACTCCGTTCTCCAGCAGCCTGTCGTATTCCTGGTGGAAATTCTCCACCTCAATCGCCAGGTGCCGGATGCCCGAGGTGTAATTGTCATAGGAGCGTTCCCCATTGGTCTTCGCCGGATATAATTCCACCACGGAACCGCATGGAGCCGCAATAAAGATGGTCCCCTGACCGTTATCCCTGATAATGGTCATGTCCAGATGCCGGACATACCATTGCGCCAGTTGATCGGGATTCTCCGCCGCAATTCCCAAATGCTCAATTCCTTTAATCATGGCAGCCCCTCCTGTCTACACTTGCTTGATCTTCCGTTGGCTTATTCCACTCCTGCTCTACTGATCGTTTGGCCGGTTCTACGCAATAGTTGATTGATTCTCCGCATCAGTAGACCGTTTCTGCCTTCTGTTGGCTTGTGCCCCCCGGACGGCTTAGAACCGGTAACAAGCCCCGGTGCTTTGCTCCATCGCCGCATCCCGCTCCCGGAAGGAAAAGTGATCCTCTCTTCCCTGCCACACAACGGAGATGGACATGGAATTAAAGCGGTGCTCATGCGCCGGATCAGCTTCCAGAGCGGTAAGCTTCACCTTCGGCGCCTCCGCCCCCTTGTCCAGAGGAGCGATGATATACACCAGATCGGCTGCCCGCAGTTTTCCACCATCTGCCGGCACGAAGTTGAACCGGACGGCTGAGCCTTCCGCACCCTCCACCTGTTGTCCGGGGAGAATATGGTAGGCATCATGAAGTCTTCCTGCTTCGACGGCGAAGGCAACGTCTTGCGGACTGACTGCTTCGATGTATAAATCAGAGTGGGGCCGGGATGAGCGGATCACAGAGCCCTCTACCGTGTAGGCCAGCCTGCCGTCCCGGTTGTTCAGGTTGAAGCCGGAGGTGAGCTCGCCCGGCTGATCACCGATGTCCAACCGGTCCCAGATCACATAATAGTCGGGACGGACAAACCAGATGCGCCGGGAAAATTCCCGAAGATAAGGCTCGTAGCAGCGCTCCCCCCGGCTCTCAATATAGTCCACCTGGGGGTAGAACCGCTTGGACACCACCTCCGCCCGGTTATGGTGGGAAATATAGGCCTTGCGCTCGGCATGGTCCATTCCCCGCTCCACAAAATTCAACACCTGGTCCTGACCGTTCACCGAAACCGTATTATGGGCGCAGGTCCGGTTGTCGTAGCCTTTATGCAGCGGCCCCCGGTAACAGGAATGACCCGGGTCCACAATCCAGTATTCACCCTTGGCAAACAGGCTGAAGCTGTTCTTGTCATAGTGCTGGTGGGAATTGGCTTTTCCGCCGCCGCCGCTCTGCACCGACAGCACCTGATCCCCTGTCCCGTCGGCGCACCGTTCCCACGAATCACGCAGATACACAAATCCAGTGTCATGGAATACACGGGAAGGAGCCATCTGCAGTTGGGCAGGGGAGCTTCCCTCTAAGGACGGATCGTACAAGGCGAAGAGCAGGCTGTTGCAGAGATGCCAGACCGTATGCAGCGCATCGGGACGGGGCGGGTTATCCAGCAGATAGGTCCGGATATACCATTGGCCGAGAGGATCCCCGAACAGATTGGCATACAGCAGCGCCTCAGGCGCTTCCAGCTGAAACAGAAACGGACTGTCGTAGGCGTTGACCGCCACCGCCACCGGACGGGAATAGCCTTCTATCCGATAACGGCCCACTTGATTGTATACGGCCCATTCCAGACATTTGCGCATATGAACCGCTTCCGGAAGCTCGATCCCCTTGAGCCGCTTCAGCGGATACAGACCGAAGAACAGGCAATTCACCGGATAGGCCCAATAATGATAGCCCTCCCCGTAGCTGCCGTCGGTATCCATGGTTTTCATCCATAGCCCCAAGGCCCGTTCCACCAGCTTGTAATCCTCCGGCTTGACCGTATCCCCCTCCGGCTCCAACACCAGCAGCACCGTAGACAGGGCCGAGGCGATGACGCACAGATGGTTCATCACCCACTTGTCCGACTGGAACAGGGTGGAGTTGCGCAGCAGCGGATACGCCTTGTCCTTCAGGCATTCCATGATGATCCGCCGGTCCTCTTCGTCGAGAATGCTGTAGGCCCAATCGTAAGCCACTGACAGTCCCATGGATAAGGTGGCCGTCTCCAGCTCTCCGGTGCTGAGCTTCTCCCCCTTATAGATCTGGAACCGGGGACGGTTCGGGTATTCCGGACCAATCCAGAAGTTCAGATCCCCTGCCGCCAGCTCCCGGATTGCCCGCTTCAGCGCCAGCCTGTACCGCTCCTCGCCTGTAACTACGGCTACCAGAGCCAGGTCCATCAGCCGCTGACGGACGTAATAATAAATTGTGAACGTATCCCCCGGCAGAACAAGACTGCCCGCTTCGGCAATTCTCTCCGCCGTCTGCTCCATCCCCTGCCACAAAGGCCGGAATGCGGTATCGGACCGCCGCGCCGAGAGGGACAGTAAGGTCTCCGGTCCAAAGAACAGACCTGCTGCCAAAGCCGTTGTTTGAGCTCTCATCGTTCCTCCTACAGGGCAAAGAATGATTCAAATGCAATGTCGTGGAAAACCACGCGGGAATTTCGGGTCAGCACAAACAGCATCACGTCCACCACATCGGAGGCTTGCAGGAACTTCTCCCTGGGAACCTGACGGTCGCCCCAGAACCCGGTATCCGCACCGCCCGGGTTCAGCGTGGTTACCCGGATATTCTTGTCCTTGACCTGCAGCGCCAGCCCCTGGGAGAACATATTGACAGCGGCCTTGGCCGTGCAGTACAGGGGCGCATTGGCGTTGGCCCGCTTGGCGGCCATGGACCCGATATTGATGATATGGGAGCCCGCCTCCTGGTTAGCCAACGGGATAAAATGCTTGCAGCACAGGAAGGTTCCCTTCAGATTCACATCCATGTTCAGATCATATTGCGCTTCTTCCATCACTTCTACCTTGGCCGGGATGGATAGGCCCGCCAGATTGATCAGCATATCGGCCTGTCCATACTTGCTCTTCACCAGTTGAAACAGCTCCTGAACCTGCGCCTCATTGGCCACATCCGCCGCCAGCACATCAACGGATGCTCCTGCCTGCTCGTACTCCGCCTTCAGTTCAGCTAGCTTGGCTTCATCATTGGAGGTCAGCACCAGCTTCACGTTCATGGCGGCCAATTCCCGGATCAGCACCGTGCCCATTCCTCCGGTTGCCCCGGTGATTACCGCTACTTTTCCCTCAAGAGCTCTCATCAGGCACTCGCTCCTTCCTCATGATCATAAGTCAGCAGGATCTTGCCCAGATTCTCGCCCCGGATCATCTGCTGAATGGCGTCCTCCGCCTTCTCCACCGGCATAGTGTCGCTGATCAGCCGTTCGAGATCATATTGTTTGGTCTCCACCAATTCCTCCAGCATCCGCACGGTCCGCGTAAAGTCCTCGAAGGTATAGACCCGGCTGCCAACCAGATTCAGCTCCTTGAAAATCACCTTCAGCACATCCACCTCAGGGCTCTTATGGGGGAAGCCCACCAGCACTACAGTTCCCCGGATGCCGCACAGCTCGGTTGCGCTGACAACGCCCGGCTGGGAGCCCGACACCTCGAACACCACGTTATAGCCCGCACCGCCTGTCAGTTCGGCAGACAGAGCGGATACATCATCACGGGTCGGATTCAGAGCCTCAAAGCCGAAGCTGCGGATAATCTCGATCCGGGCGTCGTTCAGCTCTGTGAACACGATCTTCTCGGCTCCGCAGCGCTTGGCCACAATGCCGATCACCATGCCGATGGGTCCGCCGCCGATGATCAGCACCTTGTCGCCTGCCTTGATTCCGGCTTGCTGATTCACGTGAAAGCCCACTGCGAACGGCTCGGTCAGAGCCGCCACCCGGTCGCTGATGGAATCCTTCAGCTTGATCACCTTGGCCGCAGGCGCCTTCACATAATCGGCAAAGCCTCCGTCCGTATGGATGCCCAGCAGCTTCAGCGTACGGCATACATGCCAGTTGCCCGCCCGGCAGGCAGCACATTCACCGCAGCTGATAAGCGGCTCTACCACTACCCGGTCTCCGGGCTTCAGATCCGTCCGCTTGCCGGAATTCACCTGCACGATGGTGCCGGTAAACTCATGACCCAGAATAACCGGTGTCCTCGCGGTGGGATGCTTGCCCTTGTAGATGGTCACATCGGAGCCGCACACACCCGCATATTTGACCTTGATCAGCACCTCTTCTTCGCCGAGCTGGGGAACAGGCACATCCTGCACCTGAACCTGCTGCCATTCTTTCAATACTGCCGCTTTCATACTCCATCTCCCCTTTTCTGATGTGGTCAAGAAATTGTGATCAGAAATATCCGCCCCGCTTCACTACCTCTGTCGGCGTCAGCCCCTCCACAATCATCTGCTTGATATCCTTCTCATTTTCCTTGATGTACTCCGCCTTGAGGAGCACATCGTACGCCAGCTTGCGGGGCACCACAATAACGCCGTCAATATCTCCCAGAATGACATCCCCCGGGTAAATCATCACATCGCCCAGCTTGACGGGCATCTGCCAGCCGATCATCCGGAAGCGGCCCAGCATGCCGTTGGAGGTTCTGTATTTGCAGAAAACGGGGAAGTTCTGCTCCAGCACCTTGTCCGTATCCCGCACGCCTCCGTCTATAATCGCCCCTCTGCACCCCCGGCGCTTGGAGGCCATGGTCATGATTTCTCCCCATTGAGCCGATTCGTCATCGCCGCTGGTATCCCAGATGCAGATGGAGTCCTCATGGATTTCCTCCAGCATCTTGGCCCGCTGCTCCATCTCACTGGTCAGCGTCAAATTCTTGGAACCTTTTACAGTAAAAGCGATTCCAGCTACCTTCATATCATCCCTCAGGGGAAGAATCCCGGTGGGCAGAGTCTGATACACCAGCCCCAACTCCCGGAGCACATCATTGACAGCCGCGGTGAACACCTGCTCATAACGGTCGCATAGCTCCTTGTCGGGGATGGGAAGACGCGCAATTTCATGCTGCTCCCGCGATGCGGCAAACTGATCCAGATTCATAGTTCCTCCTCCAATTACCTCAAAGATTGTGATGTCCTGATACCTTTATTGTAGTGACAGGAGGCATGCTCTTCCATGAACAGCCTGACGAAAATTTGTACAAAACGATTATGCAGGCGCAAAATTGAACAGAGGTGAACTCCGATTATTGAGCAATATTATCCAATAAATGTGCCGGCGTTTATAGTATCCTTGGAATAAGCCTGGAGGGGGAGGAGAAAGCGAATATGCCGCAAGAAAAAAGAACCGTCACCTACGACACGGTTCTCCAGATAGAAGCCACCTGTTTTGAAGGCATCCTGCAAAAATTCCCCAATCATTTTCACGATTATTACGTAATCGGTTTTATTGAAGCGGGGCAACGGCATCTGTGCTGCAAAAACCAAGAAAGCATGATCAACCCCGGAGACATCCTTCTGTTCAATCCCGGGGATGTTCACTCCTGTGAGCAGGTTGACGGCAAGACACTTTACTACCGCGCCCTCCATATCCGGCCGGAGATTATGAGGAAAACGGCGCTGGAAATAACCGGCAGAGAGTTCTTTCCCTGCTTCCCGCAACCGGTTCTGTACCGGAGTGAGCTTGCTTGCTCCTTGCAGGAACTGCATGGCATGATCTGTGAAGGAGAGCCGGATTTTATTAAGGAAGAACTGTACCTGTTCATAATGGGCCAGCTAATTGCCGAATATGCAGAACCTGCATCCAAATCCATGATCCTGGAACCGGCTTCTCTGTTTAAGCCTGTAACCGAATATATAGAAACCCACTATGCACAAACGGTTGGGCTTGATGAGTTGAGCCGGCTGATGAATATGAGCAAATACCATTTTCTGCGCTCCTTCACCCGGCAGCATGGAATTTCTCCTTACAGCTACCTGGAAACGGTGCGCATCGGCAAGGCCAAGAAGCTTTTGGAGCAGGGCGTCCTTCCAGTGGAAGCAGCCCTTCAGACCGGGTTTCATGATCAAAGCCATTTTTCCAAATACTTCAAAAGCTTCATCGGACTAACTCCGCGGCAATATAGAAAAATTTTCCTGGGGGAAGCCTCTCCCACGCATCTAACAGAAAGGGGAGCAGACGAATGAGCTCCAAAACCGCAGTTGCCGGGCATCTGGCGGCGCTTCTCACCATCGTTGTCTGGGGAACCACCTTTATCTCCACCAAAGTCCTGCTGCAGGATTTTTCCCCGTTTGAAATTTTGTTTTTCCGGTTTGTTCTGGGTTATCTCGCTCTGCTGGCCGTCTATCCTCACTTCCTCAAAGCAAGATATTTCCGCGAAGAACTGCTGTTTGCTGCAGCGGGTCTGTGCGGGGTGACCTTGTATTTTTTGCTGGAAAATATCGCGTTAACCTATACGCTGGCATCCAATGTGGGAATTATTGTTTCCATTGCACCCTTTTTCACAGCGATAATGGCTCATTTCTTCTTGCAAGGAGAACCGATGCAGCCGCAGTTTTTTGCGGGATTTGCAGTCGCCCTGCTGGGGATCGTGCTCATCAGCCTGAACGGAAGCTATGTGCTGAAGCTGAACTCCACCGGAGATATCCTTGCCGTGCTCGCCTGCGTCTTCTGGGCGGCATATTCCATTCTGATGCGGAAGATCAGCGGGCTGGGATACCATAATATCGCGTGTACCCGGAGAGTGTTCTTCTACGGGCTGCTATTCATGCTTCCTGTCCTGCTGCTGTCGGATTTTCACTGGGAGCTTGCGCAGCTTGCCGCGCCAGTCAACGCGCTAAATTTGGTTTTCCTGGGATTGGGCGCCTCTGCCTTGTGCTTTGTCTCCTGGAATTGGTGTGTAGGCATTCTGGGAGCGGTCAAGACCAGCGCCTACATCTACCTGGTGCCGGTCATTACCATCACCGCCTCCTATCTCATCTTGCAAGAAACCATCACAGGCACAGCATTGCTGGGAACCTTGCTGACCCTGACCGGGTTGCTGCTCTCCGAGAGAGGCTTAAGGAAGAAGCAATGGTGGAGAAAAGCGGCGCACCGTAAGTCAAAGGAAAAGCGCCCTGCCCAAGAGCAAGGCGCCTAATGAGGCGGAAATTTCATTTTCCCAACCATCCTTCGATGGTTTGAAAGAGGCTCCGGGTATCCTCTTGCGACTTGGCGTTGAGAATCACATGCGCCGGGTTATCCCCTTCCAGCCGGATCACAATGTATTGGTCCACATCATTGTACAGGTAGAGCCTGCATTTCCCGTATCCACTCATGGTATAATGCCCAAAGCTTTTGTTGGCGCCGCCAAATCCGTTGGTCCGGTTGCCGCGCGGGAGAGTATCTGTCATTGATACGTTTACAACCCGGTCCTTCTCAAAAGTGATGTCGTACATAGCTGCGTCTATCTTGATTTGGGAGCCGTACTCCATCACCGCGTAATCCTTGGAGCCTACATACAAGAACATGCCGGTTACAGTGCCGATGACCACAAAAATCAGAACCAGCGCAGATATCCCGATGGCCTTGCCCGCAGGATTGCCGAGATTGATGGTCCAACCCATATTGGCAACCCCCTTGGGAACAAAGATTCTGGAATCGCCCGGATTGTAGTAGCAGCCCCACTTCCATACGCCTTCTTGTTCAAATGCAGCGGTGACGCTCTCTGACAGCCCGCCGAAAAAGCGGGTTTCCGAAGCGCGGATGTTCTTCTGCTGCCAATGCGCTATCCCGAGCAGGGATGCAACCAGAACCCCGGAAGATAAAACGGCAGGCAGCGAACTGGCCGAGTATAGAATCGAGATATTGAACAGCAACCAGAATACCAGCATAGCCAACCCGGACAGCGTGGCCCCTATGGTGTTGATCCGCTCCTGCGTCCGGGCGCATGCTTTGTTCAGCTCGGTGTTATTGCTCAGAACCGGCATATGCCTGCTTCTCATCTGATAATAGAGGAAGACCATGCTTAGCTGACACAAGGGGCCAATCAGGCTAAAGCCGAGGGGATAAAGCTCCTGCAGCTTGGGCGATGCAAGCAGGTAAGCCATAGGAAGAGCGCTTATAAGGACGAATAACCAGGACCAAACAACGGAAATGCCTGATTTCCCCTTTTCTTTGGAAACATTCAGATCAACCGTTACAACATGGGTCCGCGGCTCAATCCAGCCGTTCTCCTTTTTTACCGTCTCCAGCTTGGTCTGATAGCGGTGGATAATCAGCCATGTGGCAAACAGGTCGGCCAGAACCAAAACCATCATATAAAACTCCACATAGGGTTTAAGCCCCTGCACCGGTATGAAAAGGCTCAGCCCCACCAACAGCAGCAAGGCCGTATAGCAAGCCCGTGAGAAGCCCTTGGCGATTGCCTGCACTTCCGGCTGCTCTGCATAGGCATGCCCAAGCGTTACGCCCAATAACCGGCCGTTATAATGACGGCTGTAAAACAAGGCTGAGGCAGCAATGGCGATGACAACCACCCAAACAATAATGAGGAGTGATACCAGCATAGAGAAACCCTCCTTATTCGTAGAATTTGTCAATAAGTTTGGATAAGTGGTTCTTAATCTCCAGCTTCGAGGCTCCTTTTATACGCGCCTCTGATAGCAGAAGCTCTGCCCGGCGGTTAAAGTCAGGACCGAAGGCGTTCCCGGTCATGGAGCCGCCGCCAATCTGAGCGCCGTGTCTCCGGTCAATCACGACAAAACCCTCATCCTTCAACAGCGCGTATGCTTTATTGACTGTCATGGGATTAACGCCGAGATCACCAGCCAACTGCCGGACAGTGGGAAGCGGGTCCCCTGCCTGCAATTCCCCTCTGGCCACTCCAAACACGATTTCATTGCGGATCTGCTGATAAATGGGAATATCACTGGTCATATCGATCTTTAGCAGCATCGGCCATCCTTCTCTCCTTACGTTTGTATTATACATAGTAATACAAATAATATTTAATGTCAACGATCGTGCTTATGATGAAAAAAACCGCCAGGAAAAAATGCTCCTGGCGGTTTCTGTAGTTTGCATCGTTTTTCCGGGGTCTTTCGAAGCGGATGTGTCTGCCTCTGTCCTCTTGATACTGGCCGGAACTAATCCCGCATAACCGTGCAGGCATCCGACTAAATGATAACCGAGCCGCCTGCCCGCAACGTGTTGCGCAATTCATCCGTGTTCACGGCGTCAAATCCGGTTGACCCGGACAGCGCCAGGTAGGCGGCCACCCCAGCCGCTTCCCCCAGTTGATTCATATTGACCATGACCCGCACACCGCCAAATGCTTCTTCATCCGTATCAATCATCCGGCCGGCGGTGATTACATTGCCGTACGGACCGTCCGGCAGCAGGGAACGGTAAGGAATCTGGTAGAAGGTTGGATCCTTCTCTACCCCGCCTCTCCACCTGGATTTCTCGGCAGGATACCCGGGACGGATATAGACCTGCTCTCCATCCAGATATTTGAAGGTCAGTCCCGGCTTTTCCTGATGATGCACATCGACCCGGTAGCTTCCGTTGGCAATGGCGTCATCGAACCGTTTTCCATACAGCACATCATCATCTGTCAGCCGGTAGCGGCAATGGATATGACGGGTCTCCCGGGTGCCGATATAAGAAGGCAGCGACACCAGGGTCAGCTTGTTGTCCGGCCCGTACTTGCGGATCAAATCCATGATTGCCCTTACCTGACGGCGTCCTTCCATCTCGCTGTAAGTCAGGGCATGCCCGTCTGCGGAATTGGCGTGGTACACGCGGGTTCCCGCATACATGTACACATCCCTGGTGCCGGGCACGAAGCCTCCCCAACCGAAGCCTTCGGGGATATTGAACTCATCCTTATGCTCGAGCAGCGCCTGGGGCAGATCCAGACCGGCCAGCTTGTTGGAGCCGGCCACATCATCGGCCGCATGGCCCGCAACTCCCCAGCCGCTGATCTTCGCACAAGCCGTCGAGGGTTGAAAATGCGGGCTCAGGCGCTGTCCAATTCCCAGACGGTCGCATAGATCCCCGTCCCCCGTGGCGTCAATGAACAGCTTGGCCTTGATGGCCCCCCGTCCTGATTTATTCTCCACAATCACGGCCTGAAGCTCCCCATCCTTCACATAGGGCGCAACGAACAGCGTATGCAGCATGGGTGTGACCCCCGCCTCCAGCACCAGCCGGTCCAACTCAATCTTCAGCTCCTCCGTATTCAGCACATATCCGGCGGAGTGGCTGTTCCGCCGCTCTGTTACCCCGTCTATCCGCTGCAGGCGTTCCACCGTCTCCACAGTCAGACCGGCGATGATTTGCTGTCGGAATTCGGTATCATACAGACTGTGCCAGATATTGACCAAGCCCGAGGTGGCTACGCCTCCGAAGGCGTTCTGTTTTTCCACCAGCACCACACGGGCCCCCAGCCGCGCGGCTCTTACTGCTGCAAACACCCCTGTGCAGCTTCCCCCCAGCACACATATGTCGGCTTCATGGAAGACGGGAACTTCCTTTGGCTCCTCTCGAATGAACAAGGTATTCGGCTCCCTTCAATATTAGGATTATATCCTTTTAATCATCATAAGGGAGAATCATCCCCTTTTCCATGGAATGTGCTATCATTATCTATATACTTTCTTTCATCACAGATCAACAGGGAGGCGCCGTCATGCCAAGCGGTTGCACGCGTATTAGGACCTATCAATTTTTTCTGGACAAACCCCAATTCCAACTGGAGGCAGACAGCTATGGAGATGCCTGGTCCGCCTTTGCCATTGAGTCCGGTTCCTTCGACTATCGTATTGGAGACAAGCAGGGAACAGCCGGTCCGGGGAGCGTTGTTCTCTGCCCGCCGGAGACACTGTTCCACAGAAGAACCTCGCGCCCCATCTCGTTTCATTTTTTTATCTTCCATTGGGTTGCCGGCGAGCAAGAGAGCGGTTCTGTGGCGCTGCCGGCAGGCAGGACCGGGATTGCCAACACCGAGCGGGTGTTGTCCTCCCTTGCCCTGCTCCGCGCCACCGCAGGAGAGACAGGTCCGTTGGCCCGGGAGTGGCAGAATCATCTGCTCACGGATATACTTCGGCTGTACCTGTCGGAACAGCAGTTTGCCGTCTGTTCTCCGCAGCAGCAAGACGAGGTGATGGCGAACGCCTGGAGCTATATCCAGCAGACCTATGCCGGGACCTGTACGCTTGAGCAGTTGGCCGACCGCTGCAATCTCAGTCCTGTCCAGTTCTCCCGCAGATTCAAGAGCGCCTTCCGGATTAATCCGTCCGATTTCATCCGCAGATTAAGGCTCCAAAAAGCGGTAAGCCTGCTTACCCAGACGGAGCTTACCATTGACTCCGTTGCCCAGCAATGCGGGTACAGCAACGGCTTTTACTTAAGCCGCGTGTTCCGGGAGCATTACAAGATGAGTCCTTCCGCTTACCGGAAGGTTCACCGGGTTTGATCCGGGTGGGCTTGCGGCAAGCCCCTGTGCACCCTGCTTGCTGTGATTGCCATCGGTCCGGAGGCGGGAAATCGCAGCCGGCTCGAACTTTGGATAATATTTCAACTAACCGGCCATATTAAGAAAAAAACAACGGGTGATCACAATGGATTATTGGTCAGAGGTCGTCAAGCGCCTGGATCTTTATGCCAAAGGGGCTTGGTTGGTTTACGGAATAGGGGCTCTTCTTTTGGTTCTCGCGCTATTTTTCAGGAGAAAGCTTACTTGGAGAGAATATTACATCACCTTCGGAATCATGGCAGCTGCCGGCTGGCTGGGAAACATTGTATTTTTCTTTCAGTTGGACCTGCTCGATTCGGGAGACCCTTCCATTGGGGGAATTGCCGACATTATCGTGTTTACCATAGCTCCGTCATGTATTGCGCTGCTCTATCTGAATGTTTACAACCCGCGCAGGAAATGGATCTTTAGCCTGTCCTTCTCGCTCCTTTCTCTCCTGTTGGAATATATATTGGTTGTTGCCGGCTTTCTCATTCAAAAAGGATGGCATACCTGGTATTCCATCCCGTTGTATTTTCTGTTTTACCATTTTGGGTTGCCTTGGCATCTGCAATATATACGGCAAGAGACTCGGGTCAATATCAAGTACGAGACCAAAATACCGCAGAAAAGCAAATAATATGCCTCAAGTAAAACAAGTCCTGAAGACGGCAAGCTCATCCCAGCTTTACCGCCTCCAGAACCAACCGGTTGCCCTCCGCCTTCAGATGGCCCGCCTCTGTATGGCTGCTTCCGTATTCCACAACCCCCGGCTGCTCCAGCTCCAGGTAAAGGCCAGGCCCACCCGAAAGGCCTTGGCGAATGCCAACAGCTTCAGCCGCAATTCCGCCAGCTCCACATTCAAATCGGCAATATCGGGCCCATGCAGCCTTCATCCTGCGGCCTCCATCCCAGTTTTTCCCTGGAACATGAGGACGGCCAATAAATTCTACTCCTGTCTGCCCTTGCGCCAGGTTTGGATTTTGTCCATCCATTCCTTCACTCTCGCTTCATTTCCTTGCGTGGTAGGCAGGTAATATTGCCGGTCCTGCAACGAGTCGGGCAGGCACTTCATTGCGGTGAGCTTCTCCTCTGTATCATGGGCGTACTCGTATCCTTCACCGTAACGGAGGTCCTTCATCAGCTTGGTGGGAGCATTGCGGAGTTGAAGCGGCACGGGTTCAGCCAGCATCTCCAGCGCATCTTGTTTGGCCTGTTCATAAGCGCCATAGAGTGCATTGGACTTGGGTGCCAGGGAAAGGTGGGTTACCGCATGAGTCAGATGCACACTGCATTCCGGCATCCCAATAAAATGGCAGGCTTGATACACGCTGACCGCGATCTCCAATGCTCTGCTGTCGGCCATGCCCACATCCTCGCTGGCAAACCGGATCAGCCGCCTCGCCACATACAACGGCTCCTCTCCCGCCTCAAGCATCCGGGCCAGCCAATAGATCGCCGCGTTCACATCGCTGTTGCGCATGGATTTGTGCAGGGCCGAGATCAGATTATAATGCTCCTCCCCATTCTTGTCATACAAGAGCGACTTCTTGCTGATGCATTGCTCGAGGATCTCCCGGGTTACGATAACCCTGTCGCCGTCCAGATCGCCGTTCAACACCACCATTTCCAATGTATTCAGGGCCACTCTGGCGTCTCCGTTGGCAAAGTTGGCGATCGTCGACAGCATATCCTCTGTGATCTCAATATGCTGCCGCCCGAATCCGCGGGGATCGGCCAGCACCTGCTGCAACAGCTGCATCAGGTCGGCAACCGCCAATGCATGCAGGACAAATACCTTGCAGCGGGAGAGCAATGCGGCATTGATTTCGAAGGAGGGATTTTCAGTAGTGGCGCCGATCAGGATGATGCTGCCCTTTTCCACAAACGGCAAGAAAGCATCCTGCTGGGCTTTATTGAAGCGGTGAATCTCGTCTACGAACAGGATGGTTTTCTCTCCCATGAGACGGTTTCGTTCCGCGCCGGCCATCACTTCCTTGATTTCCTTTATGCCGCTGGTAACCGCGCTGAAATCGACAAAATGAGCTTGGGTTTTGCCGGCAATGATCCGGGCCAAAGTGGTTTTGCCCACTCCGGGAGGCCCCCAGAAAATCATCGAGGCCACCTGATCCTGCTCGATCAGCTGCCGGAGCACTTTGCCTTCGCCCAGCAGATGCAATTGACCCACATATTCGGATAAGGTTCTGGGGCGCAAGCGGCTGGCCAACGGATTGCTCAGAACCCGGTCATCAAATAAAGATTGCTCCTCCATGTGCGCACCGTCTTTCTGGCTTTCTGCCTGAAATAACATGATCCCGTCAGTTCATTCATCAGTGACGCCGCCCAGGCGGCATGGAAATCTGATCTGAAAGCCGGCAATTTACACCCTCTATTTTACAGCCTTATCCTGACGCGTCAACTTTAATTAACGTCCGGAAAGAATACCATCCAACGGCAGAATGGCCGCCTGTTTCCATGTGGCATTCATAATTGAAAGAACCTTTTGACCCTCAATTGATTGCTCATGACCGGGCTCTAAACTTCAACGCCCCTCCGTTCCAGGCAGGCTCGGATAACCCCCTCGGCCGCCATTCTGGCCATCCGGTAACCCAGCCTCAACCTCTTATCCCAAGCCTAATTCCACCAGAAGCCGCTTATTCCCTGCCTGCCCCGGAAAACAAATATAGTATGCGCAGGAACGGTCCGGCTTCTTCCTCCATTACATGAGGAACAGCCCGCGCCAATGAAAAATGGCGTGGGCTGTTCCTCCGCTTATCCGCCGCGGATTCAGCGATCTGTATTTTTAGCGCAATATCATTGCGGCTCCACTTTTAACCTGACGGTGAAGGTGGACCCCTTGCCCGGTTCGCTCTTGACCGATATGGAGCCTCCTGCCAATTCAATGACGCGCAGCGTAAGCGCCAGGCCAAGCCCGTTGCCCTCGCCGGAATGGGAGGTATCTCCCTGGTAGAATTTATCGAAGATATGCTTCATGGTTTCCTTGTCCATGCCGCAGCCCGTGTCGGATACGGAAACCGTCACCGAATCCTCGTCCGAGGCTTGCGTCAAGGTGATTGTTCCCCCGGGCTCCGTGAATTTCAGAGCATTGGAAAGCAGGTTATGCCATACGATCTCCAGCATGCTTGCATCGGCCCGGACCATGGCGCGGTCATCCAGATCCGCCACAAACTCAATACCCTTCTGCTCCCATGCATTCTCAAAAGTAAGCGCGCAGTCGCAGAGCTGGCGGCACAGATCGAAGGGCTCTGCTGCGGGACTGATCTCCTGATTGCCCAGCTTATTGAGCTTTAGGATATTCGTCACCAGCGATGTGAGATTTTTGGAGGCGGTGATGATCGTATCGGCATATTCCTTGCGCTTCTCCCGGGGCAAATCCTCTTTTTGCAGCGCCGTGGCATAGCTTTGGATCACCGAAAGAGGCGTCTTGATTTCATGGGAGACATTGGCGATAAAGTCGTTTTTTAACGTTTCGATGCTGCCCAGTTCCTCTACCATCTTATTGAAGTCCTCAAACATCACATCCACATAATCCAGCTTGTCTGCGGTATGTGTTGGCTCCAGATAAACCGAGAAATCCCCCTCGGCAACTTGCTTGGCAGCTTCGCTGAGCTTTCTCATGGGTTTGTCGAAGGCGAGGAACTTCTGGCGAGCCGTAACCATGCAGAATACGGCGGTAACAATCGCCCAATACCCCAGCATCCCCCAGATATATTCCGGAGGCATCTGGTCAAAATCCATATATTCCGCATAAATCATACCTTGTCCGGCAGACAGCGTCAGCAGCACAAAATAAGTCAGCGCATATTCCCGCCACCGGAAATGCCTGGATTTCACCCGGAGATCCTGTTCGACCGGCTTCTTTTTCATTCCAATACCGCCTTGTAGCCCAGGCCGTGCACGGTGACGATCTTGAAATCCTGGCAGCCGGAGAACTTATCCCGGAGCTTCGTGATATACACATCCACCGCGCGCAGGCTGGTTTCACTGCCGATGCCCCAGAACTCGTCCATGAGCTGTGCGCGGGAATGGGTGCGCTTGGGATAGGACAGCAGCTTGTAGAGGATATTGAATTCCCGTACGGTTATAGGGATTTCTTCACCGTTTACCGAAGCAGTCATGGCATCCGCGTCCATCACAAGACTTCCTACAGCCAACCGCTTTTCATTGGTGATATTCCCCCGGCGGAGCAGCGCGCCCACACGGAGCACCAATTCTTCGATATCGATGGGCTTGACCATATAATCGTCGATGCCGGCGCGGAACCCCTTCTGCTTGGACGAAATATCGTCGCGGGCGGTCATGAACAGAATAGGGATGGTCTTATTGATATCCCGCACGGTTTCGGCAAATTCAAAACCGTCAATCCCCGGCATCATAATGTCCGAAATGATCAGATCGTACAAATGGTTATACATCAAGCTATACGCTTCCTGCGGATTCAAACAGCCCTTCGCGGCATATCCGTTATCATTCAGATACGTGCAGACGATTTGGTTAAGCTTCACATCATCTTCCACAACAAGTATGTTGATCATGGCAAAACCCCTGCGCATATTTTATAGTTGCTACGATTATAACAACCAAATATTTGAGAAATGTTAAAGAAAAGCCGCAGGCGCAAAAAATAAGTCGGCGTTCAGGCTAAAGCTTGCGCAGTATCCATTATATGGTAAACTAATTGCAAATGTCCCAATAGCTGACTGGCCCATGTGCCTAAAGGGAGAATAAATGGCCCGGGTGTGAGCAGCCGCCCCCGCTCCCGGGGCAACAGCTTGCACTTTGCCAGCTGTTGCGGACTTTTCCTCCCGCCCCCGATGCAACAGCTTGCATTTTGATTGCTGTTGCAGAGCTTTGCTCCATCTCCCGGGGCGACGGCTTGCATTTTGACAGCTGTTGCAGAGCTTTGCTCCCGCTCCCGATGCAACAGCTTGCATTTTGACAGCTGTTGCGGAGCTTTGCTCCCGCCCCCGGTGCAACAGCTTGCATTTTGACAGCTGTTGCGGAGCTTTGCTCCCGCTACCGGTGCAACAGCTTGCATTTTGACAGCTGTTGTGGACTTTTGCTCCCGCTCTCGATGCAACAGCTTGCATTCTGCTAGCTGTTGTGGAATTTAGCTCCCGCTCCCGAGACAACAGCTTGCATTCTGCTAGCTGTGACGTGCGGCTGATCATCGGAATTGCGTTGCAACGATCCATCACCCTCGGCCAGTAGCTTTTCGGACCATGTTTGATTTTTGCCGCTTAGGATTGTAATTTTTCAGCATTGTGATGCAGCTTAGATCGTTCAGGAATTTAAGACAAACGACTGTCGGTGTATTTTGGCGAAGCAGCGCAATCCCCTTAGCTTACGGACATCAGCGCTCTTATTTGGCCAAAATCCGAGGGTTAGGAATTCTAACGGACTCAGTTGCTCTTATGTGACTCCCTTGCCCCCCATCTAGGGGGAATTCGGCATAATAAGGTTTTTCCAGTCCGTTAAACTGCACTAACCCCTGCTTTTTCCGCAAATAACGTCCTTCAGGTCCGTCAGCCGAGCTGGGTTGGAGTTCAAAAACCGGGAGCGATGCGAGTATCGCGATAATAGAAGCATCCAAAACATAAGCTTGCCCTTTCAGCCAGGTAGGCACCTTCTCATGTATGCGCTAAGCGGTTTCCGCCGGGTAGCTCCCTCCCTTGCATGCGCTAAGCCCTTTCCGCCAGGTAGCCACCTTCTCATGTATGCGCTAAGCGCGTTTCCGCCGGGTAGCCCGCTTCTCTTGCGCTAAGCCTTTTCCGCAAAGTAACCCGCTTCGCAAGCACAAGCTTATTATGCCCTCCAAGAGTTTTGCTTTCGGGTGCCCCGAAACTTATAAATTCTTACGTGCAAACAGGACTTTCCGCCTCGGCCCCACAGCCGGAACAGCGGCCTGAGCAAGCATGCAGCCTGTCTGCCACAGGGGCCCACTTCCCGGCGGTATCCCTGCATTTTGCCGCAAGGTCACGGACGTCCTCCGGGTTCTGCAGGTCGGTGGAATGGGCCCCGGAGAGCTCCACCATCCGGACAAGAGCATCGGGATTATCCAGCAGCGGACAAGGCCGCAGGTGATTGCCGTTAAACGGCTGGCCGTTCTTATAGGCCATAAACAGCGGGGACTGCAAGGCTTCCAGCAGCGTCTTGTCACGGATGTTGGAATCGGAATAATGGATGAAGGCGCATGGCTCCATATCCCCGTTGGCATTGATATGCAGATACCGTCTTCCGCCCGCAATACATCCGCCGGCATATTCCCCGTCATTCCAGAAATCCATCGTAAACAGGGGCTTCGTCTCCCGGAAGCGGCGAATCTGGGAGTACATGAAGGCACGCTGTTCGGCAGTCGCCATCAGCTCGGGCACCGCCTCCTTGCCCACGGGCATATAAGTAAAGAACCAGCAGAACTTGGCTCCCCATTGGATCATCTGGTCGAAATACTCCTCGGAGCCGATCATCTCCACATTCTTGCTTGTATAGCAGCACGAGGTGCCAAAGGGCAGGCGCTTGGCTTTAAGGATCGCCATGGCCTTCTCCACCTTGTTGAAGGTGCCCCCGCCCCGGCGGAAATCCGTGTCTTCTTCCATTCCTTCCACACTGATTGCGGGAATAAAGTTCTTCACCCGCAGCATCTCATCGGCAAAGGCCTCATCAATGAGGGTGCCGTTGGTAAAGGCGGCAAACTGGCAATCGGGATGCGCCTCACAAAGGCGGATGATGTCCGCCTTGCGCACCATAGGCTCTCCGCCCGAGTACAGATAGAAATATATGCCCAGTTCTTTGCCTTGGGAAATAATCGTGTCCAGCGTCTCATAAGACATATTCAGCTTATTGCCGTATTCCGCCGCCCAACAGCCCGTGCAGTGCAGATTGCAGGCGGAGGTGGGGTCCATCAGGATGGCCCAGGGGATATTGCTGCCGTATTTCTCCCGATTGATCTCCCGTTTCGGATTTCCGATAATACTGGCATTCAGCACGAAATTGCGGAACAGGGTTTTCAGGATGTCATTGTCAATGTCCTCCCAGAGTCCCATGATATATTGATGCCAATTATTTTCCGGTTTATCCAGGATTTCATGAAATACTTCCTTGTGAGCGGCAAAATCCTCCCCCCAGCCCATATAGTCTATCCACGCAAGGAGCTTGGGCAAATTTTTATGCGGATTGCCGGATATATAGTTCATGGCCTGCTTCAGGGCAAACGCCTGCATTTTATGCTTCGTCTTCATATTTTCCCTCTCCTTTTCCTGTTGCCTGATCCGTCCTTTTATTTGGTTTGCCCCGGCACTGCCAAGGGTTTGACCGGTTCATTGGCTTTGTTGCCGGGTTGCGCAATGCCCCCCTGGTTCGTCTTCTTAATGAAAAAGGACAGCGCCAGTCCGATTAATCCAAAGATGATCACGGCCAAATAAGCGTCGTTCATGCCTTCAATCGAAGCCTTCTGCAGCAGCAGCGCCTGATCGGGAATGGTTCCCGCCGCTCCCAGCTTCATGGCGTGGCTCTCTGTCCGGTTGCTCAGAATAGTCACCAGCAGCGCTGTTCCGATCGCGCCCGCCACTTGCTTGACCGTATTGGAGATCGCGGTTCCGTGGGCATGCAGCGCCGGGGGCAGCTGGTTAAGCCCGGCCGTTGTAATGGGCATCAGGAACAGCGCCATGCCGATCCGTCTTCCGGCCGACATGAGCATGAGGTACAGATAGCCGGTGGAGTCTGTTAAGGACATAAATCCGGCTGTCGTCACAATCGTAATGGCAATCCCGCTAATGGACAGCCATTTGGCCCCGAACCGGTCAAACAGTTTGCCGGACAGCGGCATCAGCAGGCCCATCAGCAATGCTCCGGGCAACATGAGAATTCCCGTATCAAATGCGGAATACTGTCTCATATTCTGCAGATAGATGGGCAGCAGGATCATATCCGAATACATCACTATGGTCGCCACAATATTAATGATGGTTGTCAGGCTGAACATGTTGTACCGAAAGGACCTTAAATCCAGCAATGGATTATCGCTTCTCAGTTGGCTGACAGAGAACAGAACCAGTGCGCACACCCCCACAGCCAGGGCGACGATCACTTCTGGGCTGGACCAGCCTGCGGCCCCCGCTCTGCTGAACCCGTAGAGCAATGTGCCGAATCCAAGAGTGGATACGGCCATTCCCATGCCATCCAGCTTGGGATAAAGGCGCTTCGTCACATTTTTCAGGTAGAAGATTGAGAGAAGAGCAACCATCACGGACAAGGGAACCATCACGTAAAACAACGAGCGCCAGCTAAAATGGTCCAGCATAAACCCGGCATAAACCGGGCCCACGGCCGGTGCCAGGACGGTGGATAACCCGATCAAGCCCATTACACCTCCCCGCTTCTGCTCGGGAATGATCACAAGCACCACGTTCATCAGCAAGGGCATAATAATCCCAGCGCCGGCAGCCTGAATGAGCCGCCCGACCAACAGAACTTCAAACCCGGGAGCCGCGCCCGCTATCACGGATCCGGCCAGAAACGAGAGCATGGACGCGAGAAATAGCTCGCGGGTTGTAAAGCGCTGCATCAGATAGGCGGTTATGGGAATCAATACCCCGTTCACCAGCATATATCCGGTTGTCAGCCACTGGGCCGTTGACGCTGCGATATGGAAATCCGTAATCAGCTCGGGAAGCGCCACGGTCATAATGGTTTGGTTCAGAATGGCTATGAAGGCGCCCAGGATCATAATAAAGAGAATCGGGCCTTTTTTGACAGCATGGGTTTCCAATTGTTCGTTCATGGTTTATTTATCCTTTCTGCGTCTGCGGCGCAGCAAATTGCCTTGCCAATGGCTTACTGGCCCAGCAGAGTGTTGGCCTTTTCGCATACCTCGTAGATTTCGTCGTGCTTTTGATCGATCAGGGGCGCAACCTTGGTTGCTCTTTTCTTATGAATCGCGTTGTAGCAGAAGTACGGAACAATCCATCCGATGAAAGCGGGGACCGCCAGAAGAATGGAAAGAGGCAGCATGTCAGCCAAATAGGCGAACACAGATCCGGCCATAAACGCCGTTCCCACAATGCCGGTGGAAAAAGCGGCAATGGCAGCCCCGCTGATTTTGGATTTCTCCAGCATTTCCATGTCGCGGATGCAAGAATCGGCCTGGCGCTGGAGTCTGGTCAGCTCAGCCTTATTGCGGATTTTGCGGTCGCGCTTGAATTTCAGCGTAACGGACGAAAAGCCCTGCAGAGGCTGGGAGGCTCCTTCCAGTGTCCAGCCGAAATTGGTATAGCAATCGGCATATAGCGATTCCATATTGCGGCTGACGGTAATGTCCTTGTACTCATACCCCACAAAGTTGTGAGCGTTCTTCGTCATTTCGTTCATCGTAATCTCTCCTTGTTAATTCATATTTTCAATAGGCTGTATGATTTGATGAACTTAGCTTACCGCGGGGTTATTTACAACTTGCTTGCGAAATGTTTAAGAAATATTAAATGCTCCGTGAGGAAAACCTGGCGGAAGAACACCGCCAGGTGCTTTTTTTATTGCCAAGGGAGTAACGACTTACTGCAGTCCCGCCCCGCCTACTCCTAACGGAAATTTTTTCCGCTATTCCTGCAAATTCTTCATTTCTCTCTGATTTAGCGGAAATTTTTTCCGCTATTTCCTCCTGGACTCCCCAAAACAGGCATTTTGATCTGGTTTTGAGGAGTTAACGGAAATTTTTTCCGCTAAATCTCGGTAAATACCGAAAACTGTCCCGATAACGGAAAAAATTTCCGTTAACCTCGTCCCAAGTGCCCCTTATTTACCTTACGCCCTTTCGCGCTGTAAGGCACTTAAGCATTCTGATGTGGTAGCAAAGACAAAAACCCTTCCGAAGAAGGGTTTTTGTCCAAGCGGCAATGATTAATGGTTTTTACCGGATTTCCCGGTGCAGCGCTGAGCATCCTGTTCAGCAGCATTAGTCGCTCTGGCGGACGAGTTCAGCCGGAACAGCTTGCTCCTCCACCCATGAAGGGAAACCGTCCCTAAATTTGCTCCAGTCCGCCGTCATCTCCTTCTCGGTCAACAGGCAGGCGTCCAGTTTTCGGATAATCTCCGCTTGATCCAGCCCGATCCCGATCAAAACCAGCTCCGTCTCCCGGTCTCCCCACTCAGGGTCCCAAGCAGCCGCCAACTCCGGCTCCTCCTTCAGAATGAGACGCTGCTCCTCCCGGGGCATGGATGCTACCCAGTATCCTGCAGGCCCGAATTGAATGGATGGCCCCGCCTGTCCAAGGGATACGGCAATGGCGTTTCTGCTGGCCAGCCACAGGATGCCCTTGGACCGGACGATTTCCTCCGGCCACGCCTCCATGAATGCGTACAAGCGCTCCGGCTGGAACGGCTTGCGGCGGCGGTAAACAAAGGAGCTGATCCCGTATTCCTCCGTTTCGGGAGTATGCTCCTCCTTGGCAAGCTCTCTCATCCATCCTGCCGATTGGCTGGCCTCATCAAAGTTGAACAAGCCGGTGTTGAGAATTTCCTCCGGATTCACCTGCCCCCGTACAGAGCGAATAAGACGGGCACGGGGCTGAAGCTTACGGAGCATGGCCTCCAGCTCCAGCAAACTCTTCTCCTCCACCATATCGCATTTGTTCAGCACCAGCACATCACAGAACTCAATCTGATCGATCAGCAGATCCACCACATCCCGTACATCCTCCGCGCCGGCGGCCTGGGAGCGTTCCAGTAGACTGTCGCCGGATGAGAAATCATGCCAGAAGCGGTAGGCGTCCACCACCGTCACCATACAATCCAGTCTGCAAACCTCAGACAGGGAGATGGAGGTGTCTTCGTCCTCATACGAGAAGGTCTGGGCGATAGGCAGGGGCTCTCCAACGCCAGTGGACTCAATCAGAATATAATCGAAGGTTCCTGCCGAAGCCAGCTTCTGAACTTCCTTCAGCAAATCATCACGCAGGGTGCAGCAGATACAGCCGTTGGAGAGCTGAACCAGTTTCTCCTCTGTGCGGGAGAGAGTAGAACCGGACTGAATCAGAGCAGCGTCAATATTGACCTCGCTCATATCATTGACAATAACCGCCACCCGCAAGCCCTGCCGGTTATTCAACACATGGTTCAGCAGGGTCGTCTTGCCTGACCCCAGATAACCGCATAGCACCGTGACGGGAATTTTAGTCTTCAAAGCAAACGCCTCCTTGTTTAATAGTAATTATTACTATTATAAAGCATATTACACATATGCTATGATCTTGTCAATGCCATCCTTATCTGTCTGTTGTTGCACTGCCCTGTTGCACTGTCCGGTTGCGATGTCTGTTATTGCACTATCCTATCGTGCTGTCCCGATCAATAGGGAAGCAGCAAAAAGAGCCTATTGGCGTCTACGCCGACAGGCCCTTCATTTTGGAGTTCGAACAAGATTTTGCAGGAATGCTACATCGCCAATATTTGCCGCCAAATATCTTCATTGACAGGAATTCCGTTCGCCATATTATCCAGCCGGGTTTGATATTCCCGCTCATTGGGATAGAGAATTTCCTTCTCATCGTCCACCCGCACGGACTCCTTCACATTCTGGATTACCTCGTCCACCAGCCGTCCATTCTCCGGAGTAATTCTCTTCACATCCAGGGCAATAAATACCTGGGATACGGCGTATTCATCCTCTCCCAATTGGCCGACGCGATAGGTGCTGTTGCCATCGGACAGACAGGCAGCAATCAGATCCAGCAGAATGGAGAAGCCGGAGCCCTTCCAATACCCGATAGGCAGCACACGCCAGGACTTCTCAATTTCCGCCGGGTCCGTGCTCAAGTTTCCATTGGAGTCAAATCCCCCGGGAACAGGAAGCTGTCTGCCTGCAAGCTTGGCGGCTTCGATAGCTCCGTAAGAGAATTGCGCCATGGCGCCATCCACCATCAGGTGTCCATTTTCCTTGGGCACACACATAATCAGAGGGTTATTGCCGATACGGCGGTCCGTAGCCCCCCAAGCCGGCATGTTGGGCTGGGTATTGGTCCAGCAGATGCCGATGCAGCCCGCATTGGCAGCCTGAAGGCCGTAAGCGCCGCCCCGCATCCAGTGGTTGGTGTTCCGCAGCGCTACACAGCCGATTCCGAATTGGTGCGCCAGTTCAATCGCCCGGTCCATACAGATTTTGGCGTTGGTATTGCCCATGCCCAGATTGCCGTCCCATTTCTCCAATGCACCGAAGGACTGAATGCATTCCGGGTCATTCTCCGGCTTGATATAGGCCTTTTGCAGGTAAGAAATCACCCGGGGAAAACGGTTCACACCGTGAGAATATATGCCATCCAGACTATTTTGAGCAAAAATTTCCGCATTTATGCGGGCTTTCTTTTCTTCAAAGCCATACTTGACCAAAACCCGGGTAAATTCCTCAATCATTTGCGGGTAGGGGATTCTCATTTATATTTGCCTCCTGAGCAACTCTAATGGGTGGTGCGGGCTTTTTTTATAAAATCACATTGACTTTAAGGTAGCCTCCCGGGTTGCGGTCAATATCCATAATCGCAGCGGCTGCCTCCTCCATGGATACAATAGCCGTCAGAATAGCGCGCGCATCGACCTTGCCGTAATAAATCAGATCGATAGCCTCCTGAAACTCCCCGGCGCTGGTTCTGGCTCCGCGAATATCCACTTCCTTCTTGGTAATCAAGCCTGTAGGAAGCTCGGTACTCACCTTCGGCCAACCGGTCAAGACAATCCTGCCTGCATTGGATACCAATTCCAGCGTGCTTTGAATAGCAGAATTGGCTCCTGATGCTTCCATCACTACCTCCGCCATCCGGCCGCCTGTGATTTCCCGGACTCGCTCTACCGCATTCTCCTTGGCAGGATTAACGGTGTGCACTACGCCGAGCTGTCTGGCTTTCTCCAGACGCTCATCTACGGGATCAATCATGATCGGCTTGGCCCCGTAATGCAAGGCCCCCATAGCGGCCAGCAGCCCGATGGGTCCCGCTCCGCTGATGGCAATGTGCTCGCCTTCGGTGAGCCGTCCCCGGTGCAGACCATGCAGGGCAATAGTCAAGGGCTCGGCCATCGGGATGATATCCCAAGGCATGTCGTCCGGTACCTTGTACAGCATTTCCGCAGGGTGCGTAAAATATTCCACCATGCCGCCGTCCACGTGAACGCCAAGCACCTTCAAGTCCTCACAGCAATTGGTTCTGCCTATAGAGCAAGGGTAGCAGTGCCCGCAGTACAGATACGGGTCCACGATCACCTTGTCTCCGGGCCTGATCCCTCTGCTGTTGGCAGGAATAGAGATGACCTCTCCGGCTATTTCATGGCCGATTACCCGGGGATAGGACACGAGGGGATTGGCTCCCCGGTAAGCGCCGATATCCGAGCCGCAAATTCCGGCGGATTTTACTTTTATGAGAGCCTCGCCTGCTTGAGGCACCGGCTTGACCATTTCAATGGATTTAATATTCCAGGGTTCCTGCAAGTACATTCCCTTCATTATTCAACTCACCGTCCCATCCAGCGTATTCATATTTATCTTCAGTACGACCTTGATCAACTTGCCGGGCTCGCTCACTGCGCAGCAGGGCCGGTGGATATCCCATGGGAAAAATACGGCAAAGCTGCCTCCGCCCATCTGAACAAAGCTTTCATTCTCCACGAACCTGTACTGCAGCAGATCCTTCTCTGCCAGGCTGTCCAGCCATACGGAGTTCGGGTTTGTGACCGGGGCAAAGCCGATCTGTTCTTCACCTTTTACCGCATAATGAATATCAATAAACCGGGCATGTGTTTCGGGATATATTTCCTGCACAGGCCGGGTTTGGGTATGAACCACTTGCGCATAAATCTGGTTGCCCTTGATCGGGTATACACCCGGCTGAAGCTCCAATATAGGGTTATCGTTCAGAAATTCCAGAGCCATCTGTAAGGACAGCGGGTACATTTCCTTCGTCTTCTTATAAGTTTGCAGAGTAGAATAGATCATCTGAAACGCCCTTTCCGCGCTATTATCCTAACAAAATGCGGACTTCATAGCTGCTCCCCGCTTCATAAGGCAGCACCTCTCCGTTATAAACCTCTCCATTGACAACAATCTGCTCGATGGAGTTGCAGCCGCCCTCACGGGATTGCGTATAGATGATATGATAGTTGGCTCCCCGGAACTCCTTGGTGATTTCGCAGGTTTTCCAGTCAGGCGGCAGGCAAGGCTCCAGCTTGAGTCCATCCATCTGCGGCTTCAGCCCAAAGACGAACTGGACCAGCGCCTTGACGAACCAGGCTCCGCTGGCCGTTCTCCAGCTTTGTCCGGGTGTACCGTAGCGGTAACCTGTTTCTTCGGTGAAATAAGAGTTGCACATGGCATAGGGCTCGCCCTTGGTCTCGAACCACTTGTGGTTAAACGGAAGCACCTTTTCGATTCCCATCTGCACCTTGTCATTGCGCTTCAGCATGGCATCCACGGCAATCTTCCACATGCTGGGATGCAGATAGACACCGCCATTCTCATGAACACCGGCAGGCTTTTGGGTCATTTCGCCGATATTGGCCACATAATCATGATAGGCCGGCCACGATACCAGCGTACCCAGCTCTGTCTCCAGATAGCGGTCAACAGCATCCATGGCTCTTAGCTCCTTATCTCCCTCGCCGATTCCGGAGAGCACGGACCACAGCTGGGGAATCAGGAATACCTTGCCCTCGGTGCAGCTGAGGGAGCCGATCTTCTCCTCCTGGTCGTTGAACGCATCCAGATAGAACTCGCCGTCCCAGCCGATGCTGTTGACGATGTCCCGCATTTCTGCGCCATTGCGCTCCGCCAGCCGGACATCCTCCTCCTGGTTCAAGAGCTTGGCCAATTCGATGAACTGGCTGTTGGCTCTGTACCAGGCTATGGACAGCCAGACACTGACGCCCTTGCCTTCCAGTCCGGCCTGATTCATCAGGTCGTTCCAGTCGCCGCCCCAGATTTTGACCAGTCCATGCAGCCCCTTGAAATTCCAGAGGAAATCCACGGCCCGCTTGGCATGCTCATACACCGTTGCGGAGGTGCCGTCGTTGAAGACTACCTCTTCCTTCAGGCGGTCCGCATCCCCCAGCTCCATGACCAGACTGTATACGGCCATGGCAATCCATACCGCATTGTCGGCGAAGCTGTTGTCACGGATCAGTCCATCCAGCCAGGTGCGTGGCGCATATCCGGTGCTGTACTGATAGGTCAACGCCCGCTTCAGACGCTCCCAGCCCAGCTCCGGATTGAAGGTGCCGACGCATTCGCTGTCACTGGTCATGTCCCGGTAGCCGTTATGTCTTACCCTGGCCCAGCGGCTGCCCATATTGCTTTCATGCTTCAGCCAGTCGTTGAACAGATGGTTCAGCCCGGTATCCGGCGTTTGAATGCGGACACCGTCACTTTGTTTGGCAAGACGTTCGATGGCCTGCGCGAACAGCGCGTCTACCGCTCCCTCCGCAAACAGCTCATTATGCGCCTGCAGAATTTCTTCTTCGCTGAAGGCAATTCCAGCTGCATAATCAAAGCGGGCTTCCGCTCCGGCAGCCAGCCTCACCCAATTTTCCAGAGCAAAGCAGATTTTCTCCGAATTGCAATCGCTGTTCTGGCATCCGCCCTTACTTAATGCCAGTGGCGCCGATTCTTCTCCATATGTGCCGATAAAAGCGTTCTTGCGGGTATCATAGCCGCTGGCGTCCAGGGAGCCAGTCAGGTAGCCGTACACCTTGCGGGTATCGGCGGAACCGTACTTGCCGAAGGCCTGGCAGACGGCTGCATTGCTTTCTTCTATGAAATAGCCAAGGTCGGTATTGTAGCCCTGCGGCCGGTACGGCCCGTCCAGATTCGTTCTGAAATACGGAATCACCTTGAGACTGCAGGGCACTTCCCGCAGATTGGTAAGGGAGACCGTCCAGATTTCGCAATTCCCCTCTGCAGGGACGAATAACCGGAACTCCGAACGGATGCCCTTGTAAGTCAGGGTTATGACGGTATATCCGTTTCCGTGGGAGCATTGATAATCTTCATAGCTGCGCTCCACCGGCAGGGCGTTGGCCAGCCAATATTCCCCGCTTTCCATATCCAGCAGATAGATCTGGCGGCCTGCAAGCAGCTGCAGCCTCCTGCCCGTGTCATCCTGGGTGAAGCCCTCTCCGTACCCTACCTGCGATGTGAAGGTAATATAAGTATCGTTCCACAAATAGTTGTACCAATGCCGTGGCGTGTCGGGAGTTGTAATGCAATATTCCTTCTTGTCCTCCGCAAAAAATCCGTAGTTCTGACTCATATAAGTTCCTCCTAGCCCTTGACTGCTCCAGATGTCAACCCTTCAATAAAGTAACGGTTCAGGAATAAATAAACGATCAGAATCGGCAGAATCGACATCACCGTGCCGGCCATCATAATATTCCATGCGGCGACGCCTTCCCCCTGGTCCTTCAGAAGCACGACGCCAACGGTCAATGTTCTGAGATCGGGCCGGGACAGAGTAAAGGCCAGGGGCATCATATAGTTGTTCCAGGCATCCCGGAAGGCCAGTATTCCCGCCGTAGCCAGAATGGGCGTAATAATCGGCATGATGATGGAGGTATAGATCTTGAAGAAGCTGGCGCCGTCGATCCGCGCGCACTCATCAATTTCCTTCGTAATGCCCTCGCAGTACCCCATAATCAGAATACAGAAGAACGGCTGGGCCGAGGCTACCTGGGCAATGACCATGCCCCACAGGCTGTTAAGCAATCCTAACTCCTTGCAGATCAGGAAAATGGGAAACAGTGTAACGGCGCCAAGCATAAACAGCATGAAGCCAAAGGTGGACAGAATAAATTTTTTGCCCGGAAAATTGGAGCGCGACAAGGTATAGCCCGCCATAGAAGCGGTAATGACCGTTCCGATAACCGACATGCCCGCAAAGAAAATACTGTTGAACGTATATCTGGCGAAATTAGCCTGGTTCCAGGCCTTGACATAGTTATCAAATTGGAATACCTCGGGAAAAATCCGGGTACCGCCCAGCAGAAAATCCTCTGTTGTTTTGAACGAACCGCCAACGGCATAAACAATCGGAAAAGCAATGCCAATCAGCACCAGCGTTAATGCTGCATAAATGATGACCAAGTGTGATTTTTTCATTCCCAACTGCATAACGGACCTCCTTAACTGCAAACAACTAATAATTCATCTTGCGTGTAAAGAACATATACAAAAGCGTAATGATGCTGACCATCAGCGTGGACACGATACTCACAGCGCTGGCATATCCTTGCTGGGCATTGCCCATGGATTCGAAGAAATAGCGGAAGATGTACATGGTCATGACTTCCGTTGAGTTGCCGGGACCGCCGTTAGTCAGAGCCTTCACGGAATCGAACAGCTTCAGAGCGTTCAGAATCGAGAGGGAGGTAATAATCTGGAACATCTTCCCCATCATGGGGATGGTAATCTTGAAGAAGGTCTGAACCGAATTGGCGCCGTCAATCTTGGCGCTCTCGTAGACATCAGCCGGAATACTCTGTATGGCCGAGAGAAACAATACCATATAGAAGCCTACGCCGCTCCAGGTGCAGAAGAGGATAATGACCACTTTTGCCATAAAACCGCTGCCGAACCATTCAATCGGGCTGTCGATCAGATGAAGGTTCTGCAGAATGTCGTTTACAATCCCATTGTAGGAGGCGAACATGAAGAAGAAAATAATCGCCATGATCGCTGTACTGGTAATGTTCGGCACGAATATGACGGCCCTGGAGAAATTGACTCCGGGGAATTTCTTGTTGAGCAGTACCGCCAGAAGAAGCGCAATCGGAAGTTGGACTAAGGGGATGCCAATTCCCAACTGAAGTGTATTAAGCACCGTTGTCCAGAATGAACCATCCTGAAACACACGTATATAATTGTCAAGACCGTTGAAGGTTGCTGGAGTGAAGCCGTTATATTCGGTGAAGCTGTAATAAAGAACATATAGAATCGGGAAAATCCCGAACACAACCACCATAATGATGGTTGCCGCCATCATCGCGTATTGTGCCCGATGGTCTGCTATGCGCTTGAGCAAGGGCTTTTGCTTCTGCCTGACGGCAGCTGCATGGGGAACAGTAGGTATCATATGCATAACACGCCTTCCGGTAAGCTTATTGAGATGAGGCAGAATGGATTGTCTTCTGCCTCATCCGTTTCTCTTGTTTATTGCGCCGGCTTTATGCTCTCCGGGCTGATGCTGCCGTTCTGCACGGCCTTCTCCAATGCTGCCGTATAGCGCTTGTTCAAATCCGCCAGAGCATTGTCCACGCTGGTGGAGAAATCCTTCTGAGTGTCGGCCACCGCAAACAGGTTGGTTAATACCTTGTTCCGGTCGTCGCCCTCCAGACTGATGAACTTGTGAGGCTCAAATACAGGGATCTGCAGATCCGAGGTTTCCATGGAATACTTCAGACCTTGCAGGTTATACTTGGAAGTGGGCAAATTATCCGGATTGTTGGCGGTCAAATCTGTGCGGGGCACAGGCATAAACTGGTTGGCCAGCTCTTGATTGCCGAGCCACGCCGTATAAAACTTTTTGGCGGCTTCGGAGTTTTTGGAATTGGTGATCACCCAGTTCACGCCGCCCTCTGCCCAGTATTTCCCGCTCTCGCCGTCGGCGAATACAGGAATCGGAGCGGCATCCCAGTTGGCTTTGGCCGACATTTGGGTAGCATAACTGCCCATCATCCAGTTTCCGTCGATGTACATGCCGATTTTTCCCTGGGCAAAATTGGCCCGCAAAGGATCAATGCCCAATGTCTGGTAGCCGGGGAACAAGGAACCGTCCTTCTTCAAGTCCAGATAGTAATTGAAAAGACGCTTGTTGGATTCAAATTCGTACTTGCCGGTGCTGCTGTTGAATCCGTACCTGTCGCCAACGCCCATGGCAATATTGATGGGGTCTATGATCCGTTCCCAAATTTGTGCTACCCCAAGCGGAAGACCGAAGCCGTAATATTCCCCTTTGCCGGCTTCTGTGATTTTGCGGGCTGCCTCCCTCATCTCTTCCAGAGTTGCGGGCGGCTTCTCCGGATCAAGTCCTGCTGCTTGGAACAGGTCCTTGTTATAAAGCAAGCGGTAGGCGCTGATGCGGACCGGAACAGAGTACAACTCGTCCTTGTAGTAAAATTCCTCGGGCTTCAAGGTGTCCGGATGAAGCTTGGCCTTCAATTCGTCGGTGACCGCATTGCCCAGGGGAATAATATTTCCCTGCTTGGCCAGACTATTGACGGTAATACCTCCGCTTGCCTCCATGATATCAGGCGGATTGCCGGCGGCAATGGCCATTTGCACAACACTGGCGTAATTCTCCCCGTAATACTCATAGGATACCTTGACCTCGTCTTGCTCCTTGTTAAACTTGTCGATAATGGCAGTGATGCCTTCGTCGGGACCGCTGGCGCGGATCCATACCTTAATATCGGTAGGGTCCTTCTTGGCTGCACCGCTTTGGGCCGATTCATCATCGCTTGCGCATCCGACTGCGGAAGTCAGAAGTGTTGCCGCCAGCACCAGTGCACCCAGCTTGGCGAGTGGTTTTTTCCTCATGCTTTCTTCCCCCTTGCTTCATTTTCGCTTCAATGTCATTATAGCCTTCCCCGCTTTTGCCGTGTGTCGGGATTGTTATGAAAAAGGACGGATTCGTTAGCCCGGATGCTCCGCTTAAAGTCTGCTATTGGGAACGGCTTTGCTTTTTACGGAAATCGAAGGGCATCTTGCCGGTATTTTTCTCGAATACCTTACTGAAGTGTTGACTGCTATTGTACCCCACTTTCTCGGCAATGATTTGGATTTTCAGATCGGTGTTCAGCAGCAACCTCCGCGCTTCCTCCATGCGCACCTCCGTCAGGTAATCCGTGAAGCCCTGCCCGGTCACATTCTTGAACACTTGGCTTAAATAGGACGGGTTCAGATGGAAGTGCTCCGCTACCATGGATCTCGTCGCATCGGCAAATTGCTGGTTCACGTACTTCTTGATCCGGTCCACCAGTTGCTCCTGATGGGTGACAGGCCGGTTCTTGATGCTTTCAATCCACTCATGGATCATTTTCTGCATCCAATTCTGCAATTCCTTATAAGTCTTGAGGCTCTCCATATATTCCACCTGATAGGTCCGTTCCCGCAATGCAGCGCTCCCTTCGCCAACCGATTCCAGTATCCGCTGGCGCAGGAGGATCAGGATATACTGGCATTCCGCATAAACCTGCTTCTGCGAGAGATGAAGCTCATGGATCATGCAGACAAACAAACGCTCCAGGGTAAGTGCTGCCTTCTGCGCTTCTGCCGCCTCCACTTGAAGCACCAGGTCCTCCATAAGCGCATTTTGAACGGCCGGCCTGTATTCATTGCGGGTGTTTGACGCCTCCAGCATATCGATATCGAAGGTATGGTTTTTTCCATGAATGAATTTCATCTCCAGCGCCTGTTGCGCCTCCCGGAAGGACTTGGGCAGCTGGTTAGCTCCCCGGTAGACCCCTCCTATGCCTACGGACAGGGTAATGCCCCATAGCATAAGTGCCGTCTCCTTCATTTCATTGACGGTGTCGTACAGCTCCTTCTTCAGATTATCCGAATTTTTTTCACAAGCAATCAAGACGGACTTCTCATCATTGTAGCTGAAGACAATCCCCATATCCGCCTTCATGGTCAGCTCCTCCAGGACATTATCCACGGCATATTTCAGCACGAATTTGTCATTCTGGTTCGTGAAGCCACGGGCATTGAAATCATCGATTTCAAATACGGCAACGCAGATGCGGGCCGGAACCTGGCCGAATTCGAATAAATTCCAGATGCTCTCGATATCCGACAAGGGCAGATAGTCTTTATTTACCAGCGAGCATAAATACTTGTCTTTTGCCGCACCGCGCATGCTATAGAGGCTGATGCTGGCTTTTTGGCCTTCCTCCAGACTCTTCTTGCGCTTTAACAACTGCTCCTTAATGGCCAGAAGCTTCTGTATCAGCTCCTCCTTGCCCACCGGCTTCAACAGATAACAGTTGGCCCCCTTCTCAATCGCCTGCTGGGCGTAATCGAAATCGCTGTAGCCGCTTAGAATGACCACAGCCGCCAAGGGAAGCAGCCCTTTGACCCGGTCAATCATGTCCAGACCGTTCAGTACAGGCATGCGGATATCCGTTATGACGATATCAGGCTTGATCCGCTCCATCACTTCCAGAGCCTCTTCCCCATCGTAGGCTTCACCGGCCACTTCCATCCCCAGGCTTTCCCACGGGATCATAATTTTCAGGCCCTCAATAATGACATCCTCGTCATCCACCAGCACTACCTTTATCATCGTCCATCCTCCGCTCTATATGGCATCCAGTGATTTGTACAGTGGGAAGCATAGTGTCACCGTGGTTCCCTCGTTTCGGATGCTGTCGATCATCAAGCCGTATTCCTCTCCGTAATATAGCTTCAGGCGGCTGTTAATATTCCTCAGCCCGATGTTGGAGCCTGTCTCCTCCGGCTCCGTCCGCAGGCCTTCATACACCAATTGCAGCTGCTCCTTCTCCATGCCGATGCCGTTATCCTTCACCATCAGCCACACCTTGTCATCTTGAATGCGGGAATCCACCGTTATCCGCCGGTCATTCTTCTTGACCTCGAGACCATGATAAACGGCATTCTCGACGATGGGTTGAAGAATGA
This sequence comes from Paenibacillaceae bacterium, assembly GCA_029256185.1. Classification (GTDB taxonomy): domain Bacteria; phylum Bacillota; class Bacilli; order Paenibacillales; family NBRC-103111; genus Paenibacillus_AR. The sequence goes on from JAQSYI010000003.1 coordinate 221,686, forward strand.
ATTTGGGCACAATCATGCTCCCCAGGTCCTCCGGCAAATCCACAGTCAGCTCAAACTTGTTGCGGAAGCGGATATTCTGCAAGGTAATGTAGCTGTTGATGTAAGCCAGTTCATGCCGCAGCGGGACAAATTCCTGACGGATATTGGTGGTGCTGCGCAGCATGAAACTCAATTGCTCAATCATAAAGGCAGTGTCATCATCCTTGTTGATCAGAGCCTTCATGCGAATACCGTCCAGCGTATTGTATAGAAAGTGAGGGTTGATTTGGCTTTGCAGCACCATCATCTCGGCCTCCTTCTTTTTGACCTGCATTTCCGTATTCTGGGCCATCAGCACCTTCATCTTTCTCACCATATGATTGAGTCCGTCGGCGATAACGGCGAATTCATCTCTAGTGTTCACATGAATCCGCAAATTCAAATTGCCGTCCTCCAATCTCTTGATGCCTTTCAAGATGATCCGGATGGACTTGGTAACGGCAAAAGAGTTCAGTACCAGCAGCAGCAAGGCGGCCAAGCAGCAGATAACAGCCAGGGTGTTGGTAAAGCTGTGCATTTTCTTCAGGTCCTTGAACAGCACCTCCTCCGGCACAACCAAGGCCGCATACATCCCTGTATAGGAGGAGCGGACATAGTTGACGATTTTTGAGGCCTGTCCTGCGCCCAATTCCATAGTCCCGGTTTTGGCATTGGCATCTCCGCCGAGGTGGCCGCCAATCTCCCGGTAGTCCTCGGGAGTAAGCGAGGTGCCTGCGCTGTATGCATGACGTTGTTCGCTGTCAAACAGAAGAATGCTGTTCTCCCCCAGATCATTCTTGTTGCAAATCTCATCCAGAACGCTGCTTCGCAGATCAATTTTGATCACGCCCAGGACCTGGGGATTGGAATAGGTTCTGATTTTCCGGACTCCCGAAAATACATGATAGGTACTGAAATTATTGCGGTGGGGCGCAATAGCCAGGAACATGCTGTTCTGCTTCATAAATGCCTGATACCAGGACTCGGATGCCATATTGTACCCTTCCGGGACATAATTGTTGGGTCCGCTGGTGAAAGCAAAGCCATTTAGATTGCCGATGATAATCCGGTCAATATCCTTCCGCACGCTGAGAATGCTGTTCGCCGCTTCACTGATGAGGTTCAACTTTTGCTCATAGCCGCTGTCACCTGGGCTTTGGATTGTGGCAAGCGCATTTGCCAGCTCCTCATTGAGCAGCAGGGTCTGGGTTAGACGGTCAATCTCATCGAACGTATCATCGATGGCGGAGCTTACGTTATGAATCAGCATCTCCGAATACATCAGAGAATTCTTCTTGATCACCATCGATGAATAAGAAAATCCAACCCACTGCAGCACCAGCACAACGGCAATGACAATCAGCGTGTAGGTGGCAATGAGCTTGATCCTTAGATTAATCGCTTTCTTTTTGTTCAATACCTTGGTTTTCTGCACCTTCATTACCTCCACCACATGACATATTGCCAGTTTAACACTTTCCGGCTGTAAAGATAAGGGCAGCGGGGCCTGCCTTCTTGCGCCGCGGCAGCCGGATACAGAAGAGAAGGCGTATCATCAGCAACCAAGCAAACACCAATCCGGGATTCTTATCATAAATTGGATAAAAATGAAGGACAGGTGATTATTGTGCCAATGGATGTCCATAACGTTCGTGAAAAGCGGGCCATCTTCCTGGCCGCAGTGTGCAGTCAGACATATGAGCAATATGCCAACCAGGACGGCACCTTTATGGTTCCCTCCCATTACTCGCTCCGTCATACGATCCTGGCCCAATCCATCGGAAATAAATGGGAACGCTTCGGTTTTATTATCGAGTCCCCCAGAGAGATCGTCATTGCCTTCCGTGGAACCAGCTCCAGAAACGATTGGATCTCAGACGCCATGGCCGCCCAAATAAAGTTCAAATATGTAAGAGGGACATGTCTTGTCCACCGCGGCTTTGCCAATATCTACGCTTCCGCAAGAAAAGGCATTCATTCCGCGCTGGCCAAACTGCCGCCGGATAAGAGCCTGACCGTTACCGGACACAGCCTGGGAGCCGCGCTGGCTACCTTATGCGCCCTGGACCTTGCCGTGAACACCCCATCCCGTTCCCCCAAGCTGTTCACCTACGGTTCCCCGCGGGTGGGCGATCCGGCTTTTGCCAGAGTCTTCTCCCAAAATGTAAGCTCCAGTTACCGGTTCGCCAACCCCTTCGACCTTGTCACGCACGCTCCGCCTACGGTCTTAAAGCTCCCTGTCCGGGATAAAACCTACTACTACAGCCATGTCAAAAGCATGGAATCCGTTCCCTTCCAGAAAGGCTCCATCGAGCTTAACCACATCATCAGCAGCTATTTCGCCAAACTTTCCCGGTCCGAGCCGGATTATTCGAGAAAGATGTGCTCCGCCAATCCGGGCTTCTGTCCGGACTAACCACAGATGGAGGAAACACAAAAACATTCCCCCAAAAGTGACGAGATGCTTCGAAGCAAAATCCGGGTACTTTTGGGGGAGCCCCCGAATGAAAATGCCATAATCGGGCATTTTCGCACAAAAAGGCAGCATCCGAAAACCGGAATGACTGCCTTAATTCATTATGCCGCCCTGATCTTATATAAGGGCCATCTTTGCCAATTCGCTTCACGCCTTTGAGCGAGGTGCAGGCCAGCTAACCCCTTATTGCCGATTCTAGCCCACACGGCGGAATACGCCGTCCGTCTCTTCAATAATGACCGTATGTGTTCCCGCAGCCAACGATTGGCCGTACAAATGCCCTGTGCATCCTTCGGGAACGTGCAGTTCTAGTACGTACCGCCCCGCTTCAGTCTGCTTCAATGCCATGCGGATCTCTCCATACAGCGTCGGCAGCGAAGCTGCGATATCTGTCAGTCCGCATGGTGCCGGAGCCAACTCGAAGTGCTGGAAGCCGGGAGCCAACGGCTGCAAGCCGAAAATCCCCTCGAATACAAAGAGGATGGGCGAAGCTCCCCAGGCATGGCTGGCGCTGGAATAAGCGACTGTACCGTCTGTCTCTTGGTGGAACACGTTCCATCGCTCCCACGTGGTGGTGGCTCCTACATCCAGCATGGCCCCGTACCGGTTCCTGATCAGCTCAAGGGCCCGGCGGGTCCGGCCGGTTCGGGACAGTGCTCTCCCGATCACCAGCATGAAATAAGGGCTGCCTCTGACAACCGGCGCTCCAGTCTGGCCGCTGAATACGCGATGGAAGATGCGGGCAGCCCGCCCGTCTTCCGGGGCGTGAAGGTGAAGCAGGGCCAACGCGTTGGCAGGCTCGCTGATCGTGCCGCTAAGAGCGCCGCCAACCAGACAATCCGCATACGCCCCCTCCTCCCCGCTCCACAGCCAGGTTTCCACAGCGGCCTTCAATTTGGCGCATTTGGCCGAAAACAACTGCTCGGCCTCACTCTCCTTCATCCACGCGGCAAACTCGCCTATCGTCTGCAGCCCTTCCAGATACTGCAGATTTAACGCCGTCACAATCCCGCCACGTTCCACGTCCAGGGTAGTGCCTCCCGCCCCGTCTCCCCAGTCGATAAACGGCCAGTACGGCACATTCTCCAGCAGACCGTGCTCATTCTCATAGGCTGTGAACCAACGGATGGCAAGCAATAGCTGCGGCCACCATTCATGCACCAGCCCGGTGTCCCCGGTATAGCGGACATAATCGCGGAAGGAGCAGATCCATGCCAGGCAAAAGGAAGGAATGGGCGGATAATTGTGATGGCCGTCAGGATATCTGGCCTTGGTCATGCCTGTCCAATCCTGGGATTGCCCCACTTGTCTGAGCAGCTTGCGGTGCAGACGGCTGTCGCCGGAATAATGGTAGTTAATCACCGCCTGCCAACGGCCGTCCCCCATCCACTGCTGCTGCTCCCTGCTGGACGAATCGAGAAATCCGTCTTGCATGCACAGCCGCAGGGTGCGCGCGGAGATATCCCAGATTCCCGCCAACCGCCTGTCACTGCACTGAAGCGTTGCGGTATGCGCAAGCGGATAACGCCGCGTCCGCAGCCCCACCCGGTGAATGATAACCGGCCCCCGGTGATTGCGCACCCGAAGCTGCGCATACCGGAATGCCCGCCAGGCGAATGCAGGCTCCAGCACATTGCGCCCCTCGGCAAGAATGTAGCGTTCGACAGGGCGGTTGTTGTTCATATTCAGCAGCGCCTGCCCCTCCCACAATTCCTCGGCATAAATCACATCCAGAATATCCCCTTTACTGCCTGTCACTTCAAGCTGCAAGTATCCCGCAGCCATCTCCGCGAAATTGAAGGTGATAACAGAAGCTTGTCCCGGCAAGGAGGTCGGTACCGTGTATTCGCCTGTTAATGTCTGACAGCAGGGGGAAGCTTCCTGCAGAATGGGCTGCTCCGCATGAATCTGATGATGAAGGCGCTCCGGAGGCTGCGGCATCTCTGTCAACACTCCCGTATTGACGATGCTCCCCGCTTGGATTTCCTCTTCCTCCAACAGCGGAATATCCCGCACTACCCAATTCCAGAACGGAGACAAGCGGCTTCCCCGCCCCTTGGCTTGCGCCCAACCCGTCTCCTCGTAATCCGCAGCCGCCCAATTTACCGGTATCAATCCCATATCCACAATCTCTATGGGGCCCTGACACCCGTTAATTCTCGGCGCGTTCCTGAGCCATGCGTCGGCGGCAAGGCACTTCCAGCTGGAATCGCTGTGTACATAGAACGGCTCGCCTCCAGGCAAGACCATCGCCGCCTCCACGGCCAAGGCCGGAATCCGGCTGATGGACTGGCCTGTGCCGTAGCCGTAATACAAGGCCAGTACGGCAATGACGTTATTCCCCCGTCTCATATGCGCCGTTATGTCCCATTCATCCACATATTGCTCCCGCGGGTCGCTGCGGCATGGCCCCCTGCCCGCGTAAGTGCCGTTCACAAACAGCTTGTAGCGGGAATCGGCGAACAGCAGCACCCGGGCATGGTCCGGTTGTGCATCCAGCTCGAAGGTTTTGCGGAAATAACAGAATGCGTTAACCGGCTGCTCGTAATGGTTTTCCACCTGGTCCGGATGCCAGATCAGCTGGGTTTGCTCCCGCCAGGTCATACCCCGGCTTTGCTCCCGTTTAAATCTGGGACTGTCGGCTAGATTCACAGCTCACGTTCACTCCCAACTGATATGCTGAAAAATATTTGCTGGCTCCATTGTACTTGCAGCGGTCCGCTTCACTTTATAAAATATATGGGGATCTTTATAAAATTTAAAGATCTTGTCATCTTCTAACTAATATAACGTCTCGTAAATTCATTCCTCATTCTTGGGGCCGGTCCTTCCCGGCTTGCAACGGACCTGAGAGACGCTAATCGGGGGAAAAACGGGGGTTGACGCGGCTAACGGACTGGAAAGACCTTATCCGGCCCAATATCCCTCTGGATGGGGGCAAAGTAGTCCAATAAGAGCGCTCAAGTCCGTTATAATTCCAAACCCCCGTTTTTTGACCGAATAAAGGCGCTCAGGTCCGTCCCTCGGATTTTAGGGGCTTGTCTGAGCACCCGCTTGAGGGCATCTTTTCACTGCCCTTTCACCACGAGCTATCGTTACTTTCGCTTGACGTACCCCGGTACGCCTGCCCGAGAGGGCCTGGTCAGCAACGACTATCTGGGAATTATCTCCTCCCCTTAGAGGTTCAGACACGCCCTAAAGCGGTGACTCTTCTTCGCCAAACTGCTCCCATAGAAGTCGCTTCCCTTTTGTGCTCACTATGTTTAGCCCGTCCGGGTTGTTCTCCTGTAGGGAACGAATTTACAATATGATGTACTAGGGCGTCCCGCCGCTGGATGAAGCGGACTCATCCTCGAAGATCACGCCGAATTCACACAGCTCCTTCACAAAAGAATGGATCGCAACCACTCTCAGAAGTGTCCAGAAAAATGAAGCGGGCCTTCCTGTTGACAAAAAAGGCTTCCAAATGTAACATTTGTTTTTCAGCGCATTCTAGGGCGCGTTTGCAAACACGGCCTAGCGCTGAATTGGGCTAATCCAAGCTTCGGAAGCAGAAATGGAGTGCAGGGAAATGAACAAACCACAAATGATGAAACGGGAACATGTGCTGGCCGGACTGCTGCTGGCCACTTTTTTGGCTGCTATTGAAGGGACGGTCATCGGGCCGGCCGGCCCGACCATAGTCGGAGAGTTGGGAAATGTCAGCCTGCTAAGCTGGATTTTTACCGCTTATCTGTTAACGATGGCCGTAACAACGCCCATATTCGGCAAGCTGAGCGATTTGTTTGGACGCAAGCCCGTATTTATGGCAGGCTGTGCTTTATTTGCTCTCGGCTCGCTTTTATGCATGTTTGCGAATTCCATGAGCAGCCTCATTATTTACCGCGCCATCCAAGGCATGGGTGCCGGAAGCGTGATCCCCATTACCTTTACCATTATCGGAGATATTTACAAACTGGAGGAACGGGGTAAAATCCAGGGGTTAATCAGTTCCGTGTGGGGTGTATCCTCACTAGTCGGCCCACTCTTGGGCGGATATGTGGTTTCTTATCTGGGATGGGAGTGGATTTTCGGATTTAATGTGCCGCTTACCCTGTTGGCGATGTTTTTTATTTACCGTTATCTGGAGGAGAATATCGCCAAGCGCAAGGCCAGGATCGATATTCCGGGGGCTGTTACCTTTACATTGGGTATGACAGCACTGCTGCTTGCACTAACCTTGGGCGGGCAAACGCTGGCTTGGTCATCTCCCGGCCTGCTTTTGCTTGCGGCATGCGCCGTAATTATGCTCGGACTGTTCCTGTGGATTGAGAAAAGAGCCGCCGAGCCCATTGTCCCCCTGTACTTATTCCGGATTCGCGACCTCACGGTTTCTTATATAGCGGCACTGCTGATCAGCTCACTGGTCATCGGACTGACAAGCTTTCTGCCGCTGTGGATTCAAGGGGTCCGCGGCGGCGACGCTGCCTCCTCCGGTCTGGCCCTTCTGCCCATGTCCATCGGGTGGTTTACCAGCTCCATTATCGGAGGGAGATTAATGTTTACCATCGGGTCCCGCCTGTCCACCATGATCGGACTATCCTTTATCGTGCTCGGAGGAATGGGCATGGCCTTCCTGAGCAATGCCTCGCCCTCCTGGTATTTGCCCTTGTGCACATCCTTGTACGGTCTGGGATTCGGCTTCTGTATAACCGTCTTCACCATCTTGGCCCAGTCCAGCGTCGGCTTTGAACTGCGGGGGGCATCCACTGCGCTGAGCACCTTCCTGCGGACGTTGGGCCAGACCATCGGAGCCGCGGCCTTCGGCTCATGGCTGAACCACCGGATTGCCTCCGGTGCCCGGGAATCCGATCTTTTCAGTCAGGGAGTCACCCAATCCCACATCAACTCCCTGCTTGCCCCCCACGGGCAGCAAATTGATAGCCAGATTGCCCTGCTGCTGCGCGATCTGCTCGATAACAGTGTCCACTCGCTCTTCATCTTAATGGCAGGCATTGCCGTGATAAGCTGGTTCGCCGGACTGGGCCTGCGCAAGCATCAGGCTGCCGGCCAACCGGAAAGCCTGGTTCCTAACAGAGAAGGCGCTTGATGATAATAAGATATTGCCAAACCACCGCCGGAAACGTTCCTTCCCGTTCTTTTTGCCACCGCAGAAAAAAAGCGCCCCGGAAGGCGCTTTTTTTTCTACGACGGCAAGACTAACACACCAAAATGCCAGGAGAGGGCTGTGAGACCGGCCGTTGTGCTGAGGGCGTGAAACAACAGGCATTGCCTGAGAGGTGGCCGTCTGCGCTATCGGCAAGGCTATTCTATGCGAAATTTCATACAGAATGGCCCTGCCGAGGGCAGCCCTGGCCTATTCTATGCGAAATTTCATAATAGAATTGGGTGACGAAGGCCCCCCTGTTGTTTGTTCATTTTGCCGCCGTAGTTTTTTTGAAGGTCTCAGAAAATATAAACGGGGAAGCGGCTCCATTTCTTGACAAACGCCGGTTGACAAAGGACGCCGTCATGCGTTTATCCTCGGATAAGCTGTTCGGCTGTTCCTTCGCAAATCAGCTTCATTCCTGCCGGACAAAAGCAGCGGCGGCAGCCCGCAGCGCTCCTCCGGGAGCCAGCGGGTCCAGGTGGGACAATTTCACGTATCCCCCGGTGCCCGCCTGGAAAGAGTAAGTGCCCAAGGACACCCAGCCGGCGCTTCCCGCCGTATAATCCAACACCCGCTGGCTTACACCGGCGGTATGGTATACCTGCAGCCTGCTGGCGGGTTCGCTGTTGGAGCTGGTTACCCGGTATACAAACACCTCGTAGGTTCCCGCTTCAAGGTCCGGCGTCCAGGAGGCCGTGGCATTGCCTGCAAAGCTGTAGCGGGTAAGATTGCCGTCATGCCCCTTCAGACCGCTGTTGATCCATGATGATCCCGTCTCCCCATACCCCGCTCCCCATACAGGGACAACCAGGGCATCTTCCGGCAAAGGCGCCGTGGACCAATCCAGAATATCCGGTACGCCCGCGCCAAGGGCAAAGCTCAGCCGGTTCGCCGCAATATTGTCCACAATGCCTTGGATCAGAATGCCTGCAGTCAATTGCGGCCTGGAATCGGCAATCGTTAACCCGTCGACCTCAATATCGTCGCTATGCTCAATGGACAGGCCCGCGAAGACGCCGTTAACCGCTTGTGTACCTGTAACTTCAATCCCGTTGTCGGTAAGTACGGCTCCCCTCACGCCGCCCAGATAGATGCCGTTGCGCACCGGATTGCGGACCAGATTACCCTCCAAGACAATATCCGTAATATTTCTGCCGTCCGCCACCGCCCGGCCGCTCTTCTGCGAGAACACGGTAATGGCTGCCGCATAAGGGTGCCTGCTGTACACATCCAGAAAATTAACATGGTCCGTTACATTGTTGAGGACATGAATATTCATGGGGGCGGGTCCGTTGGGAACGTCAGGATCATCCGTGAGCATAACGCCCGCATTACCCAGATTTTGGAACAGATTGCCCTCAATCCAGCCGTCCGTGGATTTCAGATACAGCCCATTGCGCCGGGAATCGCGGAAAATGCTGTCCGTTATGCTGAAGCCCGCTCCCACCGTACTCAAATTGTAAACCAAATCGGAGTCGGACGGAGTGGAACCGGCATGGAGTCCGGCTACCGGCGTGTCCAGCGTAATCAGCGCCTTGGTCGCCGGAGCCAGGGCATCCGGCTGCACGGAGACAACCGTGGCCGTGCCCAGCACAACCCCGTTCACCGCGCGGAAAAATTGCAGACGGTCTCCGGCCCGGGGCACCTTCGATCCGGATATCCCCTGCACATGCAGCTCCGTCTCCGAGATGATCTGCGAGATAAGCAGCGGCCGGTTGTAGATGGCCACGATATCATCCATCACCCCTTCAAACAGGGAATCATGAACCACAGGCCCTGTTCTTGCCGATTGCACATGAACGGAATCCGCATTGGTGACGATCATCTGGTTGCTTCCGGGCTTTCGCATAATGCGCAAACAGTCGATCTCAATACCGTCGGTGTAGTAGCCCACAAGCGTGGCGCCGGAGGAGGCGTGGACCGTTACATCCGTAACGGCGACAGTATCCGACTCCTCCAAGCGGAAGATGCCGTTGCCGTGATCCCGTGTGACGATGACGAACGGATCTCCGGCCTCGATTTGTCCCGGACCCACCTGAGACGGTACAGCCGCCTGGAACCGGTACGTCATCCCGTCGGGCAGCTTCGTCCAACCGTTCACATTAATATGATCGTTGGCGCTGCTCTTCATCAGCAGGGGGTTGGCCGCATCCCGGACGGTGCCCCATATTCTGGGCAGCTCCCCAAAGCGCGGGTCCGCGAGCAAGGTGTAGCCCGGATCTGGAACAAAATCGAAGGTGGATGCCGCCGGATCGATGGAGGCAACCGTCCCCTGGATAAACGGCGGCGTCTCGTATTCGATGGTTATTCCCTCAAACGAAAGCTCCGAGCAATCCACACAGCGGAAAAAGCCGGCAACGGGATCGGTAATCAACAGCACCGTTTCGTCTCCAACCAGCTCAAGATTCTGCAATTCATGGAATAAAAAGCTGAAGGAGTACATGAGTTCATTGCGGACCGTACCTGCATCAAACCGGAGATGATCCAACTCCAATACGCCGCTTGCCGGGTCATCTCCGAAACGGACGGACACCTGATGAACAGCCCCGCTCCACTGGGCATATCCGCTCAAATCGAAGACATATTCCGTGGCCTGCGTATCGTACGGCGTCAGCGCAATGGTTGCGCTTCGCAGAGCGGTCCACGGCTGTCCCGGGGCATCCGTCCAGAAGATCGTGGCCTCCTCCGCATCCGATGCATTCTTCAGCAGCAGCTTCACTTGCTTGTATTTGCTTGCGTCCAATCCCAAATAAGCGGGCGAGGTGATGCTTAATGGTCCCGCAGCCCCTGCCGTTGCCGACAAGCTGCCTCCGCCCACCGACGAATAAGCGGCATTGGTTACTGTCCAATCCCCGTCCGTTCCACCGTTCGAGAAGCCCCATTGCGCCTGCGGCGGAGCAATCCGGTATGTTCCCGGCGAGAGGGATACAGGCAGGCCTGCACCGGCCCCTTCCAGCATGGCTTGCCGAATCGCCCGGGTATCATCCAGCCCGTCACCGGCCACAGCCCCGTAATGCTCGGGTCTGACAACGGCATCGGCAGAAACGGTGAAAACCGCAGCGCCGCCACCGCCAATCCCAAGGACAACCCATAACGCAAGCAGCAGCTTCATCGGACAGGGAACCCTCCACCGCTTCCCAACAGTCTCTTCTTTAGAAGCAAACATCGCCGATCACTCCTTTTTCTTATTCCTATCAGACAGCCCATAGCCCATGTAAACCTTGCCAAGTCCGAAGGGCTGCAGCATCAGCTCATGATGCCGCTGCTCCAGAAAAACGATGCGGCGCAAATAAGGCATCCGTTCATCATCGGGCACATAATGGGGGCCGTACACATTTCTCAGCGTGTTGACAACATGGAAGACAAGCTCATTTTGCCCCGGCACCAGCCAGTCGGTAACATCCCAGGCCCAGGGCTCCCACACCCTTGCGGCTGCAGCATGGCCATTGATCTCCAGTACGGCTCCGGCGAATTGCGGCTCCTCACAATAAATATGCCACCGGCTGCCATGCTCCTCCCCGGCATCCCCGGTCCAGTGAAATTCCGTGCGCAGCGACAGCGAACCGCTGAAAAACGGATACCCGCTGTTCACCAGATCCGACGGATCGCAATCCCCATTCCAGGGATGCAGCCTGAACTGCTTGGGACCGCAACGGACGACCCTGAAATTGCCGCGCAAATACATATTTTCCAGCTCACGGCATTCGGTCCGCAGCTCGATCTCGGCATAATGGATTCCCGGGCCCAGCAGCTGTTCGGGCACTGCATATCCCTCATACTCCGGATCCACCCAGTCGGCCTCCGTGCGCTCCAGCATAACTCCGTCCCACCGCACGCTATGGCAGATGCCCGGCTCGGCGATCAGCCGCACCGGGGCAGGCAAGCCTTCCGAAGAGACAGCCACGGCGGTCCGGACCAGCCTTGTCCGCATGGAAGCGATCTCCGTATCCTGGGCGCATGCAGGCTGGTGCCAGCCTCCCCCTTCCTCGTCCCGGCATTGAAATTGATCCAGCAGCAGCAGATTATCGTCGCCGCCGGCAACGTTGAATCCGCCAATCTCTACGGTACCTCCGTATGTCCGCTCCTCATTCAAGCGTACAGCCGGGCCGGAATGGGAAGCCGCTATCCCCTCTTCCTGCCCACCGGCAGCCTCCGCATCCGCTCCTTCCTTCCATTCCAGCAGCAGGGACTGGCGCGGGCGGAAGCTCACCCGAACGGATAACGCTCCGTCTTCTCCGGCCGTTGCCGCAACCCGGCTGACCTCTCCCGTTTCCCCATCCCAACAATACAACCCGCCCCGGGCGCCCCCTGGAATGCGCAGCTCCCCCCGCACTTGGCCGCTCATGGACAAATTGCTGAGAAACAGCAGCCTTTCCCCTGCGGCCTGCCGCTCGTGCAGCCAGATGGGAGGGTCTCCCTCCTTCCCGTAAAACCTGCATAACGCCGGCTGTACAAGACGCAGCTCTTCGATATCCAGCCTGCGGGCCGCCGGAATGAGGGAAGCGGTTTCAAGCAATCCCGGAATGGTTGCGCTGGGCCATTCGTCATACCAAATCCCCCCTCCCTCCCCGTGAAACTGTCTCAGCAGTTCAAGCGTAGATGGCCTTAACCGCGTGCAGACGGGGATGACAACCCCCTTATAGGCGGCGCTGCCCACCATAAGCTGTCCCCCCTCTACACGCCCATGCCTGGCAACAATCGCTTCATTGCCGTAGTCAAAGTCCAATTGCGCGTCCAGCAGCCTGAGGGACAGCTCCGCAAGCCGGTCGCTGAGCGCCTCCACTGCCCCGGTCTCCTGGGGCCGGTACAGCTCCCAGGCGGATTCCATGGGATGGAGGACCAACAGCGGCACCTGACGCTCTCCCTGGGACAAGGCATAAGACACTCTGGCCAGATAATCATGAAGCTGTCCTGCATGGCTCCACCAGGGCTGCTGCGGGCCGATCACAGGCGGCCAATCCCGCTTGGCCACCCCCAGCATGGAATAGGGGAGCAGATGGGGCGTAAACATATTGACTCCCAGCACCAGATGCCAGTCGATCATCCATTTTTGCATGCGGAGATCGAACATCTGACCGGCGCCGCCAAACAATTCGGACAGCACGCGGGGCTTATTCAATTGGCGGGCTGCGCTGGTCACCTGCTTGACAGTCATGACCGTGCCTCCCGCAGCGCACAGCTCCGTATCCGATTTGTGGATTTGCCTGCCCAGATAATCCAGTCCGGGAATATGCATGTACTCATAATGGGGCATGGGATCGCCCAAATACCGCATGATTTTCGTCAAATGATCCTCGCCCATGTAATGTCCCGTGAAGGCAAGCCCCCGCGCCCCGCACCACTCGAAGATCGGCTTGCTGTAATGGTTGACCAGCAGCTCCACCATGAGCCTCCAATAATCGTATCTGATCTCCCGGTACCGCTCCCCGGCGCAATGGAACAGGGAAGCAAGATGAGGAATCAAATCATAGCCGTAGGCTTCCTGAAAGCGGGACTGGAACCCTTCCGTCCACGGGAGGGCATTGGCGGTTCCTCCCCGCTCCATCATCAGACTGGCCTCATCGCTGAATATGCCCGGAATGGCTGTGCCGAACGCCTCCCCCACATGCTCCTCGTACACACAGTGGGTATGCCGGATAAACGCCTGCACCACATCCGGATTCATCAGATCCACCCCGGAGGCCCCCAGAAAGCGGGGATTGCCCAGCGGTGCCGTCCATTGATAATAATACCGCCCCAGCTGACCGTCATGCCAAAGCAACCGGTATGCCTCATCCGTCTCCCGGCGCTCCAGCTCCACCAGCGCCTTGGCCCGGTATGCCGCTCCCAGCCGCGGCACCTCGCCGCCCGCATAGCCGCTGGGCCAGCCGTACTCGTCGTAGGCCCAAGCCTGCATCCCGTTCCTGCGGGCTTCCTCCAGGCAAAATTGAACCATGCCGAACCACTCCTGCCGCAAATACGGGGTTTGTATCCCCGCACGCGCATGCATAAAAAAACCGCCAATTCCCGCCTCCTTCATCTGCCGGATTTGCGAGCGAAGCCGGTCGTACTCCAGCATCCCGTTCCAGGACCAGAAGATGACCGGCCTCCACTCCCCATGCGGATGCTGAAAGTCGCTTCGCCCAATCATGTGCCCCTCACCTCTTTCCATGCTTCTTCCCGCGAGCGTCTTGCGCTCTGTCCTCATCTTATATCAGGCCGCAAAGCGGAGGCCTCTAAAATATTTGGGGATTGCTTTAATATTTTAAGAATGCGGCAATCCCCGCATGGCTTCAGCCCAAAGGCCGCTTGCGCAGATTCCGCATGAACCTCTGCGGCGAGATCCCCGTATGCTTGCGGAACAGCGTGCAGAAGTAACGCTCGTCGGCGATGCCTGCCGCCTCGGCCAGCTCCGCATTGGTATAGTCGCGCTGCTCCATAAGCAGCTTGGCGCTGTCAATCCTCCGCCGGTTTAGGTAATCGATGAAGCCCTCGCCGGTTTCCTTCTTGAAGAAGGCGCTGAAATAGGCGGGATTCATATTGACATGCTCGGCCACCTGATGCAGCGTCAGCCGCTCTGCCAGCCGTCCGTCGATAAATTGCTTCGCCTTGCGGATTTCCGTCCGCTCCTCCGTTTGATGCAGCCGCTCCAACCAGCCGGGCAGTCCGTTCTCCAGCCAGTCCAGTAAGCCGTGGCAGCTTGCAAACCGGGGCGGATCGTTATGTCCCGGCATTTGTCCCCCCGTTTGTTCCACCGTCTGTTCCACCTTTTGTCCCCCCGGTTGCCCCGCCTCTTGCCTGCCCTGTCCGTTCCCGGGGTCCGCCGCCCGGATAAACCGCTCCGTCTCTTCCAGCACCCGCCCCGGCTGCAGCTTGCGGCTCTGGAGCAGCCGCCTGATGCGCTGGACCGCGCGCTGCCTCGCCTGCCCGTCGGCTCCGGGTGCCAGCAGCCCTTGCAGCTGCCGCAAAGCCGCAGCAAACTCGTCCGCGGCCGCAGTCTCATACAGCAGCCGGCTGGAGGGGGTGATAACCCGGCCTTCCCCGATATAGAAGGTATCCTCCAGGGCCTGCTTGGCTTCCTGGAATGCCTGGGGCGCCGTCCCCCAGCCGGAATGCCAACCGCTGAAGGATACAGTGACCGTGAGCTTCAGATAGCCGTGAATGTGGTCCCTGATGCTTTGTCCCAGGGATTGGTTGGCTTGCAGCAAGTCCAGCTCGCTGTTCAGCTCCGCCCGGGAAACAAAACCGGCAATCAGCTCCGGCTCCAGCTCGCAGCAGAAGCCCCGTTCCGAAGCGCCCAGCAGCTCCTCGATGATATTGAGCATCCCGTACTTCAGCGCCTTCCGGTCCTTGGATTCATATTGCCGGCGGAAATCTCCCAGGTTCTCAATCCGCACGGCAAAGCAGCTGTACTTCTGCGGCTTGAACCGGATCATCAGCTCCCCGCAGCGGGCCTCCATGCCGCCCGGGCCCACCTCGCCATGAAGAAGCTCCTCCACCACCTGCTTGCGCAGCCCGTGCAGATTGCCCCTTACCGTGGCGTTCAGCTGCCTCAGCTTCACCGCCTCCGACTCCCGGGCCTCCAGTGTCTGCTGGGCCCGCAGCAGGGCGGCGGCCACCTCCGTCTCGCTTAACGGCACCTTAAGCAAATATTGCTGCACATTCATCTCCAGGGCCCGCCGGGCATAGTCGAAATCCGTATAGGCGCTGAGAATGACCAGAATCGCCCGGGGCAGCAGCTCCTTCAGCCGGCCGGTCAGCTCCAGCCCGTCCATTCCCGGCATCACAATATCCGTGATCACAATGTCCGGCTTCAGGTCTGCGGCAAGCTCCAACGCCTCCGCGCCGTTCCTGGCCGTTGCCACAAGCCGGAACTGGCGGTGCTGCCGCTCTATTCCGGCAAATAAAAGGCGCAGCCGCTGCACAATCAACGCCTCGTCATCCACAACCATGCAAGTGTAGGTTCTCACGTATGGACCTCCTTCATAACGGAAACGCCAGGCGAACAACTGTTCCCTCTCCCGGTTTGCTGCTGACCTCAACTCCGTAGTCCTCGCCATAATAAAGCTGAATCCGCTTATGAATGTTGTACAAGCCGATGCGCTGGCGCCGTTTCGGCCGCTCCGCTCCGTAGGAGCGCTGCAAGATCCGCCCTGCAAGCTCTTCCTCCATCCCCACGCCTTCATCCGAGACGGCAATGATCATCCTACCCCCGTCCCGGCAGGCGGAGACCGTGATGGTTCCCTCCAGCGTTCCCCCTTGGTAGCCGTGGAAGATGCCGTTCTCCACAACGGGCTGCAGGATCATGCGCAGCACCGGCGCATCCAGCAGCTCCGCGTCCATCTGCTCCTCCAACGCAAACATCTGGTCGTAACGGATGTTCTGAATATACAGATAATCCTTCACATTGCGCAGTTCCTCCCGCAGCGTGACACGGTCGGAGGCGTCGGCAATCCCGTACTCCAGAATGGAAATAAGCGAACGGACAAGGCGGTCCACCTCCCCGGTTCTCCCCAGCGCCACCACATTGCTGATGGAGCCCAAGGCATTGTAGAGAAAATGGGGATTGATCTGCGACTGCAGCACCTGGATTTCCATATCCCGCTTCATTTGCTCACTGACGTTCAGATGGCTGATCAGATGGCGGATGCGCCCGATCATGTCATCGAAGGTGTCCGCCAGCTCCCCGAATTCATCCTGGCGGTGGTTGGAGATGACAATATCCAGATTGCCGTTGCGAACCTCCCGCATCTTGCGCTTCAAATAATACACCGGCCTGCGGATGAAGCGGGATACGAGGAAGGCTGTGACCAGGCTGAGCAGAAAACCGACAAGCCCCAGGCCCGCAGAGTAGGCGCGCAGCCGCTCCAGCGACTTCCGTAGCGGTGTTTCATCCAGCACCGAATATACAATCCAGTTTTGCCTGGGCATCAGGAGCTTGGTAATGGTGGCCGGGGCGCCGTTGATTTGTGCCGTGAAGACATCCTTGCCTGCATTGTAAATACTCATGAATTCAAGCGTCCCCAGCTTATATTCGCCAGCTGCGGAAACCGTCATGGCATTCAAGCTGAGGCTTTGCGCCACCGGCACGCCGGATTGATGGAGAATGCCGATCTTATAGTCGTTGTAATCGCCGATTCTCAGCAGATGATCCTCCAGGGCCTCCAAATCCAGGTCGAACGCCAGCACCGCATTTTCGTTATTGTAGGAAAGCAGCCGCGTTACCGTAATCGTGCGCCCCGAATACGCGGACATATACGGCTCCGTCGCCTTGATGCTCAAGGGATTGGCAAGGGCCTGCTCATACAGCCTTTGCCGCTCCGGCAGCGGCTCGTCATACGCCTTGGATATCACATTGCCGCCGATAATGGACAGGTCCTCATTGATGATATAGATATTTTTCAAGTGTCCCCCGTTGGCCAGATACAGCTGATCCAGCTGATTTTGCAAAATTTCACGGTTGTCCATGGACAGCTTGATCGTGGACAGCACCGTATAGTGGGTGTTTTCGATCATGAGGAAATACATGTCCAAATACTGCTTGACCTTCTGCAAAATT
Source organism: Paenibacillaceae bacterium (assembly GCA_029256185.1). GTDB lineage: Bacteria > Bacillota > Bacilli > Paenibacillales > NBRC-103111 > Paenibacillus_AR. The sequence goes on from JAQSYI010000003.1 coordinate 238,867, forward strand.
TGCCGGTTCTGCTCCACCCGGCTGTGGATCGTATCCTCCTTGATATAGTTATAGAACAGCACACTGATCATAAGCACGGTGCTGCCTGCGAATACGAGACAAATGACAAACAGCTTGAAGGTGATTCCCTTCATCCAGGACATCATACCCATCGCTTCCCTGTCTTTTTTTCTGAATGATACCGCAAGTTATATTACAGCCCTTCGCAAGACGCCAAAAAAGAAGGCGGATGCCTCCCTTTTTGCCGGTATGCAGCTCTACCGGAGGATACCCTCCTCCTGAAGCTGGGTGGTATAAATGCCCAGCAGTTCGCTGAGCTTGAACTTGTCCTCCAGCGTCTTCACATAATCCCCCCACTTGGCAAGCGGCTCCTTGCCGGTGGCGAATTTCAGCATCATTTCGTTCATATACTTGAGCCTGTCGGCGGCCAGTGTGTCCTTGGAATCGCTGACCAGACGGGGCATGACGTTGTTATCCCGCAGATATTGCATATTCAGCGCATGATGATTCTTGGTCTCCGGGTTCTTGAAGGCGAAATAAGCCTCATCGTCTGCCCGGCGGACGAATGCATAATGATACTTCCAGTCATATTCCTTCTCGTTGTAGGACGTCTTATCCGTAATCTCCGCCTTGCCGTTCACTTCCTTCCAGGTTACATCCTTCACGCCGTAAGCCAGGTACGGATACGCCTCTTCATCCGTGTACAGGTATTGCAGCAATTCCATGATCCGCTTCGCCTTCACCGGGTCCTTGGCCGCTTCCTTGGAAACCGCCCATTGGGAGTTCTGGAACACCTTCAGGTCCAGAATCTGGTCCCCGTGCGGACCCTTGGGCGGGGCAATCAGCTTCCAGTCCGGCAAGGAACCGCCGATCTCCTGCATCTTCTGCACATGCTCCGGCTCCAGCCTGCGCCAGTCCTGAATGATAATGCCCACCTTGCCCTTGTACATTTTTTCATCCAGCTGCAGGCTGGTGGTGATGGTGAGCCAATCGGGATCAACCACCTTGGCCTCAATCATCCGGTTAATGAAGGTCAGCGCCTCTTGCATCCGCGGTTCCGTGTTATGATACACCACTTTTCCGTCCACGACATCCACATAATTGGGATTGACGCCGAACATCCAGAATATTTTTTGCCAGCCGTGAGTCAGGGTGCCGTCCTTCAGCATCCCGGCGACAAAGCCGTACGTATCGTTTTTGCCGTTGCCGTCGGGATCATTGTAGGTAAACGCTTTCATCACCTCCAGCAGCTCATCAGCCGTTTCCGGCACCTTCAGGTTCAGCTTCTTCAGCCAGTCATTGTTGATCCACCAGCCGTTAATGCCCCCTACCGACTCCACGCCCGGCACGCCGATGGTATTGCCTTTGTACCGAAGGGGCTCCCAACGCCATGCGTCAAAAGCGTCCACCAGCCGGGGCGTTCCCTTCAGCAGCTCATCCAGCTCCGCCGTTACGCCCTGATTGTAATATTTCACCGCATCCACCCGCGTCGGCAGATGAATAAGGTCCGGCGTTTGCCCGGAGGCCACCAATGTATTCAGCTTATCCAGGGCCCCATCGCCGATCACCGTCATATCCAGCTCAATATTGACGGCTTTTTCGATCATTTGCCGGATGGGATCTTTATCGATGGGCAATACAGGAACCGTAGGGCGGAACCCCGCCGTATTGAACATGGTGATCTTAATCCGGGCATTCTCCTCTCCTCCGGTCGCGGACGGCTCCCCTTCCTTCTCCGCACCTCCGCCGCAGCCTGCCAGCAGACCGCCGGCCAGCAATAGGGCTGCCATCCCCTGGAAGATTTGCTTGTTCTTTTTCATATGACCCTCTCCTTCAGACAGATATATATGAAGGGATGCGTCCCTATCATATCATAACATGAAAGCCGTTACCCCTTTACCGAGCCCAGCAGGACCCCTTTGGCAAAATGCTTCTGGATAAACGGATATACCAGCAGAATCGGAACCGTCGTCACGATGACCGCCGCCATCTGAATCGAGATGGGATTGACCGCATCCTGCATGTCGGGAATATTCTCGTTATTAAGGGCTGTTGCGCCCAGCAATATATTGCGCAGCACCACCTGGAGGGGATATTTGTCCGCATCCTGAATGTACAATACGGCGTCGAAGAAGCTGTTCCAATGCCCGACGGCGTAAAACAAGCCGATGGTGGCAAGAATCGGCGCAGACAACGGCAGCACCACGCTCCACAGAATCCGCAGCTCCCCGGCTCCGTCCATTCGCGCCGACTCGTCGATGGCCTCCGGCAGCTGCTCGAAAAAGCCTTTGACAATAAGCAGATTAAACGCGCTGATCAGGCCGGGAACCATAAGCGACCAGACGGAATTCAGCATTCCCAGCTCCTTCACCAGCAGATATTGGGGAATCATCCCGCCGCTGAACAGCATGGTAAAGACGATGTACAGCAGGAAGAATCGGCGTCCCTTCAGGCTCTTCCGGGCAAGGGGGTAGGCGGTCAGCATGGTAAAAGCCAGGTTCAGGAGTGTTCCCGCAGCCGTTACGAACAAGGTGACGCGATAGGCGCTGTAGATCAGCTTCGTGCCCAATATTTCCTTATAGGCAGCCAACGTAATATGCTCGGGTATGATGACGATGGAACGGCGCATGGCTTCCGCCTGGGAGGTGAAGGACACCCCCAGCACATACAGGAAGGGAAACAGACAGATGGCCATAAGCGCCAGCAGGGTAAGATAAATGAGCGCATGGACGATTTTTTCGGCCGGGGTCAGCTTATACATGGAGTTCCTCCTTACCAGATTTGCCCGTCGAATTTTTTGGCTGTCTGATTCGCGGCAATTAACAGGATTAAACCGATGAAAGATTTGAACAGGCCGACAGCCGTAGCCAAGCCGTAGCGCATTTCCTGAATGCCCACGCGGTACACCCAGGTGTCCAAAATATCGGAGGCTTCCCGGTTCATGGCGTTGCTCATCATAAATACCTGATCGAAGCCCACATCCAGAATGTGGCTTAGCCGCAAAATCAGCATCAGGATAATGACGTTCCGTATCCCCGGAAGCGTGATATGCCACAGCTGCCTGGTCTTGGAGGCCCCGTCCACCACAGCCGCCTCATACAAGCTGGGGTCCACCCCGGCAATGGCCGCCAAATAGACGATAGCTCCCCAGCCCATGGAATGCCACAGATCCGTGGACACCAGCAGGGTGCGAATCCAGCCCGGCTCCGTCAGGAAAAAGACCGGGTCCATGCCCAACTGCTTCAGAATCAGATTGAACAGTCCCTCTCCCGGGGCCATAAAGGCAATCAGCAGACCGTAAATGATAATCCACGAGATAAAATGGGGCAAATAGCTGATGGTCTGCACCAGCTTCTTGAACCAGCCGAAGCGGACCTCATTTAACATCAAGGCCAGAAGAATCGGCGCCGGAAACACGAACACCAGCTTGTAAAAGGCGATCATGATGGTGTTGCCCAGCAGTTCGGCGAAATACACACCTTCAAAAAACATTCTGAAATTATCCCAGCCCACCCACGGGCTGCCCCACACGCCTTCGGTCAGGCGGTAATCCTTGAATGCAATCAGAATGCCCCCCATAGGCACATACTTGAACAGCGTAAAGTAAACCAGACCGGGGAGCAGCAGCACATACAGCATGGCGTTCAGGCGGAACGGACGCAGGCTCCGGTTCAAGGCCGATGCCCGCAGCCCGGCCGACAGCTTGGCAAAAGTTGCATTTATCATGGGCTTCACCCTCCTCTCCGCAGCATCAGGACAAGCGGCGGAACCCGTCCGCCTGATTTTCGATGATGATGGTTTGTGCCCCCGCGGCCAGCGTCTGTCCATACAGCCTTCCCCAGCATCCTTCGGGAATGGCCAGCTCAAGGGCATACCGGCCTGTCCCTGCTCGCTGGAGCGCCATACGGATTTCCCCATGGGGGGTTGGCAGCGCAGCGCTGAGCTGCTCCAGCCCGCAGGGAGCCGGGGCCAGCTCGAAGCTTCGGAAGCCGGGAGCCAGGGGCCGCAGGCCGAAGATCCCCTCGAATACAAACACGATGGGCGAGGCTCCCCAGGCGTGGCTGGCGCTGGAATACGAGATTGTCCCGTCCGCCTGGCGGTGGAATACGCTCCAGCGCTCCCATGTGGTGGTGGAGCCTGCATCCAGCATCGCCCCATAACGGCTCATGATCAGCTCAAGTGCCCGGCCGGTTCTCCCGATCCGGGATAAGGCGCGCCCGATCACCAGCATGAAGTAGGGACTGCCGCCCACAACCGGCGCTCCTGTCCTGCCGCTGAACACACGCCGGAATATGCGGGGAACCCGCTCATCGTCCGGGTCGTGGAGATGAAGCAACGCCAAAGCATTGGTGGGTTCGCTTACAATGCCGCTAAGGGCGCCGTCAACCAGGCAATCCGCGTACGCCCCCTCCTCCCCGCTCCACAGCCAAGCGGCCACAGCAGCCTTCAGCCTGGCGCTTTTGGCGGCGAACAGCTGCTGCGCATCATTCTCGTTCATCCGTGCGGCGAACTCGGCCATCGTCAGCAGCCCTTCCAGATACTGCAGATTCAGCGCCGTCACAATCCCGCCGCGGTTTACGTCCAGGGTGGTGTTTCCCGCTCCGTCCCCCCAGTCGATGAACGGCCAATACGGCACATCTTCCAACAGACCGTGCCCATTCTCGTACGCCGTGAACCAACGGATGGCAAGCAGCAGCTGCGGCCACCACTCCTGAAGCAGCCCGGTATCCCCGGTGTAGTGGACATAGTCACGGAAGGAACAAATCCAGGCCAGACAGAAGGAGGGAATCGGCGGATAATTATGGTGGCCGTCGGGATATCTGGCCTTGGTCATGCCCGTCCAATCCTGGGATTGCCCCACCTGCCTGAGCAGCTTGCGGTGCAGACGGCTGTCGCCCGAATAATAATAGTTGATCACCGCCTGCCAGCGGCCATCCCCCATCCACTGCTGCTGCTCCCTGCTGGCCGAGTCGAGAAATCCGTCCTGCATGCACAGGCGCAGCGTGCGCGCGGAGATATTCCAGATTCCCGCCAGACGCTTATCCCTGCACTGAAGCGATGCCGTATGCTCAAGGGGATAACGCCGCGTCCGCATTCCCGCCCGGTGCAAGGTGACCGGGCCCCGGTGATTGCGCACACGAAGCTGCACGTACCGGAACGCCCGCCAGGCGAACGCTGTCTCCAGCACATGGCGCCCTTCGGCCAGAATGTAACGGTCAATGGGGCGGTTGTTGTTCATGTTCAGCAGCGCCTGCCCCTCCCACAATTCCTCGGCATAGACCACATCAAGGATCTCCCCTTCGCTGCCTGTCACCTCCAGTTGCAAGTACCCCGCCGCCATCTCTCCGAAATCCAAGGTGACAACGGAAGCTTGCCCCGGCAAGGATGCGGGCACCGTGTATTCGCCTGCTAATGTCTGACGGCAGGGGGAAGCTTCCTGCAGAATGGGCTGCTCCGCATGAATCTGATGATGAAGGCGCTCCGGAGGCAGCGGCAGCTCCGCCACCACTCCCTTGTTGACAATACCGACCGCTTGGATTTGCCCTTCCTCCAGCAGCGGAATGTCACGCACCACCCAGTTCCAGAAGGGCGACAGGCGGGTCCCCCGCCCTTTGGCCTGCACCCAGCCCTTGTCTTCATAATCCGCTTCCGTCCAATTGCCCGGCAGCAGTCCCATATCCACAATTTCCATAGGGCCCTGGCATCCGTTGATTCTCGGCGCGCTGCGGAGCCATGCGTTGGCGGTCAAGCATTTCCAAGCGGCGTCGCTGTGCACATAGAGGGGCTCCTGTCCCGGCAGGTCAATGGCCGCCTCCACGGCCAATGCCGGAATCCGGCTGATGGATTGGCCCGTTCCGTAGCCGTAATACAACGCCAGCACCGCAAAGACATTTTTCCCCCGTCTCAGATGCGCCGTTATATCCCACTCATCCACATATTGCTCCCGCGGATCGCTGCGGCACGGTCCCCTGCCCACATACGCTCCGTTCACATACAGCATGTAGCGGGAATCGGCGAATAACAGCACCCGGGCCGCTTCGGGCTGTCCGCTCAGGCCGAAGGTTTTGCGGAAATAACAGAAGGCGTTCTCCGGCTGCTCGTAATGGGTCTCCACCTCGTCCGGATGCCAGATCAACTGCGTTTGCTCCCGCCAGGCCATCGTCCGGCCCTGCTCCCGTTTAAATCTGGGACTGCTGGCTATATTCACGGCTTACCCACTCCCGACTTGTCATGTTAAATTGTTTTCTGAGTTCATTGTACCGGGCAAGCGGCCTTCCACCTTCTAATATTTATGGGGGTCCTTCTAAAATTTTTGGGTGCTCCCCCTCCCGGCTTCTATCCTGATAAGATTGGATGAAGGTGTTGACCGTGATCGGGTTTCTGGCATGCAAGTTATAAAAAGAAAAAACCCTTCCGAAGAAGAGTTCATTCTAGGATAAAAATTTATTCTAGTTGAAAGCTTTCTGTTTTTAAGTTGCAATAATACCGTCCTTTGATAGCCTTAAACCTCAACACACAGTAGTCTGGATCGGTCACCCCTCCTTTGTAAAACATGGTATCGCCGATTCTCCAAATGTCCTGCTTGACATCCGTATCCTCCAACACATCCACGGTACCAATGAGCATAACTCCTTCATAACGAAAGCGTCCCTTGTTATAAAAATAAATGCTTGCTTTCTCATTTTCTTGGTATTGGCTTACCCGCAGGGAAGATGTATTTGTTGTAAAATAATAACAGTTTCCATCTATTTTGCGCGGCATAAGCATGGCCTTCATGTTTGGGAAGCCATCCTCATCTATCGATGCAATAAAAGCAACCTTTTGCTTCCCAATGAACTCAATTAGTTGGTCTTTTGTTATCATCAAGGTAAATTCCTTTCTATCCTCATACACATTTATAATTAATCTAAAATTCATGGACGCTGTTTCAATATTATTGTAAGTGTAACACAATAAACAGGGCTGAGACAGATACAATTCTGCATCTGTTTCAGCCCTGGACAACCTTTTGATAAAATACATATAAGGACGGGACCGGGTGCTTTTGGGGGAGCTCCGAATGAGAAAGGGCTCCCCTAGGCGGGAGGCTTCTCCCTCATTCCTGGGACATGCTGCTCTGTGTTACCTGTACAATAACAGCTTCACTGACGGTTACTCCCGCGGCATTCTCCAGCTCGGCACGATATTCATAGCTGCCTGGAGGTTTGCCGGTGATCGTCGTGGCTGCCGCCTGGGCCTGGGGCGTGAGCTCTGCCAGCGTCTGCGTGTCCACCAGCACGCCGTTCTCATACAGACGATAGGTGGCTCCATTCGTTCCCCACCACATGTTCATCGTGACGGTATAGCTGCCGTCGCCGTCCCAGTTATCCTGGGAGAGCACAGGCTGGGCCGGTGCCGCATCTGTAACGTTGACGCTCCATTCCTCACTTCTTGTCGTGCCGCTTTCATTGGTCAGCTCAGCATAATAACGGTATACGCCGTTATTGCGTCCCCTTATATGGGTCTGGGCAAACTGGGCCTGGGGAGTATGGGCGGTCAACTGCCGGCTGTCAATCAACTGACCGTTCTCATACAGCTTATATTCGCTGCCGTTATTGCCCCACCACATATTCATGGAAATATTATAGTCCCCGTCTTGGAGTCCGTGGTCCACTCCATTGTCATCCGACAGCACCGGCTTGCCCGGAGCCCCTTCGGAATCGGGCGCCGCCTGTCCTGCTGATTCATTCATAAAACCCCAACGGGGAATGAAGGAGCCTCCCCGCGCCTTGCTTCCCGTACCCCAGAATGGGGCAAAGGCGTAGCTGCCCGATTCCACCTGTCCTGCCTCCCTTGTCCAGTAGGAGGTGCCCTTCCCCCCGGTTCCGGCATCCTGGATGGCGAAGGCGAAGCTGCTCTCATGCACCTGTCCCGCCTCCAGACCCAGCAAGCTGTTCTTCAGCTCCGGCACTGTATTCCAAGACAGGGCAATATCATATACGGTGGTTTTGCCCGCATCGTCGCGGCTAACCTTGATTCTCCCCTCCGAGCCCGTGGAGGCAGTGGCGTCTATGGGCCCCAGCGGAGCAGGCAGATCCGCATTGGTCGGATAATAGGTTTGCTTGTTGGTTCCCGGCGCAGCCTGCCGGTGCAGCTCGGGGATCTCCCCTTGCGCCATTGTTCCGATAAACAGGTAATCCATGTTGGCAGAGGTGGCCTTGGCATAGTGGGAACGACCCAGCAGCAGATCATCCGGGTTGTTCGTCAGCACGTCGAAGGCCAGCTGCACGCTGTCGGCATTGAAGGGAAAGGCGTAAGGGTCCTCAGCAAAGGGTTTGTTGGACAACTGCATTTCGTCCGGCACAACCGCCCTGAAATAGAAATTGTCTTCATCCCATGCGGTTTTTACGGTGTAAACCACATTGTCCGACTGCTGGGGATTCTCCAGAATATCACCGATCTTGCTCGGGTCCATAATCAGCTCCAGATAATCCACGCTGCCATTGCTCACCATCGTGACCGGCAGTACGCTGCTCCAGTCCTCCGCCGTATGCTCATCCATCCGGATGGTCTTCTTGGGCGCATAAGCGACCTGCACAGTCTGCTGTCCGGAGAATGCAGAGACCGTCTGTCCCGCTGCATTCAGCCGCTCAAATATATACCGCACCGGATAACGGTTCCATTCATTCACGGCCGTTTCACTGGCGGGGAAGATCAGCCGCCGTTTCTCTCCCGGCTGGAGCTGCCGCACCTCCATGACAGTGCCGGCCAGCTGCCAGCCCTCCGGCGCCTGTACAGCAAGCCGGCCGTCTATGGTCTCCGGGGTGACATTCTCCACCTCGAACTCCAAGGCAGCATCCGCCGCCGTAACCGGCTTAAGCAGAGATAACGGACTGACGGACACAGGCTCCGTATAATCGAACCGGGCAGTCCGCAGCCGTTCCTTCAATTCCGCAGGGGACAGCGAGGACACCAGATAGAAGGTTTCCCACGGCTTCAACTGCAGGACGGCCTGCTCAGCGCTGCCGTCGGAAACCAGGCGGCCCAGATAATCGTAGATTTTGATCCCCGCGGCGTTCTCCAGCTTGACTGTTCCGTTATACGGCTCCTCTGCATAGAGGGCAGCCGTAGCCTGACCGTCCTGCCGTTGGAACAGGAAGCCCCAGGTGGACTTCTCGACCGGGTACAGCTCCTCCAGAAGCTTGCTGTCCTCCAGGAAATGGGTCATGGCCGAATAGGCGATCACCCCCGGCTTGGGAGCGCGGGAAGCCGTGTCATACAGATTGAAGGCATCCCCGGAATAGGTCAGGTCCGCCGATAGGGAGAACCAGAATACATGCAGTGGGGTTTCCCCGGCGGCCAGCATATTCAGCAGATAGATGGGCGCAATCGTGCGTGCCACTCCATAGGGACGCTCCTCCGCAGGAAAATGGGCAAAATCGTACGGCTCCGCCGTTCCCAGCTCGGTCTGCCACATCCCCCCTTTCCCCTGCCCCTTCGATTCTGTTTCATCCATAATTTTCTGCAGGCTGATCATGGCGAATTTCTCCGGGTCGGGCAGACCGTATGCATGGTTCACAGAGCCGTCCACATAGCCGGTGTCCGGCGAACCCTTGGCGTAGAGAATGTCCCGGTTGTACATGGCCGAGCCTCCGCCGATCAGCATCACATCGGGATACTCGGGCTTGACCCGCTCCCAGATCAGCTTGGCCATCTCCCGGTAATCCTGAGCCTCGCCCGTCTTCCAGGTCCATCCATGAATCCATGGCTCGTTCCAAATCTCCCAGTTCTTCACCAAATCCTGCAGCGGAGCGATAGTGTGGTACACCATCTCCGCTTGGGCAGCAAGATCAAGGGGCCTGTTCTGATGCCGGGACAGGTTGGGCATGCCGGGAACCGGCATCACGTTCCAGGCCATGTTGTAATTAATATATCCCAAGGAGCTGACGCCGTGCTCCTGCCAGTCCAGCACCTCCTGTCGGGCTGCCTGTATCTGCGCATCAGTCCAGTACTTGCCTGGCTCGGGATTGACGATGGTGGGATCAACCTTATCAATCGCTCTCTTCCACTTGACCCCTATTCTTTCTGCAATGGTCTGGGCCAGCTCCTCGTTGCCCACCCGCAGGTCCAGGCCGAACGGGGATTGCTCCCGGACTCCCTCGGCCGCCGGATGGAGCAGGCCAAAGGCCAGCTCCTTGCTCCCTGAGACAGAGCCGCTGCTGCCGTCGATCACTTCCACCTTCACCTTATAGTAATCGCCCTGGTCAAGCGCTTGGAGCGGTACAGTCACTCTTTGGGTTGCATTCACAGCCAGACTGAACGGGGCTGTCTGCTCCAGCACCTGCTCGGTTCCCCTGGAATAGACCGAGAGCCTCACCGTTCCTCCGGCGCTATGGGGATAGCTGTTGCGGATTTCCGCCACAACCGCCGGAGGCTGCTGCCCCTCCTGCAGCACATATAGTCCTGTAGGGTCGGACAATTCCACGCCATCCACAAGCAGCTTGTTCTGGATAACCGCTTCCCCCGGCAATTCGTAGACGGCCAGATCATCGATGGCATAAGCCTCATCCGTCCCACCCGTGTCCACCCGCACGGCAAAACGAAGCTCGATATTGCTGATATGCCGCTGTCCGCCATTGGGAATAATCTTGAACCTGAAGGAGGGGATATCCTCCTCTGTCACCGGCAGCAGAGCGCCATCCCCGCTGCGGTAGGCGGCTGTCTCCATCAGCGGCTGCTCCCCGGTGGGGAAGCGGGGGATCAGAGCATTGTCGTAATTGCCGAATTGAATGCCCGCCTTGATATCCTTGGGAACCGCCTTGCTGCTGGCGCCGGTGCGGGCCAGCTTGAAGCGGAACACAAACTCCACCGGTGTGTCCCCTACCTGGCGGTCATAAATCCGATTAATCCGATTCAGAAGGCTGCCGCTTGTAATCCGGGCCGTAAACAAGCTGCCCAGATTGGAGCCCAAGGAAGCATCACGCAGCTCCAGCGCTGGATTGCCGTTCATCTCCACAATGGCTTGGGAGCCCCCGGTGTTGGCCTGCTGCAGCGTGAACAATCCTGCGCCATCCCCGAAGCCGGGATCGAGCACATCGGCCAGCAGATTCACCGGCTCCTCTTCCTCCGCCTCCTCGATGGTGAGCAGATACGGATAATCCGTGGCCTGCAGGCGAAGATTCAATGTATTGCCGGTGCTGCTGTTCACCTGGACGGGTACCTCCATATTGTTAATGGGATCATAGACCGTAACTGCCGCCGCTGTTCCCTTTATACCGGATAACTGCAGCGTGTATTCCTCGGGAGCCAGATTCCGGGTCACATCACGAGTCATTACATAATAAGGAATGACGAATTTGTGGTCATTGACCTGATAGGGAAGAACAGTGAACAACTCCCGGTTATACAGCGCCGGATGCTCCACCGTGCCGTCTCCGGCAAACTGGTAGTTTCCGTGAGTATCTGTAATGGAATCCACCTGCAAGGGGCGGGTGGCTGTCAGCTGCGGATCAAGCCCCTCTTCCATCTTGGATGCCATACGCCCAATGACAGACAGGGCGGGCGAAGTGTAGGCGGCATCATCCTGAGGGTAGGAGCTGTTGGTGCGGGAGTATTCCAGGAAGCTGTCCGACATAATGCCCAGCCACATGTCTCCTCCGGCAGCTCCGTACAGATACAGCTTCTCCACTCCTTTATTCAGGAAGAAGGGGTAGTAACGGGACGTTGTCTTCTCCTTCAGCTTCATAGCCTGGGTGTGATCTGTTATTCCCGTCTCATTGGGCGCGATGCCCACCTCGGTAATCCATACAGGCGTGGGATTACTGGCCCGCGCATAGCGTCCATGCAGCACACGGTTCACCGGTGCAGTGAACGGCCCCATGTCCCGGACCATGGTTTCTGTCTGGATGGCTGTGGCGAAATACTCAGGAAACAATTCCGTATATGCGGGAACATAGGCATCTGGCGCCCCCAGAGCATTCAGCTTGGTCCCGGCCGTCTCATTGGCCGGGAAGGTTTTCCTCCCTGAATAGGGATGCTTGTTGATCGCCCTGATCCGGTCAGGCTCCTGCGAGGAGGCGGGCCAGGGGATGGTATTGGCAAAGCCGTCGGTTATGCTTACTCCCTGGAACAAGTCGGGATGGGAAGCGGCATAATCTGCGCTGGCGCGCACCAGGTTGGCCCATATGCTCCGCTCGTCATAGGTGTATGGAGCCGGATTGTAATATTTGTTGATATACAGATAGTTGGAGCCGAAGCTCAGCTCATTCCAGATCTCCAGGTCAAACCCTCTGTCCTGGCCTTGCTCCGTCCCCAGCTCACTGCCCACAAACCTGGCGACCGTGTCCATGTAGCGGGTCCAGCCCTGCATGGTCTCCAGATATTCGGGGCTGTCGGGCACGGAGAACGGCAGATACTTCAGGGTGGCCAGGGTAACCTGCGCGCCTGCCGCCAGGGCTTGGGGCAGGGGCTTGGATAACGTCACTGTCTGCTGGTCAACCGAGGTGATCAGCGCTTCGGCCGCCCAATAACCGGTGAGATTGGACAAGCCGCTTTTGCCCGCGACCAGGCCGGACGTATTATTAAGCTGAAGCTCACTGGCTCCCACAGCCGCGGACACCGCTACGGTCCGGGTCGTGGACAGCATGGGACCGGGAATCCCCTGATGGGCGTTAAGCAGGATCAGCGGCCGGATATTCCAAGTCTTGCATGCCTGGAGCATCGCCTGCAGCTTGGCCTTCTGACTGGGCAGCAACCGGGTTTCATCCGCATAATCCACGCTGCTCCAGCCGATCTCAATCCGCACCGTACGAATCCCGTTCTTGGCCAGCATGCGCACGATCAGCTCCGGATTTTCCTGGTTCAGGTTAAGAACCATCCCGATCCCTTCCAGGAACTGTCCGGCCGGCACTGTCTCCAGATAGGCGCGCCAGGGCTGCAGCCAGTGGGAATGGGAGCCGAAGGGAATGCCGGTGAAATAAGCGGGATCCGTGTAGGAGCCGGCCAGCCCCTGCAATGCGGTGAGCGTCGAGCCTGCGGGAGCGTTGGCTGCCGCGGGCACAGCTTGGGAAGCGGCGGCGCCTGCAGCTGTGGCTGTAATATCCTGGATAAATGCTGCTGCGTCCGAAGCGGCAGGCGCAGACGCGGCGGCGATTCCGCCGAAAGCCTGGGCAAACAATAGCAACGAAACCAGCAGGACCGGCAGAAAGCGTTTACTTATTGTCATAGAGTGAACTCCCTCTTCCCTTTTTGAAATAAATGCCATTCATCATAACGGTTCATCCCCGCCCGCAAGCAGACGCACCTCCACCAATGTTCCTTCGCCTGCCGCTGATGTATAATAAAGTCCGCAGTCCATTCCATATTTCAGCTGCAAGCGCCCATTGACATTCTTGATCCCGTAGGAAGCGGTCAGCTCAGCAGAGCGCCCGCTGCGAAACAGGTCCTTGATCGCCTTCAGGCGTTCCGCCGGAATGCCTTTGCCGTTGTCGGAAACCGTCAGCACAACAACATCCCCCTCCATTCTGCCATTGATTTCGATATGTCCCTTGTTCGACATTTGCAGAATGCCGTGATGAAGCGCATTTTCCACCAGCGGCTGCAGGATCAGCTTCGGACACGTGAGCGCATGCAGGCTGTCCGGGACGGCAATTTCATAGGTAAACCGGTCTCCATGGCGGATGCGCTCGATTGCCAGATAATGCTCAGCATGCTCAAGCTCCGCCTGCAGGGGAACCACATCCATCCCGCTGGACAGACTCAACCGATAATATTTGCCAAGCTTGGAGATAATCTCGGTTATTTCCTCATAATCCCCGTCTTCTGCCAGCCAAATCACGGATTCCAGCGTGTTATAGAGGAAGTGCGGATTAATATTGGCCTGGAGCGCCCGCAGCTCCGCCTCCTTCTCCTTCTTGTGGCTCTCCTTCAACTGCATCAGCAGCTCGCTGATCCGGGACAGCATGGCGTTGAAGGCATGGCTCAGCATCCCGATCTCATCCCGATTCTGCACCTCCGCCTTCACATCCAGATTGCCGGCCTTCACATCCTTCATCACCCCCGTCAGCCGCCTGATCGGCTTGGTTATGGAATACGATAATCCCCAGGTGACTCCAATGGACAGGAGAAGGATGATCACAATAAAATACCAGATTCCTTGAATGATCCGCTCCTTGTCACGCAGCATCTCATTTACCGGCACAGCGCCGATAGTAATCCAATCCACTCCGCTTAACTCGTGAAATACGAAGAGATGAGAGCTTCCCCGGAATTCCGCAGCGAAGCTGCCCTCCCGCAGCTTTGCTGCAAGCGCCAAGGGCTCGGCATCCCCCCCTTCGTCATCCTGCAGCACGCCCGTGCCGGATATCATCCGATTGGCTTTATCCAGAACATAGAAGACCGTGCTGGCAGGTGTATTTATATTTTGGAAAAAATGCGAGATCTCCCGCTCACTTATGTTTATAATCATCGTCGCCACATAGTTGATATTGGGGTCGTAGATATCTCTTACCAGCTTGATGAGGATTTCGCCGGCATGATTCTTGCTGGCATAATCCATGGAGTGGGCGGGCTCCCACATGACACCCCGGGTAAATTGTTCATCCCCATAGGAGTAATAATGCGCAATGGCGGCATCCACACCCGCCGCAAAATAGTCAAAATCCGCAGAGGGAATAAACAGCCGCTTCTGCTTGTTAACCAGCATAATGGAGACGATTCCCGGATCGGACAAAACGAACTTGTTGATCGCCGGATTGACCGTATTCACTAAGTAGAACTCGTCGGGTGAAGCTTCAGCGGACATGCCCTCAAACAGCTTGATTATATTGGGATCGTTGAATACCAGATTGGAGGTATTCATAATGGCGTTAATCCGCACATCGATCAGCTTGTTCGTCTGCTCCAGAATGTTGCTCATATTTTCCCTGGCCCGTTTCTCCAAGGAGTCGGAGAATACGCTCATCATCCATTGCGCCGATATGAGCAGCGTCGTGACCATCACTGCTGCAGTCATCATAAAAATCCGGTAATAAATGCTGGTTCCCTTCAACAGAGGCAGGAAGCGCAAGCGACCCCATCGTTTCATGGCTCCCTACACCTGCTCTCTGAACTCGGTGGGATTCATACCGGTATGCTTCTTGAACAGCGTGCTGAAATAGAAGGGGTCCTTCACACCCACGGCAAATGCGACCTCTGAAACCCGCAGCGCAGTTCCGCTCAGATACTCCTTGGCCTTCTCCATGCGCACTTTCATGAGATATTCGGTAAAGGTGCTGCCGGTTTCCTGTCTGAATAATCTGCTGAAATAGGTGGGATGGACCTGCAGCTCTGCGCTTAGCACATTAATAGAAATATTCTCCATTTGATAGTGCTCATGGATGAAGGCGGCAGCAATTTCAATCAGCTTATTCTTCCTGCCGCCACGGCTGTCCAGAATATAGCGGGATATATCCGACAGCAGTGTCATCAGTCCCTGCTCTGCCTCATCCATGGTCTTGTATTGGGCGATTGCCTCGTATGGATTATAGTCCTTGCCGTACATATCCTTTAGCCGCAGGGCCGTTTGCAGGGATTGGGTGATGATGCGGGCGGTGCATTCCGTCACATAAAGCCGCATGTCGGTGATACTGAGTCCCCTTGCTTGCCGCAGCCGTTCGAAGAAAGCGTTGAGGGACTGCTTCAGCTCCGCCACTGCTCCGGAGCGGATCGCCGCTATGATCCTGTCCGGATATTCATCAGGAAATCCGGACCAGACCTGGCTTGGATGGAGATGAATCAGGTCTACAGGAATAACCGCGTTCCTGCCGATCAGAAACCGGTATTCAATCGCCTCCCTCGCCTCCTTGTAGGATTCCGGGACGCCTGCATACCCGCTTTTCACCCCTCCCACTCCGATGCTTACCGTTACACGGCAGGCCTCCAGAATCCTCTGCCTGAGCTGATCGATACTATCGAATACCGTTTCGTCTGCGGCATGCTCCTCTGCATGCTGCAGAATCACCACAATTTGGTCATGCTCGCTGTGGAAGGACACTCCTTTGGAGGAATCGCTTACATAACGCTCCACCTCTCGCTCAATCAGTACAGACAAGAGTCCCTTGCCTACAGCAGGCTCCATCTTGCCGCCAAAGAGACTTTCCTCCGGTTGATCCGGCTCGATAATCAGTACGCAATAGCGTTCTCCGTCAAGAGGCAGCTGGAGCATCTGCAGCTTGGCAGGAACATCCCCCGCCGCCATGCGCCCGGACACCCATAGATTCAGGTAGCGCTCCCGCAGAAGAGGGAAGCTTGTTTCCAGAATGCTCATGGCCGCCTGAAGACGTCGCTCCTCCTGACGCATGGCCTCCGCCTCGTCCCTGGCCTGAAGAATGGCCTCCTCCAGCTCCCTTTTCGTGAAGGGCTTCAGCACATATTTCATCACCGACAGCTCCATGGCGCGCTTGGCGAACCGGAACTCCTCATAGCCCGACAGGAAGACGATCTTAATATGGGGATACAGCCTTCGTGCTTCCTCTGCCAGCTGAATCCCGTTCATCAGCGGCATATGAATATCCGTGATCAGGATATCGGCGTAATCCCTGCGCAGCATCTCCAAGGCCTCAAGACCGTTCTCGGCCGAGCCTGCAAAGTCAAGCCGGAGGGACGGCCAATCCATCTTACCGGCAATTTTTTCCCGGATTATCCTTTCGTCATCAACCAGCAGCACTCGCATATTCATCAGGCGTCCCCCTTTTCGTTCTTACAACATTTTACTGTAAAAAGGGTGAGCCGTCAGCCATAATATTGGAAATTATTCTTGTCCCTCCCCTGCTCCGGTCTGTCAACAAGATCCCTCCGCCGGCTGCAGAACGAAGCTCACAATCAAAGCCCCGGCCTTGAAGCCGCCAGCCCTCCGGGCTCTTGCACACCGTCGGTCCAGGCTGCCCATCCGGTCCGTCCGCCGTCAGCAGCATGGCGAACAGCGGCTCCCCGCCCTCCGATGAACAGCGGATCTCGATTGTCCCCTGTCCGGACCGCTCCCCCTTGCTGCCCTTGGCCGGATAATCCGTACCCATGACCCTGAGCGGTCCGGGAGCCAGGATAGCCTGCAGACGCAGCCTGCAATCCTTCCCGTAGTCAGCCCGGACCTCTTGGTCCGTCCGCTCAATTGCGGTCTCCGCAAGGTGATATCTGACAGTCTGGGACAGCGGATCGGAGGCGGAATCTATAATAAGATAGGCTGCGGGAGCCAGCTGCACCACGGTGCGGTGATGGCATACGGCCGATGGCATGGGAGCATACAAGGCATGCGCGGAGGTATGCATGATCACAGGAATGCAGGCGGTGGCGTAAGGAAACGGCCCCTGCACGTCATGGGATATTAGCCAGCCCCGGTTAAAGCTCCACAGATAATCAAGCGGCTCGTATCGGTCAAGCGTCCAGCGGCTGTGGCCGTCTGAAGTGAACTTCCTGCGCCCGGACTCCTGATCGTGGCCGAAAGCCGCATCTGCAATCAGGGATTTGCCTCTGGCAAAAAACTGGATGCTCCCATCGTCATTATGGTGATGGGCCCAGGCTCCTCCGCTGCGAAGGGCGAGCAGACATTCCTGACCATCCTCATCCACGTCCCGAAACATGAAGCCCAATCCCTGCACGTACTCATTGACCGGCTCACAGGCGATGGGCTGGACTGACGTTGGCGCCGGCGCTGCCGCAGCTGGCAGGTCAGCCCTATACGAGAGCCCATCCCCGTCCCGGGAAGCCGCAGTCGCCGGCGCATTGGGGGAGGGATCGCCGCCCATCTCCCGGTGCAGCCAGAGCAATCGGCCGGCCAGCTCCGGGTAATGGGGCTCCATCGCCTGCCCATAAGCGGCATAGAGGTACCTGTAGGTGTCCGGGTCGGCAAAATGGTCGCCAAAGGCAATCAGATGTCTTCTCCCGTGCATATGACCGGTTCGCGGAGTACGCATCTTCAAGGCAGCTCCTGCCAGTTTGGCCAACGCCGGATTGGCGAATTCGTCATCCACTCCATCCGCCCTCCGGCGAAGGAGCGTAGGCAGCACAGTATGCAGCACATGCTGGTAATACGTATGGCTCTCCTCCCACAGACCGCTGTCCGGGTACATATGAAGCTCCAGCTGGCGGTGCCACATGCGGATAAACCATTCCTGCCACTGTCTTGCCTCCGGATGTTGGCTGAACACCTGAGCCGCCATTCCCGCAATATTGAACGCATCCGTGTAGAAGTTTTGGTTGCACATGCCGCCGTAAGCAAGACTGAGGGAATCCGGGTTATCCGCCGGCAGCATGGACGCTTCTCCCGGATAGTAGTGAGGGGAAGCGGCCAGATGCACCAGAAAGCTGCAATGCGCTCTGATGAGGAGAAGCTGCTTCTCCGTCAGCAGATGTTGCTCCGCCAGCCATTCCAGGTAAAGCAGATTGGGGGCCGTTTCCCTGCTTACCACATAATTCGTATAGGCGCTGCCTGAGCCCTCCCAGAAGCCGTATATCCGCGCCTCCAGATAATCCGTGAGACAGCGGATGCGCTGCTGCTCCGAAGGGTTGGCCAGCCCGTTCTTCACGGCAAGGAGCAGATGCTTGTCGAGGACGAAGTGAGGGTAGCGAAAAGACGGCATCTCTCCCGCTTCAGCCCCGCCCTGCCGCTCCTGAGGCCAGTCAAACACCATGCGGCACATATTTTGCAGCGGCATCAATCCGAACTGGGTATGCAGCTTGCGCAGCAGGACCTGCTGCCGCCTGTAGCGGCTGCGGTCCGGCCGGTACTCGAAATGGCCCAGAGCGGCGTCTTCGTCCGCCTGAAGCTGCCGGACTTGCCGAGCCTCGCGGAATTCCCGGACCTCCTGCGGCCTCCGTCCGTCCCCGCTTCCCTGAAGTCCCTCGGCTGCTCCGAATTTCCCGCCTCCTCCCGGCGGCAGCATCTTCGGCCAGTCTGCGGCAGCAAGGCCGTAGCTTCGCTCCCCTCCGCCGATCCAGCCCTCCACGCACAGATGCGGCTCGCACACCTGCCGCCCCCGCATCGGGATGCTCTCCGGCCCCGGCCTCCCATCAGCCTTCACTTCCGGCGGCACCTCCCTGCGGCTCCCCCTGTCACCCTGCGGCCACCTGCGGGTCCAAAGCTCCAGTTGATTCAGACGCGCCCCTCGCCAGCCTCCGCCCTCCAGGGCGAAGAAGCCGGCGCAATCGCCCTCCTGGAACCGGATTGCATAGCCATCCCGCAGATCGAACAGCTGAGAGTTTTGGGTCCAGCCCGCCAGGCGGGCATGTCGCTGGTCGAATTGCCGCTGCGGCCGGATCATCGTATATCCGGCTGTAGCATCCAGCATATGAAGCGACTGCGGGAACTCCGTGGGTCCGAAATCCCAAACCAGTTGATCCCCTGGCGATGCGCTGAAGCGCTCCTTGATGCGGGCAAACGGCAGTCCCGCGTCCACGATCACATCTGCCTCATAGTAGCCGTCTGCGCCGATAAGAGCCTGGTAGCGGTAATGAATTCTCAGCGGCCCCTTTTCCAGAAGGGCGCCGGAGGTATGTCTGACAGGCTGGCGTGTATCGAAGAAGGTGCCGCCCCGCCAGCTCCCCTGAGCCGCCTTGAAGCGGAGCACCGGTCCGGGAACCGCCAGCTCCATATGCTCTCTGCAGCCCTCTGCGTATTGCCGCTGCTGCTGCGAGACCTGGATGCTCATAAGCCCGTTGGACAGCGTCTGCGTTTTGCCGGCCTCTTCAACAGTGCATTCCCCCGCGATTGCGCTTGGCGCCTTCCCTTCGTCAGCCTGCACCGGTGCCCCATTGGCCGCCTCGCTCTGCCTCCCGGTATCATCGGCAGTCAGGCTGAGCCGTTGGAAGGGCTCCAGCTTAACCAGCAGGAAGCCGGTGCCCGGCTTAGAGCGGGAGGACTGAAGGGGAAACTCCCCGCCCGCGCATCGGTCCTTCAGCAGCATTTGCTCCGGTGAATCCGGCGGTATTGGAACCTCAATCACTTGTATATCATGGGCCAAGCCGCAGGATTCCGTTATTTCTATAAGATAAGGGTTCATCTGAACGTGAAGCATGCTTTTAGCTATCATAGTGGGCTTCTACTCCTACTTTTCCGCCGCCGATATGACGAAATCCTGCATCAGGAAGCGTTGCGATACGAAGTACAGGATAACCGGAATCAATGCCATGAACAAGGCGACACACATGATATACGACCACTGCACGTAGAACACCCGGTTAAAGGTGGACAGCGCGACCGACAGCGTCCGGGTAGCCGCATCGTTGCCTACATACATGAGCGGGCCGAAGAACTCGGACCAGTGCCCGTTCACCTGCTGGATAATCACCATAATCAGCGGCGCCTTGATATTGGGCAGCACGATCCGCCACAGGATGGTCAGAGCGCCCGCCCCGTCCATTTTGGCCGATTCGAACAAGCTGATGCTTAAGGTGAGCATAAACTGCCGCAGCAGGAAGATGGTGCCGGGGCCTCCTCCCAATGCCGGAATCAGCAAGGGAAGGTATGTCCCCGTCCAGCCCCAATCGGCGAACATGACATAATTGGGGATGAACATCACCGTGCTGGGGATCATCATGGTGGCCAGCAGGAAGAAGAACAGCTTGTTCCGGTAAGGAAACCGGAAGAAGGAGAAGCCGTAAGCGATCAGCAAGGAAGATACAATAAAGAAGATGGTGCCGAATACGGTATAGAACACCGTATTCTTCAAGGCGGACAAAAACTGAAAATCCTGCTGGGAAAAGGCCTGCTCAAAGTTGGTCCACAGAAATTGCCGGAACCATTGGCCTCCAAGCGTGTACGTATCACTTTGCAGCGCAGCGCTGACCATCCATAGAAAGGGAACCATAAAGACAAACGAGCATCCGGCAATCAACACATAAATGACGGTCATTTCCAGTATGCTGCGCCTGTTCTTCCGCTTGCGTCCAATGGAAAACGCCGTTTGCACCCTGCCAGCTGTTTCCATAGGGCTATCGTCCTTTCGCATTCATATTCTCGTAATACACCCAAGCGCCGGACGAGCGGAATACAAGCGCCGCAAATCCTGCAATAATGGCAAACAGCACCCAGGAGATGGCAGCGGCATAGCCGAATTGGAAATCCACGAATGCCGCCTTGTACAGCTTCAAAAATATAAAGTAGGTGGCGCCGTTAGGGTTGCCCCAGGACCGGATATCGTTGTTGTTGCTGGTCATCACATAAGCCTGGTCAAAAGCCTGGAGATTGGCGATAATGCTCATGATCAGATTGTACAGGATAATCGGCGAAATCATCGGCATGGTGATACGGGTGAATCTCACCCAACGGTTGGCTCCATCTATTTCCGCCGCTTCATACAGATTGCTCGGGACCCCTTGAAGCGCCCCCAGATAGAGAATGATTCCCGTTCCCGCCATAAAGCAGTTCATGATTACGAAGCTGGGAATAACGGTCGCTTCATTCTCCAGCCAATGAAGCGAAGGAACTCCGAATACCGACAACGCTTTGTTCAGAATGCCGCTTTCGGCAAAGATCAGTCTCCATAGCACAGCGCTGGCCACACCGGGAATTACCGCCGGCAGATAGAAGAGGGTCCTCCACAGAGGCAGTCCCTTCACCTTCTGGTTCAGCAGCACGGCAAAGAATAACGCTGTACACAAGGTTGCGGGAACGTTCAGCAGGGCATACCGGAAGGTGACCAGGATGGATTTCCAGGTCTCCGGGTCCCGCAGCAGCAGATCGGCAAAATTGCTTGTTCCCACCCACTCCGGCGCGCTCAGCACATCATACCTGGTCAACGCGTAATACATGGACATGAAGAACGGCCGGATAAAAAACAGGGAACAGCCCACAACCCAGGGAAGAATGAACAGAATACCGGCCAGCGCTTCCTTTTGGGACATGCTCCATCTCAGTCTCCGGATTCCGGACCGGTATGTTTTATTTGCTTGCGGCATCATATTTGGTCCAGGCTTCCTTGTAGTCGTTATACTGCTGCTCGAACAGCGGCGGAATAATATCCTTGTAGTTCAGCTTGCCCTTGCGCAGGTCCGGAATCTGCGCGTTCAATTTCTCCAGCGGCTTCTGTCCTGCCGGATACTGCTTCAGCATTTCCTGCGGCGGCTGTTGAACCGGCAGAGAGCCTTCCTTGATCAGATGCTCCCCCAGCTCGATCATAATCTGCGCATTGATCTCTCCCACCTGCTGCTTCAGCTTCGCCAGGGCTGCATTGTCGGTGAAGGAGGGCAGTGTTCCGACGGAGGACAGATCATAATTGGCACTTTCATATTCAGGTGAGTGGAGGAATTTCACGAATTCCCAAGCCGCTTTCGGATAGGGTGTTGCGGCGAAAATTTTGGGACCTTGACCGGTGAAGCCGTGAACCCTGAATTGATCCTCCATTCCTTCCTTGTGGGGATACATGGTGAAGGCGTATTCAATTGGCTTTTTTCCCGCCTTTTCCCGCTCGGGGTTGGCCTTGGCATCGAAATAATCGAAGGCCCACGAGCCCATGCGGCGGATGACCACCTTCTCATTCTCGATATTGATGCCGTCCGCCTTCACATCCACATCAGGATGGGGAGCCACCTTATGCACCAGCGCCAGATCGCTCATGAATTGCAGCGCTTCTATTGCCTCCGGCTTCACAAAGTTGATGCCCGGCGCCATCATTCTGCCGTTCTCGATCAGATCGGTATAGACCCCCACCGATGCCGCCCAGTCCGTCCGTCCCCAGCCGAAATTGTCATCCGTCCCGTAAATATCCGTTTTGCCATCTCCATTGGTATCCACAGTGGCCTTCTTCAGAAGCTCCGCGTAGTTGTTCCAAGTCCAGTTCTTGTAGCTGGGATCATCGAAGGACTTGGGGATCTGGTCGTAAATCCCGTATTTCTTGGCCAGTTCCACGTTATACCAGAGTCCGTACACAACGCTTCCCGTAGGCAAATAATAAATTTGTCCATTATAAGGAAGATATTGGAATATATCCTTCTGTGCCCAGGGCCAGTTCTTGAGCCCGTCCCGCTCAATCCAATCATTGTAGGACAAAAACACCTTCTTGTCATAAAATTGATTGTAGCCGTCACCTCCAAGATCAAGCACGGAGATGTCGGCCGTCTGCTTGGCTGCCACCTTGGACAGCATGAATTGACGCAGCTCGTTATCCTTCAGACCTACCTCCTCCACCTCTACCTTAATGCCGAACTTCTTCTCGAATTCCTGCGCCGGTTTATCCAGAACCGACTTGGAGCCCCAGACCTTTAAGGAGGCTCCCTTCTCCACTAGCTCCTTCGCTTCCCCTGCAGCCGATGCCGCAGGAGCGCTTGCTGCAGCCGTGCCTGCCGGGCTTGGCTCACTGCCGCTCTTGTCGCTGCTGCACCCTCCCAGCACCAATCCTGAGATCAGAACAGACGCTGTCAACCATTGAACCGTTTTCATTTTTGACGGATATCGCATGCTTACCCTCCTTATTGTTTCTGCTTCTATGATACCAGCAGCGCCTTTCGGACAGAATAGAGCATTTTAGTATTTCCTTTAAGATGTTGATGTGCCGGTGAAGCTGATCTGGTCTTGCTTCAAACCGCCGCGTACCGGAAAAAGATTCAAACTTGAGGAATGATGTTACCAATATTGTGAACACTAGGTTAATAGCTAATAATTCTACAATGAGGTGATCCCATGCTACATGAAACCCAAGCAAACCGCGAAGCGTTGGAGACGATTCGTAAGCTGATCAAGGGCATCGATACCGCCATGCTGACTACCATTACGGAAGAAGGCATTGTTTCCCGCCCGATGAAAACCCAGGATGTGGAGTTTGACGGAGATATCTGGTTTTTGACCAAGAAGGATACCAGCAAATACCATGAGGTTCTACGCAACCCGAAGGTAAACGTATCGTATGCCGACAAATCCTATATCTCTATCCGCGGTACAGCTGAAATTGTAGAGAATCGTGCCAAGGTCAAGGAATTCTGGAATACTTTTTACGAAAAAATGCTGGAAACCTCCTGGGAGGACCCCAATGTGGTGCTGATTAAGGTTTCCGCCGAAACCGCGGAATACTGGGAATCCGGTAGTCTAATCAAGCAGGCCAAATTTATGTTTGAGTGGCTGACAGGTAAGGAAACCGACTCCAATCTTAACAATACCGTGCGCTTATAACCATGGCAGGATGTGGCGGAATGACTCCAGAACAAGCCGCCGGCAACGAAACCGTAACCGGCGGCTTTTTTTTACCATTACCCTATGGCTTAACTGAAATCGTATGCGCGTATGGCATCAAGCTTCTGCCAGATGCTATCACTGCCGCGGCTGACTATCGCATTCGTGAAGCTGTTCCTTATGCAGCCTTTTATTTCCCTCTCATACTTTACAATAAAAACCGCTATCCCTGTTTAGCTTTGCCAGAAGTAAAAAAGTAGATAATTCCTGCCAGGATGGGTAAGAAAGCAAACAACAAATACATAGAACCGTATCCCATTGAGGATGCGACTATTCCCGCAAGGATTGCACCAAATCCTATTCCGCCATCAAATCCCGTAAAAAAGGTGGCGTTAGCCGTACCAAGTCGATCTTTGGGCGCATAGATAACGGCCAGAGTCTGCAGGCTTGACTGTACGGCTCCAAACCCTATGCCATACAACAGAGCTACGATCAAAAAGATCAGCATTGTGGATGCCTGGGACAACGTGGCCATCGCTATAATCAGCAAGACCAAACCCAGATACATGGGGATATTAAATCCGAAGCGATCGACTAATCGCCCAAAAAGAGGTCTGGTTACCAGCATCGCGCCAGCGTAAATTAAAAAAAACACGCCAATATTAGAAATGCCCTTTTCCAATGCATATAACGAAAGGAAACTGACTACGGAGCCATAGGCGGCTGAAACAAAAAACATAATGACTGCGGGCCGCATAGAAGAACGTTCAAACATGGCCATTTTTTTAATTGTTTTTTGCTGCGGCTCCACTGCACGATAGCGTAAGAAAAAGGACAAGATAAAGGCTATTGCTCCAAAGCCGGCAGACACAAGCATCAGCCCCGGGGCCTTGAGCCCGGCATATAAAGTAAGACCAAGCCCTGGAGCCAGCGCCATCGCCAAACCGGATGAAAGACTGAAAAAGCCCATGGCTTCTCCAAAGCGCTCTTTTGGAATGACGTCCGTTGCTACCGTATTACTTGCGGTACCGGCAGCACCCCATCCAAACCCATGCAGAAAACGGATTGCCAGAATAATCCCCACATATGGAAACCACCAATAGGCCAAAGTCATGGCGATGATTACCCCAACACCGGTCAGAAGTATACCTTTGCGCCCTAATTTATCAACGGCAATACCGGAAACAGGACGGATCATAATCGCCGAAATTGTGGTAAGTCCGGTAATCCATCCAATGATTGAATCAGCGCCGCCCAGAGATTTAACGTAAATCGGCAGTGTGGGTATAAGCATTTGAAATCCAAAAAAGATCATCAGGTTAATGATGAGGATAGCCAGAAAATCTTTTGTCCATATTTTCGTTTTATTTTCCATGTTATTTTTCCCCTTGCAGTAATTCAGATGAAATGATTGCTTCCTCGGGGATGTCTTCGTTTTCCTCTAAGACATTATGTAATATCATTCTTAGATACTCAGTCGTTTGTTCAACTTGCAACGGTGAAAGATTTCTTGTCGTAATTCGCACAACATCCATGAAGGTCTCTTTCATCCGCTCGGATATCTGTTGGCCTTTTTCTGTGAGGTATAAACGATCAAATCGTTTGTCTTGTACATCCTTTTCTTTTCGGATATAGCCATGATCAATAAGATTTTTTACCGCCTTGGCCGTTGTGGACTTGCTGATATATAGCCATTCGCTTAATTCTTTTTGCGTTATTCCTTCTTTTAATGAAATAACGTAGAAAAAATCGTGTTGTCCACTCCGGATCGAAATTCCCTTCAGCTTATTATTTATTATCATCTGCAAATTTCGATGAATAGCCGCATTCAGTTTCCCTATGCTTTCATGCATAATAATCACCCTCCATAAATTAGTTTCTATTGAAACTAATTTGATTATAATTCAAACTAGTTTCCTTTGCAACTATTTATGGACATTATGATGTTGCATCCACTGCTTTTTTCTGCTGATTTTTTATGCATCCTCTGTCAACGATTTGCCTCTGCCGCCATGCTGCCTGCTCGGCTTCCGCATGACGCTCTGCTCATTGTGACTCGGATAGAACCTCACATCGCCAATTTAGCCCTATTTACTATCTTCAGTTGCCCACTCCTTCTCCTACCGCTCATTTCTTATAGGTAACGACATATTTTTTCCCAGCAATTTTTCCGATTATATAGAAGAGCTGCCCGATTGGTTTTTTATAAAAAGGGACTTGGACGGCACTGTCATATACCCCCCTCTTCCTTGACTCCTCTGCCCAATGAACGCCGTCCTGCATTTCATATTCCGTACCTTTCACATATGAAAGAGACATACCTCTGAATAAGTTATACGGAATAAGAAGCACACAGGAAGGACTGTGCAAGGTTCGTGAAGCAATATCGCTGCAGAATTTGCTTGTAATTTTATGAAGCTTTGCCGATACTGCTTCGGTTATCTTATAATCATTCCAGCTATAAGTGGATACACTGAATCGGTAGCAGCGGTTAAACCCAATCCCTTTCAAGAATGATGCTATACTTTTTGCTGCCGCCTTGGCTCCAACCCCTCCGGTGGTCGTAATGACAAGTGCCTTGCTTTGAAAAAAGTATGGACGATGCAGCATAAAACAAAGATGATCAAACAGATTCTTCAGCAATGCGGTTTCTCTCCTGTTATAAGTAGCGGATGCAAAGATGACGCCATCTGCCTTTGCTATCTTTTCAATTATTGCTGTCATTATTCCACTGTGCGGGCATTTCTCGTGACCCAAGCGGAAACAGGCGCTACAACCCCGGCAAAAAGCCAGATTCAACTCCGCAAGATGAATAACAGCGAATTCTGCAAGGTTATCTTCTTGCTGAATGCACAATTTCGCTTGTTCAACGACTTTCCATGTATTGCCCTTATGAGGGCTTCCATTAATAATCAAATAATTCATTTCACACAAACCTTTCTGCGATATCGTTAATAAAAAGGTCACGCTGCTCTTTGTCGTAAAAGTCTATGCCTAAACTATCCTTCAAGCAATCTTTCCTCAAAAAAGCTTCCTGTAAAACAGAGGTGATCATAAAGGCTTTGATTTTGTCCTCCCGTGTCATCTGGCCCTCCGACAAGGAGGATGCAAATCCCACCACGGTTTTCATCGTATTGTCCATTGAATGAGGCTGCTTTAAGTCACCCAGGATAGACATTTTTGATATTTGTTGATTATTCATAAGGAAGTCCATTACTTGTATGGCGACACTCTTCGTAATTTCCAATTTACTCCTGTTTTCATTCAAGGCAGGACGAAAGGCGCTAATGACTCCGCTGATGATGGTTTGAACACAATTTTCGACCAGATTTTCCTTCGAACCAAAATAATGGTTGATTAGCCCGACACCACAATGAGCCTTCTCGGCAATTTTTCGAATCGTTATATTCTCGATCATTCCATCAGACTCTTGTATCAAGCAAATTGTTTGTTCAATGATATTTGCCTTGCTCTTATCTGATTTCACCGGAACTCCCCCAAAGTTGAACGTTGTTCAAGTGCATGATATATTAGAATCAACTTGTTGTCAAGGATAAATGGAGACAGAGGAAACTCAGTCCAAATAGAAACGAATGGCTGATAAACGAATCAACACTACCTATCATGTCTTTGAAAATAGTGGACACGCAATTCACTATGATGAACCAGACCAGTTTATAAAAATCGTTAGTGAGTTTTTAGGAAAATTATAACAAACGGTTATGGTTATAATAATTCGCAGGCTCAACTTCACCGAAAATGTAAAAGAAAAAGCAGCGTCGAACAGATCGTGAACGGTTGGCGCTGCCTTTTTCCGGCATACGATTCATGAATCTGATCACTCATCCCTTTCATTCAAGCTTACTATGAAACGGCCATTTGTCTTACCCTACTTGGCCCAAAATCTCGAATGATCTCCCATGTGAAAGCGGATTTCACCCTCTATTTTCTCCGTTTCCATTCTGACAACCCACCCTCGTCCGTTAACAGGGTCGCATTCGTCAAAGCCATCCCAACTGAACTCATAACGGGTGCCATCTTCATTCTCCGTTATTTCTCCATCCATATGCCCCTGAACCAGCCCAAATTGAAAATTGCCGCTGCCATCTCCATGGATTCGGATAAAGGCCTGAACTTCCATGTTCATGTATGCTTCGTCCCATAAATCCATTTCGTAAATAGTCCAGAGCCCTACTATCCCCATTTTTGAGTCCTCCTCCGACATGCCTATTTTAAAGATGCCGTTCCTCCAGAAACCGTTCTATTGGATAACCCCTTTAGTCAAGCCTAGCCTGCTCGGGATTCAATTGCTCCATGTACTTCAACATCGTTGCCTCTCCTCTATCATTATGATACTAATCTTCTAATACCCCATTTTTCGCTGTTTCAAGCTGCAGGAATAAATGATGAAGCGACGATGAAGGCCTATTCATGATCGTGGCATTCCGGACAACGCCTTGGCTCATCCCATCCCCGTTTTTTTGATTCTCCACCGTGTTCCGTAACATGGCTCACAAAAAGGGAACAGCGTATTCCAAATAAAACGGATCCAATCTCCTCAGGTAAGAGAATGGATCCGTTACACGCTTAGAACCTTCACATGATATTCGTCCTGAGCAAACCATATAACACATTTTTCGAACTTTTCGTTGGTGTCACCAGAACTTGGGTTACCATTTCGGTTTAGAACCTTCTTTTAAAAATCCTTCCATCATGTTAGTGTTTCCTCGGTGTAGCCCATAGACATATAACCATTCCGCCTTTTGGTATACATACGCATGAGCTTCGGCACTTCCTTGTCCACATAATCATAAATTTGCACTTCACGCTTGGATTCATACAATCGATGGAGACGACCGGCATATTGCTGAAGGGTCCCCTTCCATGAAATAGGTGTAACCAGAAACAAAGTATCCAGGCGGGCATCATCGAAGCCTTCGCCGGTAAATCGGCCGGTTGCCAGAAACACTCTTTCCTGGTCCGCAGGAACGGACCGGATTTGCTCCTGAATCTCCTTCCAGCGCTTCTTTCCCATACCGCCGCGCAGCACGATCACATTTTTGGCGAAACTTTTTAATCGTTTTTCAAAATATTCCAAATGAGCGGTCCGATCCGTCAGCAAAATGGGAGACCTTCCTTGATCCAGCGCCTTTAACAAATCGTCAAAGATGAGATCGTTCCGACAATCATCCATGATCAGTCGATCATACAGTTCCTGAATCTGGATATCCATGGCCTCGGCATCCTGGAGTCTAAAACTGGTGTAGCGAGGCAAAACAACGTGCCGGAATGGCCTGCTCCTAGCCTGGGATTTCGCATCCACCCGGTATCGAACCGGACCGCATTGCATACTGACGATAGGATGGTGACCGTCCTTGCGTACAAAGGTGGCCGTCAATCCCAATACGTATTTGGAGCGGGCCTGGTTCAATACCTGTTCAAAGCTAAAGGCCGAAATATGGTGGCACTCATCTACAATGATTTGACCATATTCACGGATAGCAGCCAGCATATCCTCTCGCCCATGAATAGATTGCAGCATGGCTACATCCAGACATCCGGTACGCTTATTCTTGCCTCCGCCCAACTGTCCAATTTCATCAGCGGGTATATTCAGAAACAAGGCCAGCTGCGCTTTCCATTGCTCCAGCAACTGCGTGCGATGCACCAATACCAGAGTGCTAGCTCCTCTGGCAGCAATCATCCAAGCGCCAATCACGGTTTTGCCAAAGGCAGTCGTTGCTGACAAAATACCTGTATCGTAGCGAAAAAGCTCCTCGGCCGCCTTCAATTGCTCTTCCTTTAATTCAGCACAGAATTCGGTCTGAATGGGTATCCCCGACACCCGCTCATCTACCAGTTCCACGGTTACACCTTGGCTTTGCAGCAGTTCAAGTATTTCTTCCATACAGCCTCTCGGCAGGGCAATATATCGCACAAATTCTGCAGAACAGCTGATAATGCGTGGTTTGCCATAAGTGGAAATTCTCATTTTTTTGCGCTTTGTAGAAATCAGGATTCTGAAAAGCGGCCATACGGATCAAATAGTTGATTTGTGAGGACGTCAACCCTTCTTTTTCAATATAAAGCATGTTGCTTATGACCAGCCTCATTTGAACAGGAAAGCTTCCCTCCCACCTGGCTGCTCTTGAAGGCGTTATGGTCCAAGGCTCTACGCCGTCATCATCCTCATTGGAAGCTATGGCTACACGAATCACATTCCCCTGGCGCTCTGCTTCATGAACAAGCGCTTCCACTTCCACTTGATGAATTTTGCGCAGAGAGGCCAGAAACTGCCATTGATCTTTGTAAGGCTGAAGGTTAGCATCAATAAACAGGCTGTTGCCCGCTTTACCAGCCACTCTTTGCAGCGGCAGGGCGATGAGATTGCCCAGTTTTTTGTCTCTGGGCAGTGTATCCTGATTAGGAAACATCCGGTCATAGGAATCCAAACCGATCTGGTGCCGGTGCTCCAAGGCAAGCGTCAGCAGAGTACTCCCCAGCTTACGGGCTGTCCGGGCTGCTACCCGTTCCTCGAAGAAGATCCATACATGTCCCCCATTTCCTGAACGGGAGCGCTCCAAAGCGGCGGGTACATTCTTTTCATGACAAATGGACAGGAAGGCTGCACAGTCCTCCTGCCAATTGGCCTTATCAAAGTCCACAGCCAGAAACCAGCAGGTTTCATCTGTCAGGAGCGGATAGAGTCCGATGGTAACCGGTCGCTCTTCACGCTGCAAATGCTGGGCGATCACCTCATCGGTCAACGGCAAATCCTCGCCCCAAACCGCTTTCCCATTTTCCTTGCCTAGATACTTACGCGCCCGGAAATATCCGGCTTTCCCAGCCTTATCTATTCCACGCAACGCGTATACGTCCTCCCATCCTCGAAAAAAGGACCGGAACAACGCAATTTTATCCTGAATAGGCGATTCTTTGGTCACGTTAGAGTAGGATATACAGCCTTCTGAATGGAGTTCTGCCACTGTCTCCTGTTCCAATGTAGGCGTTGCCACTCCTTCAGCAAGAGGCATAGACGCCTGGGCCTGCAAAAGGCGCCTCAATTGCGCTACTTCAGACAATAACCTTGTATTCTCCATTTGCAACCTGTGGATTTCAGCCTGCAAGCGTTCATTTTCG
>JAQSYI010000028.1 GCA_029256185.1 Paenibacillaceae bacterium
ACCGGGGCCACTGGCGCTACGGGCGGCACCGGACCTACCGGGGCCACTGGCGCTACGGGCAGCACCGGCTCCACCGGGGCCACTGGCGCTACGGGCAGCACCGGCTCCACCGGGGCCACTGGCGCTACGGGCAGCACCGGCTCCACCGGCCCAACCGGGCCTCTCTTTACGCCGATTAACCGCATCTACGTTGCAAATTATGACAGCGGTAATGTTTCCGTAATTAACGGACTAACGAATACTGTCATCGATACGATTCCTGTTGGGGTTCGCCCCATAGGGGTAGGAACCAATACTTTCACAAACCGGATTTACGTGGCAAATAGCGGTTCTGACAGTGTTTCAGTGATCGATGGAGTTACTAATACCATAATCGCTGCAATTCCCGTTGGAAGTAGACCATTAGGAGTAGATGTTAACCCCTCTACCAATCGAATTTATGTGTCGATTAATAACGCTAGTTCTGTTTCAGTAATCGATGGTTCAACCAACACCGTAATTGCTACTATACCCGGTTTTATCGGACCGTTTGCAGTGGGAGTCAATCCTTCTACGAACAGCATCTATGTGACGAATCAGTCTGGGGGCAATGTAAGCGTAATTGACGGCATAACCAACACGGTGATTGCCACCATTCCTGTTGATGATAATCCGATAGGTATAGGAGTCAACCCTTCCATTAATAAGATTTATGTAGCAAATGCCATTGGCAACACCTTGAGTATTATTAACGGTCTCACTAACACCGTAACTGCCACAATCCCTATTCTCAGCGCGTCAGTAGTTGCTGCAAACCCCTTAACCAACCGAATCTATGTAGGAAGCTCCAATACTATAACGGTGATTGACGGGCTAACCGATACGATCATTACCCAAATTCCTCTTGTTCTCTTCTCGACGGGAGTAGACGGAATCGGGGTAAACCCTTCTACGAACTCGATTTATGCGTCAAGTCAATTTGCGGACAACGTACTGGTATTCAGCGGAGCTGCAAATACTCAGGCCGCTACGATTACAGTCAATGAATCCCCCTATGGGATAGGAATTATCCATTAAAATATAAGGGTCATCCAAGGATGGCCCTTCCCCATGATTTTATCTCCTGCACATTTGCTAAGGGTATCAATATTTATTCTTATTTACAGTCCCTTGCTTTTATATAGTTTCTTGGAAAGCCTGTAACAAAACACATTCATAAAAATGGCAATTATTAACACAGCAATCCAAAGGGGACTATTCATCAAGGAATTATACAACACAACCATAAGACCCATATACGGAAAAGGGGCGAGCGCACCGATAATATCCGCTTTTTGCGCCTCGAACATATAGAATATCAGGAACTCTACCGGCACAAAAACGGCAAGCAACAGTAAACCATGCGGTAGAATATGGGGTTGCAAGATTGCAAACATTTCCGGTATGATCGCATGTGCTATGGTGGAAAATAAAATTAGTAGAGGCGTAGCGATGAAGCAGAAAAGATAAATAATCATCCCCCTTGCCCCTATGATTGCAGTTGGCGTAACAGGCAATATATTGAATAGCAGCTTAGTCTTATATTTTTCATCGTTGAACGCAAAATTCCGCAGCAGCAAATAAGACAGCATCAATAGCCCCGTAGTGTAAATGATGACATTGGCAAGATCATTATTTACGTTGATTTGTCTAAAAAACACCGGAAATAACACGATGCAAAGAAGCTGCAACCAAACAATCTGACTTAATGCAAAAACCTGCATTTTGGTGAAATGTAGAAGGTTTGAGCGCATTATTGGTGCCTCCTTATATAATAGAGCATGATATCCTCTATCGTAGGGACTTCATAAACGGTTTTCTCCGGCAGCACCTTTTTGAGCGCCGCTTTGTTCTCCGTCAGTCCTTCAAACCCGTAAGCGGATTTGTTTATACCGACAAAGTAATTTTCATATTCGGGCAATAATGACGCCGTATCGCCTTTTACAATGGCGTGCTGATCTTTTATTTCGTCCTTCTGCCCTTGCAGGATAATTTCACCGTCAAATATGAAAAACAAATAGTCAGCTATTTTGTCAAGGTCGGAAGTGATATGCGTTGACATCAAAACCGTTTTATTGTCCTCAAGCACAATGTTTTTGAGTATCTCGATCAGTTCATTTCTCACCAAGGGATCAAGGCCGGACGTAGGCTCATCGAGAATAAAAAGCTCAGCGCCATGCGAAAGGGCAAGCATAAGTGCATACTTCATTCTCATGCCCCTGGATAAATCCTTAATTTTTTTACTCTCCGGCAACTGGAATTTCTTCATATAAAACTGATACGCATTATCGTTCCAAGCAGGGTACATGGGAGCAATCAGACTTTTCATTTTTCTCAAGGTCAAATCTTCGTAAAAATGACCATCATCAAGAACAATGCCCAGCTTTGACTTTATTACCATATCATTGGAAACGCTATCCAAGCCCAAAACCGTGATTTTTCCATCATCCGGGCTGATCATGTTCAGTATGCTTTTGATGGTTGTCGTTTTTCCTGCGCCATTGGGCCCTACGAAGCCGGTCAGCGTTCCTTTTTCCAGAGACATAGATATATTCCGCAAGCTGAAATCCTTATAGTTTTTACATAGGTTGTGAATTTCCAACACCAGCTCCAAGCTTATTCCTCCCCGCTTAGCTCATCTATCATTTTTTTCAAATCCCCGGTTGAAATTCCTACAGGCTTTGCATACTCCATAATATCCGTAAGCCTTTTCTCGATTTCCACCAACCTGGCTTCCCGTAAAAGCTCCATATTCTGCGGCGCAACAAAAGAACCTTTTCCCGGCATATGGATAGTAAATCCTTCTGCTTCCAAGCCCTCATAAGCTTTCCTTGTCGTAATCACGCTAACATTCAAATCCTTGGCCAAGGCCCTTACAGAGGGTATAACATCCCCTTCTTTTAGCTCGCCGGACAGGATAGCGGATTTAATCTGGTTCATAATCTGCTCATAAATAGGCACTTCCGCAGAATTTACAATGTTTATATGCAATATCATATCAACTCCATGTAAATAGTGTGCATGCACTACAAGCACAGTATGATCTATCACGATCCGGATGTCAATAGACAGAACCGGGATCGCCTCAGCCATAGACCCTTTTGCTGTGGTGCGGCGGGGAACGACAACCGGGGCCACTATGCTTTGATTATTAGCACACAATGATCCAGACAGTAAAAGGCAGATGAGAAAAATGTCTGGTACCCTTATGTGCCTTTAACTCGATAACCGTATAATTTCCCTCCGTAGTTAAATAAAAACACTCCCAATAAAATAATACCTCCCCCAACTACCGTTGATGGTTCTGGGACTTCATCAGCAATAATAAATCCTAAGACACTTGTTAGAAATGGTGTGATAAACATATAGTTACTGACCTGCGAAGTTTGTTCGGCTTTTGCGAATGCCTTTGACCACGAAACATAGGCAATTGCACTTGAGAATATGCCAAGGATAGCAAGGTATAACCATTGAATGAGAGGGGCAGTCATCACTTCTGTTAGAGAAACAGGCAGAAAAATGGAAAGCAGTGTTGTACCAAAGAAAATGCTAAACGCTGAAGTTTGCAATGCTGAATAGATTCTTGTTAATTTTCGCTGCAAGAGATTATAAAGGCTCAGTGACAGAGCTGC
Organism: Paenibacillaceae bacterium; assembly: GCA_029256185.1. Taxonomy (GTDB): domain Bacteria; phylum Bacillota; class Bacilli; order Paenibacillales; family NBRC-103111; genus Paenibacillus_AR. The sequence continues at coordinate 3,651 of JAQSYI010000028.1, forward strand.
AAGAAACAGCCAAAGCAATCCTATGTTAATAGAAAAAAAACCATTCATCAAGGTTAGAACTGCTACCCCTACAAATTCGATTATAATAGCTAACCATTGAAGATAACTCATTCTTTCTTTATAAATAACTCGTGCTATTAAAGCCGTAAGTACAGGACCAATAGAAATTACAATACTGCCTGTCGCAGCTGTAACTGTTTTTTGTCCATAATTAAAAAGGATCATGTAAATAAAGAAACCAAGTGCTCCAGAAAGCATGAACCACGGCAAATCTTTTTTATGCGGCATTTTAATTTTACCTATTAGCGCAACGATTATAAGAGTGCATGATGCAACAAAATATCTAAGAAAACCTAAAGATAAAGCTGTAAAATATTGCAATGCTAATCTCGTTAACACATAGGCTAATGACCAAAATATAATTGTAATTATCGCATAAATGTGGAAATCATTTTTTGCTTTCATATTCTCACCTCATTATCAGCTAAAGGAATTGTCATATTTTAATATGTCATGTATAATTTAACCACAATAATTCGGTATAGAAAAGTTCCAATTTAATTGCTTTTTATTTAAGCCAGTTAGGCTAGGAGTACACTTATGCTATATTTAGAACTCGACAGAACTCATGGGCGTTCATACACAAAACAGATATATACACAAATCAGAAAAACAATTTTCTCTGGCGTATTGAGAACCAATGATAAACTACCCTCAACTCGCGACTTATCAAAAGAATTATGTGTTGCTCGAAATACAGTGCTAAATGCTTATGATATGTTGGTTGCGGAAGGACTGCTTTATAGTTTGCCTGGTGCAGGTTTTTTTGTAGGGCCTGAAATTATCAGCAAAGGCCCACCTGCGCATGTAAAGGATTTGAGTATTACCTCGCTATCCGATATGTCACTGTCAAATGATTACATTAACTTTGATAGCGGAATACCTGCTTTGGATTTGTTTCCTAAAAGCAAGTGGAATCGAGCTGCCTCAAAGGCAATGAATGAGGCGCCAGTCTCTGCTTTGGGCTATGATGACCCACAGGGGAGGGTAGAATTTAGAGAGGTTTTATCCATCTATCTAAAACGTACCCGTGGAATTGAATGCAAACCGGAACAAATCATTGTAACATCAGGAACAAAGCAGGGACTAACCTTGGTTGCCAAATGCCTGCTGAATGCTCAAAGTGAAGTCTGGATAGAAAACCCCACAAACGAAAATGTAAAAAAAATATTTTCGTATCATACAGACAAAATTTACTCTTTTGAAGTTGATGAAGAAGGAGTACAGCCAGATTTGTTCCCCAAAGATAGTGAGCCTTCTTTAATTTTTGTTACACCGTCTCACCAATTTCCAATGGGAGGAATTCTATCTGTAAAACGGCGGTTTGAGCTTATACAATTTGCACGAGAGAAAAATTGCTTTATATTGGAAGATGATTACGATAGTGAATTCAATTATGAAGGATTTCCAAATAGCTCGCTGTTTGAGTTTGATATGGAACATGTTATTTATGCCGGAACATTTAGTAAGGTAATGTTCCCTTCATTGCGGCTCGGATATCTTGTTGTTCCTCCTGCGCTTGTACCACAACTTCGAGAATGGAAAAGATTGGCCGATCATCACTCCAATTCGATCTACCAGATTGCACTAATGAGATTTATTGAAAATGGTGATCTAGAACGCCATATTCGCCGTATGAAGAGAGAGTACAAGAAACGGCGGGATAATCTTCTTTCCATGCTCCATCTAAAGTTTGGTGAAAAAGTTAAAATATACGGTTTTCGTGCTGGTATGCATATTGTCGTTGAATTTGAGGATGTCATTTTCACAAATGAGTGTGTAAATCGTTTATTGAAATCAGGGATATATGTGGTTCCCGTAGAAAAACATTCTTTCAAGAAAAATAACCACCATCATCAAATTATCTTAGGCTATGCACAGTTGAATGATCAAGATATGGCAAGAGGCTTGGAAATACTGAAAACGGAAATAGACAACAATAAAACAGTAGTTTCGTAAACACCCGTCTGTCAGGCTGAACAGATGGTCTATATTGCTTAAGCCAGACGAACGCATATTCGCCCGTTTCCATGCTTGCCCTTCAGCACCTTTTCCGGCGCGCCAAAAAATCCCCATGCCGTCGCTACATGGCGAGCAGCATGGGGAAAACCTATTTTTGCAGTTCCACGTCCTACTGCTCCGCCGCGGGAGCGTCCTGGTCCGGCAGATCCGGCGTCAGCACCAGATTGGAGATTCTGAACTCGGTGGGCACCTTGGGAGACATGTGATTGAAGCCAAAGATGCCGACGACTAACTCATTGCCCAAGTCCAGCTCCACCGTCTGGAAGTGATGCCTCTCTCCCCCCTCCATCTGATAATACGCATGAATCGTGCTGCCCTGCTTCTCCAGCAGCAGGTCGATGGGATGCTGAATCCAGTGGGTGGTTGTCTGTGCAGGCACCTCATTCTCTGCCATCCGGTAATTCATCGTGGTGCCTCCGTCCACCTGGGTGCGCAGACTGATCATTCTGGCCCCGTCCCCGTAGCCATCCTTCAGGAAAATCCCCGCGGTAATCGCCTGATTGTTCTGCTGCTCAATATAAGAGACGCGGGCGCTGATCTTGAATGTGGAGCTCCCTTCCGGCAGATACACACTCCGCACCACACTGGCAAAAGCATCCTGCTCCGGCCTGTTGGTGCCGGATCCATTGGCCGTGGCGATAATGGTGTATTCATCCTTCTCCCCGTCATAGGAGGCAGTAGAACGCACATTCCCATAATTAACCAAACGAAATCCGTTCAGATCCGGGTCAGGGTCAATCACCGTTACCTTAACCTGATGTCTTCTCTGAACACCGTCCAGCGTTACAGTGGTGGTAATTTCCGCCGAACCCGGCGCGAGCGCGGTCATCAGCCCTGCTCCATCAATGCCCACTACTCCGGGTGCCGAAGAAGCATACGTAATACCGGCCTGGCCCAATGGTGCGGCAGAGCCGTCATACAAGGTGCCGCTTGCGCTCACCTGTGACTGCTCCCCCGCATCCAGGAGCCACTTCACGGATGCCGCTGCCCGGGCGAGGGGATTATTCAGCACCTGAACCGGCACCGCCTGAGTATGTGTCAGACCATCCCGTGTGACGGATACGGTGATCTGGGCCGCCCCGGCTCCGACACCGGTGATCACACCCGCCGCATCAACCAATGCTACCCCCGGATCACTGCTGGCAAAGGCCAGGCTGGGTTCCCCGGTCACATCCACATGAACGCCGTCCACAGTCTGCCCGTAATAAAGCAGCGAAGTGGTTTGAGTTATGGCCAATTGGTCTATTGGCACGCTAACAACCAGCTCCTGCATCCCTCTTGCCACCGAAGCATACAGCGAGGTGCTGACGGTGCGCCCGCCTGATTGCACCGTCACCTGCAGCTCAGTGAGTCCCGGAGCAACCCCGGTCACCCTGCCGGTCCCGTCCACAGCAGCAATGCCGGGATCAGCGCTTGAATAGGTGACGGCTGCCCCGCCAAGATCGGCAATAGAACCGCCTGCCGTTCTCACTATCAGTTCCAACTGCTCCTCTCCGCCTTCAACGAGCCGGATAACCGGCTTGTTGCCTGCCCCAGCCGTCGATACGTACACCTTGCCGATAGCTTCCTGAGCATCCCCATACGGGAAGTCCGCCTTCAATCCCACGGAGGCAAAATCAATATCCTGGAAGCCCATGGCATAAGCCGGTGAGTTATATTGCAGCCGGTAATCGCGGTTCTCCCGGTCTATGAAGAGAGGATCGGCCACCACCGAATGCTGGTCATATCTGCGGTTCAGCAGGCTCCTCCAGTCATCGAAGCCCCTGATGCCGGGCACCGTGTAGAACGAATACCGGCCGTAGGGATTAAAGAATACATTGTATTCGGAAGCCTTCAGCCGGTCCCCCGGCTGGGCATTGCGCAGCGGATCGGGATTATTGTCCGTCCAGTTGACGAAGAAGTACAGGCTCTCGCCGTTGTTGTAATAGATATTGCGTTCCAATTCAATGTCCCTGTTGGGCTGATCCGTATTTTGCTGCAAAAAGACATGTCCGCGGAAGGCGTCATTATCGGCGATAATATTGTTCACCGCCTTATTATTCCGGCCCTTCAGCACCAGGGGCGAATAAAGCGAGCCATCCCCCAGCCCTTCCATCTGCACATTATAAATCAGATTATTCGATACCGTAAACTCGTCGGAGCCGTCATCCAGATAGATGCCGAAGCCGAAGGAATCGTTAATATAGCTGTCATGGATGATGTTATTGGAGATCGTATTGCGGCGGGCTCCATAGGACTCGATCAGCCCGGTGTCGCTGGAATCATAGTTGCCGTGAGAGACATCGTTGTACGCGATAACGTTGTCCCGGGTCTGGTTGAAATAACCGTGATAATAAGCGGATGCCGGGTCTGTACTGATGGGAACCCCTTCCACTACCTGATTGGCAAAGAGAGAATGGGGAAATTTCAGACTGATGGCATAACGGGGCGTATAGGTTATTCTATTGTGGGTAATCCGGTTGTTTCCCGAGCTGTACACATAGATGCCCGCCCCGTGCTTGTTGATTTTTCCCGTATGATGAATATAGTTGTTGCTGATCTCATTGCTGTTGGTGGTATTAAGCGTTCGGATCAGCGCCCCGCTTCCGGCAATGTCGATCCCGTTGTAGCCGATATTATACAGTTCATTGCCGTATATGGTATTGTGATTCACTCCATTGGCGATTTTGATTCCATTGGAATAGTTATTATGAATTTGGTTGAACCGAATGTCAATGTCCGTGGCGAAGCTCATATGGATGAGAGCATCGGAATTGGCATTGGTGATGCGCAGGCCCTCCACACTGATGGAACGCACAGGCGATGCAGCAGTGCCGACGAACCGGAGTACCCCGCTGGACCGGCCTGCATAAACGTCCGCATCCTCCATTCTCTCCGCCCTGGGCCAATAATAGAGGAACCCGTCCCGCATATCATGATAGAACTCGCCGGGCTGATCCAGCAGCTCATAGGCATTCTGCACAAAATACCGGGTGGTGGCCGCCATATTGGCCCCCATATCCGCAGCCAGCGCCACAGTGCGCGTGCCATAATCAATGGAGGAAACATCCTTGTACCAGCCATACCAGTTGCGGTGGGCTCCATTCCACATCCACACCTGCATCCCCTGGGGGTAAGCAACAGATGGAATATCTCCTTCACCGAAGATGAACTTACGGCGCAGCTCGCCTGTGACCTCTCCGGCTACAGTGTTATAGGCATCCCCATTGGGATAGCGGGCCACAGCCGCCATTTCATTATTTTCACTCAATATTTCGATCCTGGCATTATTGCCCACATATGCTCTGTAGATGCCGCCCTGATACGCTTCCCAACCGGCGACCCGGAAGCCGCCGTTGAACACCGCCTCCTCGCCCGGATAGCTCTTGTACACGACGCGGAAGCCGTTGGTGCCGGAATCTCCTTCGTCGAACGTGACAGGATTAGCGAACGGATATTGCCCTTCCCGGAAATAGACGGTAATATCGGCGGACATCCCTCCCGCCTTCATCTCTCTCACCTTCAACCTGGCTTGCTCTACCGTACGAAGCGGACCGTCCGTGCCTCCCATTACCGGAGAAGAGAGCAATCCGCTCCACTCATCATTCCCCAGCGGGGATACATAGAGAACATGCCGCTTCGCCAGCTTGACCCGGTACTCCTTCCCGTTCAGCGTATCCGGTGCCGTCACTTGAATAAGTACATACCGGGCCCCTCCCGTATCATCCGTATCCGCAGCCAGACTCACCTGCGCCTGTTCCTCCTCGGGAACAGCAGTAATCACAGGCGGCGTATCTTCATAATAGAATACATAATCTGCCACCTCCCGCTGAAATCCCGGCAACGGTGCCCCGTTGATCAGAATCTCCGACAGGCTGCTGTTGCTGCTCATCCCCGCCACGATGAAATTGACAAAGTACTCCTTCGCCGCCATCCCATCCTCCGACACCACCACAATCCGGGCTTGCCCGGGAACATAGACCGCCTGGGTGACCGTAACCGCCGCCATGGAGCCTGCTGCCGCCGTAACCGGAGGAATGGGTCTGTTAGCGCTTTCAAGCGGTATCGTATAAACCGTCCTGTCCGGGTTGAAATCCGCCAGCGGCACGCCTCCGATCCCAATGGACAGCAACTCGGCCAACTGGTGCTTCACGACCTGAATCGGCAGGCTGCCCGAACGGGTCACCCCCTGAACGGTGGCCTCTGCCGTAATAACCGCTTCGCCCACATCCGTGGCGGTAACCACACCCTGGCTATCCACCGCAGCCACGGTCGGATTGCTGCTGGTGTATTGGATGGCATGCACACCCAATACCCCCGTACCGTCCGTATTAAGCAGCCGGGCCTGCAGATTGGTCTGCTCCCCCCTTCTCAGAGCACCGCTTGCCGCCAACAGCTTCACCTCGCCGAATACTGCTGCGGCCGGAATCACCTCCTGCCCTTCAATCAGGAGATCATCGATATACAGGGAGATGGCCGTATTGGCATAGAATCCGGTGTTGATCTCGAACTGCCGGATATCCGCTACCGCCGCCTCGAATGCCTGATTGTGCAGGACCCGCGTCCCATTCAGATATACATCAAATCGCTGCGCAGCAGCATCAGCCGCTATCGTCAGGGTATACCATGTGGCAGGCCGGATGCTCGCCAGCGGCGTCATGCCGGAGGGAGTCACATGGACCACTTCGGAGGTATTATTGCGAATGCCTACACGCAGCGCATAGGCCAATGCCCCCTGTGCATTCTGCCCCTTGATAAAAAACCGCTGCGTCCCGTTCTTATCTGTGCCGTACTCATTATAAAACTTCCACTGAAACGTGACTTTCCCCGTTTGCTCGGGGAAATTTTTCAGCAGAACCGCCCGTCCCTTGCTGGGGTCCACACCCGCGTCCAGAATATGCAGGCTTTTATTCACCGAATCCGGAAAATCCTTCACTCGCATATACCCGCGATGCTGGGTCGGCCCCTCCTCCAGAATGGAGTCGAATTCCGCAACGGGCTTCTCGTTATGTGCATAGCTGTTGAAATCCGTGGCAAACCGGTAGATCTCCCCGGATGCCTCCGAATCGGTTCCTGCAGCCAACACCCCTCCGGTCAGCAGCAATACTATTGCCAGCACCGTTCTTACTAACCATTTTCCGCTCATCATCCCTGTCCTCCTGTGCTAATGGATTTTGCAGCAGGTAAGCCGAAGAGAGGAGAAAGCGCCCGCCTTCCTCTCTCCCTGTGCCGCTCTGCTATTTCATTCCCTTTTCCTTCAGCCACGCATCCAATTGCCGTTGATGCTCGGCAAGAATTTTGTCATTCCCTGATTTCTTCAGCGCCTCTACGTACTTAGGTATATATTCTTCGGGATTAACGGTTCCCGTTTCAATCGCTTTCTGGAATTCCTTGCGGGTGGCCGTCACATTGGCATATTCCGTCTTCACCGGGGTGGTATCGAACTTGAAGCCGAATATTTGCGGAATAACGGCGGATTCATTCATTTTCTTAGTCAATTCCCAGGTGTTCTCCGCCTGGCCTTCAATCAGGTAGCCGTTGGTTACGTTGCCCAGCCTCCAGTTATCCATGGCGTAGCCGCTGTCCTTTATTTTCCGGATGGTATTCGTACCGGCCTTCTCATAATGCTTGCCTTCGATTCCGAAGCTGAGCAGATTGTACAGCGTGCTGTCCGTATTGATCAAATTCAGCAGCATCATGGCTCTTTCCGGGTTTTTGGAGGTACGGCTGATAGCCGTCAGAGTCGCTTGAACCCCGGTAAATTCCGGCTGGCTAAGAGGAATAAAGATCGCATCATGACCACCGTTGCGCGTCTTCTCCTCCGCTTCCCCTCCCGGCTTCAGCGTAACCCCGAAATTGGAGACAATCTTCCCTGCACTCTTGAATTGAGACATATCGGCTGTAGCAATGTCCTTGGGAATATAACCCTTGCTATACCATTCGTGCAGGAGCTTATGATGAGCCATATATTCGGGTGTATCCACGAAATCTACAACCTGGAAGTTTTTATCCCCTCTCTTGTAGACCGAAACATTGTTCACTCCGTCATATCCATACATCTGATGCACATATTCACCCGGCGTATAGGGGATCAAATCCGGTTCGTTCTGCTTGACTTGCGCCAAGAAAGGCTCCAGATCCCTCAGTCCCTTGACCTTGGCCGGATCCAGTCCGTACTTTTCCGCAAAGCGCTTCTGTACGACGAAGCCGTACACCTTGGCAGATATCTGGTAATTGGGAATTGCGTAAAGCTTGCTCTTCAGCTTGGCATCCTCCCATATCATCGAAGGCAGGCTTGCCTTCAATTCAGGAGCATATTGGGAAAGCAGCCCGTCAAGCTCCAGGAACGCTCCCTTGCTGGCATTGGGCTCATACAGAAAGGACCAGTTGGCCGTCCAGAGCAGGTCGAAGGCTTCTCCGCTGGACAGCAGCGTGTTCATCTTCTCCGGGTAGCTTCCCGAAGTGACCATATTGAGTTTAATTGTGGCATTAAGCTTGGGCTTGATGTACTCATTCACAGCCTTTTCCACAGAAGCGATATCCGCCTGCACATTACCGGGCAAATACCAGGTAAGCTCAACCGGGGCAAGCTCCTTCTTCTGCTCTGTTCCTGTCGCTGCAGGTGCAGAAGACGCTTGTGAATTCTCTTTTGCATCCCCGTTGGAGCATGCGCCCAATACAAGGCCGGAGCCCAGACAGAGCGGCAGGACCAAACCAAACATTTTTCTTTTCACATGTAACCCTCCTCTTTCGTATGCATGCATATGACAATGCTGCTCTTAAGGCAACACCCTCTGCCCTCCTTCCTCCTCTGCAGCCTATTGCTTCATTAGTTGCTACCCTTTTAGCGACCCTACGGTAAGACCTTGGATGAAGAATCGCTGGAAGAAAGGAAAAATCACCATCATGGGACCGGCAGCTACCACCGTCATGGCCATCCGCGCAGACAAGGTGGGGAAGGCGTTGGTATCCGCCCCCAGATCGCTGATGATCTGCATATTCTGCTTCAGATACTCCACCTGCTGCATCATGCGCACCAGCAATAATTGCACAGGTACCAGAGATTCCTTGTCGATATACAGCAAGGCCGGAAACCAGGCGTTCCAATAGTTGAAGGAGATGAACAGTCCCAGAGTTGCCAGGGCAGGCGTAGACAAGGGCAGGATCATCTTGAGGAAAATTCTCCATTCCGATGCCCCGTCCATCTTGGCCGATTCCACCATCTCAAACGGAATTTTACTCAGGAAGCCCTTCATCAGCATGATGAAGAACGGGGAGAGCAAGGCGGGCAGAACCAGCGCCCAAATCGTATTGCGCAAATGCAGATATTGGGTGTTCAGAATATAGCTGGGCACCAGTCCGCCGTTGAACAGCATCGTAAAGAATACATAGAACGTCACTACCCGGTTGTAGCGGAAGTCTCTGCGGGAGATGCCGTATGCTACCATGGAGGTAAGCAGCAGACCGCCTGCAGTTCCCATCAGGGTTGTGGCAATCGTTACGCCGTAGGCCCGCAGCATCAGCTTGGGCGCCTGGAAGATGTACCGGTAGGCCTCGAAGCTGACCCTATCCGGGAACAGGCTGTATCCATGCTCCACAATGGAGCTTTCCTTGCTCACCGAAATCGCAATCACCAGCACAAGCGGAATGAGCATGGCCAGACTTGCCGCAAGAAAGATTAAATGAATGATTATATTGCCTACAGAAAGTTGTTTGTTGCTTGGCATCCTTCCCACTCCTACCATAATGAATTTTCCGGATTGAGCCTGCGGACAATCGTATTGACCGACACCACAAGCACCAAGCCTACTATGGACTGGAACAGGCCGATTGCCGCACTCATGCCCACATCTCCCACATTGAGCAAGGCCCGGTAGACATACGTATCGATAATATCAGTGGTGGGATACGTCATGCCCGAATTGTTCGGGATAAAGAAGTGCAGGCCAAAGTCCCCCGCCACCAGGCTGCCAATAGCCAGTATGACCAGAATGCTGATCAAAGGGGCAATCATGGGAATCGTAATTCTGGTTGCCATCTTCCAGCGGCTGGCTCCGTCCATCCGCGCCGCTTCATAATACTCCTGATTAACCGACATGATCGCTGCATAATAGATCAGCGTGTTGTAGCCAATGCGCTTCCATAGAGCCACGATAACCAGAATGTATGGCCAGGGTCCGCTTGTCATATACCAGTTCACTTCCTCGAAGCCCAGGAAGACAATCACCTTATTGAGCAGGCCGTGCCGCACATCCAGGAAGGAATAGACGATGTAGAACACCACAACCCAGGACAGGAAGTGAGGCAGAAATAATGCCGTCTGATAAAACTTGGAGAACTTGCGGCTAACCTCGTTGAGCATCACGGAAAAAGCAAGGGCAAATACGGTAGTAACCGCAATGTAGGCCATCTCGTACGAAACGGTATTGCGCACCACCCTCCATACCACATCGGAGGAGAAGAAAAACTCGAAGTTTTTCCACCCGACCCAGGCGCTGCCGAATATTCCCTGATCATAGCGGAAATCCTTAAAGGCAATTATAATTCCGAACATGGGCAAATATGAGAAGATCAGAATGGTTATCATGCCGGGCGTCACCAGTGAGGCCAGTTCCGCATTCTTTTTGAATAACGTCCATTCCCTCCGCCAAAAACCCGCTTTTTTCTTGTTCGGGGCAAAGCCGGCTCCTGCCGCCAGATTCACTTGCTTCCCCACTTCATCACCTCATCATCTGACTTGTTGTCGCTATATCAGCATTTGTCTTGGACTGATGAGTCTTATTCTACGGAATTCATGAGGAATAACTACTGTGAAAAGTCGGTTTTTCTCCATAACAGGGGGATAAATCCGCCGTTTTGCCGCCAGTCTGTCCCTTGTCTCATCTCATGGACTTTTTGATCCGATATTCCCTGGGGGTGGCGCCGAATTTCTTCTTGAAATTTTTGAAGAAGGAGCTCTGATTGGCATACCCCACCTTTTCCATAATTTCATTGATCGTATACGAATTGTTCTCCAGCAGCTGCCGGGCGTGGTTCAGCCGGACCTCGTTCATATAATCGGCTACAGACATGGCTTCATACTTCTTGAATATCCGACCCACATAATCCGCGGACATCCGCAGTATGGCGGCTACCCCCTGCAGGTTCAGATTGCTGTCCATATAATTGGCCTGGATATAGTCCTTGACCGTCTCCATCAAGATATCGTTACGCTCCTCCTTCTCCTGCTTCTGGCTGTCCATTACCTCATGGAACAGTTGCTTGAACAGCTCCCCGATCTCATCGAGAAAGCCCAGCTCCAGGATCTTCTGATTGAATGCCGTCAAATCTACGGAGACGGGGGCTACTCTGGTGCTGTTCATTTCGTAAATGGTATACCGCAACAGCACCACCATATGAGAGATGCTGTAGAGATGGAAGTCATGATGCAGGGTAGAGATATGCCGGATGAACAGCTCCACAGCCGATTCATACTGCTGGAGCTGGCCGGACTTCAGGGCGTCGCAAAGCTTCTTCTCCAATTCGGGAGGAAATTGGCAGACGGTATTGTTCAGATTGGCTTCAATCATTTCCGGCGTAATCACGCTCATCTTACCGAAGACAAATTGGTACAGGGCATATTGCTGAAGCTGCTCATAATGATGGCTGATGTCCCTGTAGCTGTGGAATATCCCGCTCACCGCCGCACTGGGCGTTATTTTGTAGAACCTGAGAATAACCTCCTGAATCTCCCCAATAAGCTGAGGGATGCTGTCGTAGGCTTGAGGTCCATTCATATTGTGCAGCAGAATGACCAGGTGGTTGCTGCGCATCTCCGCCGCTTCGCAGTTGTGGACCTTGGAGAACAGCTCCTTGGCTATATTCAGAATGGCAAACTTGTACAGCTTTATGTCTTGCTCGGACAGCTTGGCCAGCAGCTTGTTATAATCGTCGATTTTGAATAAAACCAGAGCATAACAGCCCTCTTCCGACAGAGGGATATGAATCTGGTCAGCAAACTCGCTGATCTCTTCCTTCGTAAAGCCGGCGCTGTCGGAAATCAGCTTCCGGACGGAGTAGTTCCGGTAGATCTTCTGCTTGTCCCGCTGCTCCAGTTGAATGTCCATGAGATGGTCGCGCATATGCTTGTAGCTGCTGGATATAAGAGACAGCTCGTCCTTGGGAGCCTGAACAGCCTCTCCATAGCTGTGCCCGGGGTCCTTGACCAACTGGGTCAAATTCTGCACCGGCCTGTAGAGCCTGCGGGCGATCCAGACGGCCAGCAATAAGGAGAACAGCAGAATTGCCGAGATTAGCCAGATGGAAGTAGACCTCAGCTGATAGATCTCCCCCAGTACGGCAGAACTGGGCTGGATGGTAACCAGATACAGATCCTCAATAATCGTCTTGGAATAGGAGACATGATACTTTTCCCGGTCAACGGCCAGGTCGAAATAACCGTTCTCCTCCGGCTCCTGCAGCTGCCCGGCCAGCCTGTAATCGAACTTGTCCCAATTGTCGGCGCGCTGGTTATTGGAGGACAGAATATCGCCCTGGCTGTTGACCAGATAATTCTGGCTGCCGCTTTTCTGGGCCATGCCGTTGATCAAGGTAATATTATGAAACAGCCAATCGGGCTTCACATTCAAGACAAGCGCACTTTCGTTGACATGGGGCGGGATAACGGCATCATTCATGATGTAGCTGAACAGGTCCACCTGGGGGGAGGGCAGATTGAACTGCACGGGCAACAGCTGCAAGCGGCGGTATTCACCCTGCTGCAACAGCTGCATCATCCATTCCGCCCTGGGGTTGTCCGCATTCCTGAAGGTGCGCTCACCCCCGGAATGAAGCTGCCCCGTATGGCTGTTGTAGACCAGAATGGAATCCAGGAAGGAGTTGGTATGTACCACAGTGTCCAGTCTTCCCAGCTTCTTCAGCACCTCGAAGATGGGCTCTTCTGCATTCCCGTACATCAGCTCGGTAATCTCCGGGTCCCAGAACAAGCTGGTTGCAAGCGTATTCACAAGTTCGTTCAGGGTATGGATGTTGTAATTGATCTGGGCCAGAATCTTCTGGTCCGCCTCCCGTTGGATCCTTAGCACCATTCTCTCCGAGTTCACATGCACTGCCGCGGATGAGATACTGACGATGACAACGGCGAGGGAAGCAATCGAGATCAGAATGCGGCGCAAATACGTTTTGGACTTAAAAAAAGCAATCATAGAATCACTCCAGCCTTGGCATAAAATATGCTTGCACGATTAAATATTATCGGACAATCACCGTTTAGGCAACAGCGGAGACCAGATTGTATAGAAGATCAGATTGCAAAATCCCTTCAGATTAGATTGGCTTCCCCGAGAATGGGCCGGATGAACGGTAAGGAATAGTCAACCAGCTCTTCCGCGGTTTCCGTGCCGGAGGTTTGGCCCCATTGCAGGACAATGCCATGGATGGAGTGGCTGAGCATCGCGGACAGAATTTCCAGGCGGCGGTTTGCCTGATCGGAAGGGAGATTGGCTGACTTTGCCGGATGAGTATCCGCTTGCTTGAGGCAGGAATGGATGAGGGAATACAGTTGCTTCTTGGTATTCTGCTCGATGACGGCCGAGAGGGTCAGCTTGCGGTTAAAGCTGTTCTCCGCTTCGATCTGCCATTGGCAAAGGGCCAGCATCAGACGGCGGACCAGATCTTCTCCCCCCAGGCTGCTGCCGGAAGGAATCCATTGGTGCAGAACGTCATTGAACATGGTGCTGAGAGTAAGCTCCAGCAGTTCATATTTATCCTGAAAGTGGCTGTAGAAGGTGGCGCGGTTCAGCTCGGCACGCTCCGTAATATCCTGAATGGTAATGGCCTCAAAGCTCTTTTGTCCCAGCAATTCCATAAAAGCATGCTGCAGCAGCCTGCGTGTCCGCTTCACGCGGGGATCGTGCGGATTGGCGGGATTGCCCATGGAAATTCTCCCTTCTAAACAACAGTATTGAAAATCTGTCGGCAAAGCGACATCTGAAGTCCTTTGCTTATTGAATACCCGCAGCGTAAATATTAGTATCGTAATATACACCCGTTGTTTAGTCAACATTTGTTGCTTATACTCCGGAAAATGGTAAGGCGCAATACCATTCTGATTTATATCGGCCAGAGGGGGAAATAAAATGGAGAACAAACGCAAGAATATTGTGGTTTCCGGGGGCACCACCGGCATGGGCAGAGGGATAGCCTTGCATTACCTGCGGGAGGGGGCAAGCGTGACGGTTGTGGGCAATACCCCGGCCAGAGGGCGGAATTTTCTGGAAGCTGCCGCGCAGTTGGGCGCTCAAGACCGGGCAAGCTTTATACAGGCCAATCTGATGATCGCAGAAGAGAACCGGCGTGTGGTCAGAGAGATTAAGGCGCGGTATGACCGGCTTGATGCTCTGGTGCTTACGGCGATGCAGGTATTCCCCAAACGCACCGAAACGGCGGAAGGTTATGAAGGCGTCTTTTCCCTGTACTATATGAGCCGGTTCATCTTGAGCTACGGTTTGACGGACTTGCTCGAAAAAAGCGGCCGCCCCGTCATTGTCAGTGTAGGCGGCACTGGCATGACCAAGGGTGAAATCCACTGGAACGATCTGATGCTCCGGCAAAAATACAGCATGATCAAGGCCACATTACAAGGAGGCAGAGCCAATGACCTGCTTGGAGCCGCCTATGCGCAGAACCATAAGGAGGGCAAAACCCGGTTCATTCTTGTTCATCCGGGCTATACCAACAGCGGCACCCTTCGGTTGAAGCAGCCCGCCAGGATGCTGATGCAGCTCATGGGCAAGCTCTTCGCCCAGCCTGTGGAGAAGAGCATTCAGCCCATTATCCGTTTAATGGATAATCCGCCGCCGCAGACTCTCGTTGCCTGGGACCGCACCAAGCCTGTGAGTTTGAAGCTGGAGACTCTGAACAAGGAGAATGCTGTCCGCCTGTATGAAATGACCAAGAGCCTGATCAGGGACGAATCCTGACCTGGCGTTTGGCCAACAGCTTGCATTATGATAGCTATAGCAAGCCGGATTCTTGATTTCGCCCAAAAGCTATCGGTCCTGCCCGGGGAAGACAAGAACCCTTCTCCGGCATAAAAAGCAGAGCACGTCAAGCGCCGGAAGGATTTCATATGGTATCTTGCTTGTAAAGGAGGCGTTTGCGATGCATGCGTGGGAAGCCATACAGCAAACCTTGGATTGGATTGAAGATCATATCACCAGGAACTTGGAAATGGAGGAACTTGCCCAATTAGCCAGCCTTTCACCCTTTTACTACCAACGGCTGTTCTCCAGATTGGTTAAGCGGCCGGTAAGGGAGTACATCAAGCTGCGCCGTCTTGCCAGAGCATGTGACAGCCTGGGCAATAAAAATCAGCGTATCTTGGACATTGCCTTGGACTGGGGCTTCGGCAGCCACGAAACCTTCACCCGGGCATTCAAGGAAGCTTACGGCTTGACGCCGGAGCAATACCGGGAGCATCCTGTTATGCTCAACCAGTTTGACAAGCCTGATCTGCTGCTGGGCTACACCATGATTGATGAAGGCGTGCCACTGGTCAGCGACGGGCTGGTTCTGGAGATGAACAGAAGGACATTGGCGGTACCAGTTCCTTTTATAGGAGTAGCCGGCTATGTTCCCATTGATGGACAGATGCCCCTTGGTGAAGCAACCGGTGTTGACATGCCGGGGGAGGTGTGGAATCGATTTCATCAGATGAAAAGCCAAATTCCCCGCGTTCCAAACGGCAGAGAACTGGGAGTCGCCTACATGGGTGACGCCCCGGAAGGGCATTTCACTTACTTTGCCGGAGCTGAAGCGGAAACAGACATTGCGGGTGAACCATTCCGGAGCTGGCAGCTACCCGCGCAGGAGTATATCATCTGTGGATTTGAAGCGGAGAACTTCGAGAAGCTCGTCACTGTCGCTCTGAACAAAGCGGTCAAGTATACAGGCCTATGGTTGAAAAACCGCGGTTTGACCATGGAGGCATATTCACCGGAGATGTATTACAACAGTACCCCGGAAGCAAGTTATATGGAATTGTGGCTGCCCGTAAATGAAATCAGAAAGTGACTTGCTCCTCCATTCTTTCACACATCTGCCGTCGTCCTGCACTGGTCTGTCCAACTATCCGTCACACCGCGGCAGCCGGGGGAGCAGCTGCCCGGCCTGCTGCTCCCCACTTCGGCTCTTTTAGCTGCCGGTGCTCTGGTAATGGCGGACTCCGATCTGCCAGATTACAAGAGCAACCGCCATAAAAGCCAAGCCTGCCGGCAAGGGAAGATAGCCCGTCCAAGCGGGATAGCCCCAACCGCACACAGCAGCGGCCGGATAGAAGCTTACGGGGAGCACCGGCGGCAGAAAGAGGAACATGCCCTTCAGCACCCGGGGCATATACGGCTCCGGACAGCGGGTGATCTGGTAGCTGGCATTAGTCAGGATGTAGATCCAGTCCAGACCCTTGACCGTGAAGAAGGCCAAGCCTGAGGTTAGCACGAACACCCCGCAGTAGACTATGGTTCCGCCCGTCAGGGCCATGGTCAACAGGGCCAGATTCCTCAGGCTGAATGGCACATCCATTCTGTTCAGAGTCCAGATCACGGCGCAGATGCCTGTAACCGGACGCATCAGGCGGTGAAGGTGGAACCGGGATGCGGCCACCTGGATGAACAGCGAGCACGGCCGCAGCAGAACCCGGTCAAACTCTCCCGAGCGCAGCATCTGCCAGGGAAAATAGTCGAAGCCCCGGCATAAGCTCTCGGCCAGACCGAAGGAGGCGACGGCCAGGGCGTAGATCAGAATAATCCGCTCCACACTCCATTCGCCGATGTCCCCGAAGCGGGAGAACAGCAATATGGTGGCCAGCGGATCAGTCACCACAACGATCAGAACCTGAAGCAGCATCAGCCACCATCCCTTGTATTCCATCCCTGACAGAAAATGCAGACGCAGCAGCTTGAAATATATTTTGCCTCCCACCGGTTCCTCAGCCCCCTTGAATAACCAGATTGTTGAGCCGCCGTTTGAGCACGGCCCGGCCCAGCAGAATAAATGCGGCGCTCCAGAAAAGCTGCAGCGCCATTCCCGGAACCGCCGCCTGAGGCGCCAGACTGCCCACATACAGCTGCACCGGAATATCCACGAAGCCGCCGAAGGGCGCAAGCCGCAGGAACGTCTGCATGCTGTCCGGCCATAACCGCAGGGGCAGATAGGCACCCGACAGCACCCCGCTGACCAGCATGAGCATATATGCGGGTCCATCCCCCCAGGTCATATTCAGCCGGACGGCTGTGACCAGCATGGCGAAGGCGGAGCACAGGACAAAGGCTAATATGACGGACAGCGTGAAAAGGACGAAGCCTGCAATTGAGGCGGGCCGGCCCAGGGCATAGCCGACGGGCATAAGCAAGCCTGCAACCAAGGTCAGTCCTCCCCGCATCCAGTTGCTTCCCAGCTTTCCGGCTGCGCTTTTCACAAACCAGTGCAGGTACAGATCCATGGGACGGCATAGCTCCAGAGCCACGTCCCCTTTGTTCATCTTCGATAGAATCTCGCTGTCAATGCTCATGAATTGAAACATGAGAAGGGACTGAGCCAGCCAAACGTAAGAGATGGCCTGCTCCAGACTGAAGCCGTTGTGGTTCCACCCGGCGTCTTGGCTATAGGTATAGAACACCGTGTAGATCACACATTCGATCAGCGACCACAGTACACTGACGAAAACACCGGAGAAGGCGGATACCCGGTACTGCAGTCCTTCTGCTATCCTCACGCGAAAAAGAGAGCGGCAGGCTCTCCACGTTTGCATCGCAGTCATGACAATACCTCCCTCACATTTTTCACACCGGTACGAATGGCTTGCTGGGTTACGGAAAAACGGCTTCGCAAGCCCGCTACACCAGAGACAGATCATTGTACATGGCCGCGATCATCTCGTCCGTATTCACCTTCATGACCACCTCGGGCGCGTACCTTTCCTGCAAGCCCGACAGGTTCCCGTCATACAGCAGCCGCCCCCGTCCGATCACCATCACCCGCTGGCAGAGAGCCTCCATGTCGTCCATGTCATGGGTAGTCAGCACCATGGTCACCCCGTTGCGCCGATTTTCCTCCTTCAGAAATTTCCGGATAGCCAGCTTGGACACCGCGTCCAGACCAATGGTAGGTTCATCCAGGAACAAGATCCGCGGCCGGTGAAGAAGCGCAGCTGCAAGCTCACAGCGCATGCGCTGGCCGAGAGACAGCTGCCGGACCGGTATCCGCAGCAGTTCATCCACGCCGAGAACCTCTGCAAGCTGCGACAGCCGTGCCCGGTACTCTGCCGCGGGAATTCCGTACATTTCCTTCAGCACATCGTAGGAATCCGCCACCGGCACATCCCAGAACAGTTGGGAGCGCTGTCCGAACACAACGCCGATTTGGGCAACATGCGCCGACCGCTCCTTCCAGGGGGTTCTGCCCATAATGCGGCACTCCCCGCTGTCGGGAGTCAGAATCCCGCTCATGATTTTCACAGTAGTGGATTTTCCCGCCCCATTGGGCCCGATATACCCCACCAGCTCCCCCTCATCAATGGCAAAGCCGATGCCTGCCAGCGCCTCCACCTTTTCCACATTGCGCATTACCGCACCCCGCAGCAGCCCCCATTTTCCTTCCGGGCGTCGGTACACCTTGAAGCTCTTTTTAATGTCATTCAACATGATTTGCATAGTCCGTTCCCCCCTCCTTTGCTGCAATAACATATCATAGGCACGAGCTATTGGGGAAACTCCAGGACAAGCCCTCCTTATCCTTGATTGCGGCATCTAACGGGGGAAAATGAAGCCATGCTGCTTTTTTCAAAATGTTCCTTGCTTTTTCAGCCCTTGCATGCCATACTATATTCATAATGGAACTTGAGAGAGGGCGACTTCTCTTTCATATTGTCTTTTTACGGTGGCCGATGAATATTCATTGGTTTTTTTGTTTTGTATACGAAAAAACCTCAGTTCGAGTTGACTGGGGATTAAAGTGCGCACCAATTGCTTTTGTGCATTGACGCGGTGAATTAATTTGGCGCAGGCAGCCTGTTGTATTGAAGCTACACTTTTTGTCCACTATCCCCTTCCATCAGGAGGCGGGGCAATCACCAATTATTCCCTCTCTCTGCCGCCCCCCCATTGCCCACTTATGGTAATCCAGATCCGGAGGATACAAAGAAGACACACCGGTATGCTATCCTATACCTTGAGGTGAACTTATGCCATTTCGATTGCTTTTAGTTGAAGACGACGCGGAAATCCGGGAGATTGTAACCGATTATTTCACTGACAAAAGCGGCGGAGCCTTCATTGTGGACACGGCCCGGACAGGAGAAGAAGGCTTGCAGAAGTGCGCCTTCCTTGAATATGATCTCGTGCTTCTGGATGTTATGCTTCCGGAGGTAGACGGCTTTACCATCTGCCGGGAAATCCGGAGACGGAGTACAGTCCCCGTAATTTTCATTACTGCCCGGGATAAGGAGAGCGATAAGCTGCACGGGTACCGGCTGGGATGCGACGATTATATTGCCAAGCCCTTCTCCCTGGCGGAGCTCTATGCCAAAGTAACCGCTCTGATCCGGCGGGCCAAGGGCATGGTCAAGAACGACATTGTGTCTGTCGGCACCATCCGGCTGGACCCCTACCGCTACACCGTTCATGTGCATGACACGGAGGTGGAGCTGGCTCCCATGGAATTTGCCATTCTGAGCATCCTTATGGAAAATGTCGGACGCCCGGTTACCCGTGAGAGCTTGCTGATCCGCGTCTGGGGCTATGATTTTGAAGGCAATGAACGGGTGGTGGACAATCATGTGAAGAAGCTTCGCAAGGCGCTGGGAGAGGCTTCCGGTCAGGTCAGAACCGTGTTTAAGCAGGGGTACAAATTGGAGGAATAACCGATGAACAAAAATACGGCCCGGCGAAGCATTTATCTGCGCACCTTTTGCGCCCTTGCCGCTATCTATCTGGTGCTGATGACGGGATTCACTCTTTTCCTCCTGTTCCAGGAAAAGAAAGCCGCCCAATTGCAGATGAAAGCCTTCGCGCTCCAGGCCAACGGCATGGTAGAAAGCGTATTGAAGGATCATAGGGACAGCAGCGGCCAACTGGCGGACGAGGCCGGATTCAGGAAAGCCCTGCTGGAGAAATGGGTTTATTTCATCAGTCCGGAAACGGAGCTGGCCATCTATACGGGAGAGTATGACCTGCTCTACCATACCGGCGACCATTGGCTGGTCGGCTATACGGAACGCACGGAAGGCAGCACGAATTATATGGGGTATGCGCAGTTGAATGTAAGGGATTGGTTCAGCGAAAAGGAAGCAGACGAATTGGAGCATTATTGGGACAGTCAGCTTGAGAAGAAGGCGTACAAAGAGGGAGATCTCTTTGCCTATGATCTGCAAATGCGCGGATTCTGGCTGGACGGCGACATGGCCATACCGGATAAGATCACGGTAACCCCCATGTACGCGCAGGGCTTCCATAAAACCGGAGACGTATCCCTCAGCTACAACGGAACGCCTGAGGAGACCCTCGTTTATTCATCCAGCTTCGCGGATGCCAAGGATCTGCCTTATTTCGAATTCGGCACGATACAGCCCGTGAATATCCTGTACTCCGACCGTGAGCTGCAGCTCTCCCTGCGCAACCTGGCATTGGACAGGGAGATGCTAATGGAAGCTTCCAAAGGGCAGCCGGGCACGGTTTCCTCCGAACGGATCAGCAGGCTGAACTATAGGCTCTATCTGCTTCAGCCCTATCAGAATACTGTCCATATGACCGACGACAACAGCTATACCAGCGACTACTGGACGGTCTACGCCCGCCAAGTGAATTTGCTGGAGAAAAGCGGCGCCACACTGCTGTATGTAGGGACTGGAGGCCTGGTTATGTTCATAGCCGCGGCTCTGATCCTGTCCGCTCAAACCTATAGAACCTACCGGAGGCGGGAGGAGCTGGAGCGCTCCCGGCAAGAAACGGCCAACGCGCTTGCCCATGACCTGAAGACGCCGCTCAGCATCATTTCCGGCTACGCGCAGAATCTGCTGGAGCATGTTCATACGGAGAAGCGTGAGCAGTATGCAAGCGGAATCTTGACCAACGTTAACCGCATGGACCACATCATCCGCGGCATGCTGGAGCTGTCCAAGCTGGAGTCGGTTTCCGGACCCGTGTTGGCAAAGTTTGCCGATGTATCCCTTCGTGAGGTATGTGCGCGGATCATGGAACGCTACAAGGAGGTATGCGGGGAAAAATCAGTGGCGGCCTCTCTGGAGGGAGACGCGGTGATTAAGGCCGATCCCGTCTTGATGGAACGGGTGATGGACAACTTCTTGGTTAACGCACTGGATCACGTGCAAGACGGGGGAATCATCCGGATCTGCATTACGGAGCATACCTTGGAATGCTTTAACAGCGGCAGCCATATTCCCGAGGACCTGATAGACCGCATCTGGCAGCCCTATACCAAGGCCGACAGCTCCCGCGGCAGCACCAAGGGGACCGGGTTAGGACTCGCCATCTCCCGCTCCATCCTGGACCTCCATCATTTCCGCTACGGCGCCCGGAATCAGGACAACGGAGTAAGCTTCTGGTTCACCTTCCTATGAGGCAGGCCATAGCTTAAATCGTAGGTTCCCGAATGGTAAAACTATTTAATTTCCAATTGCATTCTTAATATGGGCTTCAATCATTTCAATGCTTGTACTGCCTATGATTCTCCTGATTTCCCTGCCGTTTTTATTCAGAAAAACCAGCGTGGGGAAGCCGGGCGATCCGTATTCCTTATGTAAGTAGCTTCCTTCATCCAGCAGCACCGGATACTGAATGCCGTGTTTCTTCACATATTCCTCCACTTCCTGCCGGTCATCGCGGTCAATTACGTTAATGCCATACAGGTTGATGTCGGCCTGATACCTCTCATACAAAGTGACAACCTTGGGCGCGTCTTCGTTGCAGTACGGACACCATGTAGTAAAGAAAAGCAGCACGGTCGGCTTGGTCTCAAAGGCAATGGTGTGACTATTGCCGGTTAAATCATTCAGCGTTACATTCTCCGGCTTCTTGCCTTTGATGAAGTAATTATATAAGGTGAAGCCGGCTGCTGCATATACAAGCAGCATGATAATAATGATAGCCGCAGGTTTTTTGGCGGTATTAGGAATAAGTCGTCCCTCCTTAAAGTAATGTGAACCGTATATCTTCGGGTATTGCAATGGAAAGCTTGATTATTCCCACAACTTTAACAAGCATTCGTTCCCGCGGGAAAAAGTTGCTTGTCCGCTGAAAAAACTATTGGATTTTTCTGGATTTTATAACATAAGCCAATGCCATGCTAATTACAGCCGGCAGTAAAAACGTAAACACTCGGACCAGTATATACAAATATAACGGGGAGGAATAGTACCGATAACTCCCTTGATAGTACATATAGCAGTCATATGCCGCTCCAAGAATGAAGAAGCCCAATAGTACAAATCCAATAACATACAGAGCTTTTGAAAATTTGGCCTTCCTCATCATCCAAACCACCTTATACGCGATGCATTGCTATCCATCGCCTCCAGCAATTGTCTCCCATCTACTGGAGAATATCAATGGCGCAGTTAAATCTGCCTAAATATTGCCACATTCTAATGGTCGCACTCCCTATGGAGTGTGACCATCTCCAGTAAAAGTGGGCAGGTACAAGCTCACATTGCAGTCTATACATTCCAAACGGAGTACGACACGATCGGGATTCGTACGATTCTTCTTCGGTTGATATTTCAATCCACGCACTCCAAACGGAGTGCGACTGAAAACATCTTCAATATCCTAGGGGCTGGCATCGGATTTCAATCCACGCACTCCAAACGGAGTGCGACAAGGTACGAGTTCCTATCCGGCATTTTCTACTGGAATTTCAATCCACGCACTCCAAACGGAGTGCGACACGAGAACGTATATTCGTATTATATGCATGAGTATTTCAATCCACGCACTCCAAACGGAGTGCGACGATAAGGCGCTCCCCCATACCGGGGGAGGAGAGGAATTTCAATCCACGCACTCCAAACGGAGTGCGACTCCGCCATGCTAGCGATTGTGAAACGTAAGATTGCCATTTCAATCCACGCACTCCAAACGGAGTGCGACATCATGTCCGCGATTGGGACGGAAGGATGACGCAATTTCAATCCACGCACTCCAAACGGAGTGCGACTCAATAAAGACAACCCATTTTACAGCTATTATTAGATTTCAATCCACGCACTCCAAACGGAGTGCGACCCGCTGGAGCTATCGGACTCTGCTGCGGAGCCGCAATTTCAATCCACGCACTCCAAACGGAGTGCGACCCTGGCGAAACTGGCCTGGCCGCTTACGTCAGGTTCATTTCAATCCACGCACTCCAAACGGAGTGCGACAGACACGTTTATCATCACACCAAACGCTAGACAAATTTCAATCCACGCACTCCAAACGGAGTGCGACCAGGAGCCGGGTGCCCGAGTAAATGATCGGACGGCATTTCAATCCACGCACTCCAAACGGAGTGCGACAACCATCCGATATGATCCTGCCCATCTCCGCCTGATTTCAATCCACGCACTCCAAACGGAGTGCGACTGCGACGGCATCGAATGCGGCGACTGGAGCGACATTTCAATCCACGCACTCCAAACGGAGTGCGACGCAGATGTTTTTTTATATAACAACACTGGATTGGATTTCAATCCACGCACTCCAAACGGAGTGCGACCTGATATGATCCCGGAGCGCTATCGGCCCATCGCCATTTCAATCCACGCACTCCAAACGGAGTGCGACATGTGTATGACCGCACCACGGGAGACAAGATTTGCATTTCAATCCACGCACTCCAAACGGAGTGCGACCCCCCGGCGCAACTGGAACGGACACTGTTGTCGTAATTTCAATCCACGCACTCCAAACGGAGTGCGACCAAAATGGAAAATGCCGCGTTGTTCCTTATCGAGCAATTTCAATCCACGCACTCCAAACGGAGTGCGACGCTCACCAACGAACTGTTGGCCGACAATGACGCATTTCAATCCACGCACTCCAAACGGAGTGCGACACGGAGAGGATGTAGTTACCAAGTTCGGGGGCGACATTTCAATCCACGCACTCCAAACGGAGTGCGACGGCGCAAACATCCAGTGTAAATCTAAATTCCTGGTATTTCAATCCACGCACTCCAAACGGAGTGCGACTCCATGATCGTCAAAATTAACGGCCAAGAGGTTGAGATTTCAATCCACGCACTCCAAACGGAGTGCGACACGCAGATTAGCGAGGCGGTGGCGGAGGTAGTCCGATTTCAATCCACGCACTCCAAACGGAGTGCGACGATAAGGAGGCGAGCATATGTATGCTTACAATCCATTTCAATCCACGCACTCCAAACGGAGTGCGACGTCTTTTATCAGGCGCAGAGTCAACGCAGATAGCGATTTCAATCCACGCACTCCAAACGGAGTGCGACAACGCCGGTTGTCGGATTTCTTGCGCAGGCAAGCATTTCAATCCACGCACTCCAAACGGAGTGCGACGGCGATCCTGCTGCGTTTTTGTGTCCGCCACCTCCATTTCAATCCACGCACTCCAAACGGAGTGCGACAATATTCCGCTGCCATTGGTTCCGCAGTTGCTTTCGATTTCAATCCACGCACTCCAAACGGAGTGCGACCGCGGATCGGACGGCAACAACTACCGCGTACCGACATTTCAATCCACGCACTCCAAACGGAGTGCGACATCGGACTGGTATGATGCGCTTACGGCAACGATTCCATTTCAATCCACGCACTCCAAACGGAGTGCGACTTTGTTATAGTGGAGTGTGGAGTAAGGATACCGATTGATTTCAATCCACGCACTCCAAACGGAGTGCGACGATGTGGGTAACGTGGTCCGGTATCAGAGACGACGATTTCAATCCACGCACTCCAAACGGAGTGCGACTGCGAAAAAAATGAAACCAATGCTTAGAAAGTATTAATCTTTGAACTTTTTCGTTTGCTGCTTTCTTTATAGCTATCGTTCAACCCTTGACTATTTATCAAGGGTATGCCCGCAAGGCGAATTCGACAAAATCCGAGGTGCGAATCTCCCGGGGTTTTCATGGGAGCTTCACATTCGCACCTACAGGATCAGGGGACCTTCCAAGTTAAATGACGTTTTAATACCGATATGTTCCACCTTGGTTTTGTACTTCTCGCCCAGATTATAGAATCGCAAGCTGTCCGCCTTATCGTCAATCAACTGCTCCAATTCGTGCTTCAGTTTGGTAAACTGGGTACTGTCAAGAACACACTCGAAGACAGAATTTTGCACACGTTGCCCATAATCGACGCATTTCTTGGCAACCTGCGTCAGCCGCCGTCTCCCCGCGGCATCCGTTGTACTGACATCATACGTTACCAATATTAGCATAGCTCCCGCTCCTTACTTCCACAAAAATGGAGGGTATTCATCCAGGTCTCCGCGTAGATGACGGGCCAGTAGCAGTGCCTGAGCATGTGGGACCAGTCCCCAAGCGATCTTTTCTCCCAGATAAGGATGGATGATGATTTCTTGCTTCTTGTCGTGCCATAACTTGACAAACTGCTTGCGTGTAGGATCATCCATCACTACAGCCCCTGTTTCCTTTGCAAAAAAACCTCCGTCGTTGACCACTTTCTTATTGATCAACGACAGTACGAAGCGGTCTGCATAGATGCCGCGCAATTCCTCCATCATGTCCAGCGCCAGAGAAGCACGCCCCGGGCGGTCCCGGTGCAGAAACCCTACGTAAGCGTCCAGCCCCACTCCTTCCAGAGCAGCCTTTACATCATTAGCAAGGAGCGCGTAAGCAAAAGACAGCAGCGCATTGACATTATCCAGCGGGGGTCTGCGGCTCCGCCCGTTGAAGATAAAGCTCTCCTTTTGTTGCAGAATCATCTCATCAAACACGCCAAAATATTGGTTCGCCGCCGTCCCTTCCAGTCCCCGCAACACGTCCAAATCTTCCACCTGCCGTACTACCTTCATCGTTTCGGATAAAGAAGCGGACACTTTCTTAAATTGCTCCACATTTATACGCATGGAGTGGTCACGGGTAACCCGCTCCAAAACCCATTTGCTGTTGTAAAGCTTTCCTGTGATAAAATTCCTAGCAAGCAACGCACTGGCCCGGTCGTCATCAGATCGGCGGTACTGCTCTTTGCGCAGCACCACATTCCCCTTATCCTCCCCGATCACCCTGGCCAGGTAACGGCCATTACGCGTCATGAAGGTCAAGGCAATATTGCGCTCCGCACAGGCCCCCATCAGCTTGGGACTAACCCCTGCATAGCCGAACGTACACACTGCTTCCAGATTGTGCAGAGGAAATCTCCCCAGAGTATTCTCTTCCTGCTTAACTACAAGATTTTCTCCGTCCAAAGAGAGATAAATATCCGGTGTTGTAACATAAAGGGTATTCAGGAGCTTCTTCATTCGTTCAACCTGCTTTCGATGTAGCCTGCAACAGAGCGGCGCTCCAACATCTCCGGTAGACAAATACGGTGGAGCGAGCAGCTTTGACAATGAGGTCCCGTCTTAGCCCGCGGGGTATGCTTGCGCTGAAAATAATGATGCATCTCCTGCAAAGCTGCCGCCACATGCTCCCGGTCCTCTTGCGTTACCGTCACTTCGACCCGATGCTTGATTTCGTTATAGAAAAAGTACCCCGCACTAAGCTCACAAGCCAACATCTCCTCCAAACAAAGCAGCTGCGCCACCAACTGGGAGCGGTCGGATTGATCTTTTTTGGGTTTGCCCCGCTTGTACTCGACGGGATAAGGTAGGAACCGGCCCTCCTCCCCAGCTAAAGCAACTCCCTGGCTGTCGCGGATAAATTCCACCACATCACAAACGCCGCTTATCCCAAGCCTCCGGGAATGGATGGGTAATGCCCTCACAACCAGCTTGTCCCGCCGCTTCTCACGCAGCAAGGGCTGGTCAGCAATCTCATGCACATAGCTGCCTTCCAGCGTTCGGGAATTCTCCTCCCATTGCTGCTCGATATGAATCAACGCCCACTGCCTGCGACAAAAGTTGAAGTGCTGAATGCCCGCCAACTGGAGGAAATCCTCCTCCTTATAGTCCGGCATACTCATGGCAGCTTAGTCCGTCCAACATGTCCACAGAAACTACATAATGGTCGGCAGCTTTGGGTTCCGTAACATCCTCACGCTTCTCCACCTTAAGCGCCCGATGAACCTTGGCAGAGGAGTATTGCCCCAGCTTGGAGTTATGCTCCCACCACACCACCTTGATAATTTCCATTGTTCCGTCAGGACGGGCGGAGGAAACGTCATTTTCAAAAAGCGTAATCAGCGCCTGCTTGATCTTCTCCGCATCCTCATTCGTAAATCCTGTTTTCTCCGCCAATTGAGTGTTGATGCTGCCAAAAAAAGTGTACACCCCAAAATCCACTCGGTGCTTCATGCCCATCGTATCCGAGCCCTTCTTATTGGAGGTCTCCGTATTAACGCTTTTGGTAATCTGTGTGCTGACGATGTCGATCGGATCCACACTGAACGCCGTATGCAGGGAAACTGGGCCGCGCACACCCACGGATACTCCCTTCCCCTTCTCTTCCTTATCCTTGGAGCTAAAAGCGAATACTTGTCCGAAGCTGCGGACATCCAGCCATGTTTCGCAGGCAGCACCGGCGAACAAGTCGCTGTTTGCCTTCTTGCCGGAGGCAAACTCCTTCACATCAGCATTGCCGTCCACCCGGTCCTTGATGCTCTGATAAGCATCGTTACGGCGGTCGTCGGACTGCACCAGAATGGCAGCGCCCATATCCTGGAGACGGTTGCGAATCTTGCGTTTGAGGCATACATCGGAAATTTCACCGCGCCCATCGTAATTTTGACGGGGACGGTTGCCGTTAAGCGGGTCACCGTTGGGGTTGGCGTGTGTCACCGACAGCACCACAGCAAAGTCGATTTTATGATCCAATATAGTCATTTTATTTTTCCTCCTATTCGTCCATATCCTCTTCCGAATCCAGATCCATATCCACTCCGGGAACAATTGCACCGTTGCTGGCTGCCTTCTTCTTATACAACTCATGGCGTTGACTGTAAAATCCGAGCAAATACAATCCGCTAAGCGGTTTATCCGTGAAATCCTCCGGCTTCATCATCGCGCCTACCTCATCCAACAGCCGATTATGATGAGTTCCCTTCGTTCCCAGCCTTGCCTGATAAGGCTGAAGACTTTTTTGGATAATGCTCCATGTCCGGGCCGGATGCTGGGCAAAGGCATTCATATAGCGGATAGCATTGCTTGCCCGCCGTTCTTCCTTGCTTAAGGCCGAACGCTCCAATACATCCGCGATGGCAAGCATTCGTCCGAACAGATAATTACGGTCTTCACTGGCCGTATCCAAGCTCACTTCGTATTCCCCCTTCTTCGTTTTGTTCACAAGTGCACAGGCGATACTCAAGGTTTTCTCCCATTCCCATGGTTCCATCCCCACAGGATTAGAGGCCCGGTTGACAGCGCTGCGCACAATATCGCCGGGAATTGGCTGGCGGTCAACAATGCAAGGCAGCATCCGTTCCAGCAGTCCTTTTTCCACCTTCTCATCCACCCGGGAACCGTAAGCAGCGAAGGCAATGTCTCGAGTAGCTGGAGCGCCTGGAAATACGATCGGCTGTCCCTCCTTGTTCTTGGCATAGCGGTGCAGCCAGTAGCAAGTCAGATGCCATTCTTCAAGACGATCTAGAAATAGTTCTTTGTCCATATCCCGGTAGTACACTACCGACATCCGGCCTGTAGTAGCGGCATCCAGCACCATAATGATCACATTCTCGTTATACATTAACCTGCTGCGGTAACCGCTCAGCGCCTTGCGAATCCGTTCGGCGAATTCCCTGCGGGTAGGGTCTCCACTCTCCGGCGCTTCCTCCACATCTTCATCATAGAGAGAGAAGCTAGCCGCATGAGGGGCAGGTGCATCAGGATCATCCGTTCCCCAGACAACAAAAACTCTGCCACCCATATTCACTCCCTGGCGCTCAATCAGCCACTTCAACGCATTATGGGCCTTGTGCGAAGTCGAGAAACTGATGGTGGCCGCCTCCCGGCTATCTTTGAAACGCCCCCGATAAGTAAAGCCCAGACTGTCATTGGCGGAGATCAGCTTGGACTTGTCGCCCGAACTTCTGATCCGGGAAGCATGCTTGTCCACACACGGCTCCCACTTGCCAGTCGCATAGCATAGCTCCCGCTCCGCTTGCTCCCGCTCCATATAGCGGATATAGGCCAACTGCACGGAAGGATCGCGCCATAGTCTTGATTCCGATTCCCCCGGCGCTTCCACCGCAAACCGGACAAATGCTGCGCTCTGGTCCCCGGCCAGTACCCTGAAGATTTTCGGCTTCTCGCCATGTTGCTTCTCCGCTTCAGGCGTCCATTTGTCCAACAGCCGCCCTTGCGCATCGGTCCATAAATTTTTGCGTTCAATTAAGTCGGCTATCAAGGTTCCCTTGCTTAAGTAAGCATAGACCGCCCGCACCTTGGGATGGGCATCCGGGGACTGGCACCACTGCCTCAACTCGTTCATGTAATCTGCATGAGGCGTGCCCTTCACCTCACCGCAAAATTGCGTATAATCCCCCGCCACATATAGAAGCTTGTCAAACAACGGGTAAGGCACCGGTGCACTGGTACGGCTGGCCGAATCCTCCGTACAAGGGATGATCGTATTGGCATCCTCCTTGTCCACAACCTCTGCACGGATCAATTCGCCCTTCAAACTCAACAAAATCTCAATGTGGGCGCTTTGAGTTGTATGAGAAACAGGGATCAGTGCATATTCCCGGCCAAATCGGTTCCTCTCGAATTGCCCAACTCGCTGCTCATTATTGTCATAGGTCTGCCGCAGATGCATCAACCAACTCACTTCAGTCCCCCCTTACGGAAAATATTCCGCATACAGCTCGTCCACTCCCTGCATGTTGCCAGCGCCGAAGGCTTTGACAGTGCCTTCACCGGTTTTTCGGCTCATGGTACATTCTTCCGGCCGCCAGAAACGGATGATGCCCTTCTCCATCTTGACCGGCCATAGCCGGGTAATCCGCTCCCCGGTCGGCGTTTCGTCCGGGTAACTGATGCCATGGACCATCACACCGAAATTAACCTCCGGAACAATATTATAGAATCCATCTCCCTGGCCGAAAACACAAGGCTCTACATAACCTTGGCACTCCCTGGTGCCCAGAAAAATATCCCGCCGTCCCCCTGCTTCCAGGGCCCGCTTCGCCACGTTATGATGCTTGTGCTCGTTGCGGTCATGGGCCAAATCTTCCCGGTACGGATTGAATTCAAAATGGGCCCGCACCTGGTAACGGACATCCTTCAGATACGTGTAATAAGCCAAGGTATTGCCGCCGTTATACTCGATGGGCCGCATACCCTTGGATTCCGTCTGGATCACATTCCTGATTCTCACTTCATCTATCACCCAAGTGATGGTCGGCTTCCAATAGATGCTCTCCACTACACCCTTCAATGCCTGATACGTAGGCACCTGGTAGCTCAGCTTCTCCCCTCCAAGCTTGGTAAGCGGATCGGTAAAAAGCGCGTATTTGCCGGTTAGCTCAAATTCGATCTGGTTGCGCATGGTTCTCCTCCTTTCTTCTTAATGATGAACTGTCCACCTTAAATCACACCATAAATTGCTGATAAAGCACATTTCTCTTGTAACGAACCTCCGACTGGATCAGTTGCGACACAGACTTGGTTTGGTGTGCCGCAACTGATGAGAGCCGATGGAAGAACTCAGCGTGGAGCTATGGCGTGGACAACTTGGGCTAATAAGCCGGGAGAGAATCCGGCTTGCACCTCGATTGTCACAGCACCGACTCGAACAAGAAGAACCTCATGGCGCGATGGAAGCATTGTCTGAAAAGTCCCCCTCACATGATGAATTTCTGAAGGGGTCAATGCAAGGCGCCGCTGCCAATCCTCAAACTGCCCAAGCTTAATTCCTTTAGCATTGCACCATTGGTCTTGGGTAAGGCCACTGGCAGCTTGCTCTGCAAGAAGTTTTAGCCAATGCTGTCTTTGTTCAACAAAAGTCATGGTTGTTTCCTCCTTCATAGAATTAGTCCAAGCATCTTATGATGGGTGGCGTCATAGAATTTATTATGAGGAGATTATTAGGAATAGAACAGTTCGTTTTACCAACTTTCTTATATATTAATTTGATATGTATATATAAATTCTCAATGCAATTCCATTTTAAACCATATATAGCGGTTTAGCAACAATTATTTTCTACAGAAATTTGAATGCAGGAGTGGGAATGTGCTACACTTTTTTTGCCGAACTATGCTTTTGTCGCTGGCAACGTGGATTTAAAATTATATATTGACTTGCTTATGTGTTATAGCAAGAGAACCTGCCCTCAGCAGGTTCTTTTTGCTTTTTAGGCTCCCGCAAATCCCCAGCCGCTTCCTCCCTCTCTTTGCGGATCAATCCCGAAATCCTGGGAATAGGCATCTTCACGCAATGCCCACACATGCCCGTGCAGCAGCGGAAAAATAATACCCTCCCGCTCCAGCTTCATTTTATCCGGCTCATACACATTCACCACGTATTGCTGGGCCTTCCGCAACAGTCGGCTTAATTCCTCCGGCTCGAGTTCGCCGTTTAAGTCCAGTAGCATTTCCCGAGCCGGGCTATCATAGGGAACAAGCACCGATACAGTCTTGTTGGCAATAACCTCGAAATACTGCTCCGCTGTGGCAAAGGAAGAACGGCTCACCATTTCCGGCGGCCTGCCGTGAGTCCGGCAATAGTCGTCATAATACGCTTTGTTGTAATTGAGCAGATCAAACAGGTTCTTATCCAGTTGCCGGATCGGATAGTCCAATTCATCCTTGATTTCATCATAATAATAGCTGAAGTAAGCTTCCATCCCTTGAGGCGATAATAGACCGTCGCTGTAACGTCCAGGGTCATCTTTATGCTCCCGGAACAAACGTTCGCTGATTTCTGCCCCAATTTTAATCTCCGGAAGCTTCGACAAACTCTCCTCCGCCGAGCGAATCACATACACCTGCCGCAGCTCCGCCTCCCCGTGACGATTGCACCGCCCTGCTGCCTGGGCAATGGAGTCCAGTCCCGCCAATGAGCGGATGACGCACTGGAAGCTGACGTTCACTCCCGCTTCAATAAGCTGGGTGCTGATGCAGATAATGCGTTTGGGTGTTTTGGGATCAAGTGCCTCGTTGATTTCCTTCAGCGTCTCTTTCCGGTGGGCCGCGCACATTCCCGTACTGAGATGGTACAGCACCACTTGATCCTCCTGCATCCAGCCTTCATCCTTCAAACGAGTGTACAGCTTCCGCACGGCTGTCTTGGTATTCAAGATAATCAGGATACTATCCAGCTCCTCCATTCTTTCATGGACAAAATCTGCCAGCTCCTCCGTTTTCCAGCCTTCATCCGTGATCCGGTTCTGCAACTCCACCCGCTTGAAATGGCGGTTCACATCATGCAGCCCCCCAATGATCTCTGCCTGCTCATTCTTCAACAGCTTATGCTTGACGAAATCAAGAGCAGGCTGCGTCGCCGTGCAGAGAATCAGACTGGATCGGCCAAAGGCTTGCAGGAAATTAAGCGCAGCATTGAACAACGACACGCATTGGGGCGGAACCGCCTGTACCTCATCGAAGATCAGCACAGCATTGCTCAGCTGGTGCAAGCGGCGGGTATTGCGTGTCCCCTTGGCATAGAAGGTATTGAGAAACTGCACCATCGTCGTAAAGATGATGGGCCGGTCCCAGTTGTCCCGGGCCACGCTCAGTCTTTCTTTTTGCAGATGGTAGTCGGTCTTCCGGTCAGGGTCGGCCGGGTTATAATCCAACTCCTCTATTACATTGGAATGATGCTCCAAAATATTGTCGTCATCTTGAAGGATATTCCGGATCTCCTGAGCGTTCTGCTCAATGATGGTGGTAAATGGCACGATGTAGATGATGCGGTCTTTTCCTTTTTCCAACGCGTGTTTAAGCGCATAACGGAGACTAGCCAGTGTCTTGCCCCCACCGGTTGGGATGGACAAGGTATAGATGCCTGAGGGATGGTGGGCGAACGCTTCACATTGCTCAGACATTTCCCTTCTTAGGCGGTTAATCGGATGGTCGGAATTCTCCTCTTGATTCTTGCGCTGAAGCTCCTGCATCAGCAGATCATAGCTCCGGGCAAAAAACTCTGCATAATCCCGCTGCCAGCCTTCATAGCGGTTCTCCTCAAATTCGCGGGTATTCGTCCGATCCGCATCGATCAGGCAACTGAACAAGTACTTGATCAGCAAGGAAGACGCAATGGGCTTGAGCTTGTTGTCTCTGATCCGTTGAAGCGCTTGCTTCAATTCTTTGGCCGCGTCTGCAAAATAACAGTCCAGTTCCTCCTCTGTCCAATTGTCCAGAAAAGCCTTCACCGCTTGTTCGTATTCCTCCAACCCTTCTTTTTTGCGGGCCACCCGCTCCAGAAATGGAGTCTCTGTCTCCGGGGCCAGATAATCCCGCAGCCCTTGATGATGGGAAATAATGCAATTGGCCATCCACTCGGCGGCCGCTTTATCCTCGGGGAGCAGCGCCTTCTTGTGATAACGTCGGTACAGCCATCTGCCCCCTGCAGTGGAGTGATCCACGGATCCGCGTCTGGGCGCATGTTTGGGATCATCGGAAGCCAATTGGATATATTGCTTGAAAGCAGGGGTATACTTGCCCATATCATGCAACATACCGGTCATTCCGGCCAGATGGGCCACTCCGATTTTGCCGCCGAACACCTCGCATCCCTCCTGCACCGCATCAAGATGCTCGGATACGGTTTGAATCTGCTTGTCCTTTTGACGGATATGGGCGATGTAGCTGTTTGGTCCTTGGTTCATATTCTCAGTCTCCTTCATAAAA
Organism: Paenibacillaceae bacterium; assembly: GCA_029256185.1. Lineage (GTDB taxonomy): Bacteria > Bacillota > Bacilli > Paenibacillales > NBRC-103111 > Paenibacillus_AR. The sequence continues at coordinate 37,708 of JAQSYI010000028.1, forward strand.
ACGGTATGTATTTTTGAGAAGCTGTTTGCCGTAATGGAGCCGTGATCGCACTGTGCCCTCGGGGATATTTTGGACTTTTGCCACAGCTTGAACGGGAAGATCTTTTATTAGAGATAAAAACAATGTTTCTCGGTAACATTGTTTTATTTGTTTCAAACATTCTATCAAGGCTGACCTGTTTTCACTTCCATAATCATCTGTACTGGAAAAATGTGCGAAATCGCCCAATGGCACCAAAAGCCATGCCTTTTGTTCTCTGATCATCTCCTTACGTTTGTTGTACAAAATTCTTTTGCTCCAATCCAAAAAGTAGGCAGGCTCTCGAAGTCGTTCGATTTTTTCGATAATGACTAGAAGTGTTTCTTGCACAACATCCTCCTGATCCAAATTAGGTGGAAGTGAATTCCCAAGCGATTTCAATAATACGGGTCTCATTGCTTCCAAAACTAACGCCAGCGCGTCTTTGTCGCCCGATCTTGCCAGCACAACTTTGTTGATTAACATCCGGCCGCCTCCTCGTTTACTCTCCTCACTATATACAGATGGAAAATGAGGCGGAAATTACTCATTTGGACGAGAATTTTTTTGGCTCTTAGCTCTATTGAGTGGAAGAAGCTACGTTTGATAGGATGATAGAACGATTTGACATGGAGCCTCTGCGGGCATGAGTACTCGCGTAAGCCGCAAAGCATAAGGACTTCGCGTTGCTAACCAGCTTATCATGCCCGCCTCTCCATATAAAATCGCAATCTATTAGCCCACATCGAATAGCGAGGAACCAATTTTTTTGTCTACTAAAAATGCGCCGCGCAACTCTAGCAGATTCTTCATTAGGATAGATACTCTGAGTACGCGGCAGAGGTATTTGTACATGATCATTTACGGGCTTCCACCAAGCTACAAAGTTCATCTGTTGCATGACGAAATTACTATCGCTACGGGTCTGCAGCAAGAGATGGACCCAAGCCAGTAACAGCCCCCTTTATAAAGGTAGCCTTTTGATGATAAGGCGCTTTGACTCAACCAATCCACATCGAAAGAGAGTATGCAAATTTAGCAGATATTTGTATCCACGCACTTAAAAAGGAGTGCAACGCCATCCTATACCACGGCTGGAGCAAGGCCTAGGCATTTCAATCCACACGCACTCCATACGGAGTGCGACGCTACTTCCTACCATAGCACCTTCCATGCCCATAGTATTTCAATCCACGCACTCCATACGAAGTGCGACCTTCTCGACTCTGCTCACGAAAGAAAAACCCGCAGCATTTCAATCCACGCACTCCATACGAAGTGCGACTTTGTTGAGCTGCGAACGCATGATGAGCAGCATCACATTTCAATCCACGCACTCCATACGAAGTGCGACCTGAGCAATAGAAACATCCCCGCGGTTCTGACTAAGATTTCAATCCACGCACTCCATACGAAGTGCGACGAGTCACCGTATCATGTGTGACCCCGGAAGATGTCAATTTCAATCCACGCACTCCATACGAAGTGCGACGAATGAAATACGCGGCTTATTGGCCGAGTTGTACGAATTTCAATCCACGCACTCCATACGAAGTGCGACGCGGATATCAAGACGATCAACCCGTACGGATTCAAGATTTCAATCCACGCACTCCATACGAAGTGCGACACTGCTATGCGCACGGGCAGAACGTTTCGCAGGAGCATTTCAATCCACGCACTCCATACGAAGTGCGACGATGCTGCACGCGTTGACAGGCGGCATAGCCGTTAGATTTCAATCCACGCACTCCATACGAAGTGCGACTTTTACCATTACGCGGATAGGGTAGGGGGGGGACGAATTTCAATCCACGCACTCCATACGAAGTGCGACTCGTTATTACATCGTTTTAAACGTGAAATTAAGCATTTCAATCCACGCACTCCATACGAAGTGCGACGATATAGGAGAGGAGGCAGTCCGTGTTAATCCTCAAATTTCAATCCACGCACTCCATACGAAGTGCGACCAAGGCGGCGGCGGAGTATAACCGGATTCATGGCATTTCAATCCACGCACTCCATACGAAGTGCGACGAAATGATCCTGCGCGGCTTCAGCGCGTCCAGGACATTTCAATCCACGCACTCCATACGAAGTGCGACGTAGGTATGAGCAAAGTCACGGGTAGTCAACGGACATTTCAATCCACGCACTCCATACGAAGTGCGACGGCAAAAAATGCCTTTCCCATCTCCACACCAGATGAATCTTGCATAACTACCCGTTTCCAATATAAAGAAAGTATAGCACAAACCTTGACATTTTCGAAAATAAATATAAGATATCATAATTCGACAGAATCTGAGGTGCGAAGGACCCGGGGGGTTCATGGGAGCTTCACATTCGCACCAGATCAGGTTGTTCGTTTTCCAAATGTCCAATGGTCGTTAGGGTCTGTACTCAATTAAGTCTGAGAGCTTGCAACCAAAGGTATCGCAAAGCCTCATCAGCGTTTCTAATTTAGTAGTTTCCATATTGTTTTCACGATACAGTTTATTGATAGAGTTCCTGCTTAGTCCCGAACGTGTCATTAACTCTGTAATGTCATCAATTTTATGTTCAGCCATAAGTAATCTAATATTGCATTTCAACAAATGAGATGCCCCCCAATTTAATAATCTCCCTTGTTCACGCTGAACCAAATAATTTGATACTTGACGATGGCATATAAAAGCTATAAAATAACCCTATAAGGTTAAAATATGACCCTATAAGGTAATGGTTAGGTGTAGATAAATTGAATCTATCACTTGAAGATCTCATTGAACCTCTTGTGGAAGCAAGAATAGCCAAGCTTCTGAAAGACTTGGCCAACAGCCAAATCCAATACTCCCAGCTTGCCAATGAATGTGAGCAGCAATTAAATCAGATTCGTGAATTCATTGCACCAGAACTTAAGCACACCCTCTACTTGTACGAGGATACTTTGGCATCTTCTCAAGCTATTCTCCAAACCCAAATCTATTTACGCGGCTTCAAGGATGCTGCGTTGCTTTTCGATGGATTGGCTGAATAAAAAGAGTATAGGTCATCCAAATTATATACCACTATATACCAATGCTTCAATTTACCCAATCAGCCAAGCATGTCCGAAGAGGACTGCCCTCCCGGGTCCCTTAAGCGGCTGCGGAAGGCAATAAAATCCTCCCCCTCCCCCCCGCAGCCGCCCCGCGGCAATCCTTTATTTCACCTTACCCAACTCATCCACAAATGCAGGTTTATTGCCATATAGCGCCTTCATGCGGCCCACGATTTCTTCGGCGGACTGGTCCCCGGCCAATGGCTTGTAACGCTCTATAATCTCGCATACCCTTCGGTATTCTTTTCTGTTGGCGGCGTCGCTGGCAGCTTTTTCAATATGAGCTTGGTAGATGGACAGGACCTCAGCCCGGAAATGGTCCGCCAGCTTGTGCGCATAGCGTTCAATCTCATTTGGATTTTTTCTTACATGGTCCATCATCTCGTCCGCATCATTCTTCTTTTCAATGAGCTTCAGGTAAACGCCTGCCGCCGTCCAGCCGGATGCTTGCTTCAGCTCCTGCAGAACACTCTTATAGAAGTCATCGGCATCTCCGCCTGCCAGCTGTTCCAGTTGGTCATAATAATCCGTACCACCGCCGATGAGCAGCTCACGGCCCAGCTTCAACTGCTCCTCTGTTCGATTTAACCCGCTATAGGCCTCGTATCGGGCGCGCCTCCAATCATTAACCAATCCGGGGAGCTTCCGGTCCAGCTCTTCTCCTTCCAGCGCCAGGGCCAAGATTCGGTCATAATCCCCCTGGTTCCGGCTTCGTTCAATGGCCTCCTTGCGGAAGGAACTATAGGACAGATGCTCCTCCAGAAATTGATGCTCTTCCTCCTGTGTACCGTATTGTTTCACTAAGTCGAATAACATCCACAGGATTTGCTCCGCCTCATAGCTGCTATGGTCATCCCCGGCGTAATCGGCCAACAGATCCCTGAGCTTAACGCTCAGCTTGTCCCGCAGGACAGGCTGATCTGCGAACCCGGCGCCGATGGCAAGCAGCTCAAGCCGGTATTCCTCCCAGCCTTCAAAAGCTTCGCTTTCACTATACCCCACCAATCTATCGAACATGATGGTGTCGGCGGAAAGCTCGCCGGTTCTCTCCTGGAGCACCAGGCCTCTGATGGTATCCATGGCGTTAGAGACAAGATATCCGATATCTCCGCCGGAATCATCCGTATACTGGAAGGCGTCAACCGCATTCTTCAGTACCAGAAAGGCGATTTCCATCCCCAGCAGCGGGTCCTCCACTTCATAGGCCTTCTCCAGAATGTCCGTGGCCTCCAGGGAAAAATCGCTTGCCTTGCTGTAAACAATGAAGCCGTGACGATCTCCGTGTTTCTTGACAATAGAGTCAAACCATTTCTGGCACGCCTTTAACTCCTGCTCCGGGCTGTTCCGTTTGTTCTTTGCAAGCAGCTTGTCCCTGAGCGTCCCGTCTTCCTCTGCAAGCTTTGTCACAAGCTCCACCAGTTCTTTCTTGGACAGCTTTTCGATGACTTTATTGACGTCCTTCACCATTCAACAGGCCCTCCCTTAAAACTTTGGCACAACTGTTAGAAAAATAATTAAGCAGTTCCCGCCGTTCTCATGCTTGTGCAACGTTATGTTATGCCAACGCATAATAATGCGGAATAATATCCTCGTAGCTCCCATCCTTCAAGAGAAAGCCCTTGGGAATCACACCCAGCTGGACAAAACCCAGCTTCTTATACAAGCGCAGAGCCGCGGCATTCGTGCTTACCACAGCGTTGAACTGAAGAATCCGGAAGCCCGTCTCCCCCGCTTTCGCAATGCAATGCAAGACCAGGATTTCCCCGATCCGCTTGCCCCGATCCCCGTTTTTGACTGCGTAGCTGGCATTGGCAATATGCCCGCATCTGCCCACATTGTTCGGATGCAGAATATACAATCCCACTGTTTTGCCAGTCTCTTGCTCAATCGCCACTCCGGTGAAGGTTTGACTCATAAAAAATTCCAGACCGCTCCTCTCATCCAAGAGCTCCATCTGCGGAAATGCGGATCCTTCCTCCACGATTTCGTTCCAAATTTCATTCATGGCGGGAATATCATTATGCGAAAACGCTCTTACAGAAATCCCCATCGTTTGACCTCCAGCCCCAAATCCGGGTTACTCTTATATATAAAAAGGGGGGACGCTTTCCTCTTTTCCGCCGCTCCGCCCCACCCTCCCGACAGCTATGAAAATATCTCAGCGGCGCTAGAACAACTCGATCTGCCTGACCTCGCCGATTCGCTCCATGGATTCCGGCGCATGGTCTTGGAAGTAGGCCTGCTGGATGCTCTGCTGGGGATCGACGATCTGCTTGCCGGAGCTGCCCAATGCGGCCCGGAGACGGCAGCTGTAGACCACCGGGAAATAATCCTGCAGGAACTTCCCCTCTGCGTGGGCCGTAAGCGCAATAATCTGGAACCCCAGCTGCTCGGCGATATAAAAGACGGGGCTAAGCACATGGTCGCTTGACGCCTTGCCGAATGGATTATCCAGCAGCACGGTCCGGTGCCGCTTCATATGGCTCTGGATATGCTGGCGCTTCTCCGCCACATAGTTCAGCAGGCCGAGAAACAGCGTCATGTTCTTGCTCCACTTCTCCCCTCCCGACCAACGGTTGGACTCCTCCCAGGAATAGGTGGCGCCTGTTACCTGCTGGTCGTTGGTTACCTTGCGGCAGCTGATCCTGATGGTTGCCTGCTGGAGCACCTTTTGCAGCAATTGCTTGGCATCAAGCCACTTCTCCAGATCCTTGCGGACAGCAGAGAATTGCTCTTCTCCCAGCTCACTGCGGTATCTGGGGCTGTCCAATTGGCTGATCATCCACTCCAGATGAGCCCTGATCCGCTCCTTCCCGTCCTGCTCCTCCCACTCCGGGACATGGAACACATAGATTTCCTTGCTGCCGGTCTCCGTGCGCACCCGCGTCTTTTTCGGCAAATCCCGGATTTCTGCAGCGATCTGCTTCAGATGGGTCTGAATGTGGGAGATGTATTGCTCCAGCTTCTGATCCTCCGTCTGCATCCGCAGCTCGGCAATATGGTTGGCCTTCAGGATGCTGGTTTCCATCATGGACCGGAATTCCTGAAGCTCCCCGTAGCTCTCCTTCAGCTCCACGCCCCGTTCCGCCATTTCCCGCAGCTTCACGTCCTTTACCTGTCTGGCGCAAAACTCGCGGAAGCGGCTTTTGCCCATGCTTACCCGTTTTCCTTCCTCCGTTATGAGGGCGGCCTGACGCTCCAGTTGGTCAATCACGGCGGCACCTGACGCAAGCAGCCGATAGCTTGCTTCCGACAGCTCCTCCATCGTCAGCTCTGCTGCAGCCAGCCGCGGATCGTCCAGCGCATGAATCTTCTCGTGCCGGTTCCAGAGCTGCCGCACCTCTGCCATATCGGCAAGCCGCCCTTCCACCGCCTGCTGCAGCCTGTCCAGCTCACGGCGCTCCCCATCCTGCATCCGGCGTTCCGCCGCAAGCTCTTCTTGCACCCGGGCAAGGGGCACCTGGAACAACAGAGGAGTCTCCCCCGGGAAATCCCGGCCATACTGCTCGGTTAACAGCCGGACAGCCGCCCGCTGCTCCTGCAGCTCTCCCTGCTTGCGGTATTGCTCGCCTCCGATGCGCCTGAGCAACTCTTCCAGGGATTTGCAGTCCTTCAGCGCCTCATTCTGCCGGACCTCCGGACGGGAGGGCAATTCCAGATCCGCAGACAGCAGAGGATATTCTTCCTTCAGGAGGCTCATCTCCCGGGCGGCGGCTGTGCGCTGGGCTTCCTGCCGTTCCTGCTCCTTCTCCAGCCCGGCCCGGTCTCTCATGATCCGGTGCCGCTCCAGCTCCAAATCCCTCCGCTCCTCCTTCAGACGGCTGACGGAATCCTCTTCCGACAATTCTTCCGGCAGGTAATCCTTTACATGGTTATACAGATCCTCCTCCAACAGCCGCTGCAGCTTATCCAGCGCACCGCGGTATTCGTCACGCCGCCGTTCATGCTGCTCGGTCAGGGCGCCAAGCCTGCGCTGCCAGCCCTCCACCTGCCTTGCGGCCCGCAGCAAGCTCTCTTGCACCGCCTGAATCTCCAGCTCCACTGACGACAGCTGCTCTCCCAGCCGCTGATAGCGAAGCCCCTGCTCCACCAGGTTGTCCAACTGCTGCTGGCGCTGCTGGTTCAGCCCAATCTCCTGTTGGAGCTCATCCTTCTTCCGTTCCAGAGCCTCCAGCTCTCCCATCGCCCGCTCCAATTGCTCCTCCAGGCGCAGCTGGCGGTCCCGCAGCTCAGCCAGCAGACGCTCCTGCTCCTGAACCCGGTCCAAGGGATACTCCCCGAGGAAGGACTGAAGCCGCTTCCGCGCATCATACCATCGCGAGAGCTCCAATTCCTTCTCCCGACGGGCTTGCGCTGCCTCCCCGGCCTTATCGCCCACAGAGCGCTTCCACTCCGCGAACTGCTCCGGCTGCTGCAGCGGCTGCCAGAGCGACGGCTCAACCCACATGAACGCTGCTGCTGTTCCCCTCTGCCTCTCCGCAGACGCCTGATCATTCGATCTCGCAGATGCCTGGTCATTCCAATCTCCTGCAGATGCCTGCTCACTCCACATCCCGGCAGAGGCAGTTCCCCCGCTGCCTGTCTGTTCCATGCCGAAGCCTTCGCGCAGCCCGCCTCTCTCCAGCTCCCGCGCCTCTTGGGTAGATAAGACCCGGACAGGGTAGCTCAACTGGTCTGCCGCCTCCGCCAGCTTCCGCTGCAGCAAGGGCTTCTCCCGCTCCGTAGTCACCAGCGTCACCGGCCACAGCTCGCCGCATGATCCCGCCTCTGTCGAAGCCGCGTATTCCACGCCCAATTCCAGCAGCGAGAATTGATGCCGCCATTGCTGCACCAGCCGGGCCGCAGCCGCATCGGCAAAAAACACCGGAAGCTCCCCATAATCATCCACATGCCGGTAGGCCAGCCGCTCCTGATGCAGCAATTGCAGCTTTTGCTGCTCTCTGCGCCCGATCTCATCGGCCAATTGGGAGAGCAGCGAGCTTTGCTTCTCCTGCACCGGACCAAGCCGCTCCCAGGCGGAACGGAGAGAGCCCAGCTCTTGGCGGACCGCCGCTTGCTCCTGTTCATAGCGCCTATGCCATTCCTTCTGCCGGGTCAGCTCATCTGCAACCTGCAGCCGTTCCCCGCTCCATTCCCGAACCGCCGATTGGAGCTGGCTTCGCTTCCGGTCGCCATCGGTTAGCGACCGCTGATGCAGCAGATACTCCTCCTCCAGCCCTTGCTGTTCCCCGAGCCAGACAGGCAGCTCTTCCTCGACGGATTGCGATTGGACATTGCTCAGGATGCGCCGGGCAATCTCCTGCCGCTGAGCCTGCAGTCCGTTGCGCGCCTCGGCCGCTCCCGCCTCGCGGATGACCAGCTGCTCCCTTTCCTTGTCCGCTTCGTTCTTCCCGGCGGAGGCCTCCTGCAGCTCCTGCTCCAGCTCCGACTCTGCCTGCAGCAGCTGTCCCAGCAGCTCCCGCTGCCTGGATTCCTCCCGTACATACCAGAACCGCAGCTTGCCGCCATTGCGCTCCCAGCGCTCCTGCAGCTCTGATCCATCCCGTGACTGCTCCAGCTGCTCCATGCGCTCCCGCACATAGGATAAAGCCGCCTCCGCTTCATTCAGGCGCTCCCGGTGCTCCGCATAGCGAAGGGAATAATACCGGCCCTTCGCCTCGGCCAGTTGCCCGGCAAGCCGTTCCTGCTCCCCATCGACTGCAAGCAGCTCCGTTTCCAGCGCCCCTTCTTGCTGCCGTTCCACGGAAATACGGCGGGACGCTTCCTTTTGCCGCCACAGGGTCTGTCTGCCCTGCCATCCCGCCATTCGCTCCCGCAGCCGCTCCTGCTCAGCCAACTGCTCCGTCTCCAGCCGCTCCCCGAGCTGCAGCTGCGCCTTGGCCTTCTGCCTGGAGCCGTCATATTCAGTGCGCCGCAGATGCAGCTTCTCATAACCCTGCACATACTTGTGCAGCTCGGCGAGAATCCTCCGGTTCTCCTCAATTTTCTCCTTCAGCTCTTTATACTGCTTGAAGCCCTCCCGCTGGGTCTGGAACAGATCGGCGAAGGTACCCTGCCGGTAGCCCTCCATGGACTCCTCAATCGTTGGGATGAGGAGACGGTCAACCAATTGGGAGGTGGTCTTGCATTCGTCGAAGAAGGCTTCAATCCCCCCTTCATTGGAATTGATCTTGACGATCGCCTCCCATTCCGAAGGAATAATGTGCAGCTGCTGCTCGATATATTGATGAAAACTCTTAATCGTATCGAATAGCCGCGCCGTCAACGGATGCCGCTGCTGCATGGACTGGTAATACTCCTGAATTTCCCCCTTCTCCGTCACACGCCGCTTGCCCCCTGAATCCTTGGTAAAAGGCAGCTCCGCAACGCCGTAATCATCCCGCTCCCCGTATTCCACCACATAACGCAGGGAATCGAGCCCGGCGGGGCTCATAAACAGGCTCACGCAGGTAGCCGCATACCGGCGCCTCGGCTTCTCCGCCAGCAGCCATTCGATGGCAATGTGGGCGGGCCCATTTTCCAGAGAGAGGGTATCCCGCATCTTCCGTCCGGCTACATCCGCATGGGGCAGCACCGCCTGAATCGCCGCCTGGATAAAGACCGTCTTGCCGCCGCCATTCTCCAGCACGATCGCCCCGTTATGCCCGTCAAAGCGGAACACCACATCCGTATACCGCTTCGCTCCCTGTTCATAAACAATGTTGGTAAACCGGATCTTAGTGATCGCCGGCATCTGCCTCCACCTCCTTCTGCCGCCGCTTCCCGGCCTTGTCCAGACTGTACAGAAAATCCAGAATCCCCCTATTGTACTCCAGCTCCATGAAATACCGCTGGACAATAATCTTAGCCTTCTCGCTTAGCGCAAGCTCCTGCAAGCCCACCTGCACCACCAGCTCCTGGTCCATCAGGAAGCGCTTCACCGTATCCAGGAAGCTCATGCGGCTGATCGTTTGCCCGCTCTGGCGCTTGGCCGTCTCCTTCACATCGTCAAGGGACTCCCATTTCTCCAGCACAGCGCTCCATTGATACGAATATTCCTGGCTGAGGCTCTTCAGCTCCTCCTCCGGATGCTCCTTCAACCCGTCCATCCGCAGCTGCATCAGCTTCAGCCATTCCTCCATGTCCAGGAAATTCCGCGTAGGCTCCATCGTCTGATAGCTGTCATAGAATGCGCCGATGAGGACAATCACTGCCACGTACATGAGGTACAGATCGGCATTCACCGCGCCGCTTCGCAGATAAGTTCTCTTCAGCGCGTCATTGCTCAGATGAAACGGAGACAGCCGCGCCAGCGGAACCATATACAGCCGCTCTCCCGCCGCCAGCGTCACACACTCCACCTCTGCCGCGAACTGCTCCACCAGTCCCCGCACCTGATCGTCAGCCTCATATTCCTGCAGGCTCTCCTTATCCGCCGAGCCGTCCCGCGCCAGCCGCGCATAGATGCGGAACGCCTTCATCACCTCCGCCTCTTCAATCTGCATCCTCTTCCCCACCAATCCGTATGATCATGTTCGCAATGGAATACCGTTCATGGGCGCGGATCGAACCGGCCGTTTCAATCAAGGTCAGCGTTCTGCCCGAAAGCGCCTCAATCACCGCCTCATACAAGCCGTCCTTCGCCTCTCCCTCCAGAGCTTCCCGGTCCGCCGCCCGGATGGGACTCCGTTGATGGAGAATGAGCCAATAATCGTAGAAATCTCGCTCCGTGAGCAGTGCTCCCCTGGGTCCCTCCTGCAGACTGGCGATAAACTCCTCCAGCAGCACCTCATGCACGGCTCTTCTCTCCATAAAATCCAGCAGCAGCTCTGTCACCTCGCGGAAAAGTCCCTTCCGCTTCACGAAAAACAGCGACTCCTCCTGTTCTCCGCCGATCTCCAGGAGACTCTCTTCAGAGAGCCTGTCATCTTCCTCCCCGGCCAATTGATGCTTGGCAAACACCGTAAGCGGCGACCACCCCCGGTGCTGCTCCACCTTCAGGAACGGCGCGGTGATTCCCGCCAGCGATTCCAGCGGCAGCGGCGTGCTGAAGAGGAACGATGCGATATCCTGGTCAAAATTAAACGAGGTCATCCCGGTATAATACAGGGATTCCCTGGCTGCCCGCAGCGCCTGGGATTCCAGCTCCATGCTCCGCTTAAGCAGCAAAGTATGCTCGTTATGCACCCGCTCCAATTCCACCGCAATCCGCACGATCAGCTCATAGGAGCGCTCCTTCTGCAGCTCCCGCTGCGCATACAGCCGGTCCCTTGTTTCCTTGACAAACTGCCGCAGCTCGGTGAACTCCTCATTCTCCCGCTTCAGCCGCAGGTAGATATCCTCCAGGAGAGAGCGGTACCGGTTCAAGGTTTCCTCGGATACGATACTCCGCCGGATCTCATGCTCCAGGGCGTGAATCCGCTCCTGCAGGGTCTCCACATCCACATGCATCTCATCAATTTGGCGGAGCGCCCCCTGGAATTCACCCTTCTCCAACTGCTTGCGGAGCAGGAGCTGATGGATGGACAGCTGGAACTCCAGATAGAATTCCTTGGTGGCAAACACCAGCTCCAATCCATCCTCATCCAAGGCATAGTACTGGGTATTGGCGGCAGCATCATAGGAATCCGTGCGCAGGATAGAGGTATATATCACCTCTTGAAGCCCGCTGGCCGGATCGGTATAGAAGAACTCCCGCTTCCTTCCGCTGGCCGGACGGAACACCTGAATCACCTTGCGGGCAATCTCCTCCACGTCCTCCCCGTCCAGAGCATAAGCCTCGGACAGCACCGCCGCCAGAAACCCGCCCAGCTCCTTCACACTGGTCCTGCGGCTGCGCAAGAGCTTCTTCTCGAAGAAAAACAGCAGCGTAAGCAGCCCCAGCTCCATCATGGCCACCTGCTTGCCGTTCTTGTCGGTCTTCCGCTGTCTCCCCAGCTCGAACAAGGGATCGAACAAGGCAATCTTCGCCATCCGTTCGGAAAAGCCTCCCAGCACCTCTGTCATTTCCATTGCCTTCAAAGACCGTTCCATTCGTTTGTCCTCCAGATATCCCCAAGCTCCTGGCTTGCCAGCGTCTCCTGGGGCCAGTAGCGCCCCTCATCCAGTCCCCGCGCAGCCTGGCTTCCCAGCTCCGGAGCAAGCTCGCAGCAGAACGCCGCCACCGCTTCATCCTTGCGCAGCTGATATTCCTTGCCCTGCACAGACTGCTTCGCCAGACAGGCCCGGTAGAAGGGCTCGGCCAGCCGGACCGGATGCCGAAGCCTCAGATCGAACCAAATGCTGATCCCCTCCAGGTCGATATCTCCGAAATAATACAGGAGATGCTCTCCCCCCGGCACGGGGTACTGATAGCGCAGCATCTCCAGATTGCCGACGATCTTCCTCCCGCAGCCATAAATTAAGGTGGCAAAGGATGTTTCTGGCAGCACCGGCGCCAGCCCCTGAAAGGTGGTTTTGTTCTCCACAATAAGATGGCGGTGGACAGCGCCGCCCTCACCATCCCTGAGGCGAGCCCCTGCCAGCACCGCGGGATTTACCGCCAGCATCAGCGGATCGCTGACAGGAAGCAGGCGCAGCTTCGTCCACAGCCCCAGCCGCTCCAGCACCGCCTGTCCCCCCTTATCCGTGATCCATTTCTCATCGCCGACCAGCTCAAAGCTGCGTTCGGGAGCAGGAGCCTCCCGCTCCGGCAGGGAGAACCGCCGCAGATAGCGGTCGATTTTTTCGATATAAGGCCAATCCCTCTGCCACTCTACCTCACTCAGACTGTAATACCGGTCCAATTGAATGCAGGGATGAAGAGAGCGCCCGTATCCGTGCAGACGCCTCGCATGCTCCCGGACGATGGAGTCCCGGCGTATCCGGTATTGGTATCCCAATGCGGGCACCTTGCCATTGCGGCCGTGAGCCTTTACCAGCTCCAGCACGCCTGCCCTCTCCAGCTCCAGCACCGCTTTTGCAAACGCCTCATATTCCACCGGCTGTCCGGCGAAAAGCCGCTCCAGCTCTTCCAGCTCCAGCGTGGATTTTCTGGCAGTCTGAATATACTCGGTGAAGACTTGTCTTAACGTCATCATAACCTCCGGATACAAATGTATGGGGTCATTATATCATTTGCGGCAAGGCAGGAAAACAAAAGAAAGCTGCACAGACAGCGAAAAGGCAGAGAGCAGACAGCGAAAAGGCAGCGAACAGGATCATCTGCGTCCGTTTACATCAACATCTGTTCTGGCTAAACATACATTCACCCGCCGCAAATAGCGATATTTATCCCCATGGAAGCAACGAACTGACGCAGCCTGCGTATCAATGGATATCCTCCCGAATGGAGTTGACGTTTATGTCGGCTTTACCCAAAACTATAAAATCCCCCACATTCGTGTTCTTTTCATGTTTGCTTGCCATCTCGCTGACGGTGGGCATATTGTCCAAAAGCTACTTCACCGTGCCTGTGTTCTACATGGACCATAACAAGTATACGTTCCATAGCGGACAAGACGGAGCGGTCACTTACCATAGCCGGTATGGACCTCCCGTTCAGGTGAGTATCGCCGATGGCCGGCGCACCGTTTCCCTTGAAGGACAAGAGTATGTCATTACAGAGACCAGTTCGGAGCCAACCGCCAAATATAACGTCACTTATCCCGGCGGACAGAACTATGAAGTCCAGGATCAGTCCGGGCATTTGATTGCCTTTGACGAACACGGAGAACTGGTGTCCGGCCTGCTCATTTACACCGGTGACCAGAGAGTGCTGCAAGACGGAGAGGAGGTCTTTACTCCCCATATGCTCGTAACGGCAGCGTATCCGCAATACCACTTTACTCCGGGCACCCCGGCGTTTCTCTACTTTGCTTTGGCCGGCATCATTTACGGGTGGTGCGGATTCCGTTACCGTAAATTCCAGGATATCCTGTTCCTGCTTTCGTTGCGTTGGGTTTGGGTCAATGACCCGGAGCCCAGCGACTTCTACTATTTCATGTGCAAGGTGGGAGGAATAGGGGCGATGATCATTTCCCTCTTCCTGGCTGTTAAAGCCTTCTGACCTGAGGCATGCACGGATTCCACCAGAATGGTGTTAAAAGGTCCTGGCGGTCCATGCCTGCACTAATTCCAACAGAATGGTGTTAAAAGGATTCGACGGTCCATTTTACATTTCCATAGGGGGTGACATTGGGGTAACACTCTCCCTCTCTTAAGCCTGTAACGGAAATTTTTTCCGTTATTTCTCCAAATTGCTCTTTTTCTTCATATTTAGCGGAAATTTTTTCCGCTATTCCCTGACTAACCCTGGAAAACGGGATAAATTCTACTGCATATCGAAGATTAACGGAAATTTTTTCCTTTAATTATCCGATATTTCAAGAAAAATGCCCTATAACGGAAATTTTTTCCGATATCCTCATATAACGGGGTCCGAGCGTTAATGGCCGGGTGCTGTTTATCGAAGGGTACATCCAAATTGTGGAACGTCAGCGCAAAAAAACCGCCACCCGCAAAAGATCGCAGTCAGCGGCGGCGGTATAGCTTCAATCCTGTCTGCCCCCAAGCACCTCGTTGACCCACAGCGTAGCCAGATTGGCTGCGCCGCGGAAGCCTACCAAGGGAGATTCGTACGGGTTCAGACGCCATTTCACGTCGGGGTTGGCAATTTGCAGTTCTCCATTGCGCCCGGCCCACTCCAGCGCCTCGCCGCTGGCCATGAGCAGACCTTTCTTCTGCTCTGCCACACATTGTGTCCACTGATCTTCCGCCAAGCAGGGCAATTCCTCCTCCGCCATCTCCGGACTGTCGCACCAGCATGCTCCTTTGGGGAACGACAGCTCCCCGCAGCCGAAGGATACGATTCCCTTCACCACATCCGCATGTCCCCCTGCCGACAGATGCATCTCATCCCGGCGGGTCTGGACCGCATGCTGGAATACTCCCGCAGCCGGAGCCGTCAGCCGTCTGATCTCGGCAGCTTGCCCGTCCGCAAAGCTGCGGTCAAGCGGAACATGAAGCAATTCTGCCACCCGGTCCAGCCAAGCGCGGGTGCCCCGGATGCCGTAGGGACGCGCAGACAGATAAGGCGTGCCGAACCGTTCCTCCAGATGCATGGCAGCGGGCACTCCTTCCTGGCGGAGCACCAGATTGATATGAGCGCCCCCCATCTGCTGCAGTTGCCCTACTGTTGTATCCGAGGTCATGATGCACAGAGGCTTCATGCCGAAGGCGCCTTCCATCAGCCGGAGAATTTCTCCCGCATCGGCATGAAACCGGAACAGGTCCGCGCAGGAGCCGATTATATTGAAGGTTGGCACTTCAGTGGGCGGGGCATCCACAGGCAAGGAACGGGCCAGAGTCAGCAGCGCTTCCTGTACGCCCCGGTGCTGTCCCATGTTGAAGCCGCCGCATCCGAAGGGCAACAAAAGTGTATCCGGATAATCCGGCTGAAGCTCCTCGCAGATTGCGGGCAGGTCCGTACCGATCATCTCCGGGACGGAGGACGGCAGCACGAAGATAACGGGAGGGTTATCGCGTGTGACGATATCGGCAACTGCCCGGGCAAACCGCTCCGTCCCCCCCAGAGAAATATCCGCTTCGTCAATATGGGTGGAATACAGCTTGCAGCTGCCCTGATGTACCCCCACCCGGTTCAAGGCTGAGTGCGCATAGAGCATATGGCCCATACAGCCAAATTCCAGCAAAACGGCCTGACGAATGGGAGCAAGTGTCCATAGGGTTCCCATGCGCCCGGATGGAGCGGGTCTGAATCTGTGCAGTCCCATGGCTATTTTCCTCCCTTCATGGATGCGGCAGGCTGTTCCAGCGCCAGATAGATCCGCTTAAGCAAGCTCGCCGTCCGTTCGAATCCCATGGTGCCCCCCAGATCCATCAGCCGGGGCACGGAGGCAATCCCGCCTCCCGGGGATAACATCCCCCCGAGACATAAATCCGGTGCCAGTTCCTCCAGCATAGGCAGGTCCGCCTCCTTGTTCACCATATGGCATACCCAAGGATTATGACCCAGGGAGGTCAGCCGCTTGGCCCATTGCCTGTCATTCGGATAAAATTCATCCAGTTGCACCAGCAGCGGCTCCATTCCGGCTTCGGCCAGATATACCGCCAGCGGCAAGGCCATGGCTGCGCCCGTATTTACCGAGACATACCGTATGCCCCGAAGCCTGACGGCAGCCTGCTCCTGCAGCAGATCAGCCTCTTCACGCTGCGCACGGAAGGCATTCTCCCACGATAATCCGAGAAGAGCCGCTATTTCCTCATAGGCTCTGCTGATCTCCTCCGTATGGTACAGCTCGTGCAGGCTGAACCTGGGAATGCCAAACTCCTGCTCCATATGCAAGGCCAACGGGTCGGCATAGGGGGAAACCACAAGATTCAGCCGCGCATCCGGCGCTTCCAGGAAATCATCCAGGGATGAGCCCGCCCCCAGGAACCGAAGGCTATAACCGGCCTCCTGCAAAGCGCCGAGTATCCAAGGGAGGGGTTGGTGATTCCATAGTTGTCCGCCGGGGGAACGGCCCAACACATTAATGCAATCATCCCTGGTTGCCGCGGGCTCCATCAGCCCGCCAAGCGCCTTCAGAGTTTTCCAATAACCGGACGGATAGCTGCTGCACTTGAAATGTCCCAGTTGGACATAGCACAAGCGGGCAGACAAGTCTCCCTGAATCTCATGAATGACTCCCTCCATATCCTCGCCGATGAGCTCCGGGACACAGGTGACAAGAATCAGAACCGCTTTGGCTCCGGCCTGGTCCATCTTGCGCAGCGCCTGGATCAGCCCTTCCCGGCAGCCGAATACCACCTCGTGGGCATCGAGCACATACATCCAATGCAGTTCTCCTTGCCTGCCTTCGGCTTGGGGAATGACAAACCTGCTGTAAGTTGCGCATTCCGGAGTGCCTACCACCAGAGTAGACAATCCCTCCACCTCGCCTCCCAGCGCCAGAGCGGTATGCATGGGACAGTGGCTGCCGGGGAAAGCAGCCGGGCTCAACAGCTTAATCCCCGTGTTGGATTTCACTGTGCTTAACCGCTTCAGGTGGTTCCATTCTGTCACTTCCCCTCACCTCCGTCTGCACCTTCCAGCAAGAGCAGCGCCAGCGACTTGTAATGCTCCGTCATGGAAGAAGCGGGAAAAGCCTCCACCACCGTCTTCCCCATGGCCTCAGCTTGCTGCACTGCCGGGTCCCGGGGCAGATGATAGATAACCGCCGTTTCAATCTCGCCGGCAGCACGGGACACCAGTTCCTCCTCGCCTTCAATATTCTTGGCGTTAAAGATCAGTCCCCGCAGCATAGCGTACCCGCGCTTGCCGAAGCCCTTAACCGCATGGGCGATATTGGTTGCCGCATACAGGGACATCATCTCGCCCGAAGTCACAATGTATACCTCATCGGCATAACCGCCTCTGATGGGCATGGCGAATCCGCCGCAGACCACGTCACCCAACACATCATAGAGCACCACATCCGGCTGGAAAGCCTCATAAGCGTCCAATTCCTCCAGCTTCTCGAAGGCGGTAATAATCCCCCTGCCTGCACAGCCTACTCCGGGAATCGGCCCTCCTGATTCCACACACAGCACTCCGCCTGCGCCTTTTACGACCAGATCGTCAAGCTCCGCGTCCCCTTTCTTTCTCAAAGTGTCCAGCACGGTGGGAATAGGCACGCCGCCTGTCAGATTTCTGGTGGAATCGGCCTTAGGATCGCATCCGATCTGCAGGACGGTCAATCCCATGGAGGCCATAGCCGCAGCTACATTGGACACCGTAGTTGATTTCCCGATACCGCCCTTGCCGTATATAGCGATTTTTTCCATCGATGAACACCTGCTCTCGCGAATTTGCCTTTCGAAGTAAATGCCGGATACTGTTGGAGGAGCCCCCGGATAAAAAGGCATAATAACGCCTTTTCACAGAAAACAGGATCAAGCTCCAGCTATGGAACAGCCGGAGCCTGGTCGCAATCAATTATCATCCAATCTGTCAGCCAACAGGATTATCCAACCTGTCAACGCTACTGAAGCGAGTTTGGCAGGTCCTCCATCGGGTTATTTCAACAGACCCGCTGGAATCTGCTCCGAAGCCAGCTTGATTGCGAGCGGACTTCACGCATTCTATCACTATTGATTATCATTCTCATCATATGAAGAAAAGTATAGCAGACTAATCCGTCCAGAGGAATGGACACAATTCGACAATTAATGGACATTTGCCGCTGAGGCCTTGTATGCCCAGATTTTTCTGCCGGATAGCAGTGGTATTTTCTTATGATCTGTTTCTGAATTGCTTCCGGTATTCCGTCGGGGAGAGACCCGTCTGCTTCTTGAAGTATCTGCTGAAATAGAAGCTGTCCGCATAACCTACCGCCTCGGCGATCACAGCGACAGAGCTGTCGCAGGTGCGCAGCAATTCCTTGGAGCGCCGGATGCGGCATTCCCCCAGGTAGAAACCCGGGCTCATCCCCGTCTGTTTCTCGAATAAATAGGCGAACCGTCTTCTGTTAAACCCGAATTGCATGGCGAGCTGAGCGACGGATAAGGGCTCCGCAAAGTGAATGCGCATATACTCTGCCGCTTTCACCATCGCCTCCGTGGAACCGTCCTGAAGCTGTCTTTGGGCCGACAGGATCAATTCCTCCATCAGAATGGCGAAGATGGTCTTGGACCTGAGTGCAGCCAGTCCTCCCGGGATATTACAGGTCTGCAGCTGCTGCTCTACCAACTCCGTCAACCGGGCATTCAAGCCTGTATGTATGGGAAAATACTTATCATAAAGAGAAGCGCCGGCAATCTCCTCCTGGGGAATCCGGTAGTGAATAACAGCATAACGCCACATATCCCCGCCGATTACCTCTCTGTCCAGAGGCATATCAGGGCCTGCGTGAATAACCATACCAGGTTCTATAGTATAAGAGACACCGTTCGAGACGAAGCGTGCGCATCCCGCAAGAGGGAACACCAGTCCGCAGACTGCCGGGCTTGTGCGGTGTCCAATTCCTTTGGTTCCTGGAGGAAACGATCGGGTATAGGCATCCGAGAAGGATACCGTCCCCCCGGCATAATAATCTACAATTTGATTCATGCTGATCTCCAATGCCTGTCCTCCCTGGGTGCTCTTACCCGCAATGATAGATTATATTCTATCATATTTCATCCCCCGCCAACACGAATAAACCCCCGCCAGCCTTCAGTAAAGGCAACGGGGATTTATTCGTTGGTTATGCTGTTCAACTCAATCATTTCCTCCAGAAACAATCCATATCCACGACATGATGATTGTTATTCAATTTCAGATGTTCTTGCTGCTCCATTAAGGAGTGATGATCCATTAAGGAGTGATGATCCATGCCCTGCATATGGGGGTGAGTTCCCGCGTACACTTATGTTCACGAGCGGCGTTTTCACGGGCGCTGCTCTTATGTGAGCATAGCAGACTTGTACGCTTCGCTTACCGTTTTCAACGGAATCACGCTCCTTCTTCGCAGGTATACCTGCATAGAAATGGCATCCTTTGTTCATGGTTTGGGGTCCCGCATACCCACGGTCTGCCAAAAGACGTTGTCACATCCGCCCTTTTATCCTGCAGCCGATCCCGGTATGCTTCGCTTGCCTAGATCATCGGAATTCTCTCCTCTCTCAAGTGAATAACCTCATCTTAAAAGGGGTGGAGCGCCTCACCTTCGTCCCCGGTCTATTAACCGGTTCCTTTGGTGATGACTACATTATAACTTATATTAAGTAATTATTAAACTCTCATAATATCCTATATTAACCTATTAGGCGCAATCTGCTCCCGTTAGCTTCCGTTATCCGCCTCTGTCTAATAAGTTCTCGCGATTCTTGGATATTTTATCCGGGAGGAATTTGTTGACATGAGTCGGGGAATGCCCCTCCCCCGAATAGCAGGAGGACGTGCCTGAACAGCACGCCCTCCCCCCGCCATATTCTTTTCTCCGGCTGAAAAAGCTTCTAAATCACACCAACCGGCGCGGCGTAGACCACAAACTCCTCTTCTCCATCCAACTGCAGCAGCTCATCCACCGTCTTCTGCTCGAAAGCGGCGATGGCGCAGGTCCCGCAGCCGATGGCATGGCTGCTGAGATACAGATTCTGCATCACATGACCCGCATCCAGCAGCATCACCCGGTGGGAGCGGATGGAATACCGCCACTCGCTCCGGTACGGCACCACGCTGTAAAAGAAGATAACCGGCGCTTTGGCCGCCCACTTCTGGTCACAGAGGCTCTTCGCCACCGCCTCCTCCAGATCCTCGGCAGCCGAGATGAACTCCAGCGCATTTTCGAGCGGCAGATAATGATAGATTCCCGGCGCCAGCCCCTCAATATGACGGACAGCCAGGTAGGTCTCGAAGGGATGTCTGGCCCCGGCGGACGGAACGGGGCGCAGCGTAGCGTAACGGCTGCCCCGGATACCCTTCACTCCCTGCGTGCTCCACAACAGGAAGGCCAGTTGGGCAAGCGTCAGCGGCTCATCCTTATAAACCCGGCTGCTCTTCCGCTCCTGAAGCAGAGTAAGGTAATCCGGCTCCTTTATTACGCCTGCATATTCATCCGGCAGCCTGATCAGCTCCTGCCCCGCAGCAGGCTTGGACAACGGAGGCTGCTCCAGGCCCTTCTCCTGATCCGACTGAAAATCCTCCTCACCCCAACCGCTCTTCATGAACAAACGGTTGGTGGCAATGTCTTCTTGTAGAGACTGTTCATTCCTGTTTCCCATCGTCATCCAAGCATCCTCCTGCTCCATCGGTGTAATCATGCACATACAGGCCATTATACATAAAATGGAGAAGAGACGCTATCACAGACGCTATGGGAGAGTTTGTTCAGCCCGCGTTCTACAGCACAGCTCAATATCACCGCCTGAATCATAATAATGCCGAACGCCATTCGGCAGTTCAATACGCAACGGGATTCCCGCCGGTCCCCTGACCGTTAGCTTGAAGATGTCCCTGTCCACCCGCCATTCCACATGCAGCGGGCCGCGGGGCGTATTCACGGTGCCTCTGGCCCAATCCAGCGGTCCAGGCTTGGGAGCTACTGCTATCTTGCTGTAACCGGGAGCGAGAGGCGTCACTCCCAATATTTCCGATGGAAATTCATATAGCGGTATGGAGCCCCAGCCGTGACAATCGCTCCGCTCTTGAACGGCATCCTCCGCCCAAGTGGTCAGCTTCTTATCCAGCATCCCATACCATTGTTCCCATAGTTCAAAGGAACAGCTATACCTTCCAGAAAGCGACAATGCGCGAAAAAGAAAGAAGGACATAGAATAGGACACACTGACCAGCCCCTTCTGCTTAAGCGACCTCTCCATAAGCTGTCCCGCCGCCTCCCCCTCCTGCACCCCCGACAATACCGCCCATAACTGCGCATGCTCGCTGTATAGCTCAGACTTCGGCCCATCCCGGTACAGCTGGCGCTCCTCCGACCAACACAGTTGCTCCACGCACCGGCTTGCAAGCTCTGCACGCTCCCTGTACTCCTCCGCCACAGCCGGGCGGCCTGACCAAACGGAGAGCTCCGCAGCGAGCTTAAGCCCAGCGATATAGAGCAGGCTGTGCACAGTCAGCGGGCCAAAAGCAGCCGCCTCCGGTACGCCCGCATCCCAGCCTTGCGCCCAATCCATATAATTCCAGTATTCACTAGGCATCGTCCCTACCAAACCCTCAGGTGTTATTCGGTTGTGAAACCATTGCAACACCCCATCCATTGTCTCCCGGCATTCCAGCACAAGCGCCTCATCTCCGGTGTACAGGTAATAACAGTGCAGCATCATAATCCAATATAAGGAAAATACCGGAATGATTTGAGGTTTAATGCAGGGATAACGGGATTGCAGCAATCCGGAAGGCAAGCGGGAGTGATGAAAATGGCGGATTGCCTTCCTCCCCAGCCGCGCGTCTCCGTCTATCGTCAGGTGGAACAGCATTTGCAAGAAAGTGTCCATCGCATATTGCAGTTGCTCGTAATAAGGGCAATCCTCGTAGGTTTCATGCATACACTGCTTTAGTGTATGGATACTGACCGGCCAAAGCGCCTCCAGTCGGGGAGACGAACAGGCAAATTGCGTCCGGATGCTGAGAGGATAGCCCGTCTCCCGGTAATGGAACCGCTGAAGCAGCAGAGGTTCATTCCCTGTTCTGATCTCCAGCTGCACGTAACGAAAAGTACGGAACCAGAACGGCTCATAGGCCTCCACTTCAGCACTGGACTGATCGATGGGACAACTTCCTGAGGCAATGTAGCGGTCAGAGTCTCCCCGAAGCAGCCTGCCGTCTCCGCAATCGTCGCGGATTCCCTTGTGGCGGCCTGCCGAAGCATCCGCGTCTTCATAGCACTCCGCACACAGCACGCGCAGCTCGGCCTCCTTGCCCCCCTGCCATTCTGCCCGCAGATAGCCCGTGGTCAAGACAGTAGCATCCAACTCCACTAACAGACGTCCATGAGGCGGGATGAGCAGTCCGGAGGCAGCTGACGGCACTGATTCCCCAAGGATAGCCGTCTGGGGCATGAGCTCTGCTGCGCTGTTCCCGTCCGCTTCCCCCGAAGCATCCACACGGAATGACTCCGTATCGCTCCCAGCCAAATGCCGCACTTGATCACCCTGGGCAAAAAAACACTCGGTCTCCCTCCTGGAGACGCCAACCACATCTGACAGGCGTTTAATACCTGCAAATTCCCGCTGCTCCTCGGTCATATGCGGAATCGGCCGTGGTGCAAGCCGCCATGGTGACAGAACGCCGTACTTGCTGTGCGTATCCATAAATGGAACCGCCGGTTGCCATTCCCGGTCTTCGAAATTCCTGCCTTGCCAGCCGTGGGGAAATTGTCTGCCGTCCACCTGCTCCATTCCGCCAAGCCAATTGACGTTAAGTCCGGACTCATCGGCCAGCCTATAGGAACAATCCTCCAGCCCAAGCCAACGTTCATCTGAATGAAGCGTCTCCAATATACCTCCGTCTTTGCCCATCAGCTCTCCATCCAGCAAGAGACCTCCCCAGAGGGAACGGTGAATGGAGACTGGCCCGGCCAAGGGACCCCCAGGAGCATAATGGAGCACCATTACCCCCAAAACATTGATTCCTGCTTGCAAGTGGCTGCTCACATCCACCGTGTCATAATAATGCTCGTGCTCATCCCCCTTGGCCGGTCCGGACAGCACCTGCTTTCCGTTGACATACAAGCGGTATCGGCTATCTGCCGTCAATTGCAGCCGTACCGCACAGGAGAGATCGGGCACTAGGAAGGAGCGGCGAAACAAGACCATTTGATTCCTGTACCCGGAGCGGGGCAGCCCTTCTGTCCAGATCCATTGCCCCCTCCATAATTTTTTGGTTTCCATAGAAAGCCCTCTTCTTCTCAAATAAATCTGTGACAGCCGCAGTCAAGTGACCAAGTGGTCCAGACAGCACTTCCTAAGAGTCCGCAGCTGCCTGCCCCAGTATCAACAAACCGTCGGAGCTTCAATCACATCCTGCTTCACAACAAGCAAATACTGAACATTGCCAGCCCACCCGTAATCCTGGGTATCCGAGGAGCGAATGGCGAAGCCCTGCCAACCGGAATTCAGATTCATGCTCGCCTTGAACGTCAGCAGGCCCTCCTTGAACGATTGACCGCGGTATCCTATCGTAGTTCGATTGGCCGACACGGCAAGAGTGCCACCTGCCATAAAGGATACCTACCCCTCCGCGTAATCCCAATTGGAGGTGTCTAGCAGGATATCATCAAGGGGTATCTCATCCCCCACACCCGGGTTGACAGAAGCTTGGAATACCGTGACGGC
The DNA here is from genome assembly GCA_029256185.1 of Paenibacillaceae bacterium. Taxonomy (GTDB): domain Bacteria; phylum Bacillota; class Bacilli; order Paenibacillales; family NBRC-103111; genus Paenibacillus_AR. The sequence goes on from JAQSYI010000028.1 coordinate 61,604, forward strand.
ATTGGCCAGAGCCAGTGTCGCCCCATCGATAGCCGTCTGCGCTGCGTGCTCATTTGCCGCCGTCGCCAGTGCTGCCCCAGTGACCGCAACCAAAGCATCCAGAGCCGCCTGAGAATATTGCCCAGGCTCACTTCCTATCACTGCCCCTGTCGCCAATGCTTCAGCCTCGGCAATAGCTCCGTTCAAATTAGTCTTGTTGGTGAATTCTGGAGCAGCCGCTTTATAAGGGTGCTCCGCGGGCAGCCTGCCGGTTAAACCCCACTTATGGGCCAGATAGCCCTCCAGCTTGAGCCGTTCGGCTGCGGTAATAGCGCCGGTTGCCACCACTTCTTGAACCGTACCGGTGATGAAGCCGCCGTATTTACTAGGATCGTCGGCTACAGAGTTCGAGCGGCCCCCAATATACAGATCAGCAAGTGTTCCGCTGTATGTGCTTGGATACTGAAGCTTGCTGCCGGCGCTGCTCCCGTTAACCCAGACTTGTAGATCATAAGGCGCCGGTGCGTCACCGCTCTGGATTCCATATATGGACAGGGCCTGCGGTCTGCCGAATTGCACTATATCCTGCTGACTCGGATCATTACGGCCTGCGACAACAGCAGCTTTGTCGGCATTAACGGTATTGAGATATAGCCTGGATCCTGGAGTGGCGCCCGGACTGCCCAGGGAGGAACCGATCAGATAGGCAGGACTGGCCGCATTCGAAACATCCGCCACCACATACATAGTGGAGCCGCCAAAAGTAAACACCGAACCTGGCACCTTCAGAATCTGGCTGCCGGAAAAAACCAACTGCTTGCCGTCGGCGTCGTATTCCGGTTGCCGTCCTTCATCCGCTTGCCGGGCATGGCGGCTTGAGCCGGATTTATCCATCCATTCACTGACCCTGTCCCCATTACTGGTCATTGTCGCCGGATCTGCTCCGTCAAGCCACAGATTGACAAGCATATCCCCCGGTGTCCACAGATGCCAGCCTTCAGCCTCAACGGTTCTAAATGTTGCCGGACCGCCGCTGTTCCACACACCTGCTTCATCATAGGAACCCAACACCGCTTTTACCTTCCAGTAGTAGTTCTGTCCCCTAAGCAATCCGTTCAAATGAATACTCGTTTGCTGCACCATTTCATTCAGCATTACGTCTTCAAAGAGCGGGTCCCGGGCAACTACAACCTCGTAGCGGGTAGCTTCTGAGGAGGGCTCCCAGCTTAATGTGATTGTGTGGGCCTCCAGACCCTCTGTGCCAGATTGGGGCGATACCAACCCAAATCCGCCTGCCGTGGGCAATTGGGGACGGTACTCGTTTGTGTATAAGCCGATTTCATCCAAGGGAATGGGTGCAAATCCTTCCGCCAGCTCCCGGATGACAGAATCCGGCCGCAGGTTGAAATTCATTCTCATGGCATCCACAAAACCCGGGTCCTGCTCCTCTTCAATAAACAGATTGTGATCAACCGTGCCATATTCCTTGGCAATAGAAGCAATGTTAAGGCTTCCTGAGCGGACCATGACATTGCGCTGAACGGAGTTCCCGGCGGGAATTCCCGGGTCTCCGGCGAGAATCGAAGCCAGCTTGGGATAACGGGCACTCCACAGTTGGGATTCATAAGGCATGGCTCTCAGCGACTTATACATGGTTCCATTCACAGGGTCCATATAACTGGCAAATGCTCCCGATCTGCGGTAAGCCCGGTCATCCAGATTCATGGACTCCGTCACATCCACCAGGAGATTATTCTCAATGATATGATCTCTGCCCCCTCCCACGTGGAAGGCCCGGTAGACCTTATAGAACACGTTGCCCGTAACCTGGGCGCTGCTCATGGCATCATCCAGATAAACACCGGACACACCTACATTGCCGCTGATGCCCCCAATATCATGAATAAAATTATAGCGGATGATATTTCCTCTGAAGGTCCAGTTTCTTCCCGTGTAAATGGCGCCCATGTCATCGGATTCCGTAACCACATTAAAAATCTCGTTGTATTCAATCATATGATCGTTGCCGCTGAATTGAATGCCTACATGAGGACCGTCATGAACCAGATTATAGGCTACCCGGTTGGCTACTCCTCCGACCTCAATGGCTGGGCTATACGTTTTGACAATCCGTGAAAAATCGTGAATATGATTGTTCTCCGCTACATTGCCTCCAGGTGTGAGAGTGGGACGATCCCCGCCGTTCAGGGAGATTCCGCCTGCTCCGGTGTCGAAGATATGGCTGTTGAGTACCTTCACACCTGTTCCGCCATGACTGATAACCGCTTTATTGCCAAGCCGGGCCATAGTTGCCGCATTAATGACAATATCCGTTGAATCTGTAATATGGAAGGCATTTTTTCTGCTGGAACCGATGTACATACCCTCGAAATGAATCGAGGCAGCGTCGTCTATATGAATAATATCCGTGTCCAGCACAGAGAGCTGAATGACCGCATTCTCTAGCGGGGCCGGAGGGTACATATACATCATGCCTGACTCCCGGTCCAAGTAGTACTCGCCAGGCGCGTCGATCTCCTCCAGCAAATTGTACACGTAATAGCGCTGGTTTGCCTTTACCCCGTAGGCACTGGGCTGCATGCTCTTTATGCGCTTGTTGACCGTATCGACGGAATCCAACTGGACAGATTGATCTGACCAATCATAGAACCAGAAGCCGTACATCCATGGATCATTGGCCTGCACCCAGCGGGAAGGCCGATTACCCTCATACCCAATGGTAAAGCTCTTCCACGGATCATCCCGTTCCTCCGGCGGAACATATTCCGGCTTGCCTGGAACAACATCCGGCGCATAGTTTCTCGGTACAGTTCCCATCTCATAGACGGATTGCACTGTCGTATAGCCTTCGTTGGGCCAGCGGGCCAGAGTCATTACCTCGCCGTTGAAGAATAATTCCGGTGGAGCCACCTGCGGTGTACCCTCAGGGAAATAATTCATGCTATGGCCATACATAACCAACTCTCCATAGTCCGTCATGCCCAGTTGCTGCAAATTGGCCTGCACCACATGGCCGCGCCCTTCCTCAGGCAGCCGTTCAAGCAGAGCAACGTCGGTCACCGCGGAGAATGAGTGGCCCGCTATCTCGAAGCCGCCCATAATGCTTACCTCTTCGCCCGGATAAGCCTTGTATATAATCGGGCTGCCTTCCACACCGGAATCCTGCTGCCCCAGTTCGAAGGAATAGGTACGCTGGTATACGCCTTCCCGAAGATAGACAGTTACTCCCCCCGCAGGCAATCCCGACAGGGCCTTCAAGCCTCGGATTGCATCTCTGGCACGTTCCAATGTGGCGAAGGGCGACTCCCTGCTGCCGTCATTGCTATCTGCTCCTTCCTTGGCGACAAAGAAGGCATTCTCGGCAGACTCCGCATGTGCCCGTGGCGCTTCCTGATAACTTATGAAGGAACTGCAAACAATTACAAGCAATATCAAAGAGCGAAGCCGCTTTTTTAATAATGTCATGTTAACACTCCTTTTACTATTTGGTAACCTCCCCCGTTCCACCTTTCCTCAAACATGGGGAGGACAACAATATCTTGATTTCATACGGCTGAAATAAGATCCGGTCCGGTTGAACTACACCTTCCTCATGCAGCAAATTCGTGAAGCTTCCCGGAATAGACCGTTCCGTTTCAAGCCCGGATACCAGACTTTTCTCCGATACATTGGCACAGATAATGGCAGCCTGCCCCGCGTACTCCCAATAGATGCAGAACAGATGCTCACTAACACCTTGGACCCGCCCATAATCACAAGTTCCTCTGGAGAACAAGTCCAAGGATGCGCGGATATGCAACACCTGACGGAAGAATGCTTCATCTCCTTTCTCGAACCCTGCGTATGACATGAACGCCCCTTCCGCAAACAGACTGGCCGCCAGCATAATTCTGGTATAACCAAGGGGATGTTTGTTATAGCTGAACAATCCTTTCTCTCCCATAAACCAGGTATCGTGGTTATCAGAGAAATGGACGTACAGCGCCTGCTCCGGCAATGCCTTGCTCCGGACATCATAGAACCTTTGCATGAGACGGCCCGTAATCCTTTCCCGGTGAAGGACATCCCACTTGAAATAGGAAGAATACGAATACGCCAGATCCGTCACATCCCGCCACATCAGGCCCTCCCATTCATTCAGCCAGATCAGTTCCCGCTTCAAGGGGTCCACCGCTTTGCGGGCCTTGTGAAACAGCTCCCAGGTTCCGAAGCTCAACCCCTTGGAGGGCAGATACGGAAGCTCCGGGCTGCGGTTGGGGGCGCCGGCCCACTGGGGAGCATCGAAGCGGAAGCCGTCAACGCCATATGCCTCCACATACAACTGCAAGGCGCTGACCAGATAATCCTGGAACCCTGGGTGAGCCAGATCAAACAGCCAGGTATATTTCCGGAATATCTGCCCGTTGTCCTCCCGGATGAACCAATCCGGATGCTGCACCCGAAGAGGGGAGACCTCCGGCCCCTGATTCTGCCAACTGCTGAAGAACGCCTGACGGATGCTGTAATGCTCCATGTTCCAGCGGGCTATCTCCCTGTCCACACAGCCATGGAGTACAACATCCAGGATGACCCGCAAACCCAGACCATGCGCCCGCTCCACCAGCTCCCTAAGGCGCCCCCGGGTATTGTACTGTATTTCCGGTTGATGCAGATCATAAATCGTGTAGCCCGGATACGGAAATGCCGGCATCAGGAGCAGCGTATTGAAGCCCGACTCCCTTATCCCTGTCAATCCGTCGATAAGCGCATCCACATCGGCAAAAGAATCGTGCTTAACCCCCTCCGGAAACTCTACTATACCAATTTCAGTTTCCAATATGAGGGTTTCCTTCAACAACCGGGCATGCGTTGGCTTGCAGCGTTGGCCATTGTGCTCATGCCAGCAGCTCAACTCTTTCAGGCAGTCCTCCCAAGGAGCAGACGTCAGTTGAAGACGGCTGTCTCCTGTACAGATGCATTCACCCGGTTCCATATATGCGTTGATATGAAACTTTTGTGTAATGGCACAGCAACCGTTCCAATGGGCGAAGACAAGCTCATTAAACTGCTCGCGGATATTACCGGACCAAACACTCATAGTCAATGTATTCTCTTCATTGTGCAGCAGAATGGAATTGCTGCTTAACATATAAGGTGAACATTGGAAGTCCTTAGAGTGATCAGCCTGATCGGTTAGCCGCAGGCTGCCGGGCAGATTGTAAAGCGGGGCCTCGACGACGGCAAGACCGTTCTCCCTGAACATGATTCCCATGGTAGACAGATGCAAATACTGCAGACTGGTCCGCTCTATTCCGTTGTAGGTGATTTCAAAGCGTCTCGTAATCACGGATTGGGAAGACAGAAGATAGAACTTCCTGATTGTAAAGTCTCCGCAGCGCACATCGATAGACAACTCCAGGCCATCCATGAGACGCTTGAGCCGGTAAGCCAGCATTTCCCCGGGTTCGCCTACCCTGCTGCTGTTTACACAGACCATAGAGGGATACTTGTAGTTTTTCTCCGTCAAGTTAATATTGGACTCCATCTGTCCGCCGGTCTCCAGCGTCACTTCCTCCTGGAGCTTGCTGTCAGCAATAAGCATCCCGTTCCAGTAAACGGACAGCAATTGGCCGCTGCTTACGGAAAACTGCAGTTTCACCCTGCTGCTGCCGAAGTAAAGCCTGTTGATGGTCTTGCGCAAATACAGTCCGCCGTGATACCGCTCATCTTCTATCATCCCTTCACTCCTCCGATCATCATCCCTTTGACGAAGTATTTCTGAAGGAACGGATAAAAGGAAAGGATGGGCAATACCCCCACCAGAATCTGGGCAGTGATGATGGTTCGCTGCGAGAGCTTGGACATGGCTTCCATATTCTCTAGTGACAAGTTCATCAAGGAAGATAAATCTGCACCTATGATCACTGTCTGCAAAAAGGATTGCAGCGGGTAATGCTTGGGATTATTCATATAAAGAATGCCGTCAAACCATGAATTCCAACTGGTTACTGCTGTCATCAGCACCAGTGTGGCGATGGCCGGCTTGGAGAGAGGAACAAAAATTTGCCATAGAATCCGCCATTGGCCTGCCCCGTCAATGATGGCTGCTTCCCCCAGCTCCCCTGGGATCTGCCGGAAAAAGTTAAGCATAATCACCAAATTATAAACGGATAGCGCTACAGGAAGCACCAACGCCCAGATGCTGTCCAGAAGTCCCAGCTGGCGGATATTCATATACGTGGGAATAAGTCCGCCGCCGAAGAGCATGGTGAAGAAGAAGAACCAGGCATAAATCGTTCTGCCTTTAAATCGGTGGGACTCCTTGGACAGGGGATATGCCGTCAGAATAATCAGGAACATTCCTAACACGATGGTTAGCCCCACCCGCTCCACAGTGACCAGCATAGCCCGCCAGAACTGAGGCTTCTCCAGAATAAACCGATAGGCGTCCATAGAAAATTCCACCGGCCACAGCCGTACCTTGCCTGCTTCTGCCGCCGCCGAAGAACTGAAGGAGACTGCGGTAATGTGTATAAGCGGAAGGATACAGGTCAATGCGCTCAGGGAAAGCAGCAGCATATTGCCTATTTCGAATAAGTTAATCTTTTTTAACCATTTCCTTGCCATATGGCAACACCCACTCCTTCCAATCTCTCTAATTTTCTAGAAAATACGGTAATTGGCAAACCGGTAGGCGCAATAGTAGGTAACCGAAACCAGCAGCCCGGATATGACAGACTTGAACAAGCCGATGGCTGTTGCAACCGAATACTGGGCATTGCCGATGCCGATCCGGTAGGAAAGGGTATCAATAATATCACCGCTCTGATATACCGCCGGATTGTACAGATTATACACTTGCTCGAAGCCCGCATTGAGAACTCCACCCAGCTTTAGCACGCCAACCAGGACGATAATCATAATCATGCCAGGCAGGGTGATATGCCAGATTCTCTGCCAGCGGTTGGCCCCATCCACCAGCGCCGAGTCGTACAGCTGAGGATCAATCCCCGTAATGGCCGCCAGGAACAGAATCGTGCCGAACCCGAATTCCTTCCACACATCTGTCGCTACCAGCGTGATGGGAAACCAGCTGTTGCTTCCAAGAAAAAAGATAGGCTCCACGCCAAACCACTGGCTTAGAAGCTGGCCGATAATCCCTGTAGACGGCGACAGAATATCGATCAGAATCCCTCCCAATACCACCCAGGACAGGAAGTGGGGGATATAAACCAGTGTCTGCACGGTTCTCTTAAAGACAATTTGACGCACCTCATTAATCAATATGGCGATGACAATCGGGACAAGGAAGCTAAAGCATATTTTCAACACAGAAATGTATAATGTATTGCCGATGACCCGGTAAATATCGGGCATTTCCATCACATATTTAAAATTATCCCATCCCACCCATCTTTGCGAGAAAAACATGTTTCTACCCGGAATATATTTCTGAAAAGCGATAACCAAGCCGGTAATTGGAATATAGTGGAACACGAAAATCATAGCCACTCCTGGTATCATCATCAGATGCAAGGGAAATTGGCGTAAAAGCAGTTTATTTTTTAGCATGGCACCCTCCACAATACTCCTCATTTACTTTTTATCGCTTATGAGCGATTATTTGCTCTTGTTAGCACTGTACCATTCGTTAACCTCTGCGGTAATATCATCACCACCTAGTTTTTTCCAATTAATAGTGAACTTATCGAACTCCTCGTCCGCATCAGCCGCCCCCATTATGATTTTTACGAAGATCTCATCCCTCAGTTTGTCCAAGGTCGATTTCTTCTCCGTCATAGAAACAGTTGGAGCGCCGGTAAACTTATCCAGAATGAAGGACCCGCTTTTCAGAATGCTGTAGCTGACCAACCCTGAGCCGGTAGGTCCAAACACCAGGTAGGAGCCATATCCGGATATATCCTTATCCTTCAGCCAAAGATTGACACGAGTCAAGCTATTGGTGAAATCCCGTTCCCCCGCATTGTTCTTAATTTTCGCAAAAGCCGCTGTAGGATCGTTGGTTTTAAGAGATTCGTCGATAGCGCTGGAAATGTAGGCATTCTTTTCCGACATTGTATTGATGCTGCCCAAGGGATTAACCACAAAGCTTTGGGGAACCTCGGCGGAGGTGAAATATCTTTCGCTGTCCTCCTTGGATTCGCTGAAGGCTATTTGCTGTGCCAGATTCATCATCTTGATAACCGCTTCAGGATTTTTGGCTTTTTTACTGATTACAAAGGCTTTCTGATTAGAGGCCATGGATAAGGCAAGCCCTGTTTTTCCGGGAACCGGATAAGCTTTCCATTCCGCACCGGGAATGCTCTTCTTGGTATCGCCAAGTCTTGTGCCGGAGGCCAATTGGGAGAACAACAAGCCCGCCTTGCCGCTGTTGTAGTCCTCCCGGACCTGCTGGTCCTTCTTTACCGCAAATTCTTTGTCCAAGTATCCTTCCCTATACATGTCCTGAAGCTTTTTCAGAGCCGTCTTCACCTCGGGTTGAATGCTTCCATTCACCAGCTTCCCCGAACTGTCCTCCAGCCATTGGTTGGGATAAGCTCCGAAACCGTTGAAGAACCCTGTCAGATTGCCCATATAGCTCCACAAGGCATTGTTAATACCCATCCCGATCGTATCCTGCTTGCTGTTGCCGTCCGGGTCCTTCATTACAAACGCTTTCATAATGTTCAGCACATCATCCATCGTTTTAGGCTCAGGGAGATCCAATTTATGCAGCCAGTCTGTCCGAATCCACATGAGATCGGCGGAGGACTGGATCGGTTCCTGAACGGAAACGGGAATTGCCATTTTTTTACCGCCATGAGTAAACGGTTTCCAGGCCAGCCCCTCCTGATAAGCAAAGCCGTCTTTGATTCTCGGGATCGCATACTTGTCGAAAGCCTCGCCCACCGGTATGATCAAATCAGCCTCTACCAAACGCCTGACCTGATCCGCGTTCACCATCATGAAATCCGGAATATCGCCGGATGCGATGGTTACATTCACCTTGTTGTCATACTGGGTGCTGTCCGAGATAAACGTATACTTCAGATCAATATTCAACCTCTCCTTATATAGATCGGTAAAGCGGTTCTTTTCATAGGTTTCTCCAACCATTTTTTTCATCGCTTCATCTGTACCCGCATTGGAGCTGAACGCAGTCGTCACCGTAATCGGCATTGCATATTTGCCTGCCGGATCAAGATTTTCTTTGGCTGTGGCCGCCGCTGTGGGGCTTGTGCTGCTCACGGCTGTTTCCTCTTCCTTGGCGCAACCGGCAAACATGCCCGCCGGCAATGCTGCTGTCAACGCCAATGCGAGCAGCCTGGAACGTTTGTTCATTGTCACTTTTTTAACCCTCCTCTTTTTTAAAAGCGCTATCATGCGCTTGAGCTTATTATATTCCTTTATACAAAAGGCTTATATGGACTTTGTTGATGTGATCCTTGACTTTTATTGACTTCCTCTGATACGGTTGTGCAGCGTTTCTTCGTATACTTATGTATTCTGTCGACACGCCGTTTCATTGTTGGTTACCTGTCGCGCTCTCTGTACTCCCGGGGGGTCATCCCGGTGTTTTTCTTGAAGAAGCGTGTGAAGTAGGCATTATCGGAAAAACCCAGCTTCTCCACAATCTCTTTAATTGGATTATCCTTGTTCTCCAGCATGCTCTTAGCCCTGTTAATCCGAACACTTCTGATGTAGTCGCTTAAGCCCTGGCCGGTCATTTGCTGGTATAAGCGGGACAAATAATAGGGGTTGAAGTGCACGATTTGCGCAAGTCTGGATAATGACACATCCCCCTCCAGATTGTCCTCAATATATTGATGAAGCTTCTTGATGACACCCTTCTCATCTTCATGCAGCTTCTTCAGCTTCATGGTAGAGGCCATGGCGACCTGCCGGGAGGCTGCCATTCCCGCATCTTTCCATGATGCTATGGAGTGGCCTTCACCAAGGAGCTCCAGCTCCTCCGCTTGCTCCGGCACCGTTTCAACGCCCAGATCGCGGCAGTACCTGTTGGTCATCTGTATAAGCATCGCAAGCCCCTTCTCTCCCGTTGCCGAGCCAAGCGGTACCAACTGATCCGCCTCCGCGGCCAGGTGCGCAAGCAAACTGGTGAACTGCTCCGGTTGGCGTTGCAGCAGTTTTTCCTCCAATCGGTGAAGCTTGTGGAACAGTTCCGCCCCTCTTTCACCGGAGTCAGAAGTTTGTGTCTCTGCGGCCGCCTCTTCCCAATCGGCCTCAAGCATCATCTCCCGGTAATAGCCATACCCGGCATAGAGACTCCTCTGCAAGGAGGCCAACACCTGGTTCGTCTGGCTCCATGGACAGGCTGTCTTCATCACCGCAAAAGAGACGGTCATGGCCAGTCCGCTTCTGCAAGCGGCTTGCGCAAGATCCAGCATCCCGGCCAAGCGGACATGGAACTGCTGTAAACTCTCCTCCCGGGCAGGCTGAAGAAAGAACAGCACCTCGTTATTAGGCGACACTACAGAAGTCTGGAGAAATTTATCCTGAAGGAAGGAGGCGATCACTCCGCGAACTTTATAGATGATCCATTCCTCCACTTCTCCTTCCCCCTGATCCAGCTTAGCCAATAATGGGATGAAGGAATGACGGGCATCCAACTCCACAGACAGTCGACGGAAACGCTCCAGACGTTCCTCCAGTGAGCAGAGATGTCCATTCAGCAGGCTGGTAAAAAAATCATGCCGCAACAGAGGCAGCAGATGATTCACCTGTTCCTCGGCCTGCCTGATCAGCTCCTGATGGGATTCGTCCGATACAATTAGCTCCAGAGCATTCCTTACTGCGGCTACGATGACGTCGTCCCCCTCATCCTTCAGAAGATAGTCCAGTGCCTTATGATGGATCGCTGCTTTGATGAAAGTAAAGTCATCCTCTCCCGTCAGAAAAATCACTTTGCAATGCTTCCAATTGTCGATAATCCGCCTGTGAAGCTCGATTCCGTTTATGTCGGGCAGATTGATGTCCAAGAGGGCAATATCAACTCGCTGCTCCTGCAGAATCCGCAAGGTTTGCTGTCCGTTGTAGGCATGAAATATTTCCAGTTCAGACGACATTTCCTCTTCAAACAGTACTCGCAAACTATTGGTAACCAAAGGCTCATCATCCACAATCAACAGGTTGTGCATACTATTCAGCTCCATTCATATGGATTATGATTGCCGCCTGCAGGCCCAGAAGGGGGCTTCTGGAAACGGTAATACCGCTCTCCCCGCCATACTTCAGCATAATTCTGCGATTCACATTTTCAATTCCGCTCATTCCTGCGTCCTCATGGGCACGGCCCAATCGTTCCCTTAGCTCGGACAGCGCTTCATCCAACAGCTTCTCCCCGTTATCCTCTATCACAATACGCAGGACCGGCGCCTCCCAGGCTATCGATAGGCGAATCAGCCCGCCCTCCGCCGTCTGGCTCAGTCCATGAACATAAGCGTTCTCAATAAGAGGCTGGATAATAAGGGAGGGTATAACGAGAGCAGTCAGACGATCCGGTTCATAATTAAGCTCCACCCTGATCCTTTCTCCCCAGCGGATCGTCTGGATATTGATATAATTGGAGCAATGCTCAAGCTCGGACAGCAGGCTCACATCCTCTGCCGAATTCCGGTTGATAAACCGGTAATATTTGCCCAAGAAACTGGAAAATTTTTGAATATTTTCACAATCCTCTACTGCCGCCATACGAGATATGATAAAGAAGCTGTTGTACAGGAAGTGGGGATTAATCTGGTATTGCAGCTGCTTCAGCAAGGCCTCCTTGACTCTCAGTTTCTGCTCCAGCACATCCAGCACCAGATGCTTGATTTGCTCCACCATGGTGTTGAAGCGGTTGTACAAATAGCCGAATTCATCGGTTCTTCTGTGGCCAATGGAGACATTGAAGTCTCCCCGCTCGACGGTTTTGAACGCTGTAATCATGCGGTCAACAGGTCTCTTGAACAGATAGAACAGCCAGTAGGAGAATACGGCCAGAAGAAGCAGCGACAACGCGGAAATCAGCCAAAGATAGCTTTTGAACACCGTCAGAGAATCCTGAACGATGCTGTTGGGGATGAAATAAACAAAGACCAGCTTCAGATAGGGGGAATATTCGCCAACTGCCATGTATTCCTTCCCAATCTTTACCACCCTCGGCTCCTTCTGCTGCTGGCGAAAGGCCGCAATTATGTCCGCTTGCTCCTTTTCCTCCAGAGGGGATGTAAGATCGACAGTCATGCTCCAGCCGTCTTGATCGCTTGCTGCCAGCATAGCGCCGCCTGCGCTTTTCGTGATCCGCTCCATATCGCGGGCAATCGCGTCTGCCGACAGAACAGCCGTCAAGCTGTACGGCGGCTTCTCTCCCGGTTGACTCAAGGGCAGGGCATTCAGATAATAATGCCGGCCGGCCTTGATGATCTCCGGTTTCTGAATCGCATTATATCTCTGAAGAGCCTCAAATTCCTGCTGCTGCAAGGCAAGCAGCTCAAAATCTGAGGTAACGGTTCGTTCCAATACCGGAAAATGCACCTTAACCGAGCTTATATATGTGCTCGCTATCTTCATCACAGACAGTTTCTCGTACAATGCCTTGATGGCACTGCTCTTCTCATAATCATTCATGCGTTCATAAGCCAGAGTCAGCATCTGAATGTTGTTGTCATAGATACATTCTTTCTGGAGCTGGATAATCTGGGATACCTCATTTTCGAAGCTGTCTACGAAATAAGCCAATTTTGCCGCCTCAAAGGAAATCACCTGCTCCCTGTTTTTCTCCTCTCCTACCAGATTCATGAACATGCTGATGCTGTAGAAACACAAAACAATGGCAAGAAGCGCGGAAAAAATTTTTAAATAAATCGATGACGTAACAATTCTTTTGAGTCGGAACATGCGCTTTCTTCCCCCTACAGCTCGAATAATCCGCCGGCATTCATTGCCGCTTCCCGCCATGCTTCAAAAAAAGAAAGCCCTTACTTCATTAAGCATAGTAGCTCTATTGCGGCTTGTCTACTTAATATATCCCCTAAGAAAAAGGACTGAATCTTTTCCCGGTTCGGGAGCGATTCAGCCGCTTTGATTCATCCCTGGAACACCTTCCGCGGGTTCATGATATTGTGGGGATCGAACGCTTTCTTGATGCCGCTCATAATGCCGATCACCTCGGGATCGATGGCTTCCTTCAGATATGGCTTCTTGGCGAAGCCGATGCCATGCTCCCCCGAAACCTGGCCCTGGAGCTCCCGGCCCTTGATATACAGCTTCTCCATTGCCAGTCCCATCCGCTTCTCCCATTCCTCATCGCTTAAGTCGTCCTTCAGAATATAGGCGTGGAGATTGCCGTCGCCGGCGTGCCCGAAGCTCTTGATCCGCACGTTGATCTCCTTCTGCAGAGCATGGGTGTACTCCACCATCTCGTTGACCCGGTTGCGCGGCACCACAATATCCACCTCGTCCATATAGGTGGTGGAGCCTTTGATCGCCTCCAGAAACGCGCCTCTCGCTTTCCAGATCGCTTCATTGCGCTCATCCGTATCGGAGATCAGCACATCCACCGCTCCTTGCTCCAGGCAGATCTGCGCCACACTGTCATAGGCCTTCTCGATTTCCTCGGTGGAGTTGCCGTCGAATTTCAGCAGCAGGTAGGCATCCGCCTGATTATCCGGGAACTTGCTGCCCAGATACTGCTCCGAATCGATGATGACCTCCCGCTCCATGAACTCCACTGCAGTGGGGACGGCCTTGGATTTCACAATCAGGGGCACTGTGCGGATAGCCTGCTCCAGGGTGGGAAAAGGCACCAGCAGGCTGATCGCCTTCTTCGGCAGGGGAAGCAGCTTCAGAACCGCCTTGGTGATGATGCCCAGGGTTCCCTCGGAACCGACCATCAGGTCCTTCATGGCGTATCCGGAGCTGTTCTTGACGATCTTGCCGCCGAACTCCACGATTTTGCCGCTGGGCAGCACAACCTCCAGGCCGCGGACATAATCGCGGGTGACTCCGTATTTGACCGCCCGCATGCCTCCCGCATTGGTGCTGATATTCCCGCCGATGGTGGCGGATTTCTCCCCCGGGTCCGGCGGATAGAACAGTCCCCGCTCCTCCACATACGCCGACAGCTCCATCAGGAGCACACCCGGCTCCACCGTCAGGGTCAGATTCTCCTCGTCCAGCTCCAGGAAGCGGTTCATCAGGGACGTATCGATCATAATCCCATGTTCGATAGCGACCGCTGAGCCGACAAGCCCGGTTCCGGCGCCGCGGGGAGTGACCGGGATATGCTGGGTGCTGGCATATGCCAGAATGCTTGCCACCTCTTCGGCCGACTGGACCCGCACCACCACATCGGGGTAGCTCTCCGTCCCGCCCAGCTCGTCGTGGCTGTATTCTTCATTAATATCCTCCGCATAGAGAATGCGGTCGTTATCCAGAATAACGGAGCGGATAAATTCCAGGTCGTTCCAGTCAAACTTTTTGTAGCTCATGGACAGGCTCCTTCCCGGCTTTGATCTTCAGGATCAGCTTCGGCACAATTTCGTAGATATCTCCGACAAGTCCATAATGAGCCACCTTGAAGATGGAAGCCTTCGGATCGTTGTTGATGGCCACAATCTGTTCGGCGTTGTTCATCCCCGCCACAAATTGAATCGCTCCCGACACTCCGCAGGTAATCACCAACTTGGGACGCACCGTTCTGCCGCTCAAGCCCACCTGGCGTTTCGGGTCCATCCAGCCCGCCTCGCACAGAGGTCTGGTACAGGCAAGCTCCCCGCCCAACAGATCGGCCAGCTGCTGCAGCAGGGCCAGATCCTCCTGCTTCTTGACGCCGCGGCCCGCTACCACCAGCACATCGGCTCCATCGATGGTCTTCTCCTTCTCCTTGGGCAGAACGCCGATGACCTCCACCCTGCACCGGAGCTTCTCGGGAGCAATGGTCCGCTCCACAATTTTCCCGGCTTCCTGCTCCTGCCGCTTGGGCGCATTCATCACCTTATAGCGGACGGTGGCCAGCTGCGGACGGTTGTTCGGCGTCAGAATCTGGGCCATAATATTGCCGCCGAACGCCGGACGGATCTGGACCAGGTCGCTGTTGTCCTGCATCTCCAGCACCGTACAGTCGGCCGTGAGGCCGGTGCGGAAGCGCGCGGCCACCCGCGGAGCAAGCTGCCGGCCCACCGTTGTCGCTCCCACCAGGATGGAGGAAGGCTTAACGGCATCGATAAAGTCGGCGAACACGGCGGTATAAGCCTCCAGCCGGAAGCGCTTGAGCGCCGGATCATCATAGATATACGCCTCATCCACGTGGTAATGGAGCAGCTCCCGCGCCTTTTCCGAGATTTGCTCTCCCATAAAAAGGGCATATACCGGCTGTCCGATCCGGTCCGCCAGTTCCCGGGCTTTGCCCAGCAGCTCGTACGTAACCGGATGAATCTCCCCTTCTGTATGGTCCACGTACACCGCAATGCCTTGCCAACGGCTCTTGTCCACCTCGGGCACCGTCTCCACAACAAGCTCGATGGCCCCGTCAGGCCCCTTGCGGATACAGAGCTTGCACATCTTGCAGGCGGAGTTGATGATAACCTCTCCCTCCTGCTCCTCCATCGCATCAAACGGACAAATATCCAGCAATTCCCGGATATTGACGATTTTGTCCTGATGAACAATCAGCTTAGCCATCCCGGTTCTCCTCCCTTTATACGAACTTTAGTTCCTTTACCTTCTGGTACAGCCTGTCGGACAACGCTTCACCCGTGCCGTCCCACAGCTCCCGCTTATTGTTCTGCTCAGGCGGGAAAATCCGCTGCACCTGGGTAGGTGAACCGGAGAGTCCGTACTTCCTCTCATCCTGATCGTCCAGATCCTCCAGCGAGAACATCTGCACCGGACGGTCCCGGGTGTCCACCTTTTTCCTGTAGGAGGGCAGCCGCGGCTGGTAAATATCCTTCTCTACCGTAAGCAGGCAGGGAAACTGGATGCGCAAAATCTCAATGTCATGGGGCATATCCACCTCCACCACCATGGCGTCTTGCTCCATCTCCACAATTTTGCGCACATCGGTGACGCAGGGGATATTCAGCCACTCGGAGATTTCCGGTCCAACCTGCGCCGTATCTCCATCCGTCGTCTGTTTGCCGCAGAGAATAAGATCGAATGTGCCGAACTTCTGAATGCCCTGGGCAAGGGTGTAGCTGGTGGCCAGCACATCCGCTCCCCCGAACTTGCGGTCGGAGATCAAGGCTCCCGCATCCGCACCCATGGAATAAGCCTCGTAAATAATCGCTTTCGCTTGGGGAGGCCCCATGCTGATGACGCTTACATACCCGCCGTGCTTTTCCTTCAGCCGCAAGGCTGTTTCAATCGCATAGAGGTCATAGGGATTCATCTTGCTGTCTACGCCTTTTCTGTTCAGAACCCCGGTTACCGGGTCCACCTCCACCTTGTTGGTGCCGGGAACCTGCTTAATGCACACCAAAATATTCATGACAGCTCATCCTTTCATCTCATAGTGGCTTACAGTTCTATTCATTTTGGTAGGACCAATTATCACTAAAAATATTGACAAGCTCGATTATGCACTGGAATATTGGTAGGACCAATTTATCCCCGCCAAATTCCGCCTCTTCGCTCCCCCGCGCTTAACCGGTACAAAGCCGTTCAACGGCAGACGCCGGCTCACATCTCGTCGCGGAATGCCGCCAAGTTCTCGTCGATAATCACAAAATGATTGGACATGGCCGCAAGCGCTCCTGCCTTATCCCCCTTCTTCAGACTATGCACAAGACGTTCATGAATGTGCTGAAGCCGCTTCCTGCCCGGCTCATCGGCAATGATCTGTCTGCGCAGATCGCTGATAAACAGATCCATTACATTGGAAAGCGCTTGCAGTATGGAGAAAATAAGCGGGTTTCCCGATGCCTGCGCGATGGTGTAATGCAGCTTCTTGTCGAGAATCACATTGGTCATCTCATCGTCGCTTGCCGCCAGCTGCTCCGCAAGCTCCTCCAGCTGCATAATCTGGCCCGGAGTAATCCGCTCCGCCGCCAGCACAATCGCCTGCTCCTCCAGCCCCTTGCGCAGCTCGCTGATCTGCTCGTAATCCGTCTTGCGCATCAGGAACATAAACGACAGGGATTCTACCATGCTCTTCTCAAAATTAACCGAGACGGAATTGCCCGCCCCTTGCGTGCTGGTAATGACCCCGAGCACATCCAGCGTGCGCAGCGCTTCCCTGACCGAATTGCGGCTGACGCCCAGCTGTTCGGCCAATTCACGCTCCGGAGGAAGGCGTTCTCCGTGCTTCAAATTCTGCCGCAGAATCTCTTCCTTGATATGCTGGACAACCCGCTTGTATGCCTTGCCGGAATCCTTGGCTTCCATCGTGCTACCTCATCTTCTGCCAATAAATAATCTGCTGCGACGCCAATAGCTTAACACAGAAAAAACGGAAGCGCAACGAGCAATTATCCCCTCCCTGGCTTCCCCCACACCCGTCACCCGTCACCCGCCCGGATGTCAATAAATAGAGGCGGCATCCTCAGGCAATTGCCGGACATGCTCCAGATATGCGCTGACCCGCCGGTCCTCTTCCTCGGGATAATGGCTGCCCAATTGTGCGGCTGCCTCCCGGGCTGTGCGGCGGAACAGCCGGGTGGCGGCGAACAAGGCCTCCCAGACAGCGGGATAGCTTCCGGCGGCATAGGTAGAGAGCAGCTCCTCCCAGCGTTCGCGGGGGAGATGCTTCTCCAAATACTTGCCGTGTTTGCCCGTACTGACAGAGAAACCGTTCTGAAGACCAACCTGCCAATCCAGCATGGTCAGCAGCATAGGCCGCAAGAAGCGGTTCAGATGCTCCTGGGCATACAGCAGTTCCTTGCGCCACAAGCCTTTGGCCACATAGGTGGATACCCACCAGAATTCATTGCAGCAATCGGTGAAGAATCCCGTTTCCGGCCGCTTCACCCAATAATCCCGGTCTGTGGGAGGAGCAGTCTGAGGGAATAATCCATCCTTGTCCAAGAGCACCTTCACCAGTCTGTCCTCCGGCGGGAAGGGTCCGTTCTCACCAAGCGGAGCGAGAATCAGGTCAATCCGGTTCCCGTCTGTGAACAGCATCAGATAAGAGAACCGCCCGCCCAGCTCCGGAGGAAACATGGACATGGCCTCCGGCATCTGCATGATGATCCGTTCTCCGAACACATCCACCCACTCCGGCTGATCCAGAAACGGCTGCAGCTCCGTTACATGGAAGCTCACGTCATAATCCTGAAACATGTCCCGGGGAGCACAGGGATTGTTCCTCGAGCCTTCCATCGTAACCCCACGGACCCGTTCATCCGCCGCGGCCACTCCCAATATCAATTCAAGCATCTCCCGTTCACTTCTCATTTTCACAGCCTCCGTTGATCCATATCTGTTGCCGCTTTTTCCATATCTTCTCTTGGCATGTACATCTTCTATTGAAATGGTTCACGGTTCTATATTACCGTAACTAAGCCTGTCCTTCCATCTTCACGGGGATAAACGTCTAAAAGGAAAGTGAGCTTGAATTCCCGGACGCAGTTGTCCACGGAAATCCGGAGTCACTTTCCTTCCCTAACGACCGGGACTATTCGTCTCCCAGCATGACTGTGTTCTCATCGCCGTATCTTACATAAGGCTGGACCACGTCTGTGAAGCTGTTCCCTTCAATCACCACACCGGAGGAACCGGCCTGGGCCAGATTTTGCAGATAACCGGGGTCGGCTTCCTTTCTGTAATCATGTCCGCCCAAGGTGATGCCCCTGTCCAGATTGGACAGCTGGTTGCCCTGAATAATAACCGCCTGGGTCCCGTTGATCTCCGGCTTCTTCTTGGAGTTGGCGTGGCGGATCACGATACCGTTTACCGATCCGTAGCCCGTAGACTTGGCCCCCTGGGCATTCAGACTGTCCAAATGGGCGACAATCTGCGCCCCGTTCCTTCCGTCTCCCATGATGGCATTATCCCGGATTTCTATACCGTAAGCATGCTTGCCGTGCAGCTCGCCGGATTCATATTTCACATTGACCTGGATGCCGCCGATGGCGCTTTTCCAGGCAGGACCATCGAACTGGTTGTCTTCGCTGCGGTTGAAGTAATTGAACCATACCCGGCAATCGATGCCCTCCGTGCTATCGGCAGCGTAGGTTTCCTTCAGAATAATACTCAGGTCGATCCCCTGCATGCCATTCCCCGTATTGCCGGAAATGACAGTATCATTGGAAGGTCCATAATGCAGGAAGCCCCATGAACCATTCACCACCTCATTCTGATAGAAGGTCATATTATCCATAGGCAAGTACACGGTGAACAAGCTTGTGCTGTCCGGCACAACCGTCCACGGCCGGTCCACCTGCAGGAAGCGCGATTCCTTATCCGCCGCAACAATTGTTCTGCTTTGGCCCATTCCCTTACCGTCTACAATCATGACATTCCAGTCTCCGTACCCCTTCTGCGCCATATTCCACGGATTCGGGAACGCCCCTCCTGTAAGCGGAAAGCCCGCCGCATTGGTCTTGGGAGCAACCTTCAAGCTGGCGGAGCCCGCTGCCAGCACGTTGCCGTACATGGAAGTGCCGGCATTGTACGATTCTGCCGCCACTACTTCCCCGTCCCCCAGGTAGGTGCCCGTGTTGGTAATGGTATTATGGGCCACATACGTGTCCGACCGGGTATAGATGCCCTGCCTGGAAACACTTGCATCCTTGCCTACTGTCCATGGAGCCCTGGTGATCGTATTATGGTCATACACCGTATACAGGCCATGAACATAGATATTTCCGTAGAAGGTATTAACCTCATTGTTGCGGAAGGACAGATAGCGGTTCATATAAGTGGAGGTCAGGTTGGCATTGTCCCCCAGGAACTTGCTGTCCTCCACCAGTACATGCTCGTTGGCCGAGAATACCATATTGGCCTTGTAAATCCTCGGGGCCAGCGGCTCATCCGGGTCAGCGGCGTTCCAATCGAAGGAGGGGCTGCCTATTTGCACTCCCTTCAGGAACAAGTAATTAGCCGTTCGTGTTCCCGGATTGGTGGGATTCCAGGAGCCGCCCAGCCATAGATAGCGTTGGGGCTGGTACGTGATCCCTGTCACCGTATCAATATCCAGGGTCAGATTGGCCAGGCCTTGCCTGCCATGCACTCCGGTGGAGCTGTCCGACTGAATAATGGTGGCCGCGTTCAGCTGTGCAGCCGTTTTGCCCTCAACAACCGGCCTGTAAAGCAGCTTGGTTGACGTCATCCCCTCACCGGATAACACCATATTGCCGGGCAGGCTCAGCGTCTCGATCACATACACCCCTTCGGGGAAATGGACCACACCGCCGCCAGCCGCCTTCACCGTGTCAATTGCGGTCTGAATGCTGTGCGTATCGTCAGTTGTCCCATCCCCCAGCGCGCCAAAATCCTTCACATTCACCTGCCCTGCCCAGTTGAACTCCCCTGCCCAGGCTACTCCCAGACCAAGAGGATCTTCCGGCTGCTCCAGAACCTTCAACGTTTGACCGCTTGTCAGAGCGGTCCACAAAATGCCGTCATTGGTCGCCTCAACCCGGTACTCCCCTTGGGGAACCTCACTTCCCACCGTAAACCGGACCATGAAAGGATTCACTTCTGCAGCCGTAGCGGCAAACGTCTGCCCATCCTTGACCAGACGCACGGCCGTAAGCCGGTTTGCACCGAACTCGTTGCCGTCCAGATTCCTCCCGTTCAGATAAACCTCATTTCCTTCGGCGATGACATCGCTTCCAATCCATTGGGCTCTGGCCTGGTTAAGATATCCCGGCTTGCTCCAGCCATACTGGTTCTTCACCCACAGCAGATAGGCGCCCGGTTCCATCTGCGCAGGGCTCTCGAAAGTGGCATAGTGACCTTCGGCATCCGCATATACAGGGACCAGACTGACAGCGCCCTGAACCGGAGCGGGATGGTATGCAGCGTCCTCCGCCTTGGCCAGGCGCAGCTCGAACTCCTCCGAAGCCATACCTTCGCCGTAAACCGTAAACAATTCACCCGCTTTCACACTGTCGGATACCCGCAATATAATAGGTGCTTGCCTATACTCGGTCAGATTGAGAGCGTCCCCGTTAAGAGACTGCAGCAATCTGTCCGTAATAGCGGCTGCTTCCGCTCTGGTGACGGGTTGGCCGGGATAAAAGGCAGGCGTATTCCAATCACTCAACAGTCCCGCATAAACAGCCTTGGTTACAGACGGATACGCCCAAGGTGATATGTCCCCGTCATCCTGAAAAAAAACCGTACCCGCCTGCATTTCCTGAGCCCGGATATACTCCATGCCGCGTACGGCCATATCGGCCAATTCCTCGCGGACCACGGCCTGAGCGGGCAGCACATAGCCGGAAGCTGCCATGGCGGGGTTGATCAGACCCGCATCATATACGATTTGCATGACAGAAGCATAGGGATGGTCATCCGTCACATCGGCATATGCCCCTGCATAGCTCACGGGACTCATGTTCAACGCCCGAGTGAGTACGGCGGAAAAGTCCGCCCGGCTTATGCTCCCTTCGGGTGTAAAAACACCTGGGGCCGTGCCGTTCATGATTCCCAGGTTCACCAGCTTCTCGATGCTTCCCCGGGCCCAATGCCCTTCTATGTCGCCGAAGGTAATCGGTGTATACTTGGTGTTCTCCTCCAGCAATTGCTGCAGCCTGACTTCATAAGGGATAATCTCCTGGCCCGGCGGAATGCTGCCGATTTGAAAGATGGCCATTCCGTTGGTTCTTGCACCTGCAATCACATATTGATTTTGCTTCCGGAAATAGAGGGCGCTCTTGCTGATGCTGTCGCATATCTTGATGTTGTGAATGTTGGACACATCGAAGATGTACAACTGGGAGCCGGTAGTCACATACAAATAATCACCATCCAGCAGACCATCCCGGGCATCGAATTTGTCCTGGCCATTGGAGAATTTCACTACTTGCGCCTCATCAAGCAGAGAGAGCTCTCCGTTGATGCTGTTAAGATTCACGATGGAGATCCGTTTGAGCCCTTGATCAAACAAGAATACGGCATCGTCATTGACCAGAATCTCGTTTACATTGCTGCCTTCAATGGCCCGCCTGGCCTGCAGCACCGGATACCCGGTCTCTGGGAGGGAATAAACCAGCAAGCCGGCATTGGCATATGACACATATAGAAAGGATTCGTAAGCGACCAGCCCGGTAACTTGTTCTGCTCCGGTTTCCTTCATGGTTTTCACCGGCTTGGTCTGGCCAGCGGCGTAAATTTTTACTCCCGCGCTTCTGTCTGCTACGTGCAGCACATTATTATGAAACATCATGGCATTGGGATTATTCGCTTCGTAGACAAAGACGAGTTGGGGCTCAGCCGGGTTATCCAGACTGTACTTGCGCACCCCCTTTTTGACTCCGCCGGGACTGTCCGTCCGGAAGCCCGCGTACAAATAGCCTTCATGCACCAACACCGCGCTATTGCCGTCAATCACGGTTGTGCCCAGATAAGCATCGTCTGCCGCAGTGATATCAACGGGCTTCGTCTTGTCCGTGATGTCGAAGACACGCAGCCCCCCGTCCCGTGCACCCACATAGCTGTAATTCCCGTATACATCAATGCCGAACCCGTCGCTTCCCGGAAGGGTAAACTTGCCGGTGCCAATCATGCTGATGGCGGATACCGCCTGTACCGGCATGGACACACAGGAGAAGAAGATGGCCAAGACCAGCAAACCGCTGAATATTCGTTTTCTCATACAACACCTCCATAATGAGTTTCTTTTGTAAAGCATAATTATAATAGCGCTTTCAAAAAAACCTCCGCCACACCCCCCTTTCGCTTGATTAGCGTTTTATCTGTCACGGCTGATGCCGGCCTGTCGTTCCCCGCATCAGTTCCGGGGAGCAATAGGCCGGCATGGCAAACCGTTACATACATGGAGCTTATACTTAGGAGCTGCGAGGAAATTAGTACCCGCTTTTGATGACAAAATCTCCACGTTCTTGGGAGTTTTGGCGGCGAATTAGCGGTACTCATTTCGTCGCAGTCTCTTATTTCTTTTGCATGCTGTCGTACAGCGCCTGGCCTTCCTTGCGCAGCTGCTCCCCGCCCATGTCGTTCCATTGCTTCACGAACGTATCGAAGTAGCTGACCGGGACGTCCCCGCGGATGATCTTGGCATAGGCTTCCACCTTAAGCTTCTTCAGATCGCCCCAGTATTGGCCGGCCGAAGGCAGAATATCCGGCTTGCCGAAGATATCCTCCACCGGCTTGTTCCCGTATTGCTTGTAAACATTCAGGAGCTTCTCGCCATAATATTTGTAGTGCAAATCCAGCGTGGGTGTTCCGCCGAAGAAGCTTTTGCCGCCTCCGTAGATCCCTTCTTCCTGAAGCTTCTTACCGTCATCATACGGCGGAATCACCTTGACCCCTTCTATGAGATCCTTGCCGTTCTTGAATTCCCAGTGCTTGCCTTGAATGCCGAAAGCCAGTCTTACGAACAGATCTTCTTCATTGACGGCGGCATCAATAATTTCCAAAGCCTTGGCCAGCTTTTCCGGCTGCTTCTCCAACTGGACGCCGAACGCGTACATATTGCCCGCCGAGCCCCAGGACCAGCCGCCTGACAAGCCCTTCGGACCTTTCGGCAGAGGACCGAATTCAATCTTGCCGTTGGGATTCAGCTTCTTCAGAGCGACAATATTGGAGCTGGGATTGCTCTCATCCGTAGAGCCTACATTATCATTGTCGGTAAAGGCATATTTGCCGTCCAGATATTTCGGTCCCAGATCCTTGCCTGTGATGAACTCGGGATCGATGTAACCATTCTTGTACCAGTCTGCCAGCAGTGTCAGAGCTTCCTTCGCTTCCGGCTCCGTCGCCCCGTTGACCACCTTGCCGTCCTTGACCATCCATTGGGTAGGCATGACTCCATAAGCTCCGAAGATTTTCTGGAAAGTCAAATAATAAGAATTGCCGTTGGAGCTCGCTCCGTATACGCCAATCTTCTTCAATGCTGCGAAGGCTTGCGTCATTTCGTCGATGGTCTCGGGAATCTTGGTGACGCCTGCCTTCTCCAGCAGATCGGTCCGCCAGGATACCGGTGTTGTATATTGGCCGGCATACAGAGTAGGCACCCCATAATTCTTGCCCTTCTGCTCCGTATAGTACCAGCCTTGGGGGGCGCTCTTGTCAATCTCCGCCTTCAGCCGGGGCGCATGCTTGGCGATCAGGTCCATGGGAACCTCGGCCAAAAGCCCTTGATCCGCATATTTCTTCAGTTCATTCGGGTCCAGAACAAACAACACATCAGAAACCTCTCCGGTGGACATCATTAGCTGTTGGCGCTGTACATAATCCGCATTGGATATGGAGATGATATCCAGCTTCACATTGAATTTCTCTTCCACCAGCTTCTCGCCTTCTGATTCCGGAAGCACCACCTGATTGACCATCCAGCTAAGCTCCACCGGCTTCTGCACTGCGGGACTGCCGCTTGCCTGCGCTGACGGCGATGCCGCAGCACCTTCCGATCCCTTTGAGCTATCGCCTCCGCATCCCGTCAGAGCTGTTGCCAGAAGCAGGCAGCCTGCCAGCCCGGCAAGGCCCGCTTTCCCTGTGAATCCGGACTTCCCCTTGAATGTGCTCATGTTCATTCCTCTTTTCTGTAGTAATCTGCACTCATCTATTGTATAAAGTCTCTCGACTGGATACCAGTGTCAGCCTATCCTGTCCCATCGGATTGATCCTGCTGATTCGGCCGTCTGCAGCAGCCTGCCGTTACCCCTTCACGGAGCCGAGCATGATCCCCTTGACGAAGAAACGCTGAACGAAGGGATAAATGAACAGAATGGGCAAAGTCGCCACCATGACCGCTGCCGCTTTCAAGGTTTCCGGGGAGAAGTTAGTGGCTTGCAGCAGTTCCGCAGCGGTGGCGAGAGGGTCGCTCTCATCAAGCACTGTACGGCGCACGAATAATTGCAGCACCTGCTTATCCATGTCCCGGATATAGATCATGGCGTCGAACCAGGCGTTCCAATGCCCCACACCTGCCCATAGAGCCACCACTGCGAGCACCGGTGTGGACAAGGGCAGCACAATTGTACTGAAGATCCGCAGTTCTCCCGCCCCGTCAATACGGGCCGAATCGATGATTTCCTCCGGAATGGACTGGAAGAAGTTGCGAAGGATGAACATATTGAACGCGCTTACCGCTCCTGGCAGCACCAGCGCCCAGATGCTGTTTAACATGCCCAGATTGCGGATCAGCAGATAGCTTGGAATCAGGCCGCCGCTGAAGAGCATGCTGAAGACAAACAGCTTCATCAAGATGCTCCGGTGGGGAAAGCTGCTTCTGGACAAAGGATATGCCGTTAAAGAGGTAGCCAGCAGGGCAATCAGCACTCCCAGCACCGTTCGCGCAATGGTGTTGATGAAGGCATGGTCCAGTCCGGCCAAATTCAAGACCTTGCGGTAAGAAGCCAGCGTGATCTCAGTAGGAAACATATGCAGTCCGGGCAGCTTGGCTGCCGCGGGTGTGCTTAGGGAAAGAGTCAGCGTATAGATAAACGGATACAGTGTGGAGAACGCCAACAAGAGCAGCAGCAGGATGTTGACCACATCAAATAGAATTTCGCTTAATGTGCGTTTTTTCATGGAAAGTTCTCCTTTACCAGATTCCCTGATCTTTGTCATAGAGCCGTACAAGCCGGTTTGCCAGCACAACCAGCATCAGTCCCACTATGGAGTTGAATAATCCAGCCGCGGCACCCAATTCGTAATTCATCGTAAGCAGTCTGCGCAGGACATAGGTGTCCAGAATATCCCCGATGCTGGAGGTGGTGGGAGTCATGAGGTTATAGATTTGGTCGAAGCCCACGGACATGAATCTCCCGATATTCAGGAGCAGCATGGTGGTAATAACCGGAGTGATGCCAGGCAGGGTAATATGCCAGATTCGTCTCCAACGCCCCGCCCCGTCGGCTATAGCCGCCTCGTACAGAGTCGGATCAATTCCCGCCAAAGCGGCAAAATAAATAATCGAGCCCCAGCCGATGCTTTGCCAAATATCGGTTACCACCACTACGCCGTAAAACTTCCCGGGCTCCATCAGCCAGCCTACCGGCTCCAAACCCAGGTAAGCGAGGATCTGGTTCAAGCCGCCGTCCAAACTCAGGAAGGTGAACAGAATACCCGCCAGGATTACCCAAGAGAAGAAATGGGGCAGATACGAGATGGTCTGGATCGTCCGGCGAAACCAGGTTGTGCGCACCTCATTAAGCAGCAAGGCCAGCACAATCGGGGCCGGGAATACGAATACATATTTCAGCAAAGCAATCGTAATCGTATTCCGCAGCGCATCAGTAAACCCGTCGCCGGCGAACAAATTGCGGAAGTGCGCAAGCCCCGCCCAGGGACTGGCCAGAATGCCGTCGAGAATCCGGTAATTCTTAAAGGCAATGATGATCCCGTACATGGGTACATAATGGAATAGAAAAAACAAGGCAAACCCGGGAATAAACATCAGAATCAAATACTTGTTG
Organism: Paenibacillaceae bacterium; assembly: GCA_029256185.1. GTDB lineage: Bacteria > Bacillota > Bacilli > Paenibacillales > NBRC-103111 > Paenibacillus_AR. The sequence continues at coordinate 88,132 of JAQSYI010000028.1, forward strand.
CGCGAATAAGCGCGCAGGGTGTCCCGCAACCGCTTCTTTGCCGAGAGCATGGCCTTCCCTTGGTTGTTGGCGGCGTTTCCCCGGCCTTTTGCAGCGCCCGCCGTGACGGCCGTTTCCGTCCTTTCGCTCATATCTACAGCTCCCATCGTCACATAATCTTTTCTCTGTTGCCTAATCTGACTGTAAATCAACCGGGATTCCCCCGCCATTAACATTTCTGGAGTAGGCATTCGTCCATCACTCCAACAGACGATTGCCCTATTCCGCGCAGGAAAAAAATGTGATGTGCGCGGGAGCACCCGGCGTTGGGGGTTCGACAGGCGCCTGTGCAGGCCGCTCCCCCGCGGCGCGGCCAGCGCCTTATGCCTGACCACCAGCTGACTTTCTGCGCCCTGCGCTCGGATCACCGACTGCACTTTCTGCGCTCTGCGCTCGGATCACCGACTGCACTTTCTGCGCCCTGCGCTCGGATCACCGACTGCACTTTCTGCGCTCTGCGCTCGGACCACCGACTGCACTTTCTGCGCCCTGCGCTCGGATCACCGACTGCACTTTCTGCGCCCTGCGCTCGGACCACCGGCCTCGCTTTGTGCGCTGTACCACTCTTCAACTCCCGAATTAGCGGAATATGATCGCCGTTACAGTCACGTAGCCCGGTTTCCGCGGAACATACCAGCTTTATCTAAAATGAGAGGTAACTACTCAGCTATTCGCAGTCCCTTACGGACTCAGCGACTCTTGCGGCGGCAAAACGGAGGAAAATGGAGCGAAATGTGGCCGCGGCGGACTTTAAAAGCTCCTCCGTTCCGATAAAACACGAATGTACTCCAAAAGAATAGCTGAGTAGTGATCAAGACAGCAGTTACCTGCAAAATGGACCTCTGTCAAGAAAGTAGACACCTGTTAAGAGAATAAACGGAGCTGCTGGTAATAGTGGTTCTCGAATTGGACGGGCGAAACGTAGTC
>JAQSYI010000074.1 GCA_029256185.1 Paenibacillaceae bacterium
GGGACGAAGCTGCCGGACGGAGCGATTGCCAACCGCCATCTGGCTGAAGGTTCGGTAGACGGGACGAAGCTGCCGGACGGAGCGATTGCGAGCCGCCACCTGGCAGAGGGCTCAGTAGACGGAACGAAGCTGGTGAACGGCACCATCGCCAGCCGTCATTTGGCGGAGGGTTCGGTAGACGGGACGAAGCTGCCGGACGGAGCGGTTGCCAGCCGTCATTTGGCTGAGAGCTCGATAGACGGAACGAAGCTGGTGAACGGCACCATCGCCAGCCGTCATTTGGCGGAGGGCTCAGTAGACGGAACGAAGCTGCCGGACGGAGCGATTGCCAGCCGTCATTTGGCTGAGGGCTCGGTAGACGGAACGAAGCTGGTGAACGGCACCATCGCGGGCCGCCATCTGGCTGAGGGTGCGATAGACGGAACGAAGCTAGTGAACGGCACCATTGCGGGCCGCCATCTGGCGGAAGGCTCGGTAGACGGAACGAAGCTGCCGGACGGAGCCATCGCAAGCCGCCACCTGGCGGAAGGAACCATCGCCAGCCGCCACCTGGCGGAAGGAGCGATTGCCAGCCGTCATCTGTCGAACGGCACCATTGCCAGCCGCCATCTGGCGGAAGGCTCGGTAGACGGGACGAAGCTGCCGGACGGCTCCATCGGCATTCGTCATCTGTCCGAAGAGGTTCTGGTCCAATTAAGGCAGGCAGCACCTGCCATAAATATACCGCCTGCGGATATACCCGGGACCGATCCGCTCCTCAGGACGGAAGAAGCGCTGTCTGCCCAGTCCGTCACGTCCAACCGGTCCGGTCAATCCGTCTCGTCTGCAGAAGCTGATTTATTGGCCCATTCCGTCCCGCTCTCTCAATGCGGCATTGCTCTCTTCCGTTTCCCGGCCCAACTGGAGACGTGCCTGGTAGAAATAGAATTCAGCCGAAGCTATCCGGACGCAAGCTATGTTCTGGTTGCCATGACCAATCACCCTGCATGCTACGCCGTAATGAAAGAACTTGCACCGAACAGAGCTGTTATAGAATTGGTGCGTACTAAAATAAGCGGTGATATTAAAGGAAGTGTTAACTGGATTGCAATGGGAATGAACTAATGTCAATAAAATGATCTGATGCCTGCATCCTGCAAGGGGATGCAGGCATTTTGCTTCAATTAAGAGTCCCCCAAAACAACATGCGTATCCATAGCATCTGCAACCGGGGTGTGCAAGCGCCGTTACACTCTTCTCATGGTTACATACTATAGCATGAAAACCAAGGACATCCGGAGGTGGAGGTATTGGTCCAAGTTAATCGTTCCCGCCGGGGAAAAAGAAGGGGAAAACGCGTCATAAAGCTAGTATCCATCCCAGCCCGGGTACTGTCACTGCCTATCCAGAATGCTGAACAGCCGAAGGTATCGGTTATTATTCCGGTTATGAACGAGCGCAAATCCATCTTGCGGGTCATCTCCGAGTGCCGTTCTGTTCATCCGGATACAGAGGTTATTGTGGTTGCTAATGGCTCAACCGACGGCACGGCGGAGTTGGCGCGGGCTTCGGGGGCACATGTCATTCACTATAAGGAGCCTCTTGGACATGATGTGGGAAGAAGTATCGGGGCGATTCATGCCAAAGGAGAAATTCTGCTGTTTACGGATGGCGATATTGTCATCAGCGGCAAAGAGCTTCGCTCCTTTGTAGACGTTATTGAGGCGGGAGCGGATATTGCGCTAAACAAATATTGCGGATCCGTTGACCGTCCCCGTGTACACAGTGTCGTACTGGCCAAATATGCACTCAACGCACTCCTGTCGAAGCCCGAGCTGAAGGGGATGTCTATGACAGCAATACCCCATGCCATGAGCCGCCAAGCGGCGGAACGGATTGGTTATGAACATCTGACGGTTCCTCCTCTGGCACAGACTATGGCAGCGGCTCACGGCATGAATCTGGTTCCTGCCCGGTTGGTGGAAGTCGGCAGCTCAAATCCAAGACGGCGAAAGCGGCAAAAGCATGGCCTGGACCCGCTGGAGCATCTGATTCTGGGGGATCATGTAGAGGCGATCAGTTGGTTGTTGAGCCAGAAGGGGCCAAGAGGCAGCTACGCAGATGAAAGCAAACGAAGGGACGTGGTGCGATGAACAGCATTGCTCCTAAAAGAAACCATTCTGCAGAACGCAAGACTGCTTTCCGTGGACTGCTGCTCTTGCCCGCTCCGGCACTGTCAAGCCGGATCATAGACAAGGGAGCAGCCGGCATGCCCGCCCCGCGTAAGACAGTCCGGTCCACTTCCAAAGTGCCTCCAAGAGAGAAGAAAGTTACGGTCAGTTCTGTCAGGAGACGCCCATTGCCTTTAAAGCGAAGAAAAGCGGCGGGGAAGAAGCTGCCTTCCAAAAAAAACAAATATTTTGCCGGAGGCGGGGGAGCGGCAGCGGCCGGAGCAGCAGCCGGAAGACTGGCTGCGGTGGCATATCCGCACAGAGAAAAGGAGATGAAGCTTCAGGCCAACCGTGCCTGGGTTCGTTGGTGGAGCAGCCGGTCCGCCACCTCCTCCAGCCGCCGCTACCATCCACTATCCCGCAGTTTCATAAGCGGATACTACCGGGCAGCAGGCCGGAAAAACCCTGGAATTGTTCCCCTGTCCACTGAAAAAAGTGTAACTGCCGTGATCAACGTTTCGGGAAAATCCGCCGCTGTCACTTCTATATTGGATCAGCTCCGGCGTCTGCCCTTGCACGAGATCATTGTAGTGATGAGCGGTCCGGCGGATGGTGTCTGGCAATTGGTGAGAGCCCATCCGGCAGATCCGGTTCTCATCTACTGTGCGGAACCACTGGGAGCTGATGCCGGCAGAGCCGTTGGGGCCAAAGCGGCCACATCGGATATTGTGCTGTTTGTAGACGAAAGCAGAGCGGTTTCTGCTGAGGAACTGCTGATCTTCATCCGGGCTGTGGCAGCGGGAAGTGATCTTGCGCTCAGCGGAACGGGGAACGGCGGTCATTTTGGCAGCAGGTCGTCTTTATCCCATATTTCAGAATTTAACAATCTGGTACAGGGCAGGCGTGATCTGGGGGCAGGCTCCCTCAGCAGTTATCCCCATGCCTTATCCAGGCAGGCGATTGAACGGCTTACACCCAACCGGCTCGCCGTGCCTCCGTTAGCCCAGTCCCTGGCTGTACTCTCCGGGCTGAAGGTAACGGCTCCGGCATCATATGCTCCCGGCAACAACCGCAGGCATAGTGCCATAACCCAGGGAAGAGACAGCCTCCGGCATGAGTTGGTTCTGGGTGACGTCCTGGAATCTCTGCATGAGCAGATTGCCAAAAACGGCCCACGGGCTGCTTATCCGGACAGCCAGCGCAGGCGGGAAATGGTGAAGGAGGTGATACCGTGCGGATGACCAGCATCATTATACCTACCTGCAATGGGCTGGAGCTTCTGGCTTCTTGCGTGGAAGCGATCCGGACCCACACCTCTACTCCATACGAAATTATTGTCGCAGACAACGGTTCTGCTGACGGAACGCTGGAGTATTGTATCCGAGAAAGGCTTACCTTCGTTTCCTTCGCCGATAACGCCGGTTTTCCTGCTGCCTGTAATGCCGGTCTGAAACTGGCGGCAGGCGATGCCCTGCTCCTGCTCAATAATGACGTGGTTGTGTCCCGAAACTGGCTTGACAACATGCTGGCCTGTCTGGACAGCACACCGGATACGGGGATTGTGGGTCCATGCTCTAATTATGTCAGCGGCCGACAGCAGGCGGCGGGGGAATATGCGTCCATGGAAGAATTTCATTCATGGGCAGTGGAGCGCAATCTCCCGGATTCTTCCCGCTGGGTGGTTCTTGAACGATTGGTGGGCTTCTGTTTCTTATTCAAACGGGAGTTGCTCCAGCAAATCGGTTATCTGGACGAACGCTTCAGCCCGGGCCATTACGAGGATGATGATTATTGCTACCGGGCCCGATTGGCGGGATACAGGCTGGTTATAGCCGGCGATACTTTTGTCCATCACCATGGCAGCGTCAGCTTCAAAAAACAGGACAGCAGCGTGCTGGCCGGGCTGATTGACCGGAATCACCGCAAATTTATCGAGAAGTGGGGAATCGATCCCAGGCAGTATATATAGCAACCTTACATGACAAGAGGAGGAGAACCAGTGAAGGGAGTTATTCTGGCCGGTGGTCGGGGCACACGATTGAATCCATTAACATTAGTTACGAATAAGCATCTGCTTCCTGTGGGAAGAGTCCCCATGATTGTTCATGGAGTGAATAAGCTGAAGGAAGCAGGGATCACAGAAATTTGCATTGTTACGGGAAAGCACAGTGCCGGACAATTTGCGCAACTGCTGGGCAGCGGTGTGGAATGGGGAGTATCCCTGCATTACCGCATTCAGGATGAGGCAGGAGGAATTGCCCAAGCTCTGGGACTGGTAGAGGATTTCATCCGCCCGGGAGAACTGCTCGCTGTTCTGCTTGGAGATAATCTGTTCGAGGATTCTCTTACCCCTTATCTGGCCCAGTTCGACGGAACACAAGGGGGAGCCACGGTTCTGCTCAAGGAAGTGGAAGACCCTTCCCGGTACGGGGTGCCGCATCTGTCGGACAACAAGATCGACTATATTGAGGAAAAACCGGAGACCCCCCCATCCAATTATTCCGTGACGGGAATCTATCTTTACAGCGATTCTGTCTTTGACATTATCCGCACGATCCATCCTTCGCGGAGAGGAGAATTGGAAATAACCGATGTTAACAATGTCTATGCGGCTCTTGGCAAATTATCCTACCATATTCTGAAGGGGTGGTGGATTGATGCCGGTACCTTCCAGTCCTTATCTCTGGCTAACCGGCTGCTGGAGCCGGCAGAGACAGCATCTTTGACAACAGAGCTTACGGAGGAAATGGAGGGCTAACCCAATGAAGCGAACACTGAAGCGCAGCCAAGCCAGCCGTTCCGGTCGTGCCGGATTGCAGAAAACCCATACTGCAAGAAGACCAATGGCCTCGAACGTCAATATTTCCGCCATCATGGCAGCGCGGCAGGCTGAGGGATTCCACCAGGGCTTCGATCAGGGCTACTCGTGGGGGAGGAGTTCAGCAATTATCAACCACGCTCCCCCCCAAGTGGCTAATATATGGGATCTGCGGGTACTGTTCATTATGTCAGGCAAAGGGGTACCCTATTCCCCTATAGACCAGGCAGTTTATGAGGCGCTTCGCGAAACGGTCAAGGAGTGTTATGTTACCCAGCCCAATGGACCAATCTTGGAACTGGTGGACCGCCTGATGCCGAATCTGGTTCTGGTTCTGGAAGGGATGGAGCTTCCCACAGGGATAGTCGATCTTATCCGTGAGCGGGGAATCCACACCGCAATATGGTTCACGGATGATCCCTATTATGTGGATGTCACAGAGGTATTGGCCCCTCACTATGACGATGTGTTCACTCTGGAATTGAACTGTGTGGAGTTCTACAAGGCATGCGGTTGCCAGCGTGTTCATTATCTGCCGTTAGGAGCCAATCCGGCGGTATTCCGTCCTCAGCCCGTCGGCGAGCCTTACCGCAAGGATGTGAGCTTTATTGGCTCTGCTTATTGGAATCGGGTGGCATTCGTCAACGAGCTTGCTCCGGTCCTGATGGAAAGCAATTCCATGGTTTCAGGCTGGTGGTGGGAACGGCTGCCTCATCTCAAGCGTCTGGCCGGACGCATTCAACCCGGAATCTGGCTTACGCCTGAGGAAACCGCCAAGTTTTATTACGGTTCCCGGATTGTGCTGAATCTGCACCGCTCCCATGATGATGATTCCTACAATTGCAACAAGCGGAAGATCGAGGCGTTTTCCGTCAATCCCCGGACATTTGAAATTGCTGCGAGCGGTGCTTTTCAAATGACAGATGAGCGCAGCGATTTGCTTAATTTCTATACTCCGGGAGAGGAAGTAATTACTTATCACTCCCCGTCGGACTGTATGGAGAAAATCCGCCATTATCTCACCCATGAGGATGAGCGCAGAGAGATTGCCTTCCGCAGCCTTCGGCGCACACTTGCGGAGCATACGTACCACAAGCGGATCCAGTCCATGCTTGCCACTCTGTTCACCAGTTGAATAAAGGTCAGGGTAAGCGGCGGCACTGACGCACCATCATAGATGACAGGAATACCTTTTTTTGCAGGCAGAGTAAGAATGCCCGTCGGGCTTAGATAAATTTTTCCCAAAATATATATAACAGGCGGTGTAAAGCCATGAAGCTGTTGATACTGGGCGGCAACGGTATGGCGGGCCATGTGCTGGTCCAATATTTCCGCAGACAGCGGGACTGGGATGTGTTCTATACATCCCGTGACCACTCTGACCCCCATGCCCTCTATCTGGATGCCGCCGATGAGGCGCAAATGGACAGTGTGCTGGAACAGGTCCGCCCTGATGTTGTCATTAATGCCATTGGTATTCTGAACAAGCAGGCGGAGGAGCACGAGATGCTGGCTTATCAGGTTAACGGTATGCTCCCTCATCATTTGCGCAAGCGGATGGATGCATGGGGAGGGAAGCTGGTGCATATCAGTACAGATTGTGTTTTCTCGGGGGACCGGGGAGATTATACCGAATATGACTTGCCTGATGGAAGCTCTGTTTATGCCAAGAGCAAAGCAATCGGGGAGGTGCGGCAGCCGCCCCATCTGACCGTACGGACTTCCATCATCGGACCGGAAATACGCCGCAGCCGGATCGGGCTGTTCAACTGGTTCATGTCCCAGAGCGGAACTGTCCAAGGCTATACACAGGTCTACTGGAACGGGGTAACCACCCTGCAGTTGGCAAAATCCATTGAGCTTATGCTGGGCGATGGCACATCCGGTCTCGTTCATCTGACTGCCGCTGAGAAGGTAAGCAAATACCAGCTGCTGCATTTGTTCAAAGAAACCTTCGGCAAGAAGGATGTCACCATTGTACCGGAGGGGGATTTCGTACAGGACCGTTCTCTTCACTGTACCAGAGAGGATAAGGCGCTGAAGACTCTTCCGTATGCCGAAATGCTCGCAGAAATGCGGGATTGGATGCAACAATATGACTATGGTTCCAGCTAAAGGAGTGCGGGAGGAAATCACATGAGAACACGAAAGGGGCGGCCCCTGTCCCGTCAAAAATTAAGCAGTGCCGCCGGCTTCGAGGCAGGGCGAAGCCACGGCTACCGCACAGGCTGCTGCCAAAGTGTGCTGCAGACTGTTGTTACTCCCGCTTACCCCGTATGGCCTGTCAAAGTACTGTATATCTGTCAAGGTTTCGAGGGAATCGACCGGGGGGTTAGTGAGGCCTTGAGTGCACTGGCAAGTGAACTGATCGTTGGCAATCCAGCCGACCTGTATCGTCTTGCATCCGAAACCCGTCCTGATCTGGTGCTGGTCATGAACGGTCTTCATGTTTTTCCGGAAGATCATCTGCAGATGATTGATCTTGTCCGCTCCCTGGGCTTGAGGACGGCCATCTGGTTTGTTGATGATCCTTATTTCACTGACTTTACCCCTCAAATCGCCCTTCATTATGACTATGTGTTTACGCATGAAATCGGATGTGTGGACATTTACCGGGAGGCAGGCTGCAGGCAGGTCTTCTGCCTGCCTCTGGCCGTGTCCACTTCCATCTTCCGGCCCATGTCTGTTGAAATTGGCTACCATAGCGATATATGCTTTATTGGCAATGCGTTTCCGAACCGACTGCAGTTTTTCAACCAGATTATGCCCTTTCTGGCCGGCCACAAAACGGTTATCCTGGGAGCTCTATGGAATCATTTGGACCGGTACGACCAACTGGCCGGACGAATTAAGCTGGACTGGACCCCGATCGATGAGACAGTCAAGTATTATAACGGGGCTAAGATCGTTATTAATCTTCATCGCGGAGCGGTGGATCCTGTCTACAGCAAGAATGCCAGACAATTGCCCGGACGTTCCATTAATCCCCGAACCTATGAAATGTCCGCTTGCGGTGTTCTTCAGATGACCGATGTCCGCGAAGATCTGGGCACCTTTTATAATCCCGGATCGGAGCTTGTTACTTATGCCTCTCCCGCAGAGTTTATCGAACGGGCCGGGTATTATTTGGCCCATGAGGGAGAACGCAACCGGATAGCGGTGCGTGGCCTGCAGCGTACCATGCGGGAACATACCTTTATGAACCGGCTTCACCGGATGTTCGAAATTATTTTTAATGAGGACCAGTCTCCCCAGGGATGACTGGTTTTTTTCTTAGTTGCCGGAGCGTATAACGTTGCGGGGGTCGAAGGCAAAATAGGCTGTTCTTGACTACCGCAGTTATTTGTACATTTCAACGTGCCTTCAAGCAGAGGGCTCTTCAAGGCCTATTTTGGCTTACGGCAAGGACAAACGGGCAGACGCGGAAGGATTGGTGTCTATTCAGGCATAGGATAGAGTACGCATAGATTGAACCCATGCGGCTGAGATCCATTAGCTGTATTCGATTGCTCATGTCTGGAGGTTAATGTGATGAAGACAATACGGAAGAAAAAAAACCGTCCCCTTAAGCACTTGAAGCAGTCTGTTGCCCCGGGAAGGATCAAGCGCAGAAGAAAGTCAGCTGGCAAGGCCGGACCCGCTTCTGTCAAGGCTAAGATTAAAGTCCGGAAGCCCGGCATTTCCCGCCAGGGACAGCAGGCCTTTAATCAAGGTTATGATATGGGCTTCAGTCAGGGGTTTGCCCAAGGTATGCAGGATGGGGAGAGTTATCTGTAATTGATGCAACGGACCGGCAGACCACCGGTCCGGATTGCTTTACAAGAGGCTTTCCTTATAAATACCAAGGGACATGTCGGGCCATTCCAAAATTTGTACGAATGCCGGAGGGTCAACTGTCGTGCCCAGTAGGTTGTCTCCCTAATATATTGTACTATTCGGGATACATGCAATGCTGCTTACGAAGCCAACTTTCCTTACGGAAAGTTCAGCAGATGCTTACGAAGTCAGCTTTCCTTACGGAAAGCTCAGCAGATGCTTACGAAGCCAACTTTCCTTACGGAAAGTTCTCAGGAGGTGAAAAAACCACACCATGACTGCTCCTCGTCTGAAAATTTTATTGTTCTCCCATATTTGTTCCAGTACGCATATTACCGGTGCGGAGAAGCTTCTGCTGTTTTTTACCACGGAGTTATCGGCGGCTTATGATTGTGTGCTTGCAGTACCAAGTGAAGGAATGCTTAGCATGGAGGCAAGAGCGAGGGGGATTGCCACTGTCGTTGCCCCTTACTCCAATTTCTACGAAATGTACGCACCCGGACCATACTTTCATAGCTCCCTCCAGACTTTTGTTCAAGAAAACCGGAATGAGCTGGGAAACCTCATCTGTGTCTTGAAAGACCAGCATCCGGATGTGGTCATCAACTCCACTTGCGTCAATGTGCTGCCTGCCTTAGCTGCCCAGGCGATGGGCATTCCGGTTGGCTGGATGATCACCGAGCAAATTATGAACAATCCCCACACCCACATGGCTATTGAGGTGATTGACCAATATTCCGATTGGATTATTGGCATCTCCAATGCCACCCTGCAGCCATTCCGGGGAGGTACCCCAGAGAGCAAAACCCTCATTCTGTACCCATCATGGAATGAGAGTGAATTGGAAAGAGAAATGTGGCCTTATTACAGGTATGAGAAACGGGCAGAGATGGGATGCAGTGAGCTGCACCGCGTAGTCGGCTATGTGACATCGGACATCTATGCCAATAAAGGGCTGGAGCATTTCATCCATATGGCTGTGGAGCTGGCTGAAACCAACCCTGATCTCCGATTCATGGTCGCAGGCAAACCAACTGATCAAGCTTACTATAACAAATGCCTGCAGTTGATTCAGTCAACCGGCTACGAGTCACGCTTCTATGTCAATCCCTTCGAGATGCGGATTCAGAAAATTTATCCGGCCATTGATCTGCTGGTCATTCCCAGTCTGATCGAAGAAGGATTCGGCATGACGGCGCTTGAGGGCTTAATCTTCGGCAAGGCCGTGATCACTTATACCTCCGGCGGACTTAGTGAAATTATGCAGCAGACCGGCAACGCAGCTTATCTCGTCGAGAAAGGGAATGTCCCCGCTCTCACCGGCGCAGCGTCTCTGCTGTTGTCCAAGGGCGATTGGGTACGGGGCTGGGGAATTCACAATGCTGTGGCAGTCAGGGAGGTATTCGGCATCGAATCGTATCGGGCCCGTCTCTCAGAGTGGCTTAGCCAGATGGGGGGAATGATCCCGCAGCTGCGTCCTCTGCAGCTCCCGATACAGGCGATTCCAGGGCGCACGGTCTTGTTCGTTCAGGGAGCGGGGCCGGCCGTCTACTTGCTGGCGGAAGGCTACAAATATTTATTCCCCAATGCACATGTGTTTGCCCATTGGGGCGGCACTTACGAAAGGGTCATTCCGGTAGACCAGGTCTATCTTGGCTTGATCCCGGATGGCGGTGTCCTAAGCCTTGGAGTCCCCGCTGTTCCTCCTCCGCCCCCGGTACGGGCAAGACGCGGAAAGGGGAAGAAAGGAGCGCGGAGACTGAGAAGGTGGAAGAAGGGTGCAAGCCTGAAGCTCAGGGCCAGCCGCCGGAGCAAGCTGCCGGCAGGACGCGGGAAGAAACTACGCAGGAATCCGGGAAGAAAAACCGCGCGCCTAGGAAAGAAGAGGGTTGCACGGAGCACCAGAATCAGGTCCCGCAGCAGGACGCGCAGCCGCAGTGCCCTTAGCCGCAAAGGACGCAAACACAAAAAAGGCGGGTGACATAATGAAGATTGTAACGGTTCTGGGCACCAGGCCGGAAATTATCCGGCTGAGCCTCGTTATGAAAAAGCTGGATCAACTGGCTTCCAAGCATATTGTGGTGCACACCGGCCAGAATTTCACTTATTCGCTAAGCGAGGTCTTCTTCCGGGAGCTGGGACTAAGAAAGCCTGACTATATTCTGGCCGACAAGCAACAATCGCTGGGCGGACAGCTGGCGACCATGTTCAGCATGATTGAGCAGATTCTGCTGTCTGAAGAACCTGACAAGGTGCTGCTACTGGGAGATACCAACAGCGCTCTGACGGCAATTCTGGCCGAACGGATGGGCATTCCGGTAGTCCATATGGAGGCGGGAAACCGCTGCTATGATTTGGCTGTGCCGGAAGAGAAAAACCGGCGGGTGATCGATGCCATCTCTTCCATTAATATGCCCTATACTCCGCAAAGCAAGGAGCATCTGATCCGCGAGGGCTTCCCCAGCCAGCGAATTATTCTTACCGGGAATCCCATCAATGAGGTGCTTGCGCATTACGCCGGCAGAATCGACGCCAGTCCGGTGCTGGGTACGCTGGAGCTTGCTCCCGGCCATTACTTCCTGGCTACGATTCACCGTGCTGAGAATGTGGATGACCCCCGGCATCTGCGGGAGATTATGCAAGGACTTAATGATATTGCCAGACGCTATAAACAACGGATTATTTGCAGCGTTCATCCCCGCACCCGTTCCCGGCTTGCCGCAATCGGCGATTTAAAGCTTCATTCCTTGGTGGAGTTTCATGAGCCCTTCGGTTTCTTCGACTTTGTCAAGCTGGAGAAGCACGCAAGCTGTGTATTAACCGACAGTGGAACCGTCCAGGAGGAGTGCTGCATCTTTCACGTACCGACGGTGACGGTCCGCAATAGTACAGAACGGCCGGAAACAGTGGATTGCGGCAGCAACGTGGTATCAGGGGTAAATGCCAAAAGAATTGTTCAGGCCGTAGAGGCGATGCTTGCGCTTCCGGCTGAATGGAAATGCCCGCAAGGCTATCTGGATACGGACGTATCTGCCAAAGTGGTCAAATATGTACTGGGAGGGAACGGGAATGTTTCGTGACAAGAGGATATTAATAACAGGCGGTACTGGTTCATGGGGATACGAGCTGGTACGGCAGCTGCTTGATTTCGGCCCAAAAGAAATTATCATCTTCTCGCGCAACGAATCCAGCCAGGTAGCCATGCAGCGCACCTTCGAAGATGATACTCTGAGCTTCATCATCGGTGATATCAGAGATAAGGACGCCTTGAACCGGGCATGCGCCCGCATTGATTATGTGTTCCATCTGGCTGCGCTCAAGCATGTGCCGGTCTGTGAGGAACAGCCTTATGAGGCTATGAAGACGAATGTACTGGGAACCCAATATGTCATTGAGGCGGCTATCGAGAACAAGGTGGAGAAGGTTATCTATATCTCCACGGATAAGGCGGCCAACCCTTCCAACTTCTACGGCATGACCAAAGCCATCGGCGAAAAGCTGATTATTCATGCCAATCTGCTCCATACGGATACCCGGTTTGTCTGTGTACGCGGAGGCAATGTGCTGGGAACTAACGGCAGTGTCATCCATCTGTTCATGAAGCAAATCCGCGAGAAGGGCAAGGTAGGCATCACCGATATGAATATGACCCGTTTTTTCCTGACGCTGCAGGATGCCATCAGCCTGCTGTTTAAGGCTACAGAGGCAAGCGTCGGCGGAGAGACCTTCGTCATGATGATGCCTACCTGCAAGATCACAGATCTGGCCCAGGTGTTGGGGGAAGCCATGGGTAATCCCCATGTGGAAATGAATGAGCTGGGTGTACGTCCCGGCGAGAAGATCCATGAGATATTGCTTACGGAATTCGAAAGCCAGACAACCATTATGTACGATGAGCAATACTTGGTCATCCTGCCCACACTGGATATACCGGGAATCAAACAGCAATACGACTCTTTTTCCAAGGTCAGCTTCAGCAGCTTCTGCTCCAGCCATTCCCTCATGTCTAAGGATGAAATCAAGGAACTTCTTGTTAAGGGCGGTTTTCTTCCCAAATGAAAGGATTAATCTTAATTACCGGGGCTGGCGGCTTTACGGGCCGCCATGCCTGCCGGTATTTCAGCAAATTGGGCTATCCGGTGGCCGCGGTTGTCCGGAGGGAGGACAAAACGGCGCCAAGTGAACGGGTTTATACATGCGATCTGACCAATAAAAACCAGGTGGCTGCCCTGATCGGGCAAACTGATCCGCACTATGTGCTGCATCTGGCAGGCCGCAACGCAGTTGCCGATTCGTGGCGGGATCCACTGGGCTGCATGGAATCCAATCTCTCCTCTACTTTGTACCTGCTGGAGGCTCTTCGCGGCAAGCCTGATTGCCGCCTGCTGATAGCCGGTTCCATGCTGAGTTTTGATCTGGCAGGAGCTCCTGAACCGCCTCATCCCTACAGTTTGGCCAAAACCATGCAGGTGTTGGCTGCCAGGGCCTGGGGACACCTATTTCATCAGGAGGTTCTGATTGCGCAGCCCTCCAATCTCATCGGACCGGGGCATTCCAACGGAATCTGCGGCTTGCTTGCTGCTAAAATTGTTCAATGGGAAAGGGGGACCGATCTCTCCAGCTTCCGCCTATCCTCTGAGCATGAGGAAAGGGACTACCTGGATGTACGGGATGCCGTTGCGGCTTATGAACGGATTCTGGCAACGGGCAGTCCGGGCCTGGTATATCCTGTGTGCTCCGGCACGATGCGCTCTTTGGGTGATATTGCCCGCATGTATGCCAAGATAACTTCAATGCAGCTTCCTATTGAGATTGGGCAGACTCCCCGGCAGACTCCTCCTCTGCCGATGGATCAGGGACCAATGAAAGAGTTGAATTGGGCACCTGTGATTAGCTTTGAACAATCACTCTCTGATGCTTTGGAATACAGCCGGCATTCTTAGCAATAAACGGGGACTGCGCCTGGTTTATTTAAGTCTTTGGCAAGTATAAACGGGGAAGCTGCTCGACTTCTTGACAAACGCACGGCGTCAAGGAACGCCGGCCACGCGTTTATCCTCGTTCAGGATTCACTTAAAGAGGAGGAAGGCATCCATGCTGCCTAAGGTAACGATTGTCATCCCGTTCTATAACGATCCTTATATCGATCAGGCTATCGTCAGCGCCCTGAACCAGACTTACGAGCATCTGGAGATTATTGTGGTTGATGACGGCTCAACGGTTCATCAGGAGAAGATAACCCCTTTTTTGGAGCGGATTCATTATATCGGCAAGGCAAACGGCGGAACAGCCAGTGCTCTTAACTATGGCATAAGAATGTCCAGCGGGGAATATATCGTCTGGCTGAGCTCCGATGATCTGTTTTATCCCCATAAGATCGCCAGACAAGTAGAGTTTATGCTTCAGCACCGCAGTTCTATTTCCCACACTGCGTTCGACCTGATCAATGAGCTGAGTCAAGTGGTAGAACCAGGCGTGGGGGCGCGCTATCCATCCATGCGTGAGTTTGTCCGCTCTTTTCACATCTCTAATCCCGTTAATGGCTGTACGGTTATGCTCAGAAGAGATCTGCTGGACCGGATCGGCTGGTTTAATGAAAAACAGAGATTTACCCAAGATTATGACCTCTGGGTACGTGCGCTCCTTGCGGGTGTAACCATCCATTACCTCGATGAATCACTAACCATGTACCGCTGGCACGGTCAGATGGGCACCATGCTCAATCAGCCCCGGATTCAGAAGGAAGTCCGCATGGTACAAATGCGTTACCGCAAGCGGCTGAGAAGGCTCGTGCGGTCCATTCATTATTGATGGGTAAGGAGGTGGTACCATGTATCCCAAAGTGACGGTGGTCATTCCTTTCTACAATTGTCCTTACGTTGACCGGGCCATCACCAGCGTACTCAATCAGACCTATCCCAATATTGAGGTTATTGTGGTTGACGACGGTTCAACCCGGCATGCGAATCTGATTGATCCCTACAAGAAGGAAATTTATTATTTGGGCAAAGCCAACGGAGGTACGGCCAGCGCCATGAATCACGGCATCTCCAACTCTTCCGGCCAATACATTGCCTGGCTGAGCTCCGATGACAAATACAAGCCGGACAAAATTCAGCGGCAGATGGACTTCATGTGCTCAACCCGCTCCCATTTTAGTTTTACGGCATATGCCTTGATGGATGCATCCGACAAGATCCAGAATGATTATGTGGGTACCCCGTTACATGCACCCGGAGATATTTACCGGATACTCACCATGTACAATCCGATCAATGGCTGCACCATGATAGCCCGCCGGGAACTTTTCAAGGAATGCGGTCTGTTTAATGAGTCATTGCCTTATACGCAGGACTACGAGATGTGGCTCCGCCTGGCACTGATGGGAGTGAAGCTGGACTACTTCCCGGAAGCATTGACCATTTACCGGATGCATGAACAGATGGGCTCGATCCGGCATCACTCCCAACTCATTGAGGAGTTTCATGGCGTGCAGATGAAATACAGGGACCAGATGCATCTGCTGCAAGGACGGATCGTCTAAACGTTTTTGGCAGGAAGGAGTACGGCGATGAAGATATTGTTAGCCACGTATTGGCTGATCCCTCATGTGGGGGGCGTATGGAACTTCATGGACCAGATCAGGAACCGTCTGGAAGGCATGGGCCATCAGGTGGACTTGCTGGGCAACAGTCCTGATTATTCCAAATTCCATATTATAAACAAAGGGCTGTCTCTGGATAAGAGCCACCTCCTGCCCATGATTATGGAGAAGCTTGGTCCTCAAACAACCCCCCTGCTGCATAACCAAAGCATTATATGGCAGAACGATTATGACCGGTATTGCCTGGAATTGTCCGCTGCATACTTCGGCCTGGAGCAATACGACCTGATTCATACGCAGGACGTTATTTCCGCACGCGCCTTAAGCCGTGTCAAGCCGAAGCGTACGCCTCTTATTACCCATACTCACGGGTCGGTAGCAGAGGAGATGTTTGCCCATTTCCGGCTGCATCCCTCGCTTGGGATTGGAGAGAAAAGTCCGGCCTATAACTATTTTCAGGCGATGGAGCATTACGGGGCCTCCGGAACGGATCTAACGATAACGGCGAATCATTGGCAACGAAACATGCTGGTTAACCGGTTCGGTGTTCCCGAAGGGAAAGTAACGGTTTTTCAATACGGGCTGGACCAGAATGTTTTCTGGGGCAAGTGCAGTGCCGGTACGCCCATCCAGCGTCCGCCGGGAAAGAAGGTCATTATTTTTCCCGCCCGGCTGGTGTTTGTAAAGGGCATTAACATTCTTATCGATGCTCTGGCCATACTGAAACATGCCAGACAGGACTGGGTATGCTGGATCGTGGGGGATGGAGACGCGGAGAATGATCTGAGGAAGCAGGTTGTTCAGCATGGGCTACACCAAGAAGTGGCATTTCTGGGCAGGCGGGATGACATCCCGGCTCTCTTGGGACAATCCGATATTTTTGTCCATTCCTGCTTGCAGGATAACCAGCCCTTCTCGGTTATGGAAGCCCAACTGGCCGGTCTGCCCGTGATTGTTTCCACAGCAGGGGGGCTTCCGGAGATGGTGCAGCATGGGGTGACGGGACTGATCGCTCCTGCCGGCGACCCGCTTACGCTGTATCATCAGTTGGTTCTGTTGCTTGCCAACGATGCGTACCGGCTTAAGTTGGGACAGCAAGCACAGAGCTGGGGCAAGGAGCATTGGTCCTTGGATCTGATGATGCAGAGACTGTTGAATGCTTATTATACCGTCATCGCCAATAAAGCCAACGTTTAGGAGAAAGCGGGGAAGGTTATGCCGGAAGGGTTTGAGGTCATCAGCGATCTTTATAACCGGATTTTTGTCATTCAGACCAGCAGTCCTCAGCTCTGCGTCGATTACACGGTTTGGAACAGGATATTCGCCGCGCTTCCTCAGGATTATATGTTGCCTGATATGGCAGTTTACGATTTTTTACCGCAAAAATGAGAGGGGGCCCTAACAGTGAATAATTACTGGGAGCATGTCAATCCGAATGAATTTTTACAAACCTTTCACGAAGGCTATCAGAAGCCGGTGCGTCAGCTATACCGGGCCATTCTTTCCAATCTGAGGGTAACCCGGATGCTGGAGGTCGGCTGCGGTCCAGGGGTAGATTATGCGGGGGCTGTCCAAACCATTCCCGATATTGTTTATACGGGTGTGGATATGGCGCAGAATATGGTGGATCATTGCAGCGCCAAGTATCCCCAAGGCCTCTTCCTAAAAGGGGATATTCACAGTCTGCCCTTCGCCAACGGACAGTTCCCGCTTGTCTACTGCAAGGATGTGCTGAATCATCTGGACAATTGGGCGGCTGGCTTTACCGAACTGTATCGTGTCAGCTCCTGCTATATTCTGGTTAATTTCTTCTATGGTTTGGGGTCTACCACGTTCAAGGGAAAAGAGCATCATGACGGATTCATTAACAACTGGGTGGACTGGAACGAAGTCATGACGAAACTGGTTTCATTTAAGCCTGTCACCATTAATGTGTATCCGGTGGATTGTATCCCGAATGAGGAGATTATGATCCTGATCCAGAAAAGCTGATACCGGCACCGGCAAACAAACGGCTGGGATACTCAGGCGGCTTCGAGCCATCCCGGGTTATCCCAGCCGTTTTGCCAATGTTATCTGTCGGCATAAGTGATCATGTTGAAAATCCAGTTCCACAGGGCGTCGTTTCCGTCCCATATTTCCTTGTCAGGCATCCGGACCGAGCATACATGCTGCAGATTCCAATCATTATCCACCAGAGTAGCAACATCGGCTGTGTGCTGGACCAGCAGCACCTTGAATTTATGCTTTACCAGCTTCGACAGGACATCCTGCAGTTCAGCCGCTTGCTCCAGTGTTCCTTCGGTACGGATGAACAGAATATTCTGAGCGTGCTCCATTTTATCCAGAAAGCGGGCGATCCGCCGGTCGAACTTGGCCTTAATCTCCGGATAAGCGGCCATATGGGGCGGGAAATTGTTGTGGGTGAAGAAATCATGGTTGGAGATGATATTATACTCCGAATCGATAACCAGATAGAGCTTGTCGCTGGCTTGCCCTACCACTTGCAAGTTGCGGTACTCCATAAATCCGGCAAATCGGTTGGTCAACGCCCGATTAATGTCACTCAGATTATAGGAGGCCATCCAATCCACAACCCCGGCAAAAGATCTTAAATTATTTTTTTCTAATTGAATGGAAGCCAGACATAAATGCCCAAGACTGAAAATGGCGTCATAGGTACCTTTTAGCTCGGATAATTTCATTCCTGTATCACTCCTCTGCCAATGATAATGAGTAGACCTCTCTATTAGTAAATGCTCTAGGGGTAGTGCTTGATTGTACAAATGCCGCTTAAGTTTGGGTTGCACGTCTCCATGAATGCCCTTGCGCTCAGCTTGTTGTCGCATAAATTAATACAAAGTAAGGCATGTGCTTATAATCAACTCAAAACTTAGCAGTTGCTTCCGTAGCCAGTTTTTGCTGGCGCAAAAACTTAGCCCATGCTTTCGAAGTAGTTTTTCGGATATGCCATCAAGCGGCAATCAACTCAAAACTTTTAGGAGGTCATACCCTTGTCCATTATGCGTTTGGAGTCTGTGGAGGGCGGGTTAATAAATTCCAGATATATTGACAGTCTGGATCTGACCATACAGTGTCTGGGCGGGAGTCCGATGGATGTTCTTGTTCAGGTGCTCCATGGCGGAGGAGTGTTTTATGTGGCGCTTCACCATGTACCTCTTTATGGCACGGTGGTGCTGCCGAATATTGCAACTTACCAAACCCCGTTCAGCCTGCTTCTTGTTACTAATATCAATTCCTACAGCATGACGGCGTTGACCGTTTACGCCAAGCTGAACGGATGCTTGGTGTCGTCGTACAGCCAGGAAGATTTCCACCGTTTGCATTAAGAATAAAGGAGCTGCCGGTATATATGAAGATACTGTTCGTCTATTACGTGCCGAGCGGGGGGGTTGAGACGCTGAACCGCCAAAGGTGCCGCGCCCTCCGGCAGTATGGGATCGAAGGACATTGCCTCTATTATCAATGGGGGGCAGGAATGCAGAACAATGCGGACTATCCCGTCTATGTAACCACTGATGATATTGCGGTCAAACATGTGCTGGACTCCCATCAATTCCATGCCGTTATTGCTGTAACGGATCATCTTTCGTTCGAACGCTACCGCTTGATGGGATATAGAGGGAAGCTGCTCCTGGAAATCCAAGGATATGGACCCAAGCATGTAGCCAGAGAGCAGCTCACTATGGCGGCTCCCCAAATCAATGCTTATGCGGATGGGTTGTTGAATCCCTGCACGCCCCACATTGATGAACTCTTCGCCGAATTGTTTCCGGCCAAACCGCGTTTCCGCTTCAACAACTGTTTTGATCACCGCTCGTTTACCTACCGGAGTGCTCCCAAGCTGTCTCATCCGGTGATCGGGTGGTTGGGCAGGCTGGAGGATAACAAGAACTGGCGTGAATTTCTGCATATTGGACATCATTTGCTTTCTTATTATCCCGATCTGGAGATGTGGATGTTTGAAGACCATACCCTATCCTCCCCAACCGAGCGGGAGCAGTTCATCCAGCTTGTAAGTTCGTTGAAGTTAGGGAAGCATCTCACCCTCCGCTCCAATGTTCCTCATGACCAAATGCAGCAATACTTCTCTGCAATCGGCGATTCGGGAGGATTCCTGTGCTCCACCTCCAAGGTGGAGGGGGCGCCTTATGCCATTCTGGAGGCCATGAGCTGCCGCTGTCCCGTGCTGTCCACCAATTCCGACGGGGTATCCAGTTCCGTTTATCATAACGTAACCGGCAAGTATTACAACCTGGGGGACATTGCCCATGCTGTAACGGAAGCCCGCGATTTGATTGAAAATCTTTCCCTGCGCGAGCAGATCCGGGCCGGGGCACAGTTTCACTTGCAGAACAACTTTAATCCGGAGTTGTATTGCGTTAATTTTATTGCCATGCTCCAATCTATGTGAAATTCAATTCCTGTGAGGTGAATGTTACGATGAAGGTTAAATATCAGCATAAAACGGAAGCATTAAAGGACCGTTTTCCGCCTTTTCCCGTAAGCCGAAGCGAAATTGTTCTTACATCGGTATCATTGAACAAGATTGGACCGAAGGATCGCATTGTGCTTCGTATGGAGGTAGGTTGGGATAAACCGCTTCACTGGGATATGGGGGAACTGGAGCTTATACTCAGGGCGGGCGCTGTCAACGGTCCCATCGTCTTCCTTGCCTCTGAAGCCTGTTTCTACCGGGCCCATACCAAGCTGGAGCATGTGGAGCGGGGAGGAGCGGAGCATCAGATATATTATCTGAGCGTGATCTCCATGGAAGACCGGGCGCGCATTGTCGGACCTTATTCGCTGGAAGGAATTGTGTATGAGGATTAGTATCTGTCCCCCTATGTAAAAAAAAGAATCTCAAACCACATGAAGTTCGAAATGTGGCTTGAGATTCTTTTTAGTTTTATGCCGCATGGTTGACTCTGCTTCCCCTTCCTTGCGGCTCTGGCACGGGATACCCTTGCCGGATTAGCCGGAGCTGTTCATCCAATATTGGTATGTCTGTTCAAGGCCCCCGCGGATATCGTTCTTCGGCTGCCACTGAAGCTGCTCCGTGATCTTCTTGTTGTTCAGGCAACTATGCTTAATATCTCCCAGCCTCGCCGGTCCGTATTGTACGTCAACGTTGCCTCCGTGAAATTCCCGCAGCAGACCGGCAATGCCGTTAACGGAGGTTTTCCTGCCGGTGCTTACATGCAGGGTCTGCCGGTCGCCTTGCCCTACCGCGGCCAGATTGGCGCGCACCACATCCATGACATAAATAAAGTCGCGGGTCTGCTCTCCGTCTCCATGAATATGAAGCGTCTGGCCGCTCGCCAAACGTTCCATAAACAGAGCGATGACTCCTCCCTCCCCTTTGGCAGTCTGGCCCGGACCGTATACATTGGCGTAGCGCAGAATGGTGTAGGGCAGACCATACAAACGGCCATATAGACGGATGTAAGACTCCGCACACTTCTTGGATAAACCATAGAAGGAGATGGGGGCCGCCGGATCGTCTTCGTCTATGATTTCTTTGTGAAGCTCGCCGTACACGGCAGATGTGGAGGAGAATACCAGCTTGCCTACCTCGGCCAGCCGGCATGCTTCCAGAATGTTGGCCGTTCCGGCGATATTGATGGCGGCATCTGCATCGGATTCCTTAATGGAGCGCTGAACATCTGCTTGGGCAGCCAGATGGAATACGGCATCCGGCCTCACGGTGCGGATAACATCCGCTGCCTGTGCTGTACGGATATCCTGCACATGCAGGCAAGCGCCGGGGTGAACTTTGGCGGCAGCTCCTGTGGACAGGTCGTCAATGACATGAACTTCGTGCCTGCCGGCCAACAGGGCCTGCACCAGGTGGGTGCCAATGAATCCGGCTCCGCCTGTCACAACAGCCTTCATATGAATTCCTCCTGCTCATTCATTTTCCTGAAGCTATACCATGTTACGTAAGCGGCTTTACAGCGGTACAGGACATCTGCCCGGTTCACACAAACTCATTTGCCGCCATTCGCCAAACAGGGAAAAGACGCATATGCTGGTATGATAAATAAGTACTCTTGGGAGGAAGCGCGGATATGAACGAGCAGATCGATCTGATTCTATATCATATGGCGAAATCGCAGCGGGAGCTGGCCAAGATTCTCAAGACGGAGCGGGAGCTGGCCACCCACGCGGCAGGCCTGATCGTCAACATCCCGGAGGGGCATATGGCCAATGCCGGCGTTGAAGGAGTGCGGGATCAATCCATGCAAGTATCCAAGAGCATAGCGGTGTACTTAAACGGGCTCGCCGATCTGGAAGAGGCGCTGGCTGATAATATGGGACCGGTTATCAAAGAGCTTGAGGGCCAAGAAGAGGAATAGCAGGACAAGGAAAGAGGAGGGGAAAAAATGAAACGGAGTTCGATCATGCTGGATATGCTGGAGTCGACGGCCCTGATGCAGGAGCATGTGGCGGTTATATTGGAGGCGAAAGCGCGGGAAGCGGAACAGCGGCAATACTGGGTGTACGGCAATATGCAGGTGCATTGTTATCCCGGCTGTGAGGAGTTCCATAAGCACTCCCTGGAGCAGCATGAGAATATCGTGGATGTCATTGCGGGAATCACACGGATGGAGCAAGGACTGGCGAAAAACCTGAATTTGCTGCTGCATCAGGAAGATTCCGCAGACTCGGGAGGTTTCGGAGATTTATTCGCCGGCTCGGCTGAGGATGACTCATGACGGCCAAGGAAAGGGAGAATGAGCTTAAGCTGGATATTCTGGCTTCCTTGGCCCGCAGTCAACGGGCCTTGGCCGGAATGCTGGAGGATGTGTCTGCGTTAACGTCCGAATCGGCTGAAGCAGCGGATTCCTTGCGGCGTCAATTGAAAGTTTTGGTGAAGTGCCAGATTGTGCTGGCAGAGAAAATATGCGGTATCCGTTTGTCACAGGCGGTACGCGGCAAGCCGGGAAAGATCTGGTTCCACCCCGGAATCGTGGAGGCAAGAAGAAGAGAGGCCGCTCAGCGCGGGAAACAGGGCAAATAATGATGGAGCAGCGTGATTATATAAGGCCGGCATGGTGGGGCGATGGGAAAAAAGGCGGATATCCGGGACGCTTGGCCTCAATGGCAATACCCCGGATATCCGCCGCCGGAGAAAATGCAAGACACTGCTTCCATAGCAGCTGCACTGATGTATAATCGAAAGCAAGAAGATGCTGCGCAGCAGGCGCGCATTCATGGGGGAGGAAGGAACTGCCGATGGAGAGCGGAACCAAAATGAGGCTTAGTTCCAGTCAATTGGACAAGCTGGTCCGGGTAAGCTTTGGAACTGGGCTGAAGGAAGCGGTGGAGTTGACGGACGGGTGGGCGAATACCGCCTACAGAATAGAGTTGGCAGACAGACGCAAAGCAGTTCTTAAGGTTGCTCCCCCTCCGGCAACTGTCATGATGAGATATGAAGAAAACATGATGCAGACGGAAGTGGATGTACTGCGGCGGCTGGAAGGGATTGTTCCCGTCCCCCGGGTTTATGCGTGCGACAACAGCCGTATCCTTCTTTCATCGGAGTATTTCTTTATGGAATATCTCGACGGCACTCCCTATAATGTGATAAAGCCTTCTCTGCCGGAGCAGCAGAGAGACATGATAGAATTTCAGCTGGGAGAATATACACGGATCATCAATGAGGTGAAAGGAACACACTTCGGTCCATATGGCGCTCCTCTCTCGTATGGAACAAACTGGATGCAAGTATTCATGCAGATGATGCAGAATTTATTTGCCGATGCTCAGGATCTGTCAGTGGAGCTTCCCATGAAGAAGGAGGAGGTATCCGCATTGGTGGCAAACTGTGCGGATGCGTTAAACGAGGTGACTGAGCCGTGTCTGGTTCATTGGGACTTATGGGACGGCAATGTCTTCATCCGCGATGGCTCCATTATTGGACTCATTGATTTCGAACGGGCATTATGGGGAGATCCGCTGCTGGAGGCCTATTTCAGAGGCAGAAGCCATTCTCCCGCTCACCTAAGGGGATATGGCATCACAGAGCTTACCGCGGCGCAGGAGAGCCGCAGAAGGCTATATGACCTGTATTTGGATCTGATCCTGCTTATCGAGTGCTCCTTCCGCCGTTATGATAACCCGGCACATGAAGAGTGGGCCTGCCGCAATCTGGCGGAGAGCTGGGAGCGCTTCACCGTGTGAGAGTCAGCTATGGATCGCTTCCGCTATGTGCCTGGAAGCCCAAAACTGTGCATCAGCCCATTTTTTTTCGCTGACCGCACCAATAATTACTGCCCCTCATATGATGAATCTGACTGTATCCCTTTACCTTGTATCCGACAACTACCCAAGCAAGGAGGGGTGACACATTGAAGGGCAGTGACCATAAAAGCAAGTTCATCCTGACCCACCGTGAGCGCGAAGTATTCGAATTGCTGGTCCAGGATAAAACGACCAAGGACATCGCGCAGCAGCTTTTCATCAGTGAGAAGACTGTTCGGAATCACATCTCGAACGTTATGCAGAAGCTTAACGTCAAAGGCCGTTCGCAAGCGGTTGTCGAGCTGATCAAGCTTGGGGAACTGAAGATCTGATTTACACACCTCC
>JAQSYI010000029.1 GCA_029256185.1 Paenibacillaceae bacterium
AAAGTACTCGGATTTTGCTTCGTAGCATCTCGTCACTTTTGGGGGATTATCATTCGGGGGCTCCCCCAAAAGTACCCGGATTTTGCTTCGTAGCATCTCGTCACTTTTGGGGGATTGTTTTCTGCTGACACGCTAATAAGCAGCGGTCTTTCAAGCCGCCCCTTGTCATTTACTACATTGATGAAGGAGTGTTTCAAGTGGCATTGGTTACATTGAAGGAATTATTACGGGATGCGGAGCGCAACCGGTATGCGGTGGGAATGTTCAATACACTGAATTTGGAAATGGTCAAAGGGGTGATCCGTGCCGCCGAGGAGCTGCGTTCACCGGTTATTATCGCTGTGGCCGAGGTGCATGCCCCCTTTAACCCGTTGTCCCTCATCGGACCTGTGATGGTCAGAGCAGCCAAGGAAGCACGTGTGCCCGTAGCTGTGCATTTGGATCACGGCTTGACGGAAGGGGCAATCCGGGAGGCGCTGTCGCTGGGTTTTACTTCGGTGATGTACGACGGCTCCACCAGCGCATATGAGGACAATATCAGAAGCACCCGCCAGGTGGTAGAGTGGGCGGGCGCTTCCGGTGCCTCCGTGGAGGCCGAGTTGGGCCATGTGGGCGGCGGTGAGGCCGGTACAGAGGAAGAGGAGCATGCGGAGGCTTTCTATACGGATGTGGAGCAGGCCGGTGACTTCGTCAGCCGCACGGGATGCGATGCGCTGGCCGTGGCCATCGGCACGGTGCATGGTGTTTACCGCTCCCAGCCCAGACTGGATATCAAGCGCCTCCAGGATATCCGGGAGAGAGCGCAGCTTCCCATCGTGCTGCATGGCGGTTCCGGCCTGAGCGAGGCGGACTTCCGCGCCTGCATCACCAATGGCGTGGGCAAGATCAACATCTGCACCGACATGTTCATCGGCATGATGAGCCGGATTAAGGCCGTTGCCGACACCGGTTCCATCAACTACACCGAGGTGATAACCGCTACTGAAGCTGCTGTGGCCGAGGTTGTGAAGGGCAAGATGCAATTGTTCGGCAGTCAGAACCGGGCCTAGGAGTCTTTCCAACGGAGTGGTTAGAATCCTAGTGCTGGTCTGCATAAAAAAGCCAACAGTTGCACGGCGTATACGTCCTCTGTGGTTTGGAGTCCCTCCGGCGCCTTCTGCAAAACGTCAGCCTGCAAATCTACAGTTATTTTCTCCCGTATCCCCCATTTGTGAGGCTTTACCTGCAAATCTGCAGTTATTTGGGTTCCTAACCCGGTCTTTTCTCGTATTTTGCTTCAATAAACTGTATTTTTGCAGGTATGGTCGTTGAAGTGACTTCCTCTGCTGCGAACTAACTGTATTATTGCAGGTATTTTCTTTTATCCCCGGCTGGTACGTACGGTTTATCGCCTTCTGTCGAGCCAGTTAGGGACGGTCTGCGGGAGTGATTATGAGCTTCTCACGCGGCAACTGTTGGGATATTTACGAAAGACCAGTACTAGGCCCCCTTCACTCCGTCTTCCATCGGCATGCCTGCCAACAAGCCTTGCCGTCCGCCTGTCTCTTTCACACCTGCCCGACGAAGGTGTCGTAAGCCGCCAGTGTTTGAGTGACGACTCCTTTGTCTGTGCGTACCGAAACGGTCTGCTCCGCGCCGCTGTTGTTAATCATGACCAAGGTGCCGCTCTCCGGATAATAGGCGCATTCCGCCGCCGCATTATCGGTCAAATAATTAGGGGAAACCGGTTGTTGGGCGGCATATAGAATCAGGTCCATTAACGTACGGGCATTGGTTACTGTATGCGTATAGGAAGACAAGTATACACCGCGGCCGCTTCCGAAGTGATGGACGGTTGCCAGAGGACTGCCGTTTTGCGCCGCCATTACTTTGGCCTTGCCATCCGTCAGATACAAGCCCGTCTGCTCCACCATGCCAACCGGAAGGGACACGTCTCCCTCTTGGGGGATAACAGGCCATTTCCCGTGACTGATCCGGTCTCCTGTATCCTTGTCCAACCCCAATACAGGCGCCATCCGGAAAAACCTGTCATACCCCGGAGCCGCGGAAGGCTCGTTGACTCCCAGGAAAGCTCCTCCGTTATAGACCCACTCCGTTAAAGCTGCTATAACGGCAGGTTGGTTCCACAACTCACCGCCGCTCCATGCGCTGCCTGCCGTACCGGCATTGATTATCACATGGATACCGGCAGGAACCCCATCCCGGATCTCGTCAAAATCCAGGAATTCCACCTCAAACGGCAATCCGGACAGACTCTCCAATACATTAATCAAATCCAGTCCCGGCTGCTCATGATAATGGCCGGAGCAGATCCAACTGCGGAGTTTGCCCCATGCGGACAACACCCCTACCTTTGGCTTCAAGGCATAAGGCTTGCCGCCGGCATGCAGCTCCCGGATCAAGCGGAATTCATCGGCAATCTTCCCGATATAATCCACAAAGTCAGGGTACGGCTCAACCAGATGCAGATAACCGCCCAGCCCGATCCGGTCCACCGGGGCCCGCAATAATGCGCGGCGGATGCTGTTCCAGAACTTCTTGGCATCCAGTGTGGGATTCCCCCCCTCCATGAAGGTAGGAAGTCCGCCCAGTCCTACGGGGAACAAGTAGGGATGGAGGCGCAGCTCACGAGTCTGAACCCCTTCAACTCCCGCGCACAGCCGGGCTTCGAAGCCGGAGAACACACACTTGATGATCCCGTCAAAGCCGAATTCCCCGAACCTTCCGTTATACGGCTCAATCCCGACCCAACTGTCGTCATAGAATACATAAGCCAGCTTATTGTACTTATGGGCGATATCAATGAGCTTCCTCCCGAAGCCGATGACGAAATCATTGATAAACGCCATCCAGTCCAGCTTATGCCGATCCGGTACGCTGTGAGTCGTGCGCAGCTTGCCCTGATTAACGAAATCCTCCGCCGTCAATCTGTAGCCATAGCGCTGGGCGAACCGGTCAAGCGCCTGGGGACTCACCGTGAAGTCATAGGAAGCCCAGTCTGTAAAAAGATGGCGGTTCTCTTCGCTGCTCCCCCAGATCCAAACGAAATTATAGAACATGGATGTGAAGCGGATTACCCTGGTAGCCGGGTGAGCCAGGCACCAATTGTCCAGCCAGTTCATCAGGTAGTCCTGGGTTTCGGCGTGGATGGGGTCAATTTGCATAAGATGCTCCTTGTCCCAATGGTTGGTGGTATGGTTGTACATGGAAATCTCTTCCCAGATCCGGTACGCCAGGAAGCTTACGGTGTAGGTATGCCAAGGAATTGCCCCCTCCACCACGACGCTTTGCGAGCTGCTGTCATACCGCCAGTTCTCTCTGGCTACCTCGGCATTGGCCGTACGGTCGAAGACCTGCCAGTACCGGAGCGAATCCGCAGTCTCGTTGACCGCAAACTGTTCAGCAAAAAAATCCTGCATGAGGGAAATAGTAAGTGTTGGCGCCGCCGCTGTCAATGGATTGGTTATCAGGAAGGTTTGCTGAAGCTTGTCCTGATTTTCCCCAGCCCATTCGTTATGGTCCCGGATAATGCAGATTGTGGAATAAATATCATAGCCGGCATTCAGTATGTCATCGGATAAAGCTGTTCCATCGCTGTCCCGGATTACATCGGCCCCCCATTTTTTGGCCAATTCAAGAGTCAGTTGTTCATAACCCGCTTCCCCCGGAAGTGTGAAGCCGCCTGTTTTCTGTTGCTGCATGACCGTGCCTCCTCCGTAGTGAATTCGTTTGCCGCAGCCCGGTATATATGATAAAAATGCATTATAACTCTATTTTACGCTGCACCATCGATGCTTCCCATATAATAATTGCGATTTCGCATATAAGAATCTGGAGGTTCAGTATGAGACGACATGTAGCTCCCGAGTATCCGGCGGAACAGCTCCCTCTGCAGCTGGAGACCATCGGAATCAAGCCCGATCAAGAGATCTTCGTGCGGCCCTCCGGCTATCCCCATTTCCATTGGCTGCAGACACTGGAAGGGGAAGGCGAATTGTGGTCCGATGGACGGACCTGGAGGCTGCCGGTGCATACCGGCGTTCTTCTGTCCCCGGATATCCCCCACCGGTACCAATCCTTAAGCGGAATTTGGCAGACCGGCTACATCACCTTTCACGGCAGCATGGCCAGAGCACTCATTCAGTCTCTCGGCTGGAATACGGCAGTGCGGTTTCAATGGGAAGCAGCAAGCGACCGGATTAGTGACCATCTCAAGAATATGCTGGTGTTCGCCGAGTCCGGCGGCGACCCCTCGGGATGGCAATTCTCGGCGGATTTGTACCGCTTTCTCACCTTGCTTCGAACCGATGCGCGTACGGACAACAGGCCCTCCATCTCGAAGCGCCTGGAGCATATCCAGAGTCTGTTGGACTGGCTGGAAAGTGAATTTGCCAACCCCAGGATCGGATTGGCCGAGATGGCGGCGCAGCTTGGCACCGGGCAGCGTCAGCTGAACGCCAAATTCCGGGAGCTGTTCGGGCAGTCGGCCTACGCCTATCTGATTCATCTGCGGCTCCGCAAGGCCAAGGAATGGCTTCCTTCCCGGCCCGATTGGACAGTCCGCCGGATCGGAGAGGCAGTCGGGTTCCGGGACCCCAGCCACTTCGTGGCTACATTCCGCCTGAAGGAAGGCATGACTCCGGACTCCTACCGTAAACTGCACAGCTCTGCTGCGGAGCATCCGCTGAAGTAATCTCACTGCCGGCAGTTTTCTATACGAAATAACCGATATCTATAAAAAGGGCCATCATTCCTGCAAAAACCTCATTCCCATACAAGAGCTTGTGCACTAGAATGAGGCTAAACGAACGAGTGCCTGGCGGAGGCTTCACGGTCCCTGCCGTTGCAGGCCTCCAGGGAGGAAGCGGGTTATGCGGGATATTTATGATGTGAGAGCATACGGCGCTGCAGGCGATGGCGTCACGGTGGACACCCGGGCCATTCAACAGGCCATTGACGATTGCTTCGCACATGGCGGCGGCTATGTGGTATTGTCGGGGGGCACCTTTGTATCGGGGACAATTATTCTGAAATCCAATGTGTACTTGCAGGTGAACCCGTCGGCCATGCTGCTGGCCAATCCGGATATCCGCGACTATCCCGACGGAACCCACTATAACCGCTACGTCAATGAGCAGGAAATGGACAAATGCCTGATTTACGCCGAGGATGCCTTCAATATTGGGATCACCGGACAGGGTGAGATTAACGGCAATGCCGAGCAATTCCCCAATGAAGGCAGCATTTACCGCCCCATGATGATGCGGTTTCTACGCTGCTCGCACATCCATGTCCAAGGCCTGCGGCTTCACAATTCCGCCGCCTGGACAACCGCCTTCCTGGACAGCAGGAATATTTGGTGCCAAGACCTGGATATCCGCAACGACCGGAGGTACAATGGGGACGGATTGGATTATGACGGATGCCAAAATGTCTTCGTGTCCAACTGCAGTATTCTGGGCACCGACGATAATCTGTGCCTGCAGGCCGGCAGCAAGGACTATCCCATGAAAAATGTGCATATCTCCAACTGCCGCTTCACCTCCATATGCGCCGGTATCCGCATCGGGCTTAAATCGGTGGGCTCCATCTCCAATGTAGCCATCCACAACTGCTCATTCGAGAATGTGTGGCGGGAAGGAATCAAGATCGAATGCACGGAGGGCGGGAGCATCACCGACATTGCAGCCCAAGGCCTCGTTATGCGGAATGTGACACGGCCCGTCTTCATCCTGCTGAACAACCGCTTTGACAAGATTGGCTCATCCACAGGCCTGTCCATCATGCCGGAGATCGGCGTATTGGAGCGGGTGATGCTGGCGGATATCATTGCGGCGGATGATGAGGAGATGTACAAGACCCATTACCGCTTCGCCGACGATGTGATGGGCTGCCCGTCCTTCAACGGAATCCGGGTGGATGCCTGCGAGAGCCATCCGATCCGGGAGCTGACTCTGCGGAATGTGTCCTATACCTGTGCGGGAGGAGTACAGAAGGAAGAGCTTCCCGCGGCATACCCGAAGGTCTGGGATATGCGCGGCGCTCATCCCGAGCAGGTGTCGGAGAATTATTATCCCGACTGGAGCCGGGCAACCTTTATGGATATCCGCCATGTGGAGCATCTGGTCCTGGACGGCCTAAGATTCCGCGCCCTGAGACCGGATACACGTAATTCGTATCTCATCGAGAATTGCAGTATCATCAAGGAAGATATTGCCGAGCTGGTCAGATGAAATTCGGAAACGGAGCGGGTTATGAACAATTACTTTTCTATCGGGGACTGGCCGCGAAGCTGCTGACCCTGCAATTGTGACAGCCCGTGTAAGCCATGATTACAGCCCATCCATGCGGCCATACAATTCCACGGGAGATTTCCCTGCAAACGGGATTTCCCCGAATAGGGCGGCCACCGCGGCCTTCAGCGTCTCCGGATCGGAGGAGCAGCAATTAATGAAGGTATCCGCGCTTTCAAAGTATTCCGCATAATAATAAGGGGAACCGAAGGACAAGATGATGGTTCTCTCCTGGGCGAAGGACAGGGCGCTAACCACGCTTCTGGCCTCTGACTCATAGTAGTGGCTGGTTCCCAGCGGCTTC
Organism: Paenibacillaceae bacterium; assembly: GCA_029256185.1. Classification (GTDB taxonomy): domain Bacteria; phylum Bacillota; class Bacilli; order Paenibacillales; family NBRC-103111; genus Paenibacillus_AR. The sequence continues at coordinate 6,598 of JAQSYI010000029.1, forward strand.
TGCATGGCATAGAACAATACATAAAGCATATAGTCAAAGTCCTGGTCCATCAGCCGATAGTCCTGTCCATAGGTGTCCAGATTGCGGACTGTCTCCACCTGGATGCTCCGCTTCTCCAGTTCCTCCCGGATGGTGTCCGTCAACCCGTACAGCTCGTCATTCGGAGTGACGCCCACCATCCTGATCCTTAGTGGCCTCCGCTTCCGCAAGGGCAGCACGTTCAGCTTGTTCTCCACCAGCGTAATGCTCTGCCGGGCAACAGTCCGGGCAAGAAGCGGTCCGTCCACCGGGGACTTCATGGACTTCTCTTTCGGGTGCGCGGCAGCGGGGGCATCCGTTTTATTCAACAGCCCCACATTCTCCTTCAGTTGCAGCACCCGTGCCACAGCATCCTTCAGCCTGGATGCTCCTACCTTCCCATGATGAATCGCTGCCTCCAGATGATCGAAGAAGCTGAGGAACGGCCATAGCATCACATCGATTCCTGCCTTGAATGCCTCGATCTCGGCGATGTCGCAATTGCCGTACACCCGGACGAATCCTCCCATATCCAGAGCGTCCGAAACCACAACCCCTTGAAAGCCCATGCGCTCCTTCAATAGACCCGTAATGATCTCCTCCGAGAGAGTGGCGGGCAGGAAGCAGCCCCGGTGCTTGCGGGTCTGGACGGCGGGGAGGGTGATATGCCCGGCCATTACCGTCTGAACCCCCTCCTCCACCAGTTTGCGGAACACCTTGCCATGATTGGCTTCCCATTGCTCATAAGTCAACGAATTGCAGGTGGTTACCAGATGCTGGTCCCGATGATCCACCCCATCTCCGGGAAAATGCTTGGCGGTAGCCGCCAGCCCGTGCTCCTGCATCCCCTTGATCATGGGAATGAGCAGCTTCAGCGCTTTGTCGGGATGATCGGAGACCGCCCGGCTGTTGATAATCACGTTATGCGGGTTCAGATTCAAATCGCATACCGGCGAGAAGGACCAGTTAATGCCCATGGCGGTTGCTTCCGCGGCTGAGATTGCCCCGTACGCATAAGCCAATTCCGGTGACTCGGTTGCCCCCAGACTCATCTGCCGGGGAAGCAGGGTAAGATCCGAGACAATCCCCCCTGCTCCGCTCTCCACATCGGCGGCGATCAGCAGGGGAATTTTGCTCGCCTGCTGGTAGCGCCGGATCATCTCCGTCAGCTCAATGGAGGAGGCTTGAACGGACCTGATGATCTCGGCTCCTACGAATAAGCCTCCCACCGGGTACTTCTCCAGGAATGCCTCCAGGCTGCCGCAGAGCCTGACATGCAGCTCCGGGTCAGCCTTAATCATGATGGTCTGCCCGATCCGCTCTCTTAAACTCAGCTTGCTTTGCATGGCCTTATACTCCTTGCTTCAATAGTCTCATTCTGCTCCAATGTCTCTTCTGCTCCATGGTCTCATTCTACCGTAATGATGCATGTGGCCGTTTTCAGTCCATCCAGCGAGATTGCCGTTATGGTTGCTGTTCCTGCCCCCTTGGCTTCAACCGTTGCTGTCGTTGTGCCATTCGCAGGATGGTAGACTTCCCCGGTTACCGCCGCCACGGAAGGATCGCTTGAGACGAACGTCACCGTCTTGTCAATGGCATTGCCCGGAGCTACAGCCGCCGTCAGATTCACTGTTCCCTCTGCCTGAAGCGTATGCGCCCCTTGATCCAGCGTTACCCCGCTAACCGGCACCGACGGCACACTGTATAATCGCACCTGATCCACATAGGCGATTGTAGGGATGGAAGACCAAGCCCGCAAGCGAATGCTCATTCTGGCCGCATTGGGCTTGGGAGTATATGGGATGGAAATCTTCTTCCATGTATTTCCTGTTACATCCTGATAGGCATTGGTCCCCAGGAAGGCGTATTGGGCGTCCGCTTCATCCTCGCTCACTCTCAGCACTCCTTGCTCCACCTTCACCCAAGCTTCCAGCATATAGGTTTTATTGGGTTCTACGGTGAACCATTCCTGTCCGATTCCTCCGCCGTAGCCGGTAAACTTGATTTTCTGCGAGCGCAAGCCGTGAACCGCATCAGCCGACAGACTCAGCTGCTCGGTCGTGCTCATCTTGTACCAGGAATCCGCCAGGCCATCCCCGTTGGTATCCGTCTCGAAGCTGCCGTTAGCCAAATAGTTGCCCACCACAACTGTAGCGGTTGAGGTTGTTGTTACCCCTCCTGAAGTCACCTGCGTCAGAATGGGATAGCTTCCGTCCGGTGTATCTGACGGCACTGCCAGCTTGAACGTCTTCGATACTTTCCTGTTGGTATGGACCCCTCCTGTGTACCCTGACAAGGAGAAGTCTCCCTCGCCCTGATTCGTTATCACCCAACCGGATGGCAAGCTCAGATGAAATTGTCCGCTGTGGGGAAGCAAGGAATAGTTGCGGATATTGACCTGGAGATCGACGCTGCTTCCCGGAATAACCGTGGTCTGCGGCGGCTCCGTTACACCATACACATCCGGAGCCTTCACCACGAAGGTGTAAACCGCCCCACTCACCGTCTGTCCTGCTACTGCAGCGCTTCCTGCAGCAGCCAATTCATGCCGGGTCCAGTCCGCATCGTTACCCACTTGCACCTGAAACTCCACCGGCTGCGATTCTCCCGGGTCCAACCCGTCCAGCACAGTGCCGCTGGAGGAAATCATGCTCCAACCGTACGTATTCAGGGTTACGCTGCCCGTCGCAATGGGCGCTGGGAATTGATTGGTCACCTGCCCCTTGATCTTGACAACCTGTCCCGCCGTGGCCACTGCATATTCCGGTGAAAACTCCAGCCGCAAGCCCGGGTCCAGATCAGTCAGACCGGCCTGCTGGACCTTCTGCTTATAGGCTTCATTACTTAACCCGAACGTCTCCTGAATCGCATTGAGGTATCCAAACCCGTCCATCGTCGTCGGTTCAATCACCCCGCCCTCCGCATTCTCGTTCCAGGCATAGAGGGTGGACATGTTCATGGAAGCGGGATGGGAGTCCAGATAAGCTTTGATGTTCTCCAGTTGTGCTCTGAATTTAAGCGGACTGGGATCGGCATAGACGTATTTCTCATAGCCCTTGCCCCAAGGTCTGGGGTCGAAGGCGCTTAACCCTCCGGGGATGAACAGATAATTCTCGTAATTCTCATACCCGCTCTCTGGGGGATAGCTTGCATATACGAAATTATTCCAGGCGGGAGGATAGGAGATTGCATAATCCGCAGGCACATTCTGGTTGCTGTCCAGGCCGATACCGGCCAGATTCAGCGGCAGAAAACCGTCAAAGCCCAGATCGGTCTGGCTTTGCAGGGTCCTATATCCGTTCACCAGAAGCAGCGGATTAGGCAGTCCCGCATTTTGCGCCGCCGTGCGGAGCTGCTGCAGAGCCGTGGTGATCTGTGCTTCACTTCCCAATTGATACAGCATATTGGTGTAGAAGCCCACAATGGGTCTGCCATCGGGCGTTTTCTTATACGATGGGTCCTGCATAAACTCCACAAACTTCGGCACAATCAGCGAATTCCAATTAGCCGCCGGCCACTTGCCGTCCGGGACAAAATAAATATAGAAGCTCATCAAATCCTTGTACGGAGATTCCGTAAAGTGATGAATCGACTGCTGGCCCGGCCGTTCCCCGCCCCCTACCTCCTTCCAGTAGTAATAGAATGCGAAGTGGTCAATTCCCCGGCTGGCAGCCTGCAGGATCTGTTGATCCACTACACTTTGCTGGCGGTCATCATACCAGCCCGCCAATGGCTCCCGGTACGGGATGGGGCCATACCCCCATAATCCCGGCTGGGTCAAATGGTCCTTAACCCCGCTCCAATAGTCGCCTATCCGGCCATAGGTTTGCTCGAACTTTTTCAGCCCGGTGGGATTAAGCTCCGGATTCCAGCTGCTGAAATAGAACATGCCCACATCATAATCATCCTCCGCCTTTGCTTCCCAAGTGAAGCATAACTGTATGATAAATACAGCTATTGCCATTGCCAAAATCCGGACAACATGTGCGGGCCGCAGCATATTTCCTTCAAACATAACCATGCCCCCTTAAAGTTTTGAGTTGATTGCCACCTAGTGGCGTTTCCGAAAAACTCGCTTCGAAAGCATCAACTAAGTTTTGAGTTGATTGCCACCTAGTACCTTGACCGGATCAAATTGGCGGGATGAAGTGCTGGGCAGGATTGCTAACGGAACAGAGCGCTCTTATTGGGGCTCTACCCGTGCAGTGAAAATTTTAACGGAACGGAGCGCCGCTATTTGTCCCGATTTCGCAATAAAAGAGGAAAATCAGCAGAATAACGTCGCAGAGTTCCGTTAGCCTGGCAACATCTCCGTTTTAGCTGGTTTAGCGGCGCTCTGTTCCGTTACACCGTTCCCTCTTCGAGCTCCAGGCCGTGATCAAGACGGAAGCTGGACACACGGCCCCCCTCCCTTTTGGAAAACTCACCCAAACCTTGCATTCATTTCGGTCAAGGTACTAGTGGCATTTCCGAAAAAATCGCTTCGAAAGCATCCGCTTCGTTTTGAGTTGATTGCCGTATGCGGCATATTAACCTTACATCCCCAATGCCAGCTTCATGGAATGGGTAGCCAGCAGCCGGTAATTTCTCCAATCGCCATGCATATGGATGCTGTTGCTGATAATGACTCCGGCCGTATCGTACACCGGATCGATCCACATGTGGCAGCCGCTGAAGCCGGGATGCCCCACCGTTTGCGGCGAATTCAAATCGCTGAAGCAGCGGTGGATATCATGCTCCGTCTTCTGCATGCCCAGGGGAGTCCGGGCGTACCTCCCACCGGTGGATTCCCGGAGCATCAGATCAATGGCCGCCTCCGTGAATATCCGCTGCATGCCTGCCATTCCTCTGTCTAAAATCATGGCACCGAATTTCACCAAATCCGTAGCCGTGGAATGAATGCCGCTGTCGCCGGTAACCGCTAGCTCGTCGTACTCAACGGCTGTTGTCTGTCTGTCGGCATGGATAGGCACCACATACTCCCCCGCCTGCAAGGTGGACATCCCGTAAGTGGTGTTATCCATGCCAAGGGGCTTGAACAGCAGGCTCTGCGCCAATGGCTCCAGCTCCATACCGGAAACCCGCTCCAGCACATCCATCAGGATGGTGTATCCGGGGGAATAATAGCCGAACTGTTCCCCTGGCAGGGCATCCCATTCCATATGGGCGTACAGCCCCTCCAGATATGGACGGATGCCCCCCAGCTTCGGCCATGGAAGCATGACCGCCCGGATACCGGAGGCATGGGTGAGCAGATGCAGCAGGGTCACCTGCGGATGCCGCATCTCAGGAATGAAGCGCTGCACCGGATCGTCCAGCGTCAGGGCCGCTTCTTCGCAAAGCTTGACCACCAGGGCCGCCGTTACCAGCTTGGAGACTGAACCAATATTGAATTTCGTGCCCCCTGCAACAGGCGTCCTATCCGTATAAGACACAGCCCCCTCCATGAAGTGGTACACCAACTCACCCTTATGAACAACCGCGACTGAGAGATTCGGTGTTAACCGATCCCGGATAAAAGCTCTAAACCGGTTATCATATGCCGTTGCATTCCCTACACATCGTTGTTCGTTAATCCGATACATAATGCATCCTTCACCTCCCCATCCATAATCGCAGCCTTACAGGATAATGGAGCCGCCTGCCTGCAGCTTGTTTCTGACCGCCGCCACATCCACATCCTCCACCGCCCGGCCGCTGGTCAGAGCCTCGAAGGCCGCCACCCCCGCCGCCTCTCCCGTCTGGTTCGTATTGACCATCACCCGTATGGCGCCGAAGGCTCCCGGGTCCGCATCAATCGCCCTGCCGCAAACCAGCAGGTTAGGATAGGTTCCGGGAACCAGCGAGCCATAAGGAATCTGCCAGAAGGCAGGGTTCGTTTCCGTCTGAGGGCGCCAGCGGGTTTCGGAATACCCCGTGATGATATCCACCTGTACGCCATCCAGATAATAGTAGGTTACACCGGGCTTATCCGCGTAATGGATATCCGAGGGATAGGAGCCGTTGGCAATAGCGTCGGGAAAGCTTCTGCCGGTCATAATATCCCCGTTGCTCAACTGGTACCGGCAGCGGATCTGCCTGGTCTGCCTGGTGCCGATGGAGGAGGCCAGAGACAGCAGAGCAATCTCCTCACCGCCCTCCGCATACTTTCTCAATACATCCATCTGGGCCCTGATCTGCCTCCTGCCCTCGATTTCCGCCTGGGTCAGCTCATGGCCAATGGAACAATCCTTGTACACGCTGCTTTTGGCCCAGAACTGTACTTCCGGTACGCCGGGGATATGGCTCTCATACCCCATATCTACCATCCTGCACTCCTGGCGGTGCTCGGAGATAATGGCAGGGGCAGAAGGAATCCGGGAATATCCATATATTCTGGCGCAGGCGGTTGCCGGCTGCTGGCCTTCAGAGCGGTAGCTCTCCAGGCCCAGATGCACGCACAGGTCTCCGTCGGCTGTGGCATCAATGAACTGCTTGGCTTTAATGGCCTGCCTGCCCGACTTGTTCTCGATGAAAACCGCCTTCAGCTCCCCGTCCTCCACGTAAGGGGCCACATAGGACGTGTGTAGATAAGGCTTGACCCCCGCCTCCAGAATCATTTCATCCAGCTCAATCTTGAGCTCCTCCGTATTCAGGTAATACGCCATAATGTTGGCCATTCTGGCCGGGGGCGTGGTGCTGAGCCTTTCTTCAACCGCATGCTTCCGCCTCTTCAGCCTCTCTACAATCTCCTGCGTTGTGCCGGCGATAATTTGCTTCTTGAACTCCGCATCGTACAGAGAGTGCCAGATGCAGACTAGCCCCAAGGTTGCGTTTCCTCCAAAACAATTCATCTTCTCCACAATGGCGACTTTGGCCCCCAGTCTTGCGGCCCTGACGGCTGCCGATACACCCGTGCAGCTTCCTCCCAGCACACAGATGTCCACCTCATCAACCACGGGAATACTGCGGGACTGCTCCAAGATCATGATGCTTTTCACTCCTTCACGAGAACCTTCTCGGTCTAAGAAACAGGATTTTTTTGAACTCACATTTTAGGTGAGACTCAGCCTTTTACACTGCCCATTACGATGCCTTTGGTGAAGTACTTCTGCAAGAACGGATAGACAGCAAGAATAGGCAGCATGGCAACCACAATTTGCGCGGCCTTGGCATTCTTCTGCACAACCTCATTGTTATCGAGAATTTCCGCTGCGGCATTGATATTCACCTTCACCACAATGGTCTGCAGATAGGTCTGCAGGGGGAACTTGTCGGTGCTGTTCAGGAAGATCATCCCGTCGAACCAGGAATTCCAATGGTAAACCGCCACGAAAAGAATCAATGTAGCAATGACTGGCTTTGACAAGGGAAGTAAGATCCTCGTTAGCAGCGTCCCATGTCCCGCTCCGTCAATATAAGCGGCCTCCGATATTTCATAAGGGATCTCCTTCAGAAAGTTCTGCAGCAGGATCACATTGAAAATGGGGACGGCGTTGGGAATAATCAGAGCCCAGATAGTATCGATGAGCCCGGTGCTGTTGACGATCAGATAAGTGGGGATCAGTCCGCCGCCGAACAGCATGGTGATCAGGAAGTACCATACATAGAACCCGCGGGCCTTAAACTTATGTCTGCTGAGCGAAAGCGGATAGGCGGCCAGAATCGTCAGCACCATGCTGCACACAATCCCGAGCAGCGTCCGTTCCACAGAGATGCCGAAGGCCGTGTAGAACTTGGGATTGCTGATAACGAACTTGTACGTGCTCAGTTGAAAATCCACCGGCCAGGCGATAACGGAGCCGGAGCTTACCGCAACCTTGGAGCTTAAGGATAATGCTACAATGTGCAGCATCGGGAATATGCATATGAAGGAAATGAAGGCAAGAAAAAGATAGTTTGCCACAATGAATATTTTTTTGCCGACAGTTTCTTTATGAAAGGGCATGGTCTCTCTTTCCTCTCCTTGGGTGTGTCTAAGTTTTCAGACACGCCCTAAATCACTTTGTATCCGGTAAGGCGATAGGCAAGCTTATACGAAACGATCACAAGAATGCAGGAGATGACCGATTTGAACAATCCTGCGGCGGTGGCAATGCTGAATCTGGCGTTCTGGAAGGCCAGCCGGTATACAAGGGTATCGATGATGTCCCCGCTTCTCATCGTAATGGGGTTCATCAGATTGAAGATTTGCTCGAAGCCGGCGTTCAGAATATTCCCCAGGCCAAGCACGGTCAGCAGCACGATGGTCGGGGCAATGCAAGGGAGTGTAACATGAATCGTCTGCTTCCACCGGCCGGCTCCGTCGATCAGGGCCGCTTCATAGAGAGCGGGATTCACACCGGCCAGGGCCGCCATATAGATAATGGTTCCATAACCGAATTCCTTCCATATATTCGTACCGATCAGCACAGTGGGGAACCATTGGTTGTCTCCCAGGAAAAAGACGGGCTTAAGCCCCAGCCATTGCAGGAATTCATTGACGATCCCGCTTGTAGGCGATAATATATCCACCACAATACCGGCCAGCAAAACCCAGGAGATGAAATAAGGCAAATAGATGACGGTCTGTACGGTCCGCTTGAACACAGTCAGCCGTACCTCATTGAGCAGCAAGGCGAACAGGACAGGAACGGCGATACCGGTGGCAATCTTCCATAAAGCGATAAAAACGGTATTATATAGCGACCGGCCAAAGCCCGGAGTGGAGAACAAGGCCGTGAAATTATCCATTCCCACAAAGTCGGATTGGAAGATGCCCAGGTAAGTCTTATAGTCCAGAAAGGCAATGGAGCTTCCGAAGATGGGGATATAGTGATAAATGAACAGAATAACAACCGAAGGCAATAACATCAGATGCAGCAGACTGTCGCGCCTCAAAGCTTTCATACACGCCTTACTCCTTTCTAGTTTCCTGCCTGACCTGCATGATCGGGAAATGCGGTCAGGCAGGAATGAAGCTCATACCCTCACTTCGTGGTTTCGTACCACTTGTTCAGCTCGTTGGTAATGGTATCTCCCCCGCCGTTCTTCCATGCGGTTACCGCTTTATCGAATACGCCGATGTCATCCCCCATGATGACTCCCAGCATGGCTGTGTCCAATGGAGTCTTCAGACTGTCTCCCAGATAGCTTTGGGTTTTGGTCGGCAAGGTCTGGGCCGCGTCAACCTTGATCCGGTTGCTCTCCCGCAATTGCTCGATTACCTTGAAGGCGCTGTCGTTGCCGAATATTAAATTGTAGGCATCGCTGGCGGCCTTGGTGCTTCCGCTGCTGATCTGCTTGATCTTGTCATAATAGATTTTGGCTCCGTTCACCGTGCTCAGCTTCGACGCATCTCCGCTGGTAAGTGCTGCGGATACTTCCTTATAGGCAGAGAAGCCTTTCCATGGCGGATTAACAGGTGCGAACTTGTACGCGGCGAGGGATACGCCATCGGCGGACAGGCTGTATTTCTCCGGCTTATATTCGGGGAAAGTGATTAAGGAAGCATTCAGATTCTCGATCTTAACCGCAGCCTCCGGATGCTTGATCCCCTTCTTGACGAACAGATACCGGCTGGGCGTGGCTGAGCCTTGCGCAACGGAAGGAGATCCGGTGTTGGTGGGAATCTCCAGCACCTTCCACTTCGCATTGGGGTCCGCTGCCATGTTGTTTTGAATTTCTCCCAGCGAGGAGCCATACTTGCCGAACTCGATCCCGACCTTGCCGGAAACCACATCCTCCACGGCAGTTTCATACTTGATAGCGGCAAAATCCTTGCGGAGCAAGCCCTCCTTGTACAGCTCCTGCAGCTTAAGCAGAGCGGCCCGGGTTTCCGGTTGAATGGTGCTGTAAGCCAGCTTGCCGGTCTTGTCGTCCTTGATCCAGATGTTGTAATAGGCGCCGAAGCCGTTCAGGAACCCGACCAGGCTGCTGGAATAGGTGTCTATGGTATCGTTGGCGCTGATTCCATAGGTATCCTTGCCGCCAAGCTTGGCATCCACAAAGGCTTTGGCCGCTTTGTGCAGCTCATCCATGGTTTTGGGCTCCGCCATGCCTACCTTGTCCAGCCAGTCCTTGCGGATCCACAGCAGGTTGCTGTCATCGGGCTGCGTCCCGGTAATGGGCAGGCCGTACAAGCGTCCGTTGGTCTTCATGAAATTCATGGTAATCCCGCCGTCGTCCTTGACATATTGCTTGTAGAGATCGCTTGCATAGGCCTCGAAATAATCGGTCATATCCTCCACCAGCCCTGCTTCAAGCAGCTGCTTGTAGATCGTTGCATCCACCGGAGCAATATCCGGAATATTGTTCGACGCAATCGCGGTATTCCACTTGGTGTTGTACTCGGCGGGTGCGGGAGTCCAGATGTAATTGATGTTGATGTTCAGATAGTCCTTATAAGCCGTTTGCCACACATTTTCCTGAATGGATTTCTGCTCGGGATTGGCGGGGTTGAACTTGGTGCCCGAGTCCAGTTCCCTTGCCGCTGTCAATGTCACCAGCTCCCCATATTTGCCGAAGGGCTCAGCCTTGACAGGCAATGCACCGGGCGACGGGCTGGCGGAGGGAGCTGCTGCTTCCTCCTTGCCGCAAGCTGTAAGCGTTACCATAGCACATAAAAAAAAGAAAAGTGCTTTTGATGATTTTGTCATCATTGTTTTCCTTCCTCCCTGGTTGTCTTGAGGCCTCTGATATCATGTTAGCATGGGCATAGCAGCCCAACAATTCAACTATTCCGGCTTATGTATACTATTGCGGCCCAGGCACGCCTTTTAATCCTCTGCCTTGGCCTGAAAGTTGACGGTCTTTCTCCATTCCTGGGGAGACATCCCCGTCAGCTTGTTGACAAACCGGTTGAAATAGGTTCTGTATTCAAACCCTGCCTTGGCGGCAATATCCCCAATGCTCAGGCTATCATCCTTCATCAGCTCTCTGATCAGCTCCAGCTTCTTCCTGGTGACGTAATCATTGATGGATTCTCCCGTGTTCTTCTTGAAAATCTTCGACAAATAGGCGTTGCTGTACCCGGATACTTCCGACAGCTTGACCAGAGACACGTCCTGCGTAATATGCCCGTCGATATAGCGCTTCAGAAACTGGATGATGTTGTTGGAGGCGCTTAGCTGATTCTCCTCCTGCAAGGCAAACAGGACCTCCGAAACATGGCGGAGGCATCTGGCCGCATCGGCCCAACCTTCGGAGAGCTGAGGATTGAACAAGATCTGGACTCCTGCTCCGGCCGCAACCGCCGCCAATCCCCGCTGGTTCATGTAGGAAATGATCACCCCCGCAACGGAATAATGAATCTCCCAGGCTACTGTATTCTTCCAGCTTCCGCACTCGCTAAGCCAAGCGCAAACCTGTTCCAGCTCCTCCATGAAGGCGGCTTTATTGCCGTTGTCCAAGGAATTCCGCAGCTTGTCGGCAATATGGTGAGGCAGCTGTTTGTTGGAATAAAGCCGGGGCTCCGTGTCCGCGAGAGCTTCCCCCGAATCAGTGACGACAAAGCCTACACTCTCCGCATGATGCCGCTTCATCACTTGATCCAGATACCGGAAGGTTCCGGACAGCTGCGAAGCCAGAACCCATTCCCCATGCAGCACAAACGACATGCGAATACCGCATGAAGCCAAGCAGGCTTGCTGAACCGTATCCAATATGCCCTCCATAAAGACCGTCCACTTCTCTATGCCCGCATGGCGAGACGGAGATGTGTGCGGCTTCTCCGGCTGCAGCAGCCAGATGAACCGGTTGACGGCATATTCGATGCATTCGCAGCAGTAGGCCGGCGAGAAATATTTGTGCACCAGATTGCGCAATAGACCTGCCCGGCTGAATCTCTCCATCACTCCATCCTCCGGCGAAGCATTCTCTATCCTCCCTGCGAACAGGATCATCGGTTCCTCTGCCGACAACGGAGAACCCACAGTACGCAGTTGCCCGAACAGCCTGCCGGGCTCCGCTTCCCCCTCCTTCAGCAGCTCAAGCAACAGCTCCTTGCGGATAATGGCAAGGGAACCCTCTATATACTGTTCCGTTTGCACCAACAGCTCGCCGCTCTTCATTTCCTCCTCAATTAATGTGACTGCTTTGTTGACCTCATCCAGAATACGCTCATCATCCTCCGTCTTCAGAATGTATCCCACCACATTGTTCTTGATGGCTTCGAAGGCATAGTCAAATTCGGCGTGTGCGCTCAAGATAATCACCTTGCACTGGGGCCAGCTGATCCTCACCTTCTCCGCCAGTTCAATGCCGCTCCCGTTGGGCATGCGGATGTCCGTGATAATGATGTCTATCTTGCCGCGCTCCAGCCAATGCAATGCTTCCTCCACCGAACGGGCGCTGCATATATCCCATTCACGCCAGGTATGGCTCTCCAGCAATTCGACCAAATAATCCGCCACATAGGCTTCATCGTCCACAACCAGCACCCTGTACATGGCAATCCCCTTTCTGTTTCTCTATGAAGACGTATTTATAATTCTCAGTTCCACCTTCAGTCCGCCCAGCCCGCTTCTGGATACGGCAATGCCGCTGCCCCTCTCATACCTGAGCTGGATTCTGCGGTGGACATTGATGATTCCCGTGGTCTCCATCTGTTCCTCCTTGGACAGCAGCTTGTCTTGCAGCAGCAGCAGATCCGCCTCCCCCAATTGGCTGCCGCTGTCCTCCACAGAAATTATCAATCCGTTGTCCATAGGCGTGAAATGCACCTTTACCGTTCCGTCCTTCAACTCCGTCTTGAGACCATGCTCGATAGCGTTCTCCACAATAGGCTGCAGGATAATCCGCGGCACCGGGAGGCTGCCGTATTCCCCGGGCAAATCCCCGATTTCCATGGAGAAGCGTTCCGCAAACCGCAGCTGCTGGATCTCCATGTAGCTCCGCATATGCTCCAGCTCATTGCGCAGAGGCACCTCGTCGGAAGCATTGCGGGTAATATACTGAAAGTAGTAGCCCAGATGGGAGCTGAGCTGCTCTGCTCCCTCCATGTCCCTGCGCTTGATCATCCGCCGCAGCATGAAGAAGCTGTTATAGAGAAAATGGGGATTGATCTGGGATTGCAGCTGCTTCAGCTCCGTTTTCTTGGCGTACAGCTCCTGCTTGTATACTTTGTCAATCAGCCCGCTTAGCCGCTGGGCCATGTTGTTGAAGCCCCGGAACGCATCCTTAAACTCCTCGGCAGCCTTCAGCTGCAGGCGGGCACCCAAATCCCCGTCCTCCACCTTCCGGAAGGCTCTCAGCAAGGCGTTTATGGGATACCGGACCAGCCTGTTGATGGAGAATAAGTACACGAGCATCACGGCCACGGACAGCAGGCCATACATCCACAGGAATTTGCTGTACTGGTTGGGAACCCTGAAGATGGCTTCCATCGGGATAAAATGCAGGAAGGAGATATTGAGATACTCCGAATAGGCCGAGGCTACATAGAATTGCTGGCCCAGCAGATTGGCTTCGGAGTTGATATGGCGTAAGCCGGCATTATCCGGGCTTACAATACGGGCTTCCTCCAGCATGGCTGCATCAATGCTGCTTTGGGAGCTGAGAATCCAGCTGCCCGATGTATAGTTGTACAGAGCCGTATTGCTTGTTTTGTACTTATTGAATTTCCCCAGATATCCTTTTATTTTGTTAACGGACAGATCCGCTTTCACGAAATACAACGGCGGTTCTTCAACATCCGCCCTGAAGGGATACAGCGAAGTGACGTAGATGCCGGTTTCATCGATCACGATGGGATACTTCCTGCCCAACTGGGCCTGATAAAACCGGTTGTATTCCGTTTCGTTGATGGGAAGAAAACCGTCCTTGACCGAAATGAGATGCCCCATCCCCGGCATAAAAACGGTTACATTCTCAATGTAATTACTGCTGTTCACAACAACCTGCAGCCGTTGGCGGACATTGCGAATGCGGGAATAAAACTCCGATGTCCCAAGGGTTCCGTATTGCAGGACCAACTCATTAAGCGCATTGTCTCCCAGCAGATTATATTGAAGCAGATTGATATTTTCGATCTCATTCTCAAAATTGGCCTGCAGAAAGGAAACATTGTCCATGGCCGACTCTTCGATCTGCAGCTGAATGGCGTGTTTCTCCCAGATAATCATCACGATTCCGATGGCGACAACCGGGATGACCACCAGGAGAAAGGTCAGGAGAAGTCTGGACAGGATCGAATTGGGGTTAAGCAGCTTCAAGACCATTCCTCCTCCCGCAACAAGAATGAACCGTTTACTTAAGCTCTGTGCTTCTATGTTAAAACGAAACCGGCCCGGATGTCCATGCATCCGGGCGAAGGGTCAATCCAGTCCATATTCGCTTGCAAGCGTGCTCCAGATCAGCAGTGCGATCTGCTCCATTCCCGCATCCGAAGGATGCTGCGCCACCCCTTCATGCTCAAACCGGCCCTTGGCCATATATTCCTCGCGTCCATGCAGGCTGCTCAAATCCACAAAGGGGAAGCCTTGCTCCAAAGCCGTCTGCCGGATTTCTTCATTCACATACGTATTGGCCCAGAAGCCGTTAACGCATATAACCGTCGCCCCGCTGGAGAGGTTAAGATATGCAATCAGACGCTTGTAGTAGTCTCTGAAGCCTCTTTGCACACACTCTGCATCATTGACATTCTCCCCGATCTTCATAATGATCAGATCGGGATTGAATTGGCGCAGGTGCTCCAGCCGGGCAAGATCATAATCCCAATAGCTTCTTTCGAAAGCGGCAATGTATGCGCCTTGGTGAACCGCCCCAGGATAATGGCTGCAGATCCGCCTCATCATGAGATGGACATAGTCCCTATCCGGGGCGCTGGCCGCCATCCCCCACTCTCCGAACCAACCCAGATCAGGGGCTGCGGGATGCTTGGTTATGCTGTTCCCGATGAATGCGACTCTCTCGATCCTCTTCTTTTCCATGCCGGTCTCTCCTTACTGTCCATTACTCGTCTTGTTCATTGGAAAACTCCATCATCATGGCCGACAACGCCGGAATGGCGCAGGTTAAGCCATGCCGGTCACGTATGGCGGCAGCCGCCTCTGCATCAGGCCGGCGGGAGATGTCCACCCTGCCGATATCCGCAGCGGGTCTGATCTCAAACCGCTGCTCCTCCAGCGTATAGTTGACCACCACCTGGGCGTTCCGCCCCTCGGCCGTGAGCCATCTGCTGGTGAGCAGGGACGGCATAGCCAATTCTTTGCCGTTGTTCAGCATCATGGGAATATTGCGCAGTCCAGCCAGCGGATACGGCTTCGCCATTCTTCCATGCTGAAGGAACGGCTTTCCTGCTCCCCTCCTCCATGCGTTCAAGCACCGGATCAGCGCCATCGTGCTCTCCTGGTCGGGCTTCTCCACCTCCCAGGGGGTACACCAATCCCAATGAATCCGGCCCTGATCGGCCAATACCACCGTGAGCATATCCCCGGCAACGAAGGAATAGGCTATTCTCTGCAGCAGATTCAGCGGAGAGGCTGCAAAATCGACTACCGTCCCCGTGCCGTTCTGGTTGCCCGTAAAGTTGTTCACATATTCATGATACACATAAGCGTAGAGCGGCACGGGAGTCCCTGTCATATAATTGATCTCGAACCGCAGATCATTGAACGGGAGCAGATCCATATACGGCTCAGCCGCCGCTCCCTCACAGCCGATCACAATCTCACGCTCCGGGGATTGCGCGGCTTCCGTCAGCTCCCGCATCAAGCCTCTCATGGCCTCAATCTGCCATTTGCCCGGAACGGGGGGATGACCATGATGCTTGCTGTAGCAAAAATAGGAGGCCCCTCCCAGGTTCTGATCGAAATATTGGATATAATCGCAGCCGCTGGCGGCGATTTTCCTGATCTCTGCTATCGATACCTTATGCGTGAACTCATGGGCGGGACACATATCATAGCCTGTACGGATGGGCCCCTGGCATATGCCCGAGCTGGGTTCCCCTTCAGGGGAGTCGCACATAACATCGATCAGTTGTCCCTCGTCAAACTCCTGCTGCCTGTCGTATTCGGGGACCAGCCCGCTCTGGTTGGTCCAGGCGATCCCGCTGCAATACACTCCGGCATAATGTCCTTCCGCATGCAGAGCCTCAACGAATTGCTCGAAGTTCTCCGCACCGCCCAGGGGCGGCCATACATAGGGCGGCGCCCAGGGCGCGGTTCCCTCCCATTGCATGGGCAGGGCCAGCAGCTTGCTGTCCAGGCCGTCGGCCAGACTTCTCATAACCGGGAGCGCGTTGGTGAAGGGGAAGAACTCCTTATTGGGGGTCATGTCACCCAGATGCATCTGTCCCCTAACCGGGTAAACCACTGTAACCGGGGATTCCTCCATCCATTCCGGCAGGTCGGAGCGATCCGCGAGCCTGCTGAGTTCCAGCCCTCCACAGCCCTGCCGCCAGGCTCTGTATATCTCCGCCGCGTCATGCCAGTCCCCCTGGAACAGTCCCAGCACCATGTCATACTCCATCTCATAGCTGCCCCCGCCCGCTCCGGGGAACAGGCGGAATTCCAGCTTGATCCCGCCGTTATGGGGATAATACTCTACCGCCTTAACGTTAAAGTCCGCATCATGGGCGGCGGCATACAAGCCCCCACTGCCATCGTAATACGCCATCATCTGGATCGGGCAGGGTCCCGGATAATACCCGTCGAAGCCCTTGTTGGGATATTCCACCGGACTGTATTTCACCCAATTCTCCTCCCGGTAGGCCACATCCCCGATGAGCGCCCCCTCCATGGCCGGCCATAAGATGGCGGCGGAGCCTCCGGTCGCGGGAAGATCATTGGGCACCACAATCCCGGGAAAATCAATCCAGTCTATTACCAGACCAGTCCGGTTCTCCACAGCCAGCCGCCAATAGCTAAAGGGCTGATCGTCCGGACATCTCACCCATACCTTGACTTGAATATCCGGATGGTCAAACTGTGAATATTCCATCTCCACGGTGGTCTGGCCGTTCTCCCGGCCGCGCTTGATTCTGAAGCCTCGGGCCTGGTTGGATGCTGTCTCCACAGCCCTGCCTGCCGAATCCCGGAAGCGGATGGTGAACAAGGTCCCGCCATGCCCGCCGGGATGGAGAAATTCCCGCCTCCCGTTGCTGATGGATACAAGGGCACCATTGCACTCATCGATTGCAAGGGAAAAGCCGGATTGCTGCTCAATGATCATCATTTCTCTCCCAATCCTCATCAGTCTGACATCATCCATGCCTGTCACGCACGTCTATATGTAGGGTATCACTCTTGTGGAAGGCCTTACAATTATACTATCCCGGCATATGTATACTTTTGCGGCCGTCATCCATCTCCTTGTTTTTTGCCCCCCAAACAAGGATTTTGACTTTTCTTGTCGAATTCTTGTTCATTTAACAGCAGGCTAACAAAGCATTGATCCAGCCATGCGCATAGAATGGTACGCTTGCTGTAGCCATTCATTCAACTGTCGGGAGGAGTCCGCTTGTGATAACAGACGTACGGTCCCATTACAACATTGCAAGAGTCAACCGATTCAATGTCCTATTAACCTGGGTATTATCCACGCTTCTCTCCGGGCAAGCCTTCCTGACCTCCGGCTCCAGCGGATTACGGGTATTAATGTGCACCTATGCAGCTTCTATCGCGGCAACGGTTTTGATGCTTTTGAACAAAAGATGGAGCAAGCTGGAGGGGCTGGCGGCAGTCTGCATTCCGTTCTCCATTGCCGCGGCGGCCAGCTATCTGTCTCATCTGGAGCAGGGCGTGCCGTCAACCCGGGTATTCCTGATCTATGTGGCCACCATTGCCATGACGGCCATGTACTACCGGGTGCGCTCCCTCTTGGTGTATGCTGTGCTGCTTAACGTTTTAATAGCAGGTTTTTTCATGCTTGATCCCGTGGGACTTATGGGGAGCGGGTATTCGGGGGATGATTTTCGCGCCAGGTTAGTTTGTGTGGACTTATCCTTCTTTATTTTCTACTTCCTGGCCAAGTGGGGGAATGGATATGTGCAGTCGGCATTAGCCAAGGAACAGGATGCACAAATACTGGTGGACCAGTTAAAGAACACCATGCAGGCTATCGAAAAGAACACCTTTGTTTTGAATCAAAGCGTGGATAAATCCTATGTTTTCCTGGAGACAATCAAGGAATCGGGCAGCCAAACAGCCGCCGCCGTTGACCGGATCGCCGAAGGCATTAACGAGCAGGCTGAAAGCACCGGCCGGATTGTGCAAATGACCGATGACATTGCGGCCTCCGTCGAAGGAACTCGCCGGATTTCCCAAGAAACCGTCCGGATCTCCAGCCACATGAAATCCGCGGTCCGGACGAATGCCCAAGGCATCAGTCAGATGACCCGGGAGATGGATACGGTGGCGCAGGCGATACGTGCCGCCATGAATAATGTGGAAGAACTTCGGGAGAGTATGGGGCGGATTACTTCCTCCCTGGCGGATATCACGGAGATTGCGCGGCAGACCAATCTGCTGGCACTGAATGCCGCGATTGAAGCAGCCCGGGCCGGGGAGTCCGGGAGAGGCTTTGCCATAGTCGCCGGAGAGATCCGCAAGCTGGCGGAGACCAGTGCCAATACGGCCAGGGATATTGCCGCTGTTGTGAATGAGGTGCAATCCCGCACGGCTGTCACATTAGACCGTGTATCCATGGGCCATGAGGCGGTGGAGTCGGGCAACCGGGTCGTCTTGCAGGTAGCGGACCAATTCCTGGCGCTCGAATCCTCCTCCTGGGAAATCAACAAGCGGATTGAAGAGGAGGAGGAGCTGGTGGAACACGTGGCATCGGTCTTTTTCGAGATTAAGCGTCAATTGGAGGTTATCTCCTCCGTCACTGTGGAACATGCCGCCGCCTCGCAAGAGATCCTGGCTTCTGCGGAGGAGCAGAATCAGAAGATGATTCAAGTATCGGGTGAAATGAAGGAAATCCATAAGGGAAGCGCGGAATTAAACGGGCTGCTTCACCGGAACGTTCACTCTGCTGCAGGTTAATTATCCGACAAATGATACTTCGTCCGGACAAAAACCTCGATGGCTTGCGCCCTTCCCTTCACTCCCAGCTTCTCATAGATTTTGCGCTGGTAGTTATCAATCGAACGCTTGCTCATATGAACCTGCTCGGCAATCTGTTCTTGCGTATTCCCTTTCACCACCATGGACATAATCCGGACCTCATCTTTGGTTAAGTCGATCCCTTCAATAGGGCGGGCAAGGGGCAGCTGAAAAGAATACGATGACGGAAGAACGCTAAGCCCGTCCAGGACGCACATAATGGCTCTTTGCAGGGTAGCGGGACTCACTTCCTTGGACAGGATTCCGTTCACCCTTGCTTCCATCAATCTTGGGACTAATGTAGAAACATCCGCCCCGGTAAACATGACCACGCGAACATCAGGCCATTGCTTTTTTATTTGTTCCGCAACATCCGCGCCTGACGTATCCGGCAGCAAAAAATCGAGCAGAACCAAATCGGGCGTTTCTTGTGCGACAAGCCCAAGACACTCACTTCCAGTTCGGCAAATGGATGTAACGGACAGATTATCGATTTGCTGCAAGAGTTGTTTGGTAGCTTCTGCCATCAACGGATGATCATCTACTATCATAATCTTAGATTTATTCACATCTACCGCCGCCTTCCGAAAAACATCTCTTATGTTGCGCAACGTTGCAAATACAGTGTGCCTTGGCGCACTCCATGATGTGTATTCGTGCAATTACTATATCATAAATATGGTATTATTAGGGTGTTTGTCAGGCCTGTACCCCCTATAAATTCGCCCGGGCGCATTTATTTACAAAAAATGTATTTTATCGTTTACATTTTATCGTTTCACCTGTATAATAGTTGTTTACAGATAAAATTGGTATAGAAATTTCTCTCTATTACTATTAAAATGAAGGTACATTCATGGAGAGGGGTTTCATCTTGGATACCATTATATATTTACTGTTAGATATGCTCGAAACAGCATCCATCGCCGTGCTGTCGTTAAGCGTCTTTATGTACCCGGTTCGGGAATATATACGTGAGTTAACGCTGATCTCGATTTTGATTGCGTTGTCTTCCTGGGTTATAAGAATCAATTTCGACCTGTCCCTTGTTAATTCATTAGCCCATTTCGTTATTCTAATCCTCAGCATGCGGTATCTGTTAAAAATCAAATTGTACCGTTCCGCCCATATAGCTTTAGTTGGGATGGCCGGCTTTCTGCTCATTCAATTGGTGGTGGCCAGTTTATTGAATCTGCTGAATATCATTGTTCCCACGGATGTGGAACTTGCAACCGGCAGAAGTGTTTATTTAATTCAAATCATCTGTGTGATGGCCGTATTCTTCGTTAGCTACCTGGTATCAAGATTCAGTCTTGGCGTAACCAAATACGTCAGACCTCCCCACTCCTTCTTCGTCAAAGAAAAAATAACCAAAAAGAAGCTGTCGACCATTTCCATCACCCTAATCGGAACCTTCACGGTTTTATTCGGCTTTTATCTGTGCCTCAGTTTTGAATTATATTGGTCTGTAGCGGTTTTACTTGTGCTCAGCACCTTCTTGTTGTATGACTCCTATCGAAAGGACAAGCCACATGATCATATTGGGCATCGCCCGGTCAGCGGCAAAGGTCATCAGGAAATACAGCGGTGATGAAACGGCAAGCCTGGACCGGATGGCAGCTATATTAGCTTTAAAATTGAACACCTGGTTGATCATTGCAGCTACTGTGCTCCTGTCCGCTTTCACGGGCCGGTTATTTGAGTCCCTTATAGCAATGGGAGTTTTTGTTGCATTAAGAACCAATTCCGGCGGAAGACATATGCCCAACTTGGATTTGTGCTTTCTCGTGTCCGTATCTTTATTCCTAACCATTCCCTATATTCCCGTTAATAACGGGTGGTTCATGATCCTGTTTCTTATATGCCTTATCATCTTCACCATGAATCATCTTGCCATTGCCAGAGACAACTCTAAGTTCATCCGGGTTTGCCTCATTCTCCTGTTGTCCGTTATTGACCCCCGGCATATCATTATTCTGGCTTGCACAGCCCAAGCCATATTGCTGCTTAGAAAGGAGGTGATCGTCTATGCTGAATAAACTGGCCAAGAGCCTTTCCAAGAAGCTGGAGTCTGACGCCAAAGCCGCTGAATCGGATACAGAACCGTTTAAATGGTTTATTGGAGACATTAAAATTCCGAAAGAAGACAAGAAAGAATAGGGTTGGCCTGTATGAAAAACAGCTCGGAAGCGTACGTATATGTTGTCAATGCCGTCCCGGTCAACGGGAAAGTGGAGTACCTTTGCCTGGATATTCTCAATGACGTATTATGGGTGGATGTTACTCCGAAACTGCCCAAGAAGATGAACCCGGAATTTCCTCCTTATATCCCCAGGTTCCATACAGATCAAGGGACTTATTTGCTGCTTCATGATCTTGAACATCTTACGGACGCTTTTATGGAGCTTGGTTTTGATCTGGCCATGCCCGGATGCCTCGTAAATATGAGTAAAGTAACACGGATTAAGAGCTCCATATACGGAAACATGATTGTATTCGCCAACGGAGCAGAGGTTCCGATTTCCAGAAATAAAAGCAACAGTTATCCCCATCTCATCGAATAAGGACAATGCCTACTTTGATTCAGTGGGGTTGTCCTTATTTTATTTATGACCATTTTATGTCTTTCGTTACGAACTTGCTTTTCGCGCTGTCTACCTAATATCCGACAAAAATAGACAGGTGATAACATGGACGATTTAAGAGTAGCGGTGGAATTGTACGGCGCCAGCAAGCGACTGGAGTGCCGCGGAGAAGAGCGGGATGCAGCGAACATCCGGTCCGCGCTGACGGTGCTGGCCCAGTATTACGGCTTTACCATCGAGGAGGTAATCAGTGAATACGTCAAGACGGCTCTGCCCTTGCGGGAAACAATCCACGTATGCAGGTAGCAGGAAGGCTGCTTAAGGCCATGCCGGGCGTACGCCCAAAAAAATAAACGGGCACAAAGTGCCCGTTCAACATACCATCCTTGCCGCCGGTCAGCGGATTTTCACGGTATCCCGCATTTTCCCGATGATTACATCAGATTCCGTCTTGGTCAGATTAGCCTTGGGGCGGAAGCGGTTGGCGGAGTCTGCCTCCATGTAGCCAAGCACGTCAACCATGCGGACAGCATCTCTGGCCCAGGGCGCAATCTCCGTCTGATCCGTATAAGGCGCCGTCTGCCCAATCACATACTCCGCCGTCATCCGGTTATACGCCCGGTAGGAGATGGAGGCCGCTTCCTGGCGGGTCACCTTGGCCTGTAGATTGATCGTGCTGCCGGAGAACATGCCGCTGTCCAACAGATTCTCCAGCATGGCCGCCGATTTCACCTTGGCCTCCCAATCTGCCGTTCCTTGGGCTTGAACCACACTGGCATACAACGCCTGCCTCGTCTTGATCCGTTCCTGGTCAGGAGGACTGCCCCAAGGGGAGGAATGCTGGTACCAGATGCTGTCCGTTGTCGTCTTCATCCACCCGAAGACAGCGGTCAGGAACTCGAGGCGGGTCAGCTCCACGCTGGTCTGCAAGACAACGGGCTGCCCATCCGCAGCTGCCGCCGTCACCTGTTCCGCGCGCTTCGGGAGCAGAGGAGCAGTAACCGGCAGTTGTTCCGGGACTGCTGCCGCGGCGCGGAGTTCCTGCTCCTCCTGAACCTTGCTTAAGGTCATGGTGCCGCTTCTGGAGACAATGCCGAAGTATCCCGGAGCCGTGATGCGATTCTCCCCTGTATCCAGATAGTCAAACACCCGCACTCCATTCACCGTGAAGATCAGCCTTACTCCATCCGGTCCATTGACGGCCCCGCATTGAATCCGGGCTGTCTGGCCATAGCTCAGGATGTTGTTGGGATACGCCCGGCCTGCAATGCTGGGGTTGCCGGCCAGATTGCCGAAGATGACGGTGCGGACGCCGTTATTAAAGCGCTGCAGCTCGATTTCCGTTGGCTTGACCACAATAATGTAGCCCGCGTTGCCCACTTCATTCACGGTTTTGGTGCTGCTCTCCCCCCTGAACTGGAACGAAGGCCAACCGCTGGGCGTGCTGACGATGTTGACATTAAAATCGAATATTTCGTCGCCGAATACCTGCCCCTGGTAATTGGCCGAACCTCCAGGGGTGTCGAACACAATGGAATCCGGCCCAGCCGTTTTGGTGCCGCTGCCCTGGACATGCCAGCCATATATAGCGTCAATCACGCTGTCCAGCTGATAAGGCGTGTACACCGCCGGAGCCGATGCGGCATGAAGCACTACCCGGACCGGGAAGCTGCCTGCAAGAACCTGCCCCCCGCATACGGCGCTGATGCGGATCACCGTGCTCCCCTCCGCAGCACCGGTTATGACGCCATTGCCGTCTACCGACGCAATCCCGGGATGATCGGAGGTATACGCCGCCTGGGAAACCTCCAGCGGCTGTCCGGAAACGGAGCGTCCTTCCAGAGCGAGAGTCAGGCTGTCTCCCGGCATGAGCACATTTCTTCCCGCTGTCGCCAAAAGCTCATACGGAGGGTCATCCACCGTTACCTCCACACGGGTGCGAAGCGTAATATCCCGGTAGCGGACCATGACATCAACGGCAGTCTGCCCCGGCCCAACGGCGGTCAGCAGCCCGCCGGGAGATACAACCGCCACAGCTTCGTCTACGGCTTGATAGACCACCTGCGCTACGGACAGATCAAAGGGAACACGCTTGGAGGTAAGCGCATTCAATCCGATCTGCTCTGTTCCTCCCGACTGGAGCGAGAGGAAGGTGCGGGTTGCAGTCAGCTCCTGCGGAACCTGAGCCATCTGCCGGTAGGCAGGCTCCAGTCCGGATTGCTCGATAATTTCCAGTGCTTCCTCCGGCCAGTCGCTGTTCGGCACATAGCGGGTGCCGTAAACAAATCCGTCATACGCCCCATCGCTGACAATATGGGAAATATTGGTATAGTTCTCAATCGCGGTGGCCTGCTGGATATCCTTGCCCCAACCCTTGAACCATTTGGGAGTGCCGCTTACCCAGGTTTTCGCCCGGCTCTGGTCAATCACATTCCTGTAGGAGGTGTAGAAGTTGGAGCCTTGGTCATTGTAGATCGGCCCGCCGTCGTTATTCATATCTGTAATATAGTTGTAGGCAATCTGATTGGGGGCGTAGGCTGTGGCGGAGGTGGGTCCGATGGTGTAGATGCCGCCCCCGTCGTGCAGCTCCGTATAGAAGATATCGTGAATATAGTTATGCCGGATATGAAGATTCTTGATGGCACTGACAGGAATGCTCTTCCAGCCGTAGCCGATATGCATGCCGCTGTAGGGCACATGGAAAATTTCATTATGCTCGATCACCGTATCCTGGGGGAAGCCCACCGACAGGGCCGAGGCCGACATATACTCCTTGGCCACATCATGAATGTAGTTGTTGGTAATAGCGTTGTTCTTGATCAGGTATTTGTCCTCGGACGGATTATAATTGTTCACATCCTTGGTATAGGGCTCACCCAGATTAATGGCGCTGGCCGATATATCATAGAACCGGTTGCCGTCCACGGTGGCATTGCGGATGCCGTCGATGAGCTGCAGCGCATTAATGCCGATTTTGGAAAATTCGCAGTTCACGAAGGAGATCCCGTCCCCGTATTGCACCATAACGGCAGCGGGAGGCAGCAGATCATCACTGACTGAATCCCGGGTATGATTGTTCTGGGCATCCACATTGCCATATGGGCCATTGGGCCGCAGATAGGTGGAGTAGCCGAAGGAAATGCCGTCGAAGGTGATATTGCGGACGGGATGGGAGAAGTCGCTGCCGGACACGCTCATCAGCTGCTCCAGCACCGGCGCCACCACCTCCGCGTGAGCCAGATCCTCTCCCGCCCGGGGCATATAATAGAAGGTATCGGTGCTGCGGTCCAGATACCATTCACCCGGCTCGTCCAAGAGCTCATAGGCATTCTCATAATACCAGGGCAGCTTGACCGACGTCATGCCCTTATTCGTTGCCGACGCCCAACCCGGCTGCTTCATCTTGATGTAGGCAAGCCCGTCTGCTCCCACGGTAATGGAGTCCACCCCCACCCGGGGCATGGTCCAGTTCTGGACATAGACCATCTCCATATCGCTGATATTGTTCCATGAAGCGAGGAAGGTATCGGTGCTGGTATGGCCGAATTGTCCGGTATCTGTAGTAGCGTTGGCAAGACCCGCATGGCTTCTTGCCCGGACCGCCCTTTCACCGTTGACATACAGCTGGCGGGTTTCGATGGGTCCCCCCGCATCGGCTTTATAAATCTGCCGCTCGGGATCATGCAGGGTCCACCCCGTAATCACCCGGGGACCTCTGACAAAGGGCTTCTCCCCGTTGTAAGCCTTCCAGATCACGTTATGGCCGTTATTTCCCGAATCTGCCGCAGTGAATTGAAGCGGCTCCGCCAGCTCGTAGTTGCCCCCGCGAAGATAGACAATGATATCCCCATTCATCCCCTGATTCACCGTCCGCACCTTATCCCTGGCCTGGGTGATTGTCTTCACAGGAGATTGGTACGTTCCGGCTCCGTTATCCGAACCATTCACGGGGTCCACATAGATCTCCATTGCCGCTCCGTTGGCGAATGCCGTAAGCGAGAAGAGCAAGGCCGCCCCAAACAGCATGGCTGCGAGCCAAGCGGCTTTGCATTTTCTTGCGATGGTTTTCATATCCATCCTGCCACCTTTCTGGAATTAATGATGCCATCCTATTTCCATCATTTCCGCCGGTTGGCGGTCAAGCAGCCACCGCCGTTAATTATAATCCCATCCCCTCCTCCTCCATGCGCCTGCTCGGTTTATTCAGACTGCCGGGCTCCCGGAAGCGCTGCCACAATGCTGATCCTCCCGTTTATCCCTGCCTGCCGGTATGCACAGTCAGTTTACACAAGCCTCGGCAATTCAGGCAATCCACAAGAATTACACATGCACAACTCCATACAAGCCGCAGTAAAAGCTGCTGGCGCAGCGCAATAAGAACGGATTATTGTTATTGCCCAATCCCGCCGCTTCCGGTCAAATGAGCATGGGACAAGGTACTGAATAAGTGCGGAAAACGGCGTATTACAGCAGTTGTGCACCTGTAATTGTTGTGTATGGACGTAAGCTCTGCCCGAAAGCTACAGTATGGGTACAGGGAAGAAAGCCGGTTAAAGAAGGGAGGTGAGACTTTGAAAACGATCAATCAGCGCAGACGGCTGCAGCAAAATATCCCATGGCTATTGATGTTCATCCTGCCTGTCTTTTACTTTGTCATATTCAAATACATTCCCATGGGCGGCCTGGTGATAGCGTTCAAAAATTACAACTTTGTTGACGGGATATGGGGAAGCCCCTGGGTGGGCTTTCATAATTTTCAATTGCTGTTTACTGACCCGCTGGCCTTCAGCACCATCCGCAATACCATCATGATCAGTGTGCTCACGATCATCTTCGGTTTTCCGTTCCCGGTTCTTCTTGCCGTGGCCATTAACGAAGTGCAGCGGATGTGGTTTAAGAAGACGGTGCAGACCTTGCTGTATCTGCCTCACTTTCTGTCCTGGGTTATTGTCGGGGGGATGGTGATTACCCTGTTCTCGCAGGAGGCCGGGATCGTGAACAGCTGGGTCGAGCAGCTTACAGGCAGCACGTTTCCCTTTCTGTATAATGAGGCTTCCTGGATTTCCATTTTCCTGGGATCGGGTGTATGGAAGGAAGCCGGGTTCAGCGCGATTATTTATCTGGCTGCCTTAGGGGGGATCGATCCCAGTCTTTATGAAGCAGCCGCCATAGACGGGGCCAACAAATTCAAGCAGATCCGCCATATTACCTTGCCGGGAATCAGTTCGGTTATTGTGCTAATGCTCATTTTGGCCATGGGACGGATTATGGAGGTAGGATTCGACCAGATATACATGCTGCAAAATCCTATTGTCTCCAATATTTCCGAGGTCATCTCCACGTATATTTACCGGATTGGCCTGCAGGGCGCCCAATTCAGCCTTTCCACGGCCATGGGCATGTTTGAAGCGGTGATCGGTCTGCTGCTGGTGCTGGTGGCCAATGCAGTTGCGCGTAAATTTGATCAGGGTCTTTGGTAAGGCTCGGCTTGGAGGTATTGAGATGAAAGCATCATTCGGCGAAAAAATATTCGGTGCGGTTAACTATGTTTTGCTGGGCTTATGCTCCTTATCGTGCCTGTTGCCGTTACTTAATATTTGCGCCATATCCCTAAGCTCCAACACAGCCGTTTCGGCAGGCAAGGTTTCCATTCTCCCCGTTGATCTGAATTGGAAATCGTATGAAGCCTTCTTCAAGGGAGCGCCCATTGTTCAATCGTTTCTGAACAGCCTGTTACTAACCGTGGTCGGAGTATCATTATGCTTGTTCGTTACCTTGCTGACGGCCTATCCCCTGTCGCGCAAGCTGTTCTATGGGAGAAAGCTCTTGTCCCTCGCCATTGTCTTTACCATGCTTTTCAGCGGGGGCACCATTCCCTCCTATCTGCTGGTTAACGGGCTGGGCCTGGTTAATTCATACTGGGCGATTTGGCTGCCGGGACTTGTCAGTGTATATAACATGCTTATTATGAAAAATTATTTTGAAAATTTGCCCGAGGAAATGGAAGAAGCCGCCAGAATCGACGGCGCCAACGAGCTGCAATTTATCTGGAAGATTATATTCCCCCTCTCCTTGCCCATGTTCGCAACCATCGCCCTGTTCTACGGGGTCAACTATTGGAATTCCTTCTTCCAGGTGCTCATCTATATCAATGACACATCCAAGTATAATCTGACTGTGCTGGTACAGCAGATGGTGCGAAGCGCATCGATTCTTCAGGATCTGTCCTCCCTTGAGCCCGCAGAAATGAACATGCTGCCGCCCGAAGGAGTAAAGTCCGCCGGGGTGTTCATCCTGCTCTTGCCGATGGTGGCCGTGTATCCGTTTATTCAGAAATATTTTGTCAAAGGAGTGATGATCGGCGCGATTAAAGGATAATGTTGCTGAACGTGGAAATGTATAGGTAACGAGAGGGAAAACGGAAAATTAATTCACGCATGGGGGGACAGCTACAGCAATGAAAAAAACAGTATTCTTCTTATTGACGCTTGGCATAACGGCGACACTTGCTGCCTGCTCCGGCCAGGAGAGCGGCAGCACTCCGGAACCGGCTCAGTCACAAGGGCAGCCTGCTGTGGAGAAGCCGCGGGGCAAGCTGACAGCAGCCATATATGACCGGGGCAATGTGCCGGCTTCCGAAGGTACGGCAACCAACAACCGCTGGTTAAGATGGATCAAGGAGAATGCTCCCGTTGATCCCGAATTCATCGCCATTCCCCGCTGGGAATCGGTGCAGAAGTACAATACCCTGTTTGCTTCCAACAGTGCTCCCGACCTGATTATGGAATATGATCGGGCCTACCGGAACCAGCTGTACAGCCAGAAGCAACTGCTGCCGTTGGATGAGCTGATTGACAAGCACAGCACAGAGTACAAGGCGCTGCTGGAGAAGTATCCGGCGCTGCGCAAGATCGGCACGATGCCCGACGGAAAATTGTATGAGGTGGGCCTGATTCTCGGGAACGCTCCCGGTATCAACCACCAGCTCTGGATTCGCAAGGACTGGCTGGACGCCTTGAATCTGGGGCTGCCCGCCACAGCGGAGGAATTGTATAAGGTGGCCGAGGCGTTTGCCAAGCAGGACCCGGACAAGAACGGCAAAGCGGATACCTATGGCATCAACATCAGCTTTGTAGGCGGAATGATTGTGGATTTCATGTTTGGCAATGTATTTACCATCTACGACAAATCCCCCTGGGTGCTGGATGATAGCGGGAATCTGGTTCATGACTGGGAACGCAAGGCGGCCTCCATCACCTTCAAAAAACGCTTGTACGACAACGGAATAGTGGATAAAGACTTCCTTACCGACGGCAAGGGCGACAGGGCCAAGCAAGATTTCATCAACGGCAAGCTGGGCATGTTCGGCTCCAACGGATCGGATCTCAGCGCCTTCCGGGCCTTCAAGGAAATGAACCCTCAGGGGGAGCTGGTGGCCTTGGCTTTGCCCGAGACGGAATTCGGCTCCTTCAGCCCGGTGGTAAGCGCTCCCTTCTCCACCTACGGCGTTGTCAACGCCAAGGCCAAGGACCCGGAGGCCGTTATCCGTTATCTGGATTTTCTGCATAAGCAAACAACCAGCAATGTGCTGAGAAACGGCTTCGAGGGTGAGCACTACACTCTGGATGACAGGGGCTGCCCGACAGACATTGATGCGGCCAAGAACAATACGGAGCGGGTCTATGCTCCCGATATTGCCGCGCTGGCGCCGCTTACCGAGCAATTCCAGCAGTGCGACGCCATCCGCAATCCTCCCGCTCCCAAGAATCCCACGCCCAAGGATGAGGCGGAGTACAAGCTGCAGAAGGAATTTGCCCAGTTGATCCTGTCAGCGGACAAAGCCTATGTGGACCCGGAGCGTCCCATGGCGGGAGTGATTCCGGCCAGCTTCCTGCCCAGCATGCCCCAGGATCTTCAGATTAATCAGACCAACGGCTATAAGGCGGTTCTGGATTTCCTGCAGAAATCCATTGTGAGCGGCAGCTCCTATTCGGTGGAGAAGGCTGTTGAGGATGCCAGGAATGCGTGGAAGATGTCCAACGGGAGCAAGATTGACGAGTGGTATGAGGAATGGTACCGGAGCAATAAGGATACCGCCGTGCTGGTGAAGGACTTGTATACCGCCTTGAAGTAGCTGACGCTTTTATGGTGCGGAAATCCGTACACTTGCCGGCCGGAAAAAGGGGAGTGTAGCGATGAACAAAAAATGGTATTCCCGGCTTCTTCTGTCCTATCTGCCCCTTTTTTCGGTTGCGATGATTGTGCTGATCATGATCTTCTATGTCTTGTTAAACGCATACGCCCGCCAGGAGATGGATAAGGTCAACCGGGTATACACCGGATATGTGCGGGATGCCCTGGACACCTCGCTTGTTTCGATGGAGCGCACCATTACCCAGGAATTTCTGACCAATACCCATTTGCAGGCGTATTTTGAGTCCAACATGGTGATGGATTCGTTCCAAAGCTACGAGGCTTACCGGGCCCTGACCGATTTGGTTGCCATGAATGATTTTATTCACTCCATTTATCTGTACCGGAGATTCGACGGGCAGGTACTGACCCATATTATGAACATGCCCATCGAACAATTCTCGGACCGTGCTTTTATTGAGAGGCATCTTGACACAGGCTTCGAGGGGTGGACCGATCCCAGAAGCTACAGGGCTTCCGAGCCGTTGACGGCCATATCGCTGGTCAAGCAGCTGCCCTTTGGCTCCGGCACCCTGGGCCTGCTTGTAGTGAATGTGGAGATTGACAAAATCCAGCAGTTCTTTGTTGAACTGTCCGGAGCAAATTCCGCCAGCATGTCTCTGATCGCAAGAGACGGGCAGGTCATGGCCGGAGAGAGCACGAAGACCGGAACAGAATTCAGGGCGGCATCGCGGGAAGCGGGCTGGGATGTCCGCTCCCGCATGGACGGCAAAAACTTGGTCCAGCTTGTATCCTCCCTGCCTCCTGCCTGGCTGACAGCCGGGAGTTTGTTTTTGATCCTGTGCTTCGCGAGCCTGATCCTGATTACCCGCCGCAACTACAGGCCGGTTGAATACATCCTGGAACGGATTCACTCCTATTCCTCCAGACGGGGCCATCTGGATGATTTCCAATTTATTGAGTCATCTATCGAAGCGCTGTTGCAGCAATCGCAAGAGTATAAGGAGAAATCGCGGTTTGATCTCTTCTATAAGAAGAAGCATTATTTTCTGGAATTGCTGGAGGGCAATGTGACGTGGGAAACAGTGGCCGGCCAGCTGGATCCGGCCGTAACCGGCCTGCTTCCTCATGCGGCACAATCGTGGTATCTGGTTATGGAGATGGATCAGTACAGCGGATTTGTCAGGCAATACCATGCCGGTGACCAAAATCTGCTGAAATTTGCCTTGTTCTCGATTATTAAGGAAATGGCGGAGCTGCAACGGGTCAATGTCTGGCAGGAATGGATCGCCAATCAGCAGATTGCGGTTATCCTGCAATGCAAGGAGCAGCCGGAGGAGGAAACGGTTCTTGAGTATTGCCATAAATTGCGCTCCTGGGTGGAAACGAACCTGAGCTTCACCGTTACCCTTGCCCTGGGTCCAGCCGTGGAACAATTGTCGGAAATCCACCACTCCTATCTGGCGGCAATGGAAGCGCTGGACTGCAAGGCCACCGTTGGCTCCAATAGTGTTATTCCGCATACCGCGGTGAAGGAACAGCGCAACGGCGAGATATATGACCGGCTGATCAGCATCCGCAGCATGTGCCATATGTTTCGGCTGGGAAAACAAGAAGAGTGGGAGCAGCTCTTCTCGGACATATGCGGTACGATTCAGCATGGCACTCACTCCCATAAGGAACTGGTTAATCTTATCAACTTCCTTATCTACCATCTGAATAACGAGATGAATGAACTGGCGGAGGAGTACGCTAATGCATGGAATGGACATGGTGCCCCCCGCCTGTACAAGGCATTGGATGAATTTGAGACATGGGAGGAGCTGCGCGGTCTCATTCTCTGTATACTGCAGGATCTGTTTGCCCGTATAGAGACCATACGGGCAAACAACAGCCAGCTTATGGCCGTCCGGGCGGTTAAGGATTATATTTCCCGTCATTATGCCGATCCCGGTCTGTCTCTCATCCAGGTCAGCGACGTGGTGAACATGCAGCCTGTCCAGCTCAGCCGGATGTTCAAGGATGAATTCGGCGAGAAGTTTATAGATTATGTGGCCTCTGTACGTGTGGACCAGGCCAAGCGGCTCCTGCTGTCAACGGATGCCTCCATTCAGGAGATCGGCAGAATGGTGGGGTACCTCCATTCCTTTTCTTTTATCCGCTTGTTCAAGAAGATAGTCGGGGAAACTCCCGGAGAATTCCGCAAGAAGCAGTGAAGGATATCCATATTGTTGGGCCGCGGCGACTCCTCATCTGCTTCTCGCTTGTATCGGGCTGCCCATCCGTGTGTGGACACCGCCTCGTCTAAAAAGCTTCAGGGAGAAGAAAGGAGCTGTCCCTTCTTCTCCCTGACTGCTCTGATCCTATTTACGGTTTGGCCGGAGCCGGCTCCATCATTTTGCCGGTGCGGGCATCCACCTGTACGACGAACGGCTTATCCATATCGGGATAATCGACAAGCTCCACGCTCCAGCGGCCGGATGCGGAATCCAGCGCCGCTGACTTCACGGCTCTGGCCATATTCCCTTCCGGAGACGGCGCCTCCAGCGCGGCCTGCACCACTGCCGCCCGCTTGATCATTCCTTCGGGGATGTTGCCGTCCTCCTCCAGCACAATAATCTTGGACGCCACGGTTTGAGACGGGTAGGATTCCAGAATTGGCGACGTACTCTGCGCTTCCACCAGAGAGCCTACCCCAATCTGGTCTGCCGTCTGGGCCTTGCCTGCGCTTGTCTGCAGGACCGTTTGTTCATTCACTGTATAGGAAATGGCCTCAATATGCTTGTTCCCGTTTTTCTCGATATACGCCGTTATTAACCAGTTGTTCTCCGTCTTCCGGATTACTTCCCCGTGGAGAATCCCCACCGGTTGTTCACCGCCATTGGGACTGGAATTCGATCCGGAGCCCTGCTTCGGGCCGCATGCGGTAAGCACTGTGACCATACACAAGATTGCTGCAAATGTTGCCCATCCCCATTTTTTCATTCTGCTCAGCTCCTTTATCTATCAGACGCAGCAGTTATGAAAAATGTTTCTTGGGTAGGGCCGTCTGCCTTAATCCGGCTATTCCGCCAGAATGGCTTCAATCCGCTCCAGCACATCCGGACTCAGCGTGACGCCGGAGGCTGCCGCATTCTCAACCACCTGCGCCGGACGGCTCGCCCCGATCAGAGCGCTGGACACATTGGGCTGGCGCAAAATCCAGGCCAGGGCCAGCTGGGCCACCGTAATGCCGCTTTCCTTGGCAACCGCATCCAGCCGCAGCACCTTGCCAATGGCCTCTTCGGTCAGCCTCTGGCGCATGTTGTCCTTCTTGGCGGCGCGGCTGTCCTCGGGGATATCCGTCGGTGAGGTGTACTTTCCGCTCAGCAAGCCCTGGGCCAAGGGGGAGAAGACCACCTGTCCGATGCCGCTGGACTCTCCCAGGGGGATAACATCCTTCTCAATATACCGGTTAAACATATTATAAATAGGCTGGTTGACTACAATCCGGTCCAGCAGATACTTGTCCGCTGCGGCCAGCGCCTGCGCCATCTGAACCGCAGTCCATTCGCTTACGCCTGCGTACAGAATTTTCCCCTGGGTAATCAGGTCGTCGATAGCCCGCAGCGTCTCCTCCACCGGAGTTTCCGGATCATAGCGGTGGCAGTAGTAGATATCCACATAATCGGTGCCCAGCCGCTTCAGGCTGGCATGGCATTGCTCCAGCACATGCTTGCGGGATAAGCCCCGGTCATTGGGGCCGTCGCCCATGGGCCAGAATACCTTGGTCGCCAGCACATAGCTTTCCCTGGGATAGCGCCTGAGAGCCTCACCCACCACCTTCTCCGCTTCGCCCCGCTCGTACACGTTGGCCGTATCGAAGAAATTGATGCCCAATTCATACGCCTGATGAATGGACTGCTCCGCATTTTGCTTCTCCACATAGCCGCCATAGGTCAGCCAACTGCCCAGACTGATCTCGCTTACCTTCAGTCCGGTGTTTCCCAATCTGCGATATTTCACGGATACGCCTCCTTCACTATTTGGACATCTTCTATCGTATCGGATTACGGGGGATTTTGAAAGAACTGAATTGATTCTTACTAAGTTACCTTGAGGTAACCGTAGAGCATCCGGCGGCAGCTGAACAAGGTTTACTTTGTACCTGTTCAGGTTTGCTTTTTATCTGTATTCCTGATTGAAACTTCATTACAATCAATACTGTATCAGAATAACCGCTTCCCATTTTATGAATGAGCGGCCAACCCAATAGTTTATTTTAATCAAGAACATCAGTTAGCTGACAGGGGGATGAAGATGCTGGAAAGATTGAAGACGCGGACGGCCAATGTTGGTTTTTTTGCAGTAGGCCATGATACGTATTGGCATCAGTTTGAGGGATTGCTGGATAGTCTGATGGGTTATCACGGCATATTGAAGGACATGATCGCAGGCAACAGCGTTGTGGTGAAGGATTACGGCATGGTGGATTCCAGCGAGAAGAGCTATGAAGCGCTGGAGCAGATGAAGGCAGACCGGCTGGATGTCATATTCTGCAATATGGTGACCTATGCCACCTCCTCTACCTTCGCGCCCATTATCCGGGGCATAGATATTCCTGTGGTGCTGGTGGCGCTCCAGCCGCTGGAGGGAATGGATTACACCATCGCCAGCACATACATGCAGCTGGAGAATGACAATATCTGCTCCGTTCCCGAGTTTACCAGCGTTGCCGTGCGCATGGGCAAGAAGGTAAGCGATGTGATCATAGGTACCCTGCGTAATGATGAGGCTGCCGCCGGGGAAATCCGGGAATGGTGCGAAATCGCCAAGGTGCTGCATGATCTGAAGGGAGCCCGTCTGGGACTCATGGGGCATGTGCTGGAAGCCATGTATGATATGCATGCCGACCCCACGGCCATCTCCGCTGCCTTCGGTGTACATGTGCCGCTTCTGGAAATAGACGATGCTATCCGTCTGTATCAGACAGTGAGCGAGCAGGAGATTGCGGAGAAACAGCAGCTGATCCTCCGGGAGTTTGACACGCCCGAGCCCAAGAGTGATCCGGTCACCACCAAGCTGACGGAAGCGGATCTGCGTCAGGCCGCCCATTCGGCAGTGGCTCTGGATAAGCTGGTAGCCGCCTATAATCTCACCGGACTGGCCTATTATTATGAAGGGCTGGAAGGCTCGCTGCACCGGCAGATTGCCAGCTCCTTCATTGTGGGCAATTCCATTCTGAATGCCCAAGGCGTACCCATGTGCGGCGAATACGATATCAAGACCTGCGTAGCCATGCTGATTATGGACCGCCTGGGCATCGGGGGCAGCTTCGCCGAATTCCATCCCTTCGACTTCCGCGAGGATTTTATCCTGGTGGGCCATGACGGTCCCCATCATATTGCCATCGCCGACGGCCAGCCGGTCTTGCGCAGCCTGCTGAAGTACCACGGCAAGCCGGGAAGCGGAGCCTCGGTGGAATTCAAGATCAAGGAAGGCCCCATCACCATGCTGGGGATCACCCAGACGGGCAACGGCCGCTTCAAGTTCGTGATCGGCGAAGGCTTGTCCAAGAAGGGCTCCATCCCCCCTACCGGCAATACCAATACGCGGGGCTTCTTCGAGCCGACCACCAAGGAATTCGTCAAAGCCTGGGTGCTGGAGGGACCTACTCACCACTTCGCCTTGGGAGTTGGGCATCATGCCCGGACGCTGAAGAAAATCGCCGACGTGCTGGGCATTGAAAGCGTCATTGTGAAGGGAGACCAGGCATGAAAACGCTAAAGAACATCACGCTGGAGATGAGCTTAAAACCGTTCAAAAGCATGGAGCCTGCCTTCATCGAGCAGGTGTGCCGGGAAATGTTCGCACAATGGCAGAGTCTCTTGAAGCATGCGGATCTGGTTTCCGTGATGCTGTGGACTTCAGACGGCTCGGAAATCCTGGAATACAAGGGGGATGCCGACGAAGAGGTGGAATGGGCCAAGTATATTGGCGGAGCCAATCCCAGGTCTGAGTGGAACCGCAAGAATGACCCGGAAGCGAAGGGTCTTCATACCCGCTATTATCTGTATATGGATCACCCTCCCGTACTGACGTACCGGATCCTGCGGGAGATTGTAGATACCATCAAAAGAATCGGAACAGAGCTCACGGGCAAGCCGGTCCGCGTAGGCGCAACCTTCGATCCGGGACCCGAATTTGCCAAATCGGATTTTAAGTATGTCCGGCACGAAGAGATCTGCATGGGCAACACCATGGGCAAAAAAAGCTTCGTATGCTGCTATTCCGTCCTGCACCAGGATTCCTGCCGCTATGCGGGATTTCCGGAAGGCATTCCCGAGGGCACCCCTTTCGGCACCTTCTTCGGCAGGCAATCCCGCCTGTTCCTGGAGGATCTGGGCTTCGACTATTTGTGGCTGTCCAACGGCTTCGGGTTCGGCACGGAAACCTGGGGCACAACCGGCGCCTTGTTCGACGGCGAGGCGTTCGACGATTCCAGATTCAATGAGGTCCGCGGCCATATTCTCCATTTCTGGAGACTGTTCCGCGAGGAGTGCCCTGAGATCCGGGTGGAGACAAGAGGCACCAATCTCACGGCCGGGATCGATCTGTCCACAGACGGCGTTCCCCTTAAGGACATCTATGAAGGGGGCTTTAACCTGCTGCCTCCTCCCAACTCTCCCTGGGCCGCGCTCGACGGGGACTTCGGTCTGGAACTCGCGGGCTATATGTCCAGAGTGGCGGAATTGCCCGGTGATTCCGACGAGGATTATCTGTTCCGCTTCTATGTGCATGACCCGTGGTGGATGAACAGCCCATGGCTGGACCGCTACGAGGGACAGCCCCATGATATTTACCTGCCGCTCGCCATAGCCAGAATCAATCACAAGGGCGATATTCAGGGACCCAATCATCTCAATTTTCTGACCGTCGACAATTCTCTGGGGGAAATGCCGGACCAGTGTCCCAATGAGCTGATTCCCCATCTGATCAAGGCCTATGAGCATGGGCCGGATGCTGCCGCTCCATTGGTGTGGGTCTACCCCTTCCGGGAGTATCAGGAGCCGGATGCCACTGGGAGTCTGCGGATTGAGAAGCCCTTCTTCGAGGATTGGTTCATCCGCGGGGCGATTAACAACGGGCTGCCTCTCAGCACAGTGGTATCTTCCGCAGTCTTCGCGGAAACAGCAGACAGCAAGCCGGAGCTATACAAGGGCTCCGTCATCGTATCCCCTGTACCGGTTGCGGGAAGCAAATGGGAAGAGAGCATTGTGGACTGGATCAGCCGGGGAGAGCAGGTGATTCTGTACGGATCCGTCTCCGATGCGGGACGGCCCATTCTGGAGGCGTTGAATCTCGCCACAACCTCCGCTCTGGAGGGAGAACTGGAGCTGGCCTTGGAGCTGCCTGCCGATGAGCTGCGCGGGGGTCAGTGGCCGGCCGCCATCATGCACCGGGCCAACCTGTCGGACGGCGGCATCGACACCTGCCTCCGGGATGATCGGGACCCTGCCACCACCGTGCTGGCTTACGTCTCCCAAGGCGGCGAGAGGCGAGTAGCCGCCCTGTGGCGGAACCATCCCGCAGGGGGAGCGGCAGCCTGGCTGCGGGGCACCAATGCCAGCTATTACCGCAAGGGAAGCCATCTGCTGGTTCCCGATGATGCAAGCAAGTATTTCCCGGCTGAAGGGCTTCTGCGTCTGCTATGGAACCGGTTCGGCACCGAAATCCGGTTTGTGAAGAACGGCCCCTCAGCCAAGAATCCGGTGGTTATGCTGCACAAGCATCAGGGCGCCTTCTTCTTCTCCGGCTATATGCCGGACACCACCGTTGCCCTGAAACTGAAGTTCCCGCTGGGAGCACCGCTGCTGATGGGCAGCGAAACCAGGCTGGAGCAGGGATATTCCTGCTATCACATGCCCCGGGCCTGGCATTCCGAATGCAGAGTGTTCGTGCAGCAGGAGGATGAAACGGCGACCCTGGTCTGCAAGGAAGTCGCTCCCGTCAGCTATGAGATGAGACGGAGAATCCGCGTGACCGGTTTGAACAACGCCACGCTGACCATCCTGCCCCAACAGGGGAAAGAACAAGAAACACAGGTGCTGCTGAATTCCGACCATCCCCATATGGTAAGCCAGCCGTTCCAATGGCAGTGGAAGCAGACGCCTTGGGGGACAGCGATTGAGGCGGTAGGAATAACGGGGACCATCTTGATCTCCAACCCTTAACAGGCTGATGAGCAGTCGCTGACCATTTTTTTGCGACAGCAAGATTGGCAACCCATTCTTTCATGAATGGGTTGCTTGCGTTTCACTTTAGGGCCAGAGGCGTAACAGCTAGCATTCTGATAGCTGTTACGCCTCTGGCTCTCCTCTTACCCGCCAACAGCTAGCATTCTGCTGTTACTCCTTTGGCGCTCCTCTTACCCGCCAACAGCTAGCATTTTGACAGCTGTTGGCGTCACTTATAGTTAATCGACAGTCTCAGTCCTCCTATTCTTTTTAACAGGAGGGTTTTCCGGTGTTTTCTTGGTCTCTTGGTCTCTTGGTCTCTTGGTCTCTTGGTCTCTTGGTCTCTTGGTCTCCTGGTTTCCTGGTTTCCTGGTCTCCTGGTCTCTTGGTTTCGGCGGTTTATCTTGTGTATTGAATGATTGGGCCGTGCAGATTTATCTGCTGCCGTAGTTTTTTTCGCACAGCCAAGAGGTTTCAGCGGGCCGGGTTCCCTCCCAACCAGCAGAGGCATACCGGCGGCATGCCTCTGCTGGTTGGGAGCATGCCGTAATCTCCCGGCTCGAACAGTTCCAGGTATACATAGTGATCCTTATGGATTCACCTCAACTGTCCCCTTCCTTCATAAAATGTACATCGTCATCTCTCAACCGGTTCAATCCCCCGCCTGGATTTGGCGGCTTATCTGCTGGCGGTAATCGTTAGGCAGCATTCCGGAGTAACGAACGAACAGCCGCGAGAGAATCTCGGTATTGCAGCCCACCTGCTCCGCCACATCCTTGATCCGCTTATCCGGGTCTTCCTGGATAATGCGGCAGGCTTGACTGTACCGGTATTCGCTTAAGTAATCCTTGAAATTGCGCCCGGTGGAATTCTTGAACAGCGTGGATACATAGTTCCGCGACAGATTCAGGTGGTCGGCCAGGTCGAATAAGGTAATCTCTTCTTTATAGGACGCCTGCACATAAGCGAGCATCTTCTCGGCCAAGCCGTTATTGGATTTTTCCTGCTCACTGGCAAACCAGGCGGCAAGCGCCGCGAATACTTCTCCCCCTTGCTGCTGCAGTTCCCGGTAAGTGCGGCAGGTGCGAAATTGATGGTCCATGGCCTTCCCCCCCTGCAGCAGCATGGAAGATTCGATTTGGGAGCCGTCCATAATCCGGTTGACCGTGGTGCCGAGCATCAAGCCAAGCTGGGCCAGGCTGGCGTTTCTCTCGGTCATATTGATCTTGATGATCTCCTCCAGAGCGGACTGCCAGACAGAGGTTTTGCAATGAATAATGGCGTTGATCAACGTTTGCTCTACCTGCAGCGGGTAATAGACCGTCTCCTTCCAGGCCGCTTTCATTTCCTCCGTTTTGATTACCTTGGCATGGGAGGCCAGATAATCCCGCGTATCCGCTATATGAAGCGCTTGCCGGTAGGACAGATGGATGGAGCCTAACTCTTCACAGGCGGGCCCGATAATGGCCCGGATATCCAGTCCGTACTCCGGTTCCACACTGATCAGGGTATTCCTCAGTTTCTCTGTAATGAAATCCGCTTGCTCCACCTGTACAATAATCACTTGCGTTTCAAAATTGATATCAATAACCCGAAAAAAATCCCCCGATGAAAGCACCTTCTCCATGCTGTTCATAAACCGCTGCTTGACCTCATAGGTCATCCCATGGGAGAAGCCTCCGGAAAATTGGGTCGTCTCCGTGTATTTCAAGACGATGGCCGCAAACGGTCCCTTCACTTGAAGCTGGGGAAGCTCGCTGAGCCTGGCGGCAATTTGCTCGGAAGGAATCATCCCGATCAGCAAATCATGAAGAAACGTATTTTCCATCGATGCCTTGTATTTCTCCAGCGACTGGGATATGCTCTCCATATCCGTGTGGAGGGAAACAATGGTATTGCTGATATGGGCAAACTCATCTCCTGCAGTAAAATCATCTCCGGCCGTATGCAGCACGCCCTTGATGGGACGGTACATCTTTTTGGTAATCACAAGCATAAGTCCAATACTTGCCGCCATAGCCAGCAGACCGCTGCCAATAATCATCAATAACGCGGGGGTGACGATTTTCTGCGGCTGCGCAATATACAAGTAGCGAAAATTGGCAACCGAAGAATCACTATAATGAATGTTCAATCGGGATCTGTCCGCCTCGCCCTTCAGAACAGCATTCAGCGTCCCGTTGTCCAGACTGCCGGCGGAAGCGACCAGCTCATCCTTATAAAGCAAAGCCAGCGTATTGGATGAAAGCGCATCCAAATGAAAAAGCTGTTCAGGGTAAAAGGCGGTAAAGATATAGAGCGGCTGGGGGATACCCAACCATTCGCAGCGGGCAATCACATACATGTCATTATCCGTGTCATCCTTGACCTTAAGTATTTGCATACGCTCGCTTCTATTTTCATTAAATGAGTCAATGACATGCTCCAGCATCCCGTCGCTGATGTGAAATACGCTTTGAAAAAAATCAATATTGCCGGTGCTGTTATTCATGATTACATAATCATCATCATATTTTGTCATGGCGATGGCGTATTTCTTGGCGGAGCTGATCCCATACATCGTGGTAACAAACGAAGCGTATTTCACCTTCTCATAATTGGTCAGGCTTCCTCCAAGATACTTTCGCGTGTACTCGGATAGGTTGATCATTAAGGTGGTTTCCTCCGGAGCTTGCAGCCGGTTATCCGTAAACTCGCTTAATTGCCTGGCGGTTTTCTCCAGATCGGACGCAAACTCCCTCTTGGAAGGAATCCAATAGAAGCCGAGGAACACAACCTCAATTAAGATGGTATACGTTACGGCAATACCCACCAGCATCCAAAACATCTTTCGATAATACCTCATAACGGCTCCCCATTTCTCAGATCTCTGTCTGATTATTATCTCACATTGCCAAAGCTATTCCTGCCCGTAAAAGTTCCACTGGCTGCAATCGGAAAAAATTAAGGTTAAATTCGGAAAAAATCCCGGGTATTCATCAAAAGAAAGGGTTTTCATTTTAAGGTGATAATGTTACATTTCAAGCGAAAGGTTCAACCGGTGAACCGCAAATGAGACCTGAATCGGTCGCGAACGCTTCAGGATGGGGAGGGAGAGGCTTTGAAGTCTGCATTAATGGATAGAGCAATCAATAAGCCGCAGATCCGCTCGGCTGGTCAACTGACCGCTTTGAAACGGGACAAATATTTGTATTTGATGCTGATTCCGTTTCTTGTTTACTACCTGATGTTTTATTATCTGCCCTTTGGCGGTTTGCGGATGGCCTTTATGGACTTCAAGCCGTTTCTTGGGATGTCGGGAAGCCCCTGGGTAGGTTTTGATAACTTCATCGAATTTTTTAGCGGTCCTTATTTCTGGAGAATCATGCGCAATACGGTGATGATCAGCGTCTACAATCTTCTGTTTGCCTTTCCGATTCCGATTATCCTGGCCATTCTGTTTAATGAAGTCAGGAACAAAGCCTTCCGCACCGCAGCCCAGTCGATTTCCTATATGCCCCACTTTATATCGACTGTGGTCATAGCCGGGCTTGTCGTCAATTTCCTGTCTCCGTCTTCCGGAATTATTAATGTGATTCTGGAAAAGCTGGGCTTCGACAGCATCTACTTCCTGACCAAGCCGGAGTTCTTCCGGCCCATCTACATCATTCAGGGCATCTGGTCCGGCGCAGGCTTCTCTTCTATTATCTACTATTCATCGCTGATGTCCATCGATTCCGCGCAATATGAAGCGGCTACAATCGACGGGGCAGGCCGTTTCAAGCAGATCCTGCATGTTACCCTGCCGGGACTGCTCCCCACCATCGGCATCATGCTGCTGCTCAGCATCGGCAACATCCTGAATGTGGGGTACGAAATGATTATTCTGCTGTATCAGCCCATCACCTATGAGACGGCTGATGTGATCGGAAGCTATGTCTACCGCCTGGGCATGGAAAACGCTTCTTATTCCATGTCAACCGCAGTCGGCCTGTTTAATGGCCTGATCTCCCTGATTCTGGTGATGACGGCAAACCGGATTTCTAAAAAAATCAGCGATGTATCCATCATGTAAGGAGGGAGCAAGTTGAGCCGAACGACGGGCGAAAAAATATTTGAGGTTTTCAATATTGCCTTCATGCTGCTGTTGATTATCGTAACTTTATATCCCTTGTACTACGTGGTGATCGCCGCTTTTTCCGATCCGGTGGCGGTAACCACAGGCGCGGTCACCCTATATCCTGTGGGTCTGGCGCTGGATTCCTTCAATAAGGTCATCCATACGGAGAATATCTGGACGGCTTACGGCAACACCGTATTCTATTCTGTAATCGGCACAGCTCTCAGCATGGTGCTTACGGTTCTGGGAGCCTACCCCCTCTCCAAGCGAAGGTTGAATGGAAGAAAGTGGATCACCTTCTTTGTGCTGGTTACCCTGTGGTTTAACGCCGGCATGATGCCGACGTACCAGAACTTTCAGGATCTGCATCTGCTGGACAGCCGTCTGGGCATCCTGCTGAGCTTTGCGATCAACACGTTCAACGTGGTGTTAATGCGGACCTTCTTTGAGAATGTGCCCGACTCCATGGAGGAATCCGCCAAGATGGACGGAGCCAATGACTGGAAGATTCTCACCAGAATTTACCTCCCCCTCTCTGTGCCGGCTCTGGCTACCATCACCATGTATTACTTTGTGGGACGTTGGAATGCCTTCTTCTGGTCCATGCTGCTGCTGAAGGATCAGAGCAAGGTTCCCTTGCAGGTGCTGCTGAAGAAGCTGATTGTAGAGGTTTCGTACAACGTGAACGAAGCAGTGGATCTAAGCGCCAGCGTCATGACGGAGCAAACGATTGTATACGCTACCATTGTGATCGCCGTTATTCCTATGCTGGTGATGTATCCGTTTATTCAGCGTTTTTTTGTAAAGGGCATTATGGTTGGCGCCATTAAGGGATAGATTTTTCTAAGAGAAATGCAAGACCTTAATCCAAGGAGGGTTCATCAATGACGAAGAAACATGCAGCATTTGTATTGGCCGCCGTATGCGGCACCTCGCTGCTGGCAGGCTGCCAGAGCAATGAAAAGGAGAGCACGGCACCGGCTGCCTCCACTCCGCCGGCAACTGCCGCCGCAGCCCAGGAATATAACGGGAAGGACATTCTGAAAATTTCGGAGAAGCCTGCCCAGATTACGTTGTTCTATCCTTTTGGCGGCAATGGGGCTCCCAAGGGAGATATGCCGGCCTGGAAGGAGGTCGAGAGGATTACCAATGTCAGCATGAAGAACGTGGCCAATGAGTCCATCTCCGACGAAAAGCAATCCTTCAATACCATGCTTGCTTCAGCCAATCTCCCGGAT
Source organism: Paenibacillaceae bacterium (assembly GCA_029256185.1). Classification (GTDB taxonomy): domain Bacteria; phylum Bacillota; class Bacilli; order Paenibacillales; family NBRC-103111; genus Paenibacillus_AR. Next base: position 49,915 of record JAQSYI010000029.1, read on the forward strand.
ATCATTCAGGGCATGCGCACCACGATCAACCCGATCATCTCTCAGAAAGCGCTTGTTCCCCTTGATGATCTGATCGAGAAGCACGCCCCCAATATCAAGAAGTTTCTCGCGGATTATCCGGAGGCCCGCCGGTCAGGCTCAGGTCCGGACGGAAAAATCTATACGATTACCGGTACACTGGGCGGCAAGCCCGGCAACGCGGTTCCCTCTTCCGGCTTCTTCATCCGCCAGGACTGGCTGGAGAAGCTGGCCTTGAAGACTCCCACTACATTGGATGAATATGAGAAGGTGCTCTATGCTTTCCGGGAGAAGGACCCCAACGGAAACGGAAAACGGGACGAAATCCCTTATTTCTTCCGGGATAAGGGCATTCAACAGATCCTTCAGCTGTGGGATGCTTATCCGTCCTGGTATATCGGCAAGGATGACAAGGTGCATCACGGCAAGGCCGAGCCGGAATACCAGGCAGCGCTGAAGAAGCTTGCCCAATGGTACAAGGACGGCATTATCGATCCGGAAATATTCACCAGAGGCTCCCAAGCCCGGCAATTCCTGTTGGGCAACAATCTGGGCGGGGCTACAATCGATTGGTTCGCTTCCACCTCCGCTGTTAATGACTCTGTCAAGGCCCAGGTACCGGGCATCCGCTTTGCTGCGATTGCTCCGCCTGCCGATATTAACGGCAAGGTGAAGTTTAATCAGAGCCGCGAACCGATCCATTCCTTCGCCTGGGGAATCTCCTCCTCTGCCAAGGACCCTGTTATGGCGGTCAAATATATGGACTTCTTCTTCAGCGAAACCGGAGAATGGCTCATGAACTATGGCATTGAGGGAACTCATTATACGAAGAAAAACAATGAGCCGGTCTTGCTTGATGCGGCCCTGAAATATCCCAGCGGTTATCCCAACTTCCTGAGAAGCATCGGCGCCGGTTATGAAATCGGCAGACGCGGCTCTCTGATCGGTGAAGTCAGCTCCATGAACGAGATCGGCAAGGCGGGATTTGAGTTATATGAGAAAAGCAACTGGCTGGCCAAACCTTTCCCGGTGTTAACCTTCACGGAAGCGGAGAAGAAAACCATCGACAATGCCCTGGCCAACCTGACTCCTTATCTGGACGAATTTGAGCAAAAATGTCTGATGGGGGCACAGGATGTGGATGCCAGCTGGAAGAAGCATCAGGATGATCTGCAGAATTTGAATTTGCATAAGGTACTGGAGGCGTATAACAGCGCTTATGAACGCTACAAAACTGAAATGAAATAAGCAGGGCATATAGAGAGAAGGCAGGATCAGGAGTTGGGGAGAACCGTACTGAGGCTTGAACTAAAAGGAGGATTCGATTATATGGTTAAGAGTATCAAACCGGTCATTTCCCTAATCCTGATTGCAAGTATTCTTCTCGCCTGCTTCACCATGCCCCCAGTCGCGGCAGCCGCCGAGGAGACCGTCTACACGCTGCAAAACGGCGGGGTGGTGTTCGAGGCGGAGGATACGGCCAGCAGCGGCAAGATTAAAATCATCAACAATCCCAACGCTTCTGCCGGCAAATCCCTGGCTTTTCTCAAACCCCCTGCCCGGGTGGACGATCCGGCGGCTTACGGAACCCCTGCCGCTTCCTACTCCTTTCAAGTGGATACGGCCGGAACCTATTATGTCTGGATCAGGACCCTGGCTCTCAATACGGGCACGGACAGCCTCTGGTCCAATCTTGACACCAATGCTTATGTGAGAGCGGATCTGACTGTCCATCCCACGGATTGGACCTGGGCCAAGATGAACTCCGCACAGCTCTCTCCGGGCATTCATACCTTGAATCTGGTGCCCCGGGAGGCGGGACAGGAGATGGACCGGATCATCATCACCAATAACGGTGCCTATACCCCGAGAGGTGTTGGCGACCTGGAGGATACTAACGCGCCTGGACCGGTCGTGTACCCCGCTCCTCCGGTATTGCCCCCTGCCGGGCATCCAAGAGTATACTTCACGGCCGATGACATCCCGCGGATTCTCGCCAATGCCCAGAAGCCGCAGAATGCAAGCGCGTGGGCGAAGCATGAGAGCAATCTGCTGGAAACGGCTGTTGATACCATCAATCCGCCGACGGGAAGCGCCACGGACAATTTCAGCGCGAGCGTGCTGAGTGTGATCGAAAGCCGCGCCTTTGATTATGCCATACGTGGAAATGAGCCCATGGGCTTGAGAGCCGTGACCGCCATGCGCAGCTATATCGACACTGCCGTCGGCGGCGATTACAACAAGCTGGGCCAGACCGTCTTCACCATTGCGGCGGTGTATGACTGGTGCTATCCCCTACTGACCGCCCAGGATAAGACGGCATTCACCGCCGCTGTATTGAACTATGCCTACCGGATGGAGATCGGCTGGCTTCCCACCAAGCAGGGGGCGGTAACGGGCCATGGCATCGAATCGCAGCTGCAGCGGGACCTGCTCACTGCCGGCATCGCCATGTATGATGAGCGCCCGGATATTTATCTGAATGTGGCCGGACGCTTCTTCAAGGAATTCGTGCCTGCCAAGGAATTCTTGTACCGGGCGAATATGAATACCCAGGGCGACCACTATACCGCCTATCGGGCAAAATGGGAATTTCTCGCCACCTGGGTGATGGATGCCATCGGAGCGCCCATGGTTTATGGCCCGGATCAGCAAGCGGAGCTGTATTGGACCTTGTACGCCCGCAGGCCGGACGGACAGCTCCTCCGCGACGGTGACGGCAGCCGGAACAATGCCATGGCGGGAACCTATATTTCCGATTATTACCGTGCGATGCTCCTTGCTTCCAGCTACTATAGTGATCCCTACCTCAAGCAGGAGGGCGCAAGGGAGCTTCCCTATCTGAGGACGTTTTCTCCAAGCGGCAACCAGTCCATGAACGCGGTAGAGTTCCTTATTTTCAATGACCCGGATCTGACGGGAAGGCCAACCAGCGAATTGCCCCTCACCCAATACTACCCCGAGCCCAAGGGCGGGATGATTGCGCGGACCGGATGGCAGGACGGCATTGACTCCCCGGCGGTTGTAGCCGAGATGAAGATCAATGAATACTGGACCGCCAACCACCAGCATCTGGACGCCGGCTCCTTCCAGATCTATTATAAGGGCGCATTGGCCACCGATACGGGGTATTATCAGGCTGGTCTGAGATCCGGCACAACCAACCCCAATAATGACGGCAATTCCGATTACGGGAGCCTGCATTTCTATAATTACTACCGGCGCACCATTGCCCATAATGCCATGCTGATCTATGATCCCGGCGAGCCTTCCGCCAACTTTGCCGGACGCGCCAACGATGGAGGTCAAAGGTTTCCCAACAGCGCCAAGGAAGTCAATCTGATCACGGATCTGCTGGACCCGGCCAAGGGCTACCAAACGGGAGCCGTGCTGGGACATGAGTTCGGCGAGGACCCGCTGGAGCCCAATTATACCTATCTGAAGGGCGACTTGACGAAGGCCTATTCGGATAAAATCACGGGGTATGAACGAAGCTTCATGTTCCTGAATCTGAAGGATCAGGAACATCCCGCCGCCATGCTGGTGTTCGACAGAGTCGCGGCCTCCAATGAAAATTTCAAGAAATCGTGGCTGCTCCACGGCTTGCAGGAGCCCATCATCAACGGAAGCCAGACCGTATTCAAGGATACACGCAGCGGGTATAACGGCAAGCTGACCGTGGATACGCTGCTGCCCAAGGCGGATAATCTGGCGATCACGCCGGTAGGCGGTCCGGACCAGGAATTCTGGGTGCAGGATACCAATTACTTCGCCATTCCTGTTTCAGGCGGGAATAATGAGGGCGGAGGCTGGAGAATCGAGGTATCACCTCTCGCTGCCAATGAAACGGATTATTTCCTGAACGTCCTGCAGGTAGGCGACGCCAATCCCGACATGCCGCCCCTGCCGGTCACAGCGATTGAAACCGCTCAAGTCGCGGGCGCTCAAATTGCCGACCGGGTGGTGATTTTCGGCAAGGAAAAGACACGTACCCGCGCCGATGTCCAATTCAGCTTTGCCGGTGACGGCGAATATGAAATTACCGTAGCGGATCTGGAGAAGGGCACCTGGCAGGTGGCCAAAGACGGGGCTCCGCTGACCCAAGCCAGCGCGACTGATGAAGGCGGCGTTATTGTGTTCAGAGGAACCGCCGGCAGCTATACGCTGACCTACATGAATGACCAAGTCAACCGTCCTGTGATCGAAATCCCCGAGCTGCAGCATGAAGGGATTGCCATTCGGGTGAACAACCGCCTCCTATATACCGGGGGCCTGCCGACCATGAGGGAAGGAACCCTGCTGACTCCGGTCCTGCCGGTTCTGACGAAGCTGGGGGTACAGACCACTATGGATGAGACGACTCAGACCATTACGGCCACCAAGGATGGACGGGTGCTGCAGCTGACTGTTGATTCATTGACAGCCTATGTGGATGGCGAGCCTGCCGCACTGGATGTGCCCATGACCGTCATCGGCGGTCAATTTTACGCACCGGTGCGTTTTGCGGCCGAGACCTTCTACGCCCGGGCGGAATGGGATGCCTTCGCCAAAATCATGAATATTCACCCCTATACCGGACCTGCACCGGGAACCGGCGGCGGCACTCCGATTCCGATTCAGGCGAGCGAATGGAGCGCTCACTTCGAGAATGAAACCGGCCCCCGTTCCTATGACAACAATGTGGATACCACTTGGTCTGTTTCAGGCACGGAAGGACAATGGATTCTGTACGATTTGGGCGGGGTTGTGGATGTGAAGGGAGCATCCATCATGTGGAACAAGGGGGACGAGCGGCAGGCCATCTTCGACATGGAGGTATCCTCCGACAAGCAGAATTGGACCCCTGTGTTTGACGGCAGGGCCAGCGGTCAGGCCGCCTTTACCTATGAGGACTTCCTGTTCCCTGCGGACACGGAGGCAAGATATGTCAGGATCAACTGCAAGGGCAATACGATAAGCCAATGGAATGCCATTATCGAGATCAAATTTTTCAATTAAACGTACAAAAGCTATGGCAGGAGGAGCGCAATGAAACAGGATGGCAGACACGACGGGGGCGGATACGCCTATACTCCCTACAGACTGGAATTCCGGCCAAAGAGAGGCCTGCACACCCGCAGGGAGCTGGAGGATATGCTGGATTTGCTGGAGCGGCAAGGAGTCAAGGCCTGGTGGTACAGCGTATCCGCCCGCTCCTCATACCCGTTGTTCCAAAGCCGGAGCCTGCCCCACCGGGAGGATGCGGACAGCGGACTGTACCGCTGGCTGGTGAAGGAGGCCCACGCCCGGGGAATTGCCCTGTTCAGCTGGGAATATCTGAATACGGCCCCCCTCCTCACCGCGCAGCATCCGGAATGGCGATACGTCTATTGGGAAGAGAGAGACGGGGGGAATACGCCCCGGGATGACCATTTCATCTGCCACAACTCTCCCTACGGCCAGCTGCTCAAGGAGTATTGCGTGGAGGTAGTGGGGGAGCTGGGCTTCGACGGCATCTGGTTCGACGGCAGCTATCTGTTCAGCGACAGCACCGGGCGGATGTCGTGCCGCTGCCGCTATTGCAGGGAGCTGTACCGCCGGGAGACGGGCAGGGACATTCCGGCTGCCGCCGATTTCCGGGATATGGCCTTCCGGCACTTTATGGAATGGCGCTCGGAGAACTTCACGGCTTATTGGCGGTCCTTGAGCGGATATGTGCGGGAGCGGGTGCCGCAGGCGATGGTGGTCTTCAATTACTTCAACCGGATCGGGCACGACCACCGGAGCGGCTCTCCCTTGAGACGGATGCCCATGGAGGCGATGATTGCCTCGGAGTCCTGCTCCCGCCCTTACCAGGTGCTGCTGCAGCACCGGATACTGCGGGCGCTGAACGATAATTATCCGACGGAGGTATGGGACTATTTCCGTGATGCAGCGCAGAATTGCGCAGCGGTTCCCGAACCGGAGCCGGCCAGCATGCTGTTTCACGCCCAATGCGCGGCTGCATCCGGAGGCTTTGCCAGCTTTGGCTTCGAAGCGTTCCCGGCGGAATATGAGCGCCTGATCTCCACGCTGTCGGCAGCGCTCAATCCCATTGCCGGCTATGTGGGCGGGACTGAACCAAGCTGTATCGGACTGGTCGTCTCAGGGGCCACGAAGGACTATGCCCATATTTGCCCGGAGGACGGACAACCGGATGGATGGCCTGCCTGGAAGACGGTGCACGGCATGTACAATCTGCTGAATGCCCTGCATCTGCCTACCCAGGTGCTGCTGGACGACATGCTGACGCCGGATATATTATGCCGCTATCAGGCGGTGGTGCTTCCCAATGTGCAGTGCCTGTCGGATTCCGCGGCGGCAGCGCTTCAGGGGTATGCCGAGGAAGGCGGGCTGCTCCTGATCACGGGAGCAAGCGGCATCCGCAATGAATGGGGCGAGCCGCGGGAGCGGGGGGCGCTGGATGCGTGGTTTGGCGTCACATGGCGGGACAGCGTGCTGTCCCGGCCGCTGCTCTCGTGGAACGGCCGCTGCCTGGAGCGAGGACGCAGCGGAGGAACCGGGGCAGACCGCTTGCCGCCAAAGCTGATGCTGTCCGGCCCCTCCTCCCTGATCCGTACGTCAGGCTGCGAGGTGCTGGCATCGGGCCGTTACCGGGAGCCCCTGCCCCGCCATAGCCTGCTGCCGGAAGACAGCCATCCCCTGATTGAAGGGGAGGCTATAGTGCGGCGCAGGGCAGGCAAGGGGCAGGCTATCTGGATGGCCGCCAACATTGGAGCAGGCTACGGGGAAGAGCCCAGCCGCAGGACCCGGGAAGCGGTGCAGGCGCTGCTGGCGGAGCGGGTGAAGCCCCCGTTTGCCACCGATGCTCCGGCCAACGTGGTAGTGACCATGTGGCAGCAGGAAGGGCGACTGGTATTCCATCTGCTGAATGTGCCCCACAGCCTGCTTTGTTTTCCGGAGCATAGTGAGGCCGTACGTTATCCGGAGGATTTCACTCCGACAAGACCGATTATGCTGGAGGTTCCGGGGAGCTATCAGGCGTTCTATTCTCCCTCCGGCGCAGCCGTTCGGCTGATTCAGGCAGAGGATGGGCGGTCCACCCGCGCGGTTCTGCAATGCCTGGAGCAGCACGCGGTTATCGCGCTGTCCCGCTAGGAATCTGACCGACGAAAGGAAAAGGGTGAATAAATATTCGACAACATGAACGGGAGGGATAGGGGTGGCTTGAGGGCGAGTTTTTTGCCGGTCTTGACACCTTCAAAATCCAATAAAATCAAGGCCGGCAAAACGTGTTTGAGCATCCAAGCCATCCCTATCCCGGTAGTGAATGCTGCCTGATGAATATTGATTCACCACAACCACTCCGTCGGTCAGACTCCCACGGAATCTGTTGTGCCAAAGGAGTGTTACAATGCAGGCAAAAATTATTCAGCACAAGGGGAAGCCGCTGATCGCGGCGGATGGCCGGCACTACCTTCCCTTGGCTTTCCGTTCCTTCCGTCCCGGTCAGGATAATATTCAGGAATTCTATAACGCCGGTGTACGGGTTATGTCGCTGCTGGTAAGCGGACTGCAGTGTTCTCTGGATGTGCCGTACTCCACCTTCGGGGAAACCTGGCTCGGCGACCGCCGCTATTGCTTTGATCCCATTGAACGGCAAATTGCCCTGTTCCGGCAGCATGCCCCTGAAGCGAAACTGATGATCATGATCCATCTGGATACCAGAGACTGGTGGCTGGCGGAGCATGAGGGGGCCCCCCACTCCTTTCATTATTTGAGCCAGATTGCGGGGTACGAACCATGGAGGCAGGACACGGCCGGCTATCTGGAGGCGGTGATCCGATATGTGGAGGAGCGCTATCCCGAGCTGGTGCTGGGGTACTTCCTGATGGGGGGCAAGACCACAGAATGGTTCAGCTTCCGCGACCATGGAGAAGCCCATCCGTTCAAGGAAGCGGCCTTCCGCCAACACAGCGGCAGTCCATCCAAGGCCATACCCGACCGTTTCGCCAGAGATGCAGCTGAGCTTGGCGTATTCCGCCATCCCGTTCATCAGCGGGAGGCGTTGGATTATTGGCGGTTCCACCATGAGCTTATCGCCGACACCGTCCTTTATTTTGCAGACCGGGCAAAAAAAGCGATGGATGGCCGCAAGCTGCTGGGAGTGTTCTTCGGCTATGTGATGGAATTATCCGGCCACCGGCTGTTGCATGAAGGCCATCTGTGCTATGAGCGCCTGTACCGCTCGCCGCTGATCGATATGTATTGCGCGCCATCGTCCTATATGCTGCGTTCCTTTGGGGGTACAGGCGGCTACATGAATACGGTGGATTCGCTTACCCGGGCCGGCAAGCTGTTCATCCTGGAATTCGACCATATTACCCATCAGGCTCCCCGGTATGTGGAAGGCAAGCCTATACCCGGCCAGAGCAGCAAATTTTCCAGTGAACCGGAAACCTTAGCCGTTTTAAGGCGGGATTTCGCCATGGCGGCGGTGAAGGGAACCGGGATATGGTGGTTTGATATGTTCGGCGGATGGTTCCGTTCGGAAGGCATGATGCAGGAAATTGCCCGGATGAATGAGCTGGGCAGGCAGCTGCAGGAGGTTCCCGTGCATTCGGCGGCCCAGGTGGCGGTGCTGGTGGACGCAGAGTCCATGCTGTATGTGGACGCCCACTCCGGGTTGAATACGGATCTGCTGGGGAAGCAACGCGACGGCCTGGGGCGGATGGGAGCGCCCTATGACATCATGGACCTGAAGGATATTGCCGATCCCGCAACAGATATAAGCCAATATCGGTTATTCATCGTTTTAAACGGCTTTAAACTCTCCCGCAAGGTGCATGACCGACTACTGCAATTAGCCATGAACACCTCCATGCTGTGGGTGTATGCTCCGGGTATTGTCACAGAGAATGAACTGTCGGTGGCTGCCGTTTCCGGGCTGACAGGATTCCGGCTTCGGCTCCTGGAGGAGCAGGAGGCAACGGCTGCCTTCCAGCTTCCCGGCGGAGAACGCACCGTATTCGGCTTCAGCCAGCCTGTAGGTCCCGCTCTTGCTGTCGCGGACGATTCGGCAACGCCGTTGGGGAGCTACACGGGAAGCGGCGAGACTGCCATTGCTTACAGGAAGATCAACGGTAAGGTTCACGTATTTTGCGGGACAGCCAACCTTCCCGGCTCCCTGCTGCGGTATACCGCTCAGGCGGCAGGCGTGCATATCTATGCGGACACCGATGATCCTCTCTATATCAACAGCAAGCTGCTCGGCATCCATGCCCAAAGCGGCGGCAGCTGCCGTTTTCAGCTTCCGGACCCTTCAATCAGAAGTGTCAGGCCGTTATTTTCTACCGGCACAGAGATGCCCGAGAGCCTGAGCGTTGTCAACCAGTGTTTTCAGGTTACTCTGCCAAAGGGAAGCACACAGCTGTTTCTGCTGGATTCCTGATAAGCGGTCTCCTCTGCTTCTGCTGGATTCCTGATAAGCGGTCTCCTCTGCTTCTGCTGAGAATGGGATCTCACAGGCTTTGAATGATATCCTCTCTGCCTTGATATGTTAAAAAAAGGCCTATCGGAGTATTTGCAAGGAGCAATGCCTTTTTCTATGGCTAGGATCCACTCCGTGCTTGCTCATAGCGGAAATTTTTTCCGTTAAACAAGCAAATTCTTGCTTGATTTCCTATATAGCGGAAAAAATTTCCGCTAACCTCTGCTAAACTCCTCGAAAAAAGCATATGAACCCGGTTTTGAGGGAGTTAACGGAAATTTTTTCCGTTAACTCTCCCCAATTACCAAAAAACCTGCCGATAACGGAAATTTTTTCCGTTAGATCACCCCACGCATGCCATCAATTTCAACTGCTTCAGCACTTGATCTACGAAGAAGGGATTCCCTTTCCTCGAAATCATACTTTCTCGCTGATTTGATGAGGATGGGCTCCCCCTAGTCTGACCGACGGAATGGATTGGGTGAATCCCTATCCCTACCGTTCATGTTGCTGAATATGGATTCACCCTTTTCCTTTCGTTGGTCAGACCCCTGGCTCCGGATGATATCCTTTCCAAACCGCACAATCCATCTGCGTGGAGTTGTGCTTGTTTGCTTGGCCTTGCCGGCATGCTCACGCTCATTTTAGTCCCGGGATATATCCGCTTCACTCCAGGGGTGGGAGCCGCCCTGCTTGACCTCAGACGGGGTTTTGCCCGTATGCATTTTGAAGGCCCGGTTAAAATTGGCGGTATTGTTGAAGCCGCAATGGGTGGCCAGCTCCAGCATGGTGCAGGATGTGCCGATTTTGAGCTGCTCCACCGCCCTTTCAATCCGTCTGGCCGTGATGTAATCCCAGGGGGTAATGCCGTTCAATTTCTTGAAGACGGCGCAGAAATAGGTCTTGCTCATATTGGCCGTCTGGGCCAGATCCTTCAGCGTCAGCGGCTCCGTCAGATGAAGGTCCATGTATTCCATGGCTCTCTCAATCATCTCGAAGTTATTCCTGTAGATGTACACATCCTCTTCATCTTCTTTCACATAACCGAAGTGCCGGATCAGATGGACCAGGATGGTGAGCAGCTGCACCTTGACCATCAGCCTGTGCTCCACCGGCTTGCCGGAGAATTCCTCCTCCATGGCCAAAAGCAGGTTCTGAATCACCTTGGTATGGGGATTATTCCGGTCCAGCCGGTGCTCGAACCGTTTGCTCCGGTGGAAGAAGATTTTCAGGAAGCGCGCATCGAACAGATCGTTGCCGTTGGCCCAGATGAACCTCGGCTCAAAATGAATATTCATCAGCGACATCTCCCCGCGTATATCCGTAATGCAATGAACCTCATTGCTGCCAAACAGAAACACATCCCCGCTCTGAATATCATATTCCCTGTCAACCGTTCTGTACGTGCCCTCCCCGGATTTGAACAAAACGATCTCAAACGGCAAATGCTTATGGAGCCTGAACGCCCTGGGACCGGACGGCGGATGCACATTGAACAGCTTGAGCAGGAACGGTTCCTTGCCCGCGGAGGGAATCAGCGCTTCCCGGACTTCCATGGTATCACCCGATTATCATAATATTTTTTGTAAAGTCCACAATTTTTTTGATGATGCGAAACAGGCAAAGCGGTATAGTTTAATTGCATTAAAAACCAAATAGGCTCACAAGTCAATAGGAGGCGTTTATGAATCAGAATAATATGTTTGAAACTATCTCCCAGCATGTAAACACCTGCTCGAATCCTTCCCAGCTCCGTATTACCGACATACGGGTAACCAATATTGACGGCGCTCCCAAGCATTGCCCGCTAATAAAAATCTATACCAACCAGGGATTGGTCGGCTTCGGCGAGGTGCGGGACGCCTCCAGCGCCACCTATGCCCTGATGCTGAAGAGCAGGCTGGTCGGCGAGAACCCCTGCAACGTAGACAAGCTGTTCCGCCGCATCCGCCAATTCGGCGGGCATTCCCGCCAGGGAGGAGGCGTTTCGGGAATCGAGATCGCCCTCTGGGATCTGGTGGGCAAGGCCTATGGTGTCCCGCTCTACCAGCTGCTGGGCGGAAAATTCCGCGATCAGGTGCGGATGTACTGCGATACCGATGTGGGAGGCAAGCATAGCGGCGCAGATATGGGCCGGGCGCTGAAGACGCGGATGGAGCAAGGCTATACCTTCCTCAAGATGGATCTTGGCATCGAGCTGCTCTTGGATGAACCGGGCTGCCTGAACGCCCCCTCGGGGATGCTGGAGGACTTGAAGACTTACTCGGCCAAGGCGCTCAACCACCAGAAGGGCTCCATAGATTACGATATGATGATGGGAAAAAACTATGAAGTGTTCACCATCCCCCACCATGCCACAGGCATCCATGTTACGGAAAAGGGACTGGACTATCTGGAGCAGTATCTGGCAGACGTGCGGAGCGTCATCGGCTACGAAGTCCCTCTGGCCATTGACCACTTCGGCCATGTGAGCATCGAGGATTGCATCCGCTTTGCCAAGCGGGCGGAGAAATACAATATTGCCTGGATGGAGGACGTGGCGCCTTGGCAATATACCCGGCATTATGCCAAGCTGGCCCAAGCCACCACAATTCCGGTCTGCACCGGAGAAGATATCTTCCTCCACAGCAACTTTGAGGAATTGATGGCCGCAGGCGGCGTGCAAGTGGTTCATCCCGATGTGCTCACCATCGGCGGAGCCATGGAGATGAAGAAGCTCGGGGACCTGTGCGACCGGTACGGCGTGGCCATGGCCATCCATATGGCGGAAAGCCCCATTGCCTGCATGGCGGCAATACATTGTGCGGCTGCGATACAAAATGTGTTGGCGGTTGAATTCCACTCCACGGAAGTCCCCTGGTGGAATGATCTGGCTATCGGCATTGCCAACCCGCTTATTGCCAATGGCTTCGCTCAAGTTCCCGACAAGCCGGGCCTGGGTATTGACAGCCTGAACGAGGAATTGATCGCCGAGCACATTCACGAACGGTACAAGGGTCAATGGGAGCCTACCACACAGTGGGACGGGGAATGGGCCAATGACCGGACCTGGAGCTGATTTTCAGGAGGAAGATACCATGTTCAATTTAACGGGGAAAAAGGCGCTGGTCACCGGCTCCACCCAAGGCATCGGCTACGCCATTGCGGCATGTCTGGCCGGGCGCGGAGCGGAGGTTATCATCCATGGAATCTCAGGCGCAGAGAAATGCAGGAAGGCCTCCGAAGGCATCCCCGCATCCTCCTATGCGGTTGCGGACCTGTCGCAGGAGGAAGGTCCGGCCAGTTTGTACGCCCAGACCGGAGATGCGGATATTCTGGTGCTCAATGCCAGCGTTCAGGTGCGCAAGCCTTGGGCTGAAATCACTCCGGAGGAGTTTGCATGGCAGGTTCAAGTCAACTTCAAGTCCGCCTTGAAGCTGATTCAGCTCTACGAGCCTTATATGGCCAAGAGGGGCTGGGGCCGGATCGTCACCATCGGGAGCGTCCAGCAGTATAAGCCCCACCCGGATATGCTGGTGTATGCCGCCACCAAAGCAGCTCAGATGAGCATGGTGGGCAATCTGGCCAAACAATTGGGTGGCAGAGGAATAACGGTGAATAATGTATCCCCCGGAGTAATCGCTACTCCCCGCAATGATGAAGCGCTTCGGAACCCCCAATACCGGGAGCAGATACTGGAGAATATTCCCGCCCGGTGCTTGGGAATGCCCGAAGACTGCGCAGGAGCTGTATTGCTGCTGTGTTCGGACGAAGGAAGATATATGACAGGAACCGATCTGATTGTTGACGGCGGCATGCACTTATAGAGAGGAGACGGTAAAAATGCGTTTTAATGTGAAGGAAGAAATTATTGCCCTGACCCCACAGTGGACAGGACCGCGGATGGAGGACGGCAGACCCTATGTGGCGGATCATTATTTGAAGGCGCTGCATGGGATGACGCTGGAGGAGGTATGGAAGCCCATCTTCGTCAAGGGCTACGAGAGCCAATTCGAAGGACGGTTGAAGACCCTGCACCAGGACGGAAGGAAGCTCGTCGGCCGTGCCGTTACATGCACCTATTGTCCGTACCGGCCTGACTTGCACGAAACCGCCTTTGCGGCGGGGCAGCAGGAGGAACGGAAGGGAAATTACAACCAGTGGGTGATCGATACGCTGGTGGAGGGCGACGTCGTTGTCGTGGACATGTACGACAAAATCTACAAGGGCACCTTCCTCGGCGGCAATCTGACCACGGCTATCGCCACCCGGACCAAAACCGGCGGAGGGGTCATCTGGGGCGGTATCCGTGACGTGGAGCAGATGGAGCAGGTTGACGGGGTTCAGGTGTATTACCGGGGAATCGACCCCACTCCCATCCGCGACTTCATCATGACCGGCTTCAACACGCCGACGCGCATCGGCAATGCCGTCTGCCTGCCGGGGGATATTGTCTTCGGCGCTGGCGGCGGCGTACTGTTCATCCCCAGCCATCTGGTCGCCGAAGTGGTAGATGGAGCGGCCAAGACTCATGTCAAGGATATCTTCGGATTCGAGATGATCACGCAGAATGTATTCACCACCGCGCAGATTGACCGCAACATCTGGACTACGGAGATGCTGGATCTGCTGACGAGCTTCATCCGGGAGGACCCGCGGGGTGAGGAGTACCGCAGCCTGGACTGGTCGGAGGAATACGCACTGGCCGCAAGCACGGATCCCGGCGACACCCAGACCGCGCTGTAAGCAATGCGGTGTGCTTTTCCTCCTTTGCGGGGAAGCCGGAACCATACTATTCCACTTTGGCCGATCCGGAAACTCGCCGGAGAGCGAAACGCCATCCTGGCAATTGCGAACTGAGGAGATACTCCGCAGATCCCAGAAAAATAACTTGACAGCAAGCAACGGAAAGGTTATCCTCTTAACAAGAACATATGATCGCTTACGCGGAAGCACCCGTAAGATAAGGCTCAGGCCTTTCTTACGGGTGCTTTTTGCCGTATCCCGGCTTATGCGCATTCTACACTTAGAGAGGATGTTCCCCCTTGAGAAAAACTCCCTTACTGGCCTTTCTGGTACTGTTGCTTGCGGTATGTTGGCCGATTGAAGCGCTGGCGGCTTCAGCAGCCAAGCTCACAGCCGCCGCCAAAACCTCCTTGGACAAAACCGCTGCCGAAGCCCCCGCACAGCTTCGGGCCAAGCTGACAGCACGCTATAGCGAGCTGGAGGCTCTCTATGTGAGAGAGCAGCAGCTGGAGCAGGACACGAAGGCGCTGCACAAGGCCAATGCCGAGGCGGAGGCGGCGCTGAGAGAGCGGATGAAGCAGCTCGACGCCGCGAAGCTGGACAAGCTGCTGAAGCAGACAACGGAGGCCAAGGAACGCTACAAGCCCTTGTTTACTCTTCAGACATCATTGAACAAGCAGTTGGCTGCAGCCCGCAAGCTGAAGAACAAGACTCTCACCGAAGCTCTTGCCACTCAGGCGGAAGTGGTGAAGCTATCCGCCCAATTGGCCCGGCAGGAAATCCGGTGGAAGGAAGAAGCCTATGCCAAGGCCAAGGCGGACAAGGATAAAGTGGTGAAGGAGGTACGCGCCGTACTCGCAACAGGAGACACGGTTTTGTCCCAGCTTCGCACTGAGAAAAGCGCCTCTGTCCAAACCGGGAAACTGATTGCCGCAGAGAACAAGAATACATCGGCCATATTGAAGAAGCGCAATGCCGAGGAAAGCTTCACTGCCCTGTCATCGCTAACCGTCCTCTCGGGGAAGCTGGTCAGCCAGAAGGCCACAATCTATGGGCTGGAACAGAAATACGGCAGCATTCTGTCCAAAGCGGACAAGCTGCTGCCGTAAGATTGGGGCAGGGGCTGCAGCCTCCGTTGCTCTCCGCTCTGCGCCGCGGGTGCAGGAGGCTCCTGCCTGCCTTATAATCGAACGCTATTGCCGTCTCATATAGATGCTTCTCTCAACAAAGCCAAGAGATTGCCAGAATTGCCGGCCTCTCTCATTGACGGAGAGGACCTCAATATCTATGGATTGCGAGCCTGTCAATTGCAGCAGGCCGTTAAAGGCCCTTCTCCCCACCCCTTGCCTTCTGCAGCCTCTGCAGATGAAGAATTGCCTCAGGTATAAGGGATGAGTTTGGTGGTTGATGAGGGCGTAGCCTTTGACTTCATTATGTTCTTTGAACAGATAGGCCTTGTAAGGCCCTGTCAAAAAACCTTCCATTCTCGCTCTTAATTGTTCGACAGTCATGGAGTTATCATGCTGCTCGTCTTCTATGAGCTGACTGTTCAAAAGCGCCAACAGATCCAGGCTATCCAATGAGCATATTTCAATTGACAAGGTCTCCATTAAGGCTTACCTGGATGAGACCTGTCCATTCCCTGCCACTTTTCTCTTACTGAGCCCTCCCCCTCGTAGTAGTCGGCCTGGTCCGCAGAACGGTAGACCTCCTGGTCCGGCAATATATTGATTTTCCCGGAATCCGGATACTCCGCCACATCCAGCCCCATATTGGTGCGGATGTCCAGATACTTGCAAAGCTCATCGGTGTGATTGTACAGCTGGTGTGCTCCTTCCGGACCCATGCCGAAGAAAACAATATCTCCCGGAACCAATTCACTGAAGCCATCCGGTGAACGCAGCATGGCCTTTCCCGCCAGAATCACGAACAGCTCCTCTGAGTTGCGGTGGAAATGATAAGGAAATGAATACTTGTCCGGGTCAAGCAGCCTCACATTAAACAGCAGATGCTTGGATTGGGCCAGCTCCGACAGCCTCTCGCTGGTATGCCAGGCGAATTCGGGAACCGGCGACTGCCTGAGCCTGTACTCCACATTCCCGTCATTGAAAATATGAGCCATGTTAACACTCCCTGCGCACAGAATCCGGCAACGCAACCCAGCTGCCGCTGCCTTAAGCACAGTTTATCTCATACTGCAAGACCCGTAAATAACCCTCATCCTCGTTACGGAAGGTCGTGCTGTGCCAGCCTGTTTTCATAACCGTTTTACAAGCCGGCGCTATCGGGAGGCGTGCTTTTATACTGTGCCGTTTTCAGCTTAAGCCCCTGACCCAGACGCTGCTCCAACCTCCTGCCAAGCTTGGCCGACGGCATCTCAACAAAGCGGTAGCTCAGCGCAGCCGCCGCGATGGAGAGGATCAATACAAACGCATAAATCACGGGAATGGGCAGGACTCCGTTCAGCAGATGAACCAGGGCGACCAGGATGATGAAATGATACAAGTACAGGCTGTAAGAGATTTTCCCTACTAAGATGACGGGACGTTTCTGCAGCAGCTTCGCCAGCCGGACAGAGCTTAAAGCAGCTATGATCAATACGCAGGCGCCAGTTGCAATCCCGTATTCGGTCAGCACTCCCGCATAAGGCTCCGGCAGGATGTATTCGACCATTTTGGAATATCCGTATGCTGCTACGGCGGCCAGAGAGAGCGCGGTCTTCGCCGCCAGGCCCAGTTTGGCGTAACTTTCCGTCAGAACAGCCCTGTGCTTGGCCAGAAGGGCGCCAATGATAAAAAAGGAAACAAAATGAAGGGTATCGAAATACGTGGTCATATAGCCGTTGCTTCTCTCGATTTCGAAGATCCCGTTAAGGGAAGCAACCGAAGAGAGAAGCACACAGACCAGCAGGCTGCGCTGCCAGCTCAGACGGATCACCAGAAGCATGATTAAGGGAAAAATAATCGAAATTCTCATCTCGTGAATCAGGGACCAGACCACCGTATTATACGCATCCGTATGAATATTGGCGACCAAGGCCATATGCTCCATAATGATTCTGCCGTCCCATCCATAATTCCAGAAGCGGTCAATCCAACCGCTCAGTCCTCCCGTATCCCCTTTGGCAATTCCATTGGCCAGCACAATGGCAACGAAGAGAGATACCACATACGGCAGATAGATCCGGCAGATCCGCTTGACCAGGTACCCCAGGTATGGCCCTTGCTTATGGGACAGGAAGGGCAAGGCCAGCACGAAGCCGCTCAGGATAAAAAAGAGGATCACCGCCGCATGCCCATATACGGCAAGCCGCAACGGGGAGTAAGAAAATACAATGGGCAGCACCGGGGTGATCATCCACATGTGATGCCACAGCACCGTAAGCGAGGCCAGCCCCCGGATGGAATCCAGCTGTTCGATTCGATTGGACATTATCTATCCTCCTCTTTTAGTCTTCTGGCAACCCGGTCCGCTTAATGAAGCTCAATTGTCTGTGTACTCCCGAATATGTTTACCGGAAGTTTGTTCTTTTTGGGCGACCACGAGTGTAATTGTTATAATTATAGAGTAGTTATTAGGAAGTTGATATAACACTGGAAGAGTATTTATACTGCTACATTTTGTTTAAGAACCGGCTTATAGCGGTATAAACCTGTATGGCCAATTATAAACAGCTTTTTATTCAAAATACTGAATAATTATCCATTATACAGAGGAGGGATTGCCTTGGATAAAATCAAAGCTTGCATTATCGGCACCGGTTTTGTCGGCAACGCCCATATCGAGGCCATGCGCCGGCTTGGTTTTATTGAAATAGTCGCATTGGTGGAATCCAACGGGCAGGCAGCCCGTGAGAAGACGCAGGCTCTGGGAATTCCCTATGCCTACAGCGATTACCGGGAGATGCTCCTGAACCCGGAGATTCAGGTTGTCCATAACTGTACACCCAATCAGTTTCATTACCAGATCAACAAGGATATCATTCTGGCCGGGAAGCATATTCTGTCCGAGAAGCCGCTTGCTGTCACAAGCCGCGAATCGGCGGAGCTGGTTTATCTGGCCAGGAAACACGGCGTGGTGCATGGAGTGAATTTCAATTACAGGCAGTATGCGATCATGAAGCAGCTGGCTTTTATGATCAAGAACGGAGAGATGGGGGATATCCGGCTGATTCATGGCAACTATCTGCAGGACTGGCTGTCCAAGGAAACGGATTACAACTGGAGAATGGCTCCCGAGATTGGCGGCAAATCCAGAGCAGTGGCGGATATTGGCTCCCACTGGTGCGATATTGTCCAGCATGTGACCGGCAAGAGGATTGTCCAGGTATGCGCCGATTTGGCAACTGTCATACCTGTGAGGAAGAAGCCCAAGGAACGAGTAGGTACGTATCAGAATGGAGACGCGGATAACGCAGACTTCGAGGATGTCCCTATCCGCACAGAGGATTATGCCTCCGTGCTATTGCGGTTCGATGACGGTGCCAAGGGAGTGTTCACGGTTTCCCAGGTCAGTCCCGGGCGGAAGAATAGACTGGTCTTCGAACTGGATGGTAGGGAAAAATCGGCTTTCTGGAATCAGGAGGAACCGGAGAGGCTGTGGGTGGGACACCGGGACAAAGCCAACGAAATTCTGCTCGGGGACCCTTCTCTGCTATCCGAGGAGGCCCGGCTGTCCTCCCACTATCCCGGCGGACATGTGGAGGGCTGGCCGGATGGACTGAAGAACATGATGATCCATTTCTATAACTACATTCTCGCGGGGAAAAATCCGGTCACCGATGCGCCGGACTTTGCCACGTTTGAAGATGGGCACAGGTCCATGTGCATCATCGAAGCCGTGTTGGCCAGTCATGAGCGGGGACAATGGGTGACAGTGGACTATTCCGGGCATCAGGAGGAATAAATGCAAGACAGAGGCGCCCTAGGCTCAGCCCGGCAAGTGCCTCTGTCTTGCGTTAAGAAAATTGTGCTCAAGTTGGAATCGGCTTTCTCTTAAAGGAGCATGGTATCCAAATATTCCTTGGTTATCTCCAGCGTACGGGCAAGCTCGCTCTCTGTCGCGGTATAATTAAACAGGGCAAAGGCGTGCTTGCTTTGCGGGAACAGCTCAAGACGGACAGGCACACCCAACTCGCCGAGCCGCTGCGCATATTCCGCGCTGTCCTCCGGCGGAACAACCGTATCGAGCAAGCCGTGGATAACCAGCGTAGGCGGGTGTTCCGCCGTCAGATTCACCAGCGGAGACAGACGGCGGGCCAGTTGATGGCGGACCTGCCACAATTCCGCCTCGTTCTCAGCCTCGTCACCGGAGAGGGAAACCTCCTCCACCCTCATCTTCCACTTGCCAAGCAGATGGGTGATGGGGTTGTACACCACCAGAAAATTAGGCACACAGGAAACCTCCGTCTGTTCTCCCGGAGCCTCTACTGCATTCAGAGCGGCAACGGCAGAGGCCAGATACCCGCCTGCCGATTCTCCGAAAAGCACCAGCTGGTCAGGGTCCGCCTGCCACCGTGGGGCATGCCTCCGCACGTAACGAACCGCTTCCTTGCAATCAGCCAGACAATCCTCCAAAGTGACCTTGGCGGCTGCGGACGAGTCCCCTTCTGTCCGCTTCATCAGCCGGTACTCTACGGAGACGCATACATAACCCAGTTGAACAAAATACCGGCATTGGGGCAGCAGCACCTCCGCTGTTCCCCCTTCGAAGCCTCCTCCGTGAATGAAAGCAAGCACGGGACGAAGCTTGGCGGGTGATTCCCCTTGCCGTGAATGCGGCTGCATCACCAGCAGCTTCAGCTCGTTGTGATGAATGGTGCGGTAAACGGTCTCTTGCACCTGATCCTCGGGCAGGATTTCCCACTTGGGCGATATATTCATTGGTTTGACTTCCACCTTTTTCCTGACATTGGAATCTCCGCATATGCAGACAAGCTGGCTGTCCCAGCCCCTGCCCCGCAGAGCTTCCTGCACTTTCCTAGTAAAAGGATAGACACAGGAATCGGGTTAAGTCAATAGCCAATACCTGATATATACGAAAATGTGCAGATAAGCATTTTCATTCGGAGCTCCCCCAAAAGTACCCCGACTTTTGCTTCGGAGCATCCCGTCACTTTTGGGGGATTGCTTATTTACACATCCTTGTGACCTTCCCACCCGGAGGACAACGCAGCGGACTTGCGGTATTGCTGCGGCGTTACACCCGTTATCTTCTTGAACACGGTGCTGAAGTGCTGGCGGCTGTTCATGCCCACATAGTCCGCTATTTCGATGACAGGGATATCCGAGTGGGCCAGCAGCATGCGCGCCTTGTCAATCCTGTAGCGGGTGAGATAATCCATCACCGTACACCCCTGCCCCCGCCTGAACAAGCGGTGGAGATAACCGGGATGGAGATTCACCGCCGCGGCAATATCCTTCATCTGCAAATCACCGTCATAATGGGAGTGCATATATTCCAGAGCCCGTTTGACATAAAGCTGCGCCGTTGTCCGGGCCTCATCTTCCCCCGGGTTATCCGCCAGGCGGGCCACCAGAAGCAGCAGCCGGTACAGCAGCAGATCTGTCATCGCCTGGCTTCCCCCCGACACGCGGTCCAATTCCAGCACCAGACTGCGCAAAGCGGGGTACACCTCCCCGTCATCCCGCAGCATCAGATACTCGAAGGGCCGGACGGAGAGCCGCTGCAGCTCCTCATTGCTGCGGATCAGCTCACCGACGGAGCCGATCCCCGCCTGCTTGGGCTGAAACTGGAATTCAATATTCAACATCCGGCATGATTCTTCCACTACCAGCCGATGGGGCACCAGCGCATCCACTACAATCAGTTCACCCTTGCGCATGGGGATTGCCTGGCCGGCCGTCTCCACCTCGACCATGCATGTTCCGCTCAGCACATACATGAATTCCACACTGTTATGGGCGTGGAACTTCATACTGAACTGCTCCCATTGCTTGAAATAGTAAGCCATTACCCGGGGACGGTATTCCCCGTTCTTAAGCTCCGGCTGATGAAGTCCATGCTTTTCCATAATTGCCTCCGGCTTTAACGGGCGGATGCGGGACGCTCCACAGCTTTGTCCGATTCGCCTGCATTTTTATTGGCGGCCGCGCGGTCCTGCTGCATTTCTTCGATGGTCTTCACCTTCAGCCTCACAGCCCCGCGGTACTCCTTGACAGGCAGCAGGCTGCCCGAGGCCTGACGGATCTTCGCCTGACCGATGGCCTTGCCGTATTGGGGCAGCCATTGCTCCTGGGCCACCAGCATCTCATCGGCCATCTGCCAAATCTCCTTGGGATTGCAGACGGCGCCTACCAAGGGGTCCATCATAAACGCCTGCCGCAGCAGCATGTCATCTCCATGCACCGCTGCCTCCACAGCCAGACGCTGAACGGAGATGCTGGCATTGCAGACTGCGGCAAGGCCAAGGGGCAGTTCCCCTACAAGGGGCATGCTGATGCCGTTGCGGTCCACATAACCCGGAGCTTCAATGATGCAATCGGCCGGGAGATTGGTGATTACCCCGTTGTTGACCATGTTGAAGTGTCCCCGGTATACCCGCCCTGTCTCCAGAGCCTCGATGATGTAAGAGCCGTGCTCCTCGCCGCGCTTCTCCTGGCCGAACCGGTTGGGCTCCTCCTTCATCCAGTTGGGAAAATCCGTCTCGAACCAGTTCCGCCCTTCCGTACAGATTCGCAGATAACCGCCTGTCTCGCCGTTGATCCAGGAGCCTGTGTCAATCCATTCCGGAATCTCATCCGGGCGTTTGCGGTACCAGGGCACATATTCGCTCAAATGCCCGTTGGATTCGGTGCTGTAATAGCCGAAGCGGCGAAGCATATCGATCCGCACCTTCTCCGTACGGCTGAATTCCGGATGAGCCTCGAAGGCTTCCAGCAGCCGGCCGGTCATGTCCTTGCCCTTATGCTTCACTTGAACATACCAGGTCTGGTGATTGATCCCCGCGCAGATAATATCCACATCCCGCTTCTCCAGTCCAAGCACGTTGGCAATCTGCCGGTGCCCCCCCTGCACGCCGTGGCACAGCCCCACGGTGCGGACGCCGCCGTAATGGTTGCAGGCCCAGGTAAGCATGGCCATGGGATTGGCATAATTCAGGAGCAGGCAATCCGATGCGGCCACCTCCCGGATGTCTTGGCAAATGTCCAGCAATACGGCGATCCCCCGCTGCCCGTACATGATGCCTCCGGCGCAGAGCGTATCTCCCACACATTGGTCCACCCCATACTTGAGGGGGATATCCACATCCGTCTGGAACGCTTCCAGCCCGCCCGCGCGGATGGTAACGAACACATACTTGGCATCCTTCAGGGCTTCCCGCCGGTCCAGGGTGGCCTGGATGCGGATGGGCAATCTGTTCTTATCGATATCCCGCTGACAGAGCCGGGTCACCATATCCAGGTTATGGGGATTGATATCGGTGAATGCTACCTCAATAGTAGAAAACTCCGGCACAGATAGCAAGTCCCGCAGCAGCCCTCGCGTAAAACCAATGCTCCCCGCTCCGATGAAAGCAATTTTGAAAGACATTTCCCTCTCCTCCAGTCATAATCATTAAGATGGGTTCCTGTCTTCATCATAGCAAACCGCCGGAATGCGGGTTTGCGCGATTGTAACCGATTTACCCGGAGGATGTAAGAAATCTTAACTTCATGCCCTCATCCCGGCAGCGCTATTCGTCAACAGCTGCTTCTGGCTGAACCATCCCAGCCCGCTGCTGCCGTCAGGGGACAGCGCGAAGCTTAAGCGGCATAGCCGGAGGATACAGGGCCACGCCGAAATAACCGTCTCCGCTGATCCCGCTTGCCGTCCTGTCCAGGAAATCGTATATTTTTACCCCGTTGGCATAGAAGAAAATGCGTACCCCGGCAAACAATCCATCCCGGTACACATCCACTGCCCCCAACTGAATCCGGTTCAAGCCCGGCTGGATCGCTCCCGTAGGGAACACCACCCGGAAGGAGCTGTCCTCCGAGCCGTTGATCCATTTCTGCAATTCCACATTATGGGTGCGGAAGACCGCGAGATAGTGATTCTGGTTGTCCCCGAAGATGGACTCCTGGGCCACCTGCGCCCGGATGACAAAGGCCGGCCAATCTGCTGCGGCAGGAGTGTAATCCATATCCATCTCGTACATGACATCCCCGAACCGGGCCTGATTATAGAAGGTGGCCCCCTTGGACCATTGATTGGCCCCCTCCCCCGTGCTGGAACGGAAGCTCATGAAACCCTCACCGTCTACGGCATAGTCGCCTGCCAGCCCCTTGCGGGACCAGTTATCCCCGGAAGCGAGGATCTGTGCCATATCCGCCTTGTCATACAGGGCGATGGAAGGCATGACGATGGCATCGTAAAGCTCCAGCTTGCCTGCTTCAACGGCGGCAATTGCGGCAGCGATGTCCGCTGCTGAGGCGCTTGTATCGTGCAGGACCACAGACTGGGCGGTAATGACCGCTTCCAGGGCCGGCTTGGCGGCGGGAGGATAATGATAATCCCCGCCGTCAAAGACCAGTTCGGCACACAACTGCTCCGCCGATAGAAGCGCGTCAAGCAATTGCTTCTTCATCACGAAGGCGTCTTGCCCCAGACGGAGCGCCGCGGTCTGGTTCTCCAATTCGGCAGATGTAGCCGCGGGATTGTTCCACACAAGACGGGACTCGTCAATAAGCCCGCGGAAGGCTGCGGATATGGCGGCAGGCATTCCTGCCGCCGATTGAAGCACATGCTCCGCAGCGGTAATCCCCTCGCCCAGCACCGCTCTGGCATCCGTTTCCGCCAGGGGCAGAATCACGCCGATGTGGTCCATATTGGCGGCAATATTGACCACCTGGGCGAATACCTCTGCCCGGCCGTCCTCCCCCGTGCGGAAAGGAACCGAGACCAGCACCCATTCCGGCATGGGGGTTCCCGAATTGGCCCGGACCACCTGCTTGGCGCTTTCGGCTTCTGCGCTGTATGCTGTACCCCCGCTGACAACGCCAAGCCGGGCGCGGCCTCCGTTGAGGCTGCCGGCCACCCCCGTCTCCGGTGCGCTCTGGATTCGGGCGGTAAGCATATAGTCTGTTTCCGGCAGCAGATCCGTAACCATCTGGCGAATGCCCGTACCCGCTCCCTTCAGATGAACACCGAAGCCGTCATTGCGGACATAGAAGGCAGAATCCCGCTTGATTCTGGCCTCCCCGCCGCCATACACCTCCCATGGAGCTGCCAGGCTGTAATTGTCGGAGGCAGTGGAGCGTTCGAAGGTCCCGTCCGCCACCGCATTGCGGTAAGGAGTATTCGTAAGGAGGTATGAGACATCCTGGGGCGGATCGGCGAAATCATGGCCAGCGGGAAAAGGATTGAGAATCTCCCCTGTTGCAGGATCATATTCGTAAGCACCGATATATCCCGTTTCATTGATGCCGGGGAGCGGCTTGCCCGCATACGCGCCATACCAGGTGGTCAGTCCTTCCTTCAACCGAAAATCCCCCTGGGCCGGATTGCGGAAGATGGATTCGGCTTGAACATCGGTCATCTGCAAATTGTAGCTCCAGGCAATATCCGAAGCAGTCGTATAGCTGTTGCCCAAGATGTTGTTGTAATAGCGGGTGCCGTATGCGGACAGGGGATAATCCGCAAGGGCGATCATATTCATCGGCGCCTCATGGTAATTGGTATTGTTGAAGAACAGATTGAAGGTGCTGAAGGCGTTGTTCTTCAAGCCGGAGCGCGCCTGCAAATTGTAGGAAACATTATGATGCACCAGGAAATTCATGCTGTTGTTGTCCAGATAAATGCCGTTGGCGATTTCTGAATCGTGGATTTTGTTGTAGCGGATTTCCGTTCCCGCCCCATCCGCCGAATACGTGTAAAGCGTGCCCAGGTCCTCGCATAATTCCCCGGCATAGGACAGGTCATTGTATTCGATGATCCCCGCCTTGGTCTGGCGCAGGTTGATAATATCCCTTCCCGCCCGGGTGATGGTATTGCGGCTGGCCACATGCCCCGTACCCGCCAGATTGACCGCCGATACCCAACCGCCCGTATAATCCGCATCATGCAGATAATTATTGACCAGCCTGCTGCCGCTCCCCTGCAGCGTAACAAGACCGCCCGCCGCATAGGCCACCTCCGAGTTCTTCAGGATGTTGTGGCTGCCGGCCAGCAGAATGCCGTTATTGGCCGGATCATATACGTTCCCGTTGTCAAAATTGGCGGCATGGTTCACATATTCCGCCCTGATTCCGTCTATTACCGCATAGGATGTGCCGGAATCGGAGATGATGGTGGCTCCGCGGATGGCCACATTCTTCAGGGTAACCCCTGTCGTTCCGGACAGATCGACGGCAATCTCCCGGCGTTTGGACTCGATCAGCTTTCCTGCCGGGTCTGCCTTCATGTACAGCTTCCGCTCAATCCGATCCCAATACCATTCCTCGTCGGAGTCAAGGAAGGCCTTCAGCCCGTACAGGATATACTCATTGCCCGGTCTGGGATGGTAATACTGCTCCGCCGGATTGGCCGCTCCTCCATTGAGGCTGATGGTGATGCTCTGGTAGGTATGCTCCAGTACCGTTCCCGGGCGGGAATTCCACTTTTGCCCGGAGATATACCACATGGTGGCTCCCGCCAGGTTGATGCCTGCCAGTTCTCCCAGATCGCTATCCTTGATTGCCGCCGTCTTGGCGCTATAGTTCATCGTTACTGTATCGAAGGTGCTTTTCCTGAACTGGAACAAGCCCCCCTCCTGTGCCGGAGGCGTCGGTCCCGCATTGGGCCAACGGGCCTCATAGGCCATCGCCCCGTCGATGAATACCTGATTGCCGCCTCCCGCAACCCGGGTGCCGTTGGTCTGGTAGGTGGTATCGATGCTCCAGTCCATATCGGCTGAATACAGTCCGGTTGCGGCATCCCAGGTCCAGCCGCTGACCGTATCCAAACCGCTGATAACCGGCATCACGCCGCTGGCGCCTTGCAGGGTCTGCCCGTCCTTCACACGGACGGTCTCCCGGTAAGTACCGGCTCCGATGATGATCCCGGCCCCGGGACGGGCCGCCTTCACCGCTGCCCCGATGGTGCGGTACGGATTGAACAGCGTGCCGTCCGCGGCGGAATTGCTCGGCGCGGAGCCGGACACATGGACCAGCAGCGGGTCCGCCGCCGGACCGGGAAGATCCGCCGGCTCCTCTCCCGCCGCGGGAGCGGTGTAGTTCAACCCGTCCTCCCGGAAGTTAACCGGTGTTGCCGACGGTGCGGGCTCATAAGCGGCAGGGCCGATGTAGATGGAATCCACATACCAGACGAAGCTGAGATCATTGGACAGCTGTGCCGTAAGCCCGGCGATTTCCCCATCGGTCATGGCGGGGTACAGCGCTCTGACCACCGCCGCCGTGGACAGGGTCCGGGCATTGAGGGTGATCCTGCCCAATGGCCAGGCGTCCGTCTCACCTTCGGGAACCTGATAGCGCAGAGTGTTCCAGCCCGGTCTGATTTCATTGCCGGGGGCCACGGTGTTTCCTGCGCCGAATCCGCGCAGCGCATATCGTTCCCCGGCAGTGGAATCGGCGGAGGACCAGTCCCGCAGGTTCAGCTCCTGCATCAGCAGGCTGCCCTCCGTCACATAGCCGGGGTCAACATAGACCGAAGCGGATACCACGCTGCCCGGCTGCCGGGCCAGAGCGAGAACACCGGGATCAATGATGCTCACCCCGGCGGTGCTCTCCGCTCTTGTCTTGCCCAGCCTGAGCGCACGCTCGCCATGGGCGCCGGCAGGCGTCTGCGCATATCCCGCAGCCGCAAGGGAAGTGCTGTAATATCCTTCCCATGGGCCAAGGGCCTCCCCCTTCCAGGGGTTGGCTCCCGGTGAGCCGGGTGATGCCCCCTCCTCGAAGGACCAGAAATAATAGGGAAGGCGATCCTCCCCAACCGGCTCCTCCTCATCATACGCCGGAATGGTGGCGGTAAAGCCGGGGCTGCTGAGCCTGCCTGCCCCGTCCTTGACCACGATATGCACCTCCGCTGCTCCCCGGGAAGGAAGCGCAACCTGCAGAATATTGGTTCCCGCCACAGCCAGGCTGCCGGCTCCGTCCGTATCGGCAGGCTCTGCGCCCAGGCCGTAATAGGCCGTGCCCGCCTTGTCCGAAGTGAACACAACCGCCCCTGAGGCCGCATCCATCCGGACGGCCGAGGCACCGCTTAACACCGGCGGAGCCGTCTCCTCCTCGGGTCCTTGATTCAAGCCGTCCGCGGCGAATCCTGCCGGTTCCCCGCCCCATTCCGGCTCATAGGCGGCTGGTCCGATATAGATGGCGTCCACATACCACTCCATGCCCGTATCGTTCTTCAGTTGAGTGGCATACGCCGCCGCTTCGTCCTCGCCCATAGCAGGATAAAGCGCTTTCACCGCTGCGGCGTTGAGCAAGGTCCGGATATTCAGGCTTAATCTTCCCTTGGACCATATATCCGTCTTCCCGGCAGGCACTTGGTAGCGCAGACTATTCCAGCCGGCGGCAAGCTGGTTGGCCGCCGCCGTCCTGGAGCTGTAGACCTCTCCGGCGGAGCCGTCCGACGCGGATAAATTCCGCAGGTTCAGGTCCATCATGGCCCGGGGCTCGCTTAGGTAATCCGGATTGATATAGACTTGCGCCGATACGATGTTGCCCGGTACGGATGCCATGGCAATCACCCCGGCATCGACGGTGCTCACGCCATTGCTCCCTTCCGGCCGGGTTTTATCCAGCTTCAGCACCTTGACGCCTTGGGGGACATTGCCTTCCGGTCCGTCCTCTACGGACAGCGCGTTGCTGTAATACCCTTGCCAGATGCCAAGAGCGCCGCCGTGCCAGGGATTCGCTCCCGTGGCACCTGCAGCCGCTCCTGCTTCGAAAGACCAATAATAGTAATTCCTTGTTACCAAAGCCCCCTCTTCACCGGCATGGACCCGCCCGCCCAGCAGGGCGGAGAGCAGCATCAAGCATGCCATTATTGCAGACAGCCGTTTTTGGACCATTCTGCCATCTCCTTTTCCTCTCTCATATTAGGGCGTTTCTGAAAACTCGCTTGAGGGCATCTTTCACCGCCTTTTCGCCCCTGGCTGCGTTGCTTTCGCTTGACGTACCCCGGTACGCCTGCACAAAAGCGCCTTGCCAGAAACGAAAATTCAGTTAAATCTGCTCCCCTCGGAGTTTTCAGACACGCCCTAGGTTTGCCATACCTCGTAGGACTTCGTTGGGCTTGAGCAGCATGGAGCGGCTGGTGCCGTCCGGCAAGGTCAACCGGACAGCCGCTGCGCTCATGCAGATGCCTGCGGCCCCCAGCCACTCTCCCCCGGGGGTGGTGTAAATCCGCGCCTCTCCCCGCACCTCCAGCAGCCTGCTCCCGGCCAAGGTCAGCACGCTCACGCCCGATTCCGTAACCAGCTCCGCCCACCCTCCGGGAGTGGACAGGCCGTAGCTTGCCCGCGCGGCCCCCTGCGGACAGCGGCAATTCCATACCACCTCCTCTCCCTGCAGCCGGATCCCATACAGCCGGGGGATAAAATCCAGCATCAGGCACATGGACGGTGAGTAATGCTCTGTAGTGGAGAATTCTCCGGTCCAGGGGTTCATCTGCTGCTTGAAGCCCGGACTTGCCGCGAGCGCCGAGACCCAACGCTCCATCAGATGCGCCAGATGGGCGGGCTTGCCGTAGGCTTCCAGCCACCGGGGGGCCCGGAGCGCGGTCAGCGCCTGGCTGGCGCCTCCCCAGGAATTATCCGGCAGCCTGCCGTCGAACAGAGGATCGGAGACCGATACCGAAGGAAACGGATACGGCGTCCAGAACTCCCGGGGGTTGCTCAGGTGCCGCCGGAATATCTCCTCGAACAGCTCCTGCTCCACCACCTGCTCCCCCAGCACCCGGGTCAGCACATCCCCCAGGAGGGGAACGAACCTGCCATCGGCATCCACGTCATAGAAGGCAGCGGATGCCGGGTCATAGCAGTTGTCCATAATCGCCTGCCGGGTACGGGCGGCCAGGCGCTCCCATTGGTCGGCTTCATCCTGAAGCCCCAACAAAACCGCCATCCTGGAGAGAGCCATGCGCCCTCCGTACACACTGGCGGACAGATCCGGCGCCAGGTAAGGCAATCTGCCCTCTCCGGGGGGACAGATCCGGGCATCCTGCTCCGGGCAATCCCGGGGTAGTCCGGCGAACCGGGGACTGTTGTCATGCCCCGTATCCCACTCGCAGAACGCCTCGCATCCCCCTGTGCCCCGGGTATCCCGGTAAGCGGCCAGCCAGCGGTCCCAGCGGCCGCAAGCCTGATAAGCCCGCTCCAGAAAGTCCCGATTCCCCGTGAGCAGAGCCGTCTCATAGGCGGTGGCCGCCAGGGGAACCACCATCTGGATTTGCCCGGTGAGATGTCTGTCCGCCAGCACCGTGCAGGGAATATAGCCGTCCTCCCGCTGGAGCTTGAAGAAAATATCGTGGCTGTTCAGCGCAATATCCGGCTCATACAGGGCGAAGACCGTGCTCTCCAGTGGACCGCATTCCAGCCAGATGCCCGGATAAGCGCCCCCTTCGATCAGAACCGGGCGGTCAAAGCCGTGGACCTGCCGGCAATTGGCATAGAGCCCCGCCACCGCCGCCTCGTACTTTTGCTGCAGGACATCAAGATCAGAGCGGAATACCGGCTTTACCATGCATACCCCACTGCCTTCAGGAAGGCGCGGGCCACAATCATATGCCCGGTCATATTGGGGTGGACCCGGTCCCAGGCGATATTCATGGGATGCATATGGGTCAGCACTTCGTCATACGCCCCCTGCACATCCACCAGCAGGGCGCCGCATCGGGAGGCCGTCTTCCTGACAATTTCGTTATAGACATCCAGCCGGGCCCTCATCTCATCTTGAAGGTTGCGCTCCATGAAGAACGGGGTCATCAGGACCGTCTGCCGGACCTTCCCTTGGCATAATTCCATCATCTTGTTCAGATTATCCTCGTATTCCGCAGGATACACATGCTGCTCCGGACATAGTGGCGCATCGAACTGCCGCCAGACATCATTGACCCCGATCATGACGGACAGCCAGTCAGGCTCCAGGTCCAGGGCATCTGTCCGGAACCGCTGCAGCAGCGTCCGGGAGGTATCTCCCGCGATGCCCATATTAACGGTACGGATTTTCCTCTCCGGGCAGGTGCTTGTCAGCAGGGCCTGAATCAAGGCCACATAGCTTCTGCCGAGATCATCCCCCCGCCCTTCACCCACAGGACGCCTGCGGTCCGCGTCGGTGACGGAATCCCCTATCATCACCAGCTTGCTGCCGGTCGCTATACGCATGACTTATACTCCCTTATCTTCCGCCGTTATTTTTTGCCGTTTGCGGCGCTCCATTGATCCAGCTGCTTCTGGGCTTCTGCCAGAATAGCCTCGGCAGGCTGCTTGATTTTGTTGTAATACTGCTGGTACTTGGCCTCATAGTCGCTTTCATAGGCCCATTTGGCAAATTCCTTGCGGATGGAGGAGGCGGCTGCAATCTCCGTAGTTACCGGCTCCGTATTGAAGGAGTAACCCAGGATCGGAGTAATCTCCGCATCCCGGTTCAGCTTGTCGGTCTGCTCCCAGATTCCGTCCTCCTGTCCCGTCTGCAGCAGCGCATTGAACTGGTTCCCCACCGACCATGCGCTGTTGTAGAAGTAACCGGAATTGTCCAGCTTCTTCACCTTGCCGTTGACCAGCTCATAATTCTGCCCCTCGATCCCGAAGTTCAGCAGATTGAATATTTCCTTGTCCGTGTTCATGATTTCCAGCATCTTCAGGGCCTGCTCGGGATGCTTGGATCTTGCATTGACGGCAGTCATGGCCGAGCGCGCCCCGGTGGCTTCAACAAAGGGCTTCTGAATCGGCACCTGCACCATCTTCACATTGCCGTATTGCTTCTCCACCTCGGCCAGTCCTCCGGGCTTCACCACACCCATTGCCGATGCAAAGCGGCCTGCCGCCTTATCCGCCGACTCATCCTTCACCGTGGCAATATCCGTGCGGAAATATCCGTTTTCCCACATCTTGCGCTTATTGATCCCGGAGTGATACTCGCCCACCTCCCATTCCAACTGCTTGGCCTTGTCCAGCAGGACAGAATGGAACAGCTTGCGCTGCGGGTCATCCTTGCGGAACATGGTATACTGCTCGGCATTGATGAAGACGGTGCCCAGATCATAGTCGTAATTATAGAAGTTTCCATCCGCCGGAATCAGCTCCGGATGATTCTCCTTCACATACTTCCAGAAGGGCTCCGCATCCCAATGCTTCTTCACCTTGGTGTAATCCCAATCCAGCCCCTTGGCCTTCATTTCGTCCACAATATCCTTGCGGAAGAAGAAGCCCCAGGAGGAATAGCTGATCTGGTAATTGGGGATGGCATAGATCTTGCCGTTGAGCCGCGCCTGTTCAAACAGGAAATCGGGAAGCGCCTTGGTCAGAACCGGATAATTGCCCAGGTAGTCGTCCAGCGCCAGAAAAGCCCCCTTCGCCACCTGAACCGGGTACTTGTTCAGCCAACTCTGTGTGGTAAAGCACAAATCAAAGTCCTCTCCCGAATTAATCTTCATATTCATCTTCTCATCATAGGTTCCCGCAGGATAGGTCTCGAACTTCAGCTGCAGATTGTACTTTTCCTTCAGAAGCTCGTTGACCTTGCTGTACACAGGTCCGGAGTTGGGCTGATCATCGCCCAGAGTAACCCAGTTGACCGTTACCGTCGGTTCTGCGCTCACCTCCTCCTTCTTTTGGCATGCGGCCAACCCCAGCGCCGAGGTCATTGCCACGGCCAACAGCGTGCAGAGCCTTGCTTGCGATTTGCTCATGTCCTACCACCCTTTTCATTTTGTAGATACAGCTATGATATTTATCCCTTGACAGCGCCGACCGTAAGTCCCTGTACGAAATACTTTTGAAAGTAGGGAAAAATAACCAGCATGGGGCCGATCGCCACCACCGCCATGGCCATCAAGAGATTTTCACCGGGCATTTCCGCAGGATTCAGACTGCTGGCTCCCGAAGAGAGCAGCTCCATCTGGCTTAAGAGCACCTGAATGTTCTTCTGGATCGTATACAGCAGATACTGCAGCGGATACAGATTTTTGTCATCGATATAATAAAGCGGCGTGCTCCAGTCGTTCCACTTATCCATGGCATTGAAGAAGGCCACGGTGGACAGCACGGGAACAGACAGGGGAAGCGCGATCTGGAAGCAGATGCGGAACTCGGAGGCCCCGTCCATCTTGGCCGATTCAAACAGGGAGTCGGGAAGCCGCTGCATGAAGGTGCGGATCATGATCACATGGAACACATGAATCAGACTGGGAATAATCAAGACCAGCAGGCTGTTTTTCAGATGCAGCCCCTGGGTAGTCCAGATATAGCTGGGCACCAGCCCCCCGGAAAACAGCATAGTAAAGAAAAAGAAGAAGGACAAGGGCCGCCGGAACAGGCAATTGGTTCTGGACAGCGTGTACGCTGCGCAGGACATGAACAGCAGCCCCAGCAGGACGGTGCATACCGTAATCAGGATGGTCACCCCGTATGCCCGCATAATCACCTCGGGATGCCGGAAGATGGTTTTGTAGGCGGTCAGATCCACCTCCCGCGGAAACAGGCCATAGCCGTACGTGCTCAGATCAATCGGCTTGGACAAGGAGGCCGAGAGCACAATCATAAAGGGAATCAGGCACAGCAGACAATACACGATGCCGATCCCATGCAGCAGGATTTGCGGTCTTTTTTGGTTGGACATAGGATCACCCCCTTAGAATAGCGCACTGTCGGAATCGATTCTGCGCACGATGAAGTTGGTCAGCAGGATCAGCACAAACCCCACTCCCGATTGGAACAAGCCTACGGCTGCCGACATGCCGATGTCGCCGATCTGGATCAGGGAACGGTAGATGTACGTGTCGATTACGTCGGTTGTGGCGTACAGAGCCCCTGAATCCTGGGTAACATTGAAGAACAGGCCAAAGTCGGAGCGGAAAATCTTGCCGATATTCAGCGTCTGGATGATTACAATCAGCGGGATCAGGAACGGAATAATGATATAGCGGAACTGCTGCCAGCGTGTGGCCCCGTCCAGGGACGCCGCTTCAAAGTAGTCCGTATCGATTCCCATGAGACTGGCAAAGTAAAACAGGCTGCCGTTGCCTACGCCGTGCCAGAGAATCGTCACCAGCAAAATAACGGGCCAATATTGGGGCTGCGAATACCAGTTAACCGGCGTTCCTCCGAAGGCGGTGACCAATTGGTTCACAACCCCTCCCGACGGCTTCAGCAGGGAATATACCAGATAGCCCACAATTACCATGGACAGAAAGCTGGGCACAAGGGTGACCGTCTGATAAATCTTGATCGCCCGTTTGCTTCTTAAGTAGAAGCACAGCATGGCGAAGGAAATGCTCGCAACCAGACCCACGCTCATAAACAGCAGATTTAGACCTAAGGTATTGCGGATGGTCCTCCAGGCATCGGAGGATTTGAAGAAGAATTCAAAATTTTTCAGGCCGATCCAGGGACTTCCCCAGATTCCCTTGGTGACATTGAATTTCTCGAATGCAATCACAACGCCTCCCATGGGAATGTAGGCAAAGGTGACCAGCAGCAGGATCGCCGGCAGAGCCAGCACCAGAAACTGCAGGTTGTCCAGCCTCTTGGTCGTCAGAGTTTTCTTTGCGGTGTTATTCTCCATCTCCTACCTTCTCTCTTTCAATTTGCACATGCTCTCTCTCCCATCCCGATCATGCGGCCTCTTTGGCTGCGTTTTCATTGTAATCGGTTTCAGACAATGGGTTCAATGCAAGAAAATTGCGTTTTTGTTCTGTTTTATTGCCCATATTGCGCGGCTGGGGGCACGGCAACTGTACTGCATTCGACCCGACCGGCCAATATTTTGCGGTTTAGGTGCAGGATATTGCCCAGTTGCCTGCAGTCCGCCAATGCCCCCCGCTTCGTGTGCTATAATAAAAAGAACCCCACAAAGTGAAGCTTATGCTGACGAGACTTATTCCGATTACTTTGCGGGGACCCCGGGAACATAGCCCCACAAAGTGAAGCTTATGCTGATGTGGCTTATTCCGGTTACTTTGCGGGGACCCCGCAGACATTTAGCCCCACAAAGTGAAGCTTATGCTGACGTAGCTTATTCCGGTTACTTTGCGGGGACCCCGCAGACATTTAGCCCCACAAAGTGAAGCTTATGCTGACGTAGCTTATTCCGGTTACTTTGCGGGGACCCGGAGACATTAGCCCCACCAAGTGAAGCTTATCCGTTGAGAGGTGCCATCCATGTATACATTGATCATCGCAGACGACGAGGAGATCATCCGCAACGGTTTGAAGAATATCGTCAACTGGGAGAGGCTGGGCTTTGAAGTTTTGGAAACGTTTGCGGACGGGCGGGAGGTGCTGTCCTACCTGGAGCATCACCCTGTGGATGTAGTGCTAAGCGACATCAAGATGACCTTTGTCTCCGGAATGGAGGTAGCCCGCTATATTTTTGAGAGGGAGCTGCCGACCAAGGTCATGCTGATCAGCGGCTATCAGGAGCTGGAGCTGGCCATGGCCGCTATCCGCTACAAGGTGCAGGATTATATCCTGAAGCCCATCGATCTGGACGAGCTGACCGAGGTGCTCCGCAAGATCAGAAGGAAGCTGGATGAGGAGAACGAGCTCCGCCAGGCCAGAGAGGCGGCAAGCCGGCTGGAGCAGAAAACGGCTGAATGGAAAAAGGCTTTTTTTGCCGGACTGCTGGCAGGAACCGTTACCGATATAGCCTATCTGGAAACGGTGTTTCAACTGCTCTATCCCCGGGTGTCCTTTGGCGGCTGCGGCTGCTTCCTGACTTTCCGGGAAATCCGGGATCATTCCCGCGCACCGGAAATTCACAGTGAGCTGATGAGGGCGGCTGACCTTCTGTTCACAGAAGTCGAATGCCGTGCAATGCTTATGGACGGCGGACAGCTGCAGCTTGCAGGCATTGGTTTGTATCCTCTGCCGGAGGAGCAATTCCGCCGGCAAGTGCATGAGGGCAACAGGCAACTGCAGCTTGTGCTGGATGAGAAGTTTCCGGGCACCTGCTGCGTGGGGGATACCCGTTTTTTCCCCGGTATCCCCCAACTGCTGCGGTATGCCGGCAATCGGGGAGCGCAGCCTTCCTTGGGCAGCGCTGCTATGACACCTGCTCCCGAAGCCCCCGAACCCGGCGAAGATGCCGAGGAAGATATGGATATTATCGGACTGGCCCGGCAGTATATCGTCGAGCATATTACGGAGGACCTGTCCCTGGAGGAGCTGGCCGACCGTTTTTACCTGAGTCCCTATTATTTCAGCCGGATCTTCAAAGCAAGAACAGGGGAGAACCTGATCGATTTCATCATCCGCCACAAAATGGAACGGGCAATGGAGCTGCTGAGAGTCCCCCGGTACAAGGTCTATGAGGTCAGCCATATGGTTGGCTACAAAAGCGAACGCTACTTCTCCAAAGTTTTCAAAAGCTATGCGGGCTGCACGCCCCATGCATACCGTTCCCGTCTTTTCTCCAAATCCAATTCTCAGGGTGATAACCATTGATTCCCGGTCTGGAAAAACTTATGCGCCGGCTGCAGGTGCGGGGATTCGGCACGATTTTCTTTAAGAATCTGTCCTTGCTGTCCGTACTGATTCTGTTCCCCATCATCCTGGTTGCGGTCCTTGCAGGCCTGTCCTTCTCCGCTTCCATGAAAAGTGAAATCCGCTCCTACAGCTACAAATCCCTGCAGAATTACAAAAATCTCACGGATACCATGATTGCCGACTACATGGCTCAATCCCACCACCTGGGCAATGACTCGGATGTGGAATTGTTTCTTCTTCAGAGGAATAACGATACCGTTTACTATGACCGGAACGTGATCCACAATCTGTTGAATTCACAGATGAGCATGAAGGAATATTTGGACAGCATCTATATTTACTCCAACCGGAGCGGCCGCATCATCTCCAATTACGGGGAGAGCAGCTACAAGGATTTTTTTGACCATAGCTGGATGCAGGAATACCAGGCCAATACCGTCCCCAGCCGGTTCTGGTGCGTCTTCCGCACCGGGCTGAACAACCAGAACCGACCGATACAGGTTCTCTCCATCTACAAGGCGCTGGGCACATTGACGGATAATCAGGGTGTAATCGTATTCAACATCAATTGGGGAAAGTTTGCCCGGCAACTGGCCGAATGGCGTGGGGAAAATGACAGCGGCTTGTATCTGGTGGATGAAAGCGGCAAGCGGTTGGCGGATATCTGGCAGGAAGAGGGAACCAGCCTTCCCGCTTCGGTAACAGCCCGGATAAGAGAGGAGCCTTCCTATGTGGAATCGGGAAGCAGCATATTCTACAATACGCCGGTTCACGCCACAGGCTGGCATTATATTCTGGCCGTCTCCAATTCCGTCTATTACGGCAGTCTCCGGCCCCTCCTTGTCTCCATGCTGGTCATTGTGGCGATCTGGCTGCTGGCCACAGCCATTATTGCCGTGCTTATATCGCTGCGCATTTACCGTCCGATCCGCAGCATTCTGGGAGCGTTGAGGGATTATTCTCCTCTGGTGGAGGAGAGCCGGCTCCTGCCCAAGGATGAGGAAGGATATATTATAACTGCTATACAGAGAACTCTGCGGGAGCACGAAGCAGTCAGTGTTCAACTGACCGAACGGATCGGCATGCTGAAGAAGGCCCAATCTATTGCTCTCCAGTCCCAGATTAATCCCCACTTTCTTCATAATACACTGGATTCGATCAACTGGTCGGCCATGGGGCTGACCGGGGGCAAGAACGAAACCTCGGTAATGATCACCCAATTGGCGTCCATGCTGCGGTATTCCCTGGAGGATGGGAGCAAGCTCGTTCCTCTGGAGAAGGAGCTGGAGCATATCCGCACATACCTGAACCTGCAAATGATCCGTTACCGCAATAAATTCCGGGTGGAATGGGAGGTCGCCGCAGAGATAAAGCACTGCCGCGTCATTAAAATCATGCTGCAGCCGATTTTGGAAAATGCCATTTATCACGGGATCAAGCCCATGGAGGGAGCAGGCATAATTACCATTACGGCCAAGCCCAACAATGGTCTTCTGGAGATTGTAATCCGGGACAACGGAGTGGGGATGGACCGGTTGAAGGTCAGGCGGATCAACTCCCTTATGCAGCAGACAGACATACAGGAGAAGGCGCATATCGGTATTCCCAATGTGAACCAACGGATTCAGCTGTTCTTCGGAGAGGAATACGGAATTACAGTTGCCTCCGCTGAACAGGAAGGAACCGAGGTACTGCTCCGCCTTCCTTATCTGACAGGAGACGGACAAGCGCCCTGACCGTAAGGGTCAGAGCGCTTGCCAGGGATGATCAATATGAAAAATTTACCATTTATTAAGAATTCTCCGGCCCGGCTGAACCGGCCCTCGGCAAGGCGGCAAGCTCAGCCGGGGACAACCCGGTTGCAGCCTGGATCATCACGGGGTCCAGCCCCAGCTCCAGCAGCTTGGCCGCCACCTGCTCCTTGCCTTTTTCCATACCTTCCTCCAACCCTTTCTCCAGCCCTTTTTCCATACCTTCCTCCAAAGCTTCCTCCCGTGCCAGTTTTACCCGCGCTGTTTCCCATTTCATGGCCGGTCCTCCTCCTTCGCCATAGATTCGTTCTATCTCCCTGGCAACCAGCAGTTCTTCTTCCTTCTTCAGCGGCAAATAGCTCTCGAAAAACACCATCAGCAGCTCCATTCGGGCCGGATCAAGCTGCATCTGCGTCATCATCCGCACAAACTCCAGCTTCATCTGAATCTTCTCATCCTCATTATACCCCATACTGCTCAGCAATGCAGCGGCCACCGGGTTATTCGAATGAGTAAAATCCCGCCAATTATACTTACGCAGCTGCAGCCGGTAATACCGGAATTGCAGCACCTCCAGAAACGGCAGATGCCAGCCGAACACATCAGGCTCGTCAATGTTCTTGTTATGGCTAAGAACAGCCACCGGCAAAACCCGGAGGCGATACTTTTCATACAGCCGTGAGGCATACAGAAACATTCGTTCCGGAAAAGCCTCCTCATAATAGGACTGAGGCTCCATATGCACCAGAATGAACATTTCCTCTTCTTTCATCAAGGTCTTGACCAAAATGTCCAGCCTGCGTTTGGTTCCCCCCGTTATATCCGTCACCACCTCCTCCGAAAGAAATTCCGCTTGGGTGAAATCCAATTGCGCTGCAGCCTCCGGAAAGAACAGCTCCATAAATTCCCTGAAGAAGGTTTGCAGCAGCTCCTTATACAGCCGGTCATGATCGATCAATCCGTTAATCCCCCATTTCTTAGCGAGCGGCACAAAAAACAATCCCCCAAAAGTGACGAGATGCTTCGAAGCAAAATCCGGGTACTTTTGGGGGAGCCCCCGAATGAAAATGCCACAATCGGGCATTTACCATGAACAGGAGATAAGCGCAACAGCAGGCGCCACCCATCCGCCGCAGCAGCATCCAGGCTCTGCCAGCCTAGAGACTGCCCAGAATCTCCACTCCCTTGACAATCTGCTCGTCGGACGGGGTGGAATAGTTCAGCCGAATGGCGTTGCACGGCTCGCCCTCCTGCACCAGGAACGCTGTGCCCGGCACCACCGCCACTCCCTTCCCGGCAGCCCGCTTGCAATAATCCAGCATATCCATATGCGCCGGGAGACTGCACCACAGGAACAGCCCGCCGTCCGGGCAGGTATAGGTGATGGACTTGTCCAGGAAGCGGTCCATGCTGTCCGTCATCAGCTTGCACTTGCGGCGGTAAACCTCGCGGATCAGCCCAATATGACCGTCAAAATCATACTCACCCATAAATTTGTAGGCCAGCAGTTGGGACAGCATCACCGAATGAACGTCCTCCCCCTGCTTGGCCACCACCATCTTCTCCATAACCGGAGAAGGAGCCAGCACGAATCCTACCCGCAGCCCGGCGGACAAAATTTTGGAGAAGGAGCCGCAATAGATCACAAGTCCCTCCTCGTCCATGGATTTGATCGTGGGAATATGCTCCCCGCGGAAGCGGAGATCGCCATAGGGATTATCCTCCAGAATCATAACGCCATACTGCTTGGCCAAGGCGTAGATGGCCCGGCGCTTCTCCAGACTGGTAGTAATGCCTGTGGGATTCTGGAAGCTCGGGATCAGATAAATCAGCTTGATGTTCTTCTCCGTTGCCAGGGTATGCTCCAGCGCGGCAACATCAAGCCCGTCGTTTTCCATGGGAACGCCCAGCAACCGCGCGCCCAGAGAACGGAAGGAATTCAGCGCGCCGATGAAGCTGGGGCTCTCGCAGACAATGGCATCCCCCTCGTTGCAGAACACCTTGCAGGCCAGCTCCAGTCCCTGCTGGGCGCCGGATACTACAAACAGATCGTCAAAATCCCGGCCCGAGCCGAAGCGGTCCCGCAAGCGCCGCTTCAATAATTCCCGCAGAGGATCGTATCCTTCGGTTATCCCGTATTGCAGGGCGGCCACCGGGTTCTCTTCCAGTATGGATTGGGTAAACCGGCGGATTGCCTCTACCGGGAAGGTCTCGGGCGCGGGATTGCCCGCCGAGAAGGGAATGACGCTTTTTCCCGATGTAGCCTTCAGTATTTCCCGGATAATGGATGGCTTAAGCTCCGAAATCTTGTTAGAAAAAGAATAGTCCATTAGTTGTCTGCCTCCCAAAAGTTTTTGTGCCAGCAAAAACCGGCATCGAAAGCATCGGCTTTAATTTTACTCCCCATCCTTCAATCGCTTGCCGCTTCCCCGGACTTAAGCCTCCCACAGCCTCCGGACCTCCACCAGCCGCTCTCCGTCAAACTCCAGCCTGTACACATCGGGGCGCGAGATTCCGATCAGAAACTCCAGCCCGAAGCGGCTGTCGAAATAGCCCATTGTGAGCGTCATCACCATGCCATGGGTGCCGATAGCCACCCTTTGGCCGCGGTATGTTTCCAGTATTTGCTTCACTACACCTACTGAGCGGTTTTGGCATTCCGCGGCGGTTTCCCCTCCAGGCAGAGAAAAGCCGGGCTCGCTGAACATTCTTTTGATGGAAGGATACATCTCCATATCCGACAGCACCCGCTTCTCCCCGGAGAAAACCAGCTCCCGCAGCTCTTCCTTCACCATAATTTCCTGACCCGCCTGCTCCGCCAGTTCCCGGATGGTTAAGATTGCCCTTGTGTACGGACTTGAAAAGAAATGACCAATCCCTTCCCCCTTCAAGAGCCGTGTCACTGTGGAGGCGTCTGCCCGGCCTTTTTCCGTAAGCCCGCGCCCCCGTTCATCCTCTCCGGTCTTGGGGGATTCCCCATGTCTGATCATATAAATAAAAGTGTTCATACAAGCCTCCTGTGTTATCCGATCCCTTCCTGCTCCAGCATGGCGGCCTCCCGCTCGCTGATTGTTCTGCGGAGCCGGTTCAGCATCTCGCGGTTAATCTCTCCTTGCTCATACAGCGCCTGCGCTTCATTGCGCTCGGCCTGGATCGCCAGCCAGTACAGCTCCTTCTTCTGCTCGTCCACCTGCGCATCGTTGCGCCGGGCAGCAGGAGACAGACCCTTCAGACGTTCTATCAGCTGATTGTAATGAGAGAACACAGCCTGGATCTCCCCCTCGCTGCCGGGGGAAGAATGCTGCCTGATGGCCCGGATTGCCGCCTCTGAGCTCTGGAGCTTGATTCTTCGCAGGATCTCCCAATCCGCCTCCGTGCCCTTGCGCAAGGGAGCGGGCTTTCTCATGATCCAAGCCGACACACGGCGCCATGCCCACTTGCCTAAGACCTTCCACAGGTGAAGGCGGTTGGACAGCGTCATCTCCAGCTGCTCCAGCATCCGCAGCAGCTGTTCTGCATGCTCCTGACTGAGCTTGCCCTCCGCTTGCACTCCGGCAATATATTCCCGCTCGGCTGCAAGGGCGAGAAGCCGCACAGCTGTCTCCTTCTTGCGGGAGCGAAGGGAGCCGCGGCGCGCATCCCCTTTCCTTTCCGACCGGCGCATCCACCTCTCATAATCGGCCATCACGATGGACACGGCAGCCTCATCACCCTCATGTCTCTCCTGGGACACCGCCTTAAGAGCAGCGCCCAGCAGCCGCATCTGATACTGCCGCTCCAATTGCTCCTTGCCGCTTTCATCCAGCGGTTCTTTTTTCCTCGCCAGCATGGGAAGGAGGATGCTTGCCGCAAGCAGGGACAACAGAATCACGGTTGATGCCAGGAAAATAATCAGATCCCGCTCAGGAAATACTCCGCCGCTATGGACCACTAGCGGGATGGAAAAGGCGCCCGCCAGTGTAACCGCGCCCCGCACCCCGGAGACGGAAGTCATCAGAAGAATCTTGAGACTGGGTACCTCCCTCTCCTTCTTCCGGCCGAAAAAACGGCCGCTTCTAGAAAACAGCAGCACCCAAACGAAGCGCAGAGCAAGCAGCATGGCAAAAATGACAACGGCATAACCCAGAATACGAAGGTTGTCAAAAGCGGGATCACTGAGTATGGTCCGCGATACATCGGGGATCTGGGTGCCGAGAATGACGAAGACCAGCCCGTTCAACAGATACAGGATGACCGACCAGGTGTTGGTAGAGACCGCGTTCAGCTTAAGATTGCGGGATTCCGACCGGTCATGCTCGATGGCATGGACAATTCCCCCTGCCACTGCCGCCAGAATCCCGGACATGCCCAGCTCCTCCGCTGTCAGATACAGCAGGAAGGGGGTGAGAATCTGCAGGAGCATATGTATCGTTTCGTCCTCCATCCCGCTCTTGCGCAGAAGCTTCCGCACTACAGTAATCAGCAGGGCCAGCAGC
The DNA here is from genome assembly GCA_029256185.1 of Paenibacillaceae bacterium. GTDB lineage: Bacteria > Bacillota > Bacilli > Paenibacillales > NBRC-103111 > Paenibacillus_AR. Next base: position 92,002 of record JAQSYI010000029.1, read on the forward strand.
GCTCCGATAGCCAGCCCGCCGATGGAGATGATCAGGAAGCTGACCGTAGCTTGGGGCAAGGAGAAGGCTCCGGTTACTGCGGCGGCAATGGCAAACTTGAAGGCCACCAGACCCGAGGCATCGTTCATAAGCGCCTCTCCCTCGAGCAGGCGCATCAGACTTTTGGGCAGATGGATTCTCCCCGCCAGAGCTCCTACGGCCACAGCATCCGTCGGCGAGAGGATAGCCGCCAATGCGAAGGCTGCCTGAAGGGGAATCGTGGGAATCATCCAGTGAATGGCATAGCCCACCACGAATACGGTCAAAAAGACCAGACCCACAGCCATCAGCAGAATGGGAGCGCGCAGCCGCCACAGCTCATCCCGTGGCGTATGCTTGCCGTCATTGTACAAAAGCGGGGCGATGAACAGGATAAAGAACAGCTCCGGCTCCAATGCCAGATGTATTCCCGAAGGCAGAACGGATACAGCTGCTCCCAGAGCAACCTGAATCAGCGGAACCGGGACGAACGGCACAAAGCGGTTCACAATATTGGAGACTCCGATGAGTCCCAGCATAACAAGCACGGCAAGAAATGTATGCACAGCGTCTCATCCCTTCACAACCTGAACTGGCAGAGCATTTGCCCCTTACAGGGATTTCTTCATATTGTAGTCCGTGATGGCGTACCCTGATTTCTGATACAAGCTCAATGCCCGCTGGTTGTGTCCGAATACATGAAGCCCGATGGATGCGGCTCCAAGCTCCCTGGCGGAACGGTCCAAGGCAGCCATCGTCTGCTTGCCGTAGCCCTGCCCCTGGTAAGCATCATAAATAAGAATCTCATAGAGAAACGCACTTGTCTCCTGTCCTTCTTGGGAGAGTACCAGCCATATATGACCGATATTCAGCCCCTTCTCGGGTTCATGCACCATGTACAAATAAGAATTTTTCGTAGACAGCCCGTCCGGCAGCAGCCTGTCAAAAGCTGCTTGGGATAGTCGGAGCGCCTCTTCTTCCTTCCACGCTCCCGCCCTTACCTTCTCTTGCGCATAGACCGGAATCGAACAGTCAAGAAACTGCTGAAACTGCGCTTCATTCATCGCTACCAACTGAACCATATGGCATAACCCTTTCTCGCATAAAGTATCTATCCCTCTTTTACAATATCATTATACGCTATCGGCAGCTCGAATTCAGTCTTACGGATAAGGGGACAGACATCTACCAGCGCCAACCGGCATACAGTATATAATCATTAAAGGCTGCCGGAGCCCTTGGTTTGTATGAGCAGGTCCCGGCAGCTTCTTCAGAGAGAGGATGAGGCTATCATGTGCGGAATAACGGGGTGGATCGACTGGCAAAGGGACCTGACCCAATACCCTTCCGTTCTCGAAGCGATGACCGAAACACTTGCCCCCAGAGGCCCCGACGCTTCCGGCGCCTGGATCAACCGGTATTGTGCTCTTGGACACCGCAGGCTGTCTGTGATGGACCCGGAAAACGGTGCGCAGCCTATGCTCCGGGTATACGGAGATTACACTTATTCCATTGTATATAACGGGGAATTATACAATGCGCCGGAGCTCAAGTGCGAATTGGAGCTTCGTGGCCATACCTTTGCAACAAATTGTGACACCGAGGTGCTTCTTGTCGCTTTTATCGAGTGGGGAAGAGCCTGCGTGGACCGGCTTAACGGGATCTTTGCCTTTGCGGTCTGGAGCGACCGCGACGAAGCTCTCTATCTGGTCCGGGACCGCCTGGGTGTCAAGCCCCTGTTCTACGCCTACCGGGACGGCGTGCTGCTGTTCGGCTCAGAGCCGAAGGCGATACTCGCCCATCCGGATTTCCCCGCCGAGGTGGATCATGAAGGCATCGCCGAAATATTCGCCATCGGCCCCGCCCGCACTCCGGGCCATGGCATCTATAAGGGCATGTCGGAGCTGAAGCCCGGCCATTGCATGACAGTGGACCGCAATGGACTGTCCATCCGCGCCTATTGGAGCCTGGTGAGCCAGCCCCATCTGGAGGATGTGGACGCGACTGCAGCCCGGGTGGGAGAACTGCTGAAGGATACGGTGGAGCGTCAGCTGGTTTCCGACGTGCCTGTGTGCACCCTGTTGTCCGGAGGCCTTGACTCCAGCGCCCTGACAGCCATTGCTTCCTCGTATTACCGCTCCTCCGGCCAAGGGGTTGTACCCACTTATTCCGTCGATTATGTGGATAACGACAAGCATTTCAAGAGCAGCGCCTTCCAGCCCAATGCCGATGCGCCCTGGATCAAGCGGATGAGCGAATATCTGGGCACAGTCCATCATCCGGTGGAATTCGATACACCGGAGCTTGTCGAAGCGCTCAAGGCAGCGGTTATTGCCCGGGACACACCGGGCATGGCCGATGTGGACGGCTCACTGCTGCTGTTCTGCCGGGAGATCAAGAAGGGAGCCACCGTGGCCATCTCCGGGGAGGCGGCGGACGAAATATTCGGAGGCTACCCTTGGTTCCACCGCGAGGACGCTCTGCAAGCCGATACTTTCCCATGGGCGCTTAAGGTGAAGGAACGCGCAGCTGTGCTGTCCGGGGACGCGGAAGCCTATATACGGCCGGAGCAGTATGCCAAGAACCGCTATCAGCAGGCGCTGTCCGAAGTGCCCCGCTTATCGGGCGAGAATGCGCAGCAGCGCAGGATGCGGGAAATCTCCTACCTCAACATCACCCGGTTCATGCCCACTCTGCTGGACCGCAAGGACCGGATGAGCATGGCCTCGGGCCTGGAGGTGCGCGTCCCCTTCTGCGATCATCGGCTGGTGGAATACGTGTGGAATATTCCCTGGGAAATCAAGACAGCAGGCGAGAGAGAGAAGGGTATTCTGCGCAAGGCTTTGCGGGGAGTGCTGCCTGACGATGTCCTGTACCGCAAAAAAAGCCCCTATCCCAAGACCCATAACCCCAACTATATGAATGCGGTGAGGGGGCAGCTTAGAGAAATTCTCCATGATTCCTCCTCCCCCTTACTGCCCTTCGTTAACGTGCCTAACCTGCTCAAGATGACAGAACCGGACAGCCCAAGCTCAGACTTCCCCTGGTTTGGCCAGCTCATGACCGGCCCGCAGCTATTCGCCTTTCTGATCCAGACGGATTATTGGCTGCGCACCTATAAGGTAGGCGTGAAATAGCATTCGGTTGAGATGCAGGGGTCCGAAAAACTGCTGGTAGGAAACTGCAATAGCAGCAAGAATACCCAGGAGACATATGTAAAAAATAGCCGCATGTTTCGGGATCATCCGTTACAGGCGGCTTTTTAATATTAATAGACCAGTTCAATCAGTTGACGGAGGGCCTTGGCCCGGTGGCTGATCTTATTCTTTTCCTCCAGAGTCAGTTCGGCCATGGTCTGGCCATATTCAGGCAGATAAAAGTAAGGATCATATCCAAAGCCGTTATGCCCTCTGGCCTCTCCAAGGATGTAGCCTGCGCAGCGTCCTTCGAAGCGGGCATTCTTCCTTCTCATGGGGTCCACCAGTACAATGGAACAGACAAATTCCGCCGCGCTCCAAACCGGAGGATGCCCCACTCCCAGCTTGTAGGAGAGATGGGTGAGCCGGGAGGACAGCTCCCTCAGCAGCTTGGCATTATTTTCCGCATCAGTGGCATGCTCTCCCGCATAACGGGCCGAGATGACCCCGGGTTCGCCCCCCAATCCCTCAACCTCCAGCCCCGAATCATCGGCCAGAACAGGAACTCCCAGCAGATGGGCCACGGCATGGGCCTTGATCAGCGCGTTCTCGAAAAAGGTGCTTCCCGTCTCTTCAATCTCCGGAATTCCCTCATAATCGTTCAGACTGCGCACATCAAAGCCCCGCTTTTTGAATAAATCCTCCATTTCCCGGACCTTGCCTTTATTCCGGGTCGCGATAACGACAATTTGACTCATACTCGGGCAACCTTGCCTTTCTCTCCGGCAATCAGGCTGGCGATGGGTCCGAGAGCTTCTTTTTGCAGTTCAATCAAATCACGGATGCCTTGCTCGGCCAAGCCCAGCAACGCGTTTAACTCTTCTCTGCTGAAGGGGGCTTCCTCGCCTGTTCCCTGCACTTCCACGAACTGGCCCGACCCGGTCATCACTACGTTCATGTCCACCTTGGCCGTGGAATCCTCCTCGTACTTCAGATCCAGGAAAGGCGCTCCCCCCACTACACCGACGCTTACCGAAGCCAGATAATCCTTTACGGGAAATACAGGCAGGGACCGCTCCTGGCACAGCTTATGAATCGCGTAGACCATGGCGACGAATGCACCGGTAATCGAGGTGGTCCGCGTTCCTCCGTCCGCCTGAATCACATCACAGTCCAGTGTGATTGTCCGTTCTCCCAGCTTATCCAGGTCCACCACTGAGCGGAGCGCCCGCCCAATCAGGCGCTGTATCTCCATGGTTCTCCCCGTAAGCTTGCCCTTGGCCGATTCCCGCTGGTTGCGCACCTGCGTGGCCCGGGGCAGCATGGAATATTCGGCGGTAATCCAGCCTTTGCCCTGGCCTTTCATAAAAGGCGGCACCCGTTCCTCCAGCGTAGCTGTGCAGATCACCTTCGTATCCCCTACCTCGATAAGAACCGAGCCCTCCGCATGCTTGATATAAGGGGCTGTGATCCTGACCGGGCGAAGCTCGGCCTGTTGCCTTCCGTCTATTCGCATTGCCTGTTTCCTCCCTATTGATGATCCGTGCCTGGTTTATCCATACATCCACTTGGCAACCAAAGTATACCTCATTTTAACAAAGGTTACGCTCAGATGCACCCTTCAGATGAAATCTATGGGGATTTTTTTCGTGCATCAGCATGTTTATTGGGGCACCAGCCGTGCCGACTTTCAGAAAAGTTCTGCTTGAGCCTTCTTATTGAGGCGCGGCGAAGGCATGCACCTTTTTCCAATGGGTTCCCCCAGTATCCGTCGTATACATAACAGAAGGCTGAGAGGCTTCGTTCGTGATGAGCCAGCCTTGCTTGGCATCGGCCATGGCCAGCAGCATGACGCCGTAACCGGGCAGCTCCTCGGTTCCGTTCACCCAGGTTTCCCCCCCGTCAACGGTCCAGCCCACCGTATTGGGCTTGTCGCAGGCCGGACATTGTCCGCCCATGAAGGCTGCGTCAGGACTCACCACATACAACGGACCGGGCCTGGAGCCGCCGCTCCGGTTGGCCTGCTCATCCTCGGCTACCCCCGGAGCCGGTCCCGCCCCTGCAGTGCTGTGGGCAAGCACAGTCAGCCAATCCTTGCCCCCATTGGTTGTATGGAACAGGGAATAGGAGGTTTGGGACATGCCCGAATCCCCGATCAGTTCCACCCAGGCATCATCGGAACCAGCAGAGCGGATGATGGCCCCGGTAGGCTGACCCAGTACAGGGCGAGTCATCACCTTGCTCCAGGTTTGACCTCCGTCCAGGGTCCGTTCTACTCCTATACTGCCATTGCCCTGCACCACCGCCCAAGCGTTCTGCCTGTCATGGAAATATGCGTCCCCCACAAGTCCCTGGGGCACCGGCAGAACGGTCCATGTCCGACCGCCGTCAACGGTCCGGGCATTGCCGCTGTACGCCTCCTGCGGATTGACAAAGTGCAGGAATCCGTCATTGGGCACCTGGCCTGCTTCCGTCCAATGTTTGCCTCCGTCGGCGGTACGGAGCAGCATCCGGTTGTCTCCAATAACTGCCCAGGCCTCCGTGGCATTGAGGGCAAACAGCTGCTTCACCTCGCCGTCACCCCGGTACTGGACAGTCCAACTGCCTCCGCCGTCATCTGTGCGGGCAATAAAGCCCATGCCGCCGATCCAGCCGCTCTTGGCATCCGCCAGTCTTACTGCCGTTACCGGACTCATGATCCCGCCTTCCGTCAGGCCAGACGACGGGACTGGGCTTGCCGCCGCTGACAGAGCGGGGGTCGGAACAGCCACTGAAGCGGATGCCTGTACAGAGGAGGGGCGGGACGGGGCAGGCGTCTCACTTGCCGCAGGCGATTGAACTGCTCCTGCGGAACCGTTCACAGTGTCCGCGGAGGACCTGCATCCCGAAAGTGCGAGCAATATGGGCACTGCAACCCAGACGCATAGTAGAATTCTGCTCAATAATATGCTTCTGAATATTGGTTTTTTAGGCGGCATATCCCATCACCTTACCTCTCTTTTCCTATTTCTTACCCTATAATAGACTAATCTATTCGGTAAAATGTTGAACGAAAGACATTGTCCAAAAATTAAAAGGACCTGGCGGAAGAACACCGTCAGATCCTTTTATACGTAAATGTCGGTTTGGCATTTTCATTCGGGGGCTCCCCCAAAAGTACCCGGATTTTGCTTCGGAGCATCTCGTCACTTTTGGGGGAGTGTTTTTTACATTTCCAAAGGAGTCACGCCTTTTCCTATGGTGATCCCGCTGTACCTCCCGCTCCCCCCCGCTTACTCCTAACGGAAATTTTTTCCGCTATCCCTGCAAATTCATCATTTCTCGCTGATTTAGCGGAAATTTTTTCCGCTATTTCCTCCTGGACTCCCCAAAACAGGCATTTGGACCTGGGTTTGATGGCGTTAACGGAAATTTTTTCCGCTAAATCTCGGCAATTACCCAAAAATGCCCTGATAGCGGAAAAAATTTCCGTTATATCGTCCCCCTGCGGCCTTTGTTTCCAACTGCTTCCCCACTTGATCCATGGAGGTGGGAATCCCCTTCCTCGAAATCATATCATTCCTGTCCTGGATAACAGAATCCCGTTATTTCATTCATCAGTAGTGGCGCGCAAGCCGCATGGAAGTCTGATCTGCTGAAGAAAAGGCTCCTCTCCCCCGAATAATGCTTTCTAATCTTCTGAGAAAAATTCCCATGGGAGTATTTCGAGGAAGAATGACCGCGTTTAAGCAGAAGCTTTTATCGCCAATCTGAATATTTTCCTTACCCGCTTTAGCGCTGTACAGAATTTAAACATTCTGGCTAAAAAAGCCCGAAGGCTCCGGAAAGCTGAACCTGAATCGGGCTAATAAAAGAGGCCGCACGCGATGCAATCAGCTCTCTGCAATCAGCTCTCTGCAATCAGCTCTCTGCAATCAGCTCTCTGCAGTCCGCTCTCTGCAGTCAGTCCTCTGCAGTCACCCTGCACCCTGATCGGCTGCCGCACCGCGGCGATTGAAACGAAAGCCGGCAAGCCGGAGCCCTCTTATGAACCGGCCCCGATCACAAAGGTTATGCTGCTCATCCTTACAGCCTTGCCCTGTTTTACCATCACGTTGATTTTCGCGTCCCCCTGCGCATTCAAGGCAACATTGCCCTCCTGATCCACCTGGGCAAGAGCGGGATTGCTTGAGCCGAACACCACCGCGGCCGACGGGTCCAGCGGGAATTCCGTTCCGGCGGCCGTTACTCCCTTAACCGCCAATTTCACCGTGTCGCCGGCTTTGAACGAATCCTTCGGCGCGAAATATTCCCCCCACTTGGACTGGTCCAGATCGGCCTGGGCCTGGCTATCGTAAAAGCGGATATCCGAGAATCCGTTCCACCCCGATTTGCTTGAGCTGTAGCCATAGCACATTAAGCGGATATACCTGGTTTTCACATCCTCCAGTGGAAAAAGCTCCGGCAGAAGCGTCGTTCCGCTGGTGTTTTGCATGCCTCGTATCTGGGTGAAGCTCTCTCCGTCGTCGGATATTTCCACTTCAAAATTATAGGCCCTTGTATCCCCCATATATCCGGCGGCCGCCATGGAATGAACCTGGACCTCCTTGCCGAAATCATATAGCAGCCACTTGGTTTCGCCTGCGCTGGTAGTAGACCATCTTGTGCCCAAATCGTTGTCTATGGTCTTCTCGGGCGTGTTCACATTGGCGTAACCGTCGTTGGACAGGACCGACTCAATGGGAATCCAGGTAGGGTCGATGCCGATCGCCTCTTCCCCCTCCACCTGAAGCTTGACGGCGGCAAGCTCAGGAGGAGCAACGGACGAATAGGAATCTGCCGCGAAATGGAAGGTATAGACGCCTCTGCCGTCAATGGTCAACACAGTGGGTTCATCGGCATGCTGCGCCTGCTCCACAGTGAAGCCTGCGCCGTCGGCGGCCTCCAGACTGATCTCGGGAATGCTTGCGTCCCCGTTCAGCAGGAGCCGGTAATTTTTCACGGCAGGCTTGAAGAACTCCGCCGTCCGGCCATTTACCGTCAGCCGCAATTTCAGCAGGTCCGCAAGCTCCCGCTCAAGCGCCGCATCTCCCTCGCCGGAAAAATCGAACAAATCCTTGCTGAACACTGCCAGTCCGGAATCATCCTGCAGCAGGTGAACGCCCAAGGCAGAGGCCAGCTCCTGCACGGGAAGCATGACGCGGCCGTTTACCGTCTTGGCGCTGGCGGCGCTGTCCAGCCTATGAATATCGATGGTATAGACAAGCTTGGTGCCGTCCTTGGAAGCAACCTCCACCGCAACCGGATTGGACCCCACCGCCAGCGCAGCCGTGTAGGAACTCCCCGGTGCGTGGGGGCTTCCGTTGATCGTGATGCTCTCATAATAAGGGGAATCTACTGCAGGCGTTAAGCCCCCCGCGGATATGCCGTTGCCCACGTACACACTGTAGGCGGTTCTCCATGGGCTGAACGGCAGCGTTCCATGGCTGAAGTCGAGTCCGCTCAAGGGTGCGGCATTGCCCCGTTTGATCACATGCACGTTATAGACGGTCCGTGTATCGTCGGGAGCGGTTACCGCAATGGAGACCGTGTTGCGTCCCGGTGCAAGGTCCACGGTGTAAGCCTCCCCGGAGACGGCCGGCTCACCGTTGATGGACAGGCTCTTGTACAAGGGAGAGGCGGCCACGGGCGTCAGCTCCATATGGGCGGCGCTGTTATCCACATAAACCGTGTATTCCGTTACGTCAGGATCGAATTCCAGCGTCCCCCTGCTTACATCCAGGCGGCTTAAGCTGGAATCATTGCCGTAATGCTCCCGGAACACCTCCAGGGTATAAATTTTCTCCGTATCATCCTCGGCGGTCACTTCGATGGACACAATATTCGGCCCAGAAGAAAGCTGCACCGTATACGGAGCCCCGGAGACCACAGGCACTCCGTTGATGCTGAGCTGCTTATGCTCCGCTGCCGAAGCCGCAGGGATAAGATCGACACTCTCCACTTGACTGCCTACTGTCAAGCTGTAGTAGGTCACAGCCGGATCGAAGGCCAGCAGCCCCGGGCTGATCTGCAGACTGCCCAAATTGGCATCATTGCTCAGATCGCCGTTGTGGCTTAAGCGGGTGACCTGCAGCGTATAGGTCTGCACCGTGATGCCGTCCTCCGCCGTCACTGCGATGGGAATTTGATTCAACCCGGTTGCCAGAAAAGCTGTATGGGGGCTTCCCGAAACCGCAGGCACGCCGTTGATGGTCAAGCTGCGGTATACGGATGATGATACCGTCGGCACAATATCCATGCTGTATACCGAGTTGAATACACTGAAGCTGTAGCTGGTCAAAGCCGGGTCGTAATGGAAGCCTGCCGACGGCTCCGGAGCAACCGAAAGTCCGCTCAACGAGGCGTCGTCATCCAGGAGGGACAGGGGCACCAAACGCACCGCGTCCGCCATTACCCAGCCTGTCACCCAAGCATCCGTCTGCGGGTGCAGCGTATGAATTTTCACATAGTTGCCCGTGCCTTTTTCGAAGAAATAAGCATTGGCGTCTCCGGTTTCAAGCCCGAACCAATACCCGTTGCTGTTGCTGGAGCTGCTCTGGTTGACATTGACAATCGTGCTGACGCCGCCATGATAAATTTCATAGGGCACCGGGTTGGCGCGGCCGGTCGTCCCGTGGAAGGTGACATACACCGCATAATAGCCCGATTGGGGAATGACAGGGGTCCATTGGAAGGTTGCCCCGTAGCCATTGTTGATTTGATGCCTGTCGCTTCCGTAATTGGAGGCGGCATTATTGGAGCTTGTCCCCCACGCCACATCAGCGCCGGTTGAAGGATTGGTCCCGGGAGTCATGGCAACTGTACCTGTTGTCGGATCGGTGCCCGCATTATCGACCACGATGTCATTCTCCCCCAACGGAACAGATAGAGACTCTCCTCTCTGCGCAAGCGCAGCATTCCCAAAGAGCAAGGTCAAGATCACCATGAACGTTACCAGCTTGGTTAGGCGCCTTTTTATCATGTTCACCCTCCTCGAGAGTTTTGAGTTGATTGCCACTTGATGGCATATTCCGAAAAACTTGCTTCGTAAGCATAGGCTTAGTTTTGAGTTGATTGCCACTTGGTGGCATATTCCGAAAAACTTGCTTCGTAAGCATCCGCTGTATAAATTCTGTAGAGCACCACGGCCGCTTCCGCTCTGGTGGTGTTGTCCAGCGGCCGCAGCAGCTTCCCGTCTCCCTGGACGATGCCTTCCCTGACCAGGGCCGAGAGCTTTTCGGCCGCATAGCCGGACACCTCCGCCCCGTCCTGGAACCGGGACAAATCGGCTGCCGTTCCCTTCGCCGCAAGCCTGCCCTTAAGCTCCAGCGCCCGGGCCGCCAGAGTGAACAATTCCTCACGGGTAATGTCTGCCTGCGGGTTGAAGCGGTTGTCTCCCGTCCCGTTGGCGATTCCCAGCTTCCGGGCGATCCCCACTGCCTCTGCATAATAGACGCCTGGTTCTACGTCATCGAAGTTATCGTCCGCCTCTGCTGACAGGTCCAGCGCTCTGACCAGCAGCGTCAGGAAGTCCGCCCTCGTTATATTCGCTGTGGGGGTAAAGGAGGCTTCCGAGGTGCCCTCAATGATTCCCTTGGAGGCCAACACCCGGATTTCCCGTTCTGCCCATCCATAGTCTGCCATATCGCCGAACGTCTTCATGACATACCGTACAGCGAAGGTTTGCCCTGCCAGCCGGTTGGTTGTAAAGCGGACCAGCCCTGTCGCCGCATCATACCTGCTGCTGGTTACCGGAGCCGCATTGCCGAACTCATCCATACTCCACACCACAATATGCTCCGGATTGCCCCGCTCTTCCGTTGCGGGCTTATAGGGGATCGATATGCGGACCGGTGTGCTCAGGCTCCCTGCCTCTTCTCCGTCTGTCAGCAGCGTTACCTTAACGGCCGGACGGCTGCCAGTCTCCACCGCTTTGCCCGCTGTCCCGGTCCATGCCGTGGCATCGGCGGCCTCAATCACAATCGCTACCTTCAAACCGGCCATGGCTCCAGGCAGCGCGCCTTGGGGCAGCATCACTGTGGCCAGGGAGGTAACCACCTCCAGCCTCCAGTTGGCTTCGGCGCCGTTCAGCGCTTTTGCCGCAAGGGCCGTCTCATAGGCCTTCGCCCCATCCACCGGGTTTACCTTAATGACAACCGTCCGCATTCCCCTGTCATCCGGCTGCGCCTGGGCCAGGGCGGCTTGTACCGAGGCGGCATCCACAACCGACCGGGCTCTGCCGCTGTCCTGATCCAGAGCGGCCCCAACCTCGATTATCCCTCCCGCAACCACAGGCGGAATCCCGTCTTTTCCGTCCTTCCCCCCTGCTGCCGGAGGAATATAGCTTGGCGGCGCCGCTCTGACCACCACAAGGGTATATGTGGCCTGTGTGCCATCCTCGGCGGTTACAACAATCGTGACCAGATTGCTCCCCACCGACAGCGCAACTGTATAAGGAACGCCTGATTCATGGGCAGTGCCGTTCACGGTAATGCTCCTGTACGCCGCCGATGCGGCTGTGGGCGTTACCGTTATGCCGGATGTGCCGTTGCCCACATTCATGCTGTAGCTTGCCGTGGCAGGATCGAAGGCCAATCCCCCGGGCTGCACGGCCAATCCGCTCAAGGCGGCGTCGCTGTCCAATCCGGGCCCCGCCGCCGCAGGCAGCACAACCACCTTGTCTCTATATGTGATGATATGAGAGTCAACCGTGGAATCGTAAACAGTCTCGGCCCCCAGCTCCCTGGCCGCAAATTCCACCGGCGCCCATATTTCCCCTTGCTCCCATACAGGCTTCGCCTCCGGGTCGGCGGGATCGATGCTCGCTCTCGCCCCGTCTGTATAAACAAGGGGGCTGTTTGCCAGCAACGCCAGATTATCCCCCATCTTCTTATCCAGCAGCACTAGATTGCCCTCTGCCTCTGCCAAGGTCCATTCCGACATGCGGTCAATGGGGGCGGATTGGGTTGGCGGAGCCTCCCCTTCCCGCAGAGGCACGAATTCAACCGCCAGCCTTATGGCACTTTCGCCCTGCATGAGAATCGCCAATTTGGAGCCATAGCTGGATGATTGCACCGCAGGATTGGGCGACAGCGGGAGCGGCTTGGCATCCATGATGCTGAAGGCCGCATCCTGGGGGCCCTCGGCAATATGCGCCCACAGCCTCTTGCTCCCGATAGCGAGCATGGCCGATTTCCCGTCCTCGCTGATCTGCACATCCGCAGAGGTATGCATGAACCACCACACATCCATGCCCTCATCGGCCGTTATCTCGTCTTGCACCAGCACCTTGGAGCGGTTGTCAAACAGCCGGATGCCTCTTGTGGCGCTTGTTGCATCCGGGGCATACGCTGCCGTCATATCCAAAATTCCGAAGGCTTCCGTTTCATTAGCCTGAAAATCGCGCACTACGGCTGTTGCTTCGATAACCTGGTCAACGCCGGCATCGGGATTGATCACCAGAGTGTTCTGCCCTTCCGCCCTGTTGATATAATATTGGTACCGTCCCGCAGTAACCGGGTCCCGGTCGTTGTAGCCCGGCCAGCTGTTGCTTCCGTAGCCCCGCATGGTGGCCCAACGTTCTCCCAATGCGTCCAGCACGAATGTTCCTGAGGAGAGAGAATTATGGTTTTCCCTGTTATACCCGCCCTTCAGACCCACATAAATGCCGTTGTCGTCCTCCCAGGAGCTTCGCATCAGCACGCTGTTGTCGCCTATATCGTCGGAATATGCCTTATCCAGAGGAAACTCTGCCGCCGACAATGTCTGAAACTCGGGCTTATACCATAGCAGCGAATACACATGGGCTCTGTTCGGCGTCCCTTCCCCCAGCTCCGACTTCAGCTTCAGGTAGTACCATGCATATTCGGGCTTGTTCAACTTCCCGGCAAACCACATCAGCGCTCCCGAATTCAGCTTGCCGATGGTAGCGTCGCCGTAGTTGAACATTCCTGCCATGCCCGTCATGTAGATCATGAAATCCGGCGTTTGCCCCACACCCGGCGCTTCGTACAATTTGAACTTCTGAGGAAGATCGAAGCTGCCGGCAAGCGCCGTATCCAACGCCGACATGGCGTAAGTCAGATAATTGGTTCCATAAGCCCAATAACCGCTGCCTTCCGGGTATGATCCGTGGGGAGCGTAAGCGCTGAGTCCCTTGGGCAAAGAATTGGATGCGCCCTCCAGCAAAAATTCGGCAACATCGGGATACTCATCGGCAATGGCGATAGCCGCTATAATCAAGCCTCCGTTGCAAACCGGATTCCAGTTATGCGTCGCTGTTACAAAATTGGTGCCGCCCTGAGTAAGCCCCTTGTACCGGTCCACGCCATACGTGATTCCCTTATCCAGCATCGTGTCCATAATAAACTGCCGCTGTCCGCTGCTCCAGTCATAATAGTTCCAGTCATAGGCGATGGCATAAGCGTTCACCATCTCCGCCACCGACAGGAAGCTCTCGGGCTTCCAGGAGGGATATGCCGCCGTGGTTTCAATCTCCTTCCAGAGTCTCTCCAGATACCGGCTGTCTCCCTCGATCTGGTGGACCAGGGACAGGATCAGGGCCTTGTCCAGCATTTGCCGGGCATGCTCAAGCACAGCTCCGTTATCGGGATTGGTCCCATATTCCCGGACCGGCAGCACCAGCAGCTCATCCGCCCGTTTTTTGATGCTGTCATACCAGTCCATGGCCATATAATCGGCGGAGAGAGTGGCCTTAAGCTCTGCAAAATCATTGAGCATAATCCGCGGATGATCCTTCCTGAGATTAGGCACAATGGGAACCTCCGGGGGCGTGGCCAGCTTCGTGTCCCTTACATCCGGCACTGCCGCTTCAATGGTGCTGCCGCTCACCTTGAAGTTGTCGATATAAAAATCCGGAGCGTTGGCGGCAGTGGGAAAAAACCGGATCAAGGCGATGCTGTCCGCATCATTGCCGTTGTAGAATGGCTTCTCATTGACAATCTTGCTCCCGTCCAGCCACACGGAAAAAAGATCGGTGTCCGTATCCAGCTCCAGCCTGATGGACATCCACATTCTGGCAGGCAGCGCATCCACCCTTACCCTGTCGCCGCTGCCCGGTCCCGTGGGAATATCCAGCCGAAAGGCATCCTCCGAGCCCGAAGTGGCATTAATCACGGAAACGGAGGTCAGAATGGCATTGGAACCGTTGACGGAGCCCTGGATTTCCGGCAATTTGATCTGGCTGCCGGGTTTTCCCTCCAGCCGCAAGTCATACTCGATGACGGCCTTGCCTCCCAAGGGGGAGAAATTTCTCGTTGCTCTTGCATTGGCTGTCCGGATTGTAGATTTCAATGCCTGATTCGACTGGTCCAAGACGGTATCCGAGCCGTTGTCCGGCCTGCCGGCCAGAGTGACCCCGGCGGGAAGGCTCCAATTGTCCAGACTGGCGCCGCCCGTCTCTCCGTCGAAGGTATCATGAATCACAACCGGCAAATCACCGGCAGCCGTTGGCGTTGCTGTTGCGCCTGTGCCGCCCATGTTCAGGAAGCCTAATGCCAGGAACAAGACGCATGCTGATTTCCACTTTTTCAAAGTCGCTGCCTCCTTTTTTTATCCGATTCATATCCTTATCCATATCCGTCTCCCATAAAAGCATCACAGCGGCTCGAACCGCACCGCATCCGCCATCACATAACCGCTGGTGCCCGCGCTGTTGATTTTCACATAGTTGCCGCTCCCCGAGGCAAAGTAATATTCCCCAATGGGGTACCATTTTCCGTGATAGGCAGTAATCTGCTGGTTGACCGTGAGGGCAGAGGTCTGGCCGTTATGGTAAATTTCAAAGGGCACGCTGTTGGAGCGGTTGGCCGATCCGCTGAAGGCAATGTATACCCTGTACATGCCCGGAGCATTGATGTTCGGTTTGTACTGGATCGTCTGTCCTGTGCCGT
The DNA here is from genome assembly GCA_029256185.1 of Paenibacillaceae bacterium. GTDB lineage: Bacteria > Bacillota > Bacilli > Paenibacillales > NBRC-103111 > Paenibacillus_AR. The sequence continues at coordinate 107,087 of JAQSYI010000029.1, forward strand.
TGTTCACATAAAGGTAATCGCTGCCGTAATATCTGCCCGGATTGCTGCTGCCGGACGTCCAGGAGCCTGTCTTTACGACGCCCGCATCCGTATTGTCCACCACGATATCGTTGGGTCCCAGCGCATTCCTCAGTGCGGCGTCGTGGGACATGGACGGCCAGAACTCCATATCGTCCCAATAAATCTGTAAGGCTCCCCCCTTGTCCTTGACAAAATTGGTCAGGCTCCTGCTTGTGTACAATTTGAACGGATGGAAATGGGTCAGCCCGGAGGGCGAAGGATTCTGGGGATGATAAGTCCAATTGCCGATGTCAAACACCACCCGCTTCTCCCCGCCCTCCGGCGTGACGGCAAAGTAGAATCTGCCCGTATTGGCATCACCCTGTTTGTAATACAGCTCCGCCTCCAGCCATACGCCGGTGGGAACGTTCCAGTGATTCTTTTCCTCCCATAGGGTCACAAACTGCTCCTCATCGTCCCCGCCCGTAGCCGGAGTAGTCTGGCCGGAGACGCGGAATTTGAACGGCTTCCCTGCTCCCAGATCCTTCGTCAGATTAAGGGATATCCTGAAGGGGTATTCCGTCCAGGACATCCAACTGGGCTGATTCCAGAACTCGGCCAGCGTGAACCAGCCGTTGGGATCGACGCTTTGCTTGACCAGCTCTATATCGGGATGCAGGTACATCCTATATTTATAGAAAACTTCCGTAAGGGCTTCATTATTTTTGAGCAGACCCTGCACACGGCCCCGGTCGGCGGTGCCCCCCGAGCTGCCCAGCCAGTATTGCAGCACCTTATTGCCGCTTCCGCCGGGGGTTGGATCATTGATGATCTTGGCAAATCTTGCGCTGGAGGTATCGCCTCCGCTGTGATACTCGAACACCAAATCCCCGAATTTGGGATATCCGTTCAAGTGTGACGTCCAGCTATTGGGCGCGGCAACGGAATTATCCGTGCCGGTTATATTGGTGATCAAGCCCGGGTCTGATGGGCTGGTCACGCCTGTGGAGCCCGGTTCAAAGCCTGAGCGGAAAATAATCGGGCCCACCGGCTTATAGATGGAATACGGCCCGGGAACGTCGGGGTCCGCCACCGGTACGGCAAAGCGCACCGCATCGGCCATGACATAGCCGTCGGCTCCCGCGCTGTCGATTCTCACATAGCCGCTGCTGCCGGCTGCAAAGGAGTACTGTCCCAGCGGATACCACACTCCGCCATTCTTCTTCTGGTTGACCGTATGGGTGGTGATGCCCCCCTGATGGGACACCTGAACAGTAACGTTGCCGGCGCGGTTGGAGGAAGCGCTGAACACGATATAAACCTCATAAACTCCGGCCTGGGGCAAATTGGGATTATAGCGGATCGTCTGCCCTTGTCCCAGGCTGCCGTTGACAAATTCATAATTCGTTCCGAAATACTTGCCCGGATTGCTGGTGCCCGTACTCCAGCTTCCCGATCTGGTGACGCCCGAGCCAGTATTGTCCAGCACAATGTCCCCCGGTCCCAATGCGTCCCGCAGCGCCTGGTCGTGAGGCGGATCGGCCGCCCTTGTGTCCGCCGGAGCCACAACTCCCAGGAACAGAATACCCATAAGCGCCAACATCATAAACCGTCTTATCCGCTTGTGCAAATGATGGTCCACTTTTCTCATCCTCCATTTGTGATAACGATTCCTGCCCGCCTTCTGTCACCGGTCAAGCTTTTTTGTAACCGCTTTTATGTTTTTGGAGAAAAAAGCGCGTGATCCCCCCTTTTACGAAGTTTCGGCCTGTGCGCTGCCGTCTTGCGGATGGTTTATAATTGGGAACATGGTGAGGGGGCGGAGACGGCCCACCCTGTAATAACCGGTTCAAGCCGCAGGACGGATCAGGTTATGGCAGCCCCGGAATCGGCCGGGCCGATTTGAGGGACTCCCCCGATCGTTCATCCGTCATTGGCGCCTCGCTTCAGTGGCGGCTTGTGCGTCTATTGGGCGCTTTCCCGGTAAACGCTGGGCGTTACCCCCTCGTATTTCTTGAACAGGCGGACAAAGGTGCTGATATTATAAAATCCCACCATATCGCTGATATCCTTGATCAGGATATCCTCTTGCTGCAGTAAAATCTTGGCCTGCTCCACCCGGTAGCGGTTGATGTATTCCGTCAGATTATCCCCTGCCTGCTCCTTGAAGTAACGGGACAAATAGGAGGGATGGACGTCAAAATGCCGGGAAATGATGTTGATGCTCAGGTTGTAATCCCGGTAATTCTCCGCGATGTAGGCCTGCACGCTTTCCTTCAGGCGGAATTTGTTTTTCTTCCTGCGCTCCTCCGCATGGCCGCATACCTTGCGCAGAAACAGGGTCATCCGCTCCCGCATGGCGGAGACCGTGCTGCCGTTCATCAATTCCCGGATCGCCTCCAGGTTCTCCTCGTACAACTGGGAGCGCCCCAGATTGGCCTCCATGGCCGCCTTCATCATGGTGCTGCACATATCGAACATCAGGCAGCGGATCATCTCCACCGGGATATGCTCCTGCCCCAGATTGGAATCGATAATATCGTCCAGCGTCTGCTTGGCCCCAGGGAAATCACCGGCGTTGACATAATTGATCAGCTGCTGCTCCTTCTCCATGGGGTAGCCGTAGGACAGCTCCTGATATTTGATCCGGTCATACCAGATAATGGTCTGAACCCCCAGCAGCAGCCGGTATTCCATCGCCTCCAGGGCCTCCTGATAGGCGGCGGGCAATTCCGCGGCAGACCTGTGAAGCGTGCTGACGGAGACGGTAAACAGGATATGGAAGCGGTTTCCGATAAACCGCTGCGCTTCCTCGGCCAGGCTCCGCAGCGTCTCTATGGCCGCATCCTGCGCGGTGTGGGGCCGGAAGTTGATGATGCAGGCCAGCATGTCATCCACCTCGGTTATCCACCCCTGATGCTCCTGTCCGGCCAGCTCCTCCACAATATTGGTGATGATGAGCTGGACAAACTCCCGGTTTTTCTCCTCATCCTGCTCATCCTGCCGGAAGAAGCCGCTGTAATCCTCCAGGTAGAACAGCATCACCGCCAGATCCTGCGTATGGAGCACGATCCCGTGCTGGGACAATACCTCCTCCAGCGGAAAGCCCTGCTCGATTCTGCCCTTGAGAATCCGCGCCAGCAGATGGGAGCGGATGGTCTTGCTCTGCTTTTCAATGGTCCGGTGCATCAGAGTGTTGCGGTCCAGCGCGCTGTCGATAGCCTCCTCCAAATAATCGTATTCGTTGATTTGCGCCAGGCTTCCCGGCGGCTGCTTGCTTCGCTCGGCCACATTGCGGATCAGCCTCTGCAGGGGATGATAGTTTTTTCTCGCCAACAGCACAGCCAGCAGGAAGCCGGCGATGGCGGCGGCGGCCAGAGCCAACAACGCCGTGTTGCGGACATATTCCGCCTTCTGGCTGTACAGGCTTGCCGGCAGTGCGTAGACATATTTCCAGTTGACCAGATCCGAATGGGTATAGGAGAGCACCACCTTTTCCCTGTCCCAGTGATCGGTTGCAGTCCCCGTCTCCCCCAGCCCGTCAAGCACGGCGAAGCTGCTTCCCGCTGCGCTGCGGGATTCCGAGGAAGCCATGATCTGGTTCCTTTCATCCAGTATGTAGACATTGCCCTGATTGTAGGACTGGATATTGCGGATGGAGGCCAGCAGCCGCTCCTGATTCAGCTCGATCACCAGAGTCGCGGGATATTTGCCGCCCTGGACGGAGAGAGACTGGGCATACATAATGCCTTCCATGGTTCCCCCGCCGAATTCGCGCAGGCTGACAAATTCCCCCCGGTGCTCCTGCTTCAGATAGTTCCGCCAATTGTCCGGGGCAGAGCCGGAGGAACCTAGACGCTCGTCAAAGTACATATCCGATTCATAATAGGAATTGTCCGCCAGCACAAAATCGCCGTCATGAAAATAAATGTAGAAATGGTCCAGATTCCGCCTGGCAATATTATAGGACTTGAAATCCGCCAGAAGCTCCACCATCTCCATCCTTTGGGCCCAGCCAAGCTCCTGCTGGCTGCGGATCAGCGAGGCCACCTTGGGATTGATGGAGATAATCTCCGCCAGCCGGTAGGTGTAGTCGATATAGCTGTCAATTTCCTGCTGGAGCTGGGACAACAGCGCCGAGTTGGCTCGGGAAATCTCCTCCTCAATGACCTGCCTGGTCTGCAGATAGGTCGGGACCATCATCATAATGGGAATCAGCAATACAATGGTGTACGATTGCAGCCAACGGCCCTGTACACCTTTCATTTTCCATACACCCACAGCCTTCACACTCCATCCCTGGCATTACCCTTTGATGGACCCTATCATAACACCTTTAACGAAATATTTCTGCAAGAAAGGATAGACAGCCAGAATGGGCAGAGTGGCTACCACGATGGTAGCGTATTTGATGCTTTCCCCCACCGCCTCCTGGTCTGCGGCCGACGCGTCGCCGGACATGTACGCCGTGCTGTTCTGGATCAGAATCTCCCGCAGGATCAGCTGCAGCGGAAACAGGGCTCTGTCCCGAAGGTAGATCATCGCGCCAAACCAGGCGTTCCAGTGGCCTACTCCGTAGAACAGAATCATCACGGCCATAACCGGCAGCGACAGGGGAACGACAATGCGGAACAGGATGGTGAAGTCGTTGGCCCCGTCCATCCATGCCGATTCAATGAGGCTGTCGGGGATCGAGCCGAAGGAGGTGCGCAGGATAATCAGATTCCAGGTGGAGATCATGCCGGGAACAATAACCGCCAACAGGGTGTTGCCCAGATGCAGCCAATTGTTGACCAGCAGATAGACGGGAATCAGGCCTCCCGAGAAAAACATGGTGAAGACGATCAGCAGCATGAGGTATCTGGTCCAGGACACTCCCTTGCGGGACAATACATAGGCGCCAAGGCTGGTCATGAACAGGTTCACCAGCGTCCCGCACACCACAATGATGATGGTGTTGACGTATCCGCCAATGATATTGGGATTTTTGAACACCATGACATAGGCGTTCCAGGTGAAGCCTTTGGGAAGCCACAGCGCGCCGCTATGGGACATCAGCAGCCGTGAGTCACTGAGGGAGGAGGTGATAACATATATAAAGGGATATAGAGTAATGAACATCATCAATACCATAAACAGGGCATTGATCGCCTGAAACGCATGCTCACCCGGGCTTTTCCGGATTGCGCCGGCAGCACTCATCTGAGATTCCTCCTTAAGAGCTTTGAGTTGATTGCCATTGAAGATGGCATATTCCGAAAAGCTGGCTTCGTAAGCATATACTGAGCTTTGAGTTGATTGCCATTGAAAATGGCATATTCCGAAAAGCTGGCTTCGTAAGCATATACTGAGCTTTGAGTTGATTGCCATTGAAGATGGCATATTCCGAAAAGCTGGCCTCGTAAGCATATGCTGAGCTTTGAGTTGATTGCCATTAAAAATGGCATATTCCGAAAAGCTGGCCTCGTAAGCATATGCTTAGCTTTTTTACCACAGGCTGTTTTCGCTGACTCTCTTGCTGAAGCGGTTGGCGGCAATCAGCAGAAGGAAATTGATCGCCGACTGAAACAGGCCGACTGCCGTGGTATAGCTGAATTCGTTGGACTCGCCCAGCCCTTTGCGGTACACGAAGGTGCTGATCACATCGGCGGTGACATAGGTATTGGGATTGTACAGCAGAATAATTTTATCGAAGCCAACATCCAGCATATGGCCTATTTTCAAAATAAACAAAATCACAATGATCGGAGCAATGCCGGGCAGCGTAATATGAAGCGTCTGCTTCCACTTGGACGCCCCGTCGATCCGCGAAGCCTCATACAGCTCCGGGTTGATCCCGGTAATGGCCGCCAAATAAATGATCGAGCCCCAGCCCACTCCCTGCCAGATATCCGACACGATATAGATGGAGCGGAAATATTGCGGATGGCCCAGCAGCGCCGTCCGTTCCATGCCGAACATCACCAGCAGATCGGTGATGAAGCCGTCCCGGGCCACAAATTGGGTAATCATGCCGCAGACTACGATCATGGAGATAAAATGAGGCAGATAGGTAATGGTCTGCACCAGGCGCTTGAACACTCTGCCGCCGATTTCATTAATCAGCAGAGCAAAGATGATGGGAGCCGGAAAGGAAAACAGCAGCATATAAAAATTGAGCAGCAGCGTATTTTTAATCAGCCGTCCAAAATAATAGCTGTTAAAGAAGTTGATGAAATGCTGGAATCCCACCCAGGGACTTCCCAGGAAACCCTCGGCAATCCGGTAATTTTTGAAGGCGATGATGGCGCCGTACATGGGCGCGTAATGAAAGATGGCGTAATACAATACAACCGGCAAAATCATCAGGTACAAATATTTATGCCTTCGGTAATCTCTCACCAGGCTTCTCATGGAGTCCTCCTAACGGCTTTCCGTTGGGAAAGCCAGCTTTTCTGCAAGGAAGGGCGCCGGCTGGAGGACGCCCTTTCCCCTCTGTTTTTTATCGCTTGTTGTAACGCTCCAGCGCTGCCTGCTTGATTTCAATCACCCGCTCGATCTTCATGCTCTTCAGCTGGTTGAGGTACTTGTCGAAGTTGTCCAGAGACTCGCCGCCCATTACGAACTTCAGGAACATCTCCTTGCGGTACGTATTGACCTCCGCCATAATGGACGAGACCTCCTGGCCCTCCTCCGGCGTTTCCGTAATGCGGCCCAGACGGATATTCTCCAGGTTTTTGGAGTATTTATTGTAGATGACCACAGCATCCTTCTGCTGCTGATAGGTGTAATACTGTTCCGTATACCGGTCATCCCCGACAAAACCCGGGGAAGGAGCGGCAACCCGCAGATACTTGGCCATGGCGTCCCCGATGGACAGCTTGTCGGGGTTGTTCACGATCAGGTCAGTATATTTGGGGTAGTTGTTTTCCAGCTTGTAGGTTTGGCCATCCACACCGAAGGATTTCAGCAGATTGCCTTCTTCGGAGTAGAGATAATCCAGCCATTTGGCTGTTTCCACCACATGCTTGTTCGCCGGGGTAATAGCCGCGCTGCCTGTGCCCCGATAGGCGCTGGCTGAAGGGATAAACCGGGGTTCGTCCCCCTTCTTCAGCACCGGGTGCTGAGTCGCTGCCAGATCATAGGCCGGATTGGATGTCTTCATGGCATCCAGGTAGGTTCCCATGGCCGAGCCGATATAACCGGAGAATGCGCCTGCAGCGCCGTTGGTAGCCTTCGCTGTTTTGGCCTTGGCGTCCTGGGTGGCAAAATCCGGATCAAGCAGCCCTTCCTTATACCAGGAGTGCAGCAAAGCCAGATAGTCCTTGAAGGCCGGCTCGTAGGGTCCAAACTTGACCTTGCCGTTTTCCTGATAAAAATTTACGCCCACGCCATAGGCGCCGTTAAACCGGTCAACATCAAAATCGGTCAGAGCAAAGGAAAGGGGAGCTTTGGCGCCCTTCTTTTCCTTAAACTGCCGGAGCACGTTGGTCCACTCGTCGATGGTCTCGGGAACCGCCAGCCCCAGTTCGTCCAGCCAGTCCTTGCGGAGCATCAGCCCGCTGGTCACATCCGTATTGCCTGCTCCAATAGCGGGAAAAACGTACATCTTGCCGTTATCGGTGGTGACTTCCCGCTTGATCACCGGATTGGCCTCGAGATATTTCTTCAGATTGGGCGCATGCTTGTCAATCACATCGTTCAGCTCAATAATGATCTTGTCGCTAATGGCCTTTTCCGGCCCACCGGAATAGGCGGTGAAGTCGTATTCAATCACATCGGGCAGATTGCCAGAGGCGATGAGCAGATTGAACTGCTCCTTGGCCGTGCCCACGGCGGGATGCTGGAATTTCACCTTCACTCCCGTCCGCTTCTCCAATTCCTGATAAAACAAGGATTCATTATAGTCCTTCAGCGAGCGGGCCGCATTGGCCTGCAGCTCCACCCAATAGGACAGATTGACCGGCTGCGCCGGAGCGGCTGATGCCGGAGCGTTGCTGGCCCCCGGCGAAGCGGAGGAGGTGGACTCCTCCTTGCCGGAGCCGCAGCCTGCGACCAGGCCGGCCGATAATGCGGCTACTGCAGCTCCTTTGGCCCAAGCCGTAATTTTGCTGTTCGATTTCAATGTTTTGACCTCCCTGTTTGGTTTTCCAAGCCTTGTATTCGCCTTCAGTATACCGACCGTCAAAGCGGGATGACAACCTGTATCTCTTGACCAGACTGCGCAACCCATAACTTTGTTAACAGATGCGCAGCCACAGCAAGGGATGCGCAGTCACAGCAAGGGATGCGCAGCAAATACAGACAGCCGAATGGTTCAGCATCCAGTTTTATAGTTAAATTGTTGAAAATATAATAATTATTTCCACGGATAATATGAGAGATCAAAATTTAGCTGCAATCGAGAAATAAAGACCGTTGAAGCAGGCTCAGATGAAGAGGATAAAGAGGAGGAACAGGGCCAGGATAGAAATAAGGTCCCGGTTTTTCCCTTATTTCTCAGACAGGAGGCCATTTTCGGGAAATAAGGTACTCCTTTTTCCCTTATTCCCCTCAAAGCCGCCAAAAATGGGCTCCAAAAATGACAATAAGGGAAAATGCGTTCCCTTATTACCGGGAATCGGTCGGCGAGAAGGACAATAGAGGAAAAACACTTCCCTTATTTCCTTCAAAGCCTCCTCCAAGGCCGCCTCTATACCAAAACTTAAAAGCCATGCCACCGATTGCGATAATACTGCCTTCTGATCTTTTGAAAAAGATCTCCCCTTCCTCCGTGCCATACTTTCCGGCAACAAAAAGAGCCCGAAGGCTCCTTTTGTCCGCTTGTATGTGTCGGTTGTTTGATTGCTTCGTGTGCCGGATTGCTCCGTGCCGCCTGTTCGTTCGTTTACATCGCAGTCGGGTTAATATGTACCGGCGCCGCTACAGGTTTGGCATAGCTGGTTTTGTCGGACCCGGCCACCTTGGCCTGACCGTTCACCAGCAGCTGTACCTTGGAGGCTCCCGTCGTTTCGGTCAGCGTCAGGATGAGGGCCTGGGCCGCCGAGGCGGGAACCAGCTTGTCGGCTCCCAGCAGCTTATCGTTGAAGTTGGCGGTGACAACGCTGTTGTCCTCTGACAGCTGCACCTGAATCAGCTCAAGGTCGGAAGCGATTGAGGCGGCAAGCCCCTTGCTGTCATCCGGGCCTTTGATCAATTGCTGCACCGCTGCCTTAGCCAGATCATCCGTCCGCTGCACCATCCGGGTAACAGGTACGTAGTAGCTGTACTGGTCTTGCGTCTGATTCTGGAAGTACAGAGTGACCGGAACCGCCTGCCCCAGATTCAGTCCGCTTGCGAACTCCAGATTAATTCCCATCGCCCTGCTTATTTCTTTATCAAGAGGAGTCTTGCCCAGTGCCATCTCCTTCAGATCCTTGCCCTCTACCCGGATGGACACCTTGTCAACATTGTCAAGCTCGGTCAAGGTCCAGACAACGGCTTCGACCAGCTTGCGCTCATCCTGGGCATTGTAATTGTTGAATTCCTTGGAGAAATCTACAATCGCAAGCTTGTTGTCCGCCTTGATGTCGATGCCTTTGATCACAGTCCCCTGAGGCAAAAGCGCCTGGAATCCGGCGGGAATGACCGTTGAACCGGGACCGCCGTCCACCATATATTCAAGCGATTTGCGGGCTACCTCAACCGTTTTGGGCACATACACGGATACAGGAGCCACCAGCCCTTTGGGGTCCTTGAAATAAAGGGTGACTTGTCTGCCAGTCTCGGCATTTGCAGACACACCGGCATTCACCATCATTGCATCCGCCCCGGCGGGTGGGGGATCGATGGACGCTGCCCCTTCCTTCTTGTCAAACAGAGAGCAGCCTGTGGAGAGCATGGCGGCTACGGTAACAATCGCAGCTAACCGGAGTCCGTGTTTTCGTTTCATGCATAATCCTCCTTAGAGTTTTTCGCTTACAGCGAAGCGCAGCAGCGTGAAGAAAAACTGGCTTCGGAAGCATTGACTTGAGTTTTTCGCTTACAGCGAAGCGCAGCAGTATGAAGAAAAACTGGCTTCGGAAGCTTCAACTGAGTTTTCACCAGTTGTGGACTTGTTCAACTTGTACTATATGTATACGAGCCGCGCGGCATTTTATAACCGGATTTTGTCCACATACAAAAGAAATGCTTGCCCCCACAAGAGGACAAGCATCATCATGTTAAAAAACAGAATTGGCAGGTGTACCGGGAGCCAGGCGGTCAGAGGAATCATTCCCGGAGGCTCCCGCATCAGGAGGAAGCCTCATCCCGTCCAGGTCCTCTTCCATATGCTCCAGCACATATTTCTCAATCGCTCCTGCTATCTGATCCAAGCCGGTCAAGGTGAGGAAAGCGCCCTTGGGCTGCACGTGAATATCCACCATATTGTAGTGCCATTCCGACTGGGCGGGGATGTAGATGACATGAATTCCCTGCTCCAGCCCGGGGAGAATATCGGTGCGCAGCGAATTGCCTATCATCCAGGTAACAGACGGGTCGAAGCGCATCTCCCTCATAATCTTCTCCAGCGCCTTCACATCCTTATGGCGGGAGATGAATACCCGGTTGCCAAAATAAGCGGCAAGCTCCAACTGGGCCACTTTCCTCCGCTGGTTCCCCTCCTCGCCGCCGGTATGAAGATATAACTCGTGCCCGGCCTCCTTCAGCCGCTCCAGCGTCTCGTACATATGGGGCAGGGGCTCCACAGGAATGGTAAAGACACTGTATCCCAGTTCGGTAAGCAGCCCGATATGCGCCTTCTCCGGCATTTTCCCCACTGCTGCACAGAAAAAGCGGTACGCGCCTGTAAAGGACTGGGACAGATGGTCCACAGTCAACCCGTTGTTTCCAATAGCGGCCACATCCAGCTCCACTTGCTTGGCTTTCACCTTATCAGGCGCCACACCGGGGAACCATTCGCCCATTGCCGCGGCAAACCGCTCATTCACTTGATTAAAGTATTTGTTGCATTCAATAAGCGTATCGTCCAGGTTAAAAATAAGGTTCTGCTTCAGCATGCTGTCTCTCCGTTTCAATGAATTGGCAAATGCCTCATCATTATCCCCCCATGCAAACCGTCATATTCCACGTTCAAGCCTGCATGGGGAAAGGAAGTGCGCGCTCATGACTTGTTCGGCAGATCCTTGGACAAATCCTTGGACAAATCCTTGGGCAGATCCTTGGGCACCAGTTCAAAAATGGCCTCGGTTTCCAACGTGTCAATAAACCGGTCCAGCCACAAATAGTAGCGGATCGCTTCATTCATTTTGGCCAAATCCACTTCCACCGTCTGCGCCAGATCCTCATGCCCGGGGTTATCCAGAAGCAGCGCCTGAAGCTCAGCCTTCGATTTGCGCAAGGCCTGAAGATTAATCTCAAGCGCCTTTCTCCACTTCAGGGAGAAGAAGTCGATGAACGTCTGGAACCAATCCATCTCCACCTCATACAAATCCTTGCGGGCGCCCTTTTCCCATACCTTGTTCACCATCTTGAGGTCAACCAGCGTCCGCACCCCGGTGCTCATGCTGGTTTTGCTCATCTCCATGGCTTCCCGCATCTCGTCGAGAGTCATGGGCTTATTTTGAAAGAACAAGAGCCCGTACAAATGACCAATGGACAGATTGATGCCGTACAAATCCATATTCTGCCCAATGGATTCGATCACCCGTTTTCTTGCCTTCAGCAACGCACGTTCCTGCTCACCGGATAACTCCTCTGCTCGCTCCATCTGTAAGTCACCCTATCTGTCATATAATCATTTACGTTTTTGGGAAGTCTGCGCTCTGCGACTGAAAGCATTTCGCTGCTCCTAATTGTAAGAAAACTAATGGATATTGTAAAGATGCGGACAGGTGCGATACATGACGGAAACCGGAGCATTTTAAAGATAACTTTGTACAGTTTTTTCTGTATGAACCGTAATGACGGAAATTTATGTTGACATCTTTGTTTGAAGTTCTATACACTTGTTAGTATGAATTTGAGTCTGAAGCGAAGGAGTGAAGCTATTGCCCGTTATCCAGGTTCGGAATGTAACCAAGGTATTCGGCACCAACCCCGGTTCTGCTCTCCCCCTCATCGCCCAAAATTGGCCCAAAGAGAAAATTTACCGGGAAACCGGTCACACCGTTGGGGTCAACGCCGTCAGCTTTGATGTAAAGGCCGGTGAAATTTTCGTCATTATGGGTTTGTCCGGCAGCGGAAAATCCACACTGGTCCGCCTGCTCAACCGGCTGATCGAGCCGACGGCGGGAACCGTCAGCATTCATGGCCGCAACATTGTCGAGATGGGAACCGACGAGCTCCGCCAAATCAGGCGGGAGAAGATCGCCATGGTGTTCCAGAAGTTCGCCCTTTTCCCCCACCGGACTGTGGCGGAGAACGCCGAATACGGTCTCGAGGTCCAGGGCAAGAGCAAGCAGGAATGCCGCAAAAAAGCGCTGGAGGCGCTGGAGCTGGTCGGTTTGGCCAACTGGGCGGACAGCATGCCCGACGCCCTGAGCGGCGGAATGCAGCAGCGGGTGGGATTGGCCAGAGCCCTGGCCAATGATCCGGACATCCTGCTGATGGATGAAGCGTTCAGCGCCCTGGACCCGCTGATCCGCAAGGACATGCAGGATGAGCTCTTGGACCTTCAGGAAAAAATGAACAAAACCATCATCTTCATCACTCATGATCTGGATGAGGCATTGCGGATCGGAGACCGGATCGCTCTCATGAAGGATGGCAGTATCGTTCAAGTCGGTACGCCGGAGGAAATTCTCATGCGGCCCGCTGATGAATATGTAGAGCGCTTCGTGGAGGATGTTAATCTGTCCCGGGTGCTGACCGCCTCCGCTGTTATGCGCCGCGCCGAAACCATCGGACTGGACCGGGGGCCGCGGGTGGCGCTTCAGCTGATGAAGGATGCGGGAATATCCAACCTGTTCGTGGTGGACCGGAGCAAGAAGCTGCTTGGGGTCATCACCGCCGAGGATTCCTCGGAGGCGGCCAAGGACGGACGGCTGCTGGAGGATATCGTCATTCGTGAGGTCCCTACGGTTGCGCCGGACCGGCTGCTGTGCGATCTGTTCGATATCTGCAGCAGCTCCAGATATCCGGTGGCCGTAGTGGACGATGCCGGGAAAATTAATGGAGTGATTATCCGCGGCGCTGTTCTGGGCGCTCTGGCCCGCCAATCTGCTGACAGCAGGGAAGTGGAGGAAGGTCATGCCGAAGTTACCGTTGGATGAATGGATTGAAGCAGTTGTGGATTTTCTGGAAAATCATCTTGCCGGGTTGTTTGATTTTATATCCGCCATTATAGAAGGAATCGTATCAGGATTTGCCTACCTGCTCCATCTGCCGCACGCTCTTCTCTTCACTGTCTTGATTGCCGCCCTCGCCTACCGCTTGGGCAAATGGACCTTCGCTTTATTTGCGTTTGCCGGTCTGCTCCTGATCTATAATCTGGGCTACTGGGATCACACCATGGATACGCTGGCACTGGTGCTTACTGCCGCGCTGGTGTCCATTCTGATCGGCATTCCACTTGGCATCTGGTCCGCGCAAAGCAGTAAAGTGCGCGCCTTCAGCACCCCCGTATTGGATTTCATGCAAACCATGCCCGCCTTCGTCTACTTGATTCCCGCAGTAACTTTCTTCGGACTGGGCGTGGTGCCCGGGGTAATCGCCTCCGTCATCTTTGCCGTGCCCCCCACCATCCGCCTGACGGAGCTGGGAATCCGGCAGGTTGCCCCTGATCTGGTGGAGGCGGCCCATGCTTTTGGCTCCAGCACCGGACAGATTCTGGTGAAGCTGCAGCTTCCCATGGCCTTGCCTTCCATTATGGCGGGTGTCAATCAGACGATCATGCTGGCGTTGTCCATGGTGGTTATTTCCTCCATGATCGGTGCCCAGGGCATCGGAGCCGATGTGTACCGGGCCGTAACCCAGGTGAAAACCGGGCAAGGCTTCGAGGCCGGATTGGCCATTGTGGTGCTCGCTATCCTCCTGGACAGAATGACCCAATATATGATGAAACGGAAAAGGAGACAAAAAAATGGATAACCTCAACTATAGCAATTATAAGAAAAAATGGATGATCGCCGGTCTTGCCGGGCTGGTCAGCATCGGGATGATGGCCGGATGCTCCAAGGAACAGGCAGAGGACGGAGCTAAAAGCATTGGCGATCAGGTTCAGCATCAGATCATCGGCATTGATCCCGGCGCAGGACTGATGAAGCAGGCGGCCCAGGCCATCGAGGATTACGAGCTGAAGGACTGGAAGCTGGTGGAGGGCTCGGGAGCGGCCATGGCAGTGGCTCTGGAGAAGGCATACAAGGACCAGAAGCCGATTATCGTAACGGGCTGGACTCCTCACTGGAAATTCGCCAAGTATGATCTTAAGTACCTGGAAGATCCTAAAGGTACCTTCGGGCAGGACGAGGAAATCCGTACCATTGTCCGTCAAGGATTGAAGGACAGCCATCCTTCCGCCTACGCCATGCTGGAACGGTTCGAGTGGACGCCGGATGACATGGCCGTGGTTATGTCCGACATCATCGACGGGAAGAAGCCGGAAGCAGCGGCGGCCGACTGGGTAAGCGCCAGCTCCGCCAAAGTCCAGGTCTGGACCAAGGACCTGGCCCAGGAAACCGGCAAAAAACTGAAGCTGGCTTACGTGGCCTGGGATTCGGAGATTGCCAGCACCCATGTGGTTGCCGAGGTGCTGAAGCAGCTGGGCTATCAGGTGGAGCTGCTCCAGGTGGAGGCCGGCCCCATGTGGGCAGGGGTAGCCGACGGTAGCGCAGACGCCATGGTGGCGGCCTGGCTGCCTACCACCCACCAGGATTACATGGACAAATACAAGGATAAGCTGGAGGATCTGGGCGTGAACCTGAAGGGCACCAAGCTGGGCCTGGTTGTACCCGCCTATATGGACATTACCTCCATTGAGGACTTGAAATAATCGCAAGAGGCTGTCCCTTCCCGTTTGCTCGGGCTTTGGGACAGCCTCTTTGCTGTATACGCCGCCTGTGCAGCGGGATATATATGAAAACCGACTATATCGATCTCTGACGTGAGAGGCAGGCCCCATTGCATATGAAAAATCGAATGCCATCCCTTGGTGCTGTTGATCAACTAGGAGTGATGCCAAACCAACAGCTTGCAAAATGATAGCTGCTGGCGCGCAAACGCAGGCCCGTAGGCCCAACAGCTTGCAAAATGATAGCTGTTGGCGTGCGAGCGCAGACCCACAGGCCGAACAGCTATCATTTTGTCCGATCATCCTGCAAAACAGGCCATACTGCCTCCCGCCATTGTTGTCTAATACCATCAATCCTACAATCCACCCTTTCCCGTGATACTTCCAAAGTGCTCATTCCACACCCGCTTCCTGTCCCGCCGGGTTTAACACGCTGAACCTAAGCCGCGGCAACGATGATGATCCGAAGGTTATACTTTCTTATCTTTCCGCAAAAAGCGGCACTCCCCGGCCTTTCGCGAATTGTTCAGCCAGGACAGCCCGTCCCGGTTGTCGCCGCACCGGACACACGCTATACTGGTACAAATAGAAGCTCTCCGTTTTGCTCCCTTTGCCGTACAGAGGCGGGGAACACGGAGAATGACATCAGGAATGCTTGCAAGGAGGAACCGACGATGAAGCTGCGCACCCTGCGGATTATGGGGGATAAGGATACGAAGAATAGCGATGACCGGGATGAATATGAGCGGGATTACAGCCGCCTGATCGGTTCTCCCGCGTTTCGGAGATTGCAGGGCAAGTCACAGGTATTCGGAGCGGGGACCGGGGATTATTACCGGACACGGCTGACCCATTCCCTGGAGGTGTCCCAGATCTCCCGGGAGCTGGCCGGCCGGCTCAGCCGCAATTATCCCGATTTGGCCAAGGAAACCCATCCCGGCCTGATCCTTGATAAAGCCGTTGTGGAGATCGCCGCCCTGGCCCATGATCTGGGGCACCCTCCGTTTGGCCATAAGGGAGAGGAAGTATTAAACGGCATTCTGCAGAGGAAGCATGGGCTCAAATATGAGGGCAACGCCCAAAACTACCGGATTCTCATGTTTCTGGAGAAACGGGCAGGCAGTGAGCGGGGGCTGGATCTGACTGCCGCGGTGCTCCTGGCGATCAACAAATATCCGTTCCCGCTGGATGAGGAAGGGCGGCTCAAGGGGCTATACGCCTCGGAATGGACGGAGATACACCGGCTCAGGGCGCTTTGGGAAATCCCCCAGGGCTGTTGTACCCTGGAGGCGCAGCTGATGGATCTGTGCGATGACATCGCCTATTCCACCCATGATATTGAGGACGGCATCCGGGCCGGAAAAATCCAGATGCATGAGGCTTTCTTCACCAACCCCCGGCTTGTGCGGAATCTGGTGGAGGAAATCCGCAAGGAAGAGGGAAACGGACGGCACTATTGGAGCGGCGTGGATATAGAAGCCACGGTGCGCCAGGTTCTGGAGGAGTATTGGGAGCAGTGGAGCCGCATTTTTACAGAATGCAACGGTGAGACCTCGCGGGCCAGGAGGGAGCTCAAGGCCCAATGGGTAGGCTTATACGCCGGGTCGGTGGGTGTTGTTGACGATGCGGCATTAGGCTGGAAGCGGATCGCCTTCGTCAAGGACGGCCGGGAGAACCTGGCGCTCCTGCGGACGATGGAGGTGTTGAAGAAGCTGGCGTGGGTGACGATGATTACCGATTTCCGCGTGCAGCGCATTCAGAAGCGCAGCGAGATTATGCTGGAGAAGCTGTGGGAGGCCTTCGATGATCCGGTCAAGGCACCGCTGATCCTGCCTCCGGACTGGAACGCCCGTTACGAGCGCAACAAGGACAAATGGCCCTGGCCCCGTTTTATCGCCGATTACATGGCAGGGATGACGGACGCCTACGCGGAGAAGGTGTTCCAGGAGCTGTACGGCAACCGCACCGGCTCCATCTACGAGCGGGATTGAGCCTTCTTCTCCGCAGCACGTATTTACAAGCATAACCGGATGGGAGACGGGGGTTAACCGTTCCTTTCGAAGAACGGCAAAAAGGGAGAGCCATGAACATCAGGCTCTCCCTTTCATATGGAGCGCAGCTCACACCGCCGCCGCAAGCCTCTGCTTCACACATCCGCTCTCCGCAGCGTCTCCGCGGGTGATCCGCCCAAGGCTGTCCGTGCCGGAGACAATTGGAACAGAACGGTCAGCACCATTAACAGGATAATAACGGACGTCAGGAACACCCAATCAAAAGTGACCTGTACGGGCTGTTCCCATGGCCGCAGATCGGTTTGCAGCAAGCGGGTGAAGGCGTGGGCCCCCGTAAGACCGAGCCCCCACCCCGCAAGCAGACCTAATCCCCCCAGCAAGGAGCCTTCCAGCAGAAAAGCGCGCCACAGCAGCTGAGAAGGGACTCCTGCACAGCGGAGCATGGCGATCTCTCTTTGCCGCTCATGAATGGACCGTGTCTGCAGCACGGCCAACCCCAGCAACCCGATCGCGGCCGATAAGCCCGTGAAGATGATGAATCCATGGATCAGCCGCTTGTTGGCCTGATGCTCTCTCCAGCTTTCCAGATACGGAATCACGGCCTTGCCCGCTCCACCCGAAACCAGCCGGTTGACAATCCTTTCATCCTGCTCCAGATTCTCATGATCCAGCTTCAACAGCAGCAAACCTGCGTAATCTTGCCCGATTCGGCTCTGATAAGAATCCATCAGCAGATCCCCGATCTCAGGATGAACATAAGCGGTGGAATACACGTATTGGACATGCACGCTTTCTTCCGTATTGCTTTCAGCAAAGCCGGCTATGGTAAACGATAAGGTCACATCCGGCAAGCTTCCCTGCTGAATCAGATCATTCCGGAAAAAGCTCATTTCGATTTTGTCTCCCGGCCGGTACAGCTTGTCAGGCCGCCAGAATAAGTCAGACTGCGGCGTTCCATAATCCCGGTATACATTCGGCAGCACAATATAACCGGGATCGGACATGACCTTCTGCCACGCTTGCCGGTCATCCGCAAATTCCGGTGAACGGGCCGACAGCCTCCATTGTCCCTTCGTTGCCAGTTCCTCCGTTACCGCCAAAAACGCATGCGTCATCCTTCCTCCGCCTGGGGCCACCTGGGGAGCGGCCATCACCGGCTTCACATCCGTATGGCCGGTTACCGAACGGAGCAGAAAATCATCCTGCTTCAGCAGCTTCAATACGGCATCTCTCTCTGCCAAGGATTTATAAGGAACAAAACCGTCATAACCCAATACGGTCTGCACACCTTGTTTGGGGTCCATATTACCGAGAATCAACCCGGACAATCCGGAGGTAAAGGTCAACGTCATCATCGCCACAGCGAACAGGAGCATCACGGTAAAGGACCTGCCCGGACGCTGTTGCGCATACTTCAGGGACAAAAGCGCCGACGGTCCGGTCTTGGCCCCGAACAGCTTGCCCGCACCCGCAAGAATCCCCTGCATGAGCAGTACAAGAGACACGCCGGATAAAAGCCACACCGCCACCAAAGTCAATACTTCCTGACTGCCGGCCGTCTTGGGCTTCCATGCAAAAGCTTGATACAGATGCAGAGCAACCAGCGTCATGCATGAGAAGGTAAGCACCATCCAAGCTGCTGCGGCAATTCCCTTTTTACGGCCAGGTACGCTGGCTTCACGGCTCCCACCGCGCAAAGCGGCCACAATGCTTCCCGCCCCGGCACGGCGGCTGGCCAGCAGCACCAGCAGCAGCTGATAAGCCAGAACGATGGCGATCCCCGCAGCCAACACCGGAAGAGACAAACCCGGCTTCACGGGAATGCCTGTTGCCGCCAGTTGGTTGGCTTGCTGCGTGCCGTAGACCAGTTTTACCAGCACGTACCCTCCGCCCAATCCTGCGGTAATCCCGACAGCTCCCGAAAGCAGGCCCAACAAGAGCGCTTCAGCCCGAAACAAGCTTCGTACCTGCCTTCTCTGCAGCCCAACCGCCCGCAATACGCCGTACAGCTCCCTGCGGGAATCCGCCATCATCAGCACAATTTGCCGCAGCAGGAATGCGCTGGAGAATACAGCTGTCAGGCTGATAATCAGAATGATAACGACCAGTTCGCTATTGGCCATATTCAGTGCATTCATCTTGATAAAACGGATGGTAAACAGGTGTTTCGTTCCACCCGGAAGGCTCATTCCCATGACCGAATCCTCTGGATTTATCCGGGCAGCCAGGATCAGATTGGCATCATCCTCTCCCACTCCCGTCAAGAGACGGGCATCATCCGGGTGCAAGATCAGAGTGGCGCTTAGGCTGGCGCCATCACCTCTAAATCCGGTCAGGCCGGAGGGTACGGGAGTATCCCTTACTACAAATCCGCGGCGGCCGCCCGTCTGATCCGGTATATATACCGCATCCCCCGGCTTCAACCCCAGACGCGCGGCCGCCTCCTGATCCAGAAGGGCCTCGCCGCGCTTAAGCGGACTGCTCCATAGAACAGATGATGCCGGGTCAAAATTAGCGGCGGCCCCCGCGTCAAAACCAAGCATCTGTGCTTGCGGCAAAGAGACCTTGTCCGCATCCGGTTCGGATGAGGTATACAGCGTGACCGTGTTCCCCGTGACCGGAAGATAGCGGTAGCGCATCATTGCAGCAGCGGCGGGTGCGGTCAATTGTGCGGTTGCTTCCTTGGTAAAGACATCTGCTTGAGCGGGAACCAACGCCCAATCCACCGGGCCAAAATAGCTGCTGACCCACTCGTCCCCACTGGTGCGCACCGATCCGTAATGGAAAAATGACACCATGATCAGCATCGCTCCGATAGAGCCTGCCAGCATACTGAGCAGAGTTTGCCGGAGCTGCCGCCGCAGATAAAGAGCGCCCATGCGCCAAGCCAACCTGTTGTTCAGCATGGCTTACGCCCTCCGTCCTCCACGATCCGTCCGTTATACATCCGAATCTGCCGCGGCATCCGCAACGCATGCTTTTCATCATGGGTGACCAGCAGCAAAGTCATTCCGTACTGCCGGTTCAGCATCTCCAGCAGACCCATAATCTGCTCCGCCGTCTCCGAATCCAACGCTCCGGTAGGCTCGTCGGCAAACAGGATCTCCGGCCGCCCTGCCACTGCTCTGGCAATGGCTACCCGCTGATTTTGCCCGCCGGATAACTGAGACGGGAACGCCTGACGTCTCTCCTTCAACCCTACCAGCTCCAGCATCTCCAACGACCGTACCGCCGCTTCCTTGCGGTTCATGCCGGCAGCAAGCAGCGGAAGCTGGATATTCTCCTCTGCGCTTAATACGGGCACCAGATGATAGGATTGGAAGACAAAGCCCATCCGGTGAAGACGGACCTGGGCCAGATCCTTCTCGTTTAGATCATGAAGCGCTTTGTCGCCGAGCCAGACGCGGCCGTTATCCGGCGGTTCCAGTCCGGCAAGGACATGGAGCAGGGTTGTTTTGCCGCAGCCGGAGGGTCCGGTTACCGCCGCCATCTCGCCTTTGTCCAACACCAATCCGATTTCCCGCAGCGCTCTTGCCGCTTCATTGCCTTTGCCATATGTTTTGCTCACTTGCTCTGCCTTCAGCATAAAAGGGTCTCCTTTCCACCGGCCTGTCAGCCGATGATGCCCACTCAGCATAACAAAGGCTTGTGCAGCCCCTATGAAGAGATTGTGCAGAAGTGATGCAGATTGACCTTCTTCTCATTATTCCCGGAACAGGGGCAATTGCACCGTAAACACCGCCCCTTCACCAAACCGGCTGATGACGGAGACACTCCCTCCATGGGCCTCGGCAATTCCTCTGACAACGGCCAATCCAAGTCCTACTCCCCGGGGAGCCGGACTGCCGTTGGCATAGGTGCGTTTGCGGTAGTAGCGCTGAAACAGGTCCTGCACTTCTTCCGGCTCCATTCCCCAGCCGTCATCTTTTATAATTATCAACAAACAAGTTTGGCTTACTGTCAGACTGACATCAATCCGGCCTCTGGCATGGCGGACAGCATTGCCCAACAGATTCAGCAGCAATTGGCGGATGCGCCGTTCATCACCGAACAGCTTGGCTTCCTGATCAAGTTGGGGAACAAGGATAATCCCCTTCTCTTCGGCATCGGGCTTGAACAACTCGACCAAGCTGTGGGCGGTTGCCGCAGGGGTGAACCAGGTTTTCTCCAGCCGCAGGCTGCCGCTCTCCGCCAAAGTCAGATCCTGCAGATCCTGGATAAGGCTGCTCATAGCCGTAACCTGCTCCGACAAAACCGCCAGCCGCTCTGGGGCAATAGACTCATTCTCATACAGCGCGTTATCCAGTGCGGCACGGACCACCGCAAGCGGTGTGCGCAGCTCGTGGGCCACCTCGGCAACCATAGTCCGGCGTGCGGTCTGCAGTTGGTTGATAAGGGCCGCAGACCCGCCTATGGCGGCAGACAGCCGTTCCTCCTCCGGTGTCAGCGGGAGTGGCGGCGGCCTGGTGATATCCAGTACCGTACCTTTGCCAACGGTGGAATTTACTCCTTGCCGCGCAGCTGAGCCGGCGTAATCCGCCCATGCCGCGAGCCGCCCGCCAGATAACCGCCGCTGAAGCAGGGCGGCTCCTCCGGTCAGCAGGGCTGCGGCAGTCCCAACCGCCCAAGCTCCGGGCCAGATAGCGGGGCGGGCAGGCACTTTCGCCTCCACCTCAATGGTGCCGCTGAGCATGCCTGCTGCGAGATAAGGCTTCTCCGTTTTATGCAGCGGAACATCCCGCTCCATATTCCCGGAATATACAGCAATTACGCTGCCGCCATGGTCCTTGACGGTCAGGCGGAACCCGTCATGTCCCGGATATGCGGCAGCATCCTGCCGGAGCATGGACTCAAGGGCCGCCGGCTCCGCTCCTCCCTCCAGCGCCAGACTGACATAGCGGCTCCAATAGACGGCTAACTGCTCCGCGTTCTCCCCGCCGGCAGCAGGCTTGGCGAACAACGCCGCTGTCAGCAGCGCCGCAAGAATCCCTGCCAAACCTGCGCAGACATACGGAAGGCATAAGGTTATAAGACGGGAGCGTTTTCCGGCAACCGGCTTCATGACCGGCCCTCCCCCAGCTCCGGGTTAAACTTGTATCCGACTCCGTAGACCGTCAGAATAAATTGCGGGTCAGCGGGATCATCTCCCAGCTTGCGGCGCAAATTGCGGATATGGCTGTCAATGGTGCGCTCATATCCCCCATAGGCATCCCCTAAAGCTTCCTCCAGCAGATGCGCCCGGGTGAACACCCTACCCGGCCTCCGGGCCAGCTTGTCCAGCAGCAGGAATTCCGTGCGGGTCAGCTCCAGCGGCTGCCCGTCCAGATGGGCCAAATACTCTCCTGCATCGATCGTGAGTAAGCCGCGATGTATCACCGTATGACCGGAAGACGGAGACTCCCCTCCCTCCCGCATGATCCTGCCGCTGCGCCTTAGTACCGCCTTCATCCGCGCGGACAGCTCCCGCAGACTGAAGGGCTTTTGGATATAATCATCCGCCCCCAGCTCCAGGGCCAGCACCCGGTCGAACTCATCCCCCTTGGCTATCACCATGAGGAGCGGAAGCTGCCATTCCTTATCGTTGCGCCTGCACAGGTCAATCCCTGTCTGGGTCCCGGACAAGGTCCAGTCCACCAGCAGGAGATCCGGCTTCTCCCGAGCAATAAGCGCGGGCGCCTCCTCGGCACTGTGCGCCACCGCTACCTGCCACCCCTCTCCCCGCAAAAACCTGCTTCCCTCCGCCAGCAGCTCTACTTCATCCTCAATCCACAATATTTTCAAAAGTCAGGCCTCCTGTTCCCGGCTCGGCATACCTTGCTTTATTATGACTATATGAAAAAAAGACGCTTCCCACAAGTTTGGACAGCCTGTGGGAAGCGCCTGCAAGATATGAACCCTTGTTTACATTTGCCTGTGAAGCCAAAGAAGCTGCCCGCAATCAAGCAGGTGCTGCTTGGAGCAGATCTTTTCTGTTACAGGCAGATGGGGATTGAAGAAAGCTATTGCTGTTACGCGGCCATCTGCAAAGAGCTGCCGGCGCTCCCCGTCCGGCCCGTTCGGGTTCCATGCAGAGGAAAGGGTTGCTTAACCGCTCTTGTCTGAACGAGTGTCACCGCGGAGGCAGGCTCGATCGCATCGCTTAGAGCGAGGGCAACCAGCAAGCCGATGTCTCCCGACTGGTACGCCGCGGCTATGGCCAGCAGCAAGGCCTTCATTCCTTCTTCCTCCGGACAGGGAAGGACCCCCTGTTCCAGTTCGCTCCTGATATCGTGGAGCAGCCCCCGTGCCCGGTGGAGCGCCGCCTTCACCGCTCCTGCCGTAGTGCGGAGCAAACCTGCCGTTTCCCCGGTTGAATAGCCGAGAGCGTCCCGCAGCAGGAACACCGTCCGCTGAAGAGGCGTCAGATGCTTAAGCAGCGCCTGGAATATCTCTTCCAGACCAAGAGAATTCTCATCGCTTCGCAGCTCCCGCTGCCTCAGCTGTTCTTGCTGCAGGATTTTTGTGAGTATATTGCTTCTGCGCGCCTGATCCGTCCAGGTATTCCTGGCAATGCGCAGCAGCAAGGCCTCCGGATTGGCGTGGGCGGCGATCCTCAGGCTGCCCAGCGCTTTCGCCCACGTTTCCTGGGCCAGGTCCTCCGCATCCCAGACGGACCCGGTAAGGGCCAGACAATAACGGTTCAGCGCGGCCTGCAACCGCTCCAATCCACTGTCCTCCACTGCCGGCTGAGCTGCGTTCTTCGAATCAACTGCAATCATCCTGTGCCCTCCTTTACGCAAACATTCTGCCTGTTTACTATAGTAAACGAATACAGGTGCACAAAAGATACGCTTACCCCAAAAATCAATCCCCTAAAAGTGATGCAGCCGGCACTCCAACCATCATCCGCCCATTTGCTTTCTGAGATTTTAAGGAGGCCACCCATCAGTGTTTCGGCCAAGAAGAGCAGCCTCGTTCAGCCAGCAGCGGACATGAGCGCTCTTATTTGGCGAAAATCGCAGGGGTTTGAACCGTAACGGACTCAGGTGGCGCTTATGTGACTCCCATGCCCCCATCCAGGGGTATTTCCGCCTCATTAAGATCTTCCCGGTCCGTTACGTTTGCAAACCTCAGTTTTTCTCACATATAACGTCTTTCAGGTCCGCCAGCCAAGAGTATCAGAGCTCAAGAAGCAAAAGTGCGACGGTTACAGCGAAAAAACGGGAGCGTATCCTTTTGCCGGCTTCATTCGTTTACGGATTGCAACAACTAAAATGAGCGACATGAAGGAGGGTTTCCGACATGAGCAGCTATATCCCTTATGTCATCGAGCAATCCGCCCGCGGGGAGCGGTCCTACGACATCTATTCCCGTCTGTTGAAGGACCGGATCGTATTTGTGGGAGCGGCTATCGATGACCAGCTTGCCAACAGCATCATTGCCCAACTCCTGTTCCTGGACGCAGAGGACCCCAAGAAGGATATCCACATGTATATCAACAGCCCCGGAGGGTCCACAACAGCCGGCTTTGCCATCTATGATACGATGCAATTCGTGAAACCTCAAGTCAGCACCATCTGTACGGGGATGGCCGCTTCCTTCGCCGCCATTCTGCTGCTGGCAGGGGACAAGGGCAAGCGCTTCGCCCTGCCCAACAGCGAGATCATGATTCATCAGCCCCATGGGGGAGTACAGGGACAGGCCAGCGACATTGCCATCAGCGCCAAGCGGATTCTGGACATCCGGGAGAAATCCATCCGCATCACTGCCGAACGTTCCGGCCAACCTTTCGAGAAGGTGGCGCGGGATATGGACCGGGATTATTACATGTCTGCCCAGGAAGCCAAGGATTATGGAATCATTGACCAAGTGATCGCAACGTCAGGATAGCAACTTTTCGTGATGAAAAAACTGCGGCAGCAAGACTGGCTGGGGCGTGTTGGCAAACACGGCCTAACCTATTTCCATGAATGGGGTTGTTGCCTGCGATCCACTCTAGCGCAACCATAGGGAGAATCTCCCGATAATATGACCAATATCCCCTGTTCGCAAGAAATACAGGGAAATCCGAGACGTCCGTTAACCGGGAATCGCTCCATAGCTGTCAAAATACTAGCTGTTGACGGATGGACACGGCCAGAGGCGCTCCATAGCTAGCAAAATGCTAGCTGTTATGCCCGGTTAATCGACAGTCTCAATCCTTCCGTTGGTTGTGGCAGTTAATTGAACGTGTATCTTCATTCTGCTGCTGCCATAGAAAAAAGCCCGGTTCCCTTATCCGGGAATCGGGCTTTTTGGCGGCCAAACATCAGCCGCAAGCGGGGCAGGCGCCTGCCTGGGCCCCGAAGGATTCCGTATCATGCCGGACAATTTCTCCGGCTATTCAACCACCGCACTGAACACATGTACACCGTTCGGCGCTGAGCGGCGGAGCTGGCCTTTTTTCTCCAGATGAACCAGATGGGCAATCGTCTCCGACATGGCGAAGCGCTGCTGATGAATAGTCAGCCGTGTACCGAACAGCCTCGTGCAGCAATCGAAGGCCGTGCAAGGAGC
The DNA here is from genome assembly GCA_029256185.1 of Paenibacillaceae bacterium. Taxonomy (GTDB): domain Bacteria; phylum Bacillota; class Bacilli; order Paenibacillales; family NBRC-103111; genus Paenibacillus_AR. The sequence goes on from JAQSYI010000029.1 coordinate 132,602, forward strand.
CTCCGCCACATGGGCGCGCATGATCGCAAGCCGCTTCTCATGATGGACGACAAGCTCACCGCATCTGCCCGCAAAATGCCCGAAGCTGTCACGGTGCCCCGGATAGGCCAGCTTCACCTCATAGCTTCCCAGCACCCCCAATCCGGCGGTAAATTCCGCCAGAGGGTCTTCCTCCATGCGGGGCATATAGCTGATGTTGGGGGAGATCCTGGGCAGCACCGCGTCACCGCAGAACATCTCCTGCGAATCCTTGCCATAGAAGGACATATGCCCTGCCGCATGCCCGCCCGTCTCCACCGCCTCATAATGACTGTCCCCCAGCCGCAGCACATCGCCGTTACGAATCAGGGCCACCTCCGGACGGGGGGAAACAAGGGACACGAAGCCCGCCATATGGGGAATCATGGCAGCCGCGGTCTCCCGGTCCATGCCATGATCCAGAAACAGCCGCCACAGCTCCTGCGTCAGAGCGTCATCGCCCCCCCACATTTCGTCGGCCTGCCTCTTGCCCCGCTCCGACAGGAACACAGGCGCGCCGCTTTTCTCCTGAAAGTAACCGGCCAGCCCGTAATGATCAGGATGGTGATGGGTCAGCACAATCCGCTCCACATCCCGGTAGCGGGAGCCGGTCTCCAACCACACCCGTTCCCACAGCGCCACAGCCTCATCCGTATGAATACCCGGATCCACCACCGTCCAGCCATTGTCCCCGGCAATCAGATAGGCGTTCACATATTGCAGCGGATACGGCACCGGCACCCTCACCTGCCGGATCAGCGGATTGGGGGTAGCGACCAGACCGTACAGAGCACTCATCCCTGTCCCACCTTGCTCCCTACCATAATCAGACGCGGTGACTCCAGCAGATCGTAGGCCGATCCGTCATAATGGCCGTACACTGCGCCGATGCACAGACCGCTTTTTGCCATAAGCCGCCGGAAATCCTCCAGTCCGTACAGCCTCACCTGCTCCAGATAGCGGCGCTCCGGCTTGCCCGGCTCAGACAGAGTGATCCGTTTGCGGGAGAAGCCGTTCTCAATGCTCCGCTGTTCGTCGATATGCGTACCTTCGTCCACCCGCTCCGAATGGGGCACCAGGTGCTTCTCCACATAAGAGGGATTCATAAAATCTATGATGAACCGGCCCGCCGGCCGGAGCACCCGGGCCATCTCCCCGATCACTCTGGCGTTCTCCTCATCCGTGTCAAAATAGCCGAACGAGGTGAATAAATTGACCACCCCGTCAAAAGGCCCATCCACAGGCAAGGTGCGCATATCCCCCTCCAGCCAGGTGATCCGGCCGCTCCCGTCCAGCCTGCGGGCCTCCCGCAGCAGGACCTTGGACAGGTCCAGCCCCGTCACCCGGTAGCCTGCATCCGCCAACGCCACCGAATGGCGCCCCATGCCGCAGCACAGGTCCAGAATGCGGGAGTCCGCCGGCAGATCAAGCCATTGCGCCATCCTCCTGACCTCAGCCTGCGCCCCCTGGATGTCTCTGTGTTTATACACCAGCAAATAATCCTGTCCGAAGCTTTCCTCATACCAAGCAGCCAAAGCCGTTTCCTCCTGCCACTACCGATTTTCCCCATTGTACTTGGAAAAAGCCGCCGCCGCAATTCGTTGCCGCGTTATACCTCAGGAAGCCGCCCGCAATCCGTTATTGCACCGGATAAAATTCGTGATTGTACCGGATACACCACCACTCACGCAGCCGCTTCCGGTGAACTCCGTCCGTTGCTTGCCCGAATGCCCGCTGGAATTGGCTACCTTACGGCAAAACCAGGCTCCGCGCCAGCAGAGCCGCTGCTTCCGCCCGGGTGATCCAAGCCTCCGGACGGAAGGTGCCGTCCCCGTAGCCCTGCAGCAGCCCTTGGTCGGCCAAGGCTGCAACAGCAGTCCAGGACCAGCGGGCGGGACTCATGTCCGTGAAGGAGAGCTTCCCGGACAGAGCCATCGCTTGCACCCTGTCGGAAGAAGAGGAACCGGAGAGGGAAACACTGAGCGCCCGCTGAAGCATAACGGCAAGCTGCTCCCTTGTCACGGGCTGCTCCGGCGCGAAGCTGCCGTCTTCATATCCGTCCACCAGCCCCATACTCCCCGCTTCCCCGATTTCTGCCCACCCCCAATATTCCGGGGGAACATCAAGGAAGCTGCCGCTTGAGGCGGCCGTGGTCTTGCCGTCAGCTGCGATCATGATGCTCTTCGCTGCGGCATTGATCCCGCTTGCAGCCGCCGCGCCGCCCGCTGCCGCCTCCGTCTCCGCAGACTGGCTTCCTGCCGCGCCTGCCTCCCCATTTGCGTCCTTGGCTTCCGTAACTGCCGCTTCCCCGCTCCCCATGCCGCGCAATGCCCGCACGAGAATCGCTGCCGCCTCCGCCCGCTTAAGCGGCTGCTCCGGGGCGAAGCTGGCGCTTGCCGTACCCGTCATCCAGCCCTTCTGCGCCACATCGCGGATGGCGGCTTCGGCCCAGTGGCCTGCCGTATCGGCATAATAGCTGCCGTTCAGCCAGGAGGCATAATACTCCCAGGTTTCCGCCGTCTCTTGGCTGAGGCACCAGATGCCTGTGCCGCGCAGCTGGTACTTGTGCACCAGATCCAGCTTCGCTTTGATGGATTGCTCGTTGTCGTACCAGACTGTGTAGGTGCCGGGTTCAAGCTGCCTGTAATTGACCAGGGGCCGTTCCCCTCCTGCCGTTACAGTAAAAGTAAAATAGGCGGACTCTTGGAACTGGTCATAACCGGGGATAATGCCGTAGCGCGCCGCCAATGCCTCCGCCGATTTGTTGGGGATTCCGGCTCCCGCAATCCCTCCGCCCTGCTGCCAGAACCTTCCATAGAAAGGAATGCCCAGCAGCAGCTTGTCCGCAGGCACAGCCTTCAGCGCCTGCCGTACCGCTTGCTCCACCCAAGGCAGCGACGCCACCGGACCTGCGGTAGAGTCCCCCTCCCAATGCTCGTCATAGGCCATCAGCATCAGATAGTCGCTGTATTCGGCCAGACGGGCCAGATCATAGGAGCCCTGCCAGCCTACGGTCCAGCTGTCCGGGTTGGCGGCCACCGCCACCGACAGCTCCGTCCCTGCCGGAAGCTTGGCCCGCAGCAGCCGCACCAGATCCGTATAAGCGTCCCGGTCCTGATCGGTCACATTCTCGATATCCACATTGACGCCATCAAGACCGTAAGCGGACACCGCCTCCGCAATCTGCGAGGAGAGCGCCTCCCGGTTGGCCAGCGCCTTGCGGCCAAGCTCCCGGTCCCAGTGGTTGCTCAAAAAGGGCACCACCTTCACGCCCCGCTCCTTCATCGCAGCAACCAGCGCCGTGATATCGGAGGCCAACAGCAGCTCTCCCGAGGCAGTCAGGTCAAACAGGGTGGGCGATACCAGATTGACCGCATTGTTGGTGGCATCCACCTGATTGATGAAGGCCTCCTGTGTTCCAAAGTACAGATAGCCCATATTTAATTTGGCCGCAGAAAGAGACTCTGTACCGGCTGCAGCCAGACTTGCCGTTAAGACTGCCGCACATAATGCCCGCTTGATGTATGTTTGCATCTGTTATGTACCTCCAAACTCTTCCGTATTACCATCAATAATATATAGAAGGGATTTAAGAGGTAAATAATCAAATAATGGAAAACGCTCATTGAACATTACCGGGAATGTACAAGCTCCAGCAAGGAAGGCCGGTTTGCCGCCACCCATCTCATCCGCGCCGCTGTCTCGGGTATCAGTGCAGCCAATACTCCGCTGCCCTCCACCCCATCCTGAAATCTGCCCATAAAATGGAGAAAAACATCCAGACTGCGAAGCTGCATCAACAGCGGGACTGCCTCCCGTTCTTCCGCCGTCAGAGCAGCTTTGCTGCAAAAGCCTCTCCAGAAGCCCGTGAGCGCTGCCCACTCTGCACCGTTACGACCTGATCCAGCTCCAGAGCACTCCCCGCCGATATGGCATCCCCCATCCGCCAAGCACTCTGCGCCGCTATGACTTGCTGCATCGCCAGTCCACTTCGCGCCATTATGGCCTGACGCAGCCTCCTCACCGCCGCTCCCCCCTGATGGCAACAGCCCCCACAAGCATACCGCCGGCTCCATCGCCCGGAGATCGCGGGTGGCAAATTCAAAGTCAAGCAGCGCCGCCAAGCCTCTGCCTTCAAGCGCTTCTGCTGCCAACGAAGCCGTCCCGGGATTGCGGGCCAGGGCATTGGAGGCATTCAGATCCCCGTGAATCAGTTGGTGGGGCAGCTCCTTCAGTTTGACTGCTTCCTCTCCTATGCGCATCATCTCATGGGCAAGCAAGGCCAGATCGCCGCCGTAGTCCTGAAGCGCAAACGGAGGAGGGGGAGCCATGCAGAAGCGGATGGCCTCCGGCAGAGAGTATGTGCCGCCTGGCAGGCCCAGTTCATAATAAGGGGGATATGCAGGGCGGGCATCCGTCCCAAGCTCCTCCAGCAGCCCGCTCATCCTGACAACCAGTTCTCCGGCTGCTGCGCCGAAGGCAGCTGCCTGCGCTTCTTCCCTGAAGTCCGGCGCACAGCCCTCGATATAACGGAATGCGGCGGCCAGCCTCCCCCCTTCCCTAAGCCGGATGACTGATGCTCCCTCCAATGACAGGACAGGCTCCGGAACGCGGAAGGATAGGGGAGAGCCGTTGCCAGGCCTGGACAACCGCCTCAGAACAGCATGCTCGAATTCCGCCTTGTCCACATCCTGGTGCGTATTGTAGCGGCGGAGCATATAAGATTTCTCCTCCACCGTTATTTTCACCGTCGTATTATTCATTCCGCCGGCACTTGCGGCAACCGCAAACTGCACGTTTCCGAAAAAGCGGGCAACCGCCTCCCTGATCCATTCCTGCGCATCCATGCGTAACCCTCCTGCATTTTGCTTAATCTTCCCCGTGAACTTTATACATCTTGAATATCTTTACATTTCTCGTACCTGTACATTTCCCATAGCTATCCAACCCGCATATGCCGCCTGCGGAACAGCCACAGTCCCAGCGCCAGATAACAGGCGGCCACCGCCAGATTAAGCGCCAGCTCCACGCCGATATCCCCAATGGTGGCGCCAAAATTCAAGGTTTGGTTCAGAGCGGATACCGACAGGGACAAAGGAAGCAGGTCGTTCAAGCCAAATGCAGCGCCGCCTAAGGAGAACAGCTCCAGCGGGGGCAGCGGAAAGAAAATGCCCGCAAAGAACATAACCAGGAAATAAGGCACCATGCCCACCGTCATCACATCGAACAAGGAACGCATGAAGCTGACCGCAACGAGCGTCAGCCCCAGCACCCCCACCATAGACACCAATCCTGTAAGCAGCACGGCCTGCAGCTCCCCCTTCCACGTGAAACCGCACAGCCGCGCAGCAGCCAGTGTCAGCACGAAAGAGGCGAGGCCCAGGCCAAGCTGCACCAGGCTGATTCCGCCGATCATCTCGCCGGCCTTCAGCCGGGACAGCTTCAGCCGCAGCATCGTCCCTTTCTCAATCTCCCGGATAAAAGCGGCACCGGCCGTAAACAACACATTCAAAAAGGCCAGCACCACCAATCCGGGAATATAGTAGTCGAAATCCGTCAGCGCCTCCCCGCTGCCGATCAGTTCCTCCTGAAGGACCAAGGGCGGATTCACGAGAGAGACCTGCTGCATGTACGTCTCTATTTCAGTTGCCAAATATATGGACGCCAGCGCGTATTGATTGTTGCGCGGGTCGCCGTACAGCTTATACGGAGCTGCGGAGAACGGCTTTCCTGCAGCGGCTTGCTCCAGCGCTTCACTTGTTCCTGCGGACAGCACGACAGCCGCATCCCGGGAACGCTTTTCCAGCAGCACGATGGTATCCTGCAGCTCTTCTGCCCGGGGAAAATTCAGCCGGAACAAGGGAGTGCCGTCCGGATAAGCCGCTGCCTCCAGCTGCCTGACCAACGCCGCTCCATGGCCAGCGGCTCCCGGGCCGTCCAGATTAAATACATCTATCCGGAAGCTGGAATTTCCTCCGCCATAGCCCGCATACAATACGAACACGAAGCACGGGGCAAAAAACAGGGTGAACACCAGCAGCTTCCAATCCCTCACCGTTTCCAGCAGCGACTTCCAGGTGTAAGCCAACAGTCTCATTCCCTTAAGCCCCTTCCCGTCATGGAAATAAACACATCCTCCAAGCCTGCCTTGCGGATCCTGATATCCTGGACCGCCACGCCGCACTCCTGAAGCCGCCGCTTCAGCTGTCCGGCCAGCTCATAGGGAGAAGAACCGCTCACCCGGATAACCCCTCCCTGCTTCGCCAGCATGGGGAATTCCTGCGCCAGCAGCGCTTGCAATTCCCCTGTGAAGCAACCCGGATCGGCAAGGGAGGCCTCCACGAAATCATCTGCAAACAGGCTGCGGATCAGCCGTTCGGGTGTGTCTTCCGCCAATACCTTGCCCCGGTCCATAATCGCCGCCCTGTCTGCTGTTTTCTCCACTTCCTCCATGTCATGAGTGGTAAGGATGACCGTTTTGCTCCCGGACAGCCCCTTCAGGAACTCCCGGACCATAAGACGGCTTTGCGGGTCCAGCCCGGCGTGGGGCTCATCTAAGATCACCACCTGAGGATCATGCATAAGGGCCAGCATGATATTGAGCCGCCGCTTCATCCCGCCCGACAGGCTGCCTGCGATGGCCTTCTTCTTCTCTGCCAATCCCAGGGCGTTAAGCAAATGCTCCCCTCTCTTACGGGCCGCCGCGCCGGGAATATTATGCATGGCCGCCATGAACAGCAGCTGCTCCCAGACGGTCAGCCCCTCCCAAATCACCAGCTCCTGGGGACATAAGCCTATATGCCTCAGGCCGGAACCGGAACCTGTACGGGAGCTGCCGCCGCTTAACCTCACGCTCCCTTCATCCGGCTCAAGCAGACCTGCAATCATCCTGATCAGTGTGCTCTTGCCGGCTCCGTTGGGACCAAGGATGCCATACAGCTGACCTACTCCGATCCGCAGCGTGATGTGGTCTACCGCCGTCAAACCGCCAAAGCGCTTGGTCAAACCGTTCAGCTCCAGCACGTGACGCTCCGCCGTTCCTTCTGTGATTTCCATGCTCATCCCCCTCGCTCCAATCCGGTCAGGCTTCACCATGCCGCTCTAATCCCGGCCGTTTCTCATCATGCCGCTCAAATAATGGAGGGCTGCATGCCGGTTATCGGCATCCTCCGGCGGCATAAAACCGATTACCCGAAAGACGCTGAGCCCGACAATGATTGCAAGCAGCCCGTACGCCTGATCCCAGGGCTGTCCAGCCGGGAGTTCCCCGCTGTTCATGCCATGGCGGAACAATCGGGCGATTCCCTCCGCATCCTTGCCGTATATCCGGCTGATGGCCTCCTGGGCGGCAGGGTCCGTCGCCGCAAGTGAAAAAAACTGGATGAACAATCTGGCCTTGCTCTCTGCCGGAATATGCATGGCCTGCGGCCCGTCGGCCGGATTCACATTCAGTGCCTGCGGCTCCTCCTCGGTGTCAAGCGGCGGCAGCGCGTGCCTGAGCACCTCCTCCAGCATCGAGGCAGAAGTCATCCCTTCCGCTATGCCTCCGGCGGTTTTCACGCTGTAATAGGAGAAGAACGCCTTCAGACATTCCAGCACCAGCTCCTGCTTGCTTTTGAAATAATACGTGACTACACCCTTGGAGCAGCCTGCCTGTACAGCCACCATATCCAGAGTAACCCGGCTGATTCCGTTGTCGCTGATACATATCAATGCCGCATTGATAACAGCAGCTTTACGGATGGATTCCACCCCTGTTTTGGGCATGGGACACCTCTCTACTTGTTATTTTAAACCGACCAGTCGTTATAAATAAAATTGTAAATGCTTGTAAGGTGCTTTGTCAATGCCTTTCATTCTCCTTACTTGGAGGTAAGTAAGGCACAAACTTTTCAGTTCTTCCCAGCAGCCGGAAGATTGATTATAATGGCTTCGTACCTTGTTTTGCTTAGTCTGTCATCTACAAGGAGGAGTTAGAGCAATGCCTTACCAAGCCGAAACCAACCGTTACAGCTCCATGGTATACAACCGCTGCGGCCGCTCCGGCCTGAAGCTTCCCGCCATTTCCCTTGGCCTGTGGCATAACTTCGGCGGTGTCGATACTTACGAGAACGGACGCGCCATGCTGCGCAGAGCCTTTGACTTAGGGATCACCCACTTCGACCTGGCCAACAACTACGGTCCTCCCCCTGGCTCAGCCGAGGAAATGTTCGGAGCCATGATGGGAAGCGACCTTGCCCCTTACCGGGACGAGCTGGTCATCTCAACCAAGGCGGGATATTACATGTGGCCCGGACCGTATGGAGAATGGGGTTCCCGGAAGTACCTGGTCTCCAGTCTGGATCAGAGTCTGAAGCGCATGAAGCTGGATTACGTGGATATTTTCTATTCCCACCGTCCCGACCCCAATACCCCAATCGAAGAGACCATGATGGCTCTGGATCAGGTCGTACGGCAAGGCAAGGCGCTGTATGTGGGGATTTCCAGCTATACGGCCGAACAGACGGCGGAAGCTGCGGGGATTCTGAAGCAACTGGGCACTCCCCTGCTCATTCATCAGCCTTCCTATTCCATGCTGAACCGGTGGATTGAGCACGGACTTCAGGACGTGCTGGAGGAGAACGGCGTGGGCAGCATCGCCTTTTGTCCGCTGGCACAAGGGCTGCTGACGAATAAGTATGTGACAGGCATCCCGTCGGATTCCCGCGTGGCGAAGAACGGATTCCTGAAGGAGAAGGATGTCACTCCGGACACCATCGCCAAGGTAGTCAGCCTGAATCAAGTGGCCCAAGCCCGCGGCCAATCCCTGGCCCAGATGGCCCTGGCCTGGACCCTGCGGGGAGGACGCCTGACCTCCGCGCTAATCGGAGCAAGCCGGGTCAGCCAGATAGAGGAGAATGTGGCCGCTCTGGCCAATCTGAGCTTCAGCAGCGAAGAGCTGGCGCGGATTGATGAGATCCTGAGGTAAGGAAACGAAGAGCAGCGCAATGAAAAAGCAAGCCCGCTTTCCTAAGATCAGGGGAGCGGGCTTGCTGTGTATGAACAATTTCCTTAACTTAATAAAATTTAACAGCCTTGTACTTGTCGGCATCCTTGGCCAATTGACCCTTGCCGGATGCGGCATCGATGGTAGTATCCACGACCACCCATTTATCACCCACATATACTTCGTTCCAAGCGTGATATTCCTTCACGTAATCGGAGGTGCCCATCATCAGCTTAGTCGGAATGCCGACACTGCGTGCCATAGCCGCGAATAAGGAAGCGTAGTCGTAGCAGATGCCCTTGCCAGCGGTCAGCACATCGTCCACATCGGGGATATATCCGGTGGCCACTGAGACGGCCAGATTTTGATCATAATCGATTGCACCGATCACGTATTCATAGATGGCTTTTACCTTATCACTGTCGGAGGCAAGGTTCTTGGTGAGCTCTGCGGCCTTCTGTACCGTCAGTTCCGCCTTGCTCCAGCTGATATTCTGAATATCGCCCAGGTACACCGCATTGGCATTCTTAAGGGTCAGCTCCACTGACTTGGAGTAGATGCTCTTGTACTTGTTGCCGGCGGTGTTCTCCAGCACGGCAACCTTATAGGAACCATTGCCCAACTGGAGAGGAAAGAATTCTTCCGTCCCGTCAGCGGCCAGATCATAGGTGTAGGATGCGGTGCCCTTGGTAACCATCAGCTTGACGCGTGCTGTTCCTGTGCTTTTGTAATTGATGCCGATCACGCCTTGGCCCAGTTTGGCGGCGTCGAACCATGCGGTGGAAGACGTTTGGGCGGCTGCCAAAGCTGCTGCTGGAAAGGCTGCTGCCAACATGACTGCAACTAACAGGAATGCAAGTAATTTTCGCATGGATAAAACCTCCTTCGGTAGCTGGCTGCCATTCTTCCGTGAAGGAAGAGAAGGCCCTTTAGCTTTGCGTCCCTGACTTTCGGCAGGTTTGCCATTATCGGTTGCAAGCTTTACCGGAAAAACAAAAAAAGCCAAACCATTCGGTAGCTGGCTGCCATTCTTCCGTGGAGGAAGGGAAGGCCCTTTAGCTTTGCGTCCCTGCCTTTCGACAGGTTTGCCGTTATCGTGTATTGCCCTTTGTTATAAAATATCACACTTTCGACAAATGATCAATTCATTTTATGCTTCTTCCCGCCGGGAACACTCGTCTTCCACTGAAGCAGGGTACCTTACCTTGGCTTAGCAAGGGACATCAGCGCTCTTATTGGGCAAAATTCTGAGGGTTTGGAACGTCTTTCAGGTCCGGGATTATAAAAAAACGCCGGCTGCTCTCTGTTAGGAGTCAGCCGGCGCGTCCTTTGCATCCGTTAGGACTTTGTTCATAAACATGTCCCGTTCAAAAGAACCGCAGCGAGCACTTGTTCTATTGTTTACTTCAGCCGGCCGTAGAGGCATTAGTGTAACGTCTCGTAAATTCGTTCCTCATTCTTGAGGCCGGGCCTTCCCGGCTTGCAACGGACCTGAGAGACGCTAATCGCGGGAAAAGTGGGGGTTGGCGCGGCTAACGGACTGGTAAGACCTTATCGGAGCCAATATCCATCTGGATGGGGGCAAAGTAGTCCAATAAGAGCGTTCGAGTCCGTTACAATTCCAAATCCCCGGTTTTGGACCGAATAAGGGCGCTCAGGTCCGTGTCCAGCCTAGGGCGTGTCCAAACACCCGCTTGAGGGCATCCTTTCACTGCCCTTTCACCCCGAGCTATCGTTACCTTCGCTTGACGTACCCCCGGTACGCCTGCCCGAAAAGGGCCTGGCCAGAAACGATCATCTGGGTATTATCTGCTCCCCTCAGGGGTTCAGATACGCCCTAAAGCGGTGACCCTTCTTCGCCAAACTGCTCCCATAGGAGTCGGTTCCCTTTTGTGCTCCCTGTGTTTAGCCCGTCCGGGTTCTTCTCCAGTAGGGAACCAATTTACAACATGAAGTACTAGGGCGTGTCTGAAAACTCGCTTGAGGGCATCTTTCGCCGCCTTTTCGCCCCCAGCTGCGTTGCTTTCGCTTGGCCCGGGGTCCCCGGTACGCCTGCACAAAAGCGCCTTGCCAGAAAACGAAAATTCGACTAAATCTGCTCCCCACGGAGTTTTCATACACACCCTAGCTCCGCTTGGCCTGAACGATCAGACGAAAGACGGGATCTATTACGGGATCACATGTAATCAGCGTCAGAATGCTATCCACCTTGTTGCGGTTTAAGACAGATACATCTGAGGGATCAACCCGTAAAACTTTATATACAGTATATGTGATCTTGCCTGTTGCCATCTCCAAAACAATCTCGTCACCGGCATCCAACTCGTTCAGGCGGTTGAACAATCTGCCTTTGCCGCGGGCTCTGTGTCCTGCAATTGCGGCATTGCCAATTTCCCCAAGCGGAGTCGTCTCTTTCATATGCGCCGCGGCGGATTTCATATTTTCCTGCGTGGCTCCCTCCAGGACGGGAAGCCTTAAATTGATTTTGTCGATGCTGATCAAGGCAATAGGCGGTTGCTTAGGAGCAACTGTAGGCTGGATTGCGGCAGCAAGCAACTCGTCAGAAGGAGGCTCTTCTTTGGATATAACAGCTGGGGAGGACTCACGCTCTGCTTTTTCCAATTCGATCGTCTCTGCTGCAGCTTCCTGAAGGAAAAGCCGGGACAGACTGTCATACGCTGCCGCAGCCTCCTCCTGGCGGCTTGCTCCCGCGGAGAGCGCCTGCTCTGCCTGCAGCAACAGGCGCTGCTGCCTCCAGTCATCATGCCATTGTCTTAACGTAGGGAACAGCATGATTACCAGCCCGGAGAAAATGATAAAGTAAGACAATTTTCTCATCCGCGCACCTCCCGTCTTCCCGCTGTGAGAAGCATCAATGAAGTAAGCGGGTGTTATCGAATGCCACGGAAACAGCCGCCAATAGACGTTCCTTCTGTACCGGTTTGACTACAAAATCAGCGGCGCCGTTGCGGATTGCCTCCAGAACCATCTCTCTTTGGCCCATGGCAGAGCACATGATGATTCTGGCTGATGAATCCATCTGTTTAATCTTCCTTACTGCACTTATCCCATCCAATTCCGGCATCGTAATATCCATTGTGATCAGGTCCGGCCGGACAGTCTGGTACATCCGTACAGCCTCTGCCCCGTTGGCGGCCTCCGCCACAACCTTGTGTCCCATACCCTCCAGCAAAGAGCGCATGACCATTCTCATGAAAGCCGTATCGTCTACCACCATTACTTTGATTCCATCCATCGCCTCACCTCCGCCATTAATCCATGCGTTTGAGCACCAAGCCTTATTCGAAGAGAAGGACTGCCGAGAGCGTCCCGGCAGCCCCATGCCTGAATTAGCTTTGCTTCTTCCAGCCATACCTCTTCTTCAAGGCAATCCCCCCGATGATCAATCCCAAACCGGTTGCTTGCCATGGCAGATTGCTTGGTTCTCCCGTCTTCGGAAGCTGCTTGACGTCGACCGCTTCTTCCTCCGGAGGATCAATTGTTCCTAACGGTATTTCGTTGACATCAATTTCGATGATTATCTCTTCTTCATTGCCATCCTCATCAGTGATGATGATCGAGAATTCATCCTTGCCCGTAAAGCCGGGATCAGGAGTATAGAGCCAGTTGCCGTTCTCGTCAACAGTTAATGTTCCGTTCTGAGGCACCTTCCCGATACTGGGAACACTGCCCTCCGGCACTTCAACCGAGCCGCCCTTGGGCGTATTCTCATCCGTTACTTCCGTTTCCGTCAAGGGTGTCGGCGAAGGACTGGCAGCCGGAGTGGACGGACTCGGCTCCGGTGTCACCGGTGTCGGCGATACGGCAGTTGACGGAGTCGGCGATACAGCTGTTGATGCGCTTGGCGTAGGACTGCTTGCCGTCGACGGGGTCGGAGTCGGATTTTCCTCGGTTGAACTATCCGGGGTCGGACTGGTTCCCGTCGATGCGCTTGGCGTCGGCCCCGTTCCCGTCGATGGACTTGGCGTTACACCGGTTCCTGTCGATGGGCTTGGCGTTACACCGGTTCCTGTCGATGGGCTTGGCGTTACACCGGTTCCTGTCGATGGACTTGGCGTTACACCGGTTCCCGTCGATGGGCTTGGCGTTACACCGGTTCCCGTCGATGGGCTTGGTGATACACCGGTTCCTGTCGATGGGCTTGGTGATACACCGGTTCCCGTCGATGGGCTTGGTGATACACCGGTTCCCGTCGATGGGCTTGGTGATGTGCCCGTTCCCGTCGAAGCGCTCGGCGACACACTCGGAGAAGGTGCTGCTATCTTCTTATTGGTCGCTTCGAATACCACATCTTTAGTCACTGAGTTAATAACCAGACTCCGCGGCGTATTATCCAATTGGTACCCTGCGGGAGCAGCTGTCTCCTTCAGAATATAGCTGCCTCCATTGAGCTTGGCTATGGTAATTTCACCATGGATATCGGTCGTATAAGTCCCCACAAGCGCCTGCACGGTCCCTATGACCCTGTACAGAGAGAACTGGGCGCCAGGCAGCACAGTACTGGGATCGGCGTGGTCCTTCTTGGTAATGGTAAGCGAGCCTACCACTCCGCTTCCCGTTCCTTGGCCCGATGAGAATCGGACCGTCACATTCTGCGACTCGTTCTTAGTCACAGTAGAGATATTCCTGCCGCTCAGACCAACGGAATTCGTAACCACCTCACCGTCGTTTGCCACGACGTAGGACTCATATTCGAGAATGTAGGGCTCCGCAATGGGAGACGGCTCAAGGAAGGCCAATATGAACACAGGCTCTCCGTTGCTGTTATGGCTGAAGCTGACCGTGTAATCCTTGTCAGCCCCTTGCTGAAGCGGACTTCCCTTGGTCACCGCGCCGTCGGCCGCGACTGTTGTTTTGTACAGCCGGAACGACCCCTGATCAAGAAGCTGATTGGCGCTGCCTGTATCTGTAATCACCGCATCCCAGATGGTGGACTGGTTATAGTTAATCTCTACCTTCCACTTAATCTTGGTGCCGTCTTGCGTACCAATCTTGTTCAGATAGATATCTCTATGAGGGATATTGACCGTTGCCGTTAGATCATTGGATATCTTATTGCCGCCGTCATACAACGCAGCCTTGTTCGTGATATTCGATTCAATCAGCAACCCGTCCAGCGTGGTCTTGAATTCCAGATAATATCCCTGGGTGATAGGGGTATATACCTGTGTGCCGGCATCCTTGAAGCTGATTGTCAGGATATTGCCGTTAGTCTCATCCGGGAGCTCCACCGTATATTTGCTTGGCGCAACCGGATTACCCTTAGTTGGGTTGCCACCGTTGGCAATGTTCATTTCGTAGATTTTCACAGAATTGCTGACCAGCTTCTGCCCATGCAGAAAGGGATCGACAATATTGGCTGCAGCAACGTTCTTCTGGTTATAGTTGAAGCCCACGTTCCAGGTAATTTCCTTGGTAGTGGCGTTGTATGTTCCGTTCTTGAAGCCGTTGTTCCTGGCACGCTCATTGGGAGTGAACACCTCCGTCACCTGCTGCTGATGGAAAGTGCTGTTTTCCACCCATGCCACGTGGGCGGTATTGGGATATGTACTGCTGTTTAACAGCAGGTCCCGGTCAAGCGAAGTGGTATAGGTAATGACACAGGCTCCGATCAATTCTGTTTTGTATGCATTCTTAAGCTCAATTTTAAAACCGTCCGGGGTGATGGTCAGCGTATAATCCGTGACGGGCTGAAGCTGATATGCGCCGTTTACGATTTTCAACGAAGCTTGATCCAGCATTACGCCGGATGGCAAGGTGTCCGTTATTACGGTATCTTGCACCTTATACGGCGATCCATCGGGCTTCTTATCATCATTGAAGGTGATGGTCCAGTCTATGGTCTTGTTGCTGTAATCCACCGACTGGCCTTTCGTCAGTATTCCCGATGTAAGCGTCCTGACCACAGGTTCGGTAGATTTCGTTTCGAAGTACACCGTGTTGGTCACAGTCGGAGGCGGCGGATTATCCGCATATACCCGCTCCTTCGCCTTGGTGACGTATACGATCTTGTACGCGGAGGAGACCGCACTGCCGAAGGTCAGTCTAATGCCGGCTTGTCCGGGACGGTTAGCAGGATCAGAAAGGGAAGTAACCGTGTATTCGCCTGGATCGATTGGCGTATCGCGTACAGTCGTTGTTACATTGGAGCCATTCATAGCGAACTCAACGGGGTACACCTTAATCTCGCTGGGCTCCGTCTGGTTATCGCTGAACCAGTCCTCCAAGCTTGCTCCCGCGGCGAGAGTCCTCTCATCATAATTAAATTCTACGGCCCATTCTATAGTTTGGGTGTTGTTGCTGTAATTGCCGGTGCTTTTATTAAGCGCCTCGCCGTACTTGGTTTCCACCGTCGCTGCAGCCGTTGGCGAGGTACTCAGATTGCTGCCCGTCAAAGTGGCCGTATTAAGGAAGCTCTCGATGCTGGCATCGGTAATGGGGGTTGTGAACGAAATCCGGTAAGCGGAGTAGGTGTTGTTGGTCACCGTATCCTGCGGATTGAGAAAGCTGAAGCTAATTGGAGACGCGGAACCGTTGTAGGTGTAATACGTGCCGGCCGTAACCGTCTCCCCTGGCGTAGCCGTTCCTCCCATGGTCACATTAAGCCGCTTCACCACCACAGAAGCAGGATCGGGCAGGCCCAGACCGGGAGGAATCAGATCAGTAACCACGGCATTGGTGATCTTATTCAGGGATGTGTTCACATCCACTTCCCAGTTGATATTCTTGGGGTTATAGTCGTCGGCCCATCCACGCTTTGCCAGGAGCGCGCCGTTCTTCGGCTCGAATGTCAGAAGGATCTTCTCCATGACCCCGTTGACAGGGAGAATAATCTCCTGGACAGAGTTCTCATGGGCCTCAAACTCCCTGAATTCCGTCTTGAAGGACAACGTGCCGTAAACATCATAGTGTTCTATGTAATCATTGAAGGTCATCACAACCTGATGAGTGCTGCGGTCCACGGCAAAGGTACCTACCGAATCCGCTGTGCCGGGAAGCACCAAATTACCGGAGACGTCGTTGTACAGTTGGAATACATCGGGCAATTGGAAGGTAAACGTATCTCCGTCATGGTAGCCGTGGCCATCCGGAAGATCCCAATTGTAGTCCAACGTCACCTTGGACCGCTGCTTGTACACCGTATCCGTCACAGGATCCTGCCAATTGTTATCGGAGTATACGGTCATTGTTACATTGGTAAGGATATTGGTTGTTATGCTGCTGGCAGCCGCCAAGCCCAAGCCATAGATGGACTGGACGATCAGCAGCACGGCAATCATGAACGCGCTGGTTTCTTTCTTGAGAAGATTAAAGTTGATCGATTTTCGCTTGCGCTTCTGCCTCATGCGGGTAGCCTCCGTTCAGTTTTGAGTATGATAGGAAAGCAATAAGAGTCCGGCAGCAGTCTCATTAGACATCATTCAGCTCTTTATGCTTATCATACATCCGCTATCTGAACAGATTCTGAACAAATAATTATAATAAAATAAACATTTGTCGAAACAATTTAAATGTAGTGCAACTGAGAATCAAATTTTGCCCGCTTTGGAATATTCCTTGCTCGCTTCACCGGGAATGACAAAAGAAACAGTTGTTCCAATATCCGGTTCACTGGTGATATGCAGCCCTCTGCCATATAGCTGCTTCAGCCTGCGGTCTGTATTGACAAGTCCAATTCCTCTTTTTGTATTCGGCTGATGGACGAGGATTTGTTCCATTCTTTCCGGATTTATTCCTACCCCGTTATCTTTGATGGAAATCTCCACACCCTTGTCCACGTGCTTAATCCCAATAACGATTCTTCCGCCCCGGGAGCGGGATAGTATGCCGTGTCTGACTGCATTTTCCACAAGCGGCTGAATAGATAACGGCGGCAGCAGGAAGTTAAGCTCGCAAGGCAGCTCCCACTCTATTTCCAACCGTTCCTCGAAACGCTCTTTCTCAATATACAGATAGGCGCGTACCAGCTCCAACTCATATTCTGCCGGCACCAGCCGCTCCGCGCTCATATAATCGAAGCTGATCCGGAGATAAGCGCTAAAAGCATCGATCATGCGGCGCATTCTTTCCACATCAATATCGCCCAGCGCCGAAATGGCGGACATGGCATTAAACAAGAAATGAGGTTGAATCTGGGCCTGAAGATAGGCGCCCTCCAGCCGGAGCTGCTCGCTTACGGACTTCCCCAAATCAGTCAGCGCCCTTACCCTCGCCTTAAGCTCCAAAGCGTCCACCGGCTTGGATACGTAATCGTTGGCGCCCATGGCAAATCCGGTATCGATATCCGCCGGCAGGCTTCTTGCCGTCAGAAGCAGGATGGGCAGCTCCGAGATCGAGAAGCGTTTGCGCACAATTCCCGCCAGCTCGTATCCGGACATATGCGGCATCATCACATCAGCTATAATGAGATTCCACTGCCCTTCATCCAATTTCCCGACCGCTTCCTCTCCGCTAGTAGCCGTGACAATCTCATACTGATCATCGGAGAGGATCCCCCGCAATACCAGCAGGTTGACCGGATCGTCATCCACGACCATCACTCTCGGCCTTCCGGAAACAGCAGCAGGCGCTTGCTGGTCAGTTGATTCATGTTCCCTGTCCTCTCCATGTTCAGGAGCAGGCTGCTTCGAACCGGAACGGGACGCATGCGCCGCGCCATCTGTAACTTTCGCAATGGGAAGAGTGAATGTGAAGATAGAGCCTTGTCCGGGGGATGAGCGTACGGTCAGAACTCCGCCATGGAGCTCCACCAACTCCCGGCAGATGCTCAAGCCCAGTCCCAGTCCGCCGCCGATAGCGGCTATGCCTGAATCAGCCTGCTCGTAAGGCTGAAAAATTCTGACCAGAGTTTCGTCATCCATGCCAATCCCTGTATCCGCCACATGAATATGCACATGTTGGCCCTGGACATCCCCATAAATCGTCACAGAGCCTTCGATCGTATACTTAAAGGCATTGTGAAGCAGGTTGAACACAATTTGGATAAGACGCTTTTCATCGGCAGCCACAAGAGGGAAGTCATCCGGTATATTCATCACAAGCCGGATGGGCTTGCCTTCCGTCATAAATTTGAGCATGTCCATTACGCCGGAGATGACGGGCTGCACCCGCAGAGCCGCAATTTCCAGACGGATATTGCTCTCCCGGAGTTGGGCGAGATCAAGCAGATCATTCAGCATAAAAGACATGCGGCGCCCAATTGTGATCAGCATCTCCATATTCTTGACATTTTTCGGGGCAAGCTTGGTTTTCTCCCCGTCGAGAACCGTCTGGGCAATATTGATTATTCCGTGAAGAGGATTGCGCAGCTCATGGGAGGTATTTGCCAGGAAATCATCCTTTTGCCGGTCTGCTTTTTGCAGTCGTTTCGCCAATTGGGCAGTTTGCTCTGCATTCCGGAAATACTGGCTGAACCAATATGAAGCAAATCCCAGAAAGGCAAAAATAAAATCAAACGGATAGAAGCCGTCCTCCACCAGATTGTTACTTTTGAGCGCCCCCCACAGCAGATTGGAAAGAATGCTGACTGTTGCCAGCAGCAGGAAAATGGCGTCATGTTCCCCTTTCCATACCGCCCGGAACAGAATTACGGGAATCGCAAACGCAGGAAAATAGACAGTGGCACTAAACAGCATGCTCAGTACATGCAGATGCTCCAATGGCGAAAGCAGGATTGCCAGAGCGTAGATGCCGTTCATAACAGCAAACAAGCGGATTACCCGTTTGGGACAATGCTGGGGGAGCAGTTGCGCGATAAATACCATAATAAAAGTAAACACGCCCGTATAGGACAGGAACAACAGCTTAATGGACCATTCATAGTTCAGGGGAAGCCGTGCCAGTAAAAGCTTGTCATCGTCCACCAACAAGCTGATGATGCTGAAAACAATCAGCAGAAAGAAGGTAACCAGCACCTTCTGCCTTGTGCCGAACAGATACAATAAAACAATATAAACAAGATGCAGCAGTAAAATGAGAAGCACCGTCAGCTGCATATTGATGAAGAAGGTCCGGTATTTCCCAATCGCCTGTTCCGATCCGAAGATAATGGAATCTCTGAGACCGCCCGCTTGCTTGGAGTAATCCAGATGGGAGACCTGAATGACAATCTCCACCTCATCCTTGTCGACGGCAAAGCTTACAGAGTAGGGAATGTTCCTGGGTTGGAAATATTCCCGGCTTGCGGCGGGAGTTCCCGACTCCCCTGCCAATTCGCCATTGACGAAAATCCGGGAGGCGGTGCGGATCTCGCTTGCAATCAAGCCATAGAGTTGTTCCGTGCCGCTGTTGACCAGCAAGCGCAGCCGGTAAGTGCCATATGCGTAATTTGTCTCCCCCATTTCAGGAAAGGCTTCCCACGAAGCTTCACGGCCGTCTGGAACCTGAATCAAGCTTCGGCTGTGGGAAGCTGACCGGAGAGCCTCCGGGGACAGCAATTGATTAGGGTAAAATTCCCATTTTCCATCCAGATTGAAGGTCTTGTGCCCGGTAAAATGCTCATTGCGCAGATCAAGCAGCCCGTCCTGGGCCACAGGTCCGCCCGAATGGGAATAAGACCGCACCCAAAGCATCTGGAATACGGTGAGAATAAGCAGATACGAAACGGTGACCACAACAAGCCTTCTCCGGGTTATCGTCATAGCACGGACAGACCGCGCCGCCAATCTTCATACCAGCCCTCTACATAGGATGGAACCGGTATTCCCAATTCCTCTGTCATGATCTCCTTGAGCTTCCTGAACTGGGCTTCTACGGCAGGACGCTCGCCCAGCCTGTCATAAAGTTTCATAAGTCCCCAATAGGCTTCTTCACAATACGGTTGGATCTGGATCAGCCGCTGGTAAGTGGCCAGTGCTTCCGGGAGCCGCCCGGAATAGGAATGGGATTCGGCCAATTGCAATCCGTAGTGCTGCCAGATGCTGCGCAGCCGCTGCCGCTCACTCTCGGCCCAGATGTAATCATAATCGCTGAAATAATCTCCTGCATAAAGCTCGAACAATTTTTGATGCTCCACCCATTTGTAAGTGCCGCCATCTCCCGATTCCCGGACGCCGCTCTCCCATTCCTCTACATCCAGGCGCACATGCTTCATTTCCAAGGAATAGCCTTCGCCTCCGCTGACGTTATGAATTTGCACGTCCAGATTCGCCTGCTTGATACATTGCCTTACCTGATAGACAGTAGTATAGAGATGGGTAGCAGCTTTCTTCGGGTCAAAGTCAGGCCATAGCACATCAAGCAGCAGCTCCTTGCTGACGAAGCGGTTGCGGTTGTGCAGCATGTATGCGAACAGCTCCTGCGCCTTCGTGGTTCTCCACTTGAAGGATACGGGCGGGTTGCCGTTCTTCTCGTATCCCAGGGACTGAAAGCAGCAGATCCGCGTCTCGTCCGCCCTGGATATTTCCGCCTCGGTCCGCGGCAGCCGTTCTTCCAGCCGCTGAAGGGTCTTCATCAACCGGGGGCGCTGAATCGGCTTCAACACATAATCCAGGGCGTTCAACTCGAATGCTTCCAGCGCATAAACGTCATAAGCAGTGACGAAGACGATGTCCGCTCCCGGACAAACCTCCTGCATCAGCTCCGCTGCTCTCATTCCGTTCATTTCAGGCATATGTATATCCATAAACACTACATCGGGCTTCTGCCGGAAGGCCACTTCCATTGCCTCGGCAAGGTCCGTACAAGTCGCAATAATGTCTATGCCGGCCAGTTCCTGTAACATTTTCTCAAGATGCAGCAGCGCCAACCGCTCATCATCCACCAATAAAGCTCTTATCATCTTGATCCCACCAATTTTTATAAGTTGCGGCTTCTTCAATTATAAACCATGTTGCGACAAAAAGGTTTACAATAAATTTCCATTTGCCTAAACAGATATTTCCAATGAAAAAAGCCTGATCAATTCCCGCCGGGATTACGGGCCATTCATCAGGCAGTGATTTTCACAGTTCTAGACCTTGGGGGACGCGGGGGAAAATCCTTCCTCCTCCAGATACTCTTCCGCCTCCTCCAGTGTTTCGAAGGCGGCTTCCAGATGGACTCCCGCGTAGATATACCATAATTCATCCTCATAAAAAAGCTGAAGCTGCTGCCCTTCCTTGCTGCTCCATGTCTGCTTGCCAGGGGTGGTTCCGCCGCGGGGCTTCACACCTGCCGCTTGTTCTTCCTCTTCCCGTCCGCTCATGGAACGGATCGCTCTGCCGATCAGATCGCGCAATTCCGGTTCGTTCAGCTCCCGGATATTGACAAAGCCCTTATTGTCCGTAATCACATCCGGCAACAAAGCCCCGTAGACAAACCCGTTGCCGTTCGGATGAAGATGATAGACGACGGTTTTCTTCTCATAAGCACTTCCCTCATAGGAGAAGTTAAGGCGCCCAAGAGACACGTCCTTGCGTTCCAATTGGGGAAAAGACGCGCATATATCCGCTTTCTGCTGAAAACTGAGCATAAATGCCTCCGGTGATTTTTGATGCGATTATACCATAGAATGATCCGCATTGTGACAACAATGCCCTCTTGCCGCCATTAATAAAAACCTTCGGCACAATGAGCCCGTGAACATGCCGTTCCAAACCGACAAAAAAAGCCCCTACCCGCCTCCGGAGCGGAGGCGGGAAATAGGCCCAAGAATGGGTTATGGAGGTGTGTAAATCAGATCTTCAGTTCCCCAAGCTT